>NZ_JAWVXU010000004.1:0-306003 GCF_033723075.1 Pseudomonas sp.
CTGCACATGCATGCTCAGGCCGGCGTGATTGACCGCCACACCCTTGGGCTGGCCGGTGGAGCCTGAGGTGTAGATCAGATAGGCCAGATTAAGCGGATGCAGCGCGACAGCGGGCGCCGATGATGGGTAAGCCGACAGATCCAGCCGATCCAGGCACAGCGTCTCCACGTCCGGCAGCCGCCCGGCCAGGTCGCTGCTGGTGATCAGCCATTGCAGGCCCGAGTCCTCGACCATATAGGCCAGGCGCTCGCGCGGGTAGCCGGGGTCCAGGGGGACGAAGGCGCCGCCGGCTTTAAGGATCGCCAGCAGGCCGACGATCATCGCGTTGCCGCGCTCCAGCGACAGGCCGACCCGCGCTTCCGGGCCGACGCCGCGTTCGATCAGCAGATGGGCCAGGCGGCTGGCCTGGGCTTCCAGCTCGGCATAGCTGAGGCGCTCGCCACCATGCACCAGGGCGATGGCGTCGGGACGCAAACACGCCTGTGCGGCGATCAGTTCAGGCAGCAGACGCGCCGGGTCATGGGCTTGCCGGCACTGGTTCCACACGGCCAGGCGTTTCTGCTCGGCATCGCTGTGCAAACGCAATTGCGCCAGGCTGCTGTCGGGCCGGGCGACGAACTCGCCGAGCAGCTGGATAAAGCCGGCGATCAGCCGCTCGATGCTGGCCGCGCCGAACAGGTCGGCGGCGTAGGCGAAGTTGATCTGCAACTGCTCGCCGTCGCCTTGCAGCGCATCCAGGGCCAGGTCGAAGGGAATACGGCTGGCGGGCAGCTCATCCAGACGCGCCGCGATGCCCGGCAGCCAGTTGCTCGGCAGCGGGTGCTGGCGGCGGTAGTTGAACGCCACCTGAAACAGCGGCTGCTGGCCCAGGCTGCGTGCCGGAGCCAGGGCTTCGACCAGTTGTTCGAACGGCATCTGCTGGTGATTCAGGCCCTGGCGCAGGCATTGCCGGGTGCGGCCGATCCAGTCGCGCACGCTCAGGCCCGGCAACGGCTGCCCGGCCAGTACCAGGGTGTTGACGAAGAAGCCGAACAGGCGCTCATGACCGCGGGCGCGGCCCGCCACAGGTACGCCGATGCGCACCTCGCGCTGGCCCGCCAACCGTGCCAGCTGCACCTGCAGCGCCGCCAGCAGCACGCTGAACAGGGTCGCGCCGCAGGCTTTCGCCAGGCCGCGCAAACGCCCGACCAGCTGCGGTTCCAGCTGCAGCAGGCGATAGGCCGCGCGGCGATCGGCCTGGGCCGGGCGGACAAAGTCGGCCGGCAGCAGCAGGGCCGGCTGCTCCTCGCCCAACTGCGCACGCCAGTAGTCCAGTTGCTGCCGGCCTTCGGCGCTGGTCAGCCACTGGCCTTGCAGCTTGGCGTACTCGCAATACTCCTGAGGTAGCGTGCTCAGCGTAGGCGCGCGGTGTTGCTGGTGGGCCCGGTAGAACTCGGCCATTTCCTCGAACAGCACCGCCACCGACCTGGCGTCCGAAACGATATGGTGCATGCCCACCACCAGGGCGT
Organism: Pseudomonas sp.; assembly: GCF_033723075.1. Taxonomy (GTDB): domain Bacteria; phylum Pseudomonadota; class Gammaproteobacteria; order Pseudomonadales; family Pseudomonadaceae; genus Aquipseudomonas. The sequence continues at coordinate 1,509 of NZ_JAWVXU010000004.1, forward strand.
GGCGATCCGCCTGCAGGCGGTAGAGCGCACAGCGAATCTGCGGCCCACGGCCGAGGTCGAAATGTCGCTCGACGAACGCCCGCCCCTGCTCTTCGGCCGCGCTCTGCCGCAGCTCCGCGGCCAGCCCGCCGAGATCGACCTGCTCCAGCGCCATCGGGCACACCGGCAGCACCGCCTGCTGCGCCACACCGTCCTGCTCGGCGAAAACCAGACGCAAGGCGGCATGCCGGGCCAGTACCTGATCCAGGCTGTAACGCAGCGCGGCGAGATCCAGGGCCCCCTCGAGCCAGATCACGCCGCCCAGGTTGTAGGCGCTGCTGGCGGATTCCAGACGACTGAAGAACCACAGGCGCTGCTGCGCCGAGGACAATGGCGCCCAGGCCAGATCGGTGCGGGTCTGAGAAAGGCAATCGGCGGTCATGGACAACACCTCTAGGCGCCTTGGGGCGCGTATGCGGCCTCGGCGCGCAACAGGCGCCAGGCGTGAAATTCGATCGGATTGAGCAGTTCGGCGTACAGGTAGAAAGAAGGCTGGGCGACCCGCACAGGGGCCAGGCAGAACAGCTGCATCAGGCCTGCGTCGCCTCGCGCAGGCTGCGCGGACGCATGTCGCTCCAGACCTCGGCGATATGCGCCAGGCAGGTCTGCCGGTCGCCGTGCACGCCGACGTCCTGCCAACCGGCGGGCACCGGCTTGTAATCCGGCCAGATGGCGTATTGCTGCTCGGCGTTGATCACGACCAGAAAGCGGGTCTCGGGGCTGTCGAAGCTCATGGCGGTTCCTCGGTGCGAGCCGGACTGTGCCGGCGATATGGATACAGACGAACTCAGTTGCGAATAATTTTTATTTACATGCGAATTTTGCACGTGCCGAGGCACGCTCCAACGGCGTTTCTGCTCATCGCCACGGCATGGTGGCGCCGAGGCACGCAGCCCAACAAAATGAGGCAGGGTGCGCAGGGCCGCCTAGGCCGTGCGCACCAGGCAGCGGTATTGGTGCGCGCAGCGCACCCTACGAGATGCCCGACACCTCCACTCGCCGCGCCGGCCCGCCGATTTCATGCAGGGCGTCGGCGCTGGCGCGCTGGCGTTGCTCGCCGGTCAGCTCGAACAGCTGACCGCCATCCATCTTCAGCAGGCGGTCGGCCTGGTCGAAATAGTGGTCGTCGTGGGTGATCGCCAGTACTGTCTTGCCGGCGGCCTTCAGCTGCGGCAGCAGCTCGCGGTAGAACAGCCGGCGGAACAGCGGATCCTGGTCCGCCGCCCATTCGTCGAGCACCAGGATGTCGCGCCCTTCCAGCATCGCCAGCAGCAGCGCCAGGCGCTTGCGCTGGCCCTGGGAGAAGCGCGTATCGAGCAAGCGTCCACCGGAAACACGCGCCTTGTGCGCCATATGCAGACGCTCGAGCCAGCCCCTGGTCAGGCCATCGCTGACTTCGCTGCCCGCCGGACCGAGCAAGCGTGCGAACAGGTGAAAATCGGTGAACACGCTGGCGAACAACTGGCGATACGCCGGCCATTCGTCCTCGCGCAGGGCGCGGCCGTCCAGGCGAATGGCGCCGGAGTCGGGGCGATGCAGGCCAGTGAGCAGACGCGCCAGGGTCGATTTGCCGCTGCCGTTGCCGCCCACCAGAAACACCAGTTCGCCGCGCTTGAGGGTGAGGTCCAGCGGGCCGACATCGAAGCCGAGCTCGTCCGCCTCGCCCGGGTAGCGGTAGCTGACGCCATCGAGCTGCAGCGCCTGCCAGTCGGCCGGCTGCTCGACATAGTCGAAACCCTCGCGCTGTTCGGCCAGCTCCAGGGCCTCCAGCTTGCCCAGCGCCACCCGTGCGGCCAGCAGGCTGGGAATCGCCGCCACGCTGGCGACCATGGGTGCGCGCAGGAACAGCACGGTCAGGGCGAAGGTCGCCGCCACCGGTGCGGCCGCCCAGCCCAGGCCATTGGCGCAGAAGAACACCAGGCCGATGGTGCCCAGCACCATGCAGTTGGCCCAGTTGCCGGCCAGGCCATTGAAGATGTCGGCGCGGGTGACGTTGTCGCGGTAGCTGCGCGCATTGCTGTCGAATTCTTCGCTGAACAGCAGGCGCGCGCGGTCGCGATTCAGCGCCAGCTCCTTGCGGCCGTCGATCACCGCCTGGTAGTCCTGATAGAGGCGATCCTCGGCCTCGCGCAGCAGGCGGATATGGTGATTGACCCGGCCGACGAACAGCCAGCCGACGCTCAGGGTAAAGCCCAGCCAGGCCAGGGTGACGCCGAACAGCGAGGGCGACAGCCAGCCCAGGTAGGCGAAGGCGGCGAGGCTGAGGATCAGCCCGTAGACCAGCTCGGGCAGGTAGACGAAGGCGATGGTGATATTGCGGATATCGCTCGACAGGCTGGCGAGAATGCGTGCCCCGCCGATCTGCTCCAGGCGCTCGATATCGGTGTCCAGCACCCGCTTGACCAGGTTGCGGCGCAGCCGATAGACGAAGCGATGGCCCAGGGTGTGCAGCGCCATCTGCCCCGCCGAGGCGCAGGCCAGCAGCAGGATCAGCAGGCCGGCGAACTGCAGCAGCGCGCCGCCCATGGCAGCGCCCCCGGCGATCAGGCGCAGGTTGACGAAGGCGATCACCCCGACGCTCAACAGGGCGCTGCACAGACTCAGCAGCAACACCCCGAGCAGCGGCAGGCGGTTTTCACGGAACAGCAAACGCAACAGCTTCATCGGTCGAAATCCTCGGCGGGCCGCAGCCCGACTGAGCAGAAGAAAAGGTCATGGGCCAATTGCTTGTTGCACTGGCTAACAGACCAGAACACAGCGCCTGTCGGAGCCTGCCTGCTGTGGCTTCCGACGATGCTTTTCGCTGTGAGCTGGATCGCCAGCAAGCTGGCCCCTGCGAAGAGCGTCGGCCCCGTGCAACACAAAACCGCTACATGGCAGAAGAGAAAGGTCATGCCGCCACGTCGCCCAGGCGCACGCGGCAGTGGCCAACGGCATCGCGCACCAGAAAGTGCACCTGGGTCGGCGAGGCGCACAGGTGGCGGGCCACTTCACGCTGGCTGTAGCCCTCCACCTGGCTCATGGTGAAGGCGGTACGGGTACGCGCCGGCAGCTCGGCCAGGGCATGCTGCAGGCGCTGCCAATGCAGCTCGCCAAGTACCACCCGCTCCGGCGAAGGGGTTGGCGCCGGTACATCCGGCAGCCGCTCGTCGTCGACCTGATAGCGCCCTTCCAGGCCGAGCCTGCGCAGGCGATCGATGGCCAGGTTGCGCACCACCCGAAACAGGTATTTCAAGGCATCGCGGATGGCCCGCGGGTCGCCGTCCTCCCACAGCTTGAGGAAGGCATCCTGGACCACGTCTTCGGCGCGGCCACGGCAACCGAGCAGGCCCTGGGCATAATCGGTCAGTGCACCGCGATGGCGGTTGTAGAGCTGCTCCAGCTCGACATGCAGGAGCGCTCGCGACGCCCCGGATAATCCCGCGGCGGCAAGCGCCGATGTCGTGGGGCAAAAAAGGAAAGCACCCATCGCTGGCCTCCTTGGCTAACGTCAGATGCGCATATTAATGATAATAATTATCAATACAACCCTTGAGTCTCAGGGTCATAGCCCGCCGCTGCATTCCAGAGCCGGGAAACGAGCCACCTCCCGCCTCCACTTGAGCGGTCAAATGGATACCCGCAGGCAATCCGCGGCAGCGGCCATGCGAGCACGCGCCGGAGTGCGCTGACACCGGCCCGATGAACCCAGGGCGGGCTACGGAGTGGCTGCAGGCTTGCACAGCGCACGCGGAGCGTCCTCGGCCGGGCTTACGGAAACATCAACCTGGCAAGCCGTCCGCAACCGCAGGGCGGCCCGGGACGCCGGCTGCTCGGAACACCGCGACAGCCCGCCAGCTTTTGTGCCGCGCCGGCGAACCAATGGTGCACTGCCTGCGGCGAGTGGCACCCTACAGATCGTGGACTGCCCCGGATCTGGCGATTCCCCCGGTCCGTCGTTGATCGTTATCACCAGAAGCGTGAGAACCATCGCGATATGTCATGTGCGAGCTTCACCGGACGCAGGAGCGGGCCATGCCCGCGATGCTTTTGCCATGCCCTATCGCGGCCATGGGCCGCTCCTACGAAGCCCCCAGGAGCCAGCTTGATGGCGATATGGCTACGTCGACTTCAGTCGGCCCTCCCACAAAAGCAGCCACTTATTCGGGCTACTGAGTGGCTGCGGCCGTCCTGCTCAACCCTGCTTGCGCGGCCAGATCAGGCTGAACTGCGCGCCGCCGAGGCGCTCGCTGCGGCCGATCTGGGCGCGGCCGCCGTGCCAGTAGATGATCCGCCGTACGATCGACAGGCCCAGGCCATGGCCGCCGGAGGCGCGGGTGCGGCTGTCGTCCAGGCGCAGGAAGGGGTTGAAGATGCGCTCCCAGGCCTCTTCCGGCACGCCGGGGCCATCGTCCTCGATATCCACGCGGCAACGCTGCTGGCCGACCTGATAGCTCACCCGCACCCGCGATTCGGCATGGCGCATGGCGTTGCTCACCAGGTTCTGCAAGGCCCGGTGCAGGTAGCGCAACTCCGCCTCGACCACTGCACCGCTGCCGTCCAGGGCATCCAGGGCCGGGCCGCGCTCGACCCGCACCCCGGCGCGCAGCGGCGCCAGCTCGTCGATCACCTGGTCGATCAGCTTGCCCAGGTCGACCTGCTGGAAGTTCAGCGCCGGCGCGCCCTGCTCCAGGCGCGCATAGGTCAGCATCTCGTCGACCAGCTTGTCGAGGTCCTGGATATCGCTGTCCATGCCGTCCATGTATTTGCGCCGCGCCGTTTCGTTCTCGGCATCGCCGATCATCTCCAGGCCGAAACGCAGGCGCGCCACCGGCGTGCGCAGCTCATGGGACACCGCCCGCACCATCTCGCGCTGGATGTTCAGGGAGCGCTGCAGGTGCTCGGCCATGGCATTGAACGCCGCCGCCAGCCGCCCCACCGAATCCGTGCCGCGGCTCGGCACCCGTGCATCCAGGCGGCCGCTGGCGATCCGCGTGGCGGCGCCCTCCAGGTCGCCCAGGCGCTGCTCCAGGGGCCGCACCAGCAGGTAGACGGTCAAGCCGATCAGGCTCAGGCCCAGCACCCCGATCAGCACCAGCAACTGCGGCGGATAGGGGTTCATCTGATACAGCGGACCGATCTCCAGCACCCAGTCCGTACCGACCACGCCGGAGAACACATGAATGCTGTCGCCGCCCTTGCCCAGCGCCATCACCGTGTCGCCCTCGTCCACCCGCCGGCGCTGGTCGGCATCCAGGGCCGCCTGCTCGAGGCGGATCAGGCGCAGGTCGAAGCCGAACTGCTTGGACTCCTTGAGTTCGGCCAGACGCCGCGGCTGCTCGGCCTGCGGAAAGCGGATCAGCTCGTCGAGCAGCAGGAACACCGTCGCCCGCGCCAACTGCTCGCTGATCTGCTGCACCTCGCCGGTCAGCAGCAGCTGCTGCTGTTGATTGACCTGGCTGTAGACGGTCGCCGCATGCGGGCCGGTTTGCCGCACCAGCACCTGGCCACGCTTGAGACGGTTGCGCGCGCCGCTGTCGAGCGTGGCCTCGGCCAGCGGTTGCAGGGTCAAGGGGATGCCCAGCAGGCGCGACCACAGCACCACGGAGCGACGCCGCTCGAGCTCGTTCATCGGTGCCAGGTTGTCGGCCATCAGGCGGAAGGTGCCGCGCGCCAGGCGCTCGCGGTATTGCTCCGAGCGCACCTCGTTGACCAGGTGCAGGGTGCCGACGCCGAGCAGCGCCACCAGCACCAGCACCGCCAGCATGCCGGCATAGATGCGCAGAAAGATCGAATTCATATTTAGGGTCTGTTGAGGCTTAGTCGCGAGCCGCGTTGCTGCGCAACCCGATGGGCCGGGCCGGTTATCGCCCGGTGCGGCGTTATTCGTCGTTCATTTGGAACAACCAAACTTCTCTCCTCATGCCTTGCCCCGCGCAATACCCGACTCCGGCGCGGCCACGACTTAAACCTCAGCAGACCCTAGCGCTTCGGCAGCCTCGGCGACGAACAGATAGCCCTTGCTGCGCACCGTCTTGATCAGGCGTGGATGCATCGGGTCGTCGCCGATCTTTGGCCGGATCCGCGAGATGCGCACGTCGATGGATCTATCCTGGCCGTCGTACTCGATGCCGCGCAGGGCATTGAAGATCTCCTCGCGGGAGAGAATCCGCCCGGCGTTGGCCGTCAGCAGCCAGAGCAGGTCGAACTCGGCGCTGGTCAGCTCGATGCTCTGCTCGCCCAGCCAGGCCTCGCGCATCGCACTGTCGATCACCAGCGGGCCGAACTCCAGGCGCCGCGGCCCTTCGCCGGCAGGCGTCGCGACGCCCTCACGCCGCCGCAGCAAGGCGCGAACCCGCGCCAGCAGCAGGCGCGGACGCACCGGCTTGCACACGTAATCGTCGGCACCCATTTCCAGGCCGAGCACCTGATCCATGTCGTCGGTGCGCGCGGTGAGCATCAGGATCGGCCCGTCATAGCGGTCGCGCACCTTGCGGCAGATCGACAGACCGTCCTCGCCCGGCAGCATCAGGTCGAGAATCACCAGATCCGGCTGCTCCTTGAGGATGCGCGCGGCCGCCTGCGCACCGTCGCCCTCGATGCTTACCACCAGGCCATTGCTCTGCAGGTAATCACGGGTCAGTTCGGCCAGACGCTGGTCGTCTTCGACGATAAGGATGTGCCAGGTGTCTTGCTGCTGCACGGCTGCCTCCGGGGACAGATCTACGACGGCGATAAAGACGCTGATTGTAGCAATGCCGAACGCCGGCGCGCAGGTCTGCTGCAGCGCAGTGAAACGCGCCGTGGCGTCTCAGCCGCTCAGCACAGAGCAGGCCAAAACGCCACAAAAAAAACTACATATTGTGTTTCTGTGGCGGACTCGAAAACTCGCGCCTCAAGGCAAAAATAAACCAATAACGACGACGAACGGTACAAGGCCGCTCACCCCAGCAAACACGCGGGTTTGCGTAAGTTACCCCACGTTAACCCACAGCTTTATCCACAGGCCGGAGGACTTGCCATCCCCCCAACACCGCACTATCTTGTATCTCCAGCGCACTAAACACCTATATGTTGGGTTTTGACCTTAAAAACGGCACAAGCACAATTGCCCCTGAAAGGTCCAGCCCCAAGCCCGATCGGTGAGCGAAAGAACCTTGATGGCGGCCTGCACAGACGTGCAGCGGCCATTGCTCCGGCAGCGCGACTTGCCTGCCGGAGCCAGAATAACGGTAGGCAGCCCTTGCGCGCCTACCACTACATCTAGTAGTGCCGGCCATGGCCGACACAAGACATGCAGCCAGGGAGGCGCTTTCAGCCAAAGGGTGTTTACACAAGCAGCGAGCGATGGCCAGGCTGATTTCAACCCAGCGTGGCCAAGCGCAGTAATTGATGAATACCCGCTCAGACCCTCCAGCCAGTTTGCAAGTCCCCTGCCCCCAGCCTCTGGCTGCGTGCAGGCGTTGTTGAAATGGTAACGAACGGCAGTAGATCCACCGGAAAGCGCCGACCCGACAAATTACAGATCACGGAGACACTCCTACATGCATACCGACACCACTCGCGAGAACCCGCAGGGCCAAGCGCCACAGGCCACCGATGGCAACCTGGAACTGAGCGCCACCGCGCCGGGCCAGTTGCGTGTGATCAAACGGAACGGCACCGTGGTGCCCTACACCGACGACAAGATCACCGTCGCCATCACCAAAGCGTTTCTCGCAGTAGAAGGCGGCACCGCCGCCGCCTCGTCGCGTATCCATGAAACCGTCGAGCGCCTGACCGAACAGGTCAGCGCCACCTTCAAACGGCGCATGCCGTCCGGCGGCACCATCCACATCGAGGAAATCCAGGACCAGGTCGAACTGGCCCTGATGCGCGCCGGCGAGCAGAAAGTCGCCCGCGACTACGTGATCTACCGCGAGTCGCGCAGCCAGGAGCGCAAGCGCGGCGGCAACGACGTCGCCGAGCCGCACCCGAGCCTGCGCGTGACCCACCTCGACGGCAGCGTGGCGCCGCTGGACATGGGCCGCCTCAACATCATCGTCACCGAAGCCTGCGAAGGCCTGGCCGAAGTCGACGGCGCGCTGATCCAGAAAGAAACCCTGAAGAACCTCTACGACGGCGTGGCCCAGAGCGATGTCAGCACCGCCCTGGTGATGACCGCCCGCACCCTGGTCGAGCGCGAGCCGAACTACAGCTACGTCACCGCGCGCCTGCTGATGGACAACATCCGCGCCGAAGGCCTGGGCTTCCTCGGTGTCGCCACCAGCGCCACCCACCACGAGATGGTCGACTTCTACGCCAAGGCGCTGCCGGCCTACATCGACAAGGGCATCGAGCTGGAACTGCTCAACCCCGTGCTGAAAACCTTCGACCTGGAAAAACTCGGCGCAGCGATCAACCACGAGCGCGACCAGCAGTTCACCTACCTCGGCCTGCAGACCCTCTACGACCGTTACTTCATCCACAAGGACGGCACCCGCTTCGAACTGCCGCAGATCTTCTTCATGCGCGTGGCCATGGGCCTGGCGATCGAAGAGAAGCAGAAAGAAGACCGCGCCATCGAGTTCTACAACCTGCTGTCCTCGTTCGACTACATGGCCTCCACGCCGACCCTGTTCAACGCCGGCACCCTGCGCCCGCAGCTGTCCAGCTGCTACCTGACCACAGTGCCGGACGACCTGGGCGGCATCTACGACGCCATCCGCGACAATGCCCTGCTGAGCAAATTCGCCGGCGGCCTGGGCAACGACTGGACCCCGGTGCGCGCTCTCGGCGCCTACATCAAGGGCACCAACGGCAAATCCCAGGGCGTCGTGCCCTTCCTCAAGGTGGTCAACGACACCGCGGTGGCGGTCAACCAGGGCGGCAAGCGCAAGGGCGCGGTCTGCGCCTACCTGGAAACCTGGCACATGGACATCGAAGAGTTCATCGAGCTGCGCAAGAACACCGGTGACGACCGCCGCCGCACCCACGACATGAACACCGCCAACTGGATCCCCGATCTGTTCATGAAGCGCGTGTTCGACGACGGCTCCTGGACCCTGTTCAGCCCGAGCGAAGTGCCGGACCTGCACGACCTCACCGGCCGCGCCTTCGAAGAGCGCTACGAGTACTACGAAGCCCTGACCCAGTACGGCAAGATCAAGCTGTTCAAGACCATCCAGGCCAAAGACCTGTGGCGCAAGATGCTCAGCATGCTGTTCGAAACCGGCCACCCATGGCTGACCTTCAAGGACCCGTGCAACCTGCGCAGCCCGCAGCAGCACGTCGGCGTCGTGCACAGCTCGAACCTGTGCACCGAGATCACCCTCAACACCAACGCCGACGAGATCGCCGTGTGCAACCTGGGCTCGGTCAACCTGCCGAACCACATCGTCGACGGCAAGCTCGACCGCACCAAGCTGCAGAAGACCATCAAGACTGCCGTGCGCATGCTCGATAACGTCATCGACATCAACTACTACTCGGTGCCGCAGGCGCGCAACTCCAACTTCAAGCACCGCCCGGTCGGCCTCGGCATCATGGGCTTCCAGGACGCCCTGTACCTGCAGCACATCCCCTACGGCTCGGACGCGGCGGTCGACTTCGCCGACAAATCCATGGAAGCGGTCAGCTACTACGCGATCCAGGCCTCCTGCGACCTGGCCGACGAGCGCGGCGCCTACGAGACCTTCCAGGGTTCGCTGTGGAGCAAGGGCGTGTTGCCGCTGGATTCGCAGCAGATCCTCATCGAGCAGCGCGGGCAGAAGTACATCGACGTCGACCTGACCGAGTCCCTCGACTGGGCCCCGGTACGTGAGCGCGTGCAGAAAGGCATCCGCAACTCGAACATCATGGCCATCGCCCCGACCGCCACCATCGCCAACATCACCGGCGTATCGCAGTCGATCGAACCGACCTACCAGAACCTCTACGTGAAATCGAACCTCTCGGGCGAATTCACCGTGATCAACCCCTACCTGGTCCACGACCTCAAGGCCCGCGGCCTGTGGGACTCGGTCATGATCAACGACCTCAAGTACTACGACGGCTCGGTGCAGCAGATCGAACGCATCCCGCAGGAGTTGAAAGACCTCTACGCCACCGCCTTCGAAGTCGACACCAAGTGGATCGTCGACGCCGCCAGCCGCCGCCAGAAGTGGATCGACCAGGCCCAGTCGCTGAACCTGTACATCGCCGGCGCCAGCGGCAAGAAGCTCGACGTGACCTACCGCATGGCCTGGTACCGCGGCCTGAAGACCACCTACTACCTCCGCGCCCTGGCCGCCACCAGCACCGAGAAATCCACCGTCAACACCGGCAAGCTCAACGCCGTGTCCAGCGGCGGCAACGACGGCCTCAGCGCAGCACCGGCCAAAGCCCCGGAAGTGGAAATGTCGGCCGGCCCGGCACCAGTACCAAAAGCCTGCGCCATCGATGAACCAGACTGCGAAGCCTGCCAGTAAGGTGTTCGGCAGCGCGCGGAGCTGAGCGGCATTCGCGTCGTTACCTGCCGGAGCGGCCCCCATCACGTACAGCCGTACGCTCAGGGGCTCCACTCCGGCAGGTGCCTAGCGACTACTCGCTCAGCTACACGCTCGAAGGATGAAACGCTTTTTGTAGGAGGGGCCTTGGCCGCGAAACTACATATTCGAAGGGTGAAAAAAGCTAAAGCAACACACCGATCAGTCCCCTCGCCCCTCCGGGGAGAGGGTTAGGGTGAGGGGAAAAAGCCCAAAGCCCCTGCACTCTTAAACCAGCTCCCAACACCGGAGCCGCAACACATCCGCCCCCCTCCCCTCCGGGGAGACGACTGCAAGGACGCAGGAGGTAGGGCGACGCAGGACGCCAAAGCCGAGGGCTAGGGGCGCCCGGCTAGGGTGAGGGGAAAAGGCCCAAAGCCCCCTCAATACCCGAACTGCAACACGATCAGTCCCCTCTCCCCTCCGGGGAGAGGGCTAGGGTGAGGGGCAACAGCAACACCGCCCCTCCCAATAAATACCCACCCTCTCCCGCTCGCGGGAGACGCGGGAAAGAGAAAAGAGAACAAAGGGCGAGGCCAGCCACACCAGCCCCCCGACCAGCGGTACCCGTTTTCACCTTGCGCGTAAACCGCAACAGAACATACTCAAGATTACTGTACATCCATACAGGCCGGTCATTTCACCGGCCCTGAAGCAGGAGCCAAGCCATGCTGAGCTGGGACGAATTCGACAAGGAAGACGGCGCAGACGCAGCCGTTGCCGGCAACACCACCGCCCAAGTCGCGGACATGAACATCGACAAGCTCGACCAGGTCGGCGGTGCCGCCGCGGTCGAAGCCCGCGCCATCGCCGCCGATGACAGCGCCGCCGTGGCCCGCGCCAAGGCCGCCCTCGATCAGCTCGACATCGCCGAAGGCCTGGCCGAACTGGAAGGCGCCTCCGCCCGCGTCGCGGTCGACGAGAAGCGCATGATCAACTGCCGCGCCGACCTCAACCAGCTCGTACCCTTCAAGTACGACTGGGCCTGGCAGAAGTACCTGGATGGTTGCGCCAACCACTGGATGCCCCAGGAAGTGAACATGAACGCGGACATCGCGTTGTGGAAGAGCACCGACGGCCTGACCGACGACGAGCGCCGCATCGTCATGCGCAACCTCGGCTTCTTCTCCACCGCCGACTCCCTGGTCGCCAACAACCTGGTGCTGGCCGTCTACCGCCTGATCACCAACCCCGAATGCCGCCAGTACATCCTGCGTCAGGCCTTCGAAGAGGCGATCCACACCCACGCCTACCAGTACTGCATCGAATCGCTGGGCATGGACGAAGGCGCGATCTTCAACATGTACCACGAGATTCCTTCGGTGGCGAAGAAGGCAGCCTGGGGCCTCAAGTACACCCGCTCGATCTCCGACCCGACCTTCAACACCGGCACCGTCGAGACCGACCAGGAACTGCTGCGCAACCTGATCGCCTACTACTGCGTACTGGAAGGCATCTTCTTCTACTGCGGCTTCACCCAGATCCTCTCCATGGGCCGCCGCAACAAAATGACCGGCGTCGCCGAGCAGTTCCAGTACATCCTGCGCGACGAATCCATGCACCTGAACTTCGGCATCGACGTGATCAACCAGATCAAGATCGAAAACCCGCACCTGTGGGACGCTGCGATGAAGGACGAAGCGACCCAGATGATCCTGGAAGGCACCCAGCTGGAAATCGAATACGCCCGCGACACCATGCCGCGCGGCGTCCTGGGCATGAACGCGGCGATGATGGAGGACTACCTCAAATTCATCGCCAACCGTCGTTTGACCCAGATTGGCCTGAAGGAAGAGTACCCGGGCACCACCAACCCCTTCCCGTGGATGAGCGAGATCATGGACCTGAAGAAGGAGAAGAACTTCTTCGAGACGCGGGTTATTGAGTATCAGACTGGTGGAGCGTTGAGCTGGGATTGATTCTGTTCACTCACTGAAAGATCAAGAGCGCTTTACCTGAAATTGAAGTTTGGGGTGGCGAGTAGAGACATAAAGCCCCGTCTAGTACGGGGCTTTTTATTGAGCGTAAAGCGGTAGCCAAGCAGTTGCAGGCCGGGCGTAGCGCAAGGAGGCTGACATCATGCTCCTGAAGAAAATTGTTGGAAGCGGGGCATGACGTGGGTTGAAGTTATCTAGAATTTTCCACCATCGGGTTAACGAAGAACTCCATTTAATCACTGTTAGGTTTCAAGCACACTCCGAGGAATCCCTATGCAACTTAGTTTTGGTGATTACAACGAAGGTTATGGTGCAGAACTGCTGTGCCCCAATTGTGGATTCAACTATCTTCATCATGACAAAGTTGAGGTATTTGAGTGCGGCGAAGACGCAAATCATGGAATGCACGTTACTATTGCCGATGGCAAGTCTGTTATGGACACATCACTTATTGGAAACCCAAGTCGCCGACGCCATGGTCTAAATATTCATCTCTGGTGCGAAGGCTGTTCCGCAAAGTCTGTCCTGTCAATCTCACAGCATAAAGGCGTAACGCTGGTAGACCTTAATTATTCCGAAACCACGGATGAAACCTAACTGGTGGTTCAAGCCGCTCGCTCGGGACGGGCTAAAGCCCGCCACATAACCAAACCTTAGGCCTCACAGAGAGTAAGCTCCCATGCTCTTCCCGCCATCAGTGATTTACAGCCTCCAGGACTGCGCGACGTGGGCGGACAAGCTTTGCCGAACTGATCTCGCTGGCGGGTTCATAGTCAGCGAGAACGACTACACCTCGAACTTCACGAGCGCCCTACGACGAGAAATCAATTCGCGAGGTATCCCAGGTTTAAAGGCCAGGGTTCAAGTACTGAACCCCAGTGCCGAACGAACACTGGGCGCAGATGCCTGCATCATTTTCGAGAACGATCGGGAGTTCAAAGCTTCAATATTTGAGGCGAAGTGGCCGCGACTTAGCACTCATGTGAACGCCTGGGATTCAAGGCAAAAGTCGACTGGAGCCTCTCATTTTCACGACCAACTAATTCGTCAGAGCACACAGCGTCACTACACGGCCATCTGGGAAATGTTCTATCTAGAGCACGAGTTCGGCAGCCAGCCGTCATATCTTCCCGACGAAGGGTCTGCTTGTGCCTGGCATGACGATGCGTTCTCCGTTTCGAATGCCAGAGGAGTCGTTTCAGACCCATGGACTGACAGCGACTTGAAGCTACTGCTTGAAGGTCGCTGCGTAACGATCGCAGAAGTCATTGGGGGAATTTGCCTGTGTCATCAAGGCCGACCGCTTCCTCAAGGAAGTTACATGAAAGCCTTCGCTGATACGCCAGCGCCGCGTGATGCGCTCGTCATTAGCTATCTACCTCCCGCGTAGTGAGGCCTAACCCTTCCATCCAGAGGACATGTCCCGGCAAGCCGGGCCAAGCCTCTCATGTCAAACTTTATGCAAGGAGATAAAATGCCAGAGATAAGAGGCGTTCTTGAGATAATTTACTTTATAAGCGGGCCAGCTCTAGTGGTAATCGCATACTTGGCATTATCTCAAATAAAGGTTGCAAAACAGCAAATTGAGGCCCAGCGAGAAACAACTAGAATAGCCGCAAAGCGAGATTCGCTCAGGGTGACATCAGAGCAAGTCGCCAAATATGGATCAGAAATCATCCCACTACAAAGCGCTCTTTTCAAAAAAATCAAATCGGAAGAAGTAAATTATTTCACGAAATCAAAAGTAACCATTGCAGATAATAAGCTATCCACAACCCCATGCGCAGATAAGAAAGAAATAGAAAAACTAGGATTAATCACACAAGAATTTGTTAGCACCATGAACTCAATGGAAGGGTTCTCGGTTTATTTCACATCCGGAGTTGCAGACGAAGAGATTGCTTTTCGCTCTATTTCAGTAACCTTTTGTGATTCGATATCGAAATTACTGCCGCTTCTAATCCCTATGACCGACGGCGAAAATAGATTTACATCAACAATGAAACTATTTATGATCTGGCACACCAGACTTCAAAAAGAAAATATGGAAAAGCAAAAAGCAAATCTTGAGGAAAAACTAAAAAGTCAAAATATTCAAACTATCCGACCGTTCGGCAGCGATGCATAACAACACGTGCCACATCGCTCGCTTCGCTCACTGGACTCGCAAAGCTGCGCTTTTTTTCGTCTGTAAAATAATCGGGGACAGACCACGGTTTCCGTTAGCTCAACAACGTGGTCTTTTAACTACTGATAGCCGCCGCATCTTCACAGCCGCGAATTAAGCTCTTCGCCCTTACGGCGAGTCACTTTCTCTTTGCTCGCGCGAAAGAGAAAGTAACCAAAGAGAAAGCGCGCCCGGCATCCGGGTTTCGCTGCGCTCAACTTCCCTCGCTCCGGCACTGTTCCGAGGGTCGTCACGGTGGGCCATCCCTGGCCCATCGTTCCTCGTTTGGCATCCATGCCAAACGCCCCTCTACACAGCACCTCCACTCGGCCTCCTGACGGGATTCGGGATCGCGTTGTCTGGACGATTTGTGGAGGACAGAGCAAACAGCAAAAACATCGCGGCCATGGGCCGCTCCTACAGGGCCGGCTGGTATCCGCAGAATTGGAGGATGGGTTGAGCGCAGCGATACCCATCAAAAAGCTGTGGCTCTGCTTTTGATCATCGAACCGCAATCGCACAGGCGACGCCAAACGCCCCATCAGGAGGCCGAGTGGAATCATTGCGTAAGGGGTTGAGCGGCATGGATGCCGCGAGAGCCGCGATGGGCCAGGGATGGTCCTTCGTGGGGGGCCGCCTAGGTCGTGCCCCTGGAGCAATGATGGAGCGAGGGAACCCGCCGCAGGCGGGCCGGATGCAAGGGGCAAGACCTTTTGCTTACTTTTGGCGGGGCCGGCCATCCGGGCGTTTGCCAAAAGTGAGCCGCCGTAAGGGCGGAACCGGTATCAAGATCACCACATAAGCGGCAGATTCATCTTCTAAACCGCTCCCCCTTCCCGTCTTGAGCCATTCTCAAGGGAACTCGGCCGGTTCAGCCTCGAGGGCCTTGTGCAGCAGCTCGATGAACGATCTGGCCTCTCCAATGGTATGGGAGGCAATGGCGGTGACTGGAATCCCCGGCGTCCATGAGTTCATCACAGCCGCGCCGGAGAGCTCTTTCAGTCGTTCAAGGGTGATTAACTCGTGGCGCTGCGGCACCTCAAGGCGTTCAAGTTGGCGCTGAACGATGCCCATCATGGTGCCTTTCAACATCTCGGCCCTGGGCCAGATCACTGCGTCACCATCCCAGAAGACCAGATTCCATATCGTGGCCTCGCTCAAACACCCGCGTTCATTCACGAAAGCCGCATCGTCAAAGCCCTGCCGTATGGCTTGGTGAAGGTAATAGGTTTTGCCAACTTCACCGACATGCTTGATTGCAGCCAGAGGCCTCTGATGTTCAATTGCGCTCAACCGCAACGGACCTTTCGGCCCATCGGATGGGGCTGCTGTACGGACAAACACGGCAGGCTCCACATTCATGCTATCGGCAATGAATTCGCCGTGAGGTGAAAAAACGGTGACCGTCAGCGACTGATCTCTCGCCCCCTCTTGAATCGCCATCCGAATGTATGAGCGCAGCAGCTCATCGGACGGTGCCCGGCCGAAAAACGCCAGGGAGGCATTGCGCAGACGGCCGAGGTGAAGATCCAGCCCCTTGACCTTGGCGCGTCTCACCTGCATCGCCGTGAAGTGAGCAAACCCCGCGAAAGCCAGAGGGTTCAATTGCGAAGCGGTGGCAGGATGTCCATTGATATAGGAAAGGTACGTGTGCGGATGAATCGCCATGAAGTAGCTCCTGATGGTGTTCAATTGATCGAGCCCCTATCATCGACCCTGACAGTGCTGTCAGAGTCAAGGTGGAAGAAGCGATGAAAATAGGTGAGCTATCCAGGCGTTCTGGCGTGAGCATAAGAATGCTTCGTTACTACGAAACAGAAGGGCTGCTGAAGCCGAAGCGCACCGCAAGCGGGTACCGCGATTACGCACCAGAGGAATTGCGAACCGTCGAACGCATCCGATTGCTTGGCGCGGCCGGCATGACCCTGGCGACCATCTTGAAGTTCTTGCCATGCGTGAGAGGGGAAGGTCTCGCGTTCGAGCCATGCGATGAGTTGCGCAGCGTCCTGCACGAGCAAATCCGCATTGCCGATCAGAAAGCAGCGGAACTGGCCCAAAGCCGGAAGATTCTGCAGAAATTCCTGCACGAAGTTGAGCGAGACTGAGGATGAACAATCAGGGGACAGACCACGGTTTTTCGCTGCCCCAGAGGCGGAACAATTGGGGACAGACCACGATTTCCGCTAACCGCTATTACGGGTTTCGCCCTTACGGCGAGTCACTTTCTCTTTGCTCGCGCAAAAGAGAAAGTAACCAAAGAGAAAGCGCGCCCGACATCCGGGTTTCGCTGCGCTCAACTCCCCTCGCTCCGGTGCTGTTCCAAGGGTCGCCACGGTGGGCCATCCCTGGCCTAGGCGGCCCCACCCATAGTTCCTCGTTTGGCATCCATGCCAAACGCCCCTCTACACAGCACCTCCACTACTCGCTGCGCTCGCCCTACGGGCCAGCCTGCGGCTGTTACTCCGCTTCGCTACGTTTCGGCCTCCTGGCGGGATCGGATAACCGCGTCGCCTGCCAGTTTGTTCGGTCCCGCGCTTGAGGATTCGAAAATAAATCAGCAAACTGTGCAAAAACCAAAGCAGAGCTAAATCATGGAAGAAGCAGATAACAAAACCAATAACATCGGCAAAGAACCAATTTTTGTAAAAACATTCTGGATCATCTTCACCCCTCTATTCGGCCTACTCGGCTACTCTGCCATTTATCTAACTGGGGTGGCTTACCATCAAGCCTGGGTAAACCACTTCGGCATTACCTCTAGCTTTTTTGAAAAATCCACCACCGACTACTTTATTTACGCATACGTAGCTCTAATTAAAATCTGCAGCAATTGGCTTGACGTCCTAACCGACTTCAGTGTTGTGCTGTCAACTTTAGGAATAGCCACACTCCTTATAGCTGAAATAGCTCTACTCGCCTGGCTGGCTCGTACCGATTTTTTTCAGAACACAGGCACAATAATAAGTGAGAAAAAATTCTTGAGCATCCCACTGGCCGTTCTTGCCATATCCGGTGGCCTTACCTTGATTCTGCTTTTACTGCCACTAGTCGCGAACATATTCCTTATCATTCCGGGATATACCGGATACAAAGCTGCGCAAATGGCGATCGAAAGAAATATTTCCATATTTGCACTTGGCTGTGAAAAGGCCGACCGCCGCCAAGACTATTGCGTGCGTCTATTGGACGATGACGTCGAAATTGCTAGGGGCTTCGTGATTGACTCATCAAACGAGCGCATAGCGCTTTATCTCGACGGCAAAGCAATGATCTTGCCGCTCAAGAACTACCGGATAGAAACCATTATCCCTTCACCCAAAACCCCGAACGCTCAAGCCACACGCTAACTCGTAGAATCGATTGAGCGTAGCGATACCCATGCAGTTGATTGATTCCGACACTCAAATATTTCCCAAACCTTCCCGTCAAATGCGGGGCTTCAAAATGAGCGATATCAATTATGAGCCGATACCCCAAAGCGTTACTTTTTTCCGCTTTGCTAGCCGCAGTTGCCCCGAGCAATGCCAATAGCGAGCCTGGCTTAGCTGAATACCAAGCAGCCATCGAAGCCAGAGATAATATCGCCAGCCTTATAGAGCAGATTAGCGACAATACATTGGAAGAAATAAATAACCTACCTGCGAACTCCAAAGAAGATGCCCGCGCCCTGCTGCTTGAATACGCCCCCAAACTCATTGAGCAGCTAAAGGCATCTGCAGACCTGGGCTTCCCGCCAGCGCAGTTTCTATTCGCCCAAACCCTAAAAGACCGAGCACCGTTAGCCGGCGAAAACCGTGAGGCAAATAAAGAGAAAGCCTGCGCACTGCTGGATAAAGCCGCCGCCAGCGGGCTGCTCGCCGCAGCGGTGGGGAAAAACAGCTACTGCTCAACCCTAAACATGGGCAAAGATATTACGGCTCTGATTCAGGAAATGGAGGACTCACGCAAACAACTGGCCGCAATCCTCACCCGGCCAGATCCCTACGAGGCTTACTACCCGCTAAAAGCCTTCACCGCCATTGACTGCTTTGAACGGGATATTGCCCTTAACGATATGGAGGCCCTGACCGGGTTGTCACCCGTGCAGCGTATGCAGGCAGTAGCGCCGCTCCTCATGAGCTTTCAAGAGACTCAAGCGCAAGCCTACTTCATGCTCGCACCGCATGAATCGAAGGAGCTTGCTCGAAAGTATTTCGCTCAAGCTGAAGCGCTTGGCTGCTCAAGCGAGGGCTTTTTCGCTATGAAAAAGAATATCGACAAGGCCAAAACTAAATAGCGCGCGCCAAACACCTAAGAAAAAAGACACATATGACACCAACCACACTGACCATCTCCGCCGCCTGCCTATTCGACGACACCGACCGCCTACTCCTCGTCCGCAAACGCAACACCCTGGCCTTTATGCTGCCTGGCGGGAAAGATGGATCGGGGACAGACCACGATTTCCGTTAACCGCTATTACTGGTTTCGCCCTTACGGCGAGTCACTTTCTTTTTGCTCGCGCGAAAGAGAAAGTGACCAAAGAGAAAGCGCGCCCGGCATACGGGTTTCGCTGCGCTCGACTTCCCTCGTTCCGGCACTGTTCCGAGGGTCGTCACGGTGGGCCATCCCTGGACCATCGTTCCTCGTTTGGCAACAGTTGCGAACATCGTGACGCGGAGCGCCACAGGCTTGCTACCACGTTGGAGCGTGGGAGCCATCAGAGCCCCAATGCGCACTGCCCCAAGGCACCGCGTGCCGAGCCAGCCGCAAACTGACTGATTTGCCATGCAGGTTGACCGCTATACCGCCTCCAAACTAGACCGACCGGTCTATATAATTCGACCATGAACCCACTCACCACCCGCGACAAACTGATCGCCGCCATGGCCGACGCTCTGCAACGCAAGGGCCTGCATGGTGTCGGCCTGAATGAACTGCTGACCCACGCGCAAGCGCCCAAGGGCAGCCTTTATCACCATTTTCCCGGTGGCAAGACCGAGCTGGCGGTGGCCGCCATCGAACATATCGGCAACGGCATAGATGCCTTCGTCGCCCAACTGTTCGCCCGCCACCCGGAACCGCTGGAAGCCATGCGGCGCTGGCTGCACACCACCCTGCAACAACTGGAAAGCAGCCAGTTCGAGCGCGGTTGCCCGCTGGCCACGGTGGCCCTGGAAAGCAGGCCCGAGGACGTGGCAATCCGTGCAGCTTTGGCTGGCTGCTTTGTCCGCCTGCGCGCCGCGCTGGCTGCACAACTGCGCAAGGTCGGCTTTGCCGCCGAGCCTGCCGAGAATTTCGCCAACTTGTTTGTTTCCCTCTACGAGGGTGGCCTGCTGCAAGCCCGCGTGGCCGGTAGCCGGGAACCGCTGGTGCGCGCCAGTGACGCGCTGTTCGAATTGATCCGTCATTACCCACGAGGTAGCCATCATGAAGCCTGAGCACGCGCCCCACCGTGAAGAGCTGAGTCTGAACGCCGGCGACGGCTACCCGTTGCGCGCCACCCTCTACCACGCGGCTGAGCCGCGCGCACGCCTGCTGATTGGCGGTGCCACCGGCGTGCCCCAGGGGTTCTATCGACGCTTCGCCGAATATGCCGCGCGGCAGGGCTTCACCACCCTCAGCGTGGACTACAGGGGTATCGGCCAGTCCAAGCAAGGCAGCCTGCGCGGCTTCAAGATGCAGTACCTGGATTGGGCCTGGCACGACTTGGCTGCGGCCCTCGACCACCTGCATCAACCCGACCTGCCCACCTACATGATCGGCCACTCCTTCGGCGGGCATGCGTTCGGCTTGCTGCCGAGACATGAGCGGGTCGCTGGTTTCTTCACGTTCGGCACCGGTGCCGGTTGGCACGGTTGGATGCCGCTCGTCGAACGCCTGCGTGTGCAGTTGATGTGGAACCTGATTGGGCCACTGATCGTCAAGCGCAAGGGCTACCTGGCCTGGAGCAAGCTGGGCATGGGCGAGGATCTGCCGCTGGGGGTGTACCAGCAGTGGAAACACTGGTGCCGCTTCCCCCGCTATTTCTTCGATGACCCCGAGCAAACGGGCATGGCCGAGCGCTTCGCCAGCGTACGCACGCCAATCGTCGCCGCCAACGCCCTGGACGACCTATGGGCACCGCCGGCCTCGCGTGATGCTTTCATGGCGCACTACCGCAATGCGCCCTACCAACCCCGCACCATTGACTCACGGGCCGAGGGCCTCGGTGCGATCGGCCACATGGGCTACTTCCGCAGCAGCTCGCAGCCGCTGTGGGACGAAGCGCTGAGCTGGTTCATCAGCCTCAGCAGCCAGCGTCAGGTCGCCTGAACCCCGGCAGGGAATAATTGGGGGGGCAGACCACGATTTCCGTTAACCGCTATTACGGGTTCCGCCCTTACGGCGGGTTACTTTCTCTTTACTCGCTGCGTTCACCCTGCGGGCCAGCCTGCGGCTGTTGCTTCGCCTCGCTGCGTTTCGGCCTCCTGGCGGGATTCTGGATCGCGTTGTCTGGGCGACTTGTGGAGGATAGAGCGAACGGCAAACAACCCTCAGGGTCAGAGTCGATATAGCTGAGATCAACTCTGACCTCGGCCCTCTCTGAGCCCATAAGTCGTGATGCAGAGCATCAAAGACCTGCTACCACACGGGCGGATCGACGGGAGAACCAGCAGCTGGTATTCGAGCGTTAGTCGTTACGTGCCTGTTCAATCCGCTTATCAAGCTCGGCTGGCGGCAGGTTTGGGGTCGAGTTGAGCGTCAGCCAGACAGCCCGCAGAATGTTGATCGCTGCCATGCTCAAGTGTTGTTCGGCGGCGTGCAGGGCCAGTTCGGCCGCCAGGCGTTTGTCGGCAGCGCTCAGGTGCGCCGCTTTGTGGGTCATCTCCGCATCAACGCTGGCCAACAGTCCCTGGATCTCCTGCACCGCCTGATCCGAGGCCTCACGCATGTCCGCCAGCAGACGGCTGGCTTCAGCAGGCGTCATGGCCAAGGCGCGGACGCTGCGAAACGTCAGCCTGGCGGGCAACGTGGCCAAACTGAAACCCGTCGAAAGTAGCTTGCCAATCATGCCAATAACTCCTGTTAAAGAGTGCATCTCAAACTACTTCAGCAACGAACCAGAGTAAACCGTCAAAAAGTGCCTGCCCATCGCCTGCCAAAATGAGGTCGCCCCCGCTTGAGCTTTTTGATCGTCCCCACGTCGAGGCGTCGAACCGTCCGCGTGGGAATGCAGCCCTCAACGCTCCAGCGTCCACGGTTCGTGACGCAGAGCGTCACAGACGTGCTCCCACGCCGGAGCGTGGGAGCCATCAGACTGCCTCGACAGTGCGCAAGGCCGCCGGGCAAGAGCCGGCATGAGCCCGCGGCAAGTTTGGTCCGGGGTTGC
Organism: Pseudomonas sp.; assembly: GCF_033723075.1. Classification (GTDB taxonomy): domain Bacteria; phylum Pseudomonadota; class Gammaproteobacteria; order Pseudomonadales; family Pseudomonadaceae; genus Aquipseudomonas. The sequence continues at coordinate 23,487 of NZ_JAWVXU010000004.1, forward strand.
TCGACTGGCGGGCGGCAGGTGTCGCTAGAACCCCCGCGCCAGTACGATATCGAACACCCCGCTGCGCCCCTCGCCGTCCGCCTGCAGCGCAATCGCGCTGTCCGGGTGGCCGCTGGCCCAGGGATCCTTGGCGATGTAGGGGTCGCCCTCGAAGTACAGCTGCAGGGTCACCGGCACATGCAGCGACTCCATCACCCGGAAGTGGATATGCGCCGGCCGGGTGATCCCGGCGTAGCGTTCCAGCCCCGGCAGATTCGGCGGTACCGGGTAGCGGCCGGGCATCACCGTCTCGATGCGGTAACGGCCCTGGGCGTCGGTGTAGAGCATCCCGCGCAGGTGGAAATTGCCCTTGTCGGTGAAGTTGCCCGGCGTCTGGGTGTCGTACAGGCCGGTGCTGTTGGCCTGCCAGACCTCGACCAGGGCGTTGGCAATCGGCGTGCGGCAGTCCGCGCTCAGCACCGTACCGCTCACCACCAGTCGCTCGCCGGGCTCCTCCGGGCCGGCCAGTTTCGCCAGGAAAGGCGCGCCGAAACGGTAGTAGGGCCCGAGGATGTCGCCCTCGGTAGGCCGACAGATCTGCCGCGCCAGGGCCGGCGAGGCCAGCAGGCCACCGCCGAGGATGACGCCACCATAGAGAAAGTGACGCCGCGAAAGGCCGGCGCCTGCCATTTGCCGCTTGTCCATCTCCGCCTCCTGGCCGGGGCATGCCCCGGTCGTGACCATGCCTGCACGTCGGGCGCAGCGGCGCATGTGAAGGGCCTGGCGTGTATGAATTCAGTCTAGCGAGTAACCCGGATATTCACGCTGGAAAACGCTGCGCGGTTTTCCACGGGGTGGGCAACGCGCAGCTTGTCCACCCTGGTTTCCAACACCGAGGACAATAGGGGACACCCATCAGCCGACCAGGCCAGCGCCGACGATGGCGATCTTTTGCTTGCGCATGAATGACTCCAGCAAACAAATACGGGCGTCCTAAAACGCCCGTAGTGCATCACGGCTTTTCGAAGGCCGCGACGGCGTCGAACACCCGAGCACTGTAGGTCAGCGCTGCTCCGGCATTCAGTGCGATGGCCACGCTCAAGGCCTCGGCAATTTCTGCCTTGGTCGCGCCATGCTTCAGCGCTGCCTGGGTGTGTACCGAGATACAACCATCGCAACGAGTCGTCACTGCGACGCACAGTGCGATCAGTTCATGGGTTTTCGGCTCCAAGTGCTTAGCCGGCACGTGCCCGAGAGCGTTCAGCCCGCGCATAGCCTCCGGAGCCAACTTGCCGAACTCACCGACGCGGCCCATAAGGTTGGCGACATAATCCTTCCAACTCTTCATCTGCGCTGGCCCTTTAATTCCGGCCGGCGGTAACACCACCATCGACTGGCAGTACGGTACCGGTGATCCAGGAGGCTTCTTCCGAGGCGAGGAACAAGATGGCCGAAGCCACATCGGCAGGTTGTCCATTGCGCCCCAACGGATGGAAGGCATTGAAGGTCGGCAGCACTTCCTTGACCTGCTCTGCATCCATAAAGGTGCCGTATACCGGAGTCTCGACAACGGCCGGGGCTACGGTGTTGATGCGGATGCTCGAAGCTGCCAGCTCGATGGCCAGGTTGCGGGTCAGGGCATGCACGCCGGCATTGGCGGCGGAGTAAGCAGCCGACGGTGTGGCACCGATGGCCTGGATGGCCCACAGCGAGCCGGTTTGTACGATGGCGCCACCACCGCGCGGCTGCATGGCTTTGGCTGCGGCCTGGGCCATGAAGAATTTGCCCTTGAGGATGGTATCGAGGAACCAGTCGTACTCGGCCGGATTTACTTCCAGGAACGGCTTCGGATTGAATACCCCGGCGTTGTTGACCAGGATGTCCACACCGCCGAACTCACTTACCGCCAAATCGACCAGCGCCTGAGCGGTGGAGGGTTGGGCGATGTCGCCGGCCAAGGTACGCACATGGCTGCCACTGGCATCGATCTCGCGGGCAGCCTGCGCCAGCTTGGCCGCGTCGCGACCGCCGATAATGACCGACGCGCCAGCTTCCACCAGACGCTTGGCAACTTCCTTACCGATGCCCGAACTGCCGCCAGTTACGATGGCTACCTTGTTAGAAAAACTTTTCATATTCTGATCTCTTCAGTGGTGCTGAGCGCAAGGGATGATGGCTATCCAGGCCTTGAGGAAGCTCCGGCATCTGCTATCTTCGCGATGTCTGGCTCCCGACCTGGTGCGCATTGTTGATTCACCCAGCATCACCAACAACGCATAAGAATTTTCCTCACGAGATAGAATTTCTTTCAATGACGACGCCTGCTTACCTCAATGCCCTGCGCGCCTTCGAAGCCGCGGCGCGACATCAGAGCTTTTCTGCCGCCGCAGCCGAGCTGAACGTCACGCCAGCGGCGGTGGGGCAACAGGTGCGCAATCTGGAGTCGTGGCTCGGCATCGCCCTGTTCACTCGCGCAGCCAGCGGCTCTGCGCGCCTGCTGCTGACTGACGCGGCTCGGGCGGCGCTGCCCGATATCCGAGCGGGATTCGAACGGCTGAGCTTGGGGTTGGCTCGGCTCAAGGACGCTGGGGTGCATGCCGAACTGACCATCACCGTAAGCCCAGCCTTCGCCTCGAAATGGCTGCTACCGCGCATCGAGCGTTTTCAGCAGGCCTATCCGGATCTGGACGTACTACTGGACACCAACTCGCGGCCGGTGGATTTTCAGGCTGACCGCATGGATGTCGGCGTGCGCTACGGCGCCGGTAACTGGCCCGGCCTGAGTGCCGTTCGCCTGATGGACGAAGTGATTTTTCCGGTCTGCGCGCCGAACTATCCGCTATTGGAAGACGGTCGCCTGTCGTCCGAGGCGATATCGCGCTGCACGCTGATCCATGACCTGACGATGGCCAGCTCCCCCGACTATCCAACCTGGCGAATGTGGCTGGATGCTTCAGGCAATGGCCATGTGAAGACAGATCACGGTCTGCGCATCAACAACTCGGCAGCCGTGCTGCAAGCGGCGATAGACGGCCAGGGGCTGGCGTTGGCGCGCAGCGTGATGGTCAAGGACGATCTGGAGACGGGTCGGTTGATTCGTCCCTTCGCCGATAAAGGCCGGGATTGCCCGCTGACTCAGGCCTATTACGTGGTGTATCGCCCCGAGAGTGGTGAGTTACCAAAAGTGCAGGCCTTCCGCGACTGGTTACTCAGCGAAGTCGCCAAGGTTGCGTCAGATACCTAGCAGGCTGTTGAAAAACGTAGGCGAGGCAGGCAAGACAATGACTAGGCGTCCCCGCAAAAACGGCCGAGGAAGCGGACTGGGCTCGCACGCGAGTTTACTGGCTGTAAATGAGCATTACTCGCTTCGCTCGCCCTTCGGGTCGCGCTGAAGCGCGTTAGCCGCAAGCGGCTTGCCGAGGCCGTTTTTAACGCAGTATTGCCAACGCAGGTAGTTTTTCAACGGCCTGCTAAGTCTGGCGCAGCATCTTTAAGCCACAGACGGGCGCCGCCCGTTCCTGCATCCATGCAGCAGGTAGCCTGGGTGTAACTGCCTACCTAAATGGTGGATGAAAAGAGCGTCATCCACCCTACGCGGTGATGGCCATGTGTAGGGTGGACAACGCGAAGCTTGTCCACCATGGTTCAATTACCCAAACGCTCAAGGATGAGCCGTCATGCCCAACTACCGCCGCGCCCGTGTTGCCGGGGGCACTTACTTCTTTACCGTCAACCTGCGAGACCGCAGCAGCAACCTGCTGATCCGTGAAATCGATCTATTGCGCGAGACGATACGCGCGGCGCGGTTGCGGTATCCCTTCCACATTGATGCCTGGGTGGTACTGCCTGAACATATGCACTGCATGTGGACGCTGCCGCCAGGCGATGCCGACTTTGCCTTGCGCTGGAAGGTCATCAAATTCGCCTTCGCCAAACGCGTGCCAATCACCGAAGCAAGTAGCCTGGGTGTAACTGCCTACCTAAATGGTGGATGAAAAGAGCGTCATCCACCCTACAGGGTGGTGGCCATTGGCAGCGAGTAGCCCGGACAAGCGCCGCAATGGTGGATGAAAAAGCGTCATCCACCCTACTCGGTGATGGCCATGTGTAGGGTGGACAACGCGAAGCTTGTCCACCATGGTTCAATTACCCAAACGCTCAAGGATGAGCCGTCATGCCCAACTACCGCCGCGCCCGTGTTGCCGGGGCCACTTACTTCTTTACCGTCAACCTGCGAGACCGCTGCAGCAACCTGCTGATCCGTGAAATCGATCTATTGCGCGAGACGGTACGCGCGGTGCGGTTGCGGCATCCCTTCCACATCGATGCCTGGGTGGTACTGCCTGAACATATGCACTGCATGTGGACGCTGCCGCCAGGCGATGCCGACTTTGCCTTGCGCTGGAAGGTCATCAAATTCGCCTTCGCCAAACGCGTGCCAATCACCGAAGTACGCACCGTCAATCAACAACGGAGGCGCGAACGCGGCATCTGGCAGCGGCGCTACTGGGAACATCTGATCCGCGATGAAGGGGATTACCAACGCCACTTCGACTACATCCATTCCAACCCGCTGAAGCATGGCTATGTCGAACGACTGGCGGACTGGCCCTATTCGAGCTTTCACCGGGCAGTGGCAATGGGTGTTTATTCCGGGGATTGGTGCGTCGGGCCGGAGCAGGTCGATAGTGGTTATGGCGAGTGAGCCTGTAACCGGACAACCGCCGCAATGGTGGATGAAAAAGCGTCATCCACCCTACAGGCTGGCCCTATTCGAGCGTTCACCGAGCGGTGGCAATGGGGATTTACACCAGGGACTGGTACGTAGAACCCTCGAATGAGCGCGAGGGCTTTGGAGAGTGAGCGCGCTGGTGGAAAACGCTTCGCGGTTTTCCACCCTACGGGTAAGCATTTCCAGCGACTGGGCTGGATAACCGCCGCGGCCATATGGTGGATGAAAAAAGCGTCATCCACCCTACGCTTCTACAGCGTACACAGCCCTCCCGGCACCGCCATCACCCAATCGCGCACCGCCTGAATGGTCGGGTCGTTCTTGCGGTTTTCCGGGTACACCAGAAAGAACGGCTTGCCTTCCAGTTCCGGACCGAAGGGCTGTACCAGCCGCCCTTCCCTGAGCTCATCCTCGATCAGTTGACGGCTCATCAGCGCCACACCCTGCGCACCGATGGCGGCCGAGACGGAGTGGGTCTCGTCGGAGAAGACCAGCCCGGCGCTGACATCCAGCCCCGGCACCTGGGCCTGCTTCTGCCACGCGGCCCAATCGAGCGGTGAAGAAACAGCGGCCTGATTGCGGAAGTGGATCAGCGAATGCTTCGCCAGCTCGGCCGCATCGTGCAAACCGAGGTGCGGGCTGCAGGCCGGGATGAAGGTGTTGTCGAACAGCTTCTCGGCCACCAGCCCCGGCCAGCGACCGTCGCCATAGCGGATGGCGATATCCGCGGTGACGCCATCCAGCGCCACCGGCTCATGCGAGGCGTGGATGCGCAGGTCAATATTCGGATGGGCATCGCGCAGCAGGCATACCCAGGACAGCAGCCAACGCACCGCCACGGCAGGCGTGGTGCTGAGCGTAATGGCCTGGCGACAGGGCACCGCGCTGAGCCGTACAGCCGTTGCGCTGATGCTGTCGAACGCGCTTTCCAGCACCTGCTGCAGCTCGCGCCCCTGGGTGGTCAATTCGAGCTGGCGCGGCTTGCGCAGAAACAGCGCGACCCCGAGCGACTCTTCCAGGGCCCGAATCTGGTGGCTGATCGCCGTCGCAGTCACCGAGAGTTCTTCTGCGGCCTGCTTGGCGCTCTCGTGGCGGGCGGCCGCCTCAAAGGCCCGCAGGGCAGAAAGCGAAGGTAACCAGCGCTGCGCCATACATGAGCCCTCCTCATTCATACCTGAAAATAATCGTCGTTTGTCGCCCTTGGGCGCTGAACTTAGCCTGAGTCTGCTGCGAATAACAGATGAATTCAACTTCGAACAGGAGACTCGACATGCCGCACATTCTGCACCTGGATGCCAGCGCCCGCCCCGGCCTCGCCGGCAAGGATCAACACGGCTCGCACAGTCGCAACCTCAGCCAAAGGTTTGTCAGCCAGTGGCTGGCCCGCCGTGCGCAGGACAGCCTCACCTACCGTGACATCGGCCAGAACCCGCCGTCCTTCATCAACCATGACTGGATCGCGTCCTCCTTTACCCCGGAGCAGCAGCGCGAGCCGTGGATGCGGGAAACGCTGGCGGAGAGCGATCAACTGGTCGATGAGTTGATTGCGGCGGACGTGCTGGTGATCGGCACGCCGCTCTACAACTTCGGCATGCCGGCCGCGCTCAAGGCGTGGATCGACCAGGTCGTGCGCCCTGGCCGAACCGTGGACATCGATGAGAGCAACCCGCTCGACCCTTACATACCGAGGCTGGCCGACCGGCCACGGCATGCCATGATCCTCACGGCCAGAGGCGGTATCGGCTTTGGCGTCGGTGGCGAGATGGCCCATATGAACCATCTGGAACCGAACCTGATCACCGCCCTCGGCTTTATCGGCATTACCCAGGTGCATCAGATTGCGATCGAGGGTCAGGAAGTGGGGGGTGAGCTGCTGGCCGAGTCGGTGGCTCAGGGCCTGAACAAGGTCGATGCCTTGGTGGCGCAGTTGCAGCGGGCGCTGCAGCAAAACCGGACGCCAGAGCCGGCCTGAAAACCGGCGGCCTGCGCCGTGCAAGGTTCAGCGAGCGAATAGCCCGGACATCCACGGTGGAAAACGCTTCGCGATTTTCCACGGGATGGCCGTGTACCCTACTTGGTGGCTGCTTTGCAGGGTGGGCAACACGGAACTACAAAAAGGTACAAAAAGGGGACGGTACAAAAAGTACAAAAAGGGGACAAATTTATTATCCTCGTGGCCCCCGGTGTCAGGCTGGTTGTCGCCTGAGCCGATTTATCAAGACGATAGATCGGGGGGCGTCAAATAGTATTGGGGGACCACGACTTCCAATAACCACTATTGCTGGTTTCGGCCTTACGCCGTGTCATGGTCATAGGCAATCATCGCGCTAGCGAACCCTGCAGGCATAACCGTATAGTCATCGCCATGACGTCAAAATCCTACCTGCCCCACGACAAGCTACTGGACCTGCTACTGGACGTTGTCTGCGTAGTGGATAAAGACGGTCGCTTTCTATCGGTAAGCGCGGCCAGCGAGCGCGTTTTCGGTTACCTGCCCGAAGAAATGGTGGGGCGGACCGCCTTTGAAATGATGCACCCGGACGATCGCGCCGCCAGCAGGGCGCTCGTAGAGCGCATTAATCTGGGTCAACCCTCTCAGGATCATGAGAACCGTTACTTTCATAAAGACGGTCATATCGTGCATATCATGTGGTCTGCCCAATGGCTTGAGACCGAGCAGGTGCGAGTGGGTGTGGCGCGGGATATTACTCGGCGCAAACGTGCCGAGGCGATGCAAGCCGCGTTGTATGCGATATCGGAAGCGGCCCACTCGGTTGGCGATCTGCAGACGCTATATAGGCGAGTGCACGAGGTGATCCGTCAGGTGCTGCCAGCCGAGAGTTTTTATGTGGCGTTATACGACGCCGCGAATGACCGGCTCAGCTTTCCCTATTACGTCGATCAACTTGACGCGCCGCCGTCACCCATGCCGCTGGGCTCCGGCAGCTTCAGTGCCGAGGTTATTCGCTCCGGTGAAGCCCTGTTGTTAACGGCCGAACAGGTGCTTGCAAAGATGGGCCCGGTGGCAGGCAAGCATTCCCTGGACTGGCTTGGTGTGCCGCTGATATCGGGCACCGATACCATCGGTGCGCTGGTGCTGCAGAACTATTCCGGGAGCGTGCGTTACAACGAACAGGACCAGGAGCTGCTGCAATTTGTATCGAGCCAGGTGGCGTCTGCAATAATGCGTAAGCGCACGCACTCTCGCCTGGAGTTTCTTGCGCAATACGATCAACTGACCGAACTGCCAAACCGGGCGCTGTTTCTGGACCGCTTGCGAAGTTCTCTGCAAAGGGCGCAGAGCGATTCCTTGCGGCTGGCGGTGCTTTATCTCGACATGGACAACTTCAAGCAGATCAACGATACCTTTGGCCACACCACAGGCGACCATCTGCTGCGGGAAGTCGCTCACCGCCTCAGGCAGTGCGTGCGCGAGGCCGATACCGTTGGCCGTTTGGGCGGCGACGAATTCGCCGTTCTTCTGGACAACATCGGCAGGCAGGAAGATGCCACCCTGGTGGCCGAGAAAATCCTTGTTGCCCTGAGCGCCCCCTACTTCCTGGAAGGAAAAACCTTGATCAGTGCTCCAAGCCTGGGTATCGCGGTATACCCCGAGCACGGCCAGAGTGATCTGCATCTGATTCGGCACGCGGATGAAGCCATGTACGTGGCCAAACGCAGTGGGGGCAAGCGCTATACAGTTGTCGAGGAGCCGGTGAAGTAATAGTGCACCGACCACGATTTTCGTCGACTTACGACTTGGGTTTTATCGATCCGATAGCCGCCGCATCTGCACTGCCATGAAGTAGCTCTTTCGCCCTTGCGGCGAGTCACCTGATTCGCTTCGCTCACCCTTCGGGCCGGCCTGCGGCTGTTACTCCGCTACGGCGCTGTTGCGAGAGTCGTCACGGTGGGCATCTGACCACTGCCTGTCTCGCCGCAAAATTCCGCGTTGAAACATTAATCCCAAGTATTACTGAGACAACCAACCCCGCAGTAGTTATGTTCTATCCCGGGTCTGGTGATTGGTCAGGCTCAGTTTCGCGTGGCATTGCTCCGGCGCATGTCACCCGGAAGACTCCAGGGACAATTTCATAATAATGGAGAACTTCAACATGCTTGACCGTGCAGCCAAACCCTTAGTGAAGCTGGTAGACCGATATCTGCCGGATCCTTTTATATTCGTGCTGATACTCACTCTGGTGGCTTTTGCTGCCGCGATTATTGTTGAAGGCCATGGGCCGATGGCGGTTATCGAAATGTGGGGACAGGGATTCTGGAACCTGTTGAGCTTCTCGATGCAGATGCTGCTGGTGCTGGTGACCGGCTTTATGCTGGCCAGCACACCGCTGGTTCGGAACATCCTCAACCGTCTGGCGTCCATCGCGAAAACCCCGGGGCAGGCGATTGTTCTGGTCACCTTTGTGGCGTTGATCGCCAGCTGGATCAACTGGGGCTTTGGCCTGGTGGTTGGGGCGTTGTTTGCCAAGGCCCTGGCTCGCCAGATCCGCGTGCATTATCCGCTGCTGATTGCCAGCGCCTACTCCGGCTTCATCGTCTGGCACGGCGGCCTGGCTGGCTCGATCCCGCTGGTCATCGCCACCGATGGGCACTTCAGCGAAAGCGTGATTGGGGTCATTGGCACCGGCGAAACCATTTTCGCTTTCTTCAACCTGGCCATCGTGCTCGCGTTGTTTATCGTGGTGCCGGCAGTCAATCGCCTGATGCTGCCCAGCGCAGAGGACAGTGTCTATGTAGACCCGAAGGTACTGGATGATCTGCCCGACACCCAGGTCACTATCACCCGCCCTGCGGAGCACCTGGAAAATAGCCGGATTCTTGCCTGGCTTGTGGGCTTCAGCGGCCTTGCCTTTATCTTTCAGTATTTTCTCAACGCCGGTGGCCTGAACCTGAACATCGTCAACTTCATGTTCCTGTTCCTGGCGATCATTTTGCACCAGACCCCGCGTCGGTTGCTGGACAGCCTGAACGAAGCGGTGAAAGGTGGTTCCGGCATCGTTATCCAGTTTCCGTTTTATGCCGGGATCATGGGGGTGATGACCGCTTCGGGGCTGGCAGCCAGTATTTCTTCCGGATTTGTCTCCATCGCTACGGCCGAAAGCTTGCCGTTCTGGAGTTTCATCAGCGCCGGGCTGGTGAATATCTTCGTGCCCTCCGGCGGCGGCCAATGGGCTGTGCAGGCACCCGTCATGTTGCCAGCGGCTCAGGAGCTGGGGGCGAGCATACCCCGTGTTGCGATGGCCGTTGCCTGGGGTGATGCCTGGACCAATCTGCTGCAACCCTTCTGGGCCTTGCCGGTACTGGCGATTGCCGGGCTGAAGGCAAAAGACATCATGGGCTACTGCCTGATGCTGCTGCTGATTACCGGAATCATCATCAGCATCGGCTTGACCTGGCTCTGACGCCGCGATGACTCTGCGCAGGGCCGCTCCACGCTGCCCTGCACAGAGTTGATCGTTGCCACGTCTGAAACCGCAGGAAACGATCAAACCACGCGGGCGTTACAATGGCGTGCCCGATTGCCCCGATCGGGCACGCCCCCGGAGCCAGACTCACGATGTTCACCCTTGTACACCTGGACAACCCGCCACCCGAGTCTCTGAAAGACCAGGTCCTGCAAATGGTGGTGGACTACCTCAGCGACATCAGCCCGGTGTCGCTGACGCCGAGCAACCCCCTCTATCAGCTGTACCAGTACGTGGTTGGCTACGAGATGCACCTGTATCTGAAGGCCATGGACAGTGCCCTGGATACCAGCGCGCAGCTGATCCTGGCCCTGGACGATCTGGACCCCGCTCAGGTGCTGGGCTTTGCCCTTTACCTGCCGGCCAAGGATGACCCGGAGGCCTGCACCCTGGCCTATATGGCCGTACACCTCAGCCACCGCCGGCGTGGTATTGCCCGGGCCATGCTGCAACGAATAATCACTCGTCACCCCCACGCCGAACTGGCCTGTGTGGCAAGCAAGGTGCCGTATTTCGAGGCCATGGGTTTTCAGGTGCTGGCGGCGCGGGGACCGCAAGTGCTGATGAGTACCCGCAACCATGGCTCGAACGGCCTGCTGGCGGTGCAAGATCTGGCACCGATCTTCCAGTCCAGGGAAGTCCGGCAGATCCACACCTACCTGGTGAAGCAGCACGGCCAAAAGGCCATGAGCGAGGCGGAAAAACAGCGCGACCGCCAGCTCGACCAGATGGCCCAGCAAGCGCAGGCACTGGTCCGCGAGCGTCTTATCCTGCATTGATGTCTATAGCTTTCAGTTGGTTGGCTAGGAACGGCCAACAGCGTTTACACGACAATATCCAAAGCCTAAAAGAACAAAGGCACCTATGACCCCAACCACCCTGACCATTTCAGCCGCCTGCCTGATCGACGATGCCGGCCGCTTGTTGCTGGTACGCAAACGCAATACCCAGGCCTTTATGCTGCCAGGCGGCAAAGCAGAGCCCGGCGAAGACGCGCTAGCCGCCCTGACCCGCGAACTGGATGAAGAGCTCAACCTCAGCCTGCCCGCCTCTGCACTGCGCCCGCTTGGGCAGTTTCGCGCCGCAGCGGCCAACGAGGCCGATACCTGGATCGAGGCAAGCGTCTTCCAGGCCCGCCTGGCCCATAGCGTCAGCGCCGCCGCCGAGCTGGAAGAACTGCGCTGGCTCGCGCCCGGCGACGTGTTGCCAGACACCCTGGCACCGCTGCTGCGCGAGCATGTGCTGCCGCTGCTGTGGCCAGCGACTCTATAGCCATAAGGCGGGTGGAACGGAGCAACCGTTAGATCAGCCGCTACCCAGATAGGGCTCGATATTGCCGAGCGCCCGTTCTACGTAATCCGCCTTCTCCCCTACCGGGGCGACGTAGTGCAGCGCCTCGGCCGCCGCATCACGCCCAACCAGGCGCGCCAGGGCCCAGGCGGCGAGGTAGATGGAGGCCAGGCAGCCGCCGGCTGTTGCCAGGTTGCCCCGAGCGAAGAAGGGTTGTTCAAGCACTTCGATGCCGGCCTCCTGCACCCAGGGTTTAGTGGTGAGATCGGTGCAGCCCGGGATGCCGTCCAGCAAACCCGCCTTCGCCAGCAGCAGGGTGCCGGAACACTGGGCACCGATCAGCTGACGTGCGGGATCGAGCCGCGCCAGTGTCTGCATCACGGCGGCGTCCTGGGCAATCTCGCGGGTCCTGATGCCGCTGCCGACGAGCACGGCATCGAATGATTCAATCTCGTCCAACGCGGCCTGGCGATGCAGTCGTACGCCGTTCATCGAGGTGACCGTTTCGCTCGGCGCGGCCAGGGACACGCGCCAGCCCGGCAGCTTGATGCGATTGAGGATGCCCAGCGCAATAAGCGAATCCAGTTCGTTGAAGCCGTCAAAGGTGAGAATGGCGATGTGCATGGCAGACCCGGCGCTATGGAGTCCGGCCATTCTCGACCCGGCAGGGGGCGGGAGGACAGGCACAGTTGCTAGTGGCTATAGCAATACAGGCCGAGCGGGATTGCCTCTTTTAAACGGCTTCAGAAACAGTGTGCTGCCGGTGAACGCCGTGACGCAGAGCGTCACAGGCCTGCTACCACGCGGACGCGTTCGACGGTTCGACGTCTCGACGTCTCGACGTGGGAGCCATCTGACGGGGCGGCCTTCCGTGGGGCGGCCTCCCGCGGTCTGCCCCTCCACGCGGTGGCCATCCAACCTACGGGCCGATCGTCGGCCAGGGCTCGGCAACTGGCGCCCTCTGCATGCCGCCGGCCAAGCGCAGCTATCGGCGGTTTCTCGCTTCTTCGCTGCAGTCCCTCGGCGCTTTTCGGCCTATCAATCAGGCTCTTGTCCGGCGCAGGCGCTCTGGGCAGGGGGTCGCCGAAGCTGGCATGGCCTCTGCTTTGGCATGGCAGCCTGCGCAGCGCGACCGCGGGGCGACTCAATAATCAATAAGAAGAAGAGGTCTGCCAATGAACTGCCATCCGCTCCCCGTACGCCCTCCTCGCTCGACGCTCGTGCAGCGTCGCCTCGGCCGGAACCACAGTCACAGCACCATCTGCACGCGTCTGAGCAAACCGCTGAGGCTGCTCGCCGCTGCGGCGACCCTGGCGGCCAGCAGCACCCTGTGTGCCGCGCCAGCCATCAACGTCCTGACCGGCGGCACCAGCGGCGTCTATTACCCGATCGGCGTCGCACTGGCGCACCTGTACAGCGACGGCATCGCCGGCTCGGAAACCACGGTGCGCGCCACCAAGGCCTCGGTGGAGAACCTCAACCTGCTGCAGATCGGCCGTGGCCAGCTGGCCTTCGCCCTCGGCGACTCGGTGGCCCACGCCTGGCAAGGGGTGGAGGACGCGGGCTTCAGGGCGCCGCGTGACCGCTTGCGCGCCATCGCCAGCATCTATCCCAACTACATCCAGATCGTGGCGAGCCGCGAGTCGGGGATCAGGACCCTGGCCGATCTCAAGGGCAAGCGCATCTCCGTCGGCTCGCCGCGCTCGGGAACCGAGCTCAATGCGCGCGCCATCTTCGCGGCCGCGGGCCTGAGCTACGCAGACATGGGCCAGGTGCTGTTCAAGCCATATGCTGAGTCGGTCGAGCTGATCGGCAACCGCCAGCTGGATGCCACCCTGCAGTCCGCCGGTCTGGGCATGGCGGCGATTCGCGACCTGGCTGCGGTGCTGCCGGTCACCTTCGTCGCGATCCCCGCGGACATCGTGGCCAGGATCGGCAACAGCGCCTACCAGGCCGGGGTGATCCCGGCCGGCACCTACCCGGGCCAGGAACACAGCGTGCCGACCGCAACCATCAGCAATATCCTGGTCAGCCAGACCAGCGTGTCCGACGAGCTGGCCTATCGGATGACCCGCTTGCTGTTCGAGAACCTCGATCGCCTGGCCCATGCCCACCCCGCCGCCAAGGGCATCGTGCTGGAGCACGCGGCCGAAGGCCTGCCCATCCCGCTGCACCCGGGGGCCGAGCGTTTCTACCGGGAAGCCGGCGTACTCGAGTAGCCCGTGGAGCGGTCGGGCGGCGTTGCATTTCAGCCGTGGAATTCGCGGATAAATCCGCGCCTACAAAGCCTTACCTGCCATGCAATCCATGACGGGCACATAGCCCATAAAAAACCCGGCCATTGGTGACAATGGCCGGGTTTGGTCGGTCGTGGCTCGATCAGGTCTTGTCGACGCGGCGCTTGATCGCGTCCTTGACGTCGCCTTTGAGTTGCTGGCCCTTGCCCTTTATTTGTTGAGCAAGGCCTTCGCCTTCAAGACGAGGATTGTCGGTGGCCTTGCCGATACCTTCTTTCACTTTGCCGATGGCTTCGTTGGCGTTACCGGTGACTTTGTCTTTCGTGCTGCTCATGTCGCACCTCCTCTCGATGGGTTGCAAAGAAGAGGTTGTGAAAAACTCCCGCCTACTGCGACCGTCTCCAGACGCCCGCTGCTGACGTTGCGCTACGGCGCTCGATATTTTCACAATCTCTGAGAGTAGAGCCCTGCGCGGCACAATCGTTCTGTTTTATTCGACGGATAAATGGCTATTGCCTGCGACTTGTTTGGCCGGGCTGAGCATCTCGATCCGGCGAATCTCGAAGTCGCGGCGCAGGTAGTCCATGCGCTGCTCATAAAAGCGCCGCATGTGCGGCAAGGCGCTGTGGATGGCCAGGTGTTCCGGCGATTGCCAGACCTCATAGAAGATGAACAGCGTCGGGTCCTGGTGATCGCGCAGCATGTGATATTCGATGCAGCCCGTTTCGGCCCGGCTGGGTTCGACATAGGCGCGAAACAGCGCCTCGAACTCGGCGGCCTTTTCCGGGCGGGTGTGGGCATGCAGGATGAATCCGTGTAAGTCAGGCATCGGGGGTTCCTGGGGGCAAGTGTTCATTTACCTTACAACGGGTAAAACCATCCGATTCATGCCTTTCAGTCAAATATCATTTGCTTCGCAGCCGGTGTTTCTCGTCGCCCGCAGCCCATAGCATGCCGCCATCGAATTTACCGAGGCTCATGCCATGAAAAAAATTCTGCTGCTCAACGGCGGTAAACAGTTCGCCCATTCCGCAGGCCGTTACAACGCCACCCTGCATGACACCGCGCTGGCCTTGCTCGACCGCGCCGGCTGCGACCTCAAGCACACCCATATCGATAGCGGCTACGACCTCGCCGAAGAGGTGGAAAAATTCCTCTGGGCCGATGTGATCATCTATCAGATGCCGGGCTGGTGGATGGGCGCGCCCTGGACGGTGAAGAAGTACCTCGACGAAGTCTTCACCGAAGGTCACGGCAGCCTCTATGCCAGTGACGGTCGCACCCGCGCGGACGCCTCGCAGAAGTACGGCAGCGGTGGCCTGCTCCAGGGCAAGCAGTACCTGCTGTCGCTGACCTGGAATGCACCGCAGCAGGCCTTCGACGACCCGACGGACTTCTTCGAGGGCCAGGGCGTGGATGCGGTCTATCTAGCGTTTCACAAGGCCAATCAGTTTCTCGGCATGAGCCCGCTGCCAACCTTCCTCTGTGTCGACGTGATGAAGCGTCCGGCCATCGAGGCGGATGTCGCGCGTTACCGGCAACACCTGGCGCAGGTGCTCGAGCTGGCAGTTTGATCCGTCGAGGACGATTGACAGGCCGCGGCGTTAGCGGACTCAGCGGCCTGGCTTTTTGACTCCTGACAAGCAGCGCATCGTCACTGACGACTAGGCGCCCGTCCGAGAATACGGACTGCTGTTGGGCCGAGCCCAGCCTGCAAGTTGAAGTCGATTGCCATTCTCGGACAGCCTCCTTCCAAGCCTTTCGCACTTATTGCGCGTTTGCAGTGGCCTGCTTGCATACCTAAGCACGGCCGCGATTAACCCGGCGGTAACGGAACCTTCGCCGCTTTTCCGGCACTAATCCCGCAGCCTTTCCTCCATAAGCCGGGATACCTTGCCATGCGCACCATCGTCCGTCTGTTCCTGCTGGGCACCGCTGCCCTGTCTTTGTCCGCCTGTTTCAATGATGACCCGGCCATCGACCTGAGCGGTCTGTGCACCTACAACACCGACCCCCAGGCAGAGCGCTGCAAGCCCGGCCAGATGGCCTGGTTCCGCCCGGATCAGGGCAAGTTGATCACCGAGGAAATGGCCCTGAGCGTGGCGGCGGCCTATTGCGACTTCAACCACCCGGTGATGCACAACCGCGCCGGCGTGCTCTGCGTGTTCACCGACCAGCGCCTGGATGTAGCCAAGTAATCGCCCCACACCGTGCCGCACCAATAAACCCTGGTGCGCTGCCTGCGGCGAGCAAGCAACAAGCGCGGGGCCGCCAGGTCGGGCCTGCCCCATCCCCCGATATCGGTTATGTACTTAACGCCATGCTTACCGGGCATACTGACCGCCATTAGCCGTTTTCAGCGGCGTATCCCTCTCTCTTGTGCACGAAAGCCGATGCTTGCCACCAGCCTTGCCCTCATCGCTGCGCTACTACTTATTTCGTCGGCACTGCTGCTGCAGCGCCTGCGCCGGGTAAAACAGCAGCTGGCACAACATCAAGCCTTGCTCGACGCCCGCCCCGAGGGATTGTTACTGGTGAGCCGCGACGGCCGCATCGGCGTGCATAACGCGGCGGCGGCAAGGCTGCTGGGCCATCCCGCCGCAGCGCTGCAAGGTACGCCGCTGCAGCGTTGGTTGCCGCCAGCCGGTGCGCACGTCACAGCACCTTCTCACCAGCTCATTCCGGCGAATGGCAAGCCGCAGAGGCTGGACGTCAGCCGAGTAGCGGCGGCCGCTCACGGCCATACCGTCGTCCTGACCCCGGCAACATCCGTGCAGGACGACCCCGTCGCAGCTGTCGAACGCTTCAAGCGCAGTCAGTACTTCGCCTGCATCGGCACCTGGGACTGGTCGATCGATAGCGACACGCTGTACTGGTCAGAGGCCATCTACGGCATGTTCGGCTTCAAGGTCGGCGAAGTGACCCCGAGCTATGAGTTGTTCTGTAGCGCCGTCCACCCGGATGACCGCGAGCAGGTGCGGGCCGGGGAGTTGCGCTGCATCGAAACCGGTCATAACCATGACGAAGAGTACCGGGTGATCTGGCCCGACGGCAGCATCCACTGGCTGCGCGAGACCGGCAACGTGGTCAAGGACGCCAATGGCCAACCGATAAGGATGATGGGCGTCGTGCGCGACATCAGCGAAGAAAAGGCATCGGTCAGCCAGCTGAAAAAGATCGCCCGTCACGACCCGCTGACCGGGCTGCCCAATCGCTTGCTGCTCGAAGAGTTTCTAACCCAGGCCCTGGCACGCGCACGCAGCAACGCAAACCGGGTGGCCTTGGTCTTTATCGACCTCAACGGTTTCAAGCAAATCAACGACAGCTATGGGCATGCCGTTGGCGACCAGGTTTTGGTTGGTACGGCGCAGCGCTTACAGCAGACGCTGCGCGAATCCGACATGGTGGCGCGGCTGGGCGGCGATGAATTCGTGGTGGTTATCGAGGGCCTGACACGCAGCAAGAGCCTGCACGACGAGGCACAACTGATCGGCGAGAAGATTCTGCAGCGACTGTCCCAGCCGCTCAGCCTCGGCAACGCCAGCCATCAGGTCGGCGCCAGCCTTGGCATTGCCCTGTATCCGGAGCACGGGCCGAACATCGACAGCCTCATCCATATCGCCGACCAGGCGATGTATGCGGCCAAGCGCAACGGCAACAATCAGTATTGCCTGGGCCTGGCCAACTCTGGCGAACCAAGCCCTGCCTGCCCAACGCCGTAGTCGATAAGACTGGCGGCGATGATTGCCCCCGATCCACGTCTGAAGCCTGCGCCCGCCCGGTCTTCGACGGCGTGCTGTCGGGAGGCAATCGCGTCTGTCGGCGTGTAGGTACCTGTAGGAGCGGGAGGATGCCTGGTTCCATGCCCACGAACCCTTCGCCCTCTGACATAGCTGTTCGCGGCCATGGGCCGCTCCTACGGGGTCGTGCTCGGAGATCGAGCGCCATAGCGAGAACGTCTCCTGGTGTTCGCGTAGCGCAACACCAGGGGGCGGTCGCAGCAGGCGGTTTTTCACGACCTCTCGGCCGGGCCATAGGCCACGCGGGCCAGCAGCAGGCAAACGATGCCGAGAGCCAGGACGGCCAGGGCGTTATCGAGCGGGGAACCGATGATCCACATGGTGCGTACCTCCAAACCGGACGGGATGTGCACACCACCCTAAGCCCGGCCAGCGCAGACGTCGATCTGTCGCCTTTTCGCACGTAAAGCTTTGGTACAGGTTGACTCTGGAAATGGCCCGTCGCCCGACAGCAGCACCGAGGCGTCCTGACAGGGGTCAACCGAAGCGGGACTTCGCGGCCAAAGCCCCTTTGCACTATATCGACCGAGTGCCGCCCTCGGCGTGATTCCGTCCTGCGCCGGCCCGATGCAGACATTGCGTACGTGCCAGACGCTTAATGCAGATTGGTCTATCTCTTGTCCTTATCGTCTTTGCTGACCTCGTGGCCAATCACGCCACCCACCACGGCGCCGGCACCGGTACAGAGCACGCCACCACAGAGCAGGTTGCCGGCCACACCGCCAACGGCAGCCCCTGCGGCAGTGCTCTTCTCTTGATGACTCATGCCGGAGCAGCCGCTCAGCCCTAAAGCAGAGAGCAGGACGGCGGTGGAAACAAGTTTGAAAATGTCCATGGGAGATACTCCAGTGCAAAACCTTATGGAAATCCCTGGCGTTCGATTTGCTCACGCGCGGGTAACATTGCATTGTCACCGGGCTTGCGGCGAGCCGTCTGTACGCTAGCGAGCATAGGGTCCGAAGCGGCGCGACTGAGCCGGCTCGGCGACCGCACCAGACCGCACCAGACCGCACCAGCAAACCGATTGCCCATTAACCTGGGCAGGCAGACGGCGTATGGTGGAAGTCACATCCCCCGTGGAGAAGTCGCTATGTTCAAGGTATTGCGCAACGGCGAGAACCGCATCGACGTCGAATTTTCCGGCAAGCTCGACAGCGAAGAAATGCGCGTCGCTTTGGATGAGCTGAGCCAGACATCCGAGGGCATCGAGCACGGCCTGATGCTTTATCGAATCGGCGATTTTGCGCTGCCGACCCTGGGCGCGATGGGCGTCGAGTTGTCGCGTATTCCGCAACTGTTCCGTTTTGTTCGGCGCTTCGACCGCATGGCCGTGGTTGCCGGCAAGGAATGGGTGAGGAAAGCCAGCGAGCTCGAGGGCGCGCTGATTCCGGGCCTGCAGATCAAGGCATTCGATCTTAGCCAGGAGGCGGAAGCCGAAGCCTGGCTGCAGCGCCAGCAGCACCAGAAGTAGCGAAGGCGGGAAGACCAAGCGGCGACGCGACCTTGCACAAGACCCGCCCCGCCCCGCTCGCTTCGGCGACCGGCTAGCAGGCGCATCGGTGCATGCTGGGCCAGCCCCTGGGAATGACCGGCGACAAGCCCTTGCCAGCGCCACTGCGGCGCGCGCGACAACGTCGATCAGGGGGCATCAGCGTGCGCGCATGTGCCGAAGCAGGCCGGCACTCGGCTCACCGGACTTGAGCAATCCGTGATCACTCTCGTAACTATGGATAGCCGTGTAGATCTCGTCCGTGAGCAGGGCCGACGGACGCCCTACGCGGTAGCCATGGCGGCGCAGCTCTTGCTGGATATCGGTGACATGCTGGGCCGCGGCCTCCGGCATCGAGGCCTTTGCCGCGGGGTCCTGACGGAGGATCGGCGCGCGCAGGTGGGTCAGCAGGGTCGAACTGACATTGCCGTCGTCGAGCAGGCCATGCGAGCGCTGATAGGCCAGGATTGCCGCACGCGTGCGGGCGCCCATCAAACCATCCGCCAATCCGGCGCTGTAGCCACGATCGTTCAGCTCGTGCTGGACTTCCAGCACGGTACTGGAGGAGGTCTTGGCAGGTTGCACCTGCGGCTCTATGGTGTACAACCAGTTCCCTTCCCCGGATTGCGCGAACGCCAGGCCAGAGAAGCCCGAACAGATGGAAAAACCGCCCAGCAAGGCGGTGTACAGCCAACCACTGCGAAAATCGAACATGCTGCGGCCCTCGTCAATGGAGAAATAGTCAGGAGCGCTCGCTCATCCCCACGCCAGTAAGCCGCCCGGAGCAGTCAGAGGTTGTGAAAATATCGAGCGCCGTTGCGCGAGCGTCTTTGCACCATCGCTCGGGACTGCCAATGGCAAAAGCCGCGCAGCTTGGCACATACACGGTATTGCTTGCGCAATATTCCGCTGCATGACGCGGCTATGGGCGGCCAGGGCGCAAAGACTGTACGAGTGAGGGATATACCGGTGGCCGCTCAGCGGATGGCCAGTCCCGGATGGCCGCCCCAAACCGTTCAAGTCCGCTCAGCACCCATGGCATCCCGATACATTAGAGCTGTGATCATACGGATGAGCGGCAACCGCCTCTGTTCGGCAGCACACATAGAACGCGCTACATGCCTGCCGGGCTCGCAGACGCTGATGGCAGGCTTTTGACCGCCGTGGCTGGCGCCGTTGGGCGAACCTGGCGAGCCTGTCGCGCGGCCCCTGATCGAACCATGGACCCGGTGGGTTTTCTGCTCGACTCATCGCCGGATTGCCATGGTCTAACGCGGTGTGCCGAACACCTGGGTCCAGTAGATCAGCGCATCGCTCTCGGGATTCACCGCGTAGGCGGCGCCCATCTCGGTGAAGTGCGGGTTCATGATGTTGGGGCAGTGGGTCGGGCTGGCCAGCCAGCCGGCTACCGCCTGTTTCGCGCTACCCTGGCCGGCGGCGAGGTTTTCGCCGATGCGCCACCAGCGGTAGCCGGCGCGCTGCGCGCGCACACCCGCATCGCTGCCGCCTTTGTCGGTATGGCTGAAGTAATTGCGCGCGGCCATGTCGCGGCTGTGCGCCAGTGCGGAGCGGGCGAGACGCGCACTCCAGGTTAGCGGCGCTGCCGCGGCGAACGCCTGGCCGCCACAGTTTCTGGGGCTGGCGCGGGCCTGGTTGACCTGTTGCAGGATCGCCCGCCCCTCATGCTGCCAGTCGCCCAGGTCTGGGGATAGCAGAGGCTGGGCGAGTATCAGCTGCCAGGTCTTGCCCCGGCGCAACACGCCGATCTCGCTGTAGTGCGGATCCAGCAAGGGGCCGCAGTAGCGCTGTTTCAGCGCAGACATCACGGCATTGACGTTGCTGGACCCCGCCAGGGTTATCACCTGCACCCTGCTGGCCTGGTAACCGGCCCGCTTCAGTTCGCGCTGCAATTGCACCTCGGAAGCCACCAGCACCCGCGCCAACCTGGCGTCCGGTGCCAGCGGGCCCAGTGCCGGGGTTTGCCGGTCGTCGCAGATTGGCGAGGCCTGGCGATACAGGTTGATCAGCGTCAGCAGGGTCCCTGTCTCGGAGGCTTGCGCCGCCGGGGCAGACAGCATGGCGACCAGCAACAGCGCAGCGGCGCGCAGAAGGCTGCGACCGGCAGGGCGCCGGGGTTCGGACAAGGGTTCGCGGATCACGGCCATGGTTTCTGTCATCAGGTTGCGTGGATGCCCACTGCTTGGTTATGCCTGCGTTAGTGGCTGAAAGCGCTATTTGACAGCAAGTCTGCGCGTAGGGTGGGCCAGGCGCCCCGACCCTCTGGCACGCTGAACCTAGTTCGGCGTGCCGAGCAGCAGCGTCCAGTAGATGGCCGCATCGCTCTGCGGATTCACCGCATAGGCGCCGCCCATCTCGGTGAAGTCCGGGTTCATCAGGTTGAAGCAGTAAGTGGGGCTGGCCAGCCAGCCGGCGACTGTCTGTTTGGCCGTGCCCTGCCCCGCGCCGATGTTTTCGCCGATCAGTTGCCAGTCATAGCCATCGAGCACGGCGCGCGTACCCGCCAGGCTGCCGTCCCTTGCGGCGTGACTGAAGTAATTGTGCACGGCCATGTCGCGGCTGTGTGCCAGGGCGCTTTGGCCGAGCTGTTCGCTCCAGCGCAACGGCGCTGCCGGACTCAAGGCCTGGTTGCCGCAGCGCTGCGGCTTGGCGCGAGCGGCATTGACCAATTGCAGGATTTCCTGACCCGCCGCCTGCCAGTCCGGCATGCCGCTGGGCAGCAATGGCCGGGCAAGGATCACCTGCCAGGTATTGCCAGTGTGCTGCGCCCCGACATCGGCGTATTGCACATCCAGCAGCGAGGCGCAGTAGCGTTGCTTGAACCCCTCGAACGCCGCGTCCAGGTCGCTCGGCCCGGACAGGGTCAGCACCTTGACCGTGGCCGGCTGATAGTCCACCCGCTGCAGGGCATCCTGCAATTGCACACTGGGCGCCAGCTGCGCGCGGGCCAGGCGCTCGTCGGCCACCAGCGGGCCGGCGACCTCGGTTGGCTTGCCGGCGCAGGTCTGTGGCGCTTCGCGGTACTGGTTGATCAGCGCGATGAGCTGCTGGCTGTCGCTGGCGGATGCCGATGCGCCACTGAGCAGCGTGACTGTCGTCAACGTGAGCAGGGTCAGGCGGTTGCCGCGCGCGCGGCGGGTCGAATGTGCGGTAAGGGGCATGGTTGGTGTCATCCACGTCATGGAGCTTGGTGGCCTGGGCGGCTGAGGATATTAGTAGCCTAGATCCTGGGTGCACATGCAAGGTCCGCGACAGCGGCTGGCTGACGTTTTATCCATCCAGCCATCGCGACGGCGGAGCAAAACAGCGTCACTCACCCTACCCGGTTTTCGTGACCCGGGTCGATTCCAGGGTAATCCGGGCTTGTTTGCCGGGTTGCGCTCCGGCTTATCCACGCGGCGCAACCTGCCCTCGAGACACGCGCGCAATCCTGTTGCGCCAGCCGTCGCCGGGCCGCCCGCGCCCTGGGATTTCAAGGCTGGCCAATCGCGCTGAGCCGCCCGCCACGCCCCGTCCGCTCATCTCCTCGAAGCACCTGACCAGTGCCCCGTCAAAGGGTCCGCGAGCAGGCAGACAAACGCGCGGCCAAGCGCAATGTCGATAACCAACCAACGGTTATAAATGAATTCTTGTTGAAAACTTTCTAAACCAATTGGTCAGTTTGCTTGCCCAAGGTAGCAGTTCACATTGCCCAGGCACTACCGCTCGGAGCGGGTCTGTCTATTGCGCAGGGCTGAAAAGCTCGCGCAATTTCCACCCCCGACATGGGTATGACGGATTCAAGGAGAGAATGCATGAGCCTATCCATAGGTGTGGTACGACAGGTTATCGGTGAGGTTTCGGTAGTCGGTAACGACGGCGTCCAGCGCCGTCTGGTTGAAGGCGATCGAGTGTTTCTCGGTGACCGGCTGGTTTCCGGGAGTGATGGCTCGGTGGCGATCAGTCTCGACCAGGGCGGTGAACTGACCATGGGCCGCACCAGCAGTCTGCTGCTCAGCCCGGCATTGCTCGCCGGCGATGCTGGCACCGAACCCGTGGATCCGCTGACCAGCACCGCGCAGTTGCGCGAAATCCAGGAACTGCAGCGCGCCATCGAGGCGGGTGAAGACCCCAGCACAAATACCGAAGCCCCGGCGGCAGGCGCTCAGGCGGGCAGCGGCGGTAGTGGCAGCGGTGGTCACTCGTTCGTCCTGCTGCAGGAGACGGCCGGCCAGCTGGAGGCGCAAGTCGGTTTCGACACCGGGCCGCTGGCGTTTGCCAACCTCGATATCGACTTGCGCAGCCTACTGCCGGCCGCCGAGCCGGACGAGCCGAGCGCGCCGCCAGTGCCGCCAGTGCCGCCAGTCACTGAACCGCCCTTGCTGGTGGTCGGTAGCAACGCCGACGATGTACCGGGCGCGACCACTCCCCACCTGCAGCCAAACCCGCTGAATTCGGCCCCGGCCGGTATGCTTGAGGGCGGCTCAGGCAACGATGTGCTGATCGGTGATGGCGGCGGGACGCAGAGCCTGACCCTGCCCGGCAAGAACTACAACATCGCCCTGCTGGTGGACACCTCGGGCAGCATGGCCCGCGACTCGGGCTCGGGGGAGTCGCGCATCCAGCTGACCAAGGATGCCTTGAGCCATCTGGCCAACCAGCTCAAGAGTCATGATGGCGTGATCAACGTGCAACTGCTGCCGTTCAACAGTGATGTCGGCTCGGTCACTACGCTCTACGGCCTGAATGCGGCCAACGTCGGCATCCTGCTGGCCGCCATCGACGCCCTGAGCCTGACCGGGCACACCAATTACGAGGCGGCCATGGCTGAGGCCAGCCAATGGTTCAATCAGCAGATCATCGGTGCCGGCGCGGACAGTGCCGGCAATTTCGAACAACTGGCCTTCCTGCTCTCCGACGGACAGCCCACCATGTACCTGGATGAACAGGGCAACCCGGTGTTCGACACGGCCAACATCACCAATTTCCGTGACATCGACGAGGCCCTGCAGGCCGGCAGCGGCATGTTGCACGAAGGCATTGGCGGTGAGCAGATCCAACTGCACAGCATCAGTATCGGCTCGGCCAGTACCTCGGCGGTGTTGGACCTTTTCGACAATACCGCGCCGAGCGGCACGAGTTCGGTGAACCTGCCCGATGGCACGGTAGTGACCGCCCCGGCCGGCAGCTCGCAGATCGTCCACAGCGCCGAAGAGTTGCAGGCCTTGCTCACCAGCGGCTCCACCAGTACTGGCGCGCTGGCGCTGGGCGATGATCAGCTGTCCGGCGGTGCGGGTGACGACATCCTGTTCGGCGACAGCTTGAACACCGACTTTCTCGCCTGGCCCGGGCACCCTGCCGGCAGTCACGACGGCCAGGGTTATCAGGCCCTGCTCGACTACCTGCAGGCCGGCAACGGCGGCGCAGCACCGAGCCTGACCCAGGTGCGCGAGTTTGTGGTCGATCAGGCCTTCGACCTGGGCCTGACCAGCACCCCAGGCGGCGGCAGCGATCTGCTCAACGGCGGCGACGGCAACGACATCCTGTTCGGCCAAAGTGGCAACGACCGGCTCATCGGTGGGCAAGGCGACGACCTCCTGATTGGTGGCAGCGGCCAGGATGTCTTTGTCTGGAATGCCGGCGAGCAGGGCCACGACCGCATCCTCGACTTCACCGTGGGCGGTCCCGAGGGCGACACCCTGAATCTGCATGATCTGCTGGGCACGGAGGAATCCGGCGTTCTGGCCGATTACCTGAATTTCTCCGTGCTCGGTAGCGGCAGCTCAGTCAGCACCCTGATCTCGATCAGCGCCGATGCCGGTGGCCCGCCGAGCCAGATGATCGAACTGTCCGGCGTCGACCTGGCCGCGCACTACGAGGTCACTACCGGCCCAGGCGGCATGATCAGCAGTGGCGCGGATACCACGCGAATGATCGACGGCTTGTTCGGTGACAACGTACTGCGCCTGGATACCGTCTGAAGGCGCACACTGAGACAGCCGCTCGCACATCGAGCGGCAGCCTTGCTTTGCCCAGGCGAGGGCAGCTGCCGCGGCTTAACCCAGCTGATCGACCATGACCGCGTTGGTATAAACCAGACTGCCGTCACTCGCCCGATGCCCGACCAGATGAAATTGGCCACGCTTGTCCGCATCCAGATACACACGCCACTGGATATCGGACAAGGGGCCGCATTCACCCGGCGTACTCAATTCCATCGTGGTCACATCGGCATCGACCATGGTTTCTGGCTCATGCGTCTTCTGCAGGCGCTCTTCGGCCTGCTCCAGACGCAAGTGCTCGGGTTCGCTGACATGAAACTGGAATTGGCCCATCGGCGTGGACTTTGTGGCGCCGCTGGCTTTGCACCAGCCTTCAATGGTCAGGGTATTCATGGCAAGACCTCCTGAAGGGGATACCTGGGAATCGTCGTGGTCTCTCGTCCAATTTTAGACAATCGGTGAGAGAACTTTTATCCGCTGCCCCATGCCGCGAACCAGGACGCGTTGCCAACAGGCCAGGTCGAAGCCTGCCGAGCAATGATCGAGACGGCGGCCGTATCCGCCACCAACAGTTGTCCGGCGTTTGAATACCGCAGTGATTGCGGTAGGCTCTGCAGCTTATTTGAAAAGGAGTAACTCCCCATGGCCAAAGCCACTGCCCGTCACATCCTGGTTGCATCCGAAGCCAAGTGCCTCGAACTGAAAGCCGCTATCGAAGGCGGTGCCGACTTCGCCCAGGTCGCCAAAGACAACTCCACCTGCCCGTCCAGCCGCAGCGGCGGCGACCTCGGTTCGTTCGGCCCGGGCCAGATGGTCAAGGAATTCGACACCGTGGTGTTCAGCGCCCCGATCAATGTGGTGCAAGGCCCGGTGAAAACCCAGTTCGGTTACCACCTGCTCGAGGTCACCAGCCGTCAGGACTGACTGAGAGCTTGTGAAAATAGCGGCTCGCCCGGTCCGTAGTGCGGCCCGGGCGGCGTCCGTTCGGAGGCAGGGCGGCTCGGGCGACGATCCGTTCGGAGCAAAACGACAGCCCGCCAGCTTGTGTGCCGCGCCGCTGAACCCATGGTGCACTGCCTGCGGCGCGTGACAGCCTGCAGATCGCGGATTTCTCCAGGCCGCAGGGCTACTCGGGAGTGCGGCCGCCGTTAATCTGGGCGGACCGCGGATTGCCGTTAGTCATCGAGCATGGCCTGGCCGATCACATCGTCTGCCCAGCTCAACGCCGCCACCACAGTCGGGAAACCGATGGTGCTGGTGAGCGAGAGCAGCGCGTGATGGATCTGCTCTGCAGTGGCGCCGGCCTCCAGTGCCCGCCGCACATGGCTGTGCACTGCGCCCTCGGAACGAATGGCTGCCGCGGCGCCCAGTTGCACCAGTTGAACGACCTGCTGTTCCAGCGGGCCGGCCTTGCGCACGGCCTTGCCCAGCGCCTCCACGGCGTCGAAATAATCCGGATGCTGCTTCCTCAGCCGTTGATAGGTCTCAAGCTCACTTTTCTTTTCCATGCGACTCTCCTCAGGTTGGACGTACGCCGGAGTTTGCCCCTCGACTCAGGCAAGGCGGCTTCATTCAGGGTAGTCGCCTGGCGCGAAGGATGACGGGTTACGGCCAGACGGCCTGCCCGGCAACAGATCCTGCGGAGGGGTCCTGGACTAGCGGGTCATTAGCGCAACAACGTGACGCGTAGCGCCACCGCCGGACTCCCACGCTGGAGCGTGGGAGTCATCGGTACTTCTTCAGTAACGCAAGAACAGCATTGCAAGGCTTGCCCTCAATTGCGGCGATAATCGCGGTGGTTACGCTGGTTGCGGTAGCCACGGTCATTGCGGTCATTGCGGTAATGCCCGCGGGCCTCGCGGACCGGCACGGCCACGTAGCGGATCTGTCGTGGCGCATGGCGATAGCGATGATGCCGGCTGGGTCGTGGTGCGTAATGCACCACCCGTTGCGGCTGGCGGTAATCATGGCGATGGCGGTCGTCATGCGAATTGTTAAACGTAGAGACCAGCAGCGCGCCGACTGCAACGCCGGCGATCACAGGAACGACATCGCTTCGCTCGAAGGCGGAAGCACCGCCTGCCGCCACAAGACATCCGGCCAACAGTACAACCTTGGAAATTCGACTGAGCATAAGTACCTCCTGGTATCCAAGGGGACGTATTCCCCTACGTCCATCAAACAACAGGTACGCGTCAGCTGAGGTCAGTCGTGAGTAAGCGGCGGGTAAAGATTGCTTGATGGAGTCAACGCCCCAGCACGACACGGAGCGTCACCGCCTGGGGTCGATCAACGGAATGTGGTCACGGCGAATAGACAGGTATACTCGCGCCCCACTTTTCTCTCGGCAGCCGCGGACCTTCCATGACCAGCACCCACTCGCCTGACCCAATGCTTGCCGCTCAGACTGCCGACGTTGAAGCAGGCACAGCAGCAACCAACGAATCGGCCCCGACTAAAAAAGCCGGCCTGCCGGGCTTTGCCTCGCTATTTTCCGCGGCTGCGGTCGCCTCGGGCAAGAACGATGGCCAGGCCTGGCACCTGAAGGGCAACAAGTCCGCCCATGAAAAGAAGATCGGCCCGGCACCGAATGGCACCCGTCGTTCCATGGGCAAGCGCTAACGAGCTGACGCAGCAGGCGTCATCGAAGGTTGTGAAAACATCGAGCGCTCGCAGTAGGCGGGAGTTTTTTCACCACCACTCAGGCCAGGCGCAAGCGCCCGTACAGCCAGCCGCCGCAGACGTTGATCAGCAGCCCGAGCATGACCAGGAGCGCGCCTAGTACTTGCAGCGGGCCGAGGCGTTCGTCGAGCAGCAGCGCCGAAGACGTCAGCCCCACCACTGGTACCAGCAGCGAGAACGGCGCCACCTGGCTGGCCGGGTAGCGCGACAGCAGGCGGCTCCACAGGCCATAGCCGAGAATGGTCGCGCCGAAGGCCAGGTAGATCAGCACCAGGATCGAATTCAGGTTGATGCCGCGTAGCGCGGCCTCGATCACTTCGGGCCCTTCAAGAAACCAGGACAACGCCAGAAATGGCAGCGGTGGCACCAGGCTACCCCAGACCACCAGGCCGACCAGGTTCACCTTGCCCAGCTTGCGGGTGACTATATTGCCCAGCGCCCACATCGAGGCCGCACCAATGGTCAGGGCAAACCCGGCCATGGTCATCAGTCGGTCGCCCTGCAAGCCGATCAGCAGCAAGCCCCCCGCCGCCACCAACAGCCCGAACAGATTGGCCACACGCAGGCGTTCGCCGAGAAACAGCGCAGCGAACAACAGGGTGAAGAACGCCTGGGATTGCAGCACCAGCGAAGCCAGGCCCGCCGGCATGCCCACCGACATGGCGTAGAACAGGAAGGCGAACTGGCCCAGCGAGATGGTCAGGCCGTAGAGCAGCAGCCAGCGCAGCGGGATCTGCGGGCGCTTGATGAACAGAATCGCCGGAAAGGCCGCGAGCATGAACCGCAACGCCCCCAGCAGCATCGGCGGCATGTCATCCAGACCGACCTTGATCACCACGAAGTTCATGCCCCAGACGATGATCACGACCAGCGCCAACAGCAGATCCTTGGGCGACATGGCGCTTCCTCATCATTGCGGGTGAGCGGCCATTAGAGCAGCCACGACAGATCGCCTGTATATACAGTCGCTCGACAAAACAGCCACACAGTCCGCCACGCGCCTCCTGCACGGAACCAGCTGGAGTAATCCCCGCAGCTGCCATTCAGCAATGGCCCGCCCTCTGCTAACCTGCGCGCCTCTCTGCTGTGGCCTGCCATATGAGCCTGTCTGATCTGCTCCTGTTTGCCCTCCCGGCGGTGTTCCTCACTGGGCTGTCCAAAGGCGGCTTCGGTGGCGCCCTGGGCGGAATCGCCGTGCCGCTGCTGGCGTTGGCCAGCACGCCGAAGCAGGCGGCGGCCGTGATGCTGCCGATTCTCTGCCTGGCCGATCTGGTGGGCCTCAAGGCCTATTTCGGCAAGTGGGATGTGGCCAACCTGAAAGTGATGATGCCCGGCGCGCTGCTCGGCATCGGCATCGGCGCCCTGACCTTCGAGCTGCTCAATGAAAACCTGATCGGTTTGCTGATCGGGGTCATCGCCGTGTCCTTCGTACTGCTGGGTCTGATCAACAGCAGCCAGACGCCGCGGCCGCTGCACAAGGGCCGCGGCACGCTGCTCTCGAGTCTGGCCGGCTTCACCAGCTTTGTCGCCCACGCCGGCGGCCCGCCGGTGATGATGCACCTGCTGCCGCAGCAGCTCGACAAGGTGCGCTACGTCGCCACCATCAATATGTTCTTCCTGCTCACCAATGCCCTGAAACTGATCCCCTACGCGGCCCTGGGCCAGTTCAGCGAGGAAAATCTGCTACTCAGCCTGATGCTTGCGCCTATCGTGCCGCTTGGCGTGTGGAGCGGCCTGTGGCTGCAATCGCGGGTCAACCACGAGTGGTTCTACCGCATCGCCCGCCTGGGCATGTTGCTGGCAGGCGTCCAGCTGATCTGGCGCAACCTGTAGGAGCCGGGGGGACGCCTTCAGGGCTCCTGCAGCCCCAGTTCCTGGCGCAGCTGGCGGGCGGTGAGCATTTTGGCCGAGATGCCGCTGCCGTAGTCGAACTGTTTGGCACTGCTCAGCGGGCCGACGATCACCGGGTCGAAACCGGCGTCGCTGACCAGCTTGGCCGCCACCTGCAACGCCACACTGTCGTCGCCGGCCAGCGGGATGGCGAGCTTCTCCCCGCTCCGATGGGCCTGACTGCGCAAATTGAAGGCAGCGATGGCATTGAACGCGCGCACCAGACGCGCACCCGGCAGATAGCCCTGAGACGCGAGCCCGGCACCGAGACTGCGCGCCTCTTGCGCCATGGCGCCGTCGCGGGCGGGGATCGGGTTGCCGGCATCGAGCACCACCTTGCCGGCCAGGGCTTCTGCATAGTCGCGGCCGATCTGCGGCATGGCGCCATAGGGCACAGCGAGCAGCACCACTTCGCCGAAAGTCGCTGCCTCCTGCGGCGTGCCGACCCGCGCCCTGGGGCCGAGCTCATCGGCCAATGGCTGCAGGCGCTCCGGGTGCCGCGAAGAGATCAGCACCTCATGCCCAGCGTCCACCCACAGGCGCGCCAGCGCCCCGCCGATATTGCCGGTGCCGATGATGCCGATCCTCGATGCGCCCTGCGCTTGCTCGGCGTGCAACAGGCAGCCCGCCAGCAACACGCTGATGCCCAACAGACAGGTGGCAAGCCACTGGATAGGTGTTTTCATCGCGTGCTCCTCGTGCATGGCGAGGCGGCCACCATTGGCCCGTACCACACAATCTGGAGAAAGGATAGAAAAGCAGTGGGGATCTTCCGCCGCCGCACGTCGCAGCAAGACGTTTGCCACACACGAGCTGACGAATGGCGGCCCTGAAGGGTCGCTATCGGAGCTGTTCGTTGAACGCATAAAGCCGCCATCCCTCGGCAGCGGCAAGCACAACCGTGAGGCTGGCTATTTCACCAGCAGCACCGGCACCGACACCTCATGAATCACCCTTGTGGCCACCGACCCCAGCAACATGCCGGTGAAACTGCCCAGGCCGCGTGTGCCCATCACCACGGTGTCGCACTGCAGATGCTTGGCGGCGATGCCTATTTGCTCCGCCACATTGCCGAAGGCGGTGTGCTTTTCATGGGCAATTGCCGCTGCCTGCAATTGATCGGCCGGCCATTCGAGTGCCTCATCGGCCGCCGCTTTCAGGGACTGGCGCATATTGCTGATCATTTCATCAGTGATGTATTCGCCATACAGCGCGGGTTCATGCTGCACGTTGAGCAGGTGCACCTCCAGCGTTGCGGTATGCATGCGGACAAAATCGAGCACGTACTGCAAGGCCCGTTTCGAGCTGTCCGAACCATCGAAAGCAAGCAGTATCTTGCGCATCACCAATCTCCTTTGCCGACCCATTACAAGCATAGACCGGCGCTACCTGAAGCAACGTCCGGCAATCAACGGTTATTTCACCAGCAGCACCGGCACCGAGACTTCATGAACCACCCGCGTGGCCACCGACCCCAACAGCATGCCGGTGAAACTGCCCAGGCCGCGTGTGCCCATCACCACGGTGTCACAGCCCAGTTGATCGGCGAACTCGCTGACCTGGGCCGCCACGTTGCCGAGTGCGGTGTGCACTTTGTAGCTGATACCGGCTGCCTTCAGCTGATCGGCCGGCCACTCCAGGATCTCGGACGCGGTGGCCTGCAGTGACTGCTGTAATTGATTGATGATCTCGCCAGTCACGTACTCGCCATACAGCACCGGCTCGTGCTGCACATTGAGCAGATGCACCTCCAGCGTCGAGGCATGATCACGGGCGAAGTCGATGACGTACTGCAGCGCACGCTTCGAACTCTCCGATCCATCGAATGCAACCAATACCTTGCGCATAACCTGTCTCCTCTACTGACTCCCGACAAGCATAGACCAGTGCATCGAGCCATCAGTTGCGCCAGGACAAGTTGACCGCGGGGCGCATTCGATTAGATAGAGCGCTCTGACAGATACCCGCCCGCGCTGGCGACGGCACCATAGCCAATCAAAGGGTGCCAGGCGCAGGCGGAGCGATTAAAATCGATCGCCTAACTCCGTAGCCCTGGTTTTCTGCCGGTTGCCCATCTGGGTGGTGCATCACCGGTAAACCTCACGGCCGGCTACTTATCCATCCGCACAGACCAAGAGAATCCGCATGGGCGCACAATGGAAAGCCAAACCTAAAGAAGCCGCCGCCAACGCCAGAGGCAAGATTTTCGGCCGGCTGGTGAAAGAAATCATGATCGCCGCGCGTAACGGCGCCGACCCGGACATGAACCCCAAGCTGCGCCTGGCCGTGCATCAGGCGAAAAAGGCCTCGATGCCCAAGGACACCCTGGAACGGGCGATCAAGAAAGGCGCGGGCCTGACCGGTGAAACCGTCAACTTCGAGCGCACCACCTATGAAGGCTTCGCCCCGCATCAAGTGCCGGTGATCGTCGAATGCCTGACCGACAACATCAACCGCACCGTGGCCGAGATCCGCGTACTGTTCCGCAAGGGCCAGATGGGCGCTTCCGGTTCGGTCACCTGGGACTTCGACCACGTTGGCCTGATCGAAGCCTCCAGCGACAGCGGTGCCGACCCGGAACTGGCCGCCATCGAAGCCGGCGCCCAGGACTTCGAGCCGGCCGATGAGGGCAACACCCTGTTCATCACCGAACTGACCGATCTCGACGCGGTGTGCCGCGCCCTGCCCGACCAGGGTTTCACGGTCAACTCGGCCAACCTTGGCTATCGCCCGAAGAACCCGGTCACAGGCCTGTCGGATGCCGAAATGGAAGAAGTCGAAGCCTTCCTCGAGGCCATCGACGGCCACGACGATGTGCAGAACGTCTATGTCGGCCTGGCCGGCTAGTCCCAGGGCCTAGAGCCTGTCTGCGTAACACACCGCCGAGCTGGGTTCGGCTCGGCGGTCCAGCTCCTCTTCGAGAAACTCGGCCAGCACCTGGGCGTTGTTCAACTGCTGCTCGCGCGCGGCGAACAACAGGGTCAGGGTGCCGTTCCCGGCGATCTCCAGCAGCCCTTGCCAATATTCCGGATGGCCGGCCAGTTCGCGCCGGTAGAGTTGGCGAAACTCGGCGAAGCGCTCGGGCGCATGGCCAAACTGGCGGCGCAGCTCGGCGGAGGGCGCCACCTCGCGCAGCCAGGCGTTCAGTTGCAAGGTTGCCTTGCTGCAGCCGCGCGGCCATAGACGGTCGACCAATACCCGCCGGCCATCGGTTGCGGCCACCTCCTCGTATACCCGTTTGCACTGAATCATCGGTCGCCTCCCTTCTGATCGCCCATATGGCTGAGAGCTGGTGAAAAAACTCTCGCCTACTGCGCTCGATTTTTTCACCGGCCCTGCGTACCGTGGCCGCACTTGCCAGGAGAGCCTCGATGCACGCCAGTCGTATTTTATTGTTTGCCCTGTTGCCGCTTTTTGCCAGCTGCCAGGTATTCAGCGAAAAACCCAAGGTCGATTCGGTGAAGCATAGCCGTCTGCAAGGCGAGCTGAGCCTGGACGCCGGACAACTGCTGTTTCGCCCCTGCCAGGAGCAGCGGCGCTTTGTCATTGCCAATGACGGCGCGACCGGCATCACGCGTGATGCTGCCGAACTGCTGGCCGACGGCCCCGGCTCGCTGTTTGCCGATCTGCGCGGCCAGCTGGCGGCCAGCCAGCGCGACGGTGTCGATGGCCAATTGACGCTCAGCCGGGTGTACCGTCTGCAACGCGAAGGCCCGGGCTGCGATGACGCCAACTTCAAGCGCACCATCCTGCATGCCAGCGGCCAGGAGCCCGGCTGGAGCGTGGTGGTCGGCAGCCAGGGATTGGTTCTCAACCGCGCGGGCCAGGAGCCGCTGGCCTTGCCTTATCTGGAAGAACAGCTGCCGGAAGGCCGCCTCAACCTGAGCAGCGAAGCCAACGGCCAGCGCCTGGTGCTGTGGGCTGCGCCGCAACGCTGCGTCGACAGCATGAGCGGTGCGGTACAGCACATGTCTGCCGAACTGCGCCTGAATGGTGAAGTGATGCGCGGCTGCGCCTACTTCGGCGGCGCGCGCGACGATTGAGTCACCTGATGCCGCCTGTGCTGGGCTGACGCCACCAACCTGAGGTGCGAGCGCAGGCCGGGCCGGGCGGCGTTCCGTTTCAGGACGTAGAGTGGGACTCAGCGCAACGCCGCCCGGCCCACCAGCAGAACCGCTGATGGATCCAGACCCGTGCTGCGTGCCCTTCCAGGCCCAATAGCGCCTATAATCGCTCCCTTGCCCAAGCTGCCGGGTTGCCTCCGGCCCTGATCCTGGATTGCCTCATGCTGCGTATCACCGAACTCAAGCTGCCGCTCGATCACCCCGAAGAAGCCCTGCGCCCGGCCATAGTCCAGCGCCTGGGGATCGGCGCTGAGGATTTGCTCGACTTCAGCCTGTTCAAGCGCAGCTACGACGCGCGCAAGAAATCCAGCGAGCTGCAGTTCATCTACACCATCGACTGCAGCGTGCGCGACGAAGCGGCGCTGTTGGCTAAATTCGCCGACGACCACCACGTAACCCCCGCGCCGAACATCACCTACCAGCCGGTCGGCCAGGCGCCTGCAGGTATCGAGGAGCGTCCGTTGGTGGTCGGTTTCGGCCCCTGCGGAATCTTCGCCGCCTTGATCCTCGCGCAAGCCGGGCTCAGGCCGATCGTGCTCGAACGCGGCACCGAAGTGCGCCAGCGCACCAAGGACACCTGGGATCTGTGGCGCAAGAACGTGCTCCACCCGGAATCCAACGTGCAGTTTGGCGAAGGCGGCGCCGGCACCTTCTCCGACGGCAAGCTGTACAGCCAGATCAAGGACCCCAAGCACCTGGGGCGCAAGGTCCTGCAGGAATTCGTCAAGGCCGGCGCGCCCGAGGAAATCCTCTACGTCAGCAAACCGCACATCGGCACCTTCCGCCTGACCGGGGTGGTCGCCACCATGCGCGAGGAAATCAAGGCCCTGGGCGGCGAAGTGCGCTTCCAGCAGCGGGTCAGCGACGTGCTTCTGGAAGATGGTCAACTGCTCGGCGTGGTCCTCGACAGCGGCGAGCAGATCCGCAGCCGCCATGTGCTCCTGGCCCTTGGCCACAGCTCGCGCGACACCTTCCGCATGCTGCATGGCCGTGGCGTGTACATGGAGGCCAAACCGTTTTCGGTGGGGTTCCGCATCGAGCACCCGCAGTCGCTGATCGACCGGGCGCGCCTGGGCAAGTACGCCGGCCACCCCAAACTCGGCGCCGCCGACTACAAGCTGGTGCACCACGCCAGCAACGGCCGCTCGGTCTACAGCTTCTGCATGTGCCCGGGCGGCACCGTGGTCGCCGCCACCTCGGAAACCGGGCGAGTGGTGACCAACGGCATGAGCCAGTACTCGCGCAACGAGCGCAATGCCAACGCCGGCATCGTCGTTGGCATCACCCCGGAGCAGGACTACCCGGGCGGCCCGCTGGCCGGCATCGAGCTGCAGGAACGCCTGGAATCCCAGGCCTATCTGCTCGGCGGCAGCACCTACGAGGCGCCGGGGCAACTGGTCGGCGACTTCATCGCCGGCCGGCCCTCGACCGACCTGGGCAGCGTCGAGCCGTCCTACAAACCGGGGGTCAAACTCGGCGACCTGGCCCTGGCCCTACCGGACTTCGCCATCGCGGCGATCCGCGAAGCGCTGCCGGCCTTCGACAAGCAGATCAAGGGCTTTGCCATGGCTGACGCGGTACTCACCGGCATCGAGACGCGCACCTCCTCGCCGTTGCGCATTACCCGTGGTGCGGATATGCAGAGCCTCAACGTCAAGGGCCTGTACCCGGCCGGCGAAGGCGCAGGCTATGCTGGCGGCATCCTCTCCGCCGGGGTCGACGGCATTCGCGCGGCCGAGGCGCTGGCGCGGGACATGCTGGGACTTGCCGAGGCCTGACCCCGTAGGGTGCGCCCTGCGCACCAGCAAAAAGCCATATGGCAGCGCAATTCTGTCGCTTACGGCTGCACCTGCAAGCGACAGACCGTGGTGCGCCCCGAACCATAGGGGCGCCGCTGCGGGTCGGCGTAGCTCTCGAGCTCGACGAAACCGGCCTTGCGCATCATCCCCGCAGAGGCGGCATTTTCCTCATGACGGTCGATATAGATGTCGTGCACGCCCTGCTCGGCCAGGAGGCTGACCACCTGGCGCAACAAACGCGAGCCCAGCCCCTGCCCGGCCATGTCGCGATGGATCACCGCCTCGCAGATATAGGCATGCTCCTGAGCGCGACGTGGTGCGGGTTGGTAACGCGCGAAGTCACGCGACAGCCGGTAACTGACGAAGCCCAGCAACCTCCCTTGCCGTTCGGCCAGCAACGCCTGCACGGCGCCAGCGGCGATGCCCTGCAGGTGCGCGCGCACTTCGGCCTCGGGCAGGTGGTTCCAGGGATTCGGCCCATGTTCGAAGATCAGCGCGCACAGGCCGTCGATCTCGTGGGCCCGCGCCCGGCGTATCTGCAACTCGCTCATTTATCCTCCCCAGCGGTGGCGGGCTCTACGGTTTTCAGGTGCTTCGTAGGAGCGGGCCATGCCCGCGATGCTTTTTGTCAGCGAGCTCTATCGTGGCCAGGGACTAGGCGCCCCCGCCAACTCCTGCGTCCTGCGAGGCTTGCACATGAACATAGGATCTACAGGCTAGAGGCCTGCCGTTAGCAAATCACCCGGCAAGGGCTCGCCGCGTTCGGCACACGCCGCCACCGCCTCGATCAACGGTGCCAGCTCGAAACCCTGTCTGTGCAGCCAGCTCTGCTCGTAATAGGTGGTGGCATAGCGCTCGCCGCCATCGCAGAGGATCGCCACCAATGAGCCGGACTCGCCGGCCGCGACCATGCGCCGCGCCAGCAGCAGCGCGCCGATCAGGTTGGTGCCGCTGGAGCCGCCGACCCGTCGCCCCAGGCGCTGGGCCAGGTAATGCATGGCCGCCAGGGACAGGGCATCCGGCACCTTGCACATGGCGTCGATCACCGTCGGCAGAAAGGACGCCTCGACCCGCGGCCGACCGATGCCTTCGATGCGCGAGCCGCAGTCCAGGGTCAGGCCGGCATCACCGCTGCGGTAGTAGTCGAAGAACACCGAGCGCTCGGCATCGGCGCACAGCACCCGGGTGGCGTGGCGGCGGTAGCGCACATAACGGCCAAGAGTGGCCAGGGTGCCGCCGGTGCCGGGACTGGAGACCAGCCAGGTCGGCTCGGGATAACGCTCGCTGCGCAGCTGCTGGAAGATCGATTCGGCGATGTTGTTGTTGGCCCGCCAGTCGGTGGCGCGCTCGGCATAGGTGAACTGATCCATGAAGTGGCCGCCGCTCTCGTGCGCCAGCCGCTCCGACTCGGCATAGATCTGCGTCGGGTCGTCGACCAGGTGGCTCTGGCCGCCATAGAAGGCGATCTGGGCGATCTTCTCCTTCGAGGTGGATGCGGGCATCACCGCGATAAACGGCAGGCCCAGCAGGCCGGCGAAATAGGCTTCGGAGATCGCCGTGGAGCCGCTGGAGGCTTCGATCACCGGCGCGCCGGGTTTGAGCCGGCCGTTGCACAGGGCATAGAGAAACAGCGAGCGGGCCAGGCGATGCTTGAGACTGCCCGTCGGGTGGCTGGACTCGTCCTTGAAGTACAGCTCGATGCCCGGCAGGCCGGGCAGCGCCAGGGGGATCAGGTGGGTATCGGCACTGCGCTGGAAATCCGCCTCGATGATGCGGATCGCCTCGCGCGCCCAGGTTCTGCAATCGCTCATCATTGTCTCCTCAATCCAGCACGCCAACCGGTACGGGTGGCGCATTGCGCCATTGACTCAAGGCCACCCCGCCGAACACCAGCGCCGCGGCGAACAGTTGCATGGTATTCAGCCGTTCGCCGAGCAGCAGCATGGCGAACACCAGGGTGAACAGCGGTATCAGGTTGGTAAAGCCCGACGCCTGACTGGCCGGCAACTGGCTGACGCCATAGTTGTACAGGCCATAGGCGCCGACCGTCACCACCACCCCCAGGTAGGCCACGGCCGCCAGCCCCTGCAGCGATATACTGGCGGGCATGGGCGCGCTGAGCAGCGCCAGCGGCAGGAAGAACAGGCTGCCGATAAACGCCTGCATCGCCGTGAGGATAAAGGCCGAATAGCGCGCGGACAGGTGCTTGAGCAGCAGGGTGTAGCCCATGGCGCAGAGCATGGCGAGCAGTTCGTAGAAGTTGCCGAGCAGGGGGTTGGGCGCGTGCTGGTCGGCATGGCCGGCCAGGCTCAGCCAGACCGCCCCCACCAGCGCCAGCAGAAAGCCGGCCAGGGTGGTGCGGCTGATCCGCTCGCGCAGGAAGACGAAGGCACCCATGGCCACCAGCAACGGCAGCAGCGCGGTGATCATTCCGGCCTGCGAAGCGCTGGTGTTCTGCAGCGCCAGGGCCTCGAAGATGAAGTACAGGCAGGGCTCGCAGGCGGCCAGGCCGAGCAGGTACTTCCAGTCGCCGCGGCGGTAGCGAAGGCGCCCGCGCCAGCGCCAGGCGAGCAGGAACACCAGACTGCCCAGGGCCATACGAGCGAAGATCACCCACATCGGCGACAATTCGGCGAAGGCCCATTTCAGGGCGATAAAGGAACTGCCCCACAGCGCCATGGCCACGATCAGGCAGATCATTGCCAGCGCCCTGCCCTGACCGCTCATATGCCGCTCCATGCAAAAGCTGGAGTGTAGTCAGGCCAGTGCAGCGCGGACAGGTACAGTCAGGCACGCGAATTGTGCGGTTGGCAATGCTTGCGTGGGTGACAGGGGCGTAGTTCGCAGGCGGGTTTCGGCGCGGCCGCACTTCCGAGTGGCCCTAGGGGCTAGAGCATCCCGCGATATGTAGGGTGTCACTCGCCGCAGGCAGTGCACCATGGGTTCACTGGCGCGGCACAAGAGCTTGCGGGCTGTCGCTGCGCTCCGAGGCCGCCCTACCCGCAGGCAGTGCCCCATTGATTCGGCGGTGCGGCACAAATCCTGGCGGGCTGTCGCTTCGCTCCGAGGCCGCCCTACCCGCAGGCAGTGCACCATGGGTTCACCGGCGCGGCACAAAGCTGACGGGCGTCGCTGCGCTCCGGATGGAACGCCGCCCCAATCGCCCTACTGTTCCCAGGGCCTGCCGCGGGTCTTGTCGCTCAGGCGCAGTTTCTGCTGCAAGGCGGCCTTGGCCAGCATGTGGGCGCTGACTGGCGCGGTGATGAACAGGAACAGGGTGATCAGCAGCTCGTGCAGGCTGATGCCGTCGCCACGGCTGCCGAAGTAGATCAGCGAGGCTATGACCATGCCGCCCACGCCCAGGGTGGTCGACTTGGTCGGCCCGTGCAGGCGCATGAAGAAGTCCGGCAGACGGTACAGGCCTATGGCGCCGACCAGGGCAAACAGGCTGCCAAGCAGCAGAAACAGGGCGACCAAGGCTTCGATCCAGCTATGCATGACAATTCCTTACTCGATGATGTCGCCGCGCAGCAGGTATTTAGCCACCGCCACCGTGCCGATAAAGCCCATCACGGCGATCAGCAGCGCCGCCTCGAAATACAGATCAGAGCCCAGCCAGATACCGAACAGCACCAGCAAGGCAATGGCGTTGATGTACAGGGTGTCCAAGGCCAGGATCCGGTCCGGCATATCGGGCCCCTTGATCAGGCGCGCCAGGGTCAGCATCAGGGCCAGACCCATGATCACCAGGCATAGCGGAATCACGTAGGCGAGCATGCGAACACCTCCAGCAGTGGTGCTTCGTAACGGGTTTTGATCTGCTCGACCAGGGTGGCCTCGTCGTCCACATCCAGCCCATGCACCAACAGGGTTTTGCGATCGTCGCTCAGGTCGGCGGACACCGTCCCAGGGGTCAGGGAAATGATGCTGGCGAGCATGGTCAGGGCCAGTTCGTCCTCCAGCAGCATGGGAATCTCGACGAAGGCCGGGCGCAATCTGGAACTGGGGCCAAGAATCAGTTTGGCCACCTGCAGGTTGGCGATGACGATATCGCCCAGCACCCGCAGGAAGAACAGGCACAGTTTCAGCGGTTTATGCACGCGTGGCGGGTTAATCCAGAACACCTGGGTCAACAGCGGAATCAGCCAGCCGAGCAGAGCACCAAGCAACCAGTGGCCAACGCTCATGTCGTTCACCAGCAGCAGCCAGACCATCAGCAAGGTCAGGCTCAGCAACGGATGGGGCAGCCAGCGACGGGCCTTCATGATGCACCTCCCGGCAGTACGATCTGGCGATACAGCTGCAGGTCAAGCAACTGGGCAGCCGTAGCCTCGACATAGGCCAACAGCGGCGCGGCCAGGCCGACCAGCAGCGGGCTGAGCAGCAGCAGGCCGATGCAGGCCAGCAAGCGTCCGCGGTCCAGCTCGGCGCTGTCCAGCTGGCTAAGGCCAACCCGCCAGAACAGGGTGCTG
Organism: Pseudomonas sp.; assembly: GCF_033723075.1. Taxonomy (GTDB): domain Bacteria; phylum Pseudomonadota; class Gammaproteobacteria; order Pseudomonadales; family Pseudomonadaceae; genus Aquipseudomonas. The sequence continues at coordinate 63,466 of NZ_JAWVXU010000004.1, forward strand.
CCGGCGCGGCTGAGGGCGATCAAGGTGGCCAGCCCTCCGCCCAGCACCACCGGCCAGAGGAACAATGCCTGCAGGCCCGGTTCGACCGCACGCAACAACAGCAGCTTGCCGATGAAGCCGGATAGCGGCGGCAAGCCAGCCACACTGATCGCCCCGACGAAGAACAGAATCCCCAGCAGATGCGGGTTCTGCAATGCCGGCCCCTGGATCAGCTGGGCGGCCTTCTCCCCGCGCTGGCGCGCAATCAGGTCGGCCAGGAGGAACAGGCCACCGGCGATCCAGGTGCTGTGCAGCAGGTAATACAGGGCAGCAGCCAGGGCCTGCGGCGTGCCCAGGGAAATCCCCGCGAGCAGGGTGCCGACCGAGACCACCACCAGGTAGGCGAGCAAGCCGTGCAGGCTGTTCGCCGCCAGCGCGCCGATGACGCCCAGGCCTATGGTCAGCAGGGCCAGCGGCCAGAGCCATTCCTGAGCCATGTTGGCCAGCATGCCGGCATCATCACCGAAGATCAGCGTATACACGCGCAGGATCGAGTACAGGCCGACCTTGGTCATGATCGCGAACAGCGCCGCCACCGGCGCCGTGGCCGAGGCGTAGGCCCTGGGCAGCCAGAAATACAGCGGCAGGAACGCCGCCTTCAGGCCGAACACCACCAGCAGCAACAGGCCGGCGGCGCCCAGCAGTGGCGCCTGATCGGCAGTGGCCGCCGCGACCCGCACGGCCATGTCGGCCATGTTCAGAGTGCCGGTGATGCCGTAGAGCACGCCGACCGCCAACAGGAACAGGGCCGAACCGACCAGATTGAGGATCACGTAGTGCAAGCCGGCGCGCACCCGCTCCGGGCCGCCGCCATGCAGCAGCAGCGAATAGGAGGCGATCAGCAGGATTTCGAAGAACACGAACAGGTTGAACAGGTCGCCGGTGAGAAAGGCGCCGTTGATGCCCATCAACTGGAACTGGAACAGCGCATGGAAGTTGCGCCCGCGCTCGTCATCGCCGCGCGTCGCATAGAGCAGGGCGAAAAATGCCAGCACTGCGGTGGCCACCAGCAGCAGCGCACTGAGCCGGTCGAGCAGCAGGATAATGCCGAACGGCGGCTGCCAATTGCCCAGGGCATAGACCTGCAGCACCCCCTGGTCGGCCTGCCACATCAGCCACAGGCTCAGCGGCACCAGCACAATGGCGGAGGTCAACGACAGGCTGCGTTTGACCGGCATGCTCAGCCGGGCACCGAACAGCAGCAGGCAGCCGATCAACATCGGCAGCAGTACCGGCAGGATCAAGCCGTGATTCATCGTGTGGACTCCCGGCCATCGACGTGGTCGGTCTTCATTTCGCCGACGCTGCGCAGCGCCAGCACCACCACGAAGGCGGTCATGGCAAAGCCAATCACGATGGCGGTCAGCACCAACGCCTGCGGCAGCGGATCGGCATACTCGACATTGGCGCCGATCACCGTGGTCACCCCGGTCTGCAGACGGCCCATGGCGAACAGGAACAGGTTGACCGCGTAGGAGATCAGCGTCAGGCCCATCACCACCGGAAAGGTGCGCGCCCGCAGCAGCAGGTAGACACCGCTGGCGGTGAGGATGCCGAGGGCTACGGCAAACAAAGCTTCCATCTCAAAGTACCTCTTGTCCGGCCTTTTCCTGGGTCAGTTTGCCCAGGTTGGCGAGAATCAGCAGGGTCGCACCGACTACGGTCAGGTACACCCCCAGGTCAAACAGCATGGCACTGGCCAGCTCGATCTCGCCGACCAGCGGGATCTCGAAATGACCGAATGCCGAGGTCAGGAACGGCCGGTCGAACAGCCAACTGCCGAGCCCGGTAAGGCCGGCGATCAGCACCCCGGAGCCGGCCATGCGGTGATAGTTGAGCGGTAACCGCGACTGGGTCCACTGCACGCCACTGGCAACGTATTGCAGGATCAGCGCCACGGCAGTGACCAGGCCGGCGATGAAGCCGCCGCCCGGCAGGTTGTGGCCGCGCAGAAAGATGAACACCGAAATCAACAGGGCCATGGGCAACAACACCCGCGACAGGGTAACGAGGATCAGCGGATGCCGATCACGTGCCCAACTCCGACCTTGCGCGTCGGCGCGCGGCTGGAACAGGCGCAGGCCATCGAGCATGGCGTAGATGCCGACACCGGCAATCGCCAGCACGCTGATTTCGCCCAGGGTATCGAAGCCGCGGAAGTCCACCAGGATGACGTTGACCACGTTGTGACCACCGCCACCGGACAGGCTGTTCTCCAGGAAGAAACTGGAAATGCTGTCATAGGGTCGGGTCATTACGGCGAATACCAGAATCGCCACCATCACGCCTGTGCCCACCGCCAGAATGAAATCGCGCAGACCACGGATGCTGCTCGACTCGACACGCGTGTGGGCCGGCAGGAAGTACAGCGCCAGCATCAGCAGGACGATGGTCACCACCTCCACCGACAGCTGAGTCAGGGCCAGGTCCGGCGCCGAAAAGCGGGCAAAGGCCAGCGCCACCATCAAGCCGACCACGCTGAGCATCAGCAGCGACACCAGGCGCTGACGATGGAACACCACAGTGGTCAGCGCGGCCAGGGCCAGAATGCCCAGGCCGAGTGCGGTGATGCCGTCGATCGGGGTCAGCGCCAGCGAGCCGGTAACTTGCGGCAAGGGGCTGAGAGCGACAGTCACCACCACCAGCGCGGCGCCCAGCAGCAGCGCCAGATAATGCTGCAACGAACCGTTTTCCAGGCGTTTGGTGATCACCACGCAGACCCGTACCAGCAGCAACATGCCCTGCTCGAACAGCAAGCGGGCATCCATGCTCGGCAGCCCGGCGTACCAGCGGAACAGCGGCTGGCGGAAGAAGTAGACGAGCATCCCGCCGAACAGGGCGATGAAGCTCATCAGCAACGGCAGGTTGAAGCCATGCCAGATCGCCAGACTGTACTCGGGCAGGCTGCCCCCCAGGGTCGAAGTCGCCGCCACGGCAAGCAGCGGCGCCACCGTGTAAGCCGGCACTATGCCGACCAGCAGGCAGAGGAACACCAGGATTTCCACCGGCACCTTCATATAGCGCGGCGGCTCGTGGGGTGGATACTTCGGCAGGTTGATCGGTTCGCCGTTGAAGAACACGTCATGGATAAAGCGCAGTGAATAGGCCACCGAGAACACCCCGGCCAGGGTCGCTGCCGCCGGAATCACCCAGTTGAAGCTGCCGAGCAGGTGCTGGTTGAGCGTTTCGCTGAAGAACATTTCCTTGCTCAGGAAGCCATTAAGCAAGGGCACCCCGGCCATCGCCGAAGCCGCCACCATCGCCAGCATGGCCGTATGCGGCATGTACTTCCACATGCCGTTTATTCGGCGCATATCGCGGCTGCCGGTCTCGTGATCGATGATCCCCGCGGCCATGAACAGCGAAGCCTTGAAGGTCGCATGGTTGATGATATGGAACACCGCCGCCACCGCCGCCAGACGGGTATCCAGGCCGAACAGCAGGGTGATCAGGCCCAGGTGGCTGATGGTCGAGTAGGCCAGCAGGCCCTTGAGGTCGTGCTGGAACAGGGCCATGCCGGCGCCGACCAGCAGGGTGACCAGACCGGTGATGCTGACCAGGTAGAACCACCACTCGGAACCGGCCAGCGCCGGATACAGCCGTGCCAGCAGAAACACCCCGGCCTTGACCATGGTCGCCGAATGCAGATAAGCCGAAACCGGGGTCGGCGCCGCCATCGCATGGGGCAACCAGAAGTGGAAGGGAAACTGCGCCGATTTGGTGAACACCCCGAGCAGCACCAGCACCAGGGCCAGAGGATAGAGCGCATGAGCGCGAATCGCATAACCGGCCGCGAGCACCTGCGACAGCTCGAAGCTGCCGGCGATATGGCCGATCAGCAGGATCCCCGCGAGCAGGGCCAAACCACCGCCGCCGGTGACTGCCAAGGCCATGCGCGCGCCAGTGCGGGCATCCGAGCGACCATTCCAGAAGCCGATCAAGAGGAACGACGAGAGACTGGTCAGCTCCCAGAACATCAGCATCAGCAGCAGGTTTTCCGACAGCACCACGCCGAGCATCGAGCCCATGAACAGCAGCAGGAACGCGAAGAAACGCCCCATCGGCTCCTGTTTCGCCAGGTAGTAACGGGCGTAGAGAATCACCAGCAGACCGATGCCGATAATCAGCAAGGCGAACAAGAAACCCAGGCCATCCAGGCGCAAGCTCAAATTCAGCCCCAGCGACGGCAACCAGCTCAGCTTGACCCTGACCAGCTCACCGGCAAACACCGACGATTGTTGCGACAGCAACAGGATCAAGGCCGCCAACGGCGCCAGCCCCGCCGCCACCGAGCAAGCCGACCGCCCCAGTCGATCTGCCAGCAGCGGCAGGATCATCCCCAAGAATGGCAAGGCGACAATTAGCGCAAGCGCCATACACAAAACCCCTTTTTTGCATGTCCGCCGGCCAGGTCATGGCCGACGGTTAGCGTCCAAACTGCTGCGTCAGCGGCATGGCGGCAATTCACCGTCTAGCCAGGCTAACGCATCCTCTTATAGAGGCAGATCTGCGCCTGCTACATTTTGGCCCGGAAGGCCATTGATCATTACCCGGCAGTCTGCCCGACCAAGCGCTGTCCTCCTGGAAAAGCCCGACAGGCTACCAGACCACGCGTACTGAACGTGCTCTCGGATGACTCAACAGACACTCACCAACTCCGAAAAAAGCCGGCTAAGCCATTGTCGACACAGGATTATTTGCCAATTATCCATTTCTATCGGTGCGGCGTCATGAATAGAAGTATTACTAAAATCGCAACCCGAGCGATTGTCTGACTCCAGCGCTCACCAGGCAACCGGGTAGAACTCTTTGAATGACACACACGAAAAAGCCGGATCAGCTGACGCTGATCCGGCTTCAACACAGGTTACGGGGCGACGCGACTGGTGCCGTTGACAGTCATGACCCGTACACGCTGGCCAACCCGGAAGACCTGATTCTCTTCGACGGCCTGTACATAGGCGCGCATGGTGCCGTCGTCTTCTCGCACGGTGATTTCCACGCCCTGGGTGCGGGTGAAGCCCTCTTCGGTCGCGGCGCCGATCAGGCCACCAGCCACCGCACCAATCACCGCAGCGACAGCACTGCCGCGACCACCACCGACACCACTACCGGCCACTCCACCCACCACAGCACCGGCACCGGCACCGATCGGTGTCTTGGTGCCCTCGATCTTCACCGGTCGCAGCGACTCGATAGTCCCCATGCGCACCGTTTGCACCGCACGGGCTTCATCGCGCGAATAGGTGTCACCCGTCAGACTGGACGCACAACCACCCAGAGTCAGAGCCAATGCCGTAAAAACTGCAATCAACGCGACTGGCTTACGCATGAGAACCGCCTCCGTTTCCAATATTCGGCTCATTAGACCGGCAAAGCGCGCAACTGTCATCCTGCCTATGGAAAAACCCTGCGCGACAACCTATCCACTTCAGTCAGCTTAGGCTATCGGGTAGGCTGCGCCACAGGAGGAAACACCCATGGATTATTTCATCATCGCCAGCCTGACCTGCGCCGGACTCTACTTCCACTGGTGGCTGTTCGTGCGCATCAAGCGCTGGGCCGACCGCGACCTGGCCTTGTCGCTGGCCGGCAAGGACGCCGCAAAGAAGGACTATATGCTCCAGCGCCTGGCCGAAGCCCAGGCCAGCAAGGTCAAGCGCCGCGAACTGCAGGCCTGGCTGGAACGCGCGGCCGCCGATTACCGAGCGCCCTGAAGGCTTGTGAAAATATCGAGCGCCCTCGCAAGGACACCAAACGTCCGCGGCAACGTGCCGCACCTAATTAACCATGGCACACGGCCTGCGGCGAATGACACCCTACAGGTCGCGGGCTGTCCCGGATTGTAGGGCGGCCTCGGCGTAATCAGGGTGCCAGCCGCTCGCGACTCCACACGTCGTCGTGCAGGCGATAGTCGAGGCGGTCATGCAGGCGGCTGGCGCGGCCCTGCCAGAATTCGACTCGCTCGGCCAGCAGGCGATAACCGCCCCAGTGCGGCGGACAGTGTGGCGCCTGGTCAAGAAAGCGCTCCTCGACTTGCGCCAGCAGACCTTCAAGCTCGGCGCGGTCCTTGATCACCTGACTCTGCGGCGAAGCCCAGGCGCCCAGGCGGCTGCCCAGCGGACGCACCTGAAAATAGGCATCGGATTCGGCCGCAGTGACCCGTTCGACCCGACCCTCGATACGCACCTGACGCTCCAGGCTCGGCCAGAAGAAGGTCATGGCCGCATAGGGCCTGGCAGCCAGTTGCTCGCCTTTGGCACTGTCGTAGTTGCTGAAGAAGGTGAAACCGCGCTCGTCCAACCCCTTGAGCAGAAGCACCCGGCAATGCGGACGGCCCTTGGCATCTACGGTGGCCAGGGTCATGGTATTGGGCTCGACAGGGAGTTGCTCGGTTTTCACCGCGTCGGCAAACCATTGCTTGAACAAGCTGAATGGTTCGGCAGGCGCCTGCGCCTCGCTCAAGCCATCACGGATGTAGTCGCGGCGCATATCGGCCAGGGTCTGGGTCATGACAAAGCCCTCGAGAACGGAGGCTGCCTAGCTTACCCGGACACGCCTGACTTGACTTGACCCAGGGCAAGAATCTACTTGCCCGGCACCGAATCGGCACTGTCTTGCGCCTTGCTGCGGACGGCGACCAGCGCCACGGCCGGAGCCGGCTGACTGTACTTGGCGACCAGCGCCCGCATGGTGTCCTTTGAAGTCAGGATGATTTCCACCCGGCGATTGAGCGCGCGACCCTCGACGCTGTCATTGGCGGCACGCGGCATATCCGAGCCCATGCCTTTGACCATCAGGCGATTCTGCTTCAAGCCGCTGAGCCGGAAGATCGCGGTAAAGGCCCGCGCCCGTTCATGGCTGAGCTCGCGATTGGTCTCAGCGGCGCCACTGCTGTCGGCATGACCAATCACCAGCACGGCACCGCCCTGGTCGCTTTCCAGCAATTTGGCAATCCGGCTGATCGGCCCGAGGGTCACCGGCAGCAGCATGGATGGACGATCCGGGTTGAAGGTGCCCTGCACCGGTGCCGTTACCACCAGTACATTCTCACCCCGCTCCATTTCGAAATGGCTGCCCTTGATCGCTTCACGCACGCGCGGTTCGTTATCGTCGAGCCAGGCCTGGATGACTTGCGGGTCCGGCATGGCAACCGCCAGTGGCTGCTTGCTCTTCTCGGAGCCGGCGCAACCGGCGAGGAGCAGACACAGGGCGAAGGCGAGAGTTTTATTGGCGAGCATTGGTTATCCACATACGAAGACAGTCAAAAGAAACCGGCGACGGCCGGTATGAACAATTAAAACAACCCTAATGCGCTGTGAGTTTAGCCGAGCTTCCTACAAACAATCTGCCAAAACACGCGCAAGTTTCTGCGCACGAGGGTCCATCAAGACGAACGGTCCCAGATTGTTGACCACGAAGCCAAACGCCACATCGCGTTCCGGATCGGCAAAGCCACTGGAACCGCCCGCCCCCGGGTGCCCAAAGGCCCGCGGCCCCATGCCATAGGTGGCGTTGGCCACCTCGGGCTGGTCGAGCATGCAGCCCAGGCCGAAGCGCGTGCGGGTCAGCAGGGTCTTGTCGTCACCGACACCGTGCTCACGGGTCAGCTCATCGAGCAGCTCGCTTTCCAGCAAGCGACCATCGAGCAAAGCGCTGTAAAAACCGGCCAGACTGCGCGCATTACCGTGACCGTTGGCCGCCGGTTGTTGCATTCGACGCCACTGCGGCTTGTTAGTGCTGGTCATGATCGACGGCGGGTTGCTGAACGCTCGCGTACTCATGGCTGTCGAGTCGCTCATCATCACCTTGAGCAGGCGCTGGGCGGCGGCATCACCCATGCCGCCCTTACCGCGGGAGATATGCGCCACCCGGTCGAATTCTTCATCGGCCAGACCGACATGAAAGTCCAGGCCCAGGGGTTTGGCAACGCGCGCGGCTATCGACTCCCCCGGACCGCGGCCCTCGATACGCCGCAGCAGCTCGCCGACCAGCCAGCCGTAGGTGATGGGCGCATAACCATGACCCTCGCCGAGTGGCCACCAGGGTTGTTCGGCCGCCAGTGCCGTGGTCATCGCCTGCCAGTCGTACAAGGCTTCGGCCGGCAGCATCTGGTGCAGCGCCGGCAGCCCGGCCTGGTGGCAGAGCAGATGACGCAGGGTGATTTTTTCCTTGCCGGCGGCGGCGAACTCCGGCCAATAGCGGGCCACGGGCGCGTCCAGCTCGAGTTTGCCCTCGCCGACCAGCTGCAAGGCAGTCACGGCAGTAAAGGTCTTGGTACAGGAAAACAGGTTGAGGATGGTGTCGCTGTGCCAGGCCTGCTGACCGTCCTTGTCGGCCACCCCGGCCCAGATGTCCAGCACGGTCTCGCCGGCGATCTGCACGCAGAGCGCGGCACCACGCTCCTGCGGGTCTTCGAACAAGGCGGCGAAGGCGTCCTTGAGCGCCTCGAACTGAAGGTCGAAATAGCCCTGAATCTGCACAGGCGGTTCCTTGGTCTGGGGAATGGATGATCAGCCGCGCATTGTTCCAGCCCGCGCTGCACTTGGAAACCCGCGCAACCGGCTAGCCGATTTCCCGGCGAAAGGGTGGCAGCGCATTGAGGATCGCCTTGCCATAACGCTGGGTCACCACCCGCCGGTCGAGCAAGGTGATGGTGCCGCGGTCTTCTTCGGTGCGCAGCAAACGCCCGCAGGCCTGGACCAGGCGCAGCGAGGCGTCCGGCACGGCGATTTCCATGAAAGGGTTGCCGCCGCGCGCCTCGATCCACTCGGCCAGCGCCGCCTCCACCGGATCATCCGGCACGGCGAAGGGGATCTTGGCGATCACCACATGCTCGCAATAGGCACCGGGCAGGTCGACACCTTCGGCAAAACTGGCCAGGCCGAACAGCACGCTGTCCTCGCCGCTGTCGACCCGCGCCTTGTGCTTGTTGAGGGTTTCCTGCTTGGACAGATTGCCCTGGATAAATACACGCTTGCGCCAATCGCGCTCCAGGCCCTCGAACACGTCCTGCATCTGCTTGCGCGAGGAGAACAACACCAGGGTGCCGCGCGAGCCTGCCACCAGTGCAGGCAGATCGCGGATGATCGCCGCGGTGTGCGCCACCGCATCGCGCGGATCGGCATTCAGGTTCGGCACCCGCAAGACGCCGGCATCGGCATGATGGAAGGGGCTCGGCACCACGGAGGTCACCGCCACCTTGGGCAGGCCGGCACGCATCCGATAGCGGTCGAAGGTGCCCAGCGCGGTCAGGGTTGCCGAGGTCACCAGGGCACCGTAGGCCACATTCCACAGGTTGCGCCGCAGGGTTTCGGCAGCGAGGATCGGGCTGGCGTTGACCTCGATGTCGAACAATGCGCCGCTGTCGGCCAGGGTCAGCCAGCGCGCCATCGGCGGGCTGTCTTCGGGGTCGTCGGCGGTGAATGCCAGCCACAGCTCCCAACTGCCATGGGCACGCGCCAGCAGGCTGCCGAACAGCGGGTACCACTCCTCGGCCTGGTGACTGGCGATACCGATGGTGGCCTCGCCATCCATGGCTTCCTTGAGTTTTTCGGTCACCCCGGTGAACAGGTCGGACAGCTTGGAAAAGCCCTTCTTCAACTCCGTACCCAGCTCACGCAGGTGCTCCGGCACCTGACCGCCGACGAAACGATAGCGCGGTCGTTCGCGGCCCTGCATGTCTTCACCGGGCTTGAACTCGGCCACCTGTTCGCAGGCGCTGAACATGAACTGCTGCTGGGTCTTGATCTCCCGCGCCAGCTCGGGCACCTGCTCGATCAAGCGCCCCAGGTCACCCGGCAACGGGTGCTGGGCCACCAGCTTGCTGAGGTTCTTCGCGGTCTGTTCCAGCCAATCGGCGGTCGAGCGCAAGCGGGTGAAATGGGCGAAGTGGCCGATGGCCTTGTCCGGCAGGTGATGACCTTCGTCGAACACATAGAGGGTTTCCCGCGGGTCGGGCAGCACAGCGCCACCGCCCAGCGCCAGATCGGCTAGCACCATGTCATGATTGGTGACGATCACATCGACCTTGCTCATGCCTTCGCGCGCCTTGTAGAAGGCACACTGCTGGAAGTTCGGGCAATGCCGGCTGGTGCACTGGCTGTGATCGGTGGTCAGCTGCGACCAGCGCGTGTCCTCCAGCTCCTCGGGCCAGCTGTCGCGGTCGCCGTCCCATTTATTGCCGGCGAGCTTTTCCATCATGGCGACGAACAGTTTCTGACTCTGCTCGTCGACGTCGATCCTGAAGCCTTCTTCCTCGAACAACTGAGCCGTGGCGGTTTGCGCATGGCCCTCCTGCAACAGCATGTCGAGTTTGGACAGGCACAGGTAGCGGCCACGGCCCTTGGCCAGGGCGAAGCTGAAACTCAGACCGCTGTTGCGCATCAGGTCGGGCAGATCCTTGTGCACGATCTGCTCCTGCAGGGCCACGGTCGCGGTGGCGATCACCAGACGCTTGCCGGCGGCCTTGGCCACGGGAATCGCCGCCAGGCAGTAGGCTACCGTCTTGCCGGTGCCAGTACCGGCCTCGACCGCCACCACGGCCGGCTCACCGTCACGCCGACCTTCGCCGTCGACCTTGATCGCCCCCAGCACCTTGGCGATGTCGGCGATCATCAGCCGTTGGCCATAGCGCGGCTTCAGCGATTTGGCTTCGAGAAAACGCGTGTAGGCGCCCTGGATCTGGGACTTGAGTTCGGTACTGAGCATGGGGTCTGGACGTGATCTGCGCGCGAAAAGGCTGGATAAATTTTCAGTGTCTGGCAACGGCCGCTATCATAGCGCGCTAATCGATAATGCGCAGAACCCGGACCGGAGTTTTACATGACACCTTACGCTGTGACCTACGCCCTGCATCTGCTCGCCGCACTCGTCTGGGTCGGCGGCATGTTTTTCGCCTGGATGATCCTGCGCCCCGCCGCGGTCAGCGCACTCGAGGCGCCGGCCCGCTTGAAACTGTGGCTCGAGGTATTTCAGCGCTTCTTCTACTGGGTGTGGGCGGCCGTGATCGTGCTGCCGATTACCGGTGTGGGCATGCTCCACTTGCGCTTTTCCGGCTTCGAGACCGCGCCACGCTACGTCCACATCATGATCGGCCTGTATATCGCCATGCTCGCGCTGTTTCTCCGTGTGCAGGCGCTGCAACTGCCTGAACTGCGTCGCGCAGTGGCCGCCGAAGACTGGCCGAGCGGCGGCGCCGTGCTCGGGCGAATTCGCCGCCTGGTGGGTATCAATCTGATTCTGGGCCTGGCCCTGATTAGCATCGCTGCCACCCGCCCAGGCTTCTGAGGATGCGCCAGGAGCGCCTGGCGCTCCTGGCGCTCCTGGCCTTGGCGTCGCAGACTTAGTCGCAGACTTAAAAGCGCACCACATCCAGGGAGCCTGCAGCCCCGGCAGCGCCCGACTGGCCAGTCTGACCGGGGCGCCCATCGCGAGCAGGCTCCGTGCTGTACAGCCAGCAGCCCTTGCTCGCGCCACCGACGCCAGCATTACCGCCATTGCCGGCTGCGCCACCAGCGCCGCCGTCGAGGAGTACCTGCAAGCGCTGCAGGGGAAAGTCCACCGGCACTTCCAGGCGAACCTGGCCACCCCTGGCGCCGGCCTGGCCATCGCCGCCGGTCAACCCGTCATGACCGCGACCGGCCTGACCCCAGGTGCAGCCGCCCGGCTTGCCATCCGCACCATCCAGGCCGGCGTAACCTGGCGCGCCCATCCCGCCACGGGCATCGATCAGTAGCGTCTGCGCCGCCACATCCACCAGGCGAATACTCAGCGTGCGGCCTGGCAATGCAGGTCGCAGGAACGACCCCGGGGCACCTCGCACACTGATCTGCGCACCGGCTGCGATCTCACCATTGACCACGTCCAGGCGAAAGGCCTGCTCGCCGGGGGCAACGGCAATCCGCGCATCACGTCCCAGGCGCAGTTCGGCGACATGCATTTCGGTCAGCCCGGACGGAATCAGCAGGGTGCCATGATCCGCGACGTGCAGGCGCTCGACCCGCAACACGCTGGTTGCCGCCGGCAAGCGCAGCAAGGCATGCGACTGCACGTCGATCAGGCTCTGCGCCAGCGCCAACGGGCTGGACAGTGCGGCCAGCAGCAACAGGCTACGCATGCTCGGCCTCCAGCGACGCAGGTGCTGCGCTCACCGGCTGCACCGACAAAGCCTGCAAGTGAAAAATGCCGAACAGTAGAATCTGCACCCGCTCGAACCCGGGCCGGGTACGCCCGTTCACGCGCTCATTGAACAGCCACAACTCCAGCCCATGGATCAGCACAAGCAAAGCGCCCGCCAGATTCAGCAGCAGGGCGAAAGGTTGCGCGAACGGATCGATCAGATTGGCCAAGACCACGCCCCAAAATAACGCGGTCAGCACTTTCCCCAGCCCCAACAAGAAGTTCATGTCCGCCCCTGGCAGTATTTTTATTCCGCCGCACCTTAACCGCTTTGCGCCAGGCTAGCAAAAACTGCAGAGGCCTCCCGCCCAGCCAGATACCGGGCCGTTCAACGACCGGCCCGAATCAGCTGACCCTAGGGCAGCACTTCAACCGCTGCCTCGACCCTTCGATTGATCGCGCGTCCAGACTCGCTGTCATTATCGGCAACCGGGCGTGTTTCACCGTAACCCACCGCCGACACCCGATTGCTTTCGATGCCATGCTGCTCGACCAGCACCTCGCGCACGGCATTGGCACGCCGTTCGGACAAGCCCTGGTTATAGGCATCGGAGCCAATGGAGTCGGTATGCCCCTCGACAGCTGTGCTGGTCTGCGGATACTGCTTCATGAAGTCGGCGAGACTTTTGATGTCGGCATGACTGCCTGCCTTGACTACCGACTTGTCGAAGTCGAACTTGACGTCCAACTCGACTCGAACCGGCACTGCAGGCTCAGCAGGTTCCATCACCTGCGGCGGGCTCGCATACTCTGGGAAGGGGCAGCCATTGTGGCGCACCGAAGTATTGGGCGGTGTATCCGGACAACGGTCGCGACGATCGAACACGCCGTCGCCGTCTTGGTCACCGTCCTGGGCATAGCAAACAATGCCGCCTATGACCGCTCCGGCCACGGCCCCACCTGCTGCCCAAGCCGAACTTTCGATTGCGCCCAGACCACCACCGGCCAGACCACCAATCGCACTGCACAAGGGCCAGTTCCCCTGGTTGAGCGCCGCGTCTCCCGTACTGGAAGTCGTGACGCAACCCGAAAGAACACTGCTGGCCAGGAGAAGGGGAAAAACAACTCTGAAGAGTCTGGTTCTCATGGCAAAACTCCTGTGTTACTGGCGTGTTGCCAGTAACACAGGAGTTAAGTCGCACCCTCTGGATAGTACAAGTGCGCCCCCGTGGGGGCGCGTGGCGGGAGTTAAGGCCGCGCCTCGACTTCAGCCTCGACTCGACGGTTGATTGCCCGTCCTTCCGAGGTCGCGTTGTCGGCAACCGGGCGGGTTTCGCCATAACCTACGGAGTTGACGCGCTCACCGGCCAGACCGTACTGATTGACCAGCACATCGCGAACGGCGTTGGCACGACGCTCGGACAAGCCCTGGTTGTAAGCATCGGTACCGACGGAGTCGGTATGCCCTTCAACCACGGTGGTGGTTTGCGGGTATTGCGCCATGAAGTCTGCAAGGTTTTTGATGTCGGCAAAACTGCCTTCCTTGACTTGAGCCTTGTCGAAATCAAACTTCACATCCAGCTCGACACGAACAGCTTCTGCGACCGGCTCAGGCATGACGGGCTCCTCGACCATCACCTCCTCGACCATCACCATTTCTTCTTCCGCTCCGGCGCCATGCACCCAGCAATAGGCTGCCGCCATGCCGGCACCGACCAACGCACCACCACCCGCCCAGGTAGAACTCTCGATAGCACCCAGTGCCGCGCCGCCCACACCACCGACTGCCGCACACATCGGCCAATCGGTTTTCTGCAAGCCGGCGCAACCCGTCAGGAAACTGGTCGTCAGAATCAGGGGTACAGCTTTCCTTACAATACTCATATGCATATCTCCAGTGGGAATCGGACCAAAACCGACACTTATGGATTAAAGACCCCTGCTTTAGAAACTGCCAGACATGATTTGCATACTTTCAGATTCATCGGCTCTAGGCCTTCACCCAGCCGCGCGTTAGTCTTTTCGCAACCGATCGAGGATTATCGATGACCGAGAGCATTTCATCCCGCACGCCACAGCAAGCGCTGGCCGCTCTACTGGAGCGCTACACACCCAGCCGCCTGCTGTTGATAGGCGCCAGCGAACTGCCGGCGCTGGCTGCTTTCCGGGCCGCTCATGCCGATTGCCAGGTCGCCCACGCTGCCGCAGGCGCCCTGCCGGCCGAGCTGGCCGCACAACGGTTCGACCTCGCGCTGGTCGTCGACTGCCTCGAACACCTGCCCAAGCGCACAGGACTGGAGCTGCTTGGCGGCATCCGTAATCTGAATGCCAGCCGCCTGGCGGTGCTGGTCGACCTGCAGGCCTGCGCCTGGCAGGACACCGATTTTTTTGCCCTGGCCCTGCAGGCAAGCGAGCGCTTTCAGCGCGGTGAACAGACCCTGAGCCTGTTCACCTACGACCTGCTTGACTACAAACAGGTGCCGGACTGGCTCAACGCCAAGTTCTGGGCCAACCCGGAAAACTTTGGCAAATACTGGTGGTAAGCACAGATGACGACAGTCAGCGCCGAAACCCAACCAGGCTGCCCTTGCGGCAGTGGTGACTCACTGAGCGAGTGCTGTGGCCGTTACCATGCCGGGTTGCCGGCGCCGAGTGCCGAAACGCTGATGCGCTCCCGTTACAGCGCCTATGCACTGGGACTGGTCGATTACCTGCTGGCGACCACCCTGGCGGCACAACGCTCAGGACTGGATCGTGCCGCCATCAGCGCCTGGAGTCTGCACAGCACCTGGCTTGGCCTGGAAGTCGAAAGCAGCGAAGTGCTGGGCGGTCAGCCGGAACATGCGTTCGTGACCTTTACCGCCCGCTGGCACGATGGCAGTGGCGAACATGCCCATCGCGAACGCTCTGCCTTCGTCCAGCACGGGGGGCATTGGTACTTTATAGACCCTACGGTCGCGCTGCAGGTCGGCCGCAATGACCCCTGCCCTTGCGCCAGCGGGCAGAAATTCAAGAAGTGCTGTGCGGGCTTTGTCTGAAACGACAGGCACCAGCTCCTAAAGCGCAGCTCCCTCGCTTGTTCCTCGCAAGGTGCCCAGGGCGCAGCGGGGGAGAAATCCGCCAGAACATCTGTCACCAACAGATTTCCCCGAACCTCATCCAGGCCAAAAAAAACGCTCCCCCGACCCGGGCTGAGGGTCCGCGCGCCTGCCGGGCGCAGTGCTAACGCCAGGCGCAATCCCGGCCTCGACTACTCCTGTAATTTAAGGTGGGAAATATCCGGTGGCGGCGCGGCAGGTGCGGTCTTGATCTCGCCCATGTCGCTGCCGACAGGAGCCAGACTGAATTGCGTCAGATCGAGAGACGGCGCCTGCGCTTCGGGCTTGTCATCCTGCAAGTCTTCACCAAGTGGGGCTATCCCGAAATCCGGCGCATCGACCTCCGCGAACGCTGCCATATATTCATCCCGCGGCAGCACTTTGAGCCGCTGACCGGCAGGTGCTTGAGGGGTGGCGATAGGCAGCGGCTCGGGCGCTTCGCCAGCCGGCGGCGGCGCCAACTCGATCTCCTCCAGCTCCTCGGGCATGCTCTGCACCTCGACCAGAGCGCCGGCGCGCTGCAAGGTGGCGCGGTATTTTTCTGCGCCGGCCGCATCCAGGTTGTTCTTGATCACCATTCGCCGCCCGGAAAACAGCAAAGCAATCCGCTGGGCGTCAGCCTGGAACAACTTGGCCAGATTGGCTTTGACTGCATCCAGCTGCGCCCCTGGCACCAACTGGCCGGCAAAGGCGATCTCGTAACGAGCCATGGTCACACTCCTGTCCTATTAAGCGTTCAGTATGGCGCAGGTTTTTTTACCCCCACAACACGTTGCAGCCAAGCACGTGCTTGTTACACTGGTGCGTCCTTTGGAGTATGAAATGTTTTCCCAGGCGCCAACTATAAGAATTCTCAGCCTATTGATGTTTTTCGGCCTGCTGTGCGGGCTCGGCGGATGTTCCACCTGGACCAGCGGGGGGTTCAAGGATCCGGATGTCCGCCTGATCAAGGTAGAAGTCATCAGGGCCAAGTTATTGGAGCAGCAGTTCGTCCTGCGCTTTCGTATCGACAACCCCAACAGCATGAGCTTGCCGGTGCGCGGCCTGGATTACCGGGTACACCTCAACGAGGTGAAGCTGGCAGAAGGTCAATCCGACACCTGGTTCACGGTTCCGGCCCATGGCCACCATGTATTCGATGTCCCGGTGCGCACCAACCTCTGGCGCCACCTGCGGCAAATCGTCAAATTGCTGGAGCGACCTGAAGAGCCGATTCGCTATCGCCTCGAAGGCCAGGTAAAAACCGGTTTGTTGTTCGGCCGTAGCGTGCACATGTCGCGTAATGGAGAGATAATCCCCGGCGATTTCATTCCCGAGTAAGCGCACATGAACCAACACGCCCACGTACACGGCCCCGACTGCAACCACGCCGAGCATGATCACCAGCATGATCACGACCACGGTCACGTGCATGGCCCGGACTGCAACCACGCTCACCAGGAGCCGGTGCGCAACACCCTGAAGGACGTCGGCCGCAACGACCCCTGCCCATGCGGCAGCCAGAAGAAATTCAAGAAATGCCACGGTGCCTGATGTATCCATGAGCACTTCAACTCTGCTGCTTCTGTTGGCCGGCGCCCTGGTGGTGACGGCCCTTGCCCTGTACGCCTTGCTCCTGTGGCGCCGGGTCTGGGCGCAACGGCGAGATCGGGAACAGGCGGAACACCAGCGACGCGAACGCCTGGCCGGCGATCTGCAGATACTCGCCGGCAGCCTGCTCGATGGCCAGCTGCCGCTGATCGAGGGCGCCATTCGCATCAAGGTACTGCTGGACAACTATGACAGCGCGCTGAGCCGGGACACCCGCTGCCAGGTGTTCCACCTGCTGTTCGAAGCCACCGCCCAGGTGCCGACCCATGCCAACTGGAAGGCACTGGAGCAGACCGAGCGACGCCAGCACGAAAAGCACTTCAACGAACTGGAGCTGCAGCACAAGGCTGCCGCTCGCACAGCCGCACGCTGGCTGCTCGACGAAGGTCTGAAGCAACCCGGCAACTGACCCTGGCGGGTTTCCAGGGTTTTGCGCGGCACGTCCATCCACCGATTTGTTCAGTCCTGCGTTCTGCAAGGAGCTCGCTGCATGCTACCGCGCGCATTCCGCCCCACGGCCCTGCTGGGCCTCGCCGCTACCCTTGCTGCAAGCCTGGCATTGAGTGGCTGCCAATCGTTTCTCGACAGTCGTTACCGCGACAGCCTGCCCTCGGATCAGGGCAGCGTGCGCGTCCAGGGCCTGGCACAAAGCGTTGTGATTCGGCGTAATGCCCTGGGCATGCCGCTGATCGAAACCAATACCTTCCACGACGCACTGTTCGCCCTCGGCTATGTGCATGCCAGCGACCGCCTCAGCCAGATGGTCGGCTTGCGCCTGATGGCCGAAGGCCGATTGGCGGAGATGGCCGGCCCCGGCGTCCTGGAAATCGATCGACTGATGCGCGCGGTCAACCTGAAGAAAAGTGCCGAAGTACTCTATGCCGACGCCTCGCCACGACTGAAGAAGTTTTTCGAGGTGTATGCCCGCGGCGTCAACGCCTACCTGTTCCGCTATCGCGACAAGCTGCCGATGGACCTGGCCCAGTCCGGCTATCGTCCGCCCTACTGGAAAGCCGAAGACTCGGCACTGGTGTTCTGCCTGCTGAACTTTGGTCTGTCGGTCAACCTGCAGGAGGAAATTGCCGCCCTGGTTCTGGCGCAGAAAGTCGGCAGCGAGCAACTCGCCTGGCTGCTGCCCACCTACCCGGACGAACCGCTGCCGTTCGATGAGGCCGCAAAACTCAAGGGCCTGACCCTCGGCGGACAAATTCCTGGCCTGGCCGCCGTCAACAATGCGGCCAGCCAACTCGCCAGCACCCACATGCTTGGCGTCGCCGCATCCAACAACTGGGCCATCGCCCCACAGAACAGCCGCAGCGGCAAGAGCCTGCTGGCCAATGACACCCACCTGCCGCTGTCGATGCCCTCGGCCTGGAGCTTCGTGCAGATCCGTTCGCCGAAATTCCAGGCCGCCGGCGTCTCCATTGCCGGCGTACCCGCCATCGTCGCCGGATTCAACGGCAAGCTCGGCTGGGGCATGACCATGGTCATGGGCGACAACCAGGACCTGTTCCTGGAGAAAATCCGACGTCAAGACAACCGTCTCTATTATCAGGCCGACGGCAAATGGCTGCCCGCCCGCGAGCGCCAGGAAACCTTCTTCATCAAGGGCCAGCGGCCGATCCGCGAAACCATCTTCGAGACCCGCCACGGCCCGCTGCTCAACTCGGTGCTGGGCGAGCGCAAACACCCCCTGCAGCCCCTGCAACTGGCCAGCGGTTACGGCCTGGCCCTGCAAACCACGCAATTCGAGGCGGATCGGTCCCTCGATGCGCTGTTCGACCTGTCCCGCGCCCAGTCGGTGGAGCAAGCCTTCGAGGCCACCCGCGAAGTGCGCGCCATACCCTTGAATATCGTCTTCGCCGACGCCCGGCACATCGGCTGGCAAGTCACCGGGCGCTTTCCCAATCGCCGCGAAGGCCTTGGCCTGATGCCTTCGCCTGGCTGGGACGGCCGCTACGACTGGGATGGCTTCGCCGAGGCGATGCTGCACCCCTATGACCAGGATCCGCAGCAAGGCTGGCTGGGCACCGCCAACCAGCGTACCGTGCCACGCGGCTACGGCATGCAGCTGTCCAACTCCTGGTACTACCCGGAACGCTACGAGCGCCTGGCGCAACTGGCTGGCAGCGGCAAGCACGACACCCGCAGCATGATTGCCATGCAGTACGACCAGACCACGCCCTTCGTCGGCAAACTGCAAGGCATGTTCGAAGCGCCCGGCATGGCCGCCCCCCTGCAAAAAGCCATCGACGCCCTGCCCGCGCAGGAGCGCACCAAAGCGCGCGAAGCCTACCGTCGGCTGATGGCCTTCGACGGCAAGCTCACCGCCACCTCGGGGGATGCCGCACTCTACGGCGCCTTCCTGCATGAAAGCGCGCGGCAGATCTTCCTCGACGAACTGGGCCCCGAAACCAGCCCAGGCTGGCTGGCTCTGGTGGAAACCGCCAACAAATCCTATTCGGCCCAGGCCGACCACCTGCTGGGCCGCGACGACAGTCCATTCTGGAACGATATCGGTAGCGTTCAGCAGGAAGACAAACCGGCCATTCTCGCCCGCAGCCTGGCCGCCGCCGTAACCTTCGCCGAAGCCAGGCTGGGCAGTGAACGCAGCGCCTGGCAGTGGGGCAAGCTGCACAGCTACAACTGGGTCAGCGAAGCCAGCAAACTGGCGCCCTACATGGGCACCCGCCAGCGCGCCGCGATCAACGCACTGAAGGACTATCTCGACCGCGGCCCCTACCCGGCCGGCGGCGATCACAGCACCCTCAATGTATCGGCCTACAACTGGGGGCAGGACTTCGACACCTGGTTGATTCCGGCCATGCGCATCGTCGTCGACTTCGGCCGCGCAGAACCGCTGATCGGCCTGAACAGCTCCGGCCAATCCGGCAACCCGGCGAGCGAGTATTACGCCGACGGTATCGAGGCGTGGCGCAAAGGCCAGTACATGAGCTTTCCGTTTCAGCCACAGAACCTGGACAAGGTCTATGGCACCAAGCGACTGATCCTGACGCCGGGAAAATAATTACCACTGACCGCTGACCACTGGTCGGCGGCGGCTGAACCAATCAGCCGGGCATCAGCTCTGAATTAACGGACTTACTCCATAGATCATCATTTCAGGGCGCCTTTGGGTGCCCTTTTTTTTTGTGCGCGATTGACCCGCGCGACAATCCGCCCCGCGAATGCCGGACGGCGGGCAATGCTCAGTCACGAGTAATCCCGGTGATGGTAATGCCGTAACGCTCAGCCAGACGCACGGCCGGGGTCTGGATTTCATTGGGAAGGTCTGTTGGCTCTTCGCGCTCGTAGACTTTCTCGGCCATTTTGAGCAGCTGCAGTACGGCCTGCTCCATGCTCGGCTTGCTGCTGGACTGAAGCTCGAACACCTCGGTGCGCTCATCTTTGCTGTATGTGATCTTCCACGTTGTCATGACGGATTCCTCCCGCACTAAAATATTCGATCGTCCGCACACTGACGGACACGGTCCTGATTCGACCTACCCTACCAAAGCAATTCGCTCATCGCAGGCCCTACCTCGCCGGACAGCCTTTCCAGATGTTTCAGCGCCATCAAACCGCCAAACTGCAATGCTGTTCAGTTAAGTCAAGTGAGCCGATCTTTTGTAGCCCGGATGAAACCCGGGAAAAATCCGGCACCGACCAACCGCCCCGCAGGTGAAACCACGGGACAACCGCCATCCTTGATGTGCACGGCACTGCACCAGCGCCGTGCGGGACCCATGGCGCCTGTCATTCGCTTGCGTTTCAGCCTCAAGCACGACTTTGCAGATTAACTCGAGGCCATAGTTGGCTTATGATCCTGCAGCGCCTGCGGCAAGCCATCCCGACTGGCGGCCATGCCATAACGAGCAGACCGTCGCTTGCCGACCACCATCATCCGCGTACCGACTTGCCCTAAGGAACTACCATGAGCAGCCGCCAAGCCGAGATCGCCACCGCCCTGAACGTGGTGCCCCCCTTCGCCGACGAAACCGCCCTGCTGGCAGAGATCGAGCGGCGCAAAACCTTTATCAAGGATTGCCTGCGTAACGCAGGCCTGAAAGTACTGGTGCTGGGCATCAGCGGCGGGGTCGACTCGCTGACCGCCGGGCGTCTCGCGCAATTGAGCGTGGAAGAACTGCGCAACGAGACCGATGACACCGCGTATCGCTTCATTGCCGTGCGCCTGCCTCACGGCACCCAGCACGACGAGCACGACGCCCAGGCGTCGCTGCAATTCATCCGCGCGGACGAAGAAGACACGGTCAATATCGCCGACAGCGTGTACGGACTCGGTGAGCAGGTCAGCCACCTGCAGAAGCTCACGGCAGCACGCCGCGACTTCGTCGTCGGCAACATCAAGGCGCGCATGCGCATGGTCGCCCAGTTCGCCATCGCCAACGCCAATAATGGTCTGGTCATCGGCACCGACCATGCCGCCGAGGCGGTCATGGGCTTTTTTACCAAGTTCGGCGACGGCGCTTGCGACCTCGCCCCCCTGAGCGGCCTGGTCAAAGGCCAGGTGCGCGCCATCGCCAAGCAGCTTGGTGCGCCGGAAAATCTGGTATTCAAGGTACCCACCGCCGACCTGGAAGAGCTGCGCCCCGGCAAGCCGGACGAAGAAGCGCATGGCGTCAGTTACGCCGAGATCGACGCCTTCCTGCATGGCCAGCCGGTTCGCGACGAAGCGTATGCCATCATCACCCGCACCTACGACAACAGCCGGCACAAGCGCGAGCTGCCACTGGCGCCCTGATCGCGCAAGCGCAGGCGAGAAAAAGCCGGTTTCCACTCAACGCAGAAACCGGCTTTTTTGATCCGGCAAATCGATCAGGCTTTCGGCAAGGTCACACCCAGCTGCCCCTGGTATTTGCCGCCGCGATCCTTGTAGGACACTTCGCACTCCTCGTCGGACTCGAGAAAGAGCATCTGCGCCACGCCCTCGTTGGCATAGATCTTCGCCGGCAAGGTAGTGGTGTTGGAGAATTCCAGCGTCACGTGGCCTTCCCACTCGGGCTCCAGCGGGGTGACGTTGACGATGATGCCGCAGCGCGCGTAGGTGCTCTTGCCCA
Organism: Pseudomonas sp.; assembly: GCF_033723075.1. GTDB lineage: Bacteria > Pseudomonadota > Gammaproteobacteria > Pseudomonadales > Pseudomonadaceae > Aquipseudomonas. Next base: position 85,391 of record NZ_JAWVXU010000004.1, read on the forward strand.
GGCAGATGGTCAGCACATTGCGCGGGATACGGAAGTATTCGACGGTGCGGGCCAGGGCGAAGGAGTTCGGCGGAATGATGCAGACATCGCTTTTTACGTCGACGAAGCTCTTTTCATCGAAGTTCTTCGGATCGACGGTGGCCGAATTGATGTTGGTGAACACCTTGAATTCATCGGCGCAGCGCACATCGTAGCCATAGCTGGAAACCCCGTAGGAGATCAGCGGCTGACTGCCTTCTACACGCACCTGACGCTCGACGAAAGGCTCGATCATGCCGTGCTCTTGAGCCATGCGGCGAATCCATTTATCCGATTTGATGCTCATGGCGGGCGTCCTGAATAAGCGGGTGATGAAAAAGTGAGCGCATCTTACCGGGGCCGGCGACAGGGTTCAAAGGCTGTCGACCAACGTCATCGCCCAAGCCTGGCTTTACTGCACCCATAGCCAAATAACAAAAAGACCTACAGAGCGTTCGCGCTTAGCGTTAAAAGCGCGTACAGTAGCGCCACTGTGCTGCATGTGTCACCGCGAATCGCTACTTGATGCCTAGATTTCGATCCAAACATCGTCCGACTCCTAGTACTCGTTGCACTCAGTCCCGGCCTGGGCTTTTCCAGGGCTGTTATTAAAAAATTGTTAGGAGACATAACATGTCGAATCGTCAGAATGGTACCGTCAAGTGGTTTAACGATGAGAAAGGCTACGGCTTTATCACTCCGCAATCCGGTGACGACCTGTTCGTACACTTCAAAGCTATCCAGAGCGATGGCTTCAAGAGCCTGAAAGAAGGCCAAGCAGTGACTTTCGTGGCCACCCGTGGTCAGAAAGGCATGCAAGCCGAGGAAGTTCAGGTTGTATAACCTGATCTAACCCGCTTGCTAAAAAGCCCCGCCTAGTGCGGGGCTTTTTTGTGCTCAACACATCCATGTGTTTCACCCCTTCGGGGCTTGCGCGCAATAATGCTCCCGGCATTATTGTGGGCGCATGTTTTGTGCTTCGGCTGTTACAGCAACGGCGCGCAGAGCCTGCGCGCCCCGGCTGAATCAGTCATCGCTGACCATGATGCTCGGCATCGCCTGTTGCCGCCCACCCTGGGCAATGCGCGCGCCGACGTTACGGGCGATCTCCTGATAGATCATGGCGATCTGGCTTTCCGGGTCGGCGATAGTGGTCGGCTTGCCTCCGTCGGACTGCATGCGAATGGCCATCGACAGGGGCAAGGATGCCAGCAGGTCGACACCGAACTGCGCCGCCAGCTTCTCGCCGCCGCCCTCACCGAACAGGTGCTCGGCATGCCCGCAGTTCGAGCAGATATGCACCGCCATGTTTTCCACCACCCCGAGCACCGGGATATTCACCTTGCGGAACATCTCTACGCCCTTCTTGGCATCCAGCAGCGCCAGATCCTGGGGCGTGGTGACGATCACCGCGCCGGACACCGGCACCTTCTGCGCCAGGGTCAGCTGGATGTCACCGGTGCCCGGGGGCATGTCGACCACCAGATAATCCAGGTCGCCCCAGGCCGTCTGGGTGATCAACTGGATCAGCGCACCGGAGACCATCGGCCCGCGCCAGACCACCGGGGTGTTTTCGTCGGTCAGAAAAGCCATCGACATGACCTCGACGCCATGGGCCTTGAGCGGCACGAACCATTTCTGCTCCCGGATCTCGGGCCGCGTGCCCTCGGCGATCCCGAACATGATGCCCTGACTCGGGCCATAGATATCCGCATCGAGAATGCCGACCTTGGCACCTTCGCGCATCAACGCCAGCGCCAGGTTGGCGGCCGTGGTCGATTTGCCCACCCCGCCCTTGCCCGAGGCCACCGCGATAACGTTCTTGACGTTGGCCAGGGCCGGCACCTGGTCCTGGGCCTTGTGCGCCTCGATCACGCAGTCGACCTGGACCTGCGCGCTGTCGACCCCGTCGAGGTTTTCCAGGGCCATTTGCAGCATCTGCGCCCAGCCGCTCTTGAACAGGCCAGCGGCGTAACCCAGCTGCAGGCGCACGCTGACCTTGCCGCCCTGGATATCCACCTCACGCAGACAGCCGGCGCTGACCGGATCCTGATCGAGGTGGGGATCGGTGTATTGCGACAGTACAGCTTCGATTGCTGCGCGGGTAACGGACATAAAAGACTCCCAGGGAAAGACCGAGCAGAACAGACGGGCATATTACCCCGCAGGCAGCACCGCGCGCATCGCCTCTCTGGCTCATCGACGCCCTGGCGTCGACGCGGCGCAACCTCCCAAACGATCCAGCGGATGAAAAAAATCCGCGCCGCCTATATAGTTGCCGACTTCTTTCGTTATACCAGTGCAGCCGATTCCCATGAGCGAAGCCCGCAAGATTCTCGTCACCAGCGCCCTGCCCTACGCCAACGGTTCGATTCACCTCGGCCATATGCTCGAGTACATCCAGACCGATATGTGGGTGCGCTTCCAGAAGCTGCGCGGCAATCAGGCCATCTACGTTTGCGCCGACGACGCCCATGGCTCGGCGATCATGCTGCGCGCCGAGAAAGAAGGCATCACCCCGGAACAGCTGATCGCCAACGTCAAGACCGAGCACAGCGCCGACTTCGGCGACTTTCTGGTGAACTTCGACAACTACCACTCGACCCACTCCGAGGAGAACCGCGAGCTGTCGGCGGCCATCTACCTGAAACTGCGCGACGCCGGGCATATCGCCACCCGTTCGGTGACCCAGTACTTCGACCCGGAAAAGGGCATGTTCCTTGCCGACCGTTTCATCAAGGGCAGCTGCCCGAAGTGCGGCGCCGAGGACCAGTACGGCGACAACTGCGAGAAGTGCGGCGCCACCTACGAGCCCACCGAACTGAAGAACCCGCGCTCGGCGATTTCCGGCGCCGTGCCCGAACTGCGCGACTCCAAGCACTTCTTCTTCAAGCTGCCGGACTTCGACGCCATGCTGAAAAGCTGGACCCGCGGCGGCGCCCTGCAAGATGCGGTGGCCAACAAGATCGCCGAATGGCTGGATTCCGGCCTGCAGGAATGGGACATCAGCCGCGATGCGCCCTACTTCGGCTTCGAGATCCCCGACGAGCCCGGCAAGTACTTCTACGTCTGGCTGGACGCACCGGTTGGCTACATGGCCAGCTTCAAGAACCTCTGCGCGCGCAATCCCGAGCTGGACTTCGATGCCTTCTGGGGCAAGGACTCGACGGCCGAGCTGTACCACTTCATCGGCAAGGACATCGTCAACTTCCACGCCCTGTTCTGGCCGGCGATGCTCGAAGGCGCCGGTTTCCGTAAGCCGACCGCAGTCGCCGTGCATGGCTACCTGACCGTCAACGGCCAGAAGATGTCCAAGTCGCGTGGCACCTTCATCAAGGCGCGCACCTACCTGGATCATTTGAACCCGGAATACCTGCGTTACTACTACGCGGCCAAGCTGGGCCGCGGCATTGAAGACCTCGACCTCAACCTCGAAGACTTCGTGCAGAAGGTCAACTCGGATCTGGTCGGCAAGGTGGTGAATATCGCCAGCCGCTGCGCCGGCTTTATCCACAAGGGCAATGCCGGTGTGCTGGTCGCCGGCAACGCCGCGCCCGAACTGACCGAGGCCTTCCAGGCCGCCGCGCCGAGCATCGCCGAGGCCTACGAGGCACGCGACTTTGCCCGCGCCATGCGCGAGATCATGGGCCTGGCCGACCGTGCCAACGCCTGGATCGCCGACAAGGCACCCTGGGCACTGGCCAAACAGGACGGCAAGCAGGACGAAGTGCAGGCCATCTGCGCCCTGGGCATCAACCTGTTTCGCCAGCTGCTGATCTTCCTCAAACCGGTGCTGCCGAAACTGGCCGCCGATGCCGAGGCCTTCCTCAATGTCGCGCCGCTGACCTGGGACGACCACCAGAGCCTGCTGGCCAACCACCAACTGAACCCGTTCAGCGCCCTGCTGACCCGGATCGAGCCTGCGAAAATCGACGCCATGATCGAAGCCTCCAAAGAAGACCTCGCCGCCAGCGAAACCGGCCACGCGCCCCAGGAGAGCGCTCCCCAAGGCAACGGTGAACTGGCAAAAGACCCGCTGGCGGCCGAGATCGCCTTCGACACCTTTGCCGCGGTCGACCTGCGCATCGCCCTGATCGAGAAATGCGAGTTCGTCGAGGGTGCCGACAAGCTGCTGCGCCTGACCCTGGATATCGGCGGCGCCAAGCGCAACGTGTTCTCCGGGATCAAGAGCGCCTACCCCGACCCGAGCCAGCTGGAAGGCCGCCTGACCCTGTACGTCGCCAACCTGGCCGCACGCAAGATGAAATTCGGCATCAGCGAGGGCATGGTCCTGGCCGCTGGTCCTGGCGGTGAGGAAATCTACCTGCTCAGTCCGGACAGCGGCGCCAAACCAGGCCAGCGGGTCAAGTAAGCAACTGCGGCGGATTGGCGCAGCGTACCCCAATACGCTGCGCCAGCCTTATGCCAGCCACTCAGGCACAGTGATCCGGCTTGTGTGGCCGGACCGGCTTCCCGATAATAGACAACCCTTTGCCCACGGCCTTGCCTGTCCACCAACGGAACCCGCAATGACCGAACTCGCCTTGATCATGGTCAGCGCCATCCTGGTCAATAACTTCGTGCTGGTGCAGTTTCTCGGCCTGTGCCCGTTCATGGGCGTGTCGAAGAAGATCGAGACGGCCATTGGCCTGTCCCTGGCCACCACCTTCGTCCTGACCCTGGCGGCCATGTGCAGCTACCTGGTCCAGCAGTACGTGCTCAAGCCGCTGGACCTGGAGTTTCTGCGCACCATCAGCTTTATCCTGGTGATCGCGGTGACCGTGCAGTTCACCGAAATGGTGGTGAACAAGACCAGCCCGCTGCTGTACCGCGTGCTCGGTATATTCCTGCCGCTGATCACCACCAACTGCATCGTCCTCGGCGTGGCCCTGCTCAATGCCAACAAGGCCGAGTTCACCTTTATCAGCGCCACCGCCAACGGCTTTGCCGCCGGTCTGGGCTTCTCCCTGGTGCTGGTGCTGTTCGCCGCCATGCGCGAGCGCATCGCCATAGCCGATGTGCCGAAGACCTTCCAGGGTGCCGCCATCGGCATGATCACCGCCGGCCTGATGTCGCTGGCCTTCATGGGCTTTACCGGGCTGATCAAGCTATGAGTCTGTTGCTCAGCGCGATTCTCGCCCTGCTGGCGCTGTGCCTGGTGGCCGGTGCCATCCTCGGTTTCGCCGCGGTGCGCTTCAAGGTCGAAGGCAACCCGATCGCCGAGCAGATCAACGCCCTGTTGCCGCAGACCCAGTGCGGCCAGTGCGGCTACCCCGGCTGCAAGCCCTACGCCGAGGCGATTGCCGGCGGCGACAAGATCAATAAATGCCCACCGGGCGGCGAAGCTACCATCCAGGCGTTGGCCGACCTGCTGGATGTCGAGGCCGAACCGCTGGATGCGGTGGAAGGCGAGAAACCGCAGATGGTTGCCTACATCCGCGAGGCCGAATGCATCGGCTGCACCAAATGCATTCAGGCCTGCCCGGTGGACGCCATTGTCGGCGCGGCCAAGCAGATGCACACGGTGATCGTCTCCGAATGCACCGGCTGCGACCTCTGCGTCGAACCCTGCCCGGTGGACTGCATCGACATGATCCCGCTGGGTAGCAGCGTGCAAAGCTGGAAGTGGAGCAAGCCCCTGCCGCCCGGCCAGTTGATCGCCAGTGATCGGGAGCAGGCAGCATGACGGCGATGCAACCCCTGGTTTGGGATATCCCCGGCGGCATTCATCCGCCGGAGCGCAAACACCTCTCCAACCGTACGTCGATCCAGCCCGCGCCGCTGCCCAAGCGCCTGGTGTTGCCGCTCAACCAGCACATAGGCACAGCGGCCGAGCCGGTGGTCGAGCTGGGCCAGCGGGTACTCAAGGGTCAGCTGATCGCCGCCGCCAATGGCTTCGTCAGCGTGCCGCTGCATGCGCCGACCTCCGGCACCGTCAGCTTCATCGGGCCGCAGCCTTACCCGCATGTCTCCGGCATGCTCGCCCCGGCCATCGTCATCGACAGCGACGGCCTGGATCAGTGGTGCGAACTGACGCCCTGTCCTGACTACCGCCATCTGGAAAACAGCAGCCTGCTGGAGATGATCCGCCAGGCCGGGATCAGCGGCCTGGGCGGCGCCGGCTTCCCCACGGCGGTCAAGCTCAACGCCCGGCCAACCCAGAAGATCCATACCCTGGTGATCAACGGCACCGAGTGCGAGCCCTACATCACCGCGGACGATCTGTTGATGCGTGAGCGCACCGAACAGCTGATCTCCGGCATCGACATCCTCGCCCAACTGATCCAGCCCGATCAGGTGCTGATCGGCATCGAGGACAACAAGCCTGAAGCGATAGCCGCACTGCGCGCAGCCTTGAGCGAGCGCAGTTATCAACTGCGGGTCTTCCCAACCAAATACCCCTCCGGCGGCGAGAAGCAGCTGATCCAGATCCTCACCGGCGTCGAAGTACCCAGCGGCGGCCTGCCGGCGGATATCGGCATCCTCTGCCAGAACGTCGGCACCTGCAAAGCCATCCACGATGCGGTGGTTCTCGGCAAACCGCTGATCTCGCGCATCACCACCCTCACCGGCGAAGCCCTGACCCGGCCGATGAACGTCGAGGTGCTGCTCGGCACCCCGGTGGGCGAACTGCTGGAGTTTGCCGGCCTCGACCGCGGCAGGCTCGACCGCCTGATCATGGGCGGACCGATGATGGGCTTTACCCTGCCCGACTTCGACGTACCGCTGATCAAGACCACCAATTGCCTGCTCGCCGCGAGCCGCGCCGAATTGCCGCCACCGCCGCCGGCCATGCCCTGCATTCGCTGCGGCGAATGCGCCGAGGTCTGCCCGGCCAGCCTGCTGCCGCAGCAGCTGCACTTCTTCGCCATCGGCCAGGAGCACGAGCAGCTCAAGGCGCACAATCTGTTCGACTGCATCGAATGCGGCGCCTGCGCCTATGTCTGCCCGTCGAGCATCCCCCTGGTGCAGTACTACCGTGCGGCCAAGGGCGAAATTCGCGACCTGGAACAGAAGCAGCTCAAGGCCGAACAGTCCAAGCAGCGCTTCGAGCTGCGTCAGGAGCGCCTGCGCCGCGCCGAAGAGCAGAAAGAAGCCGAGCGCAAGGCTCGCGCCGAGAAAGCCGCCCGCGCCAAGGCTGCCCAGGCCGAAGCGCCAGCGGGCACTGATGACGGCGCGCCAGCAGCCAAACCGGCCGGCCTCAGTGATGAACTGAAGAAATTCAAGATCGAAGCCAGCATGGCCCAGGTCGCGCTGAAGAAGGCCGAAAAACAACTGGCGGCCCACGCCACGCCAGAGATGCAGGCCCAGGTCGACCAGCTGCGCAATGCCGCAACAGCCGCACAACAGGCCCTGGATACCGCCATGGCGGCCAGCCCGCCAGCAGCAACGCCTGCGGCGGATGACGGCGCCCTGAAGAAGGCCAAGATCGACGCCGCCATGCTTCGCGCCCAGTTGCGCAAGCTGGAGAAACTCGAGGCCCCGGACGACGACCAGCAGGCCGAACTGGCCCGCTTGCGCCAGCAGCTCGAACGAGCCGAGAAGGCTTTGGCCGACCTGCATAACCAGGCCGCGCCGCCGGCAACGCCGGTCGACGACGGCGCCTTGAAGAAAGCCAAGATCGACGCCGCCATGCTCCGCGCCCAGCTGCGCAAGCTGGAAAAAGTCGAAACGCCAAGCCCTGAACAGCAAAGCGAACTGCAACAACTGCGCGAGCAGCTGCAGGCGGCAGAACAACTTCTGAATGAACTGGACGTCCAGGCTCCTGCCGCGCCAGCCAAACCCGGCGACGACGGCGCCCTGAAGAAAGCCAAGATCGAATTGGCAATGAAACGCGCCGAGTTGAGGAAAGCCGAGAAAGCCGGCAGCGATGACGCCGAGCTGGGCAGTCTGCGCGATGCCCTGGCCCAGGCCGAACAGATTCTGCACGCCGCCGAAGCGGCGTCTGGCAAGCCCGCGCCGACACTGCTGCGCACGGACAAACAACCGATCGACGACGCCACCCGCAGCCTGAAAACCGAAGTGGCCTTCGCCCGCGCCGACCTGCGCAAGCTTGAACGCGACGAGAGCAGTGCCACCGATGCCCTGGCTGCCGCCCGTCAACGCCTGGCGCAAGCCGAACAGAAATTGCAGGAACACGCAGACTGACCGACACCCTGGATCCCGGCTGCAATCCGGGCGGCTGCGCGAGCATGCGCGCAGGAAATTCCCCGGCGTGCAGCCGGGCCACGATTCTGAACAGCTGTTACGGCCGCGACCGCGCAGCCGACGCAAGACACCAACCGGAGAGCCAATGGCCCTGCCCCGTATCACATCGCCCCACGCCAAGGGCAGCAATCGCACCCAGCAGGTGATGCTGCAGGTACTGCTAGCCACCGTGCCGGGGATCCTGGCGCTGACCTGGCTGTTCGGCTTCGGCACCCTGATCAACCTGCTCTGGGCCAGCGCCTGCGCCCTGGGCTTCGAGGCGGCGATCCTGGCCCTGCGTCAGCGCCCCCTGGGTTTCTTCCTCAAGGACTGCAGCGCCCTGGTCACCGCGGTGCTGCTGGCCCTGGCCCTGCCTCCCTATTCGCCCTGGTGGCTGACCCTGATCGCCACCGGCTTCGCCATCGTCTTCGGCAAGCAACTGTACGGCGGCCTCGGACAGAACCCATTCAACCCGGCGATGCTCGGTTATGTGGTGGTGCTGATCTCCTTCCCGGTGGAAATGACCAGTTGGCCGGCGCCACACACGGTCGGCCTGCTCGATGGCCTGCAGCACATTTTCGGTCTGGCCGCCCTGCCCGATGGCTGGACCCAGGCCACCGCGCTGGACGCCATCAAGATCAACAACAGCCTGACCATGGCCGAACTCTGGGCACAAAGTCCGGCGTTTGGCCGCTTCGGCGGCAACGCGGTCGAGGCGGTCAATCTGGCCTTTCTCGCCGGCGGCCTCTACCTGCTCTACAAGCGCCTGTTCACCTGGCATGCGCCCGTGGGCATGCTCGCCGCCCTGGCGCTGATGAGCCTGCTGTTCTGGAATGGCTCGGGTTCGGATTCCAACGGCTCGCCGCTGTTTCACCTGCTCACCGGCGCGACCATGCTCGGCGCCTTCTTCATCGTCACCGACCCGGTATCCGGCGCAACCAGCAATCGCGGCCGGCTGATTTTCGGTGCCGGCGTCGGCGTGCTGGTTTATGTGATCCGCGCCTGGGGCGGCTACCCGGATGCCGTGGCCTTCGCCGTGCTGCTGATGAACCTGACCGCGCCGACCATCGATTACTACACGAGGCCGCGCACCTACGGTCATCGCAAGCCGACTCGCGGCTTCAAGTTGGGAGAATAGAGAATGCTCCCGGAAATCAGCCGTTCGATGCTGAAAAACAGCCTGGTGCTCGGCCTCTTTGCCATTGTCACGGTGGGCCTGGTAACACTGATCCAGCAAGCCACCGCCACGCGGATCGAGGCCGCTGCCCGCGACGCTCAAGTCCGCGCGCTGGGTGAGATCCTGCCGCCCGGCAGCTATGACAACCACCTGCTGGACAACAGCATCCGCCTGCATGACCCCCTGCTTGGCAGCCGCAACCCGCAACCCGCTTACATCGCGATGAAGGATGGTCAGGCCAACGCGGTAATCCTCCAGGCCACCGCACCGGACGGGTACAGCGGCGCGATCCGCTTGCTGGTCGGCATTAGAGCCGATGGCCGCCTGGCCGGCGTGCGCGTGCTCAACCACCGCGAAACGCCCGGCCTGGGTGACAAGGTCGAACTGAGCAAAAGCAGCTGGATTCTGGGTTTCATCGGCAAATCGCTCAGCGATCCGAGTGAAACCGGTTGGGCGGTGAAGAAGGATCGCGGCGAGTTCGATCAGTTCGCCGGTGCCACCATCACGCCACGCGCAGTGGTCAAAGCGGTGCATAACGCGCTGTTGTATTTCGATCAGCATCGCACCGAACTGCTGGTCGCCGGCACTACTGGCGCTGCCGCTACCAGCGGCAGCACCTTGCACGAGGCCGCCAGCAGCACCGCTAGCCTGCCAGGCAGCGTGGACAACACCAGCGCCCCTGACGATCAAGGAACCGCGCCATGAGCAGCCCCAGCTATCGTGATATCACCCTTAACGGTCTGTGGAAGAACAATCCGGCGCTGGTCCAGCTACTCGGCCTTTGCCCGCTACTCGGAGTGAGCAACTCAACGGTCAACGCCCTGGGCCTGGCGCTGGCCAGTGCAGTGGTGCTGATCTGTTCCAACACCGCCGTGTCGCTGGTGCGCGGGGTGGTCAATACCGCCGTACGCCTGCCGGCCTTCGTGATGATCATCGCAGCACTGACCACCTGCATCGAGCTGCTGATGCAGGCCTTCACCTACGAGCTGTACCAGATCCTCGGTATATTCATCCCGTTGATCACCACCAACTGCGTAATCCTCGGTCGCGCCGACGGCTTTGCCGCAAAGAACGATCCAGGCCGTGCAGCCTATGACGGCCTGGTGATGGGCATTGGTTTCGGCGTGGTTCTGGTCATGATTGGCGCTCTGCGTGAGTTGTTCGGCACCGGTGCACTATTTGCCAACATGCATCTGCTGTTTGGCCCGGTCGCAGCCGATTGGCAGCTGACCCTTTTTGCCGACTACAAAGGCTTTCTCCTGGCCATTCTGCCGCCGGGAGCCTTCATCATGCTCGGCCTACTGATTGCCGGAAAGAATCGCATCGACCAAATCCTGATCGAACGTGCCAAGGCCCGTCAGGCAGATATCCCGGTACAAAGCCGCCGTGTCAGGGTCACCGGAGTGATCGAGTGAACGCGGCAAAACGTCACGAAATATTTCGCCGCTTGCACGAAGACAACCCAGAGCCGAAAACCGAACTGGCCTATAACTCGCCCTTCGAGTTACTGATCGCGGTCATCCTCTCGGCCCAGGCCACCGACGTTAGCGTCAACAAGGCCACCGCCAGGCTTTACCCGGTGGCCAATACTCCGCAAGCGATCTATGCCTTGGGCGTAGAGGGATTATCCGAGTACATCAAGACCATCGGCCTGTACAACGCCAAGGCGAAGAATGTCATCGAGACCTGCCGCATCTTGGTGGAGCGGCACGACAGCCAGGTGCCGCAGACCCGCGAAGAGCTCGAAGCCCTGCCAGGGGTTGGCCGCAAGACTGCCAACGTGGTGCTCAATACGGCCTTTCGTCAGCTGACCATGGCGGTGGACACGCATATTTTCCGGGTTAGCAACCGCACCGGCATTGCTCCTGGGAAGACGGTGCTCGAGGTGGAAAAGAAGCTGATGAAGTTCGTACCCAAGGAATTTCTCCTCGACTCACACCACTGGCTGATACTGCATGGCCGTTACGTTTGCCAGGCGCGCAAGCCGCGCTGCGGCAGTTGCCGCATCGAAGACCTGTGTGAATACAAGGACAAAACTTCGGACGATTGAGCTTTCAATAATTCGACGCCTGATCGATTGAAAAAATCTTTTTTACCCGCCCCGGTTTTGCCGCTATAAGGTGCGCAAATGGCCCTTGCAGCCGGGAGTGGAAAACATGAGCACTGGTAAAGAAGACCTCGAGCTCGACGAAGACTTTGTCGCAGAAGATGCGGAGGATGGCGAAGCCCCTGTAGAGGTTGCCAAAACCAACCTGACCAAGCGGCGCATCATCGACAACTTCCTCGAAGAGCGGCGCTTGCACAAACAATTGGCCGAATATGACTTCGACCTGTAAGCCCGAACCGATACGAAAAGCCCCGCAGATCCGCGGGGCTTTTCGTTTGCAGGAGTTCTCTCGCCGTCTTCGACGCCGCGCTGTCGCGCAGCGAACTGGAGGCAATCACGCCTGTCGGCTTCTTATGGGCACCTGTAGGAGCAGCGGGGGCGCCTAGCCCATGCCCTCGATGCTTTTTTGCAGGCATACCCCTCTATCGCGGAGATGGGTCTGGGCGCCCCCACCGCCCCTACAAGAAGGAAACCGTACCCTCAGTCCTTGCGCGATGGCGACAACAGCTCGATCTTGTAGCCGTCCGGGTCTTCGACGAAGGCCAGGATGCTGCTGCCGTGCTTCATCGGCCCCGGCTCACGGGTGATCTTGCCACCCAGGGCACGTATGTCGTCACAGGCCTTGTAGACATCCGCCACTTCCAGGGCGATGTGGCCGTAGCCGGTGCCCAGCTCGTAGCTGTCGACGCCCCAGTTATAGGTCAACTCGATCACGCTGTTGTGCGCCTCGTCACCGTAGCCGACGAAGGCCAGGGTGAACTGGCCATCCGGATAATCCTTGCGCCGCAACAGGGTCATGCCCAGCACGTCGGTGTAGAAGGCGATGGATTTATCCAGATCGCCGACTCGCAGCATGGTGTGCAACAGTCTCATCAGCTTTCTCCTGGTCGATAGGCCGAGCTTGGCGGCCTGGAAAAACAAACCCCGGCTGATGGCCGGGGTTGGCGAGCTCTTTGTAAGAGCGAGGGGGACGCCGAGTCCTTGCTCGCGATCTCTCACGAGCAAATACACCGCTCACACGATCAGAGCAGCTTGCGGCCCTTGCCCGCCGCGATGCGCATGCGCAGCGCGTTGAGCTTGATAAAGCCCGCGGCATCCTGCTGGTCGTAGGCGCCGGCATCGTCCTCGAAGGTGGCAATATTGGCATCGAACAGCGAATCGTCGGACTTGCGCCCGGTGATGATCACGTTACCCTTGTACAGCTTCATGCGCACCACGCCGTTCACACTGGCCTGGGAAGCGTCGATCATCTGTTGCAGCATCAGACGCTCGGGGCTCCACCAGAAACCGTTGTAGATCAGGCTGGCGTACTTGGGCATCAGCTCGTCTTTCAGGTGAGCGACTTCGCGGTCCAGGGTGATCGACTCGATGGCGCGGTGGCCCTTGAGCATGATGGTGCCGCCGGGGGTCTCGTAGCAGCCTCGCGACTTCATGCCGACGAAGCGGTTTTCGACGATATCCAGACGACCGATGCCATTCTCGCCGCCGATGCGGTTCAGCTCGGCCAGCACAGTGGCCGGACTCATGTCCTTGCCGTCGATGGCGACGATGTCGCCGGCACGGTAGGTCAGCTCGATATAAGTTGCAGTATCCGGCGCCGCCTCGGGGGAAACGGTCCACTTCCACATGTCTTCTTCGTGCTCGGTCCAGGTGTCTTCCAGCACGCCACCCTCATAGGAGATGTGCAGCAGGTTGGCATCCATGGAGTACGGCGATTTCTTCTTGCCGTGACGCTCGATCGGGATTTCATGCTTGGCGGCATAGTCCATCAGCTTCTCGCGCGACAGCAAATCCCACTCGCGCCACGGGGCGATGACTTTCACACCCGGCTTGAGTGCATAGGCACCCAGTTCGAATCGGACCTGGTCGTTGCCCTTGCCGGTAGCACCATGGGAGATGGCGTCGGCACCGGTCTCGTTGGCGATTTCGATCAGGCGCTTGGCGATCAGCGGACGGGCGATCGAGGTACCGAGCAGGTACTCGCCTTCGTAGACGGTGTTGGCACGGAACATCGGATAGACGAAGTCGCGGACGAATTCTTCGCGCAGGTCATCGATGTAGATTTCCTTGACGCCCATGGCCTTGGCCTTGGCGCGGGCCGGCTCGACTTCTTCGCCCTGACCGAGGTCGGCGGTGAAGGTCACCACTTCGCAGTTATAGGTGTCTTGCAGCCACTTGAGGATCACGGAGGTGTCCAGGCCACCGGAATATGCCAGGACTACCTTGTTTACGTCGGCCATGCCAATCAACTCCACGGGGTTGTTCGGGAAAACCCGTGATTCTACTGGTCGCGCAGGATGATTTACAGCGCTGCGACAGCCTGTGACGACGAAGCGGCAACGCCTGACAGCGGCCCACCCTGCCCGCCTCGCTTCGGGACGCCGCTGCAGGCAGCGCTACAGCGGGGTTTCAGGCGTTTCGGCAGCCTCGGCGACACGCGCCAAAGCCACGGTTACCCGGCGATTCTTGGCGCGATTGGCTTCACTGTTATTCGGCGCCAGCGGGTAACGCTCGCCATGAAAGCGCAGGGTGATCTGCTCGACCGGCACGCCATTGGCTTTCAGATACTCCATCACCGCCAGAGCACGGCGCCGCGACAGGTCGCGATTGGTCAGGCGATTGCCGCTGTTGTCGGCATGACCGTCGAGCTCGATGCGATTGACGCTGGGATCGGCCTTGAGATAGCTGAGGATGATGTCCAGCTTGGCCTGGGCCAGCGGCGCCAGATCCACGCCACCGCCCGGAAAGCCGACATGGGACTGACGGATCTGCTCGAAATTGACCGGCAACAGCTTGGCGGTACAGGCCAGATAATCGTTATAGGCCTTACGAAACCTGACCGGCAGCAAGCGCACTTCGAGGCTGTCGCCTGCATGCCTGGAGCGATGGCGAATCAGCGGGCTACGTCCCTCGAGCAAACCGGTGAGCAGACGACCGGCCTGCTCCTGAGTGCTGCTGAATGGCATCTCACCGTCGCCGACCCTGACCGACCCCAGGTTGATATCGCCGCGCCCCGGTTGCCAGGGCGCAGCCGCCGCCAGCAACGTTGCCGAACCGGCGCCCAGCCAACGCTCGGGCACCTGCAGATTGAAGGTCGCCTGCTCTCCTGCCCGGCGCACGAAGATGCCCGCGCCGAAGTCGGTGATCGGCTGGCTCAGGCGGCACTCGAACTGGTCACCGGCGACCGCCCACTCGACCTTCTCCAGACGGGTCTGAAAGGTGATGGCTAGCGCTGACTGACTGGCCAACAGGCACAAGAGGACGAGTGAGGGCAGACGCACGGAAGACTCCAGAAAATACCACGTACCCTCTGACTATCGGTGCCGCCGGGCAAAACTTGAGCTGCCGATTGAGCCGGCGGGCTCTCGGCGCAACCGACCCGCACGCCTGGATTTCCGTTTGAACGCTGCTCGGCCTGGCTTTTACCGCGACAGCTCATCGCCCACGAACCGCTTTCGGCGTGCCCTGGCAGGGCTTTTCCGGTAGCATTCCCGGCACGTAATGCCCGCCTGGAAACCTCCATGACCGACCGCCTCACTTTGCTGCGTCCCGACGACTGGCATATTCACCTGCGCGATGGCGCCGTGCTGCCGCACACAGTCGCCGACGCCGCCCGGACCTTCGCCCGCGCCATCATCATGCCCAATCTGGTGCCGCCGGTACGCAATACCAGCGAGGCCGATGCCTACCGCCAGCGGATTCTCGCCGCACGCCCAGCTGGCAGTCGTTTCGAACCCCTGATGGTGCTTTATCTCACCGACCTGAGCAGCCCGGCCGATGTGCGCGCTGCCAAGGCCTCGGGCTTTGTGCATGCCGCCAAACTCTACCCGGCCGGCGCCACCACCAATTCCGATTCCGGCGTGACCAGCATCGACAAGATCTTCCCGACCCTCGAGGCCATGGCCGAAGTCGGCTTGCCGCTGCTGGTCCACGGTGAAGTAACGCGCAGCGAGATCGATGTCTTCGACCGTGAAAAGTACTTTATCGACGAGCAACTGAGCCGGGTGGTCGAGCGCTTCCCGACCCTCAAGGTGGTGTTCGAGCACATCACCACCCGTGACGCGGTCGAATTCGTCAATGCCGCACCGGCCAACGTCGGCGCGACCATCACCGCCCACCACCTGCTGTACAACCGCAACCACATGCTGGTCGGCGGCATCCGCCCGCACTTCTACTGCCTGCCGATCCTCAAGCGCAACCTGCACCAGGAAGCCCTGCTCGACGCCGCCACCAGCGGCAGCGCCAAGTTCTTCCTCGGTACCGACTCGGCGCCGCATGCCAGACACGCCAAGGAAGCGGCCTGCGGCTGTGCCGGTTGCTACAGCGCCTATGCCGCCCTCGAGCTGTATGCTGAGGCGTTCGAGCAGCGCAATGCGCTGGACAAGCTCGAAGCCTTCGCCAGCCAGTTTGGCCCCGACTTCTACGGCCTGCCGCGCAACAGCGAGACCATCACCCTGGTTCGTCAAGACTGGGTCGTGCCTGGCGAGTTACCGCTGGGCGATCAAACCGTAATCCCGCTGCGCGCCGGTGAAAAACTGCGCTGGCGCCTGCTGGAGAACAACGCGTGAGCGGCGAACATTTCGACACCGAGCTGGATCACCCGAACACCGGCAGCGGCTCGCGCCATCCGATGGCGGAACGCTTTCGCGGCTACCTGCCGGTCGTGGTGGACGTGGAAACCGGTGGTTTCAACTGCGCCACCGATGCCCTGCTGGAAATCGCCGCCACCACCATCGGCATGGATGAAGGCGGCTTCCTCTACCCCGAGCACACCCTGTTCTTCCGCGTCGAGCCCTTCGCCGGCGCCAATATCGAACAGGCGGCCCTGGACTTCACCGGGATCAAGCTCGATCACCCGCTGCGCATGGCGGTCAGCGAAGAGCACGCGCTGACCGAGATCTTCCGCAGCCTGCGCAAGTCGCTGAAAGCCAACGGCTGCAAGCGGGCGATCCTGGTGGGGCACAACAGCAGCTTCGACCTTGGTTTCCTCAATGCCGCCGTGATGCGCTGCGACCTCAAGCGCAACCCCTTCCACCCCTTCTCCAGCTTCGACACCGCTACCCTCGCCGGCCTCGCCTACGGTCAGACCGTGCTGGCCAAAGCCTGCCAGGCTGCCGGCATCGAGTTCGATGGCCGCGAAGCCCACTCGGCACGCTACGACACCGAAAAAACCGCCGAACTGTTTTGCGGCATCGTCAACCGCTGGAAGGAAATGGGCGGCTGGCACGACTTCGACGACTGAAGCCTGCATTCATTCGCAGGAGTGGCGGGGCCTCCTGGGCCATGCCCGCGAACGGCTGTACCAGACACTGAGCCTCGCGGCTATGGTCCGTTCCTACATTGATGAGACTCAGGCACAAAAAAACCGGCAGATAGCCGGTTTTTTTGAACGTCGCGTAAGCCTTGCAGGCTGGCGGCGTACTCGGTCAGGTACTTGGCCCACCCCGCCTCGACCGTTCATCCGTTGCACTCGATTTCGGTCGCCAGCGCGGAATAGAGTTTTGACAAGCATTCTCATTAGCATTAGCATCGAACGCAACCAACCACTGCCCTGCGACGAGTCTTATTCTATGTACGTCTGCCTCTGCGAAGGTGTCACCGACGGCCAGATCCGTGATGCAATCTTTGAAGGTTGCTGCAGCTACCGTGATGTCCGCACGACCCTCGGCGTCGCCAGCCAATGCGGCAAATGTGCCTGCCTGGCCAAACAAGTGGTACGCGAAACCCTGAGCGAAGTGCAAAGCAGCCAGACGGGCTTGGCCTACCCCGCCAGCTTTGTTACCGCCTGAGTTTCAGCGCAGTACACAGCCGGGCTCTGAGCCCGGTTTTTTATGCCTGTAAT
Source organism: Pseudomonas sp. (assembly GCF_033723075.1). Taxonomy (GTDB): domain Bacteria; phylum Pseudomonadota; class Gammaproteobacteria; order Pseudomonadales; family Pseudomonadaceae; genus Aquipseudomonas. The sequence continues at coordinate 102,722 of NZ_JAWVXU010000004.1, forward strand.
TCAAGTAATTAGGCGCAAGCTGCGGAACTCAAGCATTCTCATTCGCACTTATTTTTACTTGACTTTCAATTACTTAGGTTTGACAGACAGGCTTCATGGGCCCAGAATTTTACGTCACCTATCCCAGCAAGGCAGCCCGGACATGAAAGGCGATAAGAAAGTCATCCAGCATCTGAACAAGGTTCTCGGTAACGAGCTGGTCGCAATCAACCAGTACTTCCTGCATGCACGGATGTACGATGACTGGGGCCTGAAAAAACTCGGCGAGCACGAATACCACGAATCCATCGACGAGATGAAGCATGCGGACAAGCTGATCAAGCGCATCCTGTTTCTCGAAGGCCTGCCGAACGTGCAGGACCTCGGCAAGATCCTGATCGGTGAAAGCACCAAGGAAATGCTCGAGTGCGACCTGAAAATCGAGCACAAGGCGCATATCGACCTGAAGGCAGCGATTGCCTACTGCGAAAGCGTTGGCGACTACGCCAGCCGCGAACTGCTGGAAGAAATCCTCTGTTCGGAAGAGGACCATATCGACTGGCTGGAAACCCAACTCAGCCTGCTCGAGAAAGTCGGCCTGCAAAACTACCTGCAGTCGCAGATGGACGATTAGGGTTTTAGTCAGCATCAAAACGGGAGCCCAGCGGCTCCCGTTTTTATTTGACCGGCAACGCCCCCGGGCGTTGCTATGCCGCTATTTGGCACACGTACAAAAAACCCCGCCGCGGCGGGGTTTTCGTTGGCGGCTGCCGACTCAGGCGTCAGCTTTCTGCGCGGCACTCTTGATCAGGGTCTGCAACTCGCCCTTCTCGAACATCTCGGCGACGATGTCGCTGCCGCCGACCAGTTCGCCGCCAACCCAGAGCTGCGGGAAGGTCGGCCAGTTGCCGTACTTCGGCAGATTGGCGCGGATTTCCGGGTTCTGCAGGATGTCGACATAGGCGAATTTCTCGCCACAAGCCATTACCGCCTGCGCAGCTTTGGAGGAAAAACCGCACTGCGGCGCGTTCGGCGAGCCTTTCATGTACAGCAGAACGGTGTTGTTGGCGATCTGCTCTTTGATGGTTTCGATGATATCCATGGGGCACCTCAGGTCTAAACTTCCCGACTCACGGGTCGGCACGGTGGCGGCATTGTAGCGAAAAGCCGAGCGCAATGCTCGGCCTTGGCTCAACCGACTCCGCCGAGTGGCTACGGCGTCAGGCGGCACAGACCTCGACCGGCACGCCATTGAGCGCGGCATTGCCGGACAAGGCATCGAGCTGGCGCTCATCGGTCAGGTCGTTGGCGCTGGCACCGGGTTGCGCGCTGGCTATGGCCAATTGTACGCCGGGACGTGCATGACCCCAACCGTGGGGCAGACTGACCACACCGGGCATCATCTCGTCGCTGGCGGCGACCTCCACGTCGATGGCGCCGACCCGCGAACGCACGCTGACCAACTGGCCGTCGGCCAAGCCGCGCTGGTGCAGATCCGCCGGATTCATCAACAGTTGATGGCGCGGCTTGCCTTTCACCAGGCGGTGGTAATTGTGCATCCAGGAGTTGTTGCTGCGCACATGGCGACGACCGATCAGCAGCAGCTGGTCGGCCTCGGGCAGCGGCTGCGCAGCGAAGCGCGGCAGATCGCTCAAGAGCAAGGCCGGTGCGGCCTGGACTTGCTGGTCCGGGGTGCGCAAGCGTGCCGCCAGGCTGGGTTTGAGCGCCCCCAGATCGATACCGTGGGGATAGTCCAGCAGCGTGGCCAGGGACAGCTGATGCTCGGACTTATCGCCATAGCGGCCCGCACGCAGCCCCATGTCGATAATTTTCGCCGGTTCCATGGTCGGCTTCAGCTCGACGCCGAGCTTGCCGGCGAAGGCCCTGGCCAGGCCGACGAAGATTTCCCAGTCGTGCAGGGTACCGGCCGGCTTTTCCAGCACCGGCAGGTTGAAGCGGGCGACGTTGCGCACGGCGAAGCTGTTGAAGGTCATGTCGTAGTGATCATGCTCCAGCGGCCCGGTGGGCGGCAGGATCAGGTCGGCGTAACGGGTGGTCTCGTTAATATAGGTGTCGATGCTGAGCATGAACTCCAGGCCGTCCAGCGCCTGTTCCAGCTGGCGGCCGTTGGGGGTCGAGAGCACCGGGTTACCGGCGACCGTGACCAGGGCGCGGATCTGCCCCTCGCCTGGGGTCAGCATTTCTTCGGCCAGGGCCGCCACCGGCAGTTCGCCGCTATATTCCGGCAGTCCGGAAACGCGACTGCGCCAGCGGTCGAAGTGGGTGCCGGAACTGCCGGTGGTCAGGTCGATGGCGGCCTCGGTGCACAGCGCCCCGCCTTCGCGGTCGAGGTTGCCGGTGACCAGATTAATCAACTGGATCAGCCAATGGCACAGCGTGCCGAAGGCCTGGGTGGACACCCCCATGCGGCCGTAGCACACCGCCTTGTCCGCCGCGGCGAAGTCGCGGGCCAACTGGCGAATGATATCGGCCGGCACACCGCAACGCGCGCTCATGGCTTCGGCGGTAAAGCCGGCGATGGCTGCACGGGCCTCGTCCAGCCCGGTGACCGGCAGATGGCTGGTACGCGTCAGGCCTTCCTCGAACAGGGTATTGAGCAGGCCGAACAGCAGCGCGGCATCCTCGCCCGGACGCACGAACACATGCTGATCGGCAATCGCTGCGGTTTCACTGCGGCGCGGGTCGACCACCACGACTTTGCCGCCGCGCGCCTTGATCGCCTTCAGACGTTTCTCAACATCTGGCACGGTCATGATGCTGCCGTTGGAGGCCAAAGGATTGCCGCCGAGGATCAGCATGAAGTCGGTGTGGTCGATATCGCAGATCGGCAGCAGGAAACCGTGGCCGTACATCTGCAAACTGACCAGGTGATGGGGCAGTTGATCCACCGAGGTGGCGGAGAAGCGACTGCGGGTTTTCAGCAGACCAAGGAAATAGTTGCTGTGGGTCAGCAGCCCATAGTTATGCACGCTGGGATTGCCTTGGTAGCTGGCCACGGCATTGGCGCCATGCCGCGCCTGGATATCGCCGAGACGCTCGGCAACCAGGGCAAAGGCTTCATCCCACGCGATCGCCTGCCACTCGCTGCCAACCCGGCGCATGGGCTGACGCAAACGGTCAGGGTCGTTCTGAATATCCTGCAGGGCCACCGCCTTGGGGCAGATATGGCCGCGGCTGAAGCTGTCCTGGGCATCGCCCTTGATCGAGCGGATCTGGGTCGAGCCGTCTTTCTGGGTTTCTGTTTCGATGGTCAGGCCGCAGATGGCCTCGCACAGATGGCACGCACGGTGATGGAGGGTCTTGGTCATGGCCTGGCCTCATATTCTTGTTCGAACGACCGCAATGGTCGGTACGAACATGACTATGGAGACTGGCGAGGGGCTGTGCCAGTAGCGTTCGTCTTATGAATCGGCCGGCATCATGCCGGCCGATTCAGGCGGAGAGCCTGAAGGCTCTCAGTAGCGGCAATTCTTAGCGAATTGCAGTCACGGTGCCTTTGTTGCCGGTTACTTTGACGTGCACGGTCTTGTATACGAAGTAATCTTGAACGTTCACTTCATAACGCGGGGCGACGATCACGTCGGCACCCGAGGCCGTAACTGCCTTGTAAGCAGCGGCGGATTTGGCGGATGCCACTGGGTCGATACCCAGCGCAAAACCACCTTCGCTACCACCGTAGGTAACGCCATCGGCGAACTGGGTATCGCCACCCAGCTTGAACACGTTGAACAGGATGTTCACCGAAGACTCACCGGAGATGGTTTCGCCCACTTTCACGTCGGCCTTGAGGTTAGTCTGAACGGTACCGTTCAACGGCACAGCTGGCTGACTAACGTTCTGGCTGGCACAGCCAGTCAACAGGGCGAACGCGGAGATAGTGGCGATAGTTGCGATGCGTTTCATGCAAAACTCCTTTGCATAACATTCCATGGATACCCCATTGCGGGGGCAATGCATTGCCCGAAAAGGCGCGGGCATCCTAGAAGCCCGGTCTGGAGTGAGCAAGCGCAGATGACGGTTTTATGACATCTCGCACACGGATATAGGCAATGGCTTACACGACCCCCCTCAAACTGTGAACGACTGGACAGTTTGCGCCTGCTCGGCATTTCCTTATAAGATCGCGCCTTCCCCGTTTCGTCGCACTGTGCGGCTCCCAGCCGCAGGTTCTGCCATTTTCTCTGTATATCCGGCTATTGAACCTGCGCCCTGTTGTCAAAAGGTAGTTAACCATGAGCGCAAGACACTTTCTCTCGCTGAAGGACTGCACACCGCAAGAACTGGTGAGCCTGATCCGCCGCGGCATCGAGCTGAAGGACTTGCGCAACCGTGGCGTACTGTTCGAGCCGCTGAAGAACCGCGTGCTGGGAATGATCTTCGAGAAGGCTTCGACCCGTACCCGCCTGTCGTTCGAGGCGGGCATGATCCAACTGGGCGGCCAGGCGATATTCCTCTCGCCACGCGACACTCAGCTCGGCCGCGGCGAACCGATCGGCGATGCCGCCATCGTCATGTCGCGCATGCTCGATGCGGTGATGATCCGCACCTTCGCCCACAGTACCCTGACCGAGTTCGCCGCGAGCTCGCGAGTGCCGGTGATCAACGGCCTGTCCGACGACCTGCACCCCTGCCAGCTGCTGGCCGACATGCAGACCTTCCACGAGCAGCGCGGCAGCATCAAGGGCAAGACCGTGGCCTGGATCGGCGATGGCAACAACATGTGCAACTCCTATATAGAAGCCGCGCAACAATTCGACTTCCAGCTGCGCGTGGCCTGCCCCGAGGGCTACGAGCCGAACCCCGATTTCCTGGCTGAGGCCGGGGATCGCGTAGCGATCTTCCGCGACCCGCGCGAAGCCGTAGCAGGTGCACACCTGGTGAGTACCGATGTCTGGGCCTCGATGGGCCAGGAAGAGGAAATCGCCGAACGCTTGAAGTTGTTCACCCCCTATCAGGTCAACCGTGCCCTGCTCGATGCCGCCGCCGAGAACGTGCTGTTCCTGCACTGCCTGCCGGCGCATCGCGGTGAGGAGATCAGCGAGGATCTGCTCGACGACCCGCGCTCGGCGGCCTGGGACCAGGCGGAAAACCGCCTGCATGTGCAGAAGGCCCTGCTCGAGTTCCTGGTCGAGCCGGCGTACCACCACGCATGAGCCAACCCCTGCTACTGAACCTGCATGGCCTGAGCTGCGGCTACCCCGAACACAAGGTGGTGCAGAACCTCCACCTGCACCTCAACGCTGGGGACATTGGCTGCCTGCTCGGCCCCTCAGGCTGTGGCAAGACCACTACCCTGCGCGCCATCGCCGGTTTCGAGCCGGTGCTCGAAGGCGAGATCCAGCTGGCCGATGAGGTAATCTCCCGCGCCGGTTTCACCCTGGCGCCGGAAAAGCGCCGGATCGGCATGGTGTTCCAGGACTATGCGCTGTTCCCGCACCTGAGCGTGGCGGAAAACGTCGCCTTCGGCATTCGCCAGCAGGCCAACTGCGAACACATCACCGGCGAGTTGCTGGAGCTGGTCAAACTCAGTCATCTGAGCAAGCGCTACCCGCATGAACTGTCCGGTGGCCAGCAACAGCGTGTGGCCCTGGCCCGCGCACTGGCCCCGGAACCGCGCCTGCTGCTGCTCGACGAACCCTTTTCCAACCTCGATGGCGAGTTGCGCAGGCGCCTGAGCCACGAGGTCCGCGACATCCTCAAGACCCGCGGCACCAGCGCCATCCTGGTCACCCATGATCAGGAGGAAGCCTTCGCCGTCAGCGATCATGTCGGGGTGTTCAAAGACGGCAAGCTGGAGCAGTGGGACACGCCCTTCAACCTCTACCACGAGCCGCTGACCCCCTTCGTCGCCAGCTTTATCGGCCAGGGCTACTTCATCCGCGGCCAGCTGCTCAGCCCCGACACGGTGCAGACCGAGCTGGGCCTGATTCGCGGCAACCGCGCCTATACCTGGGCGAGCGGTAGCGCGGTGGATGTACTGCTGCGCCCGGACGACATCGTCTACGACCCCGACAGCGAGCTGAAAGCACTGATCGTCGGCAAGACCTTCCTTGGCGCAGCCACCCTGTATCGCCTGCAACTGGCCACCGGCAGCCTGCTGGAGTCGCTGTTCCCCAGCCATGCCGACCACCGCCCAGGCGAACACGTTGGCATCCGCGTGGCGGCCGATCACCTAGTGGTGTTCCCCGCCCCCGGCAGCATCGCCGCCCAGGTCAACCTCGGTGATTCCGGCGTGCGCCGCTACAGCAGCGCCAGCTGACTGTTCAACCTCACGCATTGCGTGCAGCACCCAGGCTGAACACCGTGCGCGCCAATGCCGCTGGCTCCGGTATTTAGCCCTGCCCGACATCCTCGCTCAGACACAACCGGCCGCTGGCCACCAATACCGCCTGACCGGCGATCTTGACTCGCCCCCCCTCAAGCCGGCAGTGCAACTCTCCGCCACGGGCCGAGCACTGGTAGGCGCTCAACTCGGTCTTGCCCAAACGCTCGGCCCAATAGGGCGTGAGCATACAGTGGGTCGAGCCGGTGACCGGGTCTTCATCGATGCCGATTGCCGGGGCGAAGTAGCGCGAGACGAAATCATGCCGCTCGCCTGGCGCCGTGATCAGCACACCCAGGCCAGGTAACTCGGCCAGGGCCGGCAGATTCGGCTGGAACGCGCGCACGGCGGCTTCGCTCGGCAATACCGCCAACAGCTCCTGAATTCCCTCCCGACCATATAGCGCCCATACCTCCTGGGGTTGCATGCCAAAAGCACGCGCGACCGCACCCTGCGAGTCCCAGCGCTCGACCGCACGTACGGGAAAATCCAATACCAGCCGTGCGCCTTCACGGGTCACCCGCAGCGCGCCCGACTGGCAGGTGAAATCGAGCGCCTCGCCGGGCTCGCCGTATTGCTCGAACAGCACATGGGCACTGGCCAGGGTGGCATGTCCGCACAAGGGCACCTCGGCGCGCGGAGTGAACCAGCGGATATGCCAGACCGCGCCCTCTTTCACCAGGAAAGCCGTTTCCGCCAGATTGTGTTCGGCGGCGATCTGCTGCATCAGCGTGTCGCTGAGCCAGCTGTCCAGGCGATAGACCATGGCCGGGTTGCCGGCAAAAGGGCGACTGGTGAAGGCGTCGATCTGGTGAAAGTCGAGTTGCATGGCGGCCAATCCTCTGAGTAATAAGTCCCAGCTTGCCGCGTCCACCCGCCTTGCACCCGCTACAGTCGCCCGCAATAAAGGCATTACAGCTGCACTGTCTCAAGGCGCCGCGAGCGAGCACGGTGCACGGATCAATCGCAAAATGTTCTAAAAAAAACCATTAAAACTCTATAAATCAGATACTTGCAGATTCTGGCACGCCACCTGCTATGACCAGCCCCGGTCAGCACAACGGCGTGTCTGCCACACATCCGACAACGACGTCACGGTACCCCGCTCATCTTCGAGCTGCGGGCACTGTGACGTTTTTTTTTGCGATTTTGGCCCATATAGGAAGCATGCCATGCGCCCGATAACCCTCTCCCTCTTGTCCCTGGCCATCGCCAGCAGCACCTTCAGTCACGCCGCTTTCGCCAGCCAACCGCTGAGCACGCTGATCACCGAAGGCAAGCCGATCCTCGACCTGCGCTACCGCTACGAACACGTCGACCAGGACAACGCGCTGAACAACGCCAACGCCCAGACCCTGCGCACCCGCGTCGGCTTCCAGAGCGGCAAGTGGTACGGCCTCTCCGCCCTGATCGAGGCGGACAACGTCAGCCGCATCGGCGACGCCAGCTACAACAGCCTGCGCAACGGCCAGAGCGACTTTTCCGTAGTCGCCGACCCGGACGGCAGCGAAATCAACCAGGCCCTGCTGCGCTATGACCACAGCCTGGGCAACGCGGTCGTCGGTCGCCAGCGCATCAACCTGGACAATCAGCGCTTCGTCGGCGGCGTGGCCTGGCGGCAGAACGAGCAGACCTATGACGGCGTGCTCGGCCAGCTCAAGCCGCTGGATGGCCTGACCCTGACCTACGCCTACATCGACAACATCAACAGCATCTTCGGCCCCGGCAACGGCCGCTTCGACGCCGCGGGCAACCAGGCCAATATCGAAGGCCACAGCCACCTGCTGAATGCCCAGTACGTGGTCATGCCCGAGCTGACTGCCACCGCCTACCAGTACCGCCTCGGCCTGGACAACCTGGCCGGCGGCGGCCAGTCGAGCAAGACCAGCGGCGTGCGCCTCAATGGCGCCATCTCGGGCGTCAGCTACGCCCTGGAATATGCCAAGCAGAGCGACTACGCCGACAACCCACAGGATCTGGACAGCGACTATTACCTGGCCGAGTTGGGTTACACGCTCAAGGGTGTGGCACTGAAAGGCGGCTACGAAGTCCTCGGCGGCGACTCGGGGCCGGGCAACCGCGCCTTCCAGACGCCGCTGGCGACCAAGCACGCCTTCCAGGGTTGGGCCGACATCTTCCTGCTGACCCCGGCCGACGGCGTCGAAGACATCTACATCGGCGCCAGCACGGCGCTGTTCGGCGGCAACCTGGCAGCCTGGTACCACGACTTCCGCGCCGAGCGGGGCAGCAGCCACTACGGTTCGGAGATCGATGTCTCCTACGCCCATGCGATTCCAGGCGTGAAGGGCCTGGTCGGCCTGGTCAAGTACGCCGGCTACGATGCCGACGACTTCGCCGTGGATACCGACAAGCTCTGGGTGCAACTGCAATACAGCTACTGACGGCCTGCCGTCGCACAGCGGGGCCAGCCCCCGCTGTGCGACGGCTTTTCCGTTGTGCCCGCGGCGGCTGCCGCCGCGGTCCTCTAGGAGACTTGCCCATGCTCAAACCGATTATTGCCGGCCTGCTGTTCGGCCTTGCCCTGCTCAGCCCGCCCAGTTGGGCGGCCATCAATGCCGCCGAAGCGATGAACCTGTCCGGCATGCAGCGCATGCTCAGCCAGCGCATCGCCAAGACCTACCTGATGATCGGCGCCGAGATTCGTCCGGATCAGGCCGAACAGCAGCTCGACCAGAGCATCGCCAAATTCGAGAGCAACTACCTGGCTCTCGGCGAATACGCACCCACCGCACAGATTCGCACCGCCCTGACCGACGTAGGCCAAACCTGGCAACGCTACCGCGAACTGGCACTGTCACGCCCGGACAAACAGCAGGCGCTGGTCATCTTGGAACTCAGCGACCGACTGCTCGCGCAGAGCGAGCAGGTGGTGCAACTGCTCGAACGCCACAGCGGCGGGCAAAGCGCCCGCCTGGTCAACCGCAGCGGCCGCCAGCGCATGCTCAGCCAGCGCATCGCCAAACTCTACCTGGCCATGAGCTGGCGCCTGCCGGTCGCCGGCCTGGAGCAGGCTTTCAATCAGGCGGTGGATGAATTCGACCAGGCCCTGCAGGAACTGCAGCAGGCCCGGCAGAACACCCCGGCCATCGTCAAGGGCCTGCAGCAAGCCGAGGCCCAGTGGCGTTTCACCCGCGCCGGCTTCAACCTCTCCGCCGACTCGCGCTTCGTACCCACGGTGATCGCCACCACCAGCGAGACCCTGCTGTGGCAGATGAATGAGCTGACCAGCCAGTATGAAGGGGTGATGCTGGCGGGTTCCTGAGGCGTACCCGCTCAACCCGGTAGGGTGCGCCATGCGCACCACCTTCGACCAACGGAGCCTACCTATTGCTGCGCGCGGCGCACCCTGCAGTGGCGCCCGGCTCTGACGTTATATCGCTGGTTGGCGGCCGCAGCAGACGAGAGTTTTTTCACCGCATCTAACCCTCGCTGCGCACCCGCTGCACGGCATCCAGCCAGCCGTGGTACAGCTTGCTGCGGTGCTCCGCACTCATCCGCGGATCGAAGCGCTGCTGGCGCTGCCAATGTCCGGCGATCTCGTCGAGGTCGCGATAGACGCCCGCCCTGAGCCCGGCCAGGTAGGCCACGCCGAGGGCGGTGGTTTCGGTGACCTCGGGGCGTTCGACAGGCACGCCGAGAATGTCGGCGAGAAACTGCATGACCCAGTTGTTCTCCACCATGCCGCCATCCACCCGCAGCGCACTGGGCTCGGCGGCGCCGTCCTGGCGCATGGCCTCGAGCAGGTCACGGGTCTGGTAGCAGACCGACTGCAGACCGGCGGTGACGATCTCCTTGATCCCGGTATCGCGGGTCAGGCCAAAGATCGCGCCGCGCGCCTTCGGATCCCAGTAAGGCGCGCCCAGACCGGTAAACGCCGGCACCAGGTAGACCCCGCAGGCATCACCGGTCTGTTCGGCCAGAGCCTCGCTATCGCGCGCATGGCTGATCAGCTTGATGCCGTCGCGCAACCACTGCACCGCCGCACCGGCGACGAAGATGCTGCCCTCCACCGCATAGGTGACCTTGCCGTCCAGGCGGTAACCAACGGTGGTGAGCAAGCGGTTTTTCGAGGCCACCGGAGTGGCACCGGTGTTCTGGATCATGAAGCAGCCGGTACCGTAGGTGCTCTTGACCATGCCCGGCTGGAAACAGGCCTGGCCGATCAGCGCGGCCTGCTGGTCACCGGCCATGCCCAGCACCGGAATCGGCGCGCCGAGCAGCTCGGCCTCGATGACGCCGAAGTCGGCAGCGCAGTCCAGCACCTCGGGCAGCATGCTGGCCGGAATCTCCAGCAACGCCAGCATTTCTGCATCCCACTGCTGGGTATGGATATTGAACAGCAGGGTGCGCGAGGCATTGGTCGCATCGGTCTTGTGCGACTTGCCGCCGGTCAGGCGCCACAGCAGGAAGCTGTCCACGGTGCCGAAACGCAGTTCGCCACGCTCGGCCCGCGCCCGCGCACCGGCCACGTTATCGAGGATCCAGCGCAACTTGGTGCCGGAGAAATAGGGGTCGATCAGCAGGCCGGTATTGGCCGCCACTGTCGCCTCGTGGCCGGCGGCCTTGAGCCCGGCACAGTAGTCGGCGGTCCGCCGGTCCTGCCAGACGATGGCCGGATGAATCGGGATGCCGGTCGCGGCGTCCCACACCAGGGTGGTCTCGCGCTGGTTGGTGATGCCAATGGCAGTGATCTGGCTGGCGTCCAGACCGCCCTGCTTGAGCGCCGCACGGCAGACCTCAAGGGTGCTCTGCCAGATTTCCTCGCCGTCGTGCTCGACCCAGCCGTCCTGCGGGAAGTACTGCTTGAACTCCTGCTGCGCACGCGCCAGCGGCTGGCCCTGGGCATTGAAGACGATGGCGCGGCTGCTGGTGGTGCCTTGGTCGATCGCGAGCAGGTAGTCGGACATGCGGATTTCCTTGTTGTTATGCGTAGGGATCAGACGGTCGGGCGGCTCATTGCCGGCCGATGGCGGCGAAACCGGCCTGGGTGAACTGCGCCAGGGTCGCGGCCGCCAGTTCTACCTCCAGCCCGCGCCGCCCGGCGCTGACGAAGATGCTCGGATACTGCTGCGCCGATGCGTCGATAAAGGTGCGCAGACGCTTCTTCTGCCCCAGCGGGCTGATGCCGCCGAGCAGATAGCCGGTGGCACGTTGCGCCGCAGCCGGGTCGGCCATGTCGACCTTCTTCACCCCGGCGGCCAAGGCCAGGGCCTTCAGGTCGAGGCTGCCAGCCACCGGCACCACCGCCACCAGCAATTCGCCTTTTTCGCTGGCCGCGAGCAGGGTCTTGAACACCCGGGCCGGCTCGAGGTCGAGTTTTTCCGCCGCCTCCAGGCCATAGGAAGCGGCCTTGGGATCATGGCTGTAACTGTGCACCCGATGCGCAGCCTTATGCTTTTTCAGTAGATCGATAGCGGGAGTCATGTTCGAATGTGAAAACAATTGATGAAGTCTGCGTACCTTAGCCGAAAAAACTGCCAGGAGCAGTTTTTAACGTCGCGCAGCGACGGCCCGAGGGTGGCCGCCATGGATGGCAGGCCATAAAATTTCTTCAACGACAGCCTATACTGCCGAACAACACAAGGATCGCCCCATGACCCTGGCGCCGCGCCAACATGACATCCTCAACCTCGCCCGCGAACGCGGCTACGTCAGCATCGACGAACTGGCCCAGGCCTTTGCCGTCACCCCGCAGACCATCCGCCGCGACATCAACCAGCTGGCCGAGCAGGGCCTGCTGCGGCGCACCCATGGCGGTGCGGCGAGCGAAGCCTCGAGCACCCAGAACACCGCCTACGCCATGCGCGCCGGGCAAATGCGCGAGGAGAAGCAGCGCATCGCCGAAGCCATCGCCGCGCACATTCCCGACCACGCCTCGCTGTTCATTAATATCGGCACCACCACCGAAGCGATTGCCCGCGAACTGCTCAAGCGCAAGGGCTTGAAGATCATCACCAACAACCTGCACGTCGCCGCTCAGCTCAGCGCCAAGGCCGATTTCGAGGTGTTGGTGGCCGGCGGCACGGTACGTAGCGACGGTGGCATCGTCGGCCAGTCGACGGTGGATTTCATTCAGCAGTTCAAGGTCGACTTCGCCCTGGTCGGCATCAGCGGCATCGACGAGGACGGCAGCCTGCTCGACTTCGATTACCAGGAAGTACGGGTGTCCCAGGCGATCATCGACAATGCCCGCCAGGTTCTACTCGCCGCCGACTCGAGCAAGTTCGGCCGCAACGCCGTGGTGCGCCTGGGCTCGATCACTCTGGTCGACCGCGTGTTCACCGACGCAGCACCTTCAGCAGCAATCAACCAGCTGCTCGCCGAGCACAAGGTTCACCTGAATCTGGTCTGAGAGCGCTTGTGAGAAAACTCTCGCCTACTGCGACCGCCTCCAGACGCCCGCTGCTGACGCCTGGAGACGGCCTCGCGACAGCGCTCGAGATTTTCACAGCCTCTGGCACCTGCTGCCTCCATTCGCAGACTCAATGACCACTCGGCGCGAACTCGCGTATTTGGACTGGCGAAGCCGGGCATATTCGACTAGCATATTTTCGAAACTGAACATAATTAAGTTCACTTTCGACTTTACGGTGCCGCCATGCCTACTCGCCCCAACCACATTGTCCCTGTCGCCGAAGTCTATGACCTGGCGGTCGTAGGCGGCGGCATCAATGGCGTCGGCATAGCCGCCGATGCGGCCGGCCGCGACCTGTCGGTATTCCTTTGCGAAAAGGACGACCTGGCCGAACACACCTCCTCGGCCAGCAGCAAGCTGATCCACGGCGGCCTGCGCTACCTGGAGCACTACGAATTTCGCCTGGTCCGCGAAGCCCTGGCCGAACGCGAAGTGCTGCTGGCCAAGGCGCCGCATATCGTCAAGCCCATGCGCTTTATCCTGCCGCACCGCCCGCACCTGCGGCCGGCCTGGATGATTCGCGCCGGCCTGTTTCTCTACGATCACCTGGGCAAGCGCGAGAAACTGCCAGGTTCGCGCAGCCTGCGCTTCGGTGCGGGCAGCCCGCTGAAAGCCGAGATCAGCCGCGGCTTCGAATACTCCGATTGCTGGGTCGACGACGCCCGCCTGGTGGTGCTCAACGCCATGGCCGCCCGCGAACAGGGCGCCCATGTGCACACTCGTACCCGTTGCGTCAGCGCACGGCGCAGCAAGGGCTTGTGGCATATCCACCTGGAACGCGCCGATGGCAGCCTGTTCTCGATCCGCGCCCGCGCCCTGGTCAATGCCGCCGGCCCCTGGGTCGCGCGCTTTATCCGCGACGATCTCAAGCAGGTCTCCCCCTATGGCATCCGCCTGATCCAGGGCAGCCACATCATCGTGCCGAAGCTGTTCGACGGTGAGCAGGCCTATATCCTGCAGAACGAAGACCGCCGTATCGTCTTCGCAATCCCCTACCTGGAACGCTTCACCCTGATCGGCACCACCGACCGCGAATACACCGGCGACCCGGCCAAGGTGGCGATCAACGAGGAAGAAATCGACTACCTGCTGAGCGTGGTCAACGCCCACTTCAAGCAGCAGCTGAAGCGCACGGATATCCTGCATACCTACGCCGGCGTGCGCCCGCTGTGCGACGACGAGTCCGACCAGCCCTCCGCCGTCACCCGCGACTACACCCTGGCCCTGTCTGGCCAACCTGGCGAGGCGCCGCTGCTCTCGGTGTTCGGCGGCAAACTGACCACCTACCGCAAGCTGGCGGAAGCGGCGCTGGCGCACTTGGCGCCGCACTTCCCGAAGATGAAACCGCGCTGGACCGCCAGCGCCCTGCTTCCCGGCGCGGAAAATCTGGAAAGCCAGAGCGCCATGGTCGAAGCCCTGTGTGCACGCTGCGGCTGGCTGCCGACCGCCCTCGCCCGGCGCTGGGCCAGCTGCTACGGCAGCCGCAGCTGGGTCCTGCTCGAGGGCGTGCAAGAGCAGAGCGACCTCGGCGTACACCTGGGTGGCGGTTTGTATGCACGGGAAGTTGATTACCTGTGCAAGGAGGAATGGGCCATGGACGCCGCCGATATCCTCTGGCGGCGGACCAAGCTGGGGTTGTTCATGACACCCTCACAGCAGGCGCGGCTGACCCGTTATCTGTGCATCGAATCGCCTAACAGCCCGGAAGATGCCCACGCGGCCTGACTCTCTCTTGCCGCCTGGATTGCAGATCCCTTCGCCCCGCCGATCGCCCGAGACGCGGGGCTTTTTTCAAGACCGATGATTGGCCCGAGCGGACCGGGACGCCCGCAGCGAGCAGTCCGCCTTTTCCGCAGCGTGCAACCCGGAAGCTGGCGTACCGTTTCCGTTTAGCGCCCTAGCTGTGCCCTGAACGGCGCTACAGCTGCGCCCAGCGCCCATCCCGGCGATGGGCCTGCAGATGCGGCAGCACCGCCGCCAGCAACGGCTCCTTGAACGCCTCCTGGAAACGATGGGCCAGGCCGGGGATCAGCTTCAGCGCGCTGCCCTGGATATGCGCGGCGACATGCACGCCGTGCATCGCCGGCAGCAGCGGATCGGCGGTGCCGTGCACCACCAGAGTCGGTACCTGCAAACGGTTGAGCAGCTCGACCCGACTGGTCTCGGCGAGGATCGCCAGCAGCTGGCGCTGCACGCCCTCCGGGTTGAAGGCGCGGTCGTAGGCGGTTTCGGCCTGCTGCAGGAGCGCTTGGCGGTCGTCGCTGACCGTCGGGCTGCCCAGTGCGGCGAGCAGGTCAGCCTGCTGCTCCAACGCCACCTCACGGCTCGGCGCCTCGCGCTTGGTCAGCAACGCCAGCAGCGCCGGGCTAGGCGCCGGCAGGCCCTGGGCGCCGGAGCTGGTCATGATCAGGGTCAGGCTCTGCACCCGTTCGGGGGCCAGGTCGGCCAGGTGCTGGGCGATCATCCCACCCATGCTGGCGCCGAGCACATGGAAACGGAGCACGCCGAGGGCATCCATCAGGCCGAGGGCATCGCCGGCCATGTCGCGCAGCCGGTATGGCGCCGACACTGTCAGCCCCAGGCGATAGCGCAGCGCTTCGTAGGCGAGGTTAGCCGGCGGCGCAGCCTGAACCCAGCTGCTCAGGCCGACATCGCGGTTATCGAAGCGAATAACCCGGAAGCCTTGCTCGCACAGGCGCGCAACCACCTCGTCCGGCCAGTGGATCAGTTGGCCACCGAGGCCCATGACCATCAGCAGCGCCGGATCGCTGACGCGACCGATGCTCTGGTAGGCCAGTTGCACCTCGCCCAGGGCCACCTTGGCGGTCGGAACCCGAACATCGCAGCGCTCGCTGGCAAAAACAGGCAAGCCGCAAAAAAGCGCGGCAAGAAAAATTAACACACGCATAGAAACACCAGAACGCAGAACCCCATTGAGACGCGAGTTTGCTGACATTCGCTCGAGCGCGCTGCCACAGAAGCATGACAATTTGATGAATCCTGTCGAGCGGTCGTGCGCCGAGTGATGCGACAAGGATGCGGAGCGTCCGAGGCGGCGTTCCCACGCGGAGCGTGGAAACGCTCAACCTCAGCAGGCAGGTTGGGTTGAGGAGCCTGCGACGAAGCCCAACAAGGCTGGGAACCGTCGAGCGAAGCCCTGCAGGCTCCCTGTTGGGCTTCGCTACGTTCAGCCCAACCTACGGAACGGCTATCAGGCCAGTTCGCTGCGCAACTGCCGCGCCGCGGCGACCATGTTGACCAGCGCCGCCTCGGTTTCCGGCCAGGCGCGGGTCTTCAGGCCGCAGTCCGGGTTGACCCACAGGCGCTCGGCGGGGATGCGCTGCGCGGCCTTACGCAGCAGCTTGACCATCTCGCTGCTGTCCGGCACCCGTGGCGAGTGGATGTCGTAGAGCCCGGGGCCGATATCGTTGGGGTAATCGAACGCCTCGAAAGCCTCCAGCAGCTGCATGTCCGAGCGCGAAGTTTCGATGGTGATGACATCGGCATCCATGGCGGCGATCGACTCGATCACGTCGTTGAACTCGCTGTAGCACATGTGGGTATGGATCTGAGTTTCGTCACGCACGCCACAGGCAGCAAGGCGGAAGGCCTCGGTGGCCCAGGCCAGGTAGCCCTGCCACTGTGCCTGGCGCAGCGGCAGGCCTTCACGGAACGCGGCTTCGTCGATCTGGATGATCTTGATGCCAGTCGCCTCCAGGTCCAGCACTTCGTCACGAATCGCCAGGGCCAGTTGCCACGCCTGCTGCTCGCGGGAAATATCGTCGCGCGGGAAGGACCACATCAACATGGTCACCGGGCCGGTCAGCATGCCTTTCATCACCTTGCTGGTGAGGGTCTGCGCATAGCGAATCCACTCCACGGTCATCGGCTGCGGTCGGCTCAGGTCACCAAAGATCACCGCCGGTTTGACGCAACGCGAACCGTAGCTCTGCACCCAGCCGAAACGGGTGAAGGTATAGCCGTCGAGCTGCTCGGCGAAGTACTCGACCATGTCGTTGCGCTCGGCTTCGCCGTGCACCAGCACATCCAGACCGAGGTTTTCCTGCACCTGTACCGCGTGGCGAATCTCGCTGTGCATGGCCTCGGTGTAAGCGGCGGGCGACAGCTTGCCGGCCTTGAACGACTGGCGCGCCAGACGGATGGCGGCAGTCTGCGGGAAGGAGCCGATGGTGGTGGTCGGCAATGCCGGCAGTTGCAGGCGTGCGCGCTGCTGGTCGATGCGCTGCACGAACGGCGACTGGCGCCGGCTGTCGGCTGCGCTAATGGCCGCCAGACGGGCCTGCACGGCCGGTTTGTGGATACGTGGCGACTGCGCGCGGCTGACCTGTACGGCGCGGCTCTGCGCCAACGCGGCCTGTACCTTGGCGTTATGCGGGTCATTCAGGGCCGTCGTCAGCAGGGCGACTTCCTCGCATTTCTGCACGGCGAAGGCCAGCCAGCTTTTCAGCTCGCTATCCAGTTTGTCTTCGCGGTTCAGGTCGACCGGGCTGTGCAGCAACGAGCAGCTCGGCGCCACCCACAGGCGTTCACCCAGACGCTCCTGCGCCTGCTGCAGGATGGCCAGGGCCTGCTGCAGATCGGTACGCCAGACGTTGCGACCGTTGACCACGCCGAGCGACAGCACCTTGTACGCCGGCAGGCGGTCGAGAATGCTCGGGAACTGCTCGGGTGCGCGGACCAGATCGATATGCAGACCATCCACCGGCAGGCTGGCGGCCAGGCCGAGGTTATCCTCCAGGCCGGCGAAGTAGGTGGCGATCAGCTTCTTGCCGGGCTCGCGCTGCAGCAGGTTGTAGGCACGCTCGAAGGCGTTCTTCCAGGCTTGCGGCAGGTCGAGTGCCAGGATCGGCTCGTCGATCTGCACCCACTCCACGCCCTGGGCAGCCAGGCGCTGGAGGATTTCACCGTATACCGGCAGCAGGCGTTCGAGCAGCTCGAGTTTGTCGAAGCCTTCTGTCTCAGTGGCAGTGCCCTTGACCTTGCCCAGCCACAGGTAGGTCAGCGGGCCGATCAGCACCGGTTTGACCTTGTGCCCCAACGCATGGGCTTCGCCGACTTCCTCGAACAGCTGTTCCCAGCTCAGCTGGAACTGCTGGTCGGCACTGAATTCCGGGACCAGGTAGTGGTAGTTGGTGTCGAACCACTTGGTCAGCTCCTGTGCGTGGCCGCCACCGCAGCAATCGGCGCTGCTCTTGTTTGCAACGGCACCCCGTGCCATGGCGAACAGGGTTTCCAGGCTTGGCTTGCCGCTGTGCGGACGGAAGCGCTCGGGGATCACGCCGAAGGTCAGCGAGTGGGTGAGTACCTGGTCGTACCAGGCGAAATCGCCGACCGGCAGCAAGTCGATACCGGCGTCCTTCTGCAACTGCCAGTGGGCGGCGCGCAACTGGCGGCCAACCGCCTGCAAGCCGGCCTGATCCAGCTCACCTTTCCAGTGAGCCTCCAGGGCCTTCTTCAGTTCGCGGTCGGCACCGATACGCGGGAAACCCAGGGAATGGGACAGGGCCATGTCAAAACGCTCCATAGATAAACAAGATGGGGCGTATTCTCGGCAACTCGACATCGTGAGACAAACTCAACATACTCGCCTTGATCTATAGTTTCACTCATGTTCAGCTAACCTACACAACGCTGATCTGCGATATGCCCTGGAGCCCCCCATGCTCGAATTGCGCCACCTGAAAACCCTCCACGCCCTGCGCGAAAGCGAGAGCCTGGTCGACGCTGCCGAACGCCTGCACCTGACCCAGTCGGCGCTGTCGCATCAATTCAAGGAACTGGAAGAGCGCTTAGGCATGCAGCTGTTCGTGCGCAAGACCAAGCCGGTGCGCTTTACCAGCGCCGGCCTGCGTTTGCTGCAGCTGACCGATGCCGTGCTGCCGCTGTTGCGCGGCGCCGAACGCGACCTGGCGCGCCTGGCCGGCGGCACCGCCGGCCGCCTGCATATGGCCATCGAATGCCACAGCTGCTTCCAGTGGCTGATGCCGACAATCGACCAGTTCCGCGATGCCTGGCCGGAGGTGGAGCTGGACCTGGCCTCGGGCTTCTCCTTCGCCCCGCTGCCGGCCCTGGCCCGTGGTGACCTGGATCTGGTGGTGACCAGCGACCCGCTGGAACTGGCCGGGATCACCTACGTGCCGCTGTTCACCTATGAGGCCATGCTGGCGGTGGCCAACCAGCACCCGCTGGCCAGCAAACCCTTTATCCAGCCCGAAGACCTGGCGACTGAAACCCTGATCACCTACCCGGTAGAGCGCGACCGCCTGGACATCTTCACCCGCTTCCTCGAACCGGCCGACGTCGAGCCGGCCCAGGTGCGCACCTCGGAACTGACGGTGATGATGATGCAACTGGTGGCCAGCGGCCGCGGCGTCTGCGGCCTGCCCAACTGGGCGCTGCACGAATACAGCTCGCGCGGCTACGTCACGGCCAAACGCCTGGGCGACAAGGGCCTGTTCGCCACCCTGTACGCCGGCATCCGCAGCGACATGCTCGACTCGCCGTTTATGCGCGACTTCCTGCTCACCGCCAAGGACACCTCCTTCGCCAATCTGGAAGGGGTCAGCGTCGCGCGCTGAATGGCCTGTCGTGCGGCAATCCCGGCAACCGCAAAACACGATGGGTGCGCCACGCGCACTACGGCATACCGCCGCGCATTGATCTGAGCCGATAGCCAAGGCTACCCCGGTGCGCATGGCGCACCCTACCTACGCACCAGCGCTGAAAAGCTCGGCACGCGCATGACCTGGATCAATAGCGTCTGGCCGCCCCTGAGCTTTAATCAAAATATCAGCGCTTAACAGACGCGGAAGTTGACTCATGATCCAAGCGATGCGCAGCCGCCATACAGGACTCGCCAGGAATCTGCTGGCGCTGTGGTTCGTGCTGTTTTTCGCCTGTTCCTTCACCCATGTACAGGCCGCTGCCAGCAACATGATGGACGAAGCCGCGGCCAGCCTGGCGAGCCCTCTGCACGGCGACCACGGCCACACTCGGCATGACCAAGGCGCCGCGGACAATTGCAGCGCCTTGCAGAACGTCCCCCTCAACCAGCAGTTGCTGACGCTCCTGGCATTGACCGCCCTGATCGGTCTGACCGGCAGCTTCGGTCTGCCCACGGATCTGCAGCGCCGCTTCAGTGCCTGGCAGTCCGTGCCGCTGTTCGGCCCCGGTTCGCCCACGCCCATTCGCAAGCAGCTGCATCGCTATAACGAATAGCCCCACTCTCCCGCTGAAACCCGCAGCCTTGCAGCGCTGGCGCCAAGCCGCGCATGGAGGTTGATCCCCCCGATTTTCTGGAGAGCGCTGCCATGCCCCATTACCCCCACCATGCCCCTGCAGCCAACAGCCCCAGGCGTTTCTGGTCGGCCCTGTTGCTGTTCGCCGCCATCGCCCTGTTCTTTCTCTGGGAAGAGCATCAGGCCCTCCTGCTCGGCGCCCTGCCCTACCTGATTGTCCTGCTGTGCCCGCTGGCGGCCATGGCCTGGGCAACAAGCGCCCCAGACCCGAAGCGGAAACCAGGCATGGATCATAAAACACCTACCTGCGGCCTCGGACCATGAACCAGGTCGAATCGAGCCGGCAACGACAGAACGCGGTGCTGATCGTCCCCGGCATGGGCAGCGACCACTGCGCCGGCCTGGTCAGCCAGTCGCTCAAGCGCCTGCCCGGCATCGTCGAGCTGAGCACCAGCATCGCCAGCCATAAGGTACGCATCGAGTTCGACGCCGAGCAGAGCGACCTGGCGAGCCTGCAGAAAGCCGTGGAGCAGGCCGGTTATGAAGTGGCCAAGGCCACCCTCGCTGGCACCGGCAGCGAACCGACGGGCGCCGTGGAGGAAGAACATTTCCTGCGCGATGCCTGGCGGCGCATGTGGATAGCCGGCGTGCCCACCAGCCTGATCATGCTGATCATGGCGGTGGAGATGTTCTGGTTCAGACTCCCGGGTTATCTGGCGATGGTTGCGCTGCTGGCCGTGGTGCCGGTGTTTGTCGCCGGCGCCAGCACCCATGTGTCGGCCTGGAAAGCGCTGCGCAATCGCACCGCCAATATGGACGTGCTGATCAGCCTGGGCAGCCTGCCACCCTATTTGATCGGTCTGGTGGGGTTCTTCTTCCCCATGACCTCGTTTATCGAGATGGCCGCCACCATCATGACCTTCCACCTGATCGGCCGTTACCTGGAGGCCCGCGCCAAGGGCCGCGCCTCCCAGGCGATTCGCAAGATGCTGGAACTGGGCGCCAAGAGTGCGGTGCTGCTGCGCGATGGTGTCGAGGTGCAGGTGCCGATCGAGGCCGTGACGGTCGGCGATCTGATGCTGGTGCGCCCCGGCGAAAAAATCCCCAGCGACGGCGAGGTGGTCGAAGGCCTCAGCCATGTCGACGAATCCCTGGCCACTGGCGAATCCTTGCCGAAGGAAAAGGGGCCGGGCGATCCGGTGATAGGCGCCACCTTGAACAAGGAAGGCCTGCTCCAGGTGCGCGCCACCAAGGTCGGCCAGGACACCTTTCTCGCCCAGGTGATCGACCTGGTCGAGCATGCGCAAAGTACCAAGGTGCCGATCCAGGAGTTCGCCGACCGCATGACTGGTCGCTTCGTGCCCGTGGTTATCGTTATCAGCCTGCTGAGCCTGGCCGTCTGGCTGATCGCCGGCGAATCCTTGCGCGGCATCCTGGCGTGGGGCGCGGCCTGGCTGCCCTGGGTCGATGCCGAGCTGTCAGCGCCGCTGGTGGCGCTGCTGTCCAGTGTCGCGGTGCTGGTGATCGCCTGTCCCTGCGCCCTCGGCCTGGCCACCCCGACCGCACTGATGGTGGGTGCCGGCCGCGGCGCCGAGTTGGGCATCCTCTATCGCTCCGGCACCGCCATCCAGATGTTCAAGGACATCAAGGTGATGGTGCTCGACAAGACCGGCACCCTGACCCTGGGCAAACCGGTGGTCACCGATTGCCTGCCCAGCGCCGGGATCGACGAGCAGGAGCTGCTGCGTCTGGCCACCAGCGTCGAATACGGCTCCGAGCACCCGATTGCCCAGGCCATGGTCGAACGCATCAAGGAATTGGGCCTGACCCTGGGTAACCTCGGCGAGTTCCAGGCGTTCAATGGCCTGGGCGTGCAGGGCCAAGTGGACGGCCAATTGATTCGCGTTGGCAACGCCCGCTGGATGCAGGAATGCCAGGTGGACACCGCAACCCTGGCCAGCCAGTTGGAAGCCCTGGAAAACCAGGGCAAGACCGCACTCTATGTCGCCCGCGAGCAGCAATTGATCGGCGTGGTGGCGGTGGCCGACAGCCTCAAACAGGACGCCCAGGCGGCCATTGCCGAACTGCGCGCCATGGGCATCCATACCGTGATGCTGACTGGCGACAACCCGCGCGCCGCCGCCCATATCGCCGCGCAAGTGGGCATCGACAGCGTCCACGCCAATGTCCTGCCCAGCGGCAAGGTCGAGGTCATCCGTCAACTGCAGGCCGAATACGGCCAGTGGGTGGCGATGGTCGGCGATGGCATCAACGACGCCCCGGCACTCAAGCAGGCCAATGTCGGCATCGCCATCGGCAGCGGCGCCGACGTGGCCATGGAGGCCGCCGATGTGATCCTTATCGGCGGACGCCTGGGCGGCCTGGTGGAAGCGGCGCAGCTGTCGCGCCTGACCTTCCGCAAGATCGTCGAGAACCTGATCTGGGCCTCGGCCTACAACGTCGCCGCCATCCCCATCGCCGCAGTCGGCTTGCTGCACCCAATGATCGGCGTGATCGCCATGACCGCCAGCTCGCTGTCGGTGATCGCCAATTCCCTACTGCTCAAGAGAGCCACCTTGAGCGTCATCCGCAAAACTCATTGAAACCAAGCAGGAGAAACACCATGAGCACCTTCACCTACAAGACCCTGACTGCCATCGCCCTCACCGGTGCATTGCTGGCCGCCCCGGCCTTCGCCGAGGACGCGCACCATCCCGAGCAGCTGGCGCAGAACCAGCAAGACATGCCCATGGGCCAGGGCATGGGCATGGGCCAAGGAATGGGGCCAGGCAAGGGCATGATGGACTGGTCGCAGATGCAGGAGATGATGCGGCAGATGCACAACACCACCAACCCCCAGGAGCGCCAGAAGATCCGCAGCGAACACCGCCAGGCCATGCGTTCGCAGATGGGCATGATGAATCAGCGCATGCAGCAGAGCCAATGCCCGATGGCCAAGGATGCGCCCATGCAGCAGCAGTGCCTGAAGGACATGCACCAGAATATGCAGAACATGATGCAGATGATGGAGCAGATGCTGGAAAACCAGTCCGTGCCGAACGGCCAATAAGCCTGGTATTGCACCCAGAGCCGCGATGCTCTCGCGGCCCTGGGCGTTACGCTGTTCGTAGCCCTGGCATATGCAGGCTACGAAACTCCCCGCTGCCACAGCCCCCGTAGGGTGCGCTGCGCGCACCATTTGTTGCCGGAACCGCGGCGATGATTGCGGGTATATCGGTGCGCATGGTGCACCCTACGACAAGCATGTCGGCAATAGGCGCAGGATGTTCTTCAGGCGATTTCTCCCAGAGCAATGCTGGCTTCAGCAGGGATGCGCCGCCTACGCATCAAGCGATAAGCCGCCGGCAATACGAACAACGACAGCAGGGGCGCGCTGAGCATGCCGCCGACCATGGGCGCGGCGATGCGGCTCATCACCTCGCTGCCGGTGCCGCCGCCGAGGAGGATCGGCAGCAGGCCGGCGATGATCACCGCCACGGTCATGGCCTTGGGCCGCACCCGTTGTACTGCTCCTTCGCGAATCGCCTCAATCAGTCCCAGCTCGCTGCTGTCGCCGGCTGCCTCGCGTTCGGCCCAGGCGTTCTTCAGGTAGAGCAGCATGATCACGCCGAATTCCGCCGCGACCCCGGCCAGGGCGATGAAGCCGACCCCGGTGGCCACCGACAGGTGGTAGCCGAGCAGGTAGAGGAACCAGACCCCGCCGGTCAGGGCGAACGGCAGCGTGGCCATGATCAGCAGCGCTTCGCTGAAGCGGGCGAAACACAGGTAGAGCAGCACGAAGATGATCAGCAGGGTGGCCGGCACCACCAGCTTGAGCCGCGCGTTGGCCCGTTCGAGGAACTCGAACTGCCCCGAATAGCTCAGGCTGATGCCCGGTTGCAGGGTGACCTGCTCATCGATGGCGGCGCGCAGATCGGCCACCACCGAGGCCAGGTCGCGGCCGCGCACATCCACATAGACCCAGCCCGAAGGCCGCGCATTCTCGCTCTTGAGCATCGGCGGGCCGTCGCTGACCTTGATCCGCGCCACCGTGCCCAGGGTGATCTGGCTGCCCTGGGGGGTGTAGATTGGCAACTGCTCGAGCTTGCCCAGCGAGTCGCGCCATTCGCGCGGATAACGCACGCTGATGGGGAAGCGCGCCAGCCCTTCGATGGTCTCGCCGACATTCTCGCCGCCAATCGCGCTGGACACGATCGATTGCACATCGGCGATGTTCAGGCCATAACGCGCCGCCGCCACCCGGTCGATATCGACGTCGATATAGCGCCCGCCGGTCAAGCGTTCGGCCAGGGCCGAACTCACTCCGGGCACGTTTTTGGCGACTTTTTCGATGGCCAGGGTGGCCTCGTCGATCTGCGCCAGATCGGTGCCGGCGACCTTGACCCCGATCGGGCTCTTGATCCCGGTGGCGAGCATGTCGATGCGATTGCGGATCGGCGGAATCCAGATATTGGTCAGCCCGGGCACCTGCACCACCCGATCCAGTTCCTCCACCAGCTTGTCCGCGGTCATGCCGGCACGCCACTGCTCGCGCGGTTTGAACTGGATGGTGGTCTCGAACATTTCCAGCGGCGCCGGATCGGTGGCGGTCTCTGCGCGGCCGGCCTTGCCGAACACATGGGCGACTTCCGGTATCGTCTTGATCAGCCGGTCGGTCTGCTGCAACAGCTGCGCGGCTTTTTGCGCGGACAAGCCGGGCAGGGCCGAAGGCATATAGAGCAGATCGCCTTCATCCAGCGGTGGCAGAAACTCGCCGCCCAACTGCGACAGCGGCCACAGGGTGCTGAGAAACACCAGCAGCGCCAGCGCCAGGGTGGTCTTCGGTCGACGCAGCACGGCGTCGAGCGCCGGCTGGTAGACACTGATCAGCCAGCGGTTCAGCGGGTTGCGTGCTTCATCGGGAATCCGCCCGCGAATCCAGTAGCCCATCAACACCGGCACCAGGGTCACCGACAGCCCCGCCGCGGCCGCCATGGCATAGGTCTTGGTGAAGGCCAGCGGGCCGAACAGCCGGCCCTCCTGGGCCTGCAGGGTGAACACCGGAATGAACGACAGGGTGATGATCAGCAGGCAGAAGAACAGCGCCGGGCCGACTTCCACCGCCGCATCGGTAATCACCCGCCAATGCGTTTCGCCCTTGAGTTCCTCGCCTGGATGTTGCTCACGCCAGGCCTCGATCTTCTTGTGCGCGTTTTCGATCATCACCACTGCGGCGTCGACCATGGCGCCGATGGCGATGGCGATGCCACCGAGGGACATGATGTTGGCGTTGATGCCCTGCTGCTGCATCACGGCAAAAGCGATCAGTACCCCGACCGGCAAGGACACGATGGCCACCAGCGAGGAGCGCAGGTGCCAGAGGAAGGCCGCGCAGACCAGCGCGACGACGATGAATTCCTCCACCAGCTTCTCGCCCAGGTTGCGCACCGCGCGGTCGATCAACTGGCTGCGGTCGTAGGTGGTGACGATCTCCACCCCGTCCGGCAGGCTGCTTTTCAGCTCCTCGAGTTTGGCCTTGACCGCGTCGATGGTGCTGCGCGCGTTCTTACCGCTGCGCAGGATCACCACGCCACCGACCACCTCGCCCTCGCCATCGAGCTCGGCGATGCCGCGGCGCATCTCCGGCCCCAGCTGGATATGCGCCACCTCGCCGAGGGTCACCGGCACGCCGCCAGCATCCAGGCGCAGCGGGATGGCGCGAAAGTCGTTGAGGGTTTTCAGATACCCCGAGGCGCGTACCATGAACTCGGTTTCCGCCAGTTCCAGCACCGCGCCACCGGTTTCCTGGTTGGCGCGGCCGATGGCCGCCGTCACCTCGGCCTGGGTGATGCCCAGGCTGGCCAGCTTGATCGGATCGAGTTGCACTTGGTACTGCTTGACCATGCCGCCAATGGTCGCCACCTCGGCGACGTTGGCCAGGGTTTTCAGCTCGAACTTGAGAAACCAGTCCTGCAGCGCCCTCAGCTGCGCCAGGTCATGCTTACCCGTGCGGTCGACCAGGGCGTACTGGTAGATCCAGCCGACCCCGGTGGCATCCGGCCCCAGCGATGGTTTGGCGCTGGCCGGCAGGCGGCTCTGGATCTGGCTGAGGTATTCCAGCACCCGCGAACGCGCCCAATAGAGGTCGGTGTCGTCCTCGAACAGCACATAAACGAAGCTGTCGCCGAAGAACGAGTAGCCGCGCACGGTCTTCGCCCCCGGCACAGAAAGCATGGTGGTGGCGAGTGGATAGGTCACCTGGTTCTCGACGATCTGCGGCGCCTGGCCCGGATAGGGCGTGCGGATGATCACCTGCACGTCGGACAGGTCCGGCAACGCATCGATCGGTGTGTTCTGCACCGACCAGACGCCCCAGGCGGTGGCGAACAGGGTCGCCAGCAGCACCAGGAAACGATTGGCCACCGACCAGCGGATCAGCGCGGCGATCATGGCTGCGCCTCCTGATGGCCATCATGGCCGCTGTTTGCCTGGGGCGTGGGCGCCAGGTGCTCGATGCGCTCGATCTGCATACCCTCGTCGTCGGCGCGCACCCCGACCCGCACCCGGTCGCCGGGTTTCAAACCCTCCAGCAGCGCCGGATCGGCGACCGGAAACAGCATGCTCATGCCCGGCATGCCCAGGGTCTTGAACGGACCGTGGGTCAGCATCACGCCATCGTCTTCGATAGCGTCGATCTGTCCTTCGGCCTCGTGCAGGGCCGGCTGCAGCTTGACCTCTGCTGCCGGCGCGCCCAACTCCTGGGCCAGGATGCCGCGCAGGCTGGCCTCGGAATCGAGCAGGAACTGCCCGGAGGCGACCACCTGCTGGCCCTCCTCCAGCCCCTCGAGGATCTGGGTATTGCCCGCGGCCTCCTGGCCCAGGCGGACCTCCACCGGACGGTAGCGCCCTTCGTCCTCGGCGAGCATCACCAGGGCGCGGCGACCGCTACGAATCACCGCCTCGCTCGGCACCAACAGCGCATCGCGCTCGGCCGGGCGGGCCAGCCGCACCTGGGCGGTCAGCCCTGGACGCAGGCGGCCATCGGGATTATCCAGTTCGACCCGTACGCGCAGGGTGCGGCTGTCCAGGTTGGCCTGGGGCAGAATGGCCTCGATGCTGCCACTGAGCACTTCGCCGGGAAACGCCGGCAGGCGCGCCTCGACTGCCTGGCCTTTATGCAGGCCCAGGGCTTCGGCCTCGGGTACCGCCACGTCCAGCCAGACGCTGCGCAAGCCGTTGATGGTCGCCAGGGTGTCACCCGCCATCAGGTTCATGCCTTCGCGTACCTCGAGTTTCTGCAGCACGCCGGCGATCGGGCTGGTCACCGTCCACAGCGCCTGTACCTTGCCGCTGCGCTCGAACCTGGTGATCAGCGCCGCCGGCATCCCGGCCAAGCGCAGGCGTTGGCGCGCCGCGGCCAGCAGGCCGGGATCGCCGGCATCGCGCAGGGCCAGATAGTCTTCCTGGGCACTGACCCACTCGGGCACCAGCAGGTCGGCCAGGGGCGCGCCGGCCTCGAGCAGGTCCTCGGGGGCGCGGGCGTAGACCCGCTCGACGAAACCGCCAGTACGCGCCTGGACCACGGCGATATCGCGGCTGTTGAAGGTCAGATTACCGACCACTTCCAGGCTGTTGGCCAGCGCCCCGCGGGTTACCGGAGCCAGGCGCATGCCGAGATTCTGGGTGATGCTCGCATCGATGCTGATGGCGGCGCTGTCGCCACCCTCATCGGCATAGCGCGGCACCAGCTGCATGTCCATAAAGGGCGACTTGCCCGGCTGGTCGAATTTTTGCTGCGGCACCATGGGGTCGTACCAATACAGCACCTTGCGCTCTTCTGCGGCGCTGGACTCCTCCGCGGCCATGGCCATCTCAGGTCCGGGGTTTATCGATTGCTGGGCGAACCAGTAGCCGCCCGCCGCGCCTATACCCAGCACCAGCGTGGCCAACAGCGTATTTTTTACTAGTCGAGCACTCATTGGCTCACCTCTTCATAAGCGAAATGCAGGCGGGCGCTGGTCAGCGCGCGCTGTTGGGCGAAGTCGATGTGTTTCAGGCGCGTCTCGATCAGCTCGCGCCGGGCGGCGATCACGCTGGCCAGCTCGCCGTTGCCTGCGCGGTAGCCGGCCAGGGTCAGCGCGACCTTTTCCTCGGCCAGCGGTACCAGGCTGTCCTGGCTGCGGCGCAGTGCGCGGTCGAGGCGCTGGTACTCGGCCAGGTCATCGGCCAACTGCTGCGCATGCTCGCGCTCGGCGGCTTCGCGCTGGGCGTGCAACTGGCTGAGCGTGGCCTGTTTGGCGGCGATTCTGGGGTTCTGCCGCGAGCCCGGGAACAGCGGCAGATCGAAGCTGAACTGCACGCTCATCATGTCGCCGAAGGCGTCATCACGCTTCTGGTAGGCCAGCTGCCAGCTCCAGTCGGATTGCTTGTCCGCTTCGGCTTGGCGCACCTCGGCTTGCGCTTCATCGGTCATGGGATCGAACAGCACCAGTTCGGGATGGCGTTGCAGACTGTGCCGATAATGCTCGGCATCCACCGGCCAGTTCGGCAGACGACCGGTCAGGGGTTCATCGGCGCGCGGGCCGACCCAGCGGCGCAGGGCCGCGCGTTGTTGCGCCCGGCTTTGCTGCAGCTGGTCTTCCTGTTCGGCCAGCAGCGCCGCCTCCTGCTTGGGGCCAACGCTGTCGGCCGCCTGCCCGCGGCCACCGGCGAGGCGCGCGCGCACCGCTTTGACCAGCAGATCGTTCTCAGCATAGAGGGTCTGGAACAGCGCCAGTTTCTCCTCGACGGCGAGCGCCGAGATCCAGGCCAAGGCGGTTTGCCGGCGGACCTTGAGCCGTTCGACCCGCTGTTCCAGCGTCGCCCGCTCGACCCCGGCCCGAGCCACCTCGACCCGGGCGCGGCGCTTGGCGCGATTGGGCACCTCCTGCATGACCCCGACCATCTGCATGGTCATCGGCTCGCGGTCGAAACGACCGCGGTTATCGCCCTCGATCGGCACATTCTGTAAGCCCAGCAACAGCTTGGGATCGGGCAGCGCGCCGGCGGGGATGGCCGAATTGCGCAGGGAGTCGACTTGCGCGGCTTGCGCGGCCAGCGAGGGGGCCTCGCGTTCGGCCTGGCGCAGGGCTTCATCGAGGGTCAGGGCCGCGACCGGCAGGCTGAACAAGACAGCGGCCAGCGCCCCGGTCGCCAAACGGCCGGGGAAGGAAAAAGAACGGAACATGCAGGTGATTCCTGTCGATATCGCGCGCTATGGGCGCGCAACGGCCATCGAGCCGCCTGGGCTACACGATGGGGTTCGAAACGGGACGGGAATCAGGCGCGGGGGGGGCGCCAGGGGGCAAGCGAGGGTTGGGACAGGGGTTCGACTTGGCTATACAACGGGGCGTTAGCGGCGGCCGGCAGCAGCTTGAGCTTCAGCGGGTAACCGTCGACCAAGGGCAAGCCGGCGCTGGGGCATTTGCTCATGTCCGGGCACAACTGGCCACCGCCTTGCATCGCCGCCTCGTCACAGCAGTCGCTCGCCTGCGGCGTGTCCTCGCTCATCGGGCAGGGTTCGCCGACCAGCAGCGCGCCCGCCAGGCTCTGCAAGGGCAGGACCACGGCCAGGAGCAAGACCAGACAGAGGCGACGGAAGGCGTTCATGCCGGGCAGTCTAGCCCCGCAACTGGTCGAGGACAATTGATAAGGATCAATTGTCCTCGCCTGTTGCGCCGGACGGGGTGGCGTCGCCCTGGCGAACCGCCGATGGCCGGAGCCTGGTCAGATAGCGCAGCGGGCCTATACTTTTTGTTCCCGCAACCCCGGACTGACGAGCTGCAGTGTTGCAAGTCGGCCCCGCAACTGTAAGAGGAGCTGATCATGACCATCCGCATTGGCGACGAAGCCCCCGACTTCACCGCCGAAACCACCGAAGGCCCCCTGCACTTCCATGAGTGGATAGGCGACAGCTGGGCCATCCTGTTCTCCCACCCCAAGGACTTCACCCCGGTGTGCACCACCGAACTCGGCTACATGGCCAGGCTCAAGCCCGAATTCGACAAGCGCAACACCAAGATCGTCGGCCTCAGCATCGACCCGGTCAGCGACCACCGGGCCTGGCTCGGCGACATCGAGGAAACCCAGGGTCATGCGGTCAACTACCCGATGATCGGCGACCCCGACCTCAAGGTGGCCAAGCTCTACGACATGATCCACCCCAATGCCAGCGGCGGCCCGCGCACCGCGGTGGACAACGCCACGGTGCGCTCGGTGTTCATCGTCGGCCCGGACAAGAAGGTCAAAGCCATGCTGGTCTACCCCATGAGTGCCGGGCGCAACTTCGACGAGGTTCTGCGCCTGCTCGATGCGCTGCAACTCAACGCTAAACACACGGTGGCCACCCCGGTGAACTGGAAACCCGGCGACGACGTGATCATTCCCACCTCGGTGTCCGACGAAGAGGCCAAACGCAAGTACCCGCAGGGCTTCAAGACCCTCAAACCCTACCTGCGCGTGGTGGCGCAACCCAAGTAACAACGGTTGGTAGAACGCGTAGGGGCGACTGTAGGAGCCAGTAACCGTTGATACCGTCTTGATCCTTGAGCCTCCAGTTTGCTGCGCGACAGCGCGGCGTCGTAGACGCGGCGGGCTCTGCTACGGCTGCAGACCCAGGGCGGCCTGGGCTTTGGCCAGGCGTTTGCCGCGTGCGGAGGTGGCAATCGACAGCAGGCCGCGGTCGCGTTGCCACAAGGCGGCCCAGTCCGCTGGCCCTGCGGCAAAGGCCGCGTGCAACTCGGCCTCGAGTGCGGCGAACTGGGCGAACAGCCCGGCCAGCAGCAGGTGCGTAGCGGCTTGCGTCGGGCCTTGCCGGGCCACCTCGGCGCAACCGGCGAGCAGGCCGAGCAGGCGCAACTGCAATGCCTGCGGCCAGCTCGAGTCTCGCCCCACGCCATACAGCCAGGCGCCCACGGCGGTGAGGACGAGGAGATCCTCGATGCTGCGAAACGGCTTCACGTAGTCATCCCAGCCATCGCCGGCCAGACGCTCGCAATGGGCGCCATCCAGATGCAGGCGGGCGTGGCCGACATCGGGCATCAGGGGCAAGCTCGGCAGCACCTCGACGCGCACCCCGGAATTGCCATTGCGCACCACGCCCAGGGCCAACCGCACCGGTTGCGCCGGCTGCTCTTCGCGGGCCGCGACCAGCAGCCAGTCGGCGGCGTCGCCTGCCGTGACGAAATCCTTGCGCCCGTGCAGCAGCAAGTCGCTCAGGCGGGTCTGCATATCTGCCGGGCGCACGCTTTTGTTCTCGGTGACACAGAGCGCTCCCAGCGACCAGGGCGCGCAAGGCCAGAGCACCCGCAGCGCGCCTTGATAACCGGCGAGGAAGGCCAGCCCCGGGGTAGCCGCCAAACGCCCACCGAGCAAGGCCAGTTCGAATGGCGACGGCGTGCCCAGCCGCGCCAGCAGTGCGACATACCACGCCTCCAGGTTGCCGGCGGCAGGCAGGCGTTGATGGGTGTGCAACAGGATTTTCCAGGGCATATGCAGTTCCTCGACCAAGATGGAGTCGCAAGCGGCTGTCACACAAGCATCACCCAAACGTCACAGGGGTGACACCGCTGCTGCCTAGCCTGAGATTGCCCAACAAGATCGACCGGCTGCAAGGCAAAAAAGCCGGCCAACGGAGATGACGGCATGACCCAGATGGCAATCACCCGCGACCGCACCACCCCAGCACGTCGCCTGCAAGCCGAGCGACTCGTCGGCCCCGCCGCCCTGCGTGAAGCCCAGGCCCTGCGCTTTCGCGTGTTCAGCGCCGAATTCGATGCCAAGCTCAAGGGTGCCGAGTTGGGCCTGGACATGGATGACTACGACATTCACTGCCAGCACATCGGCGTGCGTGACCTGAATAGCGGCCTGCTGGTGGCCACCACCCGCCTGCTCGATCATCAGGCCGCCGCCAGCCTCGGACGGTTCTACAGCGAAGAGGAGTTCAGCCTGCACGGCCTGCCACATCTCGAAGGTCCGGTGCTGGAAATCGGCCGCACCTGCGTCGACAGCGCCTACCGCAACGGCGCCACCATCGCCGTGCTCTGGGGCGAACTGGCCGAGGTCCTCAACCAGGGCGA
Organism: Pseudomonas sp.; assembly: GCF_033723075.1. Lineage (GTDB taxonomy): Bacteria > Pseudomonadota > Gammaproteobacteria > Pseudomonadales > Pseudomonadaceae > Aquipseudomonas. The sequence continues at coordinate 134,855 of NZ_JAWVXU010000004.1, forward strand.
TTACCGCTACCTGATGGGCTGCGCCAGCATCTCCATGCAGGACGGCGGCATCCAGGCCCAGGCGATCATGCAGCGCCTGCGCGAACGCTACCTGTGCACCGAACATCTGAGGGCCGAGCCGAAGACTCCGCTGCCGACCCTGGAGGTGCCGAGCAACGTCATCGCCGAGTTGCCACCGCTGCTCAAGGCTTACATGCGCCTGGGCGCGAAAATCTGCGGCGAGCCCTGCTGGGATCCGGACTTTCAGGTGGCCGATGTGTTCATCCTGCTCAAGCGCGACGAACTCTGCCCGCGCTACGCCCGCCACTTCAAGGCGGCGGTCTGAACCAACATGACTTGCAGGATCGCCCGGCGCTGTGTAGACAGTGCCGGGCCATGTCGTCTGTTTGGAGTACCCGATGAAGAAGCTGCGCCTGTACCTGCGAATGCTGCGCCTGCTCGCCATCATCGGCCTGGTTACCCTGCTGGCCGGGGTGGTGAATCTGCTGGAGCGTTTGCTGCGACGTGACCTGATGAACCTGCGTCAGCGCATGAGCCGCTGGTTCTTTGCGCGCATGAGCAATGCCCTGCCGTTCCGCCTGAGCGTGCACGGCGAACTGCCACAGGAGCCGATGTTGTGGGTCAGCAACCACATCTCCTGGACCGATATTCCGCTGCTCGGCATGCTCGCTCCGCTGTCGTTCCTGTCCAAGGCCGAGGTGCGTTCCTGGCCGCTGGCCGGCTGGCTGGCGCACCAGGCCGGCACCCTGTTTATCCGCCGCGGCGCGGGCGACAGCAGCCTGCTCAACCAGCAACTCGGCCACCATCTGGGACAGGGCCGGCCGCTGCTGATCTTCCCGGAGGGCACCACCACCGACGGCCAGGTCCTGCGCACCTTCCACGGTCGCCTGCTGAGCAGTGCCATCGATACCGGGGTGGCGCTGCAACCGGTCGCCATCCGCTACCTGCGCGACGGTCAGCCCTGCATGATCACGCCCTTTATCGGTGACGACGACATGCTCTCGCACCTGTTGCGCCTGCTCGCCAGTGACCCTATCGACGTGCAGATCCGCCTGCTCCAGCCGATCGCCAGCACCACGCTGAATCGCAACCAGCTGGCACGCCGCGCCCACGCCGCCGTGGCCAGCGCCCTGGACGTGGACAGCGGGACCCAAGCCAGGGCCGCGTGATCAGCGTTTTTTCACGGCCTCTCAGCCCTGTGGCGGCACGCAGAGAATGTCACACGGCAACTCGGCCAGCAGCGCCGCGGCGACACTGCCGAGCAGCAACCGCGGCAGCCCCTTGCGCCCATGCGTGGCGATCACCAGCAGGTCGGCTTGTACCTCCTGCAACTCCTGGGCAACCACCTGCCGGGGTTCGCCTTCGCGCACTCGCACGCAGCCATCGGGCAGGGTCATACCGGCATCGTGCAGGTTGCCAAGTAGCGTCAGCAAAGCCTCCTCGGCCTGGGTCTCGAGCAAGCGATGATCGATCGCCGCCTCCGTCAGCATGCCCATGGGAAAGGGCTCCAGGGCATGCAGCACCGTGCACTGCTGCAGATCGAGCAGGCCCAGCCGCTCTGCACTGATCATGGCCTGCACGGCGCCGGGCGACAGGTCCAGCGCCGCCAAGGCATGTCGGTAATCGGCAGCGACCGGTTGCGCGACGCGCAGTACCGGCAGATGACTGCCACGGATCAGGCGCTCCACACTGGTGCCCTGAAAGAAGTCGCGCAACGGCGTCTTGCGGTGGCAGCCGACCACCAGCAGGTCGGCGCCCATACCCAGGCAGGCCTCGAAGATGATCGGTTCGACCTCGCCGCTGTTCACCACCACCCGCGGCAGGCTGCCGGTCTGTGCGGCCAGTTGCTGCGCCTGCTCGTCGAGCAAGCGCTTGACCCGTTGCACATGCTCGGCGACGAAGTCCTTCGGCGCATCGTCATCGACCACATGAACCAGGGTCCAGTCACCGCCACCCTGCTTTTCGATCAACCGGGCTGCACGCTCCACGGCATGCGCCGAACGCGGGGAAAGGTCAGTCGCCACCAGTAGCTTGATCATCTCGTTCACCGTGTCAGGCTGTGCGTGTCTGAACATTCGACCGCAAAACATGCCCGGGGGTTTTGATGCAGATCAGCGCAGGCCCCGCGAATAGGGCTACTGTGCCAACAGTGCAATTATGGAGATGGCTGAATGGAGACCCAACAACCCGTTCACGCCGCAACAGACTGGCACGCCCTCGATACACAACAGGCGCTCGACAAGCTGCACAGCAACTCGACGGGCCTCGCCGAGGGCGAGATCGCCAGCCGCCTGCAACGCTATGGGGCCAATCGTCTGCCACCGCCCAGGCGCCGCGGCCCGCTGTTGCGCCTGCTGCTGCAATTTCACAACCTGCTGCTGTACATGATGATCGCCGCGGCGGCGGTCACCGCCCTGCTCGGACACTGGGTGGATACAGGGGTGATTGTCGTCGTGGTGCTGATCAATGCGCTGATCGGCTTCATTCAGGAGGGCAAGGCCGAGCACGCCCTGGATGCCATTCGCGACATGCTGTCGCTGCATGCCATGGTCCTGCGCGACGGCGAACGCCGGGAAGTCCCCGCCGAACAGCTGGTGCCCGGCGATATCGTCGCCCTGGTTTCCGGGGACAAGGTGCCCGCCGACCTGCGCCTGCTCAGGGTGAAGAATTTCGTCGTCGAGGAAGCGGCGCTGACCGGCGAGTCGGTGCCAGTGGAGAAGTCCATCGCACGCTCGGCCGCCGACGCCGTGCTCGGCGACCGTCGCTGCATGGCCTACTCCGGCACCCTGGTCAGCAGCGGCCAGGCCCTCGGCCTGGTGGTGGCCACAGGCCCGGCCACCGAACTGGGACGTATCGGCAGCATGCTGCAGCAGGTGCAGTCGATTTCCACGCCGCTGCTGCGGCAGATCGACGGCTTCAGCCGCTGGCTGAGCGTGGCCCTGCTGGTCCTGGCGATCGTCACCTTCGCCCTCGGCACCCTGTGGCGCGAGCAGGATCCGGCGCAGATGTTCATGATGGTGGTGGCGCTGACCGTCGCGGCGATCCCCGAGGGATTGCCGGCGATCATGACGGTGATTCTGGCCCTCGGCGTGCAGCGCATGGCCCGGCAAAACGCCATTGTGCGGCGCCTGCCGGCGGTGGAAACCCTCGGCTCGGTCACCGTGATCTGCACGGACAAGACCGGCACCCTGACCCGCAACGAGATGACCGTGCAACGGCTGGTCAGCGCCGATCGCGTCATCGACGTCAGCGGAGTCGGTTACGCCCCCGCCGGAGGCTTTCATCTCGCCGGCGCGCCCCTGGCGATCGATCGGGCCCTGCTCGAGATCGGCCGCGCGGCGCTGTTGTGCAACGATGCCCGGCTGGAGGAGGACGCCGCCGGCAACTGGCTGCTGCACGGCGACCCGACCGAAGGCGCACTCGCCACCCTGGCCCTGAAAACCGGCCTCGCCGCACTGGAGACGCAGGCCGAGCTGCCGCGCAGCGACGCCATTCCCTTCGAGTCGGAACACCGCTTCATGGCCACCCTGCACCATGACCATAGCGGTCATGGGCTGATCTACCTCAAGGGCGCCCCCGAGCGACTGCTGGAGATGTGCAGCCAGCAACGCGCGGCCGACGGCGACCAGCCGCTCGATGCGGACTACTGGCGGCGCCAGGCCACTGACCTGGCCGCCCACGGCTTGCGCCTGCTGGCCATTGCCAGCCGCCCGGCCGATGCCGAGCAACGCAGCCTGAGTTTTGCCGATGTGGAACAGGGTTTCACCCTGCTCGCCCTGTTCGGCATCATCGACCCGCCACGCGCAGAGGCCATCGCCGCGGTGGCCGAATGCCGCAGCGCCGGCATCGCGGTGAAGATGATCACCGGCGATCATGTCGAAACCGCCCGCGCCATCGGCGCGCAACTGGGCATCGGGGTTGGCCGGCCGGCCCTGACCGGTGCCGAAATCGAACTGCTCGACGAACGTAGCCTGCGCGAGTTGCTACCCGGCATCGAGGTGTTCGCCCGCGCCAGCCCGGAACACAAACTGCGCCTGGTGCAGGCCATGCAGGCCAACGGCGAAGTGGTGGCGATGACCGGGGACGGGGTCAACGATGCGCCGGCACTGAAGCGCGCGGATGTCGGCGTGGCGATGGGCCACAAGGGCACCGAGGCGGCCAAGGAAGCGGCGGAAATGGTCCTCACCGACGACAACTTCGCCACCATCGCCGGGGCCGTGCGCGAAGGCCGGGCGATCTACGACAACCTGAAGAAATTCATCCTGTTCGTCCTGCCCACCAACGGCGGCGAAGCCCTGATCGTGATCGCCGCCATCCTGTTCCAGCTGAATCTGCCGCTGACCCCGGCCCAGGTGCTGTGGATCAACATGGTCACCTCCATCACCCTGGCCCTGGCCCTGGCTTTCGAACCGTCCGAGCAAGGCCTGATGATTCGTCCGCCACGCCCGCCGGCCGAGCCGCTGCTCACCGGCTTCTTCGTCTGGCGCGTGCTGATGGTCTCGCTGCTGATGATGGGCGGCGCCCTCGGCCTGTTTCTCTGGGAAATGCGGCACGGCAACAGCCTGGAGAGCGCGCGCACCATGGCCGTCAACACCGTGGTGATGTGCGAGATGTTCTACCTGGTGAACAGCCGGCATATCTTCGCCTCGGTACTCAGTCGCGAAGGCTTGCTCGGCAACCCCAAGGTGCTGCTGGCCATCGCCGTATGCCTGGCGCTGCAACTGTTGTTCACCTACGCACCGCCCATGCAGCAGGTATTCGGCTCCACCGCACTGGGCGGCGCCGAATGGCTGCGCGTGGTGCTGGCCGGTTTGCTGCTGTTCAGCGTCGCCGAACTGGAGAAGGCAGTGATCCGCCGCTTTCACCTGCATCCTCATGCAGTGGGCTGAACACGCGGCACACCCTACCCGACGTGGCGCCCGGGCGTAGGGTGCGCGGGGCCGCCTAGGCCGTGCGCACCAGCTGTGCCCCGGATTGCATGCGAGCTACAGCTCGCCGCGGGCGAAGGCCATCAACTCGGGGTAGAACTGGTGGAAGTCCTCGCTCAGCGGCAGATACAGGCGCTCCAGTTCGCCCAGGCTGCCGTCCAGCACGCCGGGCCGTGACAGGCGTCGGCCCATGCCGGCAATCACCTGCTCCAGCACGGCGAAATCGCGGTAGCTGCCCAGCCAGTCCTGGGCCGCCATGCGCGGCGCAATCAGGGCCAGACGCCCGGGCAGAACCGGCTCATCGGCCAAGACCCGATACACCCGCCCGGTGAACTGCGTCAGCGGCTCGGCGGCGTAGTCCGACCAATTGCGCGCCAGGCAGTGGTCGAAGAACAGGTCCAGGAGGATCCCGGCATAGCGCCGCCGCTCGGCGGGGAAGCGCGCACGGGCCTGGGCCAGCAGCGCATGGCTGTCGGTAAAGGCATCGATGCGCCGATGCAGGATGATCGCCGCCTCGATATCCGCCGGCCACTGCCCGGCCAGCCGGCCTTTGACGAAATCGCCATACAGGCTGCCGAGCAGTTGTGCCGGCGCGTCGCCACCGAGGTGCAGATGAGCGAGGTAGTTCATAGGCCAGAGCTTACACATCAGCGCGGGCAATGAGCACTATCGGCGCAAACGATCTGTGTATCGCCTGGGACCGATATACAGTTCACCCCATCGCGATATGGCGCGACAGCAACCCTGGAAACGACACCAATGCCCATCGATATCGATGAAGTGATCAAAGCCCTGGCCCACCCGGTGCGCCGCGACATCCTGCACTGGCTGAAAACCCCCGAGGCCTATTTCGCCGACCAGGATCACCCGCTGGAGATCGGCGTATGTGCCGGCAAGATCGACCAGCGTACCGGGCTGTCGCAATCGACGGTCTCGGCCCACCTGGCGACCCTGCAACGGGCCGGTCTGGTGACCAGCAAGAAGGTCGGCCAGTGGCACTTCTTCAAACGCAACGAGGACGCCATCCGGGACTTTCTGCGCCACATCAGTCACGAACTTTAACCAACCCTACCCCTGCGCCTGAACGCACGCTCAGGGCAGGCCAGCCGATGGAGAATCACCCCATGCCGACACTTTTCGACCCGATCAAGATCGGTGACCTGGAACTGAACAACCGCATCATCATGGCGCCGCTGACCCGCACCCGCGCCGACAAGGGTCGTGTACCCAACGCGCTGATGGCCGAGTACTACGTGCAACGTGCCTCCGCCGGACTGATCATCAGCGAGGCCACCGCGGTCACGCCCATGGGCGTCGGCTACCCTGACACTCCTGGCATCTGGTCCGACGCCCAGGTGCGCGGCTGGAGCAATATCACCAAGGCGGTGCATGCCAATGGCGGCAAGATCGTCCTGCAACTGTGGCACGTCGGGCGGATATCCCACCCCAGTTATCTGAACGGCGCCGCGCCGGTTGCGCCCAGCGCCATCGCGCCGGCCGGGCATGTCAGCCTGGTGCGCCCGATCACTGAATATGTCACCCCGCGCGCCCTGGAAACCGAGGAAATCGCCGATATCGTCGAGGCCTATCGCCAGGGTGCGGAAAATGCCAAGGCCGCCGGTTTCGACGGTGTGGAGATCCACGGCGCCAACGGCTACCTGCTCGACCAGTTCCTTCAGGACAGCACCAACCAGCGCAGCGACCGCTACGGCGGCTCCCTGGAAAACCGCGCAAGGCTAATGCTGGAAGTCACCGATGCGGTGATTTCGGTATGGGGTGCCGGCCGGGTCGGCATGCACCTGGCGCCGCGCGCAGACAGCCACGACATGGGCGACAGCAACCGCGCCGAGACCTTCACCTACATTGCCCGCGAACTGGGCAAACGCGGCATCGCCTTTATCTGTGCCCGCGAGAAGGAAGCCGATGACAGCCTGGCACCGGGCCTCAAGCAAGCCTTCGGCGGCGTATTCATCGCCAACGAGCGCTTCACCAAGGCGCAGGCCAACGCCTGGCTGGCAAGCGGCAAGGCCGATGCCGTGGCCTTCGGCATCCCCTTTATCGCCAACCCGGACCTGCCCGCCCGCCTCGCCGAGGACGCCCCTCTGAATGAGCCGCAGCCGCAAACCTTCTACGGCGCAGGCCCGGTCGGCTATATCGACTACCCACGGCTGTAACGCTGCAGAGCACCGCATACCTGAGGCAATGAAATGAAAAAAGGAGCCCGAAGGCTCCTTTTTCATGACAGTGATTTATCAGTGCAGGATCTGGCTGAGGAACAGCTTGGTGCGCTCGTTCTGTGGGGTGTTGAAGAAGGTTTCGGGATCGGCCTGTTCGACGATCTCGCCCTTGTCGAGGAAGATCACCCGGTTTGCCACGGTGCGGGCAAAGCCCATCTCGTGGGTCACACAGAGCATGGTCATGCCGTCTTCGGCCAGCCCGATCATGGTGTCCAGCACTTCCTTGACCATCTCCGGATCGAGCGCAGAGGTCGGTTCGTCGAACAACATGATCTTCGGCTTCATGCACAGCGCCCGGGCAATCGCCACGCGCTGTTGCTGGCCGCCGGACAACTGCCCCGGGTACTTGAGGGCCTGCTCGGGGATGCGCACGCGCTCGAGGAAGTGCATGGCGACTTCTTCGGCCTGACGCTTGGGCATCTTGCGTACCCACATCGGCGCCAGGGTGCAGTTCTGCAGCACGGTCAGGTGCGGAAACAGGTTGAAGTGCTGGAACACCATGCCCACTTCGCGGCGTACCGCTTCGATGTGCTTGAGGTCATGGGTCAATTCGGTGCCATCGACCACGATGCGCCCCTGCTGGTGTTCTTCCAGACGGTTGATGCAGCGGATGGCGGTGGACTTGCCGGAACCGGACGGACCGCAGAGGACGATACGCTCGCCCTGCTTGACGTTCAGGTTGATGTCCTTGAGCACGTGGAACTCGCCGTACCACTTGTGCACGCCCTCCATCAGGATCATCGGCTCAGCGCTGGTTTGTTTGTTTGCTACAGACATTGAAATAACTCCTAACGCTTGTGGCCAGTGTTCAGCTTACGTTCCAAATGCATGGAATAGCGGGACATGCCGAAACAGAAAATCCAGAAAACCAGGGCGGCAAATACATAGCCTTCAGTGGCCATGCCCAGCCAAGCCGGATCGGTGGTGGCTTGCTTGATGCTGTTGAGCAGGTCGAACAGGCCGATGATGATCACCAGACTGGTGTCCTTGAACAGAGCGATAAAGGTGTTGACGATACCGGGGATCACCAGCTTCATGGCTTGCGGCAGAATCACCAGGCCCATCATCCGCCAGTAGCCCAGGCCCATGGCCGCAGCGGCTTCGTACTGGCCCTTGGGAATGGCCTGCAGGCCACCGCGCACCACCTCGGCGATATAGGCCGACTGGAACAGGATCACGCCGATCAATGCGCGCATCAGCTTGTCGAAGCTCATGCCTTCGGGCAGGAACAACGGCAGCATCACCGACGACATGAACAGCACCGTGATCAAGGGCACGCCGCGCCAGAACTCGATGAAGGTCACGCAGATCACCCGGATCGCCGGCATGTCCGAGCGTCGTCCGAGCGCCAGCACGATGCCCAGCGGCAAGGCGCCGGCGATCCCCACGGCAGCGATCACCAGGGTCAGCATCAAACCGCCCCATTGGCTGGTGGCCACTTCGCGCAGACCGAAGAAGCCGCCATTCAGCAGCCAGTAGGCCAGCAGTGGATAGACCACCAGAAAACCGAGGCCATACATGGCCTTGCGCGGCATGGCCGAGATGAACAACGGTGCGGCACCGATGATCGCCAACCACAGGGTCAGGTCGACGCGCCAACGCAGCTCGGTCGGGTAGAAACCGTACATGAACTGGCCGAAACGCTGCTGAATAAAGACCCAGCAAGCCCCGCCCGAGGTGCAGTCGGCACGGGTCGTACCCACCCAGTCGGCATCGATCAAGGCCCACTGGATCAACGGCGGTACGATCAACCAGATCAGGTAGGCGGCGAACAGGGTCAGCAGGCTGTTGAACCAGCTGGAGAACAGGTTGGCGCGCAGCCAACCGAGTACGCCGACGCTCAGCAGCGGTGGCGGTAGATCGGGTTTGAAAGTATGAGTGCTCATGGCTTGTCCTCTAGCGTTCGATCAGCGCCATGCGCTTGTTGTACCAATTCATCAACATGGAGATGCTGATGCTGATGGCCAGGTACACACTCATGGTGATGGCAATCACCTCGATGGCTTGCCCCGTCTGGTTGAGCACCGTACCGGCGAACAGCGAGACCATATCCGGATAACCGATACCGGCCGCCAGCGAGGAGTTCTTCGCCAGGTTGAGGTACTGACTGGTCAGCGGTGGAATGATCACCCGCATGGCCTGGGGAATGATCACCAGGCGCAGGGTCTTGCCGGCCGGCAGGCCCAGCGAACGGGCCGCCTCGGTCTGTCCATGACTGACCGCCATGATCCCGGAGCGCACGTTCTCGGCGATGAAGGCCGCCGTATAGATGGACAAGGCCAGGGTCAAGGCCATCAACTCGGGAATCAGTACCCAGCCGCCACGGAAGTTGAAACCGCTCAGCTCGGGCGTGCTCCACTGCAGCGGATTGCCGGTCAGCAGCACGGCCAGGCCAGGCAGCACCAGCAACAGCGGTATTGCCCCCAGGGATACCGGAAAGTACCTGCCGGTGGCCTCGAACCGCGCCCTCGACCAGCGTGTCAACAAGACGATGCCGATGATCGCCACCACAACAGCGCCGAAAAAGCTGACAAAGCTGTCCGAGGGGCTTGGCGCCGGCATATACAAGCCGCGGCTGTTGAGAAAGAAGGTCTGACCTATCTCCAGGCTGGCGCGCGGGCCGGGTAGCGAGAGCATGACTGCGAAGTACCAGAAGAAGATCTGCAGCAGCGGCGGGATATTACGGAAAGTCTCGATGTAGACGGTAGCGACCTTGCCGATCAGCCAGTTGGGCGACAGCCGCGCCACACCGAGGATGAACCCCAGAATGGTCGCCAGGACGATGCCGATCACCGACACCAGCAGGGTGTTGAGCAAACCGACGAAGAAGACCCGCCCATAGGTGTGGCTTTCGTTGTAATCGATCAGGCTTTGCGCAATGCCGAACCCGGCACTGTTGTTGAGAAAGGAGAATCCGGAGGTGATCCCGCGCTTCTCTAGGTTGGTCTGGGTGTTGTCGAACAGAAACCAGCCGATTGCCACAATGGCAATAACGGCAATGATCTGGAATAGCCATGCGCGCACCTTGGGGTCGGTCCAGACCGATCCACTTGGGCGCGAGACATTTGCAGGAGTTTGCATAGGAGCCCTCTTGGAACCGCCATGCCCGCATTGGCGGGCATGGCGGGTTCACGTCATCTAGAACATGCCGGCGCCCGGAACGGGGCGCCGGCAAAGACGGTCAGCGCACTGGCGGTGCGTATTGCAGACCACCCTTGTTCCACAGGGCGTTGAGGCCGCGCTCGATCTTCAGCTCGCTACCGGCACCGACGTTACGGTCGAAGCTTTCGCCATAGTTGCCTACTTGCTTGACGATCTGCACGGCCCAGTCTTTCGGCAATTTCAGATCCTTGCCGAACTCACCTTCGGCACCCAGCAGTCGTGCGACATCCGGGTTCTTGGTGGTTTTGGCCATATCTTCGACGTTGGCCGAGGTGAGACCCAGTTCTTCGGCGTTGACCATGGCGAACAGCGACCAGCGCACGATGTTGAACCACTCGTCATCGCCCTGACGCACGACCGGACCCAATGGCTCTTTCGAGATCACCTCCGGCAGTACCACATACTCCTCAGGCGCGGCCAGCTTGATACGCTGAGCGTAGAGCTGCGACTGGTCGGAAGTCAGCACGTCGCAACGGCCGGCTTCGACCGACTTGGCGCTCTCGTCGGAGGTGTCATAGGTAATCGGGGTGTACTTCATGCCATTGGCGCGGAAGTAGTCGGAAAGGTTCAGCTCGGTGGTGGTGCCGGCCTGGATGCACACGGTGGCGCCGTCGAGTTCCTTGGCGCTGGAAACGCCGAGTTTCTTGTTAACCAGGAAGCCCTGACCGTCGTAGTAGTTCACGCCGGCGAAGTTCAGACCCAGGCCGGAGTCGCGCGAACTGGTCCAGGTGGTGTTGCGCGAAAGGATGTCGACTTCGCCGGATTGCAGCGCGGTGAAGCGCTCCTTGGCAGTCAACGGGCTGTACTTGACCTTGGTCGCATCGCCAAACAGGGCAGCGGCCACTGCGCGGCATACATCGACGTCGAGGCCGAAATAATTGCCTTTTTCATCGGCGTAGGAGAAGCCAGGCAGACCATCGCTGATACCGCACTGAACGAAACCTTTCTTCTGTACCGCGTCCAGGGTCGCGCCAGCATGCACGAAGCCGCTGATACCTAGAACGGTTGCGGTAGTCAGAATAGCCAGGGTGGATTTCACCATCTTCATTAAAACCTCCAGTTGCTTTTGTTGTGTTTGGAGTCTCGGCCTCACCTCCGTACCCTTATGGGGCACGTCGATCGTGTCGGCAGCAACGCGATCAACCGGGGATCAGACCTCAGCGAGAGTCTAGTAGCCGTTTGTTTCATCGGCCATTAAAACGCTCGCTCGCCCATTGGTCGAATGAGCTAGAGACGGATAGCGATTCGCTTATCGGCAAACATGCAGCGTTTGCCGAGTCTTGTGGAAACCCCCAACAAATGGCTTCCCGTCTGTTCCATACCCGGTTTGGTAGCAGTGTTACCGTCCCGGGCTACAGCTTCAGTCCCGGTTGGTTATAGCAAAGCCCGTACCAAAGCTTCGCCTTTGCCACCATACGGACAGGTCAAGCGCAAAACTTGTAACCTTGCGACATCTTCTTCACAGATTAGCCTCTCACTGAAATTTCAGGTGCCCTAAAGATGCACACCTGCACCACACCGGAGCTACCCATGAGCGACCCGTTGATCCTTCAGCCCACACTCGCTGCCGACGCCTGCGTCATTTGGTTGCACGGCCTGGGGGCCGACCGCTATGACTTTCTCCCCGTGGCCGAAGCGCTACAGGAGCGGCTGCACAGCACCCGCTTCGTCCTGCCCCAGGCGCCGACCCAGGCGGTGACCATCAATGGTGGCTGGGCCATGCCCAGCTGGTACGACATCCTGGCCATGAGTCCGGCACGAGCGATCAACCGCGAACAACTGGAGGCATCGGCCCAGCAGCTGATCAGCCTGATCGAAGCGCAGCGCGACAGTGGCATCGACCCTGCCCGGATATTTCTCGCCGGGTTCTCCCAGGGCGGCGCCGTGGTGCTGCACACCGCCTTCCTGCGCTGGCAGGGGCCGCTCGGCGGAGTCATCGCGCTGTCCACCTACGCGCCAACCTTCAGTGACGAAATGCAACTGGCGGATACAAAAAAACAACTGTCGGTACTCTGCTTGCATGGCAGATTCGACGATGTTGTGCAGCCCGCCATGGGCCGCACGGCCCACGACCAACTGACCGCCTGCGGCGTCGCCGTGCAGTGGCGCGATTATCCGATGGCCCATGAGGTGCTGCCGGAAGAGATCCGCGACATCGCCGATTGGCTGGCGCAGCGGCTGAGCACGCCAATGCCACGAGCCGAGAACAACACATGACCAACCAGCCCATCATTCGCGGTTTAGCCGATATCGAGCTGATCGAAGCCACGCCACTGGCCGAACGCAACCTGCCGGTCAGCACCTACGAGCTGATCCGCCGCACGGCCGCGGCGCAGCCGCAGGCACCGGCGCTGTCCTTTATCCTCCAGGGTAGCGGCGACAACCCCGTCTATCGGCTCAACTACCAGGAACTGCTGGACAAGATCACCCAGACCGCCAACGCCTTTCACCGTCTTGGCCTGCGCCCGGGCAAGGCCGTGTCGTTCCTGCTGCCCAACCTGCCGCAGACCCACTTCAGCATCTGGGGCGGCGAAGCGGCCGGTATCGTCAACGCGATCAATCCGCTGCTGGAACCCGAGCATATTGCCGAGCTGATCCAGGCCTCCGACTCCGAGTTGCTGGTGACCCTGGCGCCCTTCCCCGGCACCGACCTGTGGGCCAAGGTCGAGTCGCTGCGCGGCCAGCTCCCAGGCCTCAAGGCGGTGATCTGCGTGGACATGGCCAACCTGCTGCCCGAACCGCAGCGCAGCGCGCTCAAGACGCAACGCGGGCCGCTACCGGAAGGTGTGCTGGACTTCGACGAGCTGATCGCCGCCTGCCCGGCCGACCAGCTGGAAAGCGGCCGCCAATTCCGCCCGGACGATATCGCCAGTTACTTCCACACCGGCGGCACCACCGGCACCCCCAAGCTGGCCCCGCACAGCCACGGCAACGAAGTGGCGATGGCCTACAGCATGAATCTGGTGACCCGTTTCGCGCCAGGCGACGTGACCCTCTGCGGCCTGCCGCTGTTCCACGTCAACGGCGTCATCGTTACCGGCCTGACGGCTTTCGGCGGCGGCGCCGAAGTCCTCCTGGCCACCCCACAGGGCTATCGCAACAGCGCACTGATCGAGAATTTCTGGCGCATCATCGAGCGCCACAAGGTCAGCTTCTTCAGCGGCGTGCCGACCATCTATGCCGGCCTGCTGCAGGTGCCCAGCGAAGGCTACGACCTGAGCTCGCTGAAGTACGCCCTGTGCGGCGCCGCGCCGATGCCGGTGGAGCTGATCCGTCAGTTCGAGGCCAAGACCGGGCTGACCCTGATCGAAGGCTACGGCCTCACCGAAGGCACCTGCGGCACCTGCGCCAATCCGCCCGCCGGCGAGCGCCGTCCCGGCTCGATCGGACTGCGCATGCCCTACTGCGAAGTCAGCATCAAGCTGCTCGACGAACAGGGCCGCTACCTGCGCGATGCCGCACAAGATGAAATCGGCAACCTGTGCATCCGCGGCGCCACTGTGTTCAAGGGCTACCTGCAAGCCGGCAAGAATGCCGGCATCTGGGTCGACGGCGACTGGTTCAACAGCGGCGACCTGGGGCGCATCGACGCCGACGGCTACATCTGGCTGACCGGGCGCAGCAAGGACCTGATCATCCGCGGCGGGCACAACATCGACCCGCAGATGATCGAGGAAGCCCTGCACAGCCACCCCGCCGTGGCCCTGGCCGCTGCAGTCGGCAAGCCCGACGAGAAGGCCGGCGAACTGCCGGTGGTCTACGTCCAGCTCAAGCCGGGCAGCCAGGCCAGCGAAGCGGATCTGCTGGGCCATGCCGCCGCGCACATCTCCGAACGTGCCGCCGTGCCCAAGGACGCCTGGATCATCGACGCCATCCCAGTCACGGCGGTGGGCAAGACTTTCAAACCCACCCTGCGCCTAGATGCCATTCGGCGGGTCTATCAAGCGGCAGTGGCCGAACTGGATAGCGCCATCCGTGTCGAGGTGCTCAGCGACGAGCGCCTCGGCCAGCTCGCCCACATCCATCTGCCGCGCCGCGAAAGCCAGCTGGAGCAGGCCGTGAGCAAGTGCCTGGCAGGGTTCGCGGTACCCATCCAGTTGCACGGCAGCGACTGACCAGCCTGGCTGAGCGCCAGCGTAATCCGGGGCGAGTCTCCCGGATTACGCCCAGAGGTTGTGCAAATATCGAGCGCCATCGCAAGGCTGCCTCCAGGCGGTCACCTGGCGCAACGCTGCAGCGGGTGTTTGGAGGCGTTCGCAGAGGCGTTCGCAGAGACTGGCCGCCGCAGGCGAGCGTTTTTTCACAAGCGCCCACGGCATGACAGGAGGATCGCCCCGGCTCGCGCTTTCTATACAGGTATACAGGCGCTTACTGCACCTGAGCGCACCGCCACAATCGCGGAGCTTGCCACCTGACCAGGCACGTGCCTGCCAACTGCTGAGACCTGCGGGACGCTGGGATGCGCCCAACTGTGACTCACCCCGCAACTATTCGGCGTGGGTCAGCCACACTTTTTACGAGGATTGTCAGCCCCACGCCACAGGCATATTCTGCGCGTTGGTATTCGTCCATACGACAGGGAGTGTTCGTGATGTCCGCCATGTTTTCCAGGCTGTTGCGCAGCCGCCCCGCGCCATGAAAACCTCACGGCAGCAGGCCGATCTGCAGCAAGTCCGACAGCTGAAACTGTTCAAGAATGTCGCAACTGTCAGCGTCAACCGAGTGCTCCGGGAGTTCCGCGCCTGCGACCTGGGGCCTGGCGAAATCCTCCTCTCGCCGTTCAACCGCAACCAGCACCTCTACCTTCTGCTCGAAGGCCAGCTCAAGGTCTACCTCGGCTCGCTGGACAACCCGCCGATAAGCACCCTGCAAGCCGGCGACTGCGCCGGGGAAATCAGCTTTATCGACAACCACCATCCTTCTGCCTATGTGGTGGCGACCGAGCCGAGCAGTGTGTTGCGCCTGCACCGCGAGTCACTGACCAAGCTGTTCCAGCAATCGCCACAGCTGATGCACAACCTGCTGGAACTGCTCTGCACCCGCCTGCGCCAGGGCAACCTGCTGATTCTCAACAGTGAGCAGAACGCCAATATCGACACCCTGACCGGCGCGTTCAACCGCCGCTGGCTCGAACATGTCTACGCACGCGAAAGTACCCGCTGCGCCTTCAACGAACAGCCATTGAGCCTGCTGATGCTGGATGTCGATCACTTCAAGGCGTTCAACGACCAGCATGGTCACCTGGCTGGCGACTATGCCCTGTGCCTGGTAGCCCACACGCTGCGCAATCAGCTGCGCCCCAAGGACAGCCTGATACGCTTCGGTGGCGAAGAGTTTGTCATTCTCCTGCCGGAAATTACCGACGCGGAAGCCCGTAGCATCGGCGAACGGCTGCGCCAGAGCCTCGCTAACGTCACGTCCTTCTATTCGCCAGTCGGTATGTTGCCCGGTGTCACTGTGTCCATAGGCCTGGCACAAATGGCCCCGAAAGACAGCCTGCAGAACCTTATTGCCCGGGCCGATAGCGCGCTCTACAAAGCCAAGCAGCAGGGGCGCAACTGCCTCTGTTAGCGCCCGCCGATAACCCTGCCGGGCAAACTTTGCTTGCCCGGCCAGCCGCAGCCCGCACTTCAGCCAGCCAGCGCCCCCGTGCGCAGGGCCTCGGCCCATCTATCCGGCACGGCAACATAGCCGATAACGAGCGCCAGCCATGGTACTTCGCCGCGCCGGCTTCTTGCTTTACACTGGCAGCCGTTCACTCCTTAACCAATTGACGAGATGACCGTGCTCAAAGCACTCAAGAAAATGTTCGGCAAAGCCGAGGGCGAGCAGCCCAGCCCAACCAGCACGTCTGCTTCGCCAACCACGCCCCGTAGCGGCGACAGCACACACGAGCAACGCAGCCGCACGGCCAAGACGCATAACCCGGTCAGCCCTAGCGGTAGCACAGCCGCTGCGGCGGCAGTCAGCCAAGAAAAACCCGCAGCCAAGGCCGACAAGCCCCGGCGCCAGCGCACAGCCAAGCCGGTGGACACCTGGAAGCTGGAAGACTTCGCGGTCGAACCAGCCGAAGGCAAGACCCGCTTCCATGACTTCAAGCTCTCCCCCGAGCTGATGCATGCGATCCACGACCTGGGCTTCCCCTACTGCACACCGATCCAGGCGCAGGTGCTGGGCTTCACCCTCAAGGGCCAGGACGCCATCGGCCGCGCCCAGACCGGCACCGGCAAGACCGCCGCCTTCCTGATCTCGATCATCACCCAGTTGCTGCAGACCCCGCCGCCGAAAGAGCGCTACATGGGTGAGCCGCGCGCGCTGATCATCGCGCCGACCCGCGAGCTGGTGGTGCAGATTGCCAAGGACGCCGCGGACCTGACCAAATACACCGGGCTCAACGTGATGAGCTTCGTCGGCGGCATGGACTTCGACAAACAGCTCAAGCTGCTCGAGTCGCGCTATTGCGACATCCTGGTGGCCACTCCGGGCCGCTTGCTCGACTTCAACCAGCGCGGCGAAGTGCACTTGGACATGGTCGAGGTGATGGTGCTCGATGAAGCCGATCGCATGCTCGACATGGGCTTTATCCCCCAGGTGCGGCAGATCATCCGCCAGACCCCACCGAAGAACGAGCGCCAGACCCTGCTGTTCTCCGCCACCTTCACCGAAGACGTGATGAACCTGGCCAAGCAGTGGACGACCGAGCCGGCCATCGTCGAGATCGAGTCGGAGAACGTGGCCAGCGACACCGTCGAGCAGCATGTCTACATGGTCGCCTCCAGCGACAAGTACAAGCTGCTGTACAACCTTATTGCACAGAATGACTGGATCCGGGTGATGGTGTTTGCCAACCGCAAGGACGAAGTGCGACGCATCGAAGAGCGCCTGACCCGCGACGGCATCAGCGCCGCCCAGATGTCCGGCGACGTGCCCCAGCACAAGCGGATCAAGACCCTGGAAGGCTTCCGCGAAGGCAAGATCCGCGTGATGGTCGCCACCGATGTGGCCGGCCGCGGGATTCACGTCGACGCCATCAGCCACGTGATCAACTACACCCTGCCGGAAGTACCGGACGACTACGTGCACCGCATCGGTCGTACCGGTCGCGCGGGCGCCAGTGGCACCTCGATCAGCTTCGCCAGCGAAAACGATGCCTACGCCCTGCCACCCATCGAGCAACTTCTGGGGCGCAAGATCAATTGCGAAATGCCGCCAGAAGTGTTGCTCACGCCGGTGCCGCGCAAACACTAACCTCGCGGTAGACAAACCAAAGGCGAAGCTCAAGGGCTTCGCCTTTTTCATTGCCCCCATCTCTCCCGGCTGAACACACCGCGCACCCTACTGCCTGAAATACCGCGCCCTCACCGCCGCTACCGTCGCCTCGCGCAGCAGGCCGATAAACAGCTGTTCCACATCGCTCAGCAGCTGGTTTTCCGGGGTGACCAGGTACACCTCGTTGACCGGCAATTCGTCGTAGGGCGGCAGCTGGAACAGCAGCTTCTGCGCCACGAAGGGCTTGGCCCCCTCCACCGTCAGGGCACCGAAGCCGAGGCCGGCGAGGATCAGTCGGCGCACTTCCTCCTCGTTGGGCGACACCGCCACCAGGCGGCCCCAGAACTGCTGCTCGGTACGCACCGAGCTGACCGCGCTAAGGCCCTCGCCGGGCTGGTCGCTCTCGAAGGAGACGTAGGCCAGGCCGCGCAGGTCCGCCGCGGTCAGGTTGTCGCGGCCGAATAGCGGGTGGCGCGGGCCGCAGTAGAAAGCCATCTGCTCGTAGCCAATCAGGTCGAAGTGCAGGCCGGTCTGGGCGGTCTTCTTGTTGCTGATGCCGATATGCAGGCTACCCCGGGCCACCGCGTCGACGATGTCGGCGCTGGGCTGGGAGCTGAGGCTGATCAGCACATTGGGATAGAGGCGGTGGAACTGCGTCAGGCTGTCGTCGAAGGGTTGGCAGCTGACATGGCTGGCGACCTGGATATGCAGCTCGCCGAGCACCGCGCCGGCCTCGCCGGCGTACTGCTCGGCCATCTTGTCGATGATGCTGCCGGCCGAGGAAATGTACTCGTAGACCCGCAGGCCCTGCTCGGTGAGGGAGAACATGCCCTTCTTGCGCTGGATCAGGCGCATGCCCAGGTGTTCTTCCAGGCGCTTCAAGGCATTGCTGACGCTGGGCTGGCTAAGCGACAGCTTGCGCGCCGCGCCGGTGATGCTGCTTTCCTCGACTATCACCAGAAAGGTGTACAGCAGGTTCCAGTCCAGGTTGCGCAGCAAGCGCTCGCGGGGCGACAGCATGATCGGTGGTTCTCCCAGGCAGGCCGTCATATCGGCCAGTCGGGCAACAGTGCACCGCCCGCGGCCCCTAGCGCAAGGCTATAAGGCCATAGGGCTGCGTAGGGTGCGCCGTGCGCACCGGCAATCCGCAACCGGCTGGTGCGCACGGCGAACCCTAGCTGCCGCTCAATCCAGATCATGGGCCAGCAGATCGCGGTACTCGCCACGGCGACGGATCAGCCGGCTGCCCTGCTGCAGGTCCACCAGCACCACAGCAGCGGATTGCCGACCGCAATACTGGCTCATCATCTCCAGGGCGTAGGCCCCCACGTCCAGCAGGGCAACTACATCGCCCATGGCGGTGGCCGCCGGCAGCTCGCGCAGGTTGGGCTGGTGCACCAGCACCTGCTCCAGCACGGCGCGATACTGAGCCAACGCCGGCTCCTCGACTATCAGGTCCGCCACCGCGCCCTCGCCTTCTATGTCGTAGTAGGTGTCGCTGCTGTCGCACAGCGGCCCGGCCATGCGGCAGTGGTGGGTGTCCCGATCATCGGCGCGGGAGGCATTGAGCATATGGAAGTACCAGCCGTTATACAGGTCGAACAGCACACTGTAGCCGGCGTCCAGATAGAACACCGGGCGACCCTGGCGCTGCTTGTGGGCCTCGATACGGGTCAACAGGATGGCGGTATCGCTGACCATGCTGCGCCCCGGCTCGACGATCAGCTCGATCTGCTCACCCAAAGCCAGGGCCATGGGTTTGATCAGGTGCTCGGCGAGCTGGGCGAAGTCGATCTCGGTGCGGTAGTTGGCGCAGTAGTGCGGGGCCACCGAGTCGAAATTCTCCTCGGCGCTGCTGTAGTTCTTGGGGAAGCCGCCGCCCAGGTTCACATGCTCCAGTGGGTAAGGCAGGCGCTCGCTGACCTGACGCACATAGTCGATCAGAAACTGGGCCTCGGCCTGGTACACCGCAATATCGGTGATCTGGGTGCCGATATGAGCATGCACCCCCACCAGCTTGAGCGCGGCGGGATGGGCCAGGATCAGCTCGATGGCATCATTCTGCTCGGCGGCGGTCATGCCGAACTTGGAGGTCGAGGTGCCGGTTTGCCAGCCGGCGGCGGCACCGCCCTGGATCTCCGGGATGATGCGCAGACTGACCCGGGCCTGCTGGTTCAGCTCCCCTGCCAGTGCGAGAATGCGCGAAAGCTCCGACAGCGAATCGACGTTGATCGCCTTGATCCCGGCGGCAATCACCTCGCGCAGCTCGCCCACCTGCTTGGCCACGCCGTTGAACACCATCTGCGCCGGGGCGAAGCCGGCGATCTGCGCCTTGTAGAACTCGCCGCCGGAGTTGACCTCCAGATCCAGACCGCAGTCCTTGAACACCTTGAGCACCGCCAGGTTGGCGCAGGCCTTGCTGGCAAAGCAGACCCGGGTCTTGGCGTGTACCCGGCGGAAGTTGTCCAGAATATCCCGGGCATTATCGCGCAGCTTGCTTTCCGAATAGACGAACAGCGGCGAGCCATAACGCTCGACCAGTTCGATGGCGTTGATCCCGTCGATCAGCAGCCGATTGTGGGCACTATTAAGGTGCTGCTGTCTTTTCCAGGGGTGCAGGGAGACGACTTGGCTCATGGGTATTGCTCACTCAAAAGGTAGGGTGCGCCATGCGCACCATCTCGTTATTGGGTTATTAGGGCGTCATTGCCCGGCGGTGCGCACAGCGCACCCTACGTCGCCAGCAGGCGGCGCAGGTTGTCCGATTGCGGGGCGTTGAACAGCTGTTCGGGGCTGCCCTGCTCCTCGATCCGGCCCTGGTGCAGGTACACCACCTTGGATGACACCTCGCGGGCGAAGCGCATCTCGTGGGTGACCATGATCATGGTGCGGCCTTCCTCGGCCAGCTCGCGGATCACCAGCAGCACCTCGCCCACCAGCTCCGGGTCCAGGGCCGAGGTGGGTTCGTCGAACAGCATCACCTCGGGGTCCATGGCCAGGGCGCGGGCGATGGCCACCCGCTGCTTCTGCCCACCGGACAGGCAGTCGGGGTACATCTGGCACTTCTCCAGCATGCCGACCCGGGCCAGCAGCTGCTTCGCCTGGTCCTCCACCTCATCGCGCGGGCGGCGGTGCACCAGACAGGGGCCGAGCATCACGTTCTCCAGCACCGTCATGTGCGACCACAGGTTGAAC
Organism: Pseudomonas sp.; assembly: GCF_033723075.1. Taxonomy (GTDB): domain Bacteria; phylum Pseudomonadota; class Gammaproteobacteria; order Pseudomonadales; family Pseudomonadaceae; genus Aquipseudomonas. The sequence continues at coordinate 155,646 of NZ_JAWVXU010000004.1, forward strand.
GACTGGAAGACCATGGCCAGGCGCGCGCGCACCCGTTCGATCTGCCGCTGGAAACGCCGCGAGCGCACGCCACGGCGGTTGGTGCCCAGTTCCAGCTCCTCGCCGTGCACGCGCAGGCAGCCACTGTCGGGGAACTCCAGCAGGTTCATGCAGCGCAACAGGGTGCTCTTGCCCGAGCCACTGGAGCCGATGATGCTGATCACATCGTGCTTCTCGGCGGTCAGCGAGACGCCCTTGAGCACCTCGATCCCAGCGAAGGATTTGTACAGGTTCTCCACCTGCAGGGCGGCGGTCTGGGGGATGCTTGCAGTCATGGCGACACTCCGGCGGAAACCCGCTTCGAGGGGGGCGCGGTGGCGGTGGATGGGGCCTGGCGTACCCGTTGGTGACGAGTCAGGCACAGCTCAAGACGGTGCCAGAGCCAGACGAAGGCGCTGGTCATCAGCAGGTAGAGCAGCGCCGCCCAGAGGTACACGGACAGGTCGAAGGTTTGCGAAAAGATGCGCCGGGTCTGCCCCATCACATCGAACAGGGTGATCACGCTGACCACCGCGCTGCCCTTGAGCAGCAGGATGATTTCGTTGCCCAGGGCTGGAAAGGCGATGCGGTAGGCATTGGGCAGGATGATCTTGCGGTAGCGGTTGAAGCTCGACAAACCCATGGCGACGCCCGCCTCGATCTGCCCGTAGGGCACGGCGCGCAGACCACCACGCAGGATCTCGATCTGATAGGCCGTGGAGTTGAGAACGAAGGTCAGCAGCGCGCAGTAGTAGGGGTCGCGGAAGAACCACCAGAGCCCCAGCTGGCTCAGCTCGGCGCGGAACTGACCCGAGCCGTAATACACCAGAAACAGCTGGGCCAGCAGCGGCGTGCCACGAAGGAACGAGACGAACAGGCGAATCGGCCAGCGCAGCAAACCGCGCTCGCTGCAGCGGACGATGGCCAGGGGCAGCGCCAGGGCGCAGGCCAGCAGAGCGCCGATAACGGTGAGCTGCAGGGTCAGGCCGGCACCGGCCAGCAACTGGCCGGAGAAGCGCGTGAGGAGTTCCATCATGCTGCCTGCCCTCCCGTGCGGTAACCGCGGTTGGCGCGGCGTTCCATGCGGGCCAGTAGGCACTCGCAGAGCAGGCACACCAGCCAGTAGGCCAGGCACACCACGAGGAAGAACAGAAAGGGCTTCTTGGTGGTGCCCACGGCGATATTGGCCATGCGCATCAGGTCGCTCAAGGCGATCACCGAGACCAGGGCGGTGTCCTTGAGCAGGTTGATCCACAGGTTGCCCAGCCCCGGCAGGGCCAGGCGCAGCAACTGCGGCAACTCGATCACCCGGAAGATGGTCAGCCGACGCAGGCCCATGGCCTGTCCCGCTTCGCGCTGGCCTCCGTCCAGGGCCTGCCAGGCACCGCGCCAGACTTCGCTGGAATAGGCGGCGAAGACCAGGCCCAGGGCCAACACCCCTGCGATAAAGGGGCTCAGCTCGAGATAGCCGGCGTCGGGGCTGTACCAACGCAACAGGGCGTTCAGGCCCATGCCCACGCCGTGGTAGATGATAAACAGGGTGAGCAGCTCGGGCAGGCCGCGCAATGTGGTGCTGAACGCCAGGGCCAGGGCCCGCGCCGGGCGCGCGCCGAACAGTGCCAGCGCCGCCACCAGCAGGCCCAGCAGCAGGCCGACCGGCAGGGTGGTCAGTGCCAGGGCCAGGGTGACCCCGAGGCCCTGCAGCAACTCGTCGCCCCAGCCGGCGTCACCGAAGCTCAGGTAGGTGAGCCAGTCCATAACAGATCCTCTTCTCGTTGAGCAGATGGGCCTTATTGGCTCACTGCTCCAGGGTCAGCAGATTGACCGAGAAGAACTTGTCGTTGATGGCCTGGTAGGTGCCATCGGCGATGATCGAGGCCAGGGCCTGGTTAAGCTGCTGACGCAGCGCTTCGTCCTCCTTGCGCAGCGCCATGCCGACGCCCTCGCCGACATATTTCGGGTCGCTGATCGGCGCGCCGGCCATACGGCAGCAACTGCCATCCTCGGACTTCAGGGTCCATTCGAGCATCGGGATCATGTCGCCGACCTGGGCATCCAGGCGTCCGGACACCAGGTCCAGGTTCACCGCATCCTGGGTCGGATACAGGCGCACATCGGAGTCGGGGAACATCGCCATCAGGTAATCCGCCTGGGTGGTCGCACCCTGGGCACCGATGGTCTTGCCGGCCATGGCCGCCGGGCTGAAATCCTTGAGTTCGGAATCCTTGGGCACCACGAAGGTCATCGCCGATTTCTGGTAGGGATCGCTGAAGGCGACCTTCTGCCGGCGCTCCTCGGTGATAAACATGGAGGCGATGATCACATCGTACTTACGCCCCAGCAGCGCGGGAATTATGCCGTCCCAGTCCTGGGCCACCAGGCTGCACTTGGCCTGCATGCGCTCGCACAGGGCCTTGCCGATCTCGATATCGAAGCCGGCCAGTTGGCCGTCGGCGGTGTAGTAGTTGAACGGCGGGTAGGCACCTTCGGTGGCGAGACGCAGGGTCGGGCCTTCGGCGGCCTGGGCAGCAGCGAACGGCAGGACACCGATGCTGGCGCAAAGCAACAGGGAGCGGAGAGTCTTATTCATCTTGTTTTCCTCTGGAATCGTGGTTCGCTGTGAAGCCGGCCATCACCCGCAAGCCCACTTCAAATCGCACTGGATGACCAATCGGCCACCGCCGCGAAGCAAGAATCCGCCCGCACCTCACATTTATCAAATGTATATTTATTATGTTATGCATAGCACTCAGCTATGTGTTTATCCGCAACATCCTTGCGCTCGACACCCTGCATTCAAGGTGACACCGGGCTGTCTAACCGTGCTTGATGCGCCTTGCGCAGTCCCCCGCAGGCCCATGGCAAATACACCCCATGCAGCCTTTACCGTGGAGCTTTGCCCCAGAGGTCCAGTAACAACATCTCCACGCGCGAGATCGGTGACGATGCGCCCCTGGCAGACCTGTTCGGCGGCGAGGTCGACGAACGGAACATCGGCCCCTGCGAAGAACTCAACTGGGACGGGCAGAAGATTCGCTCGGTCGGCAGCGAGCTACGCGACGCCCAGGGCGTGCCGATTGCAGTGCTGTGCATCAACCTGAATATCTCGCTGTTCGAAAGCGCCACGGCTGTCCTGGCTCTGTTTCGCTCCCCGGCAAGCTGGTCCCCCTGCCGGACACACTGTTGCGCGAGGACTGGCGGAGCGCATCAACAGCTTCCTGCACAGCGGACCAACCGGCTGACCCGCGAGCACAAGCGCGAACGGGTCGAGACAGCGCACGCCGAAGGTGCATTCAAGGGCAAGAGTGCCGCCAACTACGTGGCCAACCTGCTGAACATGGGCCGCGCGACTGTGTACAAGCACTTGAAAGAGATCAAGAAAGAAACGGCGACAGGCTCGGAGTGGCGTTCCAGCTCACGCACCAGGGCGTCCGGGTCCAGGCTGGCCGGATGCTCTAGCAGCCTGTCGAACTTAACGCTGTCCTACTGCGGAAAAGCCGGCTTTGCCCAGTTTTGCTGCTCTTTCTCGTTAAATAGCCAGCTATTTGCCTCGAAAGAGCAGCAAAACTGAATCAATCCGGACTTCCCCTCGCTACGGACGGTCAAGTCCGACAGGCTCCTAGCGATTGGCCGCCGCGACTATCAGTTGCTTCATCTCCACTACCGCCTGCTTGAAGCCGACGAACAGGGCATGGGCGACCAGGGCGTGGCCGATGTTCAGTTCGTTGATCCCGGGGATCGCCGCCACCGCCTCGACGTTGTGATAATGCAGGCCGTGCCCGGCATTGACGATCAGGCCATGGGCCAGGCCGCAGGCCACACCGTCGCGAATTCGCGCCAGCTCCCTGGCCGTTTCGACCGGCGTACTGGCATCGGCATAGCGCCCGGTATGCAGCTCGATAGCAGGCGCACCGACGCGCTTGGAGGCTTCGATCTGTTGCGGGTCCGGGTCGATGAACAGCGAGACTTCGCAACCGATCCGGCTCAGGCGCTCGACCGCGGCGCGAATCCGCGGTTCTTGCCCAGCCACGTCCAGGCCGCCTTCGGTGGTCAGCTCCTGGCGGGTTTCCGGCACCAGGCAGACGTGCTCGGGACGAATGCTTTCGGCGAAGGCGAGCATCTCTTCGGTGACGCCCATCTCGAAGTTCATGCGTGTCTGCATGACCTCCCTGAGCACCCGCACGTCACGCTCCTGGATATGCCGACGGTCTTCGCGCAGGTGCACGGTGATGCCATCGGCACCCGCCTCCTCGGCGTCCAGCGCGGCCTTGACCGGATCCGGGTAACGCGTACCGCGGGCCTGGCGCAGGGTCGCCACATGGTCGATGTTCACACCCAGCAAAATACGATTGGCGTCAGTCACGTGATGGCTCCTTGAGCGTCATGAACAGTTCGCGGCTGACCAGCGGTCGACCGCCTAAATGGGGCGCCAGGGCCTGGCGCATCAGGCGTTTGGCCGCGGCCAGGGCGCCTGGAACGCTCCAGTCGACCTCGGCCATGGCGAGCAATTCGCTGCCGTGGAACACCCCCGGCTGCAACTGCCCGACCGCCTCCAGGCCGGCATCGGCTTGCAGGCGATAGAGGCCCGCAGCGACGATCGGCTGGCCGAGCCGATCCATATCAAGGGCGAAACCATAGCCCAGCTCATCGAGCAAACGCCATTCAAAAGAACGCAGCAAGGGCTCCAGCGCACGGCCCTGGGCCAGCGCCAGCACGGTCATGGCGTAGTGGTCGAACGTCGCCGGGTGGGGGTCCTGCTCAGGCAGCAGGCGGATCAGCAGCTCGTTCAGATAGAGACCACTGAACAGGGCCTCGCCGCGCAACAGGTTGGGGATACCGGCGGCTTCGAGACGGCTGACGTTTTTCAGCTCGCCGCGCCCGCGAAACTCCACTTCAAGCGGTACGAATGGACGCGCCAGAGTACCGGCCTTGCCCCGCGCGCCGCGCATAACTGCGCGCAGGCGACCTTGCGGGGTGAGAAAATCCACCAGTGCACTGCTCTCGCGGTAGGCACGGCTGTGCAGAACATAGGCGGGCTGAGAGGTCATGGATTGTTGACTGCCACGTTCCGTAGGATGGGTTAGCCGCCAGCACTACACTCGAATCAAGGCAGCGTTTCTGCGTGCGGCGTAACCCATCATTGCGTTGTGCCTGCCAATGCCTTGTTGGGTTACGCGGCGTCTTAGCCGTTGTGTGATAAGTGAGTGCACCGCTAACCCAACCTACGAACTGAAGCGGATCGCCGCCCGGCCCACCCTACGCAACGACAGCGAGCGCGGTTTAAATATTGTCGTAGCCCAGGGAGCGCAAAGCGCGTTCGTCGTCCGACCAACCGCCTTTGACCTTGACCCAGAGGTTGAGCATGACCTTGGAGTCGAACATCACTTCCATGTCCTTGCGCGCCTCCTGGCCGATGCGTTTGATCCGCTCACCCTTGTCGCCAATGATGATTTTCTTCTGGCCGTCGCGCTCGACCAGAATCAGCGCATGGATATGCAGGATACGGCCGTCGCGCTTGAACTCTTCGATTTCCACGGTGATCTGGTACGGCAACTCGGCGCCGAGCTGGCGCATGATCTTCTCACGCACCAGCTCGGCGGCGAAGAAACGGCTGGAGCGGTCGGTGACCTGGTCTTCCGGGAAGAAGTGCTCGCCCTCGGGCAGGCGCTCGCCCACCAGTTTTTCCAGGGTATCGAGGTTATGCCCGTGCTGGGCGGAGACCGGCACGATCTCGGCGTTGGGCAACTGGGTCGCCAGCCACTCCAGATGCGGCATCAGATCGGCCTTGTCTTCGAGGCGGTCGGTCTTGTTGATCGCCAGGATCACCGGGCCCTGCACGTACTGGATGCGCTCGAGAACCAGCTGGTCCTCGTCGGTCCAGCGGGTGCGGTCGACCACGAAGATCACCACGTCGACGTCTTTCAGCGCCGACGAGGCGTTCTTGTTCATGTAGCGGTTGAGGGCTTTCTCGTTGTTCTTGTGCAGGCCGGGGGTGTCCACATAGATCGCCTGCACGGCGCCCTCGGTCTTGATCCCGAGCATGTTGTGCCGGGTGGTCTGCGGCTTGCGCGAGGTGATCGCCAGCTTCTGCCCGAGGATGTGGTTGAGCAGGGTCGACTTACCCACGTTGGGCCGGCCAACGATGGCGACATAGCCACAGCGTGTAACGGGTGTATCAGTCATGCCCATTCTCCACCCCGAGGGCAATCAAGGCAGCGGCTGCAGCGACCTGTTCGGCGATGCGACGGCTGGCACCCTGGCCCAGGGTCTTGTCATTCAGTAAGGAAATCTGGCATTCGACGACGAATGTCCGGCAATGCGGATCGCCCTGGATATCCACCACGTCATAGCGCGGCAGCTCGCAGGCACGCGATTGCAGAAATTCCTGCAAGCGGGTTTTCGGGTCCTTGTTGGTATCGACCAGGGTCAGACTTTCCAGTTCATTGGTCAGCCAGGCGACCACGCGCTCGCGCGCCGCGTCCATCCCGGCATCCAGGTAGATGGCGCCGATCAGCGCTTCGAGGGCATCGGCGAGAATCGATTCACGGCGGAAGCCGCCGCTCTTCAACTCGCCCGAGCCGAGCCGCAGGTAGTCACCCAGATCGAAGCCGCGGGCCAGGATGGCCAGGGTTTCGCCCTTGACCAGACGCGCGCGCAAACGTGACAACTGACCTTCGCGCGCCAGCGGGAAACGTTCGAACAGCGCCTCGCCGGCGACGAAGTTGAGAATGGCGTCACCGAGAAATTCCAGGCGCTCATTGTTGCGCCCGGCAAAACTGCGGTGGGTCAGCGCCAGCACCATCAGGTCCTGATCTTTGAAGGTATAGCCGAGCTGGCGCTCGAGGCGAGCTAACGAAGCACTCACGGCATGCGCACGCGATATTCTTTGTCGAACCGGACCACCAGATCGAGGTTTTCGATCAGCGGCTCGCGCTTTTCATACTTCAGATGAGCACGGAACTCGTTGTTTTCTATTTTCACTTTCAATGCTTCTTTCAGATTCAGGTCGCGAATGCTGTTGACCTCCATGCCCTTGCCGACATGGCCATAGAATGCACCGACCGTGCGGATATCCATGGTCTGGTCAGTTTCCACCGAGGTAATGATTTTTTCCATCGACATATAGTCGAGGTAGTGCGGCAGCATCTTGAATGCCGTGCTGGCGAAAAATGCCACGACCGCCAGTACCATCAACCAGCTCAGTATCGACAAGCCTTTCTGCGAACGCGCAAATGTCATGTTTGCCCCCAAGTTCGACCAATGTGAGTGCCCAGCGGGCTAAGACTATATATAGCCTGCGACGCCGTATTGAACAGCGCCGCAAAATAGGCGAAAGGTCAGTGAATCAAACCGACGCGAGAGAAATTCGGCAGATTGCGCAATTTTGGATCAGGCCAGCTCATCCAGACGGCGAAGGCTTTGCCAACGATATTCTGGTCCGGCACCATGCCCAACAAAGGCTTGGGAATGGCCGGATCGTTCCAGTAACGGCTGTCGTTGGAGTTGTCGCGGTTGTCGCCCATCATGAAGTAATGCCCTTGCGGCACTACCCACTCGCGCCCAGGCTCAGCCCGATAACGATTCATTTCCTTGCGGATCAGGTGTTCGGCCGCGCCCAGGCGCTCCTCATAGAGGGCCGCGCTACCGAGGCTGCCCGGCTCTTCGCCGAGCAACTGCTGGGCGACCGGCTGTCCATTGACGAACAGGCGCTTGTCACTGCTGTAGCGAATCTTGTCGCCCGCCAGGCCCACCACACGCTTGATGTAGTTGATGTTCGGGTCGCTCGGATAACGGAACACCATGACATCGCCACGCTGTGGGTCGTCCACCTCGATGATCTTGGTGTCCAGCACCGGCAGGCGAATGCCGTAGGCAAACTTGTTGACCAGGATGAAATCGCCCACTTCCAGGGTCGGCTTCATCGAGCCGGACGGAATCTGGAACGGCTCGACCAGAAAGGAGCGCAGCACCAGCACGATCGCCAGCACCGGGAAGAACGATTTACCGTACTCCACCAGCAATGGCTCTTTGTTCAGGCGCTCGACCACCGTCTCGTCGGGCTGGTTGACCTGCCCCTGGTAGTTGGCAATGGCCGTGCGCCGGCGCGGGGCCAGAAAGAGCAGATCGAACAACGCCAGCGCACCACAAACGGCGACGGCGATTACCAGCAACAGCGGGAAATTTAGCGACATAGGATCTAACTATCCAACCTGAGCACAGCAAGGAAGGCTTCTTGTGGAATTTCCACGTTGCCGACCTGCTTCATCCTTTTCTTACCGGCCTTCTGCTTTTCCAACAGCTTGCGCTTACGGCTCACATCGCCACCGTAACACTTGGCCAGCACGTTCTTTCTGAGCGCCTTGACAGTGGTCCGCGCGACAATCTGCCCACCAATGGCGGCCTGGATTGCCACATCGAACATCTGCCGCGGAATCAGTTCCTTCATCTTCTCGGTCAACGCACGCCCTTTGTAGTTGGCGTTGTCACGGTGCACGATCAGCGCCAGGGCGTCGACTTTCTCACCGTTGATCAATACGTCCAGCTTGACCAGATTGGCCGACTGATAACGATCGAAGTGATAGTCCAGCGAAGCATAACCACGGCTGGTCGATTTCAGGCGATCGAAAAAGTCCAGGACCACTTCGTTCATCGGCAGGTCATAGGTCACTTGCACCTGCGAGCCGAGGAACAGCATATCGTGCTGAACGCCACGCTTCTCGATGCACAGGGTGATGACGTTGCCCAGGTGCTCCTGGGGCACCAGAATATTGGCCCGCACGATCGGCTCGCGCGTATCTTCGATGGTCGACAGGTCGGGCAGTTTGGACGGGTTATCGACGTAAACCGTTTCACCGGTCTTGAGCAGCAACTCGAAAATAACCGTCGGCGCGGTGGTGATCAGATCCAGGTCGTACTCGCGCTCCAGGCGCTCCTGGATGATCTCCATGTGCAGCATGCCGAGGAAGCCGCAACGGAAACCGAAGCCCAGGGCATCGGAGCTTTCGGGGGTGTACTGCAAGGATGAGTCGTTCAGCGTGAGCTTTTGCAGGGCTTCGCGGAAATCCTCGAAGTCGTCGGAACTGACCGGAAACAGGCCGGCATAGACCTGTGGCTGGATGCGCTTGAAGCCTGGCAGCATGTCGACGTCGGGGGTCGAGCTCAGGGTCAGGGTATCGCCCACCGGCGCACCGTGAATGTCCTTGATGCCGGCAATGATGAAGCCCACTTCGCCGGCCTTGAGGTCGACCGTGGCGGAGTGCTTGGGATTGAAGACACCGACGCTGTCGACCAGGTGAATCTTGCCGGTGGATTTCACCAGCACCTTGTCACCCTTCTTGATCCGCCCGTGGCGCACGCGCACCAGGGAAACCACCCCCAGGTAGTTGTCGAACCAGGAGTCGATGATCAACGCCTGCAAGGGCGCCTCGATATCGCCGGTCGGCGCGGGAATGGTGTGCACCAGGCGCTCGAGCACTTCGTCGACACCCAGGCCGGTCTTGGCGCTGCAGGTCACGGCATCGGTGGCATCGATGCCGATGATTTTCTCGATTTCTTCCTTGACCCGATCCGGGTCGGCCTGCGGCAGGTCGATCTTGTTCAGCACCGGCATGACCTCGAGGCCTTGCTCGATGGCGGTGTAGCAGTTGGCGACCGATTGCGCCTCGACGCCCTGACCGGCATCGACCACCAGCAGCGCGCCTTCACAGGCCGCCAGGGAACGGCTGACTTCATAGGTGAAATCGACGTGACCGGGGGTGTCGATGAAGTTCAACTGGTAAGTCTTGCCGTCGCGCGCCTTGTAATACAGGGTCACGCTATGCGCCTTGATGGTGATCCCGCGCTCACGCTCAAGGTCCATGGAATCCAGAACCTGGGCTTCCATTTCACGATCGGCCAGGCCACCACACATCTGGATAAAACGATCGGCCAGGGTGGACTTGCCGTGATCGATGTGGGCGATGATGGAGAAATTGCGGATATGACTCAGGTCACTCACAGGACAACACTCGAAAAGGTCGCAGGCGACAGCCCGCCGAAAATAGCCGTGAAGTGTACCCGATTGGCGCCGCAGCCGTCACGCCCAGGCGCCAATCGGCGGATATGAAGAAGGGCGACCGAAATCGCCCTTCTTCAGCCTTGCCCGTCGCGTTCCAGTTCTTGATCTGGCCGGCGACGCCGTATCTGCGACAGGCAGTCAGCCGGCAACCCGTGCCGACATCACTCCGCCAACTTGAAGGTGATGAAACTGGCGCGCCCCTGACGCAGTACGCGCATGGAGACAGAGCGGTTCTTCGGTAATTCCTCGGCCACCTGGGTAAAGGTTTTCGCCGAGTCGATGGCCTGATTATTCAAATGAGTAATCACATCGCCCGGACGCAAGCCGATCAGTGCCGCAGGACCGTCGAGCACTTCGGTGATGACCACCCCGCCTTTCAGGTCGAGACTTTTCTTCTGCTCGACCGTCAATTCGACCACCTTGACCCCAAGGCGATTGCTGCTGCGCTCCACCCCCGGCCCAGCCGCGCCGGCCAAGCTTTCACCGTCTTCCGGCAAGGCACCTATGGTCAACTTGAGCGTCTTGCGCGAACCATCACGCACCACATCCAGCTCGGCCTTGCTGCCCGGTTTCAGGCGACCAACCAGGTGCGGCAGGTCTCCCGACATGACGATAGGCGCGCCATTGATGTTGAGAATCACATCGCCAACCAGCAAGCCACCCTTGGCCGCCGGCCCACCCTCCAGAACCTGAGCGACCAGCGCACCCGCCGGCTTATCCAGCCCGAATGACTCGGCCAGATCCTTGTTGACTTCCTGAATCACCACGCCCAACCAGCCGCGACTGACCTTGCCGTCGGCCTTCAACTGATCGGCCACATCCAGGGCGACGCTCATCGGAATAGCGAAGGACAAACCCATGAAACCACCGGAGCGGGTGAATATCTGCGAGTTGATACCTACCACCTCACCCGCCAGGTTGAACAGCGGGCCGCCGGAGTTACCCGGATTGATCGCCACATCGGTCTGAATGAACGGCACATAGCTTTCGTTCGGCAGACTGCGCCCCTTGGCGCTGACGATACCGGCGGTCACCGAATGGTCGAAACCGAAGGGCGAGCCGATGGCCAATACCCACTCGCCGACTTTCAGATCCTCGGACTTGCCCAGCTTGACCATCGGCAGATTCTCGCCTTCGACCTTGAGCAGGGCCACGTCGCTACGCGGATCGGCACCAATCAGCTTGGCCTCCAGCTCACTGCGATCGGCCAGGCGCACGATGATCTCATCGGCACCGGCGACCACGTGATTGTTGGTCAGCACATAACCATCGGCAGAAATGATGAAGCCGGAGCCCAGCGATTGCGCCTCACGCTGTCGGCCGCCGTTTGGTGCACGCGGCACTTGCGGAATATTGCGTTCGAAGAATTCGCGAAAGATCGGTGGCAGGCCTTCAAGATCGGGAATGGCCAATTCGCCAGCCCCCGCCGCACGCGCCGGTATCTTCTGCCGGGTACTGATGTTGACCACCGCTGGCGCGGCCTCTTCGACCAACTCGGTAAAGTCCGGCAACTGTGCCTGGGCAACCACCGCCTGCCCCAATAGCAGCAAAGCGACCAAGGAATAGAAAGACGATTTCAGGCTAGGCATCGATATGAAACTCCCCATCGAAAACGAGCAAAACGCTCAAAACACTGAGGCAGAGCCGGCGAGCAAGGCGCGCATGACCACCGGTTGCAAGGTCGGATCATCGGCCGTGCGACTGCTGTGCCAGCGCACCGCCGCCCAGGCCACGAACAAGCCGACAAAGGCAGACAGGATCACCCAGGGCTCACTCAAGGCCAGTTGCTCGGCCAGTAATGCGGCGCTGAACAACCCGATCAGAGGCAGCAGGTAGACCAGTAACGAACCGCGCACCAGCAATTCCTCGCGCACACCAATCACCACAGTATCACCCACACTCAACTGCAGATCACAGAGTGCCCGGACATAGCCCCGACGACCACTGGCACCCAACTTGTCGAGCACGCCATGACCGCAACCTGCACTCACCGTGCAGCTGGAACAGGTGCTTTTACGCAAGGTCTCGACCCAGACGGCGCCCGATTCAATGGCCACGACCCGCCCCTGCTCTTCGATCATTGTATGGCCTGCCCCTCTAGGGCACGCATCGACAAGGCGATGCGCTCTGCCGTACCCAGCGGAATTTCACCGACCACAGTCACCATCACATCGCCGTCATCGGTCACCAGACGCCGCGAAACCGCGGCAGTCGGGCCAAGCTGACTCCGCGCATCCTCGACCATGACGCCACGCAAGGGCTCAAGGAACACCGAAAAACGGGCCAAGCCATCGTCGTAAACCAGGCACGCCACTTGCTCATTGGATGCCGGACTGCGACGTTCGACGACCCGACTCAAGGTAAAGCCTGGCGGCAGCCAGTCAGAACGCCAGGCTTCGACAACCTCGGCTTGCGCCTTGCTGGCGGTTACCGGCCGACAACCGTCTCCAGACTGCAATTGCTCGTCAGTAGGAACTGCACCCACATCGAGCCGGGTAAATTGAAAGCGTTCGAGCAACTGCCCCTTGTCATTCAGCAGCAGGGACTTCAACGGCAGAGCGCTTTCCTGATCCAGATGCAACTCAACGCCGTAACGATGCTGATCGCGCGGCGACAGCGCCAGCACCACAGCCGCCCGCCCCGCCACACGCGACTTGCCGATAACACGCAGGTCATACGATTCAAGCAACCGCTGGGCATTCAGGTCTCGTGCCGACCACGCCTCAAGATCGCCAATCTGGTCAGCCAAGTTACCGCTGACGCATTTTGTCCGGCCATCGACTCGCAGCACTTCCTGCTCCGGCCCATCCAACTGCAATAGCCGCTCACGCACCCCACCCGCTTCATCCACCCGATGCCAGATACGGTGGGTAGAAAAGCTGCCGTTGCGCTCATAGACGAATGTGCCTTGAAAGCTTTGACTTTGCCCAGCATCGGCCAAACGTTCAAGCCAGTCTTGCGCCTCGGCAGCGACAGCAGGCAATGCGAGCCAACTACCGAACAACAGAGAGATGACGGAAATAAAGCGCATGCGCCTCCTTAGCGGCTTTCCAGACTTGCAGCACGCGCATAAGGCAGCGCGCTTTCATTGGCATTCATGGCCGCTTGCTGAGCATGCTGGCGCAGATAAGCTGGCAGACGCTGATCATGCCAGCCGGATGTAGTCTCACCAGCAGCTCCAGCCGCAGCTGGCTGCTCACCTGCAGTACTGAAGCCTGCCAGCATGGCGGGGCCCTGCACTTGCGGAGCGATCGATGCGGGCTGAGTGGCTTGCTGCGCCAATTGCGTAGCTGCTACCTCATCCTGATTGTACAAGCGCACTCCGGCCAGAACGGCAACCGTAACAGAAGCAGCCACGGCGAAGCGACCAAGCGAACGCCACGGACCGCGAACGACCTTGCTCTGCACCGGCAACGCTTCGCTGGCCAACGCCGCAGACACGGCTGCAGCAATATCCAGACGCGGCTCCAGCAGTTCCTTGTGCATCACCGCACGAGCAATCTGATAGCGCGACCAGGTTGCACGCAACTCGGCGTCGTCGCTCGCACTGAGCACACGCCGCAGTTCCATTTCGTCCGCTTCATTATCCATAACTGCGGACAGCGATTCCTGCAGGACTTCACGACTCATGGCGGTTCCTCTCTTGGCTAGCGCCGCTGTCTTAATCAACTTTCCTGCAACAGGGGTTGCAAGCATTTATCTACGGCCTCACGAGCTCGAAAAATTCGCGAACGCACGGTACCGACTGGACACTGCATGACGTTTGCAATGTCCTCGTAACTCAGACCATCAAATTCACGCAAGGTTAGCGCCATACGCAAATCTTCTGGCAATTGCTGGATGGCCCGATGCACGGTGGCTTCGATTTCATCCCGCAACAGCAGTCGTTCCGGGGACTCAATGTCCTTGAGGGCGTGATCGCCATCATAGAACTCCGCATCCTCGGCACTTACATCACTCTCAGGCGGCCGCCGACCACGCGACACCAGATGATTCTTCGCCGTATTGATGGCAATGCGATACAGCCACGTATAGAACGCACTGTCACCGCGAAAATTCCCCAACGCTCGATACGCCTTGACGAAGGCTTCCTGCGCCACGTCTTGCGCTTCATGGGTGTCGTGCACAAACCGCACGATCAACCCGAGAATCTTGTGCTGATACTTCAGCACCAACAAATCGAATGCTCGCTTATCACCACGCTGTACGCGCTCGACCAGCTGCTGATCTTCTTCCTGAGCTAGCATCAACACTCCTCATTGAGTCCGAAGGAGTGCAGCGTCAGCCAATCAACCGGCTTGCCAAAATAGACTCGGACGTTGCGCAAAAGTTCTCCCCTTCAAACAAGCTTCCTGCAAAACGCTATATGTCTTGCACGGAGTGACGCAGCAGTGACCTGAAGCCCCTGCTGCGCAAATAGTCTTAGATCACCCATCTGCCAACAATTGAAAAGCCGATGAAAGCCCTCAACCTATCCGACAAACAAGCAGTGTCCCTCTGAGGGCGACCTCTTATTGAACCTTGGCGACTAAGAAAGTTCCCCAGCACCACGGTAGGTCATAAGCCGGCTATTGTGCCGCTCGCCCCCTCTATATACTAGGGGCCGCTTACCTGCAGGATCACGACATGAGCCAACACTACCAACACGACGTTCTGGTCATCGGCAGCGGGGCCGCCGGTTTGACGCTGGCGCTGACCCTGCCCGAGCACCTGCGCATTGCCGTGCTGAGCAAGGGCAACCTGGCCAATGGCTCGACTTACTGGGCCCAAGGCGGCGTGGCAGCGGTGCTGGACGACATGGATACCGTCGAATCGCATGTCGAGGACACCCTCAATGCAGGTGCCGGCCTGTGTCGCGAAGAAGCGGTGCGGTTCACCGTGGAGCATAGCCGAGAAGCGATTCAATGGCTGATCGACCAGGGCGTGCCCTTCACCCGCGACGATCAGACCGCCCACGAAGATGGCGGCTTCGAGTTTCACCTGACCCGCGAAGGCGGTCACAGCCACCGACGCATCATCCATGCTGCCGATGCCACCGGTGCGGCGATTTTTACGACCCTGCTCGAGCAAGCCAGGCAGCGGGCCAATGTCGAGCTGCTGGAACAGCGTGTTGCGGTTGATCTGATCACCGAGCGCAAACTCGGCCTCGATGGCCAGCGCTGCCTGGGCGCCTATGTACTGAACAGGACCAGCGGTGAAGTCGACACTTTCAGTGCGCGCTTCGTCATCCTCGCCACCGGCGGCGCGGCCAAGGTGTATCTGTACACCAGCAACCCGGACGGCGCCTGCGGCGACGGCATCGCCATGGCCTGGCGCGCCGGCTGCCGGGTCGGCAACCTGGAGTTCAACCAGTTCCACCCGACCTGCCTGTACCACCCGAAGGCCAAAAGCTTTCTGGTCACCGAAGCCCTGCGCGGCGAAGGCGCGCTGCTCAAACTGCCGGGCGGCGAACGCTTCATGCAGCGCTTCGATGCACGCGCCGAACTGGCCCCGCGCGATATCGTGGCCCGCGCCATCGACCACGAAATGAAGCGCCTCGGCGCTGACTGCGTGTACCTGGACATCAGCCACAAACCGGCCGACTTCATCAAGACACACTTCCCCACCGTGTATGAACGCTGCCTCGACTTCGGCATCGACATCACTCGCGAGCCGATCCCGGTAGTCCCAGCCGCGCATTACACCTGTGGCGGCGTAGTGGTCGAGCAGAACGGCGCTACCGACGTTCCCGGCCTCTATGCCATCGGCGAGACCAGTTTCACCGGCCTGCACGGGGCCAATCGCATGGCCAGCAACTCGCTGCTGGAGTGTTTCGTCTACGCCCGCGCGGCAGCGGCCGACATCATCCAGAAGCTCGGTGACGTGAGTGCGCCGAGCAACCTGCCGACCTGGGACGCCAGCCAGGTGACCGACTCGGATGAAGATGTAATCATCGCGCACAACTGGGATGAGCTGCGGCGCTTCATGTGGGACTACGTCGGCATCGTGCGCACCAACAAGCGCCTGCAACGCGCCGAACACCGGGTGCGCCTGCTCCTCGACGAGATCGACGAGTTCTATAGCAATTACAAGGTCAGCCGCGACCTGATCGAACTGAGGAACCTGGCCCAGGTGGCCGAACTGATGATCCGCTCGGCGATGGAGCGCAAGGAATCTCGCGGCCTGCATTACACCCTGGACTACCCGCAGCAGCTGCCCGAGGCCAAAGACACTATTCTGCAGCCACCCACCTACGGCGACTGAATTTCAGGCGCACGCGCAAGCGCCTGTGCATATCCCGCGGCAGGGCATCATGCGGGATGCACAGGCCGCGCACCCGGCGCTCACCCGCCAGGCGAAAGCGCAGTACCACAACCAGCGGCAACGCCAGGCTGTCGGGGCGCAACTGGATGACCTGCCAGCCGCCTGACGCACTCCACAACTGCCAGCCATCGGCCGTGCAGCGCAACCCGCCGAACGCCTGGGGCGCACTCAACAGGATATGCCGCGGCAATACCCAGACGGCATGCCCCAGGCACAGTAAGACGCCCAACGACAGCGCCCACAGCGGAATCTCGACCAGCGACAAGCTGAGCAGCGCTAGCGCCTGAACCAACCCGTAGAGCAGCAGCAAGCGCCGCGACGGCTGCCAGCGGCACTCGAAACTGTCACTTGGGCTGGACACGGTCCAGGATCATGCGAACCATGCGCTGCAGATCGGCATCTTCGGATTCGGCACGCTGCATGAACCAGCCGAACATATCCTGATCCTCACACTCGAGCAGCTTGCGGTAACACTCGCGGTCTTCAGCATCGAGGGTCGGATAGACCTCCTTGACGAATGGCACCAGCAGTACATCCAGTTCCAGCATGCCGCGGCGGCTGTGCCAGTAAAGGCGATTGAGTTCTGTCGAATCGACCATGGAGCGGTTCCTTGATAGAGCCTGGCGGGAGAAAGCGCCGCAGTATAACAGTCGGCCGCAAGACGGGTGGCCGCCCCCAGCAAGCCAATCCAGGGAGGTTCGCCTTCAAGCTTTTTCCTGGCTTTTGCACAAAGCCTGTAGCTTGAGGCTTGTGGCTGCTTTTATGATGACGCCCCTCACTTTCATCCAGCGATTGTTTATCCCTATGGCCGATTCCGCGTTTTTCTCCACCCTCAGCCACGAAGGCGTCCTCGCCGTTCGTGGTTCTGATGCGAGCAAATTCCTCCAGGGCCAACTGACCTGCAACCTCAATTACCTGAGCGATGTCAGCTCCAGCCTCGGAGCCCGCTGCACCCCCAAAGGCCGCATGCTGTCGAGCTTCCGCATTGTCAGCGTGGCCGACGGCTTCCTGCTGGCAATGGCCAGTGAACTGGTCGAGCCGCAACTGCTCGACCTGCAGAAGTACGCGGCATTCAGCAAGTCCAAGCTGATCGACGAAAGCGCCGACTGGGTGCGTTTTGGCCTGCATGACGGCGATGCCGCTCTGGCCAGCCTGGGCCTCGACCTGCCACGCCACGCCGACAGCGTGGCGCGAGCCAACGACCTGCTGGCGCTGCGTCTGAGCGACGGCCGCGCCGAACTCTGGGCACCGGCCAGCCAGGCCGAGAGCCTGCACACCCAATTGGCCGCACAGCTGGCGCACACCTCTCTCAATCAATGGCTACTGGCCCAGGTGCGCGCCGGTATCGGTCAGGTACTGGGCCCAACCCGCGAACTGTTCATCCCGCAAATGCTCAACCTGCAGGCATTGGGCGGTGTCAGCTTCAAGAAGGGCTGCTACACCGGCCAGGAAATCGTTGCGCGCATGCAGTACCTCGGCAAACTCAAGCGCCGCCTGTATCGCCTGGCGGTAGACGGCGAGCAACTGCCCGCACCGGCCACCGAACTGTTTTCCCCCGAGCGCAACAGCAGCGTCGGCGAAGTGGTGCTGGCCGCGCAGAGCGACAACGGCTTCGAGCTGCTGGCGGTATTGCTGGAAGACGCGGTCAGTGACGGACGCATTCACCTCGGCACCCCACAAGGCCTGCCACTCAGACTGCTGGATCTGCCCTACACCCTGGACAGCACCCGCGAAATCCAGCGTTAACCCCCTGCATCTGCAGCCGATTACCGAAGAGACCTGCCCATGAGCAAGCTTGCCGAGAAAGTCCAACAGGAACTGATCAAGGCCATCGACAACGATGACCTGGTACTGCCGACCCTGCCGGAAGTCGCCCTGAAAGTCCGTGAAGCGGCGGAAGACCCGGATATCGGCATTCCGCAGATCAGCAAGGTAATCGGCAACGATGCGGCGCTGACCGCCCGCATCATCAAGGTGGTGAACAGCCCACTGCTGCGCACCAACAAGGAAATCACCGACCTGCAGATGGCCGTCAGCCGCCTGGGCATCAACTACACCTGCAACCTGGCCACCGGCCTGGCGATGGAGCAGATGTTCCAGGCCACTTCGGACGTGGTCGACCGCAAGATGCGCGAAGTCTGGAACAAGAGCACGGAAATCGCCGGGATCTGTCACGTGCTGTGCAAGCACTACACCCGCTTGATGCCGGACCAGGCGACCCTCGCCGGCCTGGTGCACCAGATCGGCGTGCTGCCGATCCTCACCTACGCCGAAGACCACAACGAACTGCTGTCCGACTCGATCAGCCTCAACCACGTGATCGAGCAGATTCACCCACTAATCGGTGACAAGATCCTGCGCACCTGGGACTTCCCCGAACTGATCGCCATGGTGCCGAGCCAACACCTGGACTTCACCCGCGACAGTGCCAAGGTCGACTACGTCGACATCGTCCAGGTCGCCATCCTGCAAAGCTACCTGGGCAGCCAACACCCCTACACCCAACTGGACTGGAGCCAGATCCCGGCATTCCGCAAACTCGGCCTGGATCCGGGCCAGAACCTGAATGACGACGAAGATCTCTCCGCCGCCATGGAAGCGGCCATGGGCATGCTGCAGTAAAACGCAGATTCATGGGGCGGCTTGCGGGCCGCCTGGACGAGTGACGCCACGCCAAGGCAAGGTCACCGGCAGCTCGTCTCAGACGGGTGTGAACATCGAGCGTTCTGCTACAAACGCTCAGACAACCTCGCCGGCGAACTCGACGCGCACCAGCAACCCCTGCGGCTGGACCTGATGCAGGCTGATGCGCGCTTGATGGGCACGGCAGATCTCGCCGACGATGGCCAGACCCAGACCGGCGCCCGAACCCTGCACACCGCGCCGATAAAAACGCTCGAAGACCTTCTCGCGCTCCTCTGCGGGGATCCCCGGGCCATCGTCCTGGACCTCGAGGACGCCTGGTGCCAGCACCCGCAGGATCACGTTGCCCCCAGCCGGGGTATGCGCCAAGGCGTTATCCACCAGGTTGCACAGCAGCTCATTGAGCAGGGTCGGCTCGCCGCGCAGCCACACCCGCTGCTCGGCCTCCAACGCCAGGGCGACCCCGCGGGCATGGGCCAAAGGGGCCAAGGCCAACCCCAGCTCTCGGGCCAACTGGCTGAGATCCAGGCGTTGCGCGCCGCCTTCGGCGATCGCCCGCGCGCCGCTTTCGATGCGCGCCAGCGAGAGCAGCTGGTTGGCCAGGTGGGTCAACTTGTCGGTGTTCTGCGCGGCCTCTTCCAGAGTGCTGCGCCAAACGGCCGGCTCCTGCGCACGCAGGCCCAGCTCGACCCGCGCCTTGAGCGCCGCCAAGGGTGTGCGCAGTTCGTGGGCAGCTTCGGCGATAAATTGCGACTGACGCGCGAACAGGCCATGCAGACGCTCGTTGAACTGATTCAACGCATTCACCAGCGGGCGCAACTCGCGCGGCAGTTCGGCATCCGGCAGCGGCCGCAGATCGTCACTGGCGCGCGCGGCCACGCTGCGCCGCAGCGCCTCCAGCGGACGCAGGGTAGCGCTCACCGCCAGCCACACCAGGAGCAATGCGCTGCATGCCAGCAAGCCCATGCGCCACAGCGTGCCGACCAGCAACTCACGGATCATGCGTTCGCGCGCACCCAGGGTCTCGGCCACCCGGATCTCGGCGATGCCATTGAGCAGTGGCTCGCTGACCGGTTGCAGCAAGCTGACCACGCGCACGCCCTGGCGGCGATAGACGCCATCGTAGAAATGCGCCAGCGCCGGGTAATCGTCGGTGCGCGGGGTACCGGCAGGCGCAGCCGGCAGGTCTTCGTAACCGGACACCAGCTGCCCGCGCGGGTCAAGCACCTGGTAGTAGATGCGCCCGGCGCTGTCGTAGGCGAAGGTATCCAGGGCGACATAAGGCACATTGGCCTTGAGCCTGCCGTCATCGGCATACAGGCCCTGGGCAATCGCCCGCGCCGACGCCAGCAGGGTACGGTCATAGGCGGTATCGGCGGCGCGCCGGGCGCTCCAGTAGGCACTCAGACTGCTGACGAGCAGGATCAGCGCCAGCAACAGCGCCAGACGCCGCAGCAGCCGCCCGCGCAGGCTACCGATTTTAGCCATCCAGCCGCCTCCAGTACTCAGTCACCGACCGCCTCCAACAAATAACCCAGGCCACGGAAGGTGACGATGCGCGCGCCGCTACCCTCGAGCTTCTTGCGCAGGCGATGGACGTAGATCTCGATCGAATCGGCGCTGGCCTCCTCGTCCAGGCCGAACACCTGGGCCGCCAGTTGTTCCTTGCTCATCACCCGCCCCGGCCGGGCAATCATCGCCTCCAGCACCGCCTGCTCGCGGGAAGTCAGGCTGAGGCTTTCCCCCCGTGCGCTGAAGCGTCGGGTAGCCAGGTCGTAGACCAGTTCGCCACAGCGCTGCTGCTGTTCGCCGCCGAGTACGCTGCGCCGTAGCAACGCCTTGACCCGCGCCTCCAGCTCGCTCAGCTCGAAGGGTTTGGCCAGGTAGTCATCGGCGCCGAGGTTGAGCCCATGCACGCGATCCTTGACCTCGCCACGGGCCGTCAGCATCAGCACCGGCAGGGTCTTGCCGCGTGCGCGCAGACGCGCCAGCACCTGAAAGCCATCGAGGCGCGGCAAGCCGATATCGAGAATCGCCAGGGCGTACTCCTCGCTGGCCAGGGCCAGGTCGGCGGCCACCCCATCGTGCAGCACGTCCACCGTCCAGCCCGCGCCTTTGAGGGCCTGAGCCACGCTTGCCGCCAGTTGCGGATGGTCTTCGACCAGCAGAATTCGCACCGCCACCTCCCTCCGGGTTCGAGTCAACGGCCGCTATCGGCCACGCAGCCCGGGCCGCAGTTTACAGGCACGAGGCGCCCTGTGAATGGCCTTAATGCCGGCGACCAGCCGCCACGGCAAAACTTTGTGGCCTGCCATCCCTGGCGCCCACCCTGCGGGCCGTCGCAAGCGACGTCAAAAAACGCTCCAGGCGTTTTTTTGTGGCCTGCCATCCCTGGCATCCACCCTGCGGGCCGTCGCAAGCGACGTCCAAAAACCCTCCCGGCGTTTTTTGTGGCCTGCCATCCCTGGCATCCACCCTGCGGGCCGTCGCAGGCGACGTCCAAAATCGCTCCAGGCGTTTTTTTCAGCGCTGAAAGCTTGGCGAAAGCTTGACCTCATAGGATCAGTCCCAGGTGGCTCGATCCACCTACCTGAACGGTCCGTACAGTGGTGTGCGGCCGTGACAAAAACAACAATGGAGACCACCCGATGCCGATCGCATCCCGTCAGGCCCTGCTGCCTGCGAACCTGCTAAGCCTAGCCGTATCCGCGGCGCTGCTCGCGCCTGCCGCCCAGGCCGCTTTTGTCGAAGACAGCAGCGCCAACCTGGTCATGACCAATATCTACCTGAATCGTGATTTCCGCGAAGGCACTGGCCAGAACAAGCGCGAAGAATGGGGCCAGGGTTTCCTCCTCGACATCCAGTCCGGCTACACCGAAGGCACTGTCGGCTTCGGCCTCGACGCCCTGGGCATGCTCGGGGTCAAGCTCGACTCCGGCGGCGGGCGCACCGGCACCGACCTGTTGCCGGTGCAGGACGACGGCGGCACCCCGGACGAATTCAGCCGCCTGGGCCTGACCGCCAAGGTCAAGGCCTCCAACACCGAACTGCGCTACGGCTCGCACGTACCCGAACTACCGGTGGTCAAGGCCAGCGACAGCCGCCTGATGCCGCAGGTGTTCGAGGGCGGCCTGCTCACCTCCAGCGAGCTGGACGGCCTGACCTTCACCGGCGGACGCCTGGACAAGGTCATCGACCGCTCCTCGACCAACTCCGAGGATCTGCTGCTCAACAGCAAGAACAAGCGCTTCCCCGGCGGCGTGAGCGCCGATCACTTGGACCTGGCCGGCCTCGACTACCAGTTCAACAAGAACCTGAAAGGCCGCTACTTCTACGCTGAACTGGACGACATCTACCGGCAGAACTTCTTCAACCTGCTCGCCAGCTATCCAATGGGCGGCGGCACACTGGCCGCCGATCTGCGCCTGATGCTCAGCGACGACACCGGCGCGGCGAATGCCGGCGAGGTCGACAACCGCGCCCTGAACGGTGTGCTCAGCTACGCCCACAGCGGCCACAAGCTCAGCCTCGCCTACCAGAAAATGAGCGGCGACACCGGCTATGCCTATATCGACGGCAGCGACCCCTACCTGGTCAACTTCGTGCAGATCAACGACTTTGCCAACCCCGATGAGAAGTCCTGGCAGGCCCGCTACGACTACAACTTCGCGGCGCTCGGCCTGCCCGGCCTGAGCGTGCTCGCCCGCTACATCCGCGGCGACGATGCCACCGTGATCGGCAGCGACAAGAGCGGCGGCGAATGGGAACGCGACCTGGAACTCAAGTACGTGGTCCAGAGCGGCCCGGCGAAGAACCTCTACGTGCGCCTGCGCAACGCCAACTTCCGCTCCGACTTCGCCCGCGATGCAACCGAGAACCGCGTGATCGTCGGCTACACACTGCCGATTTGGTAATCCACAATAACAATCGAGAGGATTCAACCATGAAAACTGCCTTTACCCGTATCGCCCTGGCCACTGCCTGCATGGCCTTCGCCGGCCAACTGCTGGCCGCCGAACCCAAGCGCCCCGAGTGCATAGCCCCGGCCAAGCCCGGCGGCGGCTTCGACCTGACCTGCAAGCTGGCGCAAAGCGGCTTGAAAGACAGCGGCCTGCTGAAAGCACCGATGCGCGTCACCTATATGCCCGGCGGCGTCGGTGCGGTGGCCTATAACGCGGTGATCGCCCAGCGCGCCGATGATCCGGGCACCATTGTCGCCTTCTCCAGCGGCTCCCTGCTCAACCTGGCCCAGGGCAAGTTCGGTCGTTACGACGAAACCGGCGTGCGCTGGCTGGCGGCAGTGGGTACCGACTACGGCGCCATCACCGTGCGTGCCGACTCGCCCTACCAGAACCTCGACCAGCTGGTAAAAGCGCTGAAGAAAGACCCGTCGAGCATCGTCTTCGGCGCCGGCGCCACCATCGGCGGCCAGGACTGGATGCAGACCGCGCTGATCGCCCGCCTGGCCGGCATCGATCCGAAGAACCTGCGTTACGTCGCCTTCGAAGGCGGCGGCGAAACCCTCACCGCCATGCTCGGCGGCCACGTGCAGGTGACCAGCAGCGGCCTGGGTGAAGTCACCCCGCAACTGGAAGCGAAAAAGGTGCGCATCCTCGCGGTACTCTCCGATGAGCGGCTGCCGGGCAATCTCGCCGACATCCCGACCGCCAAGGAGCAGGGCTACGACATCAGCTGGCCGGTGATCCGCGGCTTCTATGTCGGCCCCGAGGTCAGCGACGAGCAGTACGACTGGTGGAAACAGCAGTTCGACACCATGCTCGCCAGCGAAGACTTCGCCAAGTTGCGTGAACAACGCGACCTGCTGCCGCTGTCGGTGACTGGCGACGAGCTGCAAGCCCTGGTCTTCAAGCAGGTCGAAGAATACAAGGTGCTGGCCGATGCCTTCGGCCTGATGCAGGAGTAAAACGCCACCGGCGCTTTGTGTAGGAGCCGGGGGGACGCTTAGCCCCCTGACTCCTACGTATGCACTTTGGCCTGCTTGAGCAAACCGGCACTCTTCGTGTCCCGAGGTAATCCTTTATGTACGTTCGCCTGTTCGCCGCGATCTGGCTGCTTTTCTGCGCCGGACTCGCCGTCCTTGCCTGGGGCTTCCAGGCGCCCTTCGCCTACGACCCGGTCGGCCCTCGCGCCTACCCCCTGCTGCTGCTGGCCTTGATGGCCGCGGGCTCGTTGTGGCTGCTGGTCAAGCCCGGCCTGCTCGAGCAGAAACTGGACATCTCCAGCGCCTTGCGCTCGCTGCTGTGCATGCTGACGCTGCTGGCTTACGCCCTGCTGTTCGAATCCCTGGGATTCATCATCAGCACCGCCCTGGGCACCTTCGCCCTCGGCCTGTTGTTCACCGGCCGCCTGCTGCCTTGCGCCATCAGCGGCGTGCTGATGGGCGTGCTGCTCTATGGCCTATTCGATTACCTGCTGGACGTGCCGCTGCCGCTGGGCCTGTTCGAAGCCTTTGTGGAGAACTGAAAATGGAAACGCTGAATTTCTTGATGCAGGGCTTCGAAGTCGCCACCCGCCCGGAAAACCTGATGGTCGCCCTGTTCGGCGCCTTCGTCGGCACCATCGTCGGCCTGCTCCCGGGCCTGGGCCCGATCAACGGCGTGGCGCTGCTGCTGCCGCTGGCCTTCGCCCTCGGCCTGCCGCCGGAAACCGCCCTGATCCTGCTGGCCGCCGTGTACCTCGGTTGCGAATACGGCGGACGTATCTCGGCCATTCTGCTCAACGTGCCGGGCGACGCCGCCGCGGTGATGACCACCCTCGACGGCTACCCGCTGGCCCGTCAGGGCAAGGCCGGGATCGCCCTGTCGCTATCGGCGGTCAGCTCCTTTATCGGCAGCATCATCGCCACCTGCGGCGTGGTGCTGTTCGCCCCGCTGCTGGCGAAATGGGCGGTGGCCTTTGGTCCTGCCGAATACTTCGTGCTGATGATCTTCGCCATCGCCTGCCTCGGCGGCATGGTCGGCGACAAACCGGTGAAGACCCTGATGGCGGCCCTGATCGGCCTGGCCCTGGCCACGGTCGGCGTGGATTCGACCACCGGGGTGTACCGTTTCACCTTCGGCAGCGTCAGCCTGTCCGACGGAATCCAGTTCATCATCGTGGTGATCGGCTTCTTCAGCGTCAGCGAAGTGCTGTTGATGCTGGAAAAAACCCACAGCGGGCAAAAAGCGGTGAAAACCAGTGGCCGCCTACTGTTCAACTTCAAGGAGTTCTGTTTCACCTTCTGGACCATGGTGCGCAGCGCCGTGGCCGGCTTCGTCATCGGCGTACTGCCAGGTGCCGGTGCGACCATCGCCAGCGCCATGACCTACATGAGCGAAAAGCGCCTGGCCGGCAGCTCGGGCAAGTTCGGCGAAGGCGACCTGCGCGGCCTGGCCGCCCCGGAAGCGGCCAACAACGCCTCGGCCTGTGGCTCGCTGATCCCCATGCTGACCCTCGGCGTGCCGGGTTCGGGCACCACCGCAGTGATGATCGGCGCCCTGACCCTGTACAACATCACCCCCGGCCCGCTGTTGTTCGAACAGCAACCGGATGTGGTCTGGGGCCTGATCGCCTCGCTGTTCATCGGCAACGTGATCCTGCTGGTGATGAACATCCCCCTGGTCGGCCTGTTCGCCCGCATGCTCAGCGTACCCAACTGGGTGCTGGTGCCGGCGATCACCGCGATCAGCATGGTCGGCGTCTATGCGGTGCACAGCACCACCTTCGATCTGGTGCTGATGATCGGCCTCGGCGTGTTCGGTTACATCCTGCGCAAACTGGAATTCCCGTTGTCGGCACTGATCCTCGGTTTCGTCCTCGGCGAGCTGATGGAAGATAACCTGCGCCGCGCCCTGTCGATCTCGGCGGGCGATCTGAACATCCTCTGGAGCAGCCCGATCAGCCTCGTTCTGTGGGCATTGACCGCACTGATGCTGGGCATGCCAGCCCTGCGTTGGTGGCGTGCACGGCGCACCGCTCAGGTCGCCAATGCTTAAGCTCTCCGCCCTGGCCCAGTGGCGTCGCTACTGGGCCACACCGCTGATCGGTCTGGTCGGCGGCTACCTGGCCAGCCTGATCGGCTGGCCTTTACCGTGGATCATCGGCTCGCTGCTGGCAGTCATCACCGCACGCTGCAGCGGCTGGCTGGTCACGGAAATACCCGGCGGCCGACAAACCGGGCAATGGCTGGTCGCCAGCGCCATCGGCCTGCACTTCACCAGCGAGGTGATGGCCGAGTTACTCGGCCATTTCGGCGTGATCCTGGTTGGCGCCCTGGCGACCCTGCTGCTCAGCTTGATCGGCATCGCCCTGTTGCGCCGCGCCGGGGTCGACCGTGCGACCGCGTTCTTTGCCAGCATGCCGGGCGGCGCCAGCGAGATGGTCAACATGGCGCAACGCCACGACGCCCAGGTCGCCCGCGTCGCAGCGGCGCACAGCCTGCGCCTGTTGCTGGTGGTGCTGCTGATTCCGGCCATCTTCACCTGGAGCCTGCCGCCCATCGACCCGCCACCCGCGGCGGCGGTGAGCGGGTACTGGCTGGCCATCCTGCTGCCGGCCGGCGCGCTGCTGGCACTGCTGTGGGGCAAACTCAAGCAACCCAACCCCTGGATGCTCGGCCCCCTGACGGTCTGCGCCATCGCCAGCGTCAGCTTCGACCTGCACATCGGTTTGCCGGACGGCCTCGGTCAGGTTGGCCAGTGGCTGATCGGCTGCGCCCTGGGCTGCCACTTCGACCGTGCGTTCTTTCGCAGTGCACCGGCCTTTCTCGCGCGCATCCTGCTGTTCACCCTGCTCGCCATGCTCAGCGCCGCGCTGCTGGCCAAAGGCCTCGGCTGGCTGGCCAGCGAAGACCAGACCTCGCTGATGCTCGGCATGATGCCGGGTGGCATCACCGAACTGTGCCTGACCGCCGAGGCCCTGCACCTGTCGGTGGCGCTGGTCACCGCGCTGCAGGTGCTGCGGCTGTTTCTGGTGATGTTCCTGGCCGAGCCGTTGTTCAGGCTATGGCAGCGCAGTTAGCCAATATTTCGACCACGTTTGGCCCGCCCCGCGCGGGCTTTTTTTTGCCGAATATTTCAACCCCGACGCGGTGCCTCGCACTTGGCCTACCCTGCAGTTTCCTCCTCGACTCGTTGAGGCAAAGCGCATGACCCTGCCGCGCTGGTTCCACCTGAGAAGCCTGCTCCTGCTGATTGCCCTCGGCATGCTGTTGGCCGCCTGCAGCCAGATCGGTCTGGTCTACCGCAATCTCGACTGGCTGATCCCCTGGCAGCTGGACGATTACCTGAGCCTGAATCGTGAACAGAAGGCCTGGCTCAAGCCGCGCCTGCAGGCCCATCTGGAGTGGCACTGCAGCAGCGAATTGCCGCGCTATATCGACTGGCTGCAACGCAGCGAAGCGCTGATCGAGCAGGCTCAGCCCAGTGCCAGCCAACTGAGCGAGCAGTTCGCCGAGCTGGACGGGGCATACAAGCGCATCAGCGGCGCAATTACCCCGACCGCCATCGAACTGTTGCAAAGCCTCAACCCCGGACAAGTCGCCGAGCTGTATGCCGCCATGGATGAAGACAACCGGGAGGATCGCCAGGACTACCTCGAACCGCCCCTGGCGGCCCAGATCAGCCGCCGCACCACGCGCATGCAGCAACGCCTGCGCCCCTGGCTTGGTCGGCTGAATGACGTGCAGCAGGCCCGTATCGCCGAGTGGGCGCATACCCAGGGCGAGCAGAATCGTCTGTGGCTGGACAACCGCCTGCGCTGGCAAACGGAATTTCGCGCGGCGCTCGATGCTCGGCGCAGTACCGAATTCCCCGCGCGCTTGACGCGCTTGCTGCAGGGGCGTGGAAGCGTCTACGAAGCCGACTCCCGCGCCGCCTACGCACGCTCGCGGCAAGCGCTGGCCGAGCTGCTCAGCGACCTGCTGGAAAGCGCCGACAGCAAACAGCGCGAGCGCCTGAGCACACGCCTGCGCGATCTGCGCCGCGACCTGACCCAGCTGGCCTGCGCGCCGCCGTCTAGAGTGGCGGCAGACGCCAGTCGATAGGCGTCATGCCGTGCTGCACGAGAAACTTGTTGCAGCGGCTGAAATGACCGTTACCGATAAAACCGCGATGGGCCGACAGCGGCGAGGGATGCGGCGAACACAGCACCAGGTGTTTGCTCGGGTCGATCAGGCGGGCCTTGCTCTGCGCATGCTTGCCCCACAGCAGAAAGACCAGGTGCTCACGCTGCTGACTGACCACCTCGATCACCCGGTCGGTAAATACCCCCCAGCCCTTGTCCGCATGGGAGCCGGCAATGCCGCGCTCGACCGTCAACGAGGTGTTGAGCAACAGCACGCCCTGCTCGGCCCAGTGCTGCAGACAGCCGTGCGCGGCGATGTCGATATTCAGGTCGCGCTTGAGTTCCTTGTAGATATTCAGCAACGACGGCGGCGTGGCCACCCCCGGCTGCACCGAGAAGCACAGGCCATGGGCCTGCTCCGGGCCGTGGTAGGGATCCTGGCCGATGATCACCACCTTGACCCGCTCCAGCGGCGTGGAGTTGAGCGCATTGAAGATCAGCGCACCTGGCGGATAGACCTCCTTGCCGGCGGCCTTCTCCTGGCGGAGGAAGTCGGCCAGCGCCTGCATATAGGGCTTGGCGAACTCCTCGCGCAAGGCCTCTTTCCAGCCCGCTTCGAGCTTGATGTTATCGGCGGAGGTCATGCCTGATTCCCTGGATTCGCGAACGAAAACGGCACGCTAGAGAAGCGCCAGGCGCAAGTCAAGACAAGCCTTGATGGACTGTCATCACCGGCCTGGATGCAGATTGCCGGATCACCCATGGCGACCAAGACTGAGAGCTTTCACTCAGGAGAAATGCCATGGACATGCCCACCGCCCTGACCCGCGAACGCCTGGAACAGGCCCTGGAGCAGTCGCCGTTCGCCCAGATGATCGGTTTTGCCTTAACCGGTTTCGCCCCCGGGCGCATCGAAATGACGGTGCTGCCGCGCCAGCAACTGACCCAGCACCACGGCTTCGTCCACGGCGCGGTGGTCGGTTTCATGATCGACAGTGCCTGCGCCTGGGCGGCGGCCAGCCTGGTCGGCGATGTGGTGACCAGCGAGTACAAGATCAACCTGCTGGCCCCGGCGATCGGCGACCAGCTGATCTGCCGCAGCGAAGTGATCAAGGCCGGCCAACGCCAGGTCGTCGCCCGCGCCGATGTATTCGCCCTGCGCGACGGCCAGGAAAAGATCATCGCCACCGGCCTGGCGACCATCGCCCGGGTATGACGGCCTCCCGTAGGAACGGGGACTAGGCGTCCCCCCCCGCTCCTACCCCCTAACGTCCGCTAGCCCTGGTGCAGCGCCCGGTAATGACTGGGCGCCATGCCCACCACTTTGCGAAACAGCCGCGAGAAATAGTAGACGTCCTCGTAGCCCACCTGTTCGGCGACCTGGCGGATGCCCTGCTGGCCTTCGTCGAGCAGGCGGCAGGCGTGGGCCATCTTCAGCTGGATGAAATCCTGGATAGGCGCATGGCCAGTCAGGGCGCGGTAGGTCTTGGCGAAGTGAAAACGCGACAACTTGAACTGCGCCGCCAGTTCGTCGAGGTTGAGCGAGCCATGCAGGTGGGCACGCATCACCGCCTGCACCGCATCGACGTCCAGCACTCGCCCCGATTTCAACTTGGCCCGCGCCGGCAGCACCGCCAGGGAGGCCAGCAGCGCCTGCAACTGGTGGGCGGCATAGATGAAGTGGGCCAGGTTCAGGCCCTGCTTGCGCAGATTGAGCAGCGCATCGAACTCGGCCAGCAGACGCGGTTGCACGCCGATGCGCCAGATCGGTCCCTTGCCCAACGGACGCAAGAACTCCGCCACCAACTCGCCATCGAAGTGCACCCAGTACAGCGTCCAGGGTTTGCCGGAATCCGCGCCATAGGCATGGGGAATGCCCTTTGGCAACAGCAGAAGATCGCCACCAGCGACAGCAATTCGTCCATCCCCTGTATCCAACCAGCCCTGACCGGCGCGGCAGTAGATCAGCAGATGATCCTCCGGCAGCGGCCGATTCATGCGGTGCCCGCCCGCCTCGGGATAGAACCCCAGCGCCAGCGGATAGCAGCCAGAAGCCAGTGGATGATGGCTCAGGATGCGACGCAGGCGTGGCGGGGTGATAAAGCGCACGCCGTTGGCCGGCAATGGCCAGTTCGATGTTTCAACCCTATCGTTCATGCGCTCTCCGATGACTCAACAACAAGATCGTCCATCCATTGACCAAGATCGTCAATCCACAAGCGCGCTTGACCCGGCTATAACACTAAACAACGACAGAGCCTGTCCCGGGCCGAAAGTGGAGAGTGCGATGAGCAAGGCAATCCCGCAGTTGATCGACGGTGAATGGCGCGAAAGCCATAGCCGCGAATTCATCGAAGTCACCGACCCGGCGACCCAGGAAGTGTTGGCCCTGGCGCCCAAAGCCACTGCCGAGGATATCGAAGCGGCCATCGCCAGTGCCAAGACAGCCTTCCTTGCCTGGCGCGAAGTGCCGGTGTCCGATCGCGCTCGACTGATGCTGCGTTATCAGCACCTGCTCAAGGAACACCACGACGAACTGGCGGAAATCCTCGCCAAGGAAACCGGCAAGACCCTGGCCGACGCCAAGGGCGATATCTGGCGCGGCATCGAGGTGGTCGAGCAGGCGGCCAATATCGCCAGCCTGATGATGGGCGAGACCATGGAGAACGTGGCCCGCGACATCGACACCGCCAGCTGGATCCAGCCGCTCGGGGTCTGCGTCGGCATCACCCCGTTCAACTTCCCGGCGATGATTCCGCTGTGGATGTTTCCCCTGGCCATCGCCGCCGGCAACACCTTTATCCTCAAGCCGTCCGAACAGGACCCCATGACCCCCAACCGCCTGGCCGAGTTGTTTATCGAGGCCGGCGCGCCCAAGGGGGTGCTGCAGGTGCTGCACGGTGCCCGCGAGGTGGTCGACAGCCTGCTCACTCACCCGGATATCCGCGCGATCTCCTTCGTCGGCTCGGTGCCGGTGGGCCAGCACATCTACCGCACCGGCACCGACCACCTGAAGCGCGTGCAGGCCTTCGCCGGAGCCAAGAACCATATGGTGATCATGCCCGACGCCAACAAGCTGCAGGTGCTGAGCAACCTGGTCGGAGCCAGTTGCGGCGCGGCCGGCCAGCGCTGCATGGCGATCAGCGTGGCGGTGTTCGTCGGCGAAGCGAAACAGTGGATCGACGAACTGCAAGCGCAGATGGCCGAGTTGCAGCCCGGCTACTGGACCGATGGCCATGCCGCCTTCGGCCCGCTGATCAGCCAGCAGGCCAAACAACGGGTACTACGGCTGATTGCCGAGGGCAAAGCCGAAGGCGCCGAGTGCCTGCTCGATGGCTCGCACTGCACGGTGCAAGGCTACCCGAACGGCAACTGGCTCGGCCCGACCCTGTTCCGCGGGGTGACAACCAAGATGGGGCTGTACCGCGAAGAGATCTTCGGCCCGGTGCTGGTGTGCATGGAAGTGGACAGTCTGGAAGAGGCGATCGAGCTGGTCAACGCCAGCCCCTACGGCAACGGCACCTCGATCTTCACCCGCTCCGGCGGCGCCGCCCGGCACTACCAGCACGCGGTGGAAGTCGGTCAGGTCGGGATCAACGTACCGGTGCCGGTGCCGCTGCCGTTCTTCTCCTTCACCGGCTGGAAAGGCTCGTTCTACGGCGACCTGCACGCCTATGGCAAACAGGGCGTGCGCTTCTATACCGAAACCAAGACCGTCACCACACGCTGGTTCGATGAGGATGCCGTGGCAGGAGCGAACATGACCATTCAGTTGAAATGAGAACGGCGTAGGCCCTGTTAGACCAATAGACGATCTCGACAATTAGTCTAACCGCGTAAAACTTCTCCTGACCCCAAAAACAAGAACAAGGAGAGCTGCCATGCCACGACTGACAACCACTCTGGCCCTCTGGGCCGGACTAACCGCCTGCGCGCAGGCCGCAGAGCCGATCACCCTCGGCCTCAACTACCCGCGCACAGGCCCCTATAAGGAAGAAGGATTGGCCCAGATGCGCGGCGCCTTGCTGGCCATCGACGAGCTCAACGCCCAGGGCGGCGTGCTCGGCCGCTCGCTGCGCCTGTCCAGCCGGGATAGCGCCTCGCGCCCGGCCAAGGCCGAGCGCAATGTCGACAAGCTGGCCAGCGAGGGCGCGGCCATGCTGTTCGGCGGTTCCTCCAGCGCGGTGGCGATCGCCTCCGGCCAACGCGCGGCCAAGCACGGCCTGCTGTATTTCGGCACCCTCACCTATTCCAACGACACCACCGGCAAGAATGCGCACCGCTATATGTTCCGCGAGTGCAACAACGCCTGGATGAGCGCCCGGGTGCTCGGCCAGTACCTGAACAAGCACCTGCCGGATCAACGCTATTTCTACGTGACCTCCGACTATACCTGGGGCCACACCACCGAAGACTCGCTCCGCCAGAGCACCGGCAGCATGGACAGCGGCAGCCATCCCGGCCTCAAGGTGCCCTTCCCGGGCGCGCGCCTGGCCGATTATATGGATGTGCTGAACCAGGCCGCGGCGAGCAACGCCCAGGTGCTGGCCTTGGTACTGTTCGGCGAAGACCTGGTGCGGGCCATGCGCATCGCCAAGGACCTCGGTCTGACCGAGCGCATGCAGATAGTGGCGCCCAACCTGACCCAGAGCATGGTCGAGCAGGCCGGCCCCGGCCTGATGGAAGGAGTGCTCGGCACCGAGCCGTGGACCTGGCGCGTGCCTAAACTGGAGCAATCCGCCCAGGGTGAAGCCTTCGTCAAGGCCTTCAGCGAGCGCTATGCGATGTACCCGTCCAGTTCCGCCGCCTCGGCCTACAGCATCGTCTATCAATGGGCCGATGCCGCACAGCGGGCCAAGAGCCTGGACAGCGAAGCCTTGATCAAGGCCCTGGAAGGTCACCGTTACCAGCTCCTCAAGGGCCCGCAAGAGTGGCGCGCCTTCGATCACCAGAACCTGCAGACGGTGTATGCCGTCAAGGTGAAGCCCCGCGCCGAAGTGCTCAAGGACCCACTGAGACAGGACTACTTTGAAATCGTCGATCGCCTCGACGCCAGCCAGGCGGCGCCCAGCCTGGCCGAATGGCAGGCCGAGCGACGCGCCGCCGGACAACCCCTGACCCTGCAATGAGGACTTATGGATTTCGAACTCAGCGATGAACAACGCCTGCTGGTCGACAGCGCCCGCGCTTTCGCCAGCCGCGAACTGGCGCCCCACGCCGCCGACTGGGATCGCGACCACCACTTCCCGCTGGAGGTGATCAAACAGGCTGCCGCGCAGGGCTATCTGGCCCTGTACCTCAAGGAAGACGACGGCGGTCTGGGCCTGTCACGGCTGTCGGCCGCGCTGATTTTCGAGCAACTGGCCGCCGGCTGCGTAGCCACCACGGCCTTCATGACCATCCACAACATGGCGACCTGGATGCTCGCGTCCTTCGCCGAGCAGGCGCTCAAGGACCAGTGGCTGCCCGGTCTGGTCAGCGGCGAACTACTCGCCTCCTACTGCCTGACCGAGCCGGATGCCGGTTCCGACGCCGCCCACCTGCGCACCCGCGCCAGACGCGACGGCGACGACTATGTACTCGATGGCAGCAAGTGCTTTATCTCCGGCGCCGGTTCGACCGACGTGCTGATCGTCATGGCGCGCACTGGCGAGGACAACGGTGCCAAGGGTATTTCCTGCTTCCTGGTGCCGGCCGATGCCGTCGGAGTGAAATACGGCCGCAACGAGCTGAAGATGGGCTGGCGCGCCCAACCGACCCGCACTATCACCTTCGAGGACGTGCGCATCCCTGCCGGCAACCGCATCGGCCCCGAGGGCAAGGGCTTCGTCTACGCCATGCAGGGCCTGGACGGCGGCCGTATCAACATCGCCAGTTGCTCGCTCGGCGCGGCCCAGGCGGCGCTGGAGCAATCGCTGCGCTACGTGGAGGAACGCAAACAGTTCGGCAAGCCACTGAGCGAGTTCCAGGCCCTGCAATTCAAGCTGGCCGACATGCTCACCGACCTCACTGCCAGCCGGCAGATGGTGCGACTGGCCGCGCACAAGCTGGATCGGCGGCACGGCGAGGCCAGCCTGTACTGCGCCATGGCCAAGCGCTTCGCCACCGATCACTGTTTTAACCTGTGCAACGATGCCCTGCAGCTGCATGGCGGCTATGGTTATCTGAACGACTACCCGCTGGAGCGCTGGGTGCGCGACAGCCGCGTGCACCAGATTCTCGAAGGCACCAACGAAATCATGCGGGTGATCATCGCCCGCCGCCTGCTCGAGCAGGACGGCATGCTTGATCGCCTGCTGTAGCTTTTATCCCCTCCCCCCTCCGGGGAGAGGGTTAGGGAGAGGGGAACACGCACTACCCTCACCCTACACGGGCCGCCCCAGCCCCTCTCCCAGAGGGAGAGGGGAGCACAATCTACGAGGACTGTTATGAGCCACGCCATCGAACCCTACCATCCCGGTGTTTTCGACCTGACCCACAAGATCACCGTGGAGAAACACGGCCATACCGCGCTGATTACCATCAATCACCCGCCGGCCAACACCTGGGATCGCGACTCGCTGATCGGTCTCAAGCAATTGATCGAGCACCTCAACCACGACGACGACATCTACGCTCTGGTGGTGACGGGCCAGGGCGGCAAGTTCTTCAGCGCCGGCGCCGACCTCAACCTGTTCGCCGATGGCGACAAGGCCCGCGCCCGTGAAATGGCCCGGCGCTTCGGCGAAGCCTTCGAGGCGCTACGCGATTTTCGCGGCGTGTCGATCGCCGCGATCAACGGCTACGCCATGGGGGGTGGCCTGGAATGTGCCCTGGCCTGCGACCTGCGAATCGCCGAACGCCAGGCGCAGATGGCCCTGCCGGAAGCCGCGGTGGGCCTGCTGCCTTGCGCCGGCGGCACCCAGCACCTGGCCTGGCTGGTCGGCGAAGGCTGGGCCAAGCGCATGATCCTCTGCGGCGAGCGCATCGACGCCGAAACCGCCCTGCGCATCGGCCTGATCGAACAGGTGGTCGACAGCGGCGAAGCCCGTGGCCATGCCCTGCTGCTGGCGGCCAAGGTCGCGCGGCAGAGCCCGGTGGCGGTGCGCACCATCAAACCGCTGATCCAGGGCGCCCGCGAACGCAGCCCGAGCACCTGGCTGAGCGAAGAACGCGAGCGCTTCATCGACCTGTTCGACGCCGACGATACCCGCGAAGGGGTAAACGCCTTCCTGGAAAAACGTGCGCCACAGTGGCGCAATAAATAACCCTAGGGTGGAAAACCGCGAAGCGTTTTCCACCACAAGAACCGGTGGATAGATAAAGCGTCATCCACCCTACGATGGACGCGAAGATGAATGTCACCTTTGAAGAACACCACAGCCTGCATGGCTTTCGCATCGGCATCGCCAGCCTGGATGCAGAAAAAAGCCTGAACGCCCTGACCCTGCCGATGATCGAGGCACTGGATGCCAAACTCGCGGCCTGGGCGGATGACCCGGCCATCGCCTGCGTGCTGCTGCGCGGCAACGGCGCAAAAGCCTTCTGCGCCGGCGGTGACGTGGTGCAACTGGTGCAGCAGTGCCGCGAACACCCCGGCGAAGTACCGCCCCTGGCGCGGCGCTTCTTCGCCGACGAATACCGCCTCGACCATCGCATCCACAGCTACCCGAAGCCCCTGATTTGCTGGGCCCACGGCCATGTGCTGGGCGGCGGCATGGGCCTGATGCAGGGCGCCGGCCTGCGCATCGTCACCCCATCGAGTCGCCTGGGCATGCCGGAAATCAATATCGGCCTGTATCCGGATGTCGGCGGCAGCTGGTTCCTCGCCCGCCTGCCGGGCAAGCTCGGGCTGTTTCTCGGCCTGACTGCCAGCAGTATCAACGCCCGCGATGCGCTGGACCTGGACCTGGCCGACCGCTTTCTGCTCGACAACCAGCAGGACGCCCTGCTCGAAGGGCTGGTGCAACTGAACTGGCTGGAGCAACCGCAGCGGCAACTGCACAGCCTGCTCAAGGCGCTGGAACACGAAGCCCGCGACGAACTGCCGGACGCCCAATGGCTACCACGCCGCGAACGCATCGACGCGCTGCTCGACCAGGCTGACCTGCCCAGCGCCTGGCGCGCCCTCACCGCCCTGCACAACGACAGCGACCTGCTCCTGGCGCGCGCAGCCAAGACCTTGGCCGCCGGCTGTCCGCTGAGCGCGCACCTGGTCTGGCAGCAGATCGCCCGCGCCCGCCACCTGTCAGTGGCCCAGGTATTCCAGATGGAATACGCCATGAGCCTGAATTGCTGCCGCCACCCGGAACTCCCCGAAGGCGTGCGCGCGCGCCTGATCGACAAGGACCAGGCCCCGCACTGGCACTGGCCGGATGTGGCGAGCATCCCCGCCGAGGTGATCGAGTCGCACTTCGAGGCCACCTGGGAAGGACCACATCCACTGGCGGATTTGTAACCGGCTGCAGGGTGCGCGGGGCCGCCCAGGCCGTGCGCACCACCCCATGGAAGCCCGGTGCGCACGGCGCACCCTACGAGGAGAACAACAACCATGTCCCAGATAGCGTTTATCGGCCTCGGCCATATGGGCCTGCCCATGGCCCGTAACCTGCTCAAGGCCGGCTTCAAGCTCAAAGTCTTCGACCTGGTGCAAGCTGCCATCGACGAACTGGCCAAGGAAGGGGCGCAAGCCGCCAGCAGTGCCACCGACGCCGTGCAAGGCGCCGACGTGGTGATCAGCATGCTGCCGGCCAGCCGGCACGTCGAAGGCCTGTACCTGGGCGACGCAGGCCTGCTCAACCTGCTCGAACCCGGCACCCTGGTGCTGGAGTGCTCGACCATCGCCCCGGAGTCGGCGCGCAAGGTGCATAAAGCCGCCGCCGACCACGCCATCGAACTGCTCGATGCGCCGGTTTCCGGCGGTACCGCTGGCGCCGCCGCCGGCACCCTGACCTTTATGATCGGCGGTCAGGCCAGCACCCTGGAAAAAGCCCGCCCACTCTTCGCCGCCATGGGCAGCAACATCTTCCACGCCGGCCCCGATGGGGCCGGCCAAGTGGCCAAGGTGTGCAACAACCAGATCCTCGCGGTGCAGATGATCGCCACCGCCGAAGCCATGGCCCTGGGCGTGGCCAACGGCCTGGAGCCGGCCGTGCTGGCCGAGATCATGCGGCAGAGTTCCGGCGGCAACTGGACCCTGGAGAAATACAATCCCTGGCCGGGAGTGATGGAGAATGCCCCGGCCTCCAAAGGCTACTCGGGCGGGTTCATGGCCGAGCTGATGGCCAAGGACCTCGGCCTGGCTCAGGAAGCCGCCCAGGTCACTGCCAGCAGCACGCCGATGGGCGCCCTGGCCCTGCAGATCTACCGCCTGCTGCTCAAGCAGGGCAAGGGCCAACAGGACTTCTCGGTGGTGCAGCAGCTGTTTGTCAGCGAGTAACCGCCGCAGGAGCGAATTGATCCGCGCCGCCCGAGAGTGCCCCCTCCCCCACGGCAAGGACGCCATGCTGCTCTCAGCAAACAACCCGGTGGTCAAGAACGCACCCAGCGTCCAGGAGGCCGTCGGAGAATAGCGGCCGTAGCTGGGGAAGACCGTGCTCCGAGATTTCGGTTTGAGGCGGCGGGCCGCCCCGCGAACAGTCGCTCTGCTTAACGAAGAAGAGCGCAAAAAATGCCCCTGCACCGAATGCAGCGGCTTTTGCACAGTAGGTCAGCCTGTTCTCGGACAGCCTCCCTGGCTCGGTTAAGGTTTCGTTGCGGCTCGCTTTGAAACCTCAACAGCCTCTAAAATCGCGACCATTACTTTAAGGAGCAGACCTGCATGCTGATGGTGATTTCCCCGGCCAAGACCCTCGATTACCAGACGCCGCCGGTAACCCAGCGTTATACCCAACCCGAGCACCTCGACCACGCCCAGGACCTGATCGCCCAACTGCGCGACTTCACGCCCATGCAGATTGCCGAACTGATGCACCTGTCGGACAAGCTCGCCGGCCTGAATGCCGCGCGCTTTGGCAGTTGGACCAGGACCTTCACCCCGCAAAACGCCAAGCAGGCATTGCTGGCGTTCAAGGGCGATGTCTACACCGGCCTCAACGCCGAAGATTTCAGTGAAGCCGATTTCGATTTCGCCCAGACCCACCTGCGCATGCTCTCCGGCCTCTACGGCGTGTTGCGCCCGCTCGACCTGATGCAGCCCTATCGCCTGGAGATGGGCACCAAGCTGGCCAACCCACGCGGCAACAACCTCTACGACTTCTGGGGTGAGCGCATCAGTGGCTGGCTGAATGACGCACTGGCCGCCCAGGGCGACGAGGTGCTGCTCAACCTCGCCTCCAACGAGTATTTCAGTGCAGTGAAACGCAAGGTACTCAATGCGCGAATCATCGACACCGAATTCAGGGACCTGAAAAATGGCCAGTACAAGATCATCAGCTTCTACGCCAAGAAGGCCCGCGGCCTGATGGCACGCCATGTGATCAAACAACGCCTGAGCGACACCGAGGGCCTCAAGGACTTCACCGCACAGGGCTACCGCTACTCGGCGGAGCACTCGAAAACCGACAAGCTGGTGTTTCTGCGCGACCTCCCGCAAGACTGATCCTGCCTCCCCCTCCCCCCCGCCACGGGCCGCCCGCACGGCCCGTGGACACCTGCCCAGCGGCAAGCAAATACCGGCACAAACAACCTGGTTAATTAATTAACACCTGTCACATTGAACTTTCCGAGCACTTAATACACCGCGCACGCATGGCAAATCCGTGATTATAGATTGCTATCAATTTGCAATTACTTGTCACCCCCCAAATAGCGCCTCCATTGAAAAAAAGGACGACCGGCAGGAACTATAAGAAAAACCGCACACTCTTACCGACGTAACATAATTATTCCATGCAACTTATGAGTGACCCAACCTGCCGCTAATTGTCGGACAGAAGTCCGCCGGGTTATTTCACTCAGATACATGTTGCCACGAGATTACAGGAGAACTTCTCACTGCTCGAATAATCCACTGAGACCCAAGAGCCAGAGCCTCTCAGGCCAGCAGCTCAGCAGCAGTACAGGGCAGATTTCATATTAAAAGCCCCCTTCAGGCCTCCTTTGCGGATGCCAGATATTTCTCATGCCTAAATTAATTCAGTCGCCCCGTCGACCTGAGTTGAATGAACGATCGTGGCCAATAAGCCACTATTAAATTGTGCAATAGACGAGGTAATACGATGCGAATCAGTATCTTTGGTTTGGGTTATGTGGGTGCCGTGTGCGCCGGTTGTTTATCGGCCCGCGGCCATGATGTGGTCGGCGTCGATATATCGGCCACTAAAATCGACCTGATAAACAATGGCAAGTCGCCAATAGTCGAACCCGGCCTGGAAGCGTTGCTGCAGCAGGGCCTGAACTCTGGTCACCTGCGCGGCACCACCGATGTCGCCGATGCTATTCGTGACACCGAGGTCTCGTTTATTTGCGTCGGTACCCCGAGCAAAAAGAACGGCGATCTGGAACTGGATTACATCGAAGGCGTGTGCCGCGAAATCGGCTTCGCCATGCGCAACAAGCCCGAACGGCATACCGTGGTAGTGCGCAGCACCGTGCTGCCGGGCACCGTGAAGAACGTGGTGATCCCGATCCTCGAAGACTGCTCGGGCAAGAAAGCCGGAGTCGATTTCGGCGTGGCGGTGAACCCCGAGTTCCTCCGCGAAAGCACCGCGATCCAGGACTACGACTTCCCGCCGATGACCGTGATCGGCGAGCTGGACAGCGCCTCCGGTGACCTGCTGGAAAGCATTTACGGCGAACTCGACGCGCCGGTCATCCGCAAGGACATCGATGTCGCCGAGATGATCAAGTACACCTGCAACGTCTGGCATGCGGCCAAGGTGACCTTCGCCAACGAGATCGGCAACATCGCCAAGGCGGTCGGGGTCGACGGCCGCGAAGTGATGGATGTGATCTGCCAGGATCACAAGCTCAACCTGTCCAAGTACTACATGAAGCCCGGCTTCGCCTTCGGTGGCTCCTGCCTGCCGAAAGACGTGCGCGCCCTGTCTTACCGCGCAGGCAGCCTCGACGTCGAAGCGCCGCTGATCGGTTCGTTGATGCGCAGCAACGTGGTCCAGGTGCAGAACGCCTTCGACATCATCTCCAGCTACAACAAGCGCAAGGTCGCCCTGCTCGGCCTGAGCTTCAAGTCCGGCACCGATGACCTGCGCGAGAGCCCGCTGGTGGAGCTGGCCGAGATGCTGATCGGCAAGGGCTTCGAGCTGAGCATCTACGACAGCAATGTCGAATATGCCCGGGTCTATGGCGCCAACAAGGACTACATCGAATCGAAGATTCCGCATGTCTCCTCGCTGCTCAACAGTGACTTCGATGCGGTAGTCGATAACGCCGAGGTCATTGTCCTCGGCAATGGCGATGTGCGCTTCGCGCCCCTGGCGCAACAGGCCCTCGACGGCAAGCACGTAGTCGACCTGGTCGGCTTCATGCCCACCGCCTCGCGCACCGGCTGCGAAGGCATCTGCTGGTAAACCCAGCCTGCGACAGGCCGTTGAAAAGCGGCAGTCGTTTTTCAACGGACTGGCAGCCAGTTGAGCCGAACCTTGGGCGCGCGAGCAGCACCCTCGCCCAAGGTTCCTCCGGCGCACACGATGGATATGCATATGCAAACAAACACGCTGAAGACCGGCCTCCTAGAGGCCGCAGGCTGGATGTTCTACCTATCACTGCTGATGTTGCTCGCGTTGGCGCTGCCCAGGAGCGTGTTCGACCCCGAGTCGCGCGACTACCTCCTGTTGATCGGCGCTGTGGGCATCTGGCGTTATTCCATGGGTGCGGTGCACTTTTTGCGCGGCACGCTGTTTCTCTATGTGGTGTACCCCTATTACCGCCGCAAGGTGAAAAAACTCGGCAAGGACGCCGACCCTTCTCAGGTGTTTCTGCTGGTTACCAGCTTCCGCATCGACGCGTTGACCACCGCCCAGGTGTACCGCTCGGTGATTCGCGAGGCGATTGACTGCGGTTACCCGACGACGATGGTGTGTTCCATCGTCGAGCTGTCCGATGAACTGCTGGTGAAAAACCTCTGGACCCGGATGAACCCGCCAGAGCACGTCAAGCTGGACTTCGTGCGCATCCCCGGCACCGGCAAGCGTGACGGCCTGGCCTACGGCTTTCGCGCCATCTCCCGACAGATGCCGGACGAGAACGCGGTGGTTGCGGTGATCGATGGCGACACCGTGCTCGGCGAGGGTGTCGTGCGCAAGACGGTGCCCTGGTTCAAGCTGTTCCCGAATGTCGGCGGCCTGACCACCAACGAGTTCTGCGAGGTACGCGGCGGCTACATCATGAGCGAGTGGCACAAGCTGCGCTTCGCCCAGCGCCACCTCAACATGTGCTCGATGGCGCTGAGCAAGCGGGTGCTGACCATGACCGGACGCATGTCGGTATTTCGCGCCGAGGTGGTCACCAACCCAGCATTCATTGCCGACGTGGAAAGCGATCACCTCGACCATTGGCGCCTGGGCCGCTTCCAGTTCCTCACCGGCGACGACAAGTCGAGCTGGTTCAGCCTGATGAGCCTGGGCTACGACACCTTCTACGTGCCGGATGCGGCGATCAATACGGTCGAGCATCCGCCGGAGAAGAGCTTCATCAAGGCCAGCCGCAAGCTGATGTTCCGCTGGTACGGCAACAACCTGCGGCAGAACGCCCGCGCCCTGCGCCTGGGCACTCGCCGCCTCGGCTGGTTCACCAGCGTGGTGTTGTTCGATCAACGGGTATCGATGTGGACCAGCCTGCTCGGCATGAGCGTGGCGATCATCGCCAGCATCAAGTACGGCGCCGGCATCCTCATCGCCTACCTGCTGTGGATCGGCCTGACTCGCCTGGCGCTGACCCTGTTGCTCAGCGTGACCGGCCACCGCATCGGCCCGGCGTACCCGATGATTCTCTATTACAACCAGATCGTCGGCGCGATGGTGAAGATCTACGTGTTCTTCCGCCTCGACCAGCAGTCCTGGACCCGCCAGCCGACCAAGCTCGATCGCGGCTTGTTGAGCTTCCAGCGGTGGTTCAACACCTGGTCTTCGCGCTCCATGACTTTTGCTGCTGCCAGCGTCTTTATCGCCACGCTTCTGGCGTTGGTGTGACCGGAACTCGACCGGAACCCTTTTCGAACAGGAAATTGCAATCATGAATACAGCCGTCAACGTCAATGTGGTCCATGAATCGGA
Organism: Pseudomonas sp.; assembly: GCF_033723075.1. Lineage (GTDB taxonomy): Bacteria > Pseudomonadota > Gammaproteobacteria > Pseudomonadales > Pseudomonadaceae > Aquipseudomonas. Next base: position 197,943 of record NZ_JAWVXU010000004.1, read on the forward strand.
AGCCCAGCGGCAACACGCGCGGGTCAAGATCCCGGCCGTGCTGCGCTACCTGACGAAAAACCGCGAACGCGTCGACCAGCCCATCGGCGACATCTCGGCCGGCGGCTTCTGCTTCAGCGCCGGCAAGGTGCCGGTGCAGGTCGGCGACTTTCATAAGGGTCGTCTGCAGTTCAAGCTGGACAGCCTCGACCTGGCCATCGACATCGAATTCCAGGTACGTTCGGTGAATGCCGACGACGGCCGCGTCGGCTGCCAGTTCCATAACATCAAGCCACGCGAGCAGGCCACCCTGCGCTACCTGATCAGCGCCTTCCTCGGCGGCGAACTGGTCAGCGCCGGTGACCTGCTGAGTACCCTGCAGCGGGAAAACTTCACCAAGGCGCGCAAGAATGGCGCCGGCGGCTCCGGCATGGGCGTGTTCGGCCGGTTCAAGGCCGTGACCTTCAGCCTGGCGATCTTCCTGGTTGGTCTGGCCGCCTTCGGCTATATCTTCAAGTCGGTCTACGGCATCTACTTCGTCACCCACGCCGAATCGGGCATGGTCAACGTATCCAGCCTGCAAGTGACCATGCCGCGCGAAGGCATGGTGCAGAGCCTGATCGAGCCGGAGGCCATCGTCGCGAAAGGCGCGCCCATTGCCACCTTCTCCGCCAGCATGCTGGAGATGCTCAAGGGTCACCTGACCGATGAGCAAATGACCCCGGAGAATGTCGAAGAGCTGTTCGGCAAGCAAATGAAAGGCACCCTGACCAGCCCGTGCGACTGCAAGGTGGCCCGTCAGCTGGTGGCCGACGGTCAGTTCGCCGCCAAGGGCGATGTGATCTTCGAACTGGTGCCGCAGAACACCAAGGCCACGGTGCTGGCCAGCTTCCCCTACCGCAACTTCGCCCAGGCTCGCCCGGGTAGCCGCGCCAGCTTCTGGGTGGCCGGCGAAGACAGCCCCCGCTACGGCGAGATCGTCAGCAGCAGCCTGCACGAAGGCGGCCTGTCGGCGGATATCCGCGTGATCATCGAACCGGAGCAGAAACTCAACAGCAGCCTCGCCGGCCAGCCGGTCGAAGTCATCCTCGATCGCGGTCCGTCGTTCGACTGGCTGCTCGACAAAGCCCTGGCGAAAGGTCTCTAAGGAGGATTCAGCAATGGCGACTATCGCCCCCCGTCTCATGCATGCCGCGCCCCTGCTGGCGCTTTCCCTGGCCGTGACCCTCGCCGGTTGCGCCGGGCTGCCGGACGAGCGCCTGGCCGCCGAAGCGCTGAAGCGTGGCGACACCAGCATCGCCGAGCAGAACTACCGCCAACTGGCAGAGTTGGGCTACACCGATGCGCAGGTCGGCCTGGCCGACCTGCAAGTCGCCGGCGGCACGCCGCAAGACCTGGAAAAGGCCGAGCAGACCTACCGCCTGGCCCTGGACGAGTCGCCGCGGGCCAAGGCGCGCCTGGGCAAGTTACTCGCGCGCAAGGTCAATCCCAGCCAGGCCGAGCGCCTTGAAGCGGCCGAATTGCTGAATGACGCATTCACCGCGGGTGAACCGAGCAGCCTGCTGCCGCTGGTCATGCTCTACCTGCAATACCCACAGGATTTCCCCGGTATGAACGTCCAACAACGCATCTCCACCTGGCGCCAGCAAGGCCATATCCAGGCCGATCTGGCACAAGTCCTGCTCTATCGCACCCAGGGCAACTACGACCAGCATCTGGACGAAATCGAACAGATCTGCCAGGGCCTGATCGCCGAGGCCGATGTCTGCTACGTCGAGCTGGCCACCGTGTACCAGAAGCAAGGCCAGGCCGACAAACAGAAGGCCCTGCTGCAGCGCCTGATGGCGGGCTACCGCAGCGCTGCCGTGGCCCCGCAGCGGGTGGATGCCGTCGCCGACGTGCTGGCCGACGCCGAACTGGGTACGCCGGACGAAGGCAAAGCCCAGGAACTGCTCGAAACCATCGCCCCGGACTATCCGGCCGCCTGGGTCAGCCTGGCGCGCCTGCTCTATGACTACCCGGGCCTGGGCGACATCGAGACCATGATGGGCTACCTCGACAACGGCCGTGCCGCGGCGCTGCCGCGTGCCGAACTGTTGCTCGGCCGGCTCCACTACGAAGGCAAGCTGGTACCGCAGGATCCGCAAAAGGCCGAAGAGCATCTGCGCAAGGCCGCGCCCAGTGAACCCAGCGCCAACTACTTCCTCGGCCAGATCTACCTGCGCGGCTATCTCGGCGAGGTCTATCCGCAGAAAGCCCTCGACCACCTGCTCAGCGCCGCCCGTAACGGCAAGCTCAGCGCCGACTTCGCCCTCGCCCAGATGTACTCGCAGGGCAAAGGCATACGTCCGGACCCGGTCAACGCCTTCGTCTTCAGCCAACTGGCGCTGCCGAAGAACACCCCGCGAGCCATCGAACTGGCGCGGCAGATCGAGCAACAACTGCAACCGGCCCAACGTACCCGCGCCGAGCAACTGCTGCGCGATGAACGCCAAGTGCGCGGCAACGCCTTGCAAGCCCAAGCCTCATTACAGGCGCAAACCCAATGAACAAGGACTACGCGATGAAACTCAACAAGATCAGCGCAGGCCTGGGCCTGAGCGTGTCATTACTCTCCGCCAGCCCGGTATGGGCGGTACAGATGAGCGACGACAACTTCGGCCTCGACATCAAGATCACTGCGCAATCGGAAGATGACCGCGACCTCGGCACCCGCGAAGGTGGCGACGTCAACGGTATCGGTGTCGACCTGCGCCCCTGGCTCTACGGCCAGCGCGGTGACTGGAGCGCCTTCGCCATGGGCCAGGCGGTAGTCGCCAGCGACATTATCGAGACCGACACCCTGGAGTCTTCCGACCCCGAGCTGGCCGGCGACTCCCAGGCCGATGGCCGCGAGCGGAAGAAGAACTACCTGGCCCTGCGCGAATTCTGGGTCGACTACGCCGGCCTCACCGACTACCCCGGCGAACACCTGCGCCTGGGCCGCCAGCGCCTGCGCAACGATGACAGTCAATGGCGCGATACCAATATCGAAGCGCTGAACTGGACCTTCGACACCACCCTGCTGCGTGCCAGCCTCGGCGCCGCGCAACGATTCAGCGACTACCGCACCGACCTCGACGAACTGGCGCCGGAAGACGAGGATCGCCTGCATCTGTTCGGCGATGTCGCGACCCAGTGGCGACCGGGCCATTGGCTCGGCCTCAGTGCCCATCACTCACGCGATGACGGCAAGCTGGCCAATCCCGGCGAACCGATCGACTCCCTGGACAAGCGCGCTACCGGCGAGCTGACCTGGCTCGGTGTGCAAGCCCATAGCGATGCCTACAACTTCCGCAACCAGAAGCCGGTCAATTACTGGGCCAGCCTCACCTCGCTGACCGGCGATCGCGAAGACCTGACGCGCGGCATCGACAACGGCCAGGAAATCGCCACCGGCAAGAACAGCGACAGCGTCAGCGCCTGGGGCACCGACCTGGGTCTGCGCTTTCGCCTGGATCCCAACTGGCAAGTCGGCGGCGCCTACGCACGGGGCAGCGGCAGCGGCGATGACGACGGCAACGGCACGGGCAGCTATCGCCAGACCGGCCTGCAAAGCAACCGCTCCGCCTTCACCGGCACCCGTACCAGGGTCCATCGCTACGGCGAGGCCTTTCGCGGCGAGCTGAGCAACCTGCAGTCGGCCACCCTGTTCGGCTCCTGGCAGCTGGCCGAGGACTATGACGCCAGCCTGGTCTACCACAAGTTCTGGCGGGTCGATGACCAGCAGCAGATCGGCCGGAGCGGGATCAACGCGCGTATCGATGATCCCCTGCATGACGGCATCGGCACTGTGCCCCAGGTGGACCTGATCGATGGCGAGAAAGACATCGGCCAGGAGCTCGACCTGGTGGCCACCAAGTACTTCAAGCAGGGCCTGCTGCCTGCTTCGATGAGCCAGGCGATCGACGAGCCGGCAGCCCTGGTGCGCTTTCGTGGTGGCGTGTTCAAGCCCGGCGATGCCTACGGCAACGACAGCGACTCGCTGATGCATCGCGCCTTCGTCGACGTCATCTGGAAATACTGAGGACAACGCCATGAAGCAACGACCAGGCAAACTCAAACAAGGCTGTGCAGCAGGTCTGCTCTGCAGCGGCCTATTGCTTGGCGCGCTGCAGCTGGCGGCGCCCTGGGTGCAAGCGGCGCCGGCGCTCGAGGGCGACAAGACGACGACCAGGGCACTCAAGGCAACCAGCAACTACACGGTGACCAGCGTACCCGTCGAGCAGCTGCATCTGGATGAGCCCACGCTGCCCGATCTCAGCGGCTACACCGCGGCCGCCGTGGAGGCCAAGATCGAGCGCAAGCCCGGCGGCAAGGTGGTGGTGCGGCGCATGCTGCGGCAGGACGCGCTGAAGGACTTCATCGGCGGCAACGAACGCCTGCGTGAATGGATCAAGCGGCAGAACGGCATGCCCCATGCGATCTTCATCGAGGGCGGCTATGTCACCCCGCAGGACATCGCCAAGGCCCTGCCGGACAGCCAATTCAGCGAGGTCGAGCCGGGTGTTTACCTGGCGCGCCTGCCGATCGTCGTGGCCCAGGGCGCGACTCTGCACGTGGGCAAGGACACCGAGGAACTGCGCCTGTCCCAGGAGCGCGGCAGCTTTATGGTCAACGATGGCCAGCTGTTCTTCACCGACACCAAACTCACCGGCTGGCGCGAGGCAGACGACGGCCCGGCCAGCTTGCGCGATGGCAACGGTAACGAGTTCCGCCCGTTTCTAGTGTCCTGGGGCGGCAGCGAGCTGTATATCTCGGGCAGCGTATTCACCAGCCTGGGCTACAGCAACAGCAAGTCCTATGGCGTCAGCATCACCCAGTACACCCCCGGCATGCAGGCCCGCCTCAAGCGTGCGGAACCGACCGGCTGGCTGATCGACTCGGAGTTCGTCGACCACTGGTACGGCTTCTACTGCTATGAAGCCGCGAACGTGGTGATCAAGGGCAATACCTACCGCGACAACATCGTCTACGGCATCGACCCGCATGACCGTTCCCACGGCCTGATCATCGCCGAGAACACCGTGCACGGGACCAAGAAGAAGCACGGCATCATCATTTCCCGCGAGGTCGATGACAGCTGGATCATCAACAACAAGAGCTACGACAACAAGCAATCGGGCATCGTCCTCGACCGTAACAGCGTGCGCAACCTGGTGGCCTACAACGAGGTGTACCAGAACCACAGCGACGGCATCACCATCTACGAGAGCTCGGACAACCTGCTGTGGGGCAACAAGGTGTTGAACAACGCCCGCCACGGCATCCGTCTGCGCAACAGCACCAATATTCGCCTGTACGAGAACATCTCGGCGGCCAATGGACTGACCGGCATATACGGCCACATCAAGGATCTCTCCGACACCGACCGCGACCTCGGGCTCGACCCCTTCGACACCGAAGTGTCGCTGATCCTGGTCGGCGGCAAGCTCGCCGCCAACGGCTCCAGCCCCCTGAACATCGACTCGCCGCTGTCCGTGGAGTTGTACCGCGTGGACATGCTCGCGCCGAGCAAGAGTACCGGCATCAGCTTCTCCGGCATCCTCGGTGAACGCCAGGATGAAATTCTCGACATGCTGGTGCGACGCAAGCTGGCCGTTCTCATCGACCCGGTCGAGAACCAGGCCGACCTGCACAACTAATTTGAGGCAGTTTCTATGAAAGTGCGTGATAGCAAATGGATTGGCCTCTGCCCTCTGGCGGCGGCGATCTGCCTGGCCGCCTCGGGGCTGCAGGCTGAAGAACAGGCCAAGGCTCCGCTATACCAGGTGGAGGACTGCTGCTCCCTGTGCCCGGCGGCCCATGACGCCAGCCGGTACACCACCAATTACATGAAGAACTTCACCACCCTGATCGATGCGCAGGACGCCTGGCTGTTCCGCACCCAGGAAGACCTGCGCACCGAGTTCGGCACCACCGCCGAGGGTTACCGCATGCTCAAGCAGCTGAGCGATGCCTTCAAGAGCCGGGGCGTGGAGCTGGTGGTGGTCTATCAACCGACCCGTGGCCTGGTCAACCGCAGCAAGCTCAAGCCTGAAGACCAGGGCCGTTTCGACTACGACCTGGCGCTGCGCAACTATCGCCAGGCCCTGGCCCGCTTCGAGGAGATCGGCCTCAGGGTACCCGACCTCTCGCCGCTGACCGACGAGCAGGAAGAGCAGCCCTTCTATTTCCGCCGCGACCAGCACTGGACCCCCTACGGCGCCGATCGCACGGCGCGTCTGGTGGCCGAAACGGTCAAGCGCATCCCCGCTTTCGAGGAGATCCCGCAGAAGGAGTTCGTCAGCCAGCGCATCGGCCTGATGGGCAAGACCGGCACCATGCAGAAGGTGGCGACCCAGCTCTGCGGCACCGTCTATGCCCCCCAGTACGTCGATCAGTTCGCCACCGAGCCCAAGGACGAGAGCGGCAGCGACGAACTCTTCGGCGACAGCGCGACCCCGCAGATCACCCTGGTGGGCACCAGCCACAGCGGCCCGAACTACAACTTCGGCGGCTTTCTCGAACAGCACATTGGCGCCGACGTGCTCAACGTCGCCTTTGCCGGCGGCGGCCTGGAAGGCTCGATGCTGGAATACCTGGGCAGCGATGAGTTCCAGAAAAGCCCGCCGAAGGTGCTGATCTGGGAATTCTCGCCGCTCTATGACCTGGCCTCGGACAAGATCCACCGGCAGATGATGGCCATGCTGGGCAACGGCTGCGAGGGCAAGGAGGTCCTGCTCTCGAGCAAGACCAAGCTGCACCCGGGTGCCAACGAGGTGCTGGTCAACGGCGAGGGGCAACTGCTGACCCTGCCGAGCAAGCGCCACCAGGTGGACATCCGCTTCAGCGATCCCTCGGTAAAAACCCTCGAGGCCACCCTTTGGTATCTCACCGGACGCCGCGAAAAGGTCAAGCTCGAGAAGCCCAACACCGACGACACCGACGGCCGTTTCGCCTTTGAAATGCGCGATGAAAGCGACTGGGCCGACCTGAACTTCTTCGCCCTGGAAATCATGGCGCCAGCGGGCACCGGCGAGCCGCTCGAGGTGGAGGTGCAGATTTGCAAGCGCAACGACTTCTCCAGCCCGGCGAAGCTCACCGCACAAGCTGCAACCGACTCCTGAGGTACCTATGCTGATACGCAAACTGACCCTGCCCTGCCTGTTCGGCGCCATGCTCCTGGCCTCCGCCAGCCATGCCGCCCTGCGCCCGCCGCAGGGCTATTACGCGCCGGTGGAAACCCGCAAGGGCGAGCCGAAAGCCTGCCCCAGCGTACCCACGCCTTACACCGGCACGCTGAAATTCACCAGCAAATACAAGGGCTCGGACAAGGCCCGCGCGACGCTGAACGAAAAAGCGGAAAAGGCCTTTCGCAAGCAGACCGCTGGCATCACCCGCCTGGAAAAGGACTTCAACAAGCAGGTCATGCACTACCTGCGCGACGGCCAACCGGAGCAGCTGGCGTGTGCCATGAACTGGCTGAGCAGCTGGGCCGAAGCCGATGCACTGCTCTCCACCGACTACAACCATACCGGCAAGTCGATGCGCAAATGGGCGCTGGGCAGCATGGCCGGCGCCTACCTGCAGCTGAAATTCTCCGAATCCAAGCCGCTGGCCGCCTACCCGCAGCAAGTCCAGGTGATCGAGTCCTGGTTCGCCAAACTGGCCGACCAGGCGGTGAAAGACTGGAGCGACCTGCCGCTGAAAAAGATCAACAACCACTCCTACTGGACCGCCTGGTCGGTGATGGCGGCTGCCGTGGCGCTCGACCGCCGCGACCTGTTCGACTGGTCCGTCGAGCAGTTCCGCGTGGCCGCCAACCAGGTCGATGAAGACGGCTTCCTGCCCAATGAAATCAAGCGCAAGCACCGGGCGCTGGCCTACCACAACTATGCCCTGCCGCCGCTGGCGATGATCGCCAGCTTCGCCCAGGCCAACGCCGTGGATCTGCGTCCGGAAAACCAGGGCGCGCTCAAGCGCCTGGCCGAACGGGTACTGGACGGGGTGAATGACCCAGACGACTTCGCCAGCAAAACCGGCGAAAAACAGGACATGGAAGACCTGAAAAAGGACAACAAATACTCCTGGCTGGCGCCCTATTGCACGCTTTATGCCTGCCCGGCCGACACCGAGGAGCTCAAGCAGGATATGGGCCCGTTCAAGACCTTCCGCCTCGGCGGCAACGTGACCCGGGTGTTCGAGCCGCAGAAACCGGACAGCGACAGCTGATTACATGGAAGGGTTGAGCCAAGCAATGCCCACAGCTGCGGCGCTGTGACGAGAACGTCGATGGGTATCGCTTCGCTCAACCCATCCTAGCAATAGCGGCAACCTGCAAGTCTGTATACGAACGCTGAAACAGCCTCCCGCGTGCGGGGGGAAAGGGGGGCTTGCGAGCCTCTGAAGAGTGGTTATTCAACGGAGATCTACGGATGGTCTTTTCATCCAACGTATTCCTGTTCCTGTTCCTGCCGATCTTTCTCGGCCTGTATTACTTGAGCAGCAATCGCTATCGCAACCTGCTGATCCTCATCGGCAGCTACGCCTTCTACGCCTGGTGGCGAGTGGATTTCCTCCTGCTGTTCGTCGCGGTCACCCTGTGGAACTACGGTTTCGGCCTGCGCATCCATCGCGCCGGAATACGCAGCAAGGCGGCGCAACGCTGGGTGATCTGGGGCGTAGCCGGCAACCTGGCGACCCTGGGTTACTTCAAGTACGCCAACTTCGGGGTGGAGAACATCAACAAGGTGCTGGAAGGCGCCGGCTTCGAGCCGTTCCTGCTGACCCATGTGATCCTGCCGATCGGCATCTCCTTCTATATTTTCCAGTCGCTCAGCTACCTGATCGACGTGTACCGCGGCGACACCAAACCCACGGAAAACCTGATCAATTTCGCTGCCTTCATCGCCCTGTTCCCGCAACTGATTGCCGGGCCGGTGCTGCGCTACAAGGATCTCGCGGACCAGTTCACCGACCGCACCCACAGCCTCGACAAGTTCTCCGAAGGCGCCACCCGCTTCATGCAGGGCTTCGTCAAGAAGGTGTTCATCGCCGACAGCCTGGCACCGCTGGTCGACCACCTCTTTGCCCTGCAAGACCCCAGCACCGGCGACGCCTGGCTGGGCATGATCGCCTACACCGCGCAGCTGTATTTCGACTTCTCCGGCTACAGCGACATGGCCATCGGCCTGGGTCTGATGATGGGTTTCCGCTTTATGGAAAACTTCAACCAGCCCTATATCAGCCAGTCGATCACCGAGTTCTGGCGGCGCTGGCACATCAGCCTGTCGACCTGGCTGCGCGACTACCTGTACGTGCCGCTGGGCGGCAACCGCAAGGGCACCTTCAACACCTACCGCAACCTGTTTCTGACCATGCTGCTCGGTGGCCTGTGGCACGGCGCCAACTGGACCTTCCTGATCTGGGGTGCCTGGCACGGCATGTGGCTGACGATCGAACGCCTGTTCGGGGTGAACGCCGCGCCCAAGGTGATCAATCCGCTGAAGTGGCTGCTGACCTTCTTCCTGGTGATGCTCGGCTGGGTGATCTTCCGCGCCGAGAACCTGGACATCGCCTGGCGCATGTACAGCGCCATGTTCAGCCCGGCGATCTTCAGCAGCCAGGGCTGGCAGCTCAGCGAACTGGGCAGCGCCAGCATCAGCGACCTGCAAGTCGCCACCCTGGTACTGGCCTATGCGGTCATGGCCTTTTGCGGCTTGCGCCAGTTCTACCGCCACAAGGCGCCGGATGCCCGCGCCGATGGGCCGGCGACCGACCTGTCGCGCATGGTCAAGGCCGTGCCTGGCGATGAGCAGGGACTGGTGGTCGGCAGCGGCGGCGTGCTGGTGCAACAAGCCACCTGGAGCGCCGCCATGCCGCGCTACCTGGTACGTGGCGCGTTGCTGCTGCTGTTCTGCGCCTCGCTGTTGAAGCTCTCGGCGCAGAGCTACTCCCCCTTTCTTTATTTCCAATTCTGAATGAGGCCGAGCATGACGCGTCCATTACGCAAACTCTACGTCGCCCTGTTCCTCGGCGTGCTGACCCTGCTGCTGCTCTGGTCCATGCGCGGAATCCTGAGTTACCAGGCCCCCAACCAGTTCAGCGTGCTCGACGGCAACCTGGCGACGAACTTCGAGAGCCATTACGACAAGCAATTCCCGATCAAGCAGATCGGCACCAACCTCTGGGCCGCGCTGGATTATGTGCTGTTCAACGAAGGCCGCCCCGGCGTGGTGATCGGCAAACACGACTGGCTGTACTCGGATGAAGAGTTCAACCCGGTAGCCGGTGGCCAACAGCACCAGCGCGACAACCTGGCGCTGATCCAGGGCGTGCGTGACCAACTGGCGCAACGCAATGTGCTGTTGCTGCTGGCGATAGTGCCGGCCAAGTCGCGCCTGTACCCGGAGCACGTCGGCGACAACCGTATCAGCAGCCAGCGCGTGGATCTCTATCAGCGCTTCCACAGCAAGGTGCGCAGCGCCGACATCGCCGCGCCGGACTTGCTCGCCAGCCTGCAGGCCGAGAAGAGCAGCGGTCAGCTGTTTCTGCGCACCGACACCCACTGGACACCACTGGGCGCGGACCTGGTCGCGCGCCAACTGGGTGAGACCGTAAAGCGCTCGCTCGCCCTGAACGGCGAACCCCAGGAGTTCGTCACCGAGGCAACCAAACAGAAACCACTGCTGGGTGACCTGACCAGCTTCCTGCCACTGGCGCCGCTGTTCGAGCAGCTGATGCCCGAACCCGACCAGTTGCAGCAGTACCAGACCCGTCTGGCGGACGAGGCCGGCGGCAGCGATGCGCTGTTCGCCGACAGCGACATCCCGGTGGCGCTGGTCGGCACCAGTTACAGCGCCAACCCCAACTGGAATTTTGCCGGCGCCCTGCGCCAACACCTGCAACGCGACCTGAGCAACCACGCCGAAGACGGCCAGGGACCGGTAGTACCGATGCTCAAGTACCTGCAAAGCGACGAGTTTGCCGACGCCCCGCCGCAGTTGGTGATCTGGGAATTCCCCGAACGCTACCTGCCGATGGCCAACGACCTCGGCGACTTCGATCCGGACTGGATCGCCGAACTGAAAAGCAACAGCAGCAAGCAACGCCTGGCCAGCCGCAACAGCCATTGAATCGGCCCTGCGCTGGCGAGGCTTCACCCGAACATGATCGACAGATCACTTTGTTAAATCACAACTTTGTTAAATCACATGGAGCACTACCCATGAACAGACAAACCAAATGCAGCTGGATGTCCTACGCCTGTGCCCTCGCCCTGAGCGTCGGCGCCCTCCATGCCCAGGCCGGCGACGGCGCCCTCTATGCACCGAGCGCGCCCAAGGGATCGGCCTTCGTGCGCGCCTACAACGCCGGCAACAGCGAGCTCAGCGTCAGCGTCGGCAACACCGAGCTCAGTGACATCGCCCCGCTGGGCTCCAGCGACTTCAGCTATCTCCCGGCCGGCAGCTACAGCGCCAAGGTCGGCAGCAGCACCCTGCCGGTGAAACTCGACGCCAACCGCTACTACACCCTGGTCGACCAACCGGGTAGCGAACCCAAGCTGGTGTCGGAAGCCGCATTCACCAACAAGCAGAAGGCCATGCTGCGGGTGCAGAACCTGTCCGACAGCACCCTGAGTCTGAAGACCGCCGACGGCAAGGCCGCGGTGGTCGAGAAAGTCGCCCCGGATGGCAACGGCGAGCGCGAGGTCAACCCGGTCAAGATCAGCCTGGCGCTGTTCGATGGCGACAAGAAGATCAGCGACCTCAAGCCCGTAGCCCTGGCCCGCGGCGAGGTGGTCAGCCTGTACATCACCGGCAAGGGCAGCCAGCTCTCGCCGGTGTGGGTCAAGCGCCCAGCCAAGGACGAGTAAACACCCGAACAACAGCCAAGATCGGCAATAGACCGACATGCAAATAGCGCCTTCATGAGGAGGCGTATTGGAGTGATGCCCCCAGTGCTGTTCGTTCAGCCTGGGTAACTGGGCAACCCCCGCCAGCGGGCGGGACACGTCCAACCAAATGCATAAACGCTTTAGGAGTACCAACATGATTCCAGTAATTCTTTCCGGTGGCAGCGGCTCGCGTCTTTGGCCCCTCTCGCGCAAGCAGTTCCCCAAGCAGTTTCTCGCCCTCACCGGCGAAGACACCCTGTTCCAGCAAACCATCAAGCGCCTGGCCTTCGACGGCATGCAGGCGCCGCTGCTGGTATGCAACAAGGAACACCGCTTTATCGTCCAGGAACAACTGCACAGCCAGCAGTTGGCCACCCAGGCGATCCTGCTCGAACCCTTCGGCCGCAACACCGCGCCAGCGGTGGCCATCGCCGCCATGAAGCTGCTCGCCGAAGGCCGCGACGAACTGTTGCTGGTCCTCCCCGCCGACCACGTGCTCGAGGACCAGCAGGCATTCGAGGACGCCCTGATGCTGGCCAGAAAAGCCGCAGAAAGTGGCGAAATGGTGCTGTTCGGTATCCCCGCTGTGCGTCCGGAAACCGGCTATGGCTACATCAAGTCGGTAGCCGACGCGGCGTTGCCTGAAGGCGTGATTCGCGTGCAGTCTTTCGTCGAGAAACCCGATGAAGCCCGCGCCCGTGAATTCGTCGCCTCGGGTGACTACTTCTGGAACAGCGGCATGTTCCTGTTCCGCGCCAGCCGCTACCTGGAAGAGCTGAAGAAACACGACGCCGACATCTACGACACCTGCCTGCTGGCGCTGGAACGTAGCGAAGTCGAGGATGACGTCATCAATATCGACGCCGCCACCTTCGAGTGCTGCCCGGACAATTCCATCGACTACTCGGTGATGGAAAAGACCACCCGCGCCTGCGTGGTGCCGCTCAATGCCGGCTGGAACGACGTCGGTAGCTGGTCGTCGATCTGGGACGTGCACGAGAAGGACCGCCACGGCAACGTCACCAAAGGCGATGTCATGGTGCACAACAGCCGCAATTGCCTGGTGCACGGCAACGGCAAGCTGGTCTCAGTGATCGGCCTGGACGACATCGTGGTGGTGGAAACCAAGGACGCCATGATGATCGCCCACCGCGACCACGTGCAGGACGTCAAGACCGTGGTCAACCAACTCAACGAGCAAGGCCGCAGCGAAACCCAGAACCATTGCGAGGTCTATCGGCCGTGGGGCTCCTACGACTCGGTGGACATGGGCGGTCGCTTCCAAGTCAAGCATATCTCGGTCAAGCCGGGTGCCACCCTGTCCTTGCAGATGCACCACCATCGCGCCGAACACTGGATCGTGGTCTCCGGCACCGCCGAGGTGACCTGCGGCGACAATGTGTTCCTGCTCACCGAAAACCAGTCCACCTACATTCCGATGACCGCGGTGCACCGCCTGAGCAACCCCGGCAAGATCCCCCTGGAAATCATCGAGGTGCAATCGGGCAGCTACCTCGGTGAAGACGACATCGAACGCCTGGAAGATGTCTACGGCCGCAGTGAGTCAACCCCGCTGAGCATCGTCGCCAACTGAGTCGACTTTTAACCCGCAGCAAACAGACGCCGGCCCTTGCTACAGCAAGGGCCGGCGTTGCTTTTTCCGGCCTGAGCCAGCACGGCGCATATCGCCCCGGCCTTGTGTAGGATAGGGTCCTGTGTTCTCCACCAAGGCCCCCCTATGTTATTCGGCGCGATACTGGTTCTGAGCTGGCTGGTCCTGCTGATCCGCTACCCGAGCAAAGCCCTGCCTATCTCCCTCGCCGCACTGATCGGCCTGGGCCTGGTGGCCAGCTGGGTGCTCTGGCAGGAAAGCCGCGAGACGCGCCACCTGGCGCACCTGCAGCTACGCCTGGTCTACGACCCGCAAGGCTGCCCGGCCAATCGCCCGCTGGCCCTGACCCTGAAGAACGGCAGCAGCGCCGCGCTGCTCGAACTGCGCTGGCAGATCGCCGCCTACCGCCCCGGCGACAGTGCCAACCTCGCCGAACGCCTCTACGAATCGCCCCGCTACAGCGGCCCCGGCGAACTGCTGCCCGGCGCCACCTGGCAAGACTGCCTGCCCCTGCCGACCCTGCGCAGCGGCTACCGCGCCAGCACCCTGGAATTCCGTGCCGAACGCCTGCAAGGCAGTTTCAGTCGCTGAAAAACTACCTGCGTTGGCAATACTGCGTTAAAAACAGGCTCGGCAAGCCGCTTGCGGCTAACGCGCTTCAGCGCGGCCCGCAGGGCGAGCGAAGCGAGTAATGCTAATTTACAGCAGTAAACTCCGCTTCCTCGCCTGTTTTCGCCTTGTCTTGCCTGCCTCGCCTACGTTTTTTAGCGGCCCCTAATACTTATAACAACGAGGATGCCCGCATGACCCAGCCCACCGTCCTGATCACTGGATGCTCCAGCGGCATCGGCCGCGCCCTGGCCGACGTCTTCCAACAGGCCGGCTATCAGGTGTGGGCCACGGCCCGCAAAGAGGCCGACCTCGCCACCCTCGGCGCGGCCGGTTTTACCGCGGTGCAACTGGACGTCAACGACGGCCTGGGCCTGGGCCAACTGGCCGAACGCATGCAGGCGGAGGTCGGCGGCCTGGACGTACTGATTAACAACGCCGGTTACGGTGCCATGGGGCCGCTGCTCGATGGCGGCGTCGAGGCCATGCGCCGGCAGTTCGAGACCAATGTGTTCGCCATCGTCGGCGTGACCCGGGCGTTCTTTCCACTGCTACGGCGCAACAAGGGCCTGGTGGTGAATATCGGCAGCGTCTCCGGAATTCTGGTTACGCCCTTCGCCGGCGCCTACTGCGCCTCGAAAGCGGCGGTGCATGCCCTCTGCGATGCCCTGCGCCTGGAGCTGGCGCCCTTCGCCATCGAGGTGATGGAGGTGCAGCCCGGTGCCATTGCCTCCAGTTTCGGCGCCAATGCCAGTCAGCAGGCCGAGCAGTTAATCGATGAGGCCTCGCCCTGGTGGCCGCTGCGCGAGGGAATTCGCGCCCGTGCCCGCGCCTCCCAGGACAACCCCACCCCCGCCAGCCACTTCGCCCGCAACCTGCTCGCCGCCGTGCAACGCGACAAGCGCCCACGCCTGTTGCGCCTGGGCAATGGCAGCTGCGTCCTGCCGCTGATGGCGGCGCTGTTGCCGAAAAGCCTGCTCGAGGCTGTACTGAAAAAACGCTTCGTGCTGAACCGGAGCCTCTGAATGCCACCCTCGACCGATCTGACCCCAAGCCCTGTCGCTGTGCCCGTGGCCCGCCTGGCTCTGGCGGGCGTGGCGGCGGTGATCGTGCTCAATCTGCTCCTGCGCACCTTCGTCAGACTCGGCGGCCTGCTGACGACCCTGCTGATCGCCGCCTCGGTCGCCGCCGCCATGGCCCTCTGGTTTGCCGCTCGCCAGCGCCGCGCACCACTGCCCAGCGAACGGCGGCACCTGGTCTGGCTCTATGGCGGCGTCCTGGCGCTGCTCTATCTCGGCCTGCTGGCCATGATGGCGCTCAAGGACGAGCCCAGCCCGATGGGCATGCTGATCTTCGCCCTGCACTACCTGTGCTACCCGCTGTTCGCCCAACTACTGTTCTCCGCGCGGATCTTCCCGCGACGGCGCTAGGCGCCTGTCGAGCGATGTGGACAACCACGGCGGAGCCCGCACCGCGCTCCAGCTTCTATGCTGACTAGAGTTCCCATCAGCCGCTCAATAGGCCATCGCGTATGCGCATCGCGCTGCTGCTCCTCAGCCTGGTCCTGTTCGGCTGCGCCAGCGCGCCGGCCCCGTCGGCGCTGCAGCACACGGGCGGCGAGTGGCGGACCCTGTATGTGGTGAATCACGGCCTGCATACCGGGCTGGTGATCGACCGCGCCGATCTGCTCGAGGTCCTGCCTGGCCTGGCCGAGGCGTTCGGCGGGGGCGACTTCATTGAACTCGGCTGGGGCGACGAGGATTACTACCGCGCCGCACAACCCACTTTCGGCATGGCTGTACAGGCCTTGTTCTGGCCAACCGCCAGCGCGTTGCATGTGCTCAGGATCGACGGCGACCCCAGACAGGTCTTCGCCGGCCGCGAACTCATCGGAATCCGGGTGGCCGAGGACGGCTACCGGCGACTGCTCGGGTTCGTCGCCGCCCGTTTCGCCCGCTCGAGCGCAGGCGCTCTCTCCGAACTCGGCCCTGGCCAGTTTGACGACAGCCGCTTCTACCGGGCCGAGGGCCGTTACTCCATGCTCTACACCTGCAATACCTGGGTCGCCGAGGCGCTGGCCATCAGCGGCTGCCCGCTGGCGTTCGCCTCGGCGGCGACCGCGGGCCAGGTGATGAGTCGCCTGCGCCAGGCGACAACGGCTGGCGCAGCTTGCCTGGCCCGCCCCCTGAGGTCATAGCCAATTACTTTAAGCCTGTTCCAAATGGCCATAAGCGCGCGCCCACCCTCGACTATCGTCACAGTATCCTCCTCTTGCGCAGGGTCGCTGTGCCCCCGCACCAGTCGTTCACCGCGCGCGGACCGGATCCCAGGTTGGTGGCGGCCGCAGCCGACGCGGCGCCAGGTCGTTCACTTGGTTTCTTCGGCCAACCGCTGTTGCGCAGGGTTGGTACCCCGCGTTGTTCAATCGAACCAAGGAGACTGCGATGAAGCCCCTCAAAAGCGTCTTTATTCCACTGGCATTGCTGAGCGCAGCGCTCATGGCATCTGCCGCCTGGGCCGAGGAGGCGGCACTGATTACCGCCACGCCTGACAAACTCCAATGGACCCCCGCGCCGTCGGTGGGACCCGGCGCGATGATCGCCGTGATCGAAGGCGACCTGAAAGCGGCCGAGCCCTATACCTTCCGCTTGAAGGTGCCGGCGAACTCGACCATCGGCGTGCATACCCACCCGGTGGCCGAGCGGGTGACGGTGCTCTCGGGCACCTTCTATTTCGCCACCGGCGACAAAGCCGACCCGGCCATGACCAAGGCCTACCAGCCGGGCGACATCCTGATCATCCCCGCCGACATGCCAATGTACGCCTCCACCAAGGACCAGGAAGTCGTGGTTCAGTTGCACGGAACCGGACCCTGGGGCCTCCACTACCCCGACCCGGCGGACGACCCGAGAAACCAGTAGCACCGAGGTGCGCCCGGCCGTTGCCGCGTGCTCGCCTCGGCGCGGCAACAGCGGCAGAAAAAGCTCCGCCCCGTGCGGTGAACGCCCGCCCCGGGAGCCGGTCTAACAGGCACCAGACCCAAAGCTCGTCGTCATGGCTCTTGGGCAATTTCTGGCGTACGACCAAGCGTGATCCGCTACCTGCTTGCGCGAAGCGCATGCCAGGCAGTGCCGCATCCCGCAAGCGACTATTGGCTTTATACTCAATGCAGGTCGTGCATGAGTCGGAGGCGAGCCATGCCAGCGCCAACCCACCAAGAGCATCAATGCCTCAACCGCGCGCTGCGCACCCTGAGCGGCTGCAACCGGGCACTTCTGCGCGCCGAAGACGAGGCAACCCTGCTCCAGGACATCTGCCGGGTCATAGTCGAACAGGCCGGTTACCGCATGGCCTGGGTCGGCCGCGCCGAGCGGGACGCGGCCAAGACGGTCACCGCGGTGGCGCACGCCGGGGTCGAGCAGGCCTTCGTCGACTCGCTGAACATCTCCTGGGCCGACAACAAGCGCGGGCGCGCCGCCACCGGCACGGCGATCCGCACCGGCCAGCCAAGCCTGGCGCGCAATCTGCTGACCGACACCCGCACCCTGCCCTGGCGCGAGGGCGCAATCAAGCACGGCATCGCCTCGTTTCTGTCGCTGCCGCTACGGGTCGAGGGCGAGATCTTTGGTGCCATCGGCATCGGCGCCCCGGACCCCGATGCCTTCGGCCCTCAGGAGCTGGAGCTGCTGAGCGAGGCCGCCGAGGACCTGGCGTTCGGTCTCCAGGCCCTGCGCATCAAGGCGCGGCGCGCCCAGGCCGAGCAGGAGATCCAGCGCCTCAACCGCGCCCTGTCGACGCGGGTGGCGGTCAACCATGCGCTGATCCACGCCAGCGACGAGCCCTCGTTGCTAAAGGAAGTCTGCCGGGTACTGGTGGCTGAATGCGGCTATCGCCTGGCCTGGGTCGCCTATCTCCAGGACGACCCCGCCGAGCCGGCACGCCACGTCGCCTACGCCGGCGACGATCACGGTTACCTGGCTCGTGTCGAGGCCTGGGCCGGCAGTGCCGAGGGCAAGGCCTACATCCAGCGATTCGATGCCCAGCTCGTGGCCGGCCGGCCACTGGTCATCCGCAACCTCCTCGATGAACCGGTAGAGACGCTAAAAGACATCGCCATCGAGCACGACATTACCGCGGTCATCGTGCTGCCGCTGCGGGTCGAAGAAGTGCTGGTCGGCAAGCTGGTGATCACGGCCGCGGAGAGCGACGCCTTCGACGAGAAGGAAGTCGACCTGCTGTTCGCCACCGCCAACGACCTGGGTTTCGGCATCGCCACCCTGCGTACCCGGGCCCGGGCGCTACAGGCCGAAGCAACCATCAGGCGCATGGCTTATACCGACGAACTGACCGGCCTGCCCAACCGTCTGCGCCTGCGCGAACTGCTGGAGAACGCGATCAGCGAGGCCAGGCAGGAGCGCTGGGCACTCGGCCTGTTACAACTGGAGGTTGGCCGCAGCCAGGCGATCAGCGAGGCCCTTGGCTACCGCGAAGGCGACCGCCTGCAGCAGGCCATCGCCGCACGCCTGGTCCAGGCGGTGGGCGCGAACAACACGGTGGCGCGGATCGGCGAGTGCGAATACGCCGTGTTGATGCCCAGCGGAGGTGCCGAACAGGCCTCGCAGTTGGCGCAGAAGATCCTGGTGGCGCTGTACGAACCAATCGACCTGTCCGGACTTTACCTCGACGCCCGCGCCAGCATCGGTATCGCCCTCTACCCCGGCCACGGTACCGACCCGGACGCCCTGATCCGCCGAGCCGCCAGCGCCATGGAGCAGGCCAAGCGCTCCAGCAGCGGCTATGCGCTGTTCCAGGGCGGCCTTGATCGCGAGTGCGCCCAGCACCTGACCCTGATGAGCGAACTGCGCCGGGGGATCGACGGCAACCAACTGCTGCTGTATTACCAGCCGAAGCTGCAGATCGCCACCCATACGGTGTGCGGCAGCGAAGCCCTGGTGCGCTGGCAGCATCCGCAGCACGGCCTGCTACCGCCCAACGACTTCATCAAGTTGGCCGAGAACGCCGGGCTGATCACCCCGCTCACTTACTGGGTGCTGGACGCGGCGCTGGGTCAGAGCTATGCCTGGCATCAGGAAGGCGACCATCGACCGATCTCGGTCAACCTGTCGGCGCACGACCTGCGCGACCCCACGCTGATCGAACGGATTCGCGGCGCCTTCTCGACCTGGGGCGCCGAGCCCGACTGGATCGAGTTCGAACTGACCGAAAGCGCGCTGATGGAGGACCCGGTGGCGGCGCGGGAGACCCTGACCCAACTGAGAAACCTCGACAGCCGCCTGACCATCGATGACTTCGGCACCGGCTACTCCTCGCTGGCCTACCTGCAGAAGCTGCCGGTGAATTCGCTGAAGATCGACCAGTCCTTCGTCATCCCCATGCTCAGCGACGACGATGACTCAGCGAAGATCGTGCGCTCCATCGTCGAACTGGCGCACAACCTCGACCTCGAGGTGGTCGCCGAGGGCGTGGAAAACCAGGAAACCCTGAACCGTCTGGGCGACTTCGGCTGCGACATCGCCCAGGGCTTCTCGATCAGCCGACCGCTCCCCGGGGACAGCTTCCGCGCCTGGGAAGCGCTGTCGACCTGGCACTGACCCACGCAGGAGCCGCCACGCCATCCCGTAGGGTGCGCGGGGCCGCCGAGGCCGCGCGCACCACCGGTCAAGACGTTCGTCACCTCTGGCCATTCAGCCCGTGGCTCGCGCCAGCCGCGGCACGGCTTTCGGTTTGCGAAACACCAGCACGTTGCCGAGCATCACCAACAGCAGGCCGAACAACGCCGGCGCGGTCCACTGGTAGCCCTCGACGAACACCGAGATATTCAGCGCCACCACCGGGAACAGCACCGTGCAGTAGGCCGCCCGCTCCGGCCCCATGCGCCCGACCAGGGTCAGGTAGGCGGTAAAACCGATCACCGAACCGGGAATCGCCAGGTACAACAACGAACCGACATAGCGCGTGCTCCACTCGAAGCCGAACGGCGTACCCATGACCAGACAGATCACCACCAGCATCGAGGCACCGTAGAGCATGCCCCAGGCGTTGGTGGTCAACGGCTTGAGGCCGGCCTTCTGTTGCAGGCTGGAAAGCAGGTTGCCGGCGGAAAAGCACAGGGTGCCGAGCAGCGACAAACCAACGCCCAGCAGGGTTTCCCGACTGGCCGCATGCCCGGCCAGCTCGGGCCAGAACAGCAGACCGAGACCCGCCAGGCCCAGGGCCCCGCCGGCCAGAACATTGGCGGCGATCTTCTGCTTGAAGAACAGTCGAGCATTCAGCGCATTCCACAAGGTTGCCGTGGAGAAAATCACCGCGATCAGCCCGCTGGGGATCCACTGACTGGCAGTGTAGAAACACAGGAAGTTGATGCAGAACAGACACAAGCCCTGGATCAGGCAGATCACCTGGCCACGCCCGTCGAGCTTCTGCAGGCGGCCGCTGAGCAGCAACACGGCGAACAGCACCACGGCGGCCAAAGCGAAGCGATAGGCAATCGAGGCGGCAATCGCCACCTCGCCCATCTGCAGCTTGATGGCGATCCAGGTGGTGCCCCAGATCAGCACGGTCAACAGGTATAACGACAGGTTCATCGGACGACTCCCAGTGGATGCTGGAAGTCTGCGCCGCACCCGGGGCTGGCGCTTGCATAAAGCTGCGGGTTTTGCAGGGCAACGGCAGAAACATCCGATCCACTCACATGTGCGCTGGCGCACCGACCGCGAGTGGCAGTGCGCCCAGTCTGAATCCAGTACTGCCTGGCGGACTTTTCTCTTCGGCCGTGGTCAATAGCAAGAGGCCGCCGGTAAAAGGCAGCACAAGAGGATATTGGTTATGACGACAATGAACAGATTCGGCCCCCTGCTCGGATTGGCCGGTGTCCTTGCACTCAGCGCGTGCATGTCCACGCCCCCGCCCGCTGCGCCCTACCCGCAGGACCCGTACCAGGGTAGCGCGGCACCAGGCGGCATCTATTCCGGCTACGGCCGAGTGGAGTCGATTGACAGCGCCCCGCAGGACTATCAGGGCGTCGGTGGAACCGGCATCGGCCTGGGCTCCGTGGCAGGAGCGGTGATCGGCGGCGTGGCAGGTCACCAGGTAGGCTCGGGCAGCGGCAACACGGCGGCGACTATCGCCGGAGCGGCAGGCGGTGCCTACATCGGCCACCAGCTGGAGAAACGTAACCAGACGGCGAGCGCCTACCGGATAACCGTGCGCATGGAAAACGGCGCCTATCAAACACTGACCCAGCCAAGCATCGGCGACCTGAGAGTCGGCGACCGCGTGCGCATCGAGAATGGTGCCCTGCAGCGCTACTAGTGTCGCGACACCGATCAAGCTGCGCTTAAACGGTCTCTCGTAGATAGGGTAGGCGTACGCTGCCGATAGCGATCGGTCCAGCAAGACCCGTTGCGCCGTAACCATCATCGGCGCAACGCCGGATGTCGTTTGGTGGGGGACGTTACTACTGCGCCGGCTTTAGTGTGGAGACGCTTGGTCCGCAGACACCCAACCAGGAGACACCCAGTGGCTGCTCGACAACCCCCGCCGAGCGGCGTGACGGACTCTGCAACCTCAATCTCATCGGATTTCGGCCAGCGGCTTTCGCCTGTCCTAAGCTGTACTAAACGGCACCAGGGCATTCGCCTGTGAGGACTGACTATGCACCCCTTGCTAGAGGAGCTTCACCACTACCACCAGAATATTTCCACCACCATCGATCAGATGAAAGGTCTGCTCGGCAAACTGGAAAATGATGCTGGCGACGCTGCCGATCGGCAGCAGCTTTTTGCGCTCCTGGAATCTCTGCATGGTGAAGCCGAGACCCGGCACCACCAGAACGAAGAACTTATTCGCCGCCTGCTGCTAACCACCCGCGCGCCCACGAATCCGCGCGTGCAGGAAATAGAGCGCGACCATCAGGGCTTTTCCCGGATTGCCGCCCAACTCAAGGCGCTCGAGCACTCGAGCCTTACGCCGAAAGAAATAGCCACCTTCATCGAGGATTACATCAGCAAGTACTACGACCACCTGGACAGCGAGGAGCATATCTTCTTCCCCCTGGCGGATGAATGGCTAAGTGACAAGCAATGGCAGGAGATCAAGCAACAGTGGCAGAGACCGACACCTTGACGAGCCGGAGTACGATTGCAGGGCCACCTACAGGCTCAATTTCCAGCGGTTATGAAAATCTCGAGCGCCGTCGCGGGCGCCTGGAGGCGGGCGTTTGTTCACAACGTCCCCAAGGCCCGGCAACAGCCCCTAATTGTGTCGACGCTCCCCTCCGCGCCGATTGTCACTGCGCGAGCGCTGGTCCTGCCGCTGGTACTTCGGTGTACGCCCTTGCTGCTTGAAATGCTGGCCACTCCACCCCTCGCGCGGTTGCTCTGCGCGATAGTCGTGGCGGCGTTGATCACGGCGCCCGTCATGGCGCGGCGCTGATCGACGGTCCTGGTTGTAGTAACGCGACTGGGTGGCCGGCAGATAACGACGCTGGTCATGCCGGGGAGCCTCATGACGACGCCGGTCATGACGTTTGCCATAACTACGCGTGTCATAACTGGGGATGGCGCGGCGACGGTCGTCGCGGTAATGCCGCGGTGCGACATACACCGGGTAGCGCTGCACCTGATAGTGCCCAGCCGAATAATGGCGGTCATAACCCGAATAGCGGTGGCCATAACCGTCGCCATAGACCGCACAGCCGGTTAAAAACAGCCCCAACAGCGCAATAAGCATGGGTTTATAGGGCATTGCGACCTCCACAGGTTCGAAAAGAGGAAGGCCAGCGACTGCTGGCCTTCAATGCACTCTCATATTTTTTGACCGCCACCCAAGGGTGAAAGTGCCGAACTAGCAGCGGCCTTTCTTGGCCTGTCCCGGTGGGCAATGTGGCGGACCGCCGCCACTGTCACCAATATCGATGCCGATACCAGGCAAGCGCAGACTGCACGCCTGCAAGGTGACGGCCATGATCGCGATGAGGAGCACGCTCAAGCAGGCTCTCATCAGCAGCCCTCCTGCATACGGCTACAACCGCCAAGCAACAACACTAAGACCATCACCGTTAAACCACGCATTGGCACACTACTCCCTGGATTTACCGCAGGCCTGAAGCACTCCGGTCGATGCTGCGTCGCAGCAATTACCTCTTTTGACACTGCATGCAGCCAGACGTTCGCGCCCCGCAATACAGCATGCCGCGGCAATCGCGCACCTTCATGGGGCACACCATGTGCCGGCAATACCGAACCAGCCACTGCAACCCGCATGGTAGAGCGGCTGGCAGAACTGGCACGATGTTCGCTTAGTCTCAGGTGTGCAGGAATTCCCCGTAGCGCACTCGGTGCTACGGGATCGCGGCACCACAATTTGCAATAGCCGACTAGGGTTCCGGCTCGTTCGATGCGAAAGGCATGGGCGAGTGACTGGTCCGAGAGTTGGCGACCTCCTTCGAGGTTACACGGCGGGATAAAAGCCCGGGAGAACGCGCCCCAGTAGTGGGGAGACCGCCGCGCACTCCTGCCCGCCCTTTCTCGAACTGGAGGTTCCTTATGCGTACGCCCCGTCTGTGCTCCGTTCTCGCCGCCGGCCTTGCCGCCGTCATCAGCCTCAATAGCCACGCCGCGCCGAAATCCGACTTCAGCGTCTGCTGGACCATCTATGCCGGCTGGATGCCCTGGGAATACGGTGCGGCCGAAGGCATCGTCGACAAGTGGGCGAAAAAGTACGACATCAGCATCGATGTGGTGCAGATCAACGATTACGTCGAATCGATCAACCAGTACAGCGCCGGCCAGTTCGACGGCTGCAGCATGACCAATATGGACGCCCTGACCATCCCGGCAGCCGGCGGCATCGACTCCACCGCACTGATCATCGGCGACTTCTCCAACGGCAACGACGGCATCGTGCTCAAGGGCGAGAAGAAGACCCTGGGCGACCTCAAGGGCCAGCCGGTCAACCTGGTCGAGCTGTCCGTCTCCCACTACCTGCTGGCTCGCGGCCTGGAAAAAGCCGGCCTCAGCGAGAAGGACCTGAGCGTGGTCAACACCTCGGATGCCGATCTGGTGGCGGCCTTCGCTACCTCCGACGTCAAGGCCGTGGTCACCTGGAACCCGCTGCTGGCCGAAATCGAAGCCACGCCAAACGTGACCAAGGTGTTCGACTCCAGCCAGATCCCCGGCGAAATCATCGACCTGATGGTGGTCAACAGCGCCACCCTGCAAGACAACCCGGCCTTCGGCAAAGCCCTGACCGGCGCCTGGTACGAAATCATGGCGACCATGAGCGCCGACACGGCTGCCGGCAAAGCGGCCCGCGAACACATGGCCAAGGCCTCCGGCACCGACCTGGCCGGTTACGAAGCGCAACTGGCGGTGACCAAGATGTTCTATTCGGCCAAGGATGCCGTGGCGTTCGCCAACAGTCCCAAGCTGCCGGCGACCATGAGCAAGGTGGCCAGCTTCTCCTTCAGCCACGGCCTGCTCGGCGAGGGCGCGCAAAGTGCCGACGCCATCGGCATGAGCTTCGCCCGCGAAGTGGTGACCGGCGACAAGGCCAACCTCAAACTGCGCTTCGACCCTTCGTTCATGCAGATGGCCGCCGACGGAAAACTGTAACCGGACGCCTTCGCGTAAACGGCCCCTCGTAGGGTGGATGACGCTTCACCCATCCACCACGCGGCCTCATGGTGGATGAAAAAAGCGTCATCCACCCTACGCACTGACGCCGTAGGGTGCGTTGCACGCACCGAACACTGTTCATGGTGCGCACGGCGCACCCTACGTCAGCAATGAGGTAAGCAATGCGCCTGATCAACCGTCACCCCGAGCGCAGCGGTCGTTTCATGCTGGTCCTGCTGCCCTTCGCCCTGCTGCTGTTCGCCTACTTCATGAGTTCGGCCCAGCGTCTGGCGGACAACCCCAACGACAAGCTGCTGCCCAGCGCCACGCAGATGGTCGCGGCGGTCGATCGTCTGGCCTTCACCGAGGACAAGCGCAGCGGCAAGTATCTGTTCTGGCAGGACACCGGCGCCAGCCTGAAACGCCTCGGCATGGGCCTGGGCATCGCTGCCGTGGTCGGATTGTGCCTGGGCATCGCCGCCGGCAGCCTGCCGCTGTTCAGTGCGCCGCTGTCGCCGCTGCTCACGGTGCTGTCGATGGTCCCACCCCTGGCGATTCTGCCGATCCTGTTTATCAGCTTCGGCCTCGGCGAACTGTCCAAGGTGATGCTGATCGTCATCGGCATCACCCCGGTGCTGGCCCGCGACCTGGAACAGCGCGCCCGGGAGATTCCGCCGGAATTGCTGATCAAGGCGCAGACCCTGGGGGCCAGCACCTGGACCCTGATCCTGCGGGTGGTCCTGCCGCATATCATGCCGCGCCTGCTGATCGCCCTGCGCCTGGTGCTCGGCTCGGCCTGGCTGTTCCTGATCGCCGCCGAAGCCATCGCCAGCACCGATGGGCTGGGTTACCGGATCTTCCTGGTGCGCCGCTATATGGCGATGGACGTGATCCTGCCCTACGTGGCCTGGATCACCCTGCTCGCCTGGCTGATGGACCTGAGCCTGCGCCAGCTCACCCGCCTGGTCTTCCCCTGGTACGAAGGAGCCAAGGCATGAGCGATAAAACAAGCAGCGCCTTCATTCAAGTCAACAACGTCTGGCAGGAGTACGGCGATCAGGTGGTATTGGAACGCCTGAACCTGAACATCAGCGAAGGAGAATTCTGCACGCTTGTAGGAGCCTCCGGCTGCGGCAAGTCGACCTTTCTGCGCCTGCTGCTGGGTCAGGAACGCGCCAGCCGCGGCGAGATCCTGCTGGCCGGCGAACCACTCGCAGCCGAACCGGATAGCAGCCGCGGCGTGGTGTTCCAGCGTTACTCGGTGTTCCCGCACCTGAGCGTGCTGGACAACGTCGCCATCGGCCTGGAGTTGCCACGCTCGCCCCTGCTCGGCCGCCTGTTCGGCAAGGCCAAACGCGAGGCCCGCGAACAGGCCGCGCAGATGCTGAGCAAGGTTGGCCTCGGCCACGCGCTGGACAAATACCCGGCGCAGCTGTCCGGCGGCATGCAGCAACGCCTGGCGATTGCCCAGGCGCTGATCATGCAGCCGCGGGTGTTGCTCCTCGACGAGCCGTTCGGCGCCCTCGACCCGGGTATTCGCAAGGATATGCATGCACTGCTGCTGGACCTCTGGCGCGAAACCCGGCTGACCGTATTCATGGTCACCCATGATCTGAGCGAAGGCTTCAGCCTCGGCACCCGCCTGCTGGTGTTCGACAAGGTCCGCGTCGATCCGCACGCGCCGAATGCCTTCGGCGCGCGCATCACCTACGACATTCCACTGAACAGCGACCGTCGCGCCACTCGCGCGGCAGTCGAGGCGTTGCCGCCGCACATCACCGGCAACCTGCAACCTGCTGCGTAAGGAGCACCCGATGACTGCCTCACTAACCCTGCGCCCCACGCTCTATGAAGAGCTGCTCCCCGGCGGCGGCCACACTTCCTTCGTGCTCAAGCGCGGCCAGTTGCTGCGCCTCAGCGACCTCGAAGGCGGCGCCAACGTCGGCCTGCTGCTGCTCAACGCAGCCGAGAAAAGCGAACGGCTGAACCTGCCAGACAGCCTCAAGTGCCAGCACACCGCCAAGCTGACTGCCGGCCACTGCCTGTACTCGGACATGGGCCGGGTGCTCGCCGCCATCACCGCCGACACCTGCGGCTGGCACGACAGCTTCGGCGGTGTACTGAACGCCGACGAGGTCGCCGAGAAATACGGACAGGGCCGCTACCAGGAGCTGCGCAACGGCTTCTTCCGTAATGGCGTGGACAACCTGCTGGTGGAAATGGGCAAGTGGAACCTGAACATTCAGGACCTGCTGATGTGCCTCAACCTGTTCAGCAAGGTCACCGTGGACGGCGACGGCGGCCTGCAGTTCCAGCCGGGCAACTCCAAGGCCGGTGACTACATCGAGCTGTACGCGCCGATGGACTGCCTGGTGGTGCTCAGCGCCCTGCAACACCCCATGGACCCAAACCCCGACTACGCGCCCAAGCCGGTGCAGCTCAGTTGGCACAAGGTCGACAGCGACGGCATCAGCGTGCTGTGCCGCACCTCGCGCGAGGAAAACGCGCGCGGCTTCCACAACACCGAACGTCTGTATATCTGAGGGTTGCCGAGATGAATCTGACCCATAGCGACAAGCACCCCGAAGCGGCCGTGTACCGTGCCACCATCGCTGCCGGCGAGCCCTTCCTCTGCGAAGTGAAGGCCGGGCAGACCCTGCGCCTGCTCGACCTGGAAGGCAATCAGGCGGTCGACACCCTGTTCTACAGCGCCAGCAACCCGCGCGAGCGTTACGACGTGCAGCGCACCCTGCGCAAACAGAACAACGTCTACCTGACCACCGGCAGCGTGCTCTATTCCAACCTGGGCAACCCGCTGCTGAGCATCGTCGCCGACACCTGCGGCCGCCACGACACCCTCGGCGGCGCCTGCGCCCAGGAGAGCAACACGGTCCGCTACGCCCTGGACAAGCGCTACATGCACAGCTGCCGCGACAACTTCCTGCGCGCCAGCCTGCACGACGGCCGCCTGAACAAGGCCGACGTCAGCGCCAACATCAACTTCTTCATGAATGTGCCGGTGACCCCGGAAGGCGGCCTGACCTTCGAGGACGGCATCTCCGCGCCGGGCAAATACGTCGAGCTCAAGGCGCATATGGACGTGATCGTGCTGATCTCCAACTGCCCGCAGCTGAACAACCCCTGCAACGGCTACAACCCGACTCCGGCCGAGGTGCTGGTGTGGGAGTGAAGGCAGCGACCAGCCCGTAGGGTGGATCGGGGCGCGTAGCTGTCGCTTTTTACATCCACCAGCTTTTAATGGATGGCTACCCCGTGGAAAACGCTTCGCGGTTTCCCACCCTACGAATAGCCGCCCCACCTGATTTTCAACCACGGACGACCGTGGTGCAGACGACTACCGGCGGGACGGCTCGCCATTTTCGGGGACTCCTCGAATGTTCACCAAACTGCTGATCGCCAACCGCGGCGCCATTGCCTGCCGCATCCTGCGCACCTTGCGTGCCCTCGACGTGCCAGGCGTGGCCGTCTACTCCGAAGCCGACGCCGCCAGCCTGCATATCCAGCAGGCGGACGAGGCGCACAGCCTGGGCGAAGGCCCGGCCGCGGGCACCTACCTGCAGGTCGAGAAGATTCTCGCCGTGGCCAAACAATCCGGTGCCCAAGCCATCCACCCTGGCTATGGCTTCCTTTCCGAGAACGCCGCCTTCGCCGAAACCTGCGAAGCCGCGGGCATCGCCTTTGTCGGTCCGACACCGGAGCAACTGCGGGTCTTCGGCCTCAAGCACACCGCCCGCGCCTTGGCCAAACAGCATGGCGTGCCGATGCTCGAAGGCACCGAGCTGCTGGAAAACCTCGACGCTGCCTTGATCGCTGGCGAGCAAGTCGGTTACCCGGTGATGCTCAAGAGCACCGCTGGCGGAGGCGGCATCGGCATGCGCGTATGCCATAGCGCCGAGGAACTGATCGAGGCCTTCGAAGCGGTCAAGCGCCTGGGGCAGAACAACTTCAGCGACAGCGGCGTATTTATCGAGAAATACATCCAGCGCGCTCGCCATCTGGAAGTGCAGGTATTCGGCGACGGCAAGGGTGAGGTTATCGCCCTGGGTGTGCGCGACTGCTCGGTGCAGCGGCGCAACCAGAAGGTGCTGGAAGAAACCCCGGCTCCCAACCTGCCTGCCGGCATGGCCGAAGAGCTGTGCGCGGCGGCGATCAAGCTGGCCAAGGCGGTGGATTACCGCAGCGCCGGCACCGTCGAGTTCGTCTACGACAGCGAGGCGGCGCACTTCTACTTTCTCGAAGTGAACACTCGTTTGCAGGTCGAACACGGCGTCACCGAACAGGTATGGGGTGTCGACCTGGTGCGCTGGATGATCGAACTGGCGGCCGGTGACCTACCGCCTTTGGCCGAATTGGCCAAGAACCTGAAACCCAGCGGCCATGCGATCCAAGCTCGGTTGTACGCCGAAGATCCGGGCCGCAACTTCCAGCCCAGCCCCGGTCTGCTTACCGCCGTGGATTTCCCGGTGACCGATGGCAAAAATCTGCGTATCGACACCTGGGTCGAGGCCGGTTGCGAGATCCCGCCCTACTTCGACCCGATGATCGCCAAGGTCATCGCCTGGGCCGCGACCCGCGACGCCGCCAGCGCCGCGCTGGATCAGGCCCTGGCCGATACCGTCCTTTATGGCGTGGAAAGCAACCGCGATTACCTGCGGCAAATTCTGGTCGATGCGCCCTTCGCCAGCGGCGAGCCCTGGACCCGCTGCCTGGAAGGCTTGAGCTACCAAGCCACGACCTTCGAGGTGCTCAGCGCCGGCACCCAGACCAGCGTGCAGGACTTCCCCGGTCGCCTCGGCTACTGGGCGGTCGGCGTGCCACCGTCCGGGCCGATGGACGACCGCGCCCTGCGCCTGGGCAACCGCCTGCTGGGCAATGCCGAAGGCGCCGCCGCCCTGGAAATCACCATGAGCGGCCCGAGCCTGCGCTTCAACACCGACGCGGTGGTGGCGGTGACCGGCGCAGCAATTCCGCTTAGCGTCGACGGGGTTGAACAACCGCTGAACACCGCCCTGCTGATCGAGGCCGGCAGCACCCTCAGCCTGGGCACCATCGCAGGCAGCGGCGCACGCAGCTATCTGTGCCTGCGCGGCGGCCTGCAGGTGCCGGATTATCTGGGCAGCAAAAGCACATTTACCCTCGGCCAGTTCGGCGGCCACGGCGGCCGCGCCCTGCGTGCCGGCGATGTGCTGCACCTATTACCGCTCGCCGATAACGCTGCCGGCGCGCAACTGCCCGCCGAGCTATGCGCCGCGCTGCCGGCCGTGCGCGAAATCCGCGTGATCTACGGCCCCCATGGCGCGCCTGAGTATTTCACCCCAGCTTATATCGACACCTTCTTCGCCACCGCCTGGGAAGTGCACTTCAACTCCAGCCGTACCGGCGTGCGCCTGATCGGTCCGAAACCCGAGTGGGTACGCGACAGCGGCGGCGAAGCCGGCCTGCACCCCTCCAATATCCACGACAACCCCTACGCCATCGGTGCGGTGGACTTCACCGGCGACATGCCGGTGATCCTCGGCCCCGACGGCCCGAGCCTGGGCGGCTTCGTCTGCCCGGTGACGATCATCGAGGCCGATCTGTGGCAGCTGGGGCAGCTCAAGGCCGGCGATAAAGTCCGCTTTGCACCGGTTAGCATTGAGGCTGCACGGCTACTGGCCAAAGCCAAGAACCTTGAGTGCGCTGACCTGCGTGGGAGGGGCTTTAGCCGCGAAAATGCTGTCGTTCCTATCGCGGCTAAAGCCCCTTCCACAACATCCTCAACAGCGCTGACCTCGCCCATCGTCCTCGATATCGGCGAAGCCGATAAACGCCTGGTCGCGCGCCTGTCCGGCGACACCCACCTGCTGCTGGAGATAGGCGCGCCTGAGCTGGACCTGGTGCTGCGCTTTCGCGGCCACGCGCTGATGCAGGCCCTGGAGGCCAAGCAACTCGATGGCGTGATCGACCTGACGCCGGGCATCCGCTCGCTGCAGGTGCACTACCAGCCGGAAACCCTGGCCCTCAACGACCTGCTCGACATCGTCGCCGGCGAATGGGACGCGGTGTGCGCCGCCCAGGACCTCAAGGTGCCGTCGCGCATCGTCCACCTGCCGCTGTCCTGGGATGACCCGGCCTGCCAGCTCGCGATAGAGAAGTACATGACCACAGTGCGCAAGGACGCGCCCTGGTGCCCGAGCAACCTGGAGTTCATCCGCCGGATCAACGACCTGCCCAACCTCGACGAGGTCTACCGCACGGTGTTCGAGGCCAGCTACCTGGTCATGGGCCTGGGTGACGTCTACCTCGGTGCGCCGGTGGCCACGCCACTGGACCCACGCCATCGTCTGGTCACCACCAAGTACAACCCGGCGCGCACCTGGACCGCGGAAAACTCGGTGGGTATCGGCGGCGCCTATATGTGCGTGTATGGCATGGAAGGCCCCGGCGGCTATCAGTTCGTCGGCCGTACCCTGCAGATGTGGAACCGCTACCGCGAAGTGGCGGCCTTCGACGGCAAGCCCTGGCTGCTGCGCTTCTTCGACCAGATCCGTTTCTACCCGGTGAGTGCCGACGAGTTGCTACAAATCCGCCGCGATTTCCCCCTGGGCCGCTACAACTTGCGCATCGAGCACAGCGAACTGCACCTGGCCGACTACCAGGATTTCCTCGTCGAGCAAGCCGAGGACATCGCCGCCTTCCGCGCCCAGCAACGCGGCGCCTTCGACGCCGAGCGCCAACGCTGGATCGAGTCCGGCCAGGCGCATTTCGACAGCGAGGAAGTCGCCCCCGACCTGGGCGAGGACGCACCACTGGGCAACGGCCAGCACGGCATCGAAAGCCATATCGCCGGCAACCTCTGGCAGGTGCAGGTGGCCGTAGGCGACCGGGTCAAGGCCGGCGATGTGCTGGTGATCCTCGAGTCGATGAAGATGGAAATCCCCCTGCTCGCCCCGCGTGATGGCCTGGTCAGCGAGGTACGTGTGCAACCCGGCTCACCGGTACGCGCCGGCCAGCGCGTGGTGGTTTTGCAAGAAGCATAAAACCGTAGGGTGGATCACGCTTCACCGATCCACCAAGCGGCCACCCCAATTGCGATGCCACGGCATCGACGGTGGATGGATAAAGCGCCATCCACCCTACAGAGGACGCTACCTATGCAACACGAATTCGATCTCCGCCTCGACGCACTAAAAGCCGCCTACCTGGCCGGCAGCACCACCCCGCGCCAGCTGATAACAGCCCTGCGCGAGCAGGCCGCGGCACTTAATCCCGAGTTCAATCTGTTGATCCATCTACTGACCGAAGCGGAGCTGGAACCCTATCTCGCCGCGCTGGACGGCAAGTCGGCGAAGGATCTGCCACTGTACGGCGTGCCCTTCGCCATCAAGGACAACATCGACCTGGCCGGCATCCCCACCACCGCCGCCTGCCCGGCCTTTGCCTACACGCCGGAGCAGAGCGCGACCATCGTCGAGCAACTGATCGCCCTCGGCGCCGTGCCGCTGGGCAAGACCAACCTCGACCAGTTCGCCACCGGCCTCAACGGTACCCGCTCGCCCTACGGCGAATGCCGCAACAGCGTGCACCCGGACTATCCGTCCGGCGGCTCCAGCGCCGGTTCATCGCTGGCCGTGGCCCTCGGCCTGGCCAGCTTCGCCCTGGGCACCGATACCGCAGGCTCCGGCCGGGTGCCGGCGGCGCTGAACAACCTGATCGGCCTGAAAGCCAGCAAGGGACTGATTTCCACCGCCGGGGTGGTGCCGGCCTGCCGCACCCTGGACTGCGTGACCTTCTTCACCGCCACGGCCCGCGAGGCCAGCCAGTTGCTGGCCCTGACCGCCAAACTCGACCCGCACGATGAATACAGCCGGGCCAACCCGCAGTGGAACGATGGCGGCGCCTTCGGCACAGTGCGACCGGGCTTTCGTTTCGGCGTGCCCAAACAGCTGGAATTCCTCGGTTGCGCCGAGAGCCCGGCGCTGTTTGCTGCCACCGTCGAACACTTGCAAGCCCTCGGCGGCGAGGCGGTGGAGATCGACTTCGCACCCTTCCTCGAAGCCGCGCGGTTGCTCTACGAAGGGCCCTGGGTGGCGGAACGCTACAGCGTCGCCGGCGAGCTGATCGAAGCCCAGCCCGACGCGGTACTGCCGGTGATCAAGGCGGTACTCGAGCAAGCCCCGGGCACCAGCGCCGTCCAGCTGTTCCGCGCCCAGTACCGATTGCAGGCGCTGAAAGCCCTGTGCGACCGCATCATGAGTGATCTCGACTGCGTGCTGACCCCGGCCTACCCGCGCCCGGTGACCCTCGCCGAGCTGCACGCCGAGCCGGTCAAGCGCAATGCCGACCTGGGCTACTACACCAACTTCATGAACATGCTCGACTACGCCGCCGTCGCGGTGCCGGCGGGCTTTATGCAAAACGGCCTGCCCTGGGGCGTGACCCTGTTCGGCCGCGCCTTTACCGACCAGTACCTGCTCAGTCTGGCCGATGGCCTGCAGCGCCAGCATGGCCTGCCGTTGGCCGGCGGCCATCCCCTGGAGCCGAGTGCGCCGAGCAGCGCCGCGCGCAACGACCGCGCACGCCTGGTGGTCTGCGGTGCGCACCTGGATGGCTTGCCGCTGAACTGGCAACTCAAGCAGCGCGGCGCCAAGCTGATCCAGGCCACCCAGAGCTCGGCCGACTATCGACTGCATGCCCTGGCCGGCGGCCCGCCCTTTAGGCCCGGTATGGTTCGGGTCGCCGAGGACGGCGTCGCCATCGCGGTGGAAGTCTGGGAGCTGCCGAGCAGCGAGCTGGGCTCCTTCCTCACCGGTATCCCGGCGCCGCTGGGCCTGGGCAAGGTGCAGCTGGCCGATGGTCGCTGGGAGAGCGGCTTCATCTGCGAACCCTACGGTCTAGAAGGCGCCGAGGACATCAGTCACTTCGGCGGCTGGCGTGCCTATATGCAGAGCAGGCAGTAACCCGTGCAGGCGCCGGGGCGAGGCCTAGTCCTCGCTGGCGATCCAGCGGCCTTGGCAGGGAGTGAAGGCCGAAACCCTGCACACCGGCTCCTGCACATCCCCCTCAGGCATAAGCGCAACTGCCGGGATACCCAGCCACTATCGTCTAACGTTGCCAGCCGGTGACGCCATGTCAATTGCACGCTAGCATGGCGCCATTATTTCGCGAGCAGAACCGTGCATGCCGTCCATCCACTCGACCACCAGTCAACGTCCTCTGGTCCTCCTGCTGCTGGTATTGCTCGGCTGCGGCTTCCTCGCCACCTCGCTGGCCAGCTACTACGCGGCGCTCGACTCGATCCGCGACAACATCGTCAACACCGAACTGCCGCTGACCTCGGACAACGTCTACTCGGAGATCCAGAAGGACCTGGTCACACCGGTGCTGATCTCTTCGATGATGGCTCGCGATACCTTCGTCCGCGACTGGGTGATGAGCGGCGAGCAGGACGTCGCCCAGATGACCCGCTACCTGCGCGAGGTGCAGGAGCACTATGGCGCCGTGACCAGCTTCTTCGTCTCCGACAAGACCCATACCTACTACCAGGCCAAGGGCGTACTCAAGAGTGTCGTCGCCCAAGAGCCGCGCGATAGTTGGTACTTCCGCGTGCGCGACATGCAGGAACCCTACGAAATCAATGTCGATGTCGACATGGCCAACCAGGATCGCCTGACCGTATTCATCAATTACAAGGTGTTCGACTACGACAAGCGCTTTATCGGCGCCACCGGCGTCGGCCTGACCGTAGACGCGGTGGTCAAGCTGATCGATGACTATCAGGCGCGCTATGACCGCAGCGTGTACTTCGTCGACACCGACGGTCGCATCGTGCTTACCGGCGCTACTGGCGGACCAATGGGCGCCAAGGTCGGCCAGGCGCTCAGTGAAGTCGCGGGGCTGGAAGAACTCCAGGCAAAACTGCCACAGCCGCAAACCGGCGACTTCGAGTATCAGGAACAGGGCCGCGGCCACTTTCTCAATGTGCGTTTCATTCCCGAGCTGGATTGGTACCTGTTCGTCGACAAGCACGAAACCGGGGCACTGGCCGGTATTCGCCAATCGCTATACCTCAACCTGCTGATCTGCCTGGTGGTCACCGCCATCGTCCTGACCCTGGTCAACATCGCCCTGCGTCGTTACCAGGCGCGTATCGCCGCCCTGGCCACCACCGACCAACTCACCGAGTTGCTCAATCGGCGTGGCTTCGACCTGCTGGCCAACCAGGCGATCCAGGAAGCGCGGCGCAATCCCAGTCCACTCTGCGCCCTGCTGCTCGACCTCGACAATTTCAAGGACCTCAACGACAGCCACGGCCATCTGGCCGGTGACGAAGTGCTGCGCGGCTTCGCCAACAAGCTGCGCGACAACCTGCGCCAGTCCGACATCATCTGCCGCTGGGGCGGTGAAGAATTCATTCTCCTGCTCAAGGACACCTCGCCCGAGCAGGCGCGCCTGCTCGCCGAAAAAGTCCGCCAGCAGACCGAGCAAGGCGGCTTCAGCTACAAAGGTGCCGGTCTGCACATCACCACCAGCATTGGCCTGGCCGAACTGAACCCGGACGACTCGCTGAGCGAGCTGCTCGCCCGTGCCGACCGCGCCCTCTACCGCGCCAAACAGTCCGGGCGCAACCGCACCTGCGAAGCCAGCGCATGAATCCCAGTCATTGCCCGCGCTGTGGGCAGCGCAACCAGTGCGCCCAGGCCGAGTCCGCGACGCCCGTGACCGACTGCTGGTGTTTCAGCGCAGGTATCGACTCCGAGGTGCTCGACAGCCTGCCGCCCGAGCAGCGCAACAGCGCCTGCCTGTGCCCGCGCTGCGCCCGGGGCTTGGCACCGAGCACAACGCCGCCAAGCGCCGACTAGCCATGCGCCTTGACCGTTTCCTCAGCAACCTGCCGCGCTTCAACCGCCAGGACGTGCGCCTGCTGCTCGCCAGTGGCCGGGTGCGCGTGGATGGCCAGGTCAGTCGCGACAGCCGCGACGACGTGCGGGTCTTCAGTCGCGTCGAGCTGGATGCTGAGGTGCTGCAGGCCGGCAAGGCCGCACGCTACTTCATGCTGCACAAACCGATTGGCGTGGTCAGCGCCACCGAACATCCCGAGCACCGCACCGTGCTCGACCTGCTCGACGAGCCGGACAAGCAGGAGCTGCATCTGGCCGGGCGCCTCGACCTCAACACCAGTGGTCTGCTGCTGATCACCAATGACGGCCAGTGGTCGCGCCGGGTGACCGCACCGACTGGCAAACAAGCCAAGGTCTATCTGGTCGATACCGAAGACCCGATCGACCCGTCCTGCATCGAGGTCTTCGCCCGCGGTCTGTACTTTCGCTTCGAGGATCTGCTGACCCGCCCCGCCGAACTGCAGATCCTCGCCCCGCGCCAGGCCCGCCTGACCCTCTACGAGGGCCGCTACCATCAGGTCAAGCGCATGTTCGGCCACTTCCAGAACAAGGTCGTCGGTTTGCACCGTCTCAGCATGGGCGCGATCCAGCTCGATGAACGACTTTGCCCCAGTCAGTACCGCGCCCTGACGGCCGAAGAAATCGCCAGCTTCTGCCCTGACTGACGCCGATTTAGCGATGAGTCACACCCTTAGCACGCTAACCGATAAACGGTAGTGCACTAACCAAATAAAGCCTTGCCAGCATCAGAGGCCACTGCTTAAATCCACCCATAAGGTCTTGATGTGACCAGCCAGTCACGGAAAGCCATCTAAGCGTTCTTTTGGTTACTTGCGCTCTGCGCGAAAGGGTTCCTGCCTGGTAACACGACATCGCTCCAGCCCCGTGAAAAGGCTGGTGCGAATGCTCTATTTCAGCCCTGACCGATTGAAAAATAATTCTTATAAAAACCTCCAGCCTGACATTCGCTTGTCATGTCCAGGCGCTTTGCTATCTGTCCTACTTGCCCGGTAATCGGCCCCGCCCCGCCGCTTGCCACGCTCAACTTGCGCCTGGAGAAACAACATGCAGCCAACCATCGCTGTCATCGATATTCACGGAACTTACAAGGTTCACACCGAGTTTTACTCCAGCCCCAGCGCCCGCAAGACCATCATCCTGGTCAACGGGTCACTGTCGACCACTGCCGCATTCGCACAGACGGTCAAATACCTGAATACCCAATTCAACGTGGTGCTCTACGATCAGCCCTACTCCGGCCAATCGAAGCCGCACAACTGCCACAACCAGCCGCTGACCAAGGAAGATGAAGCGCGCATCCTGCTGGAGTTGATCGAGCACTTCAAAGCCGACTACCTGCAGTCGTTCTCCTGGGGTGGCGTCGCCGCCATGCTGGCCCTGGCGCAGCGTCCGCCGCGCATCGAAAAAGCGGTGATCGCCTCGTTCTCGCCGCTGATCAATGCGCCGATGCGCGACTACCTGGAAAAAGGCATGACCACTCTGCAGGCCGTGGATGGCGTAGGCCTCGGCCACCTGGTCAACAACACCATCGGCAAGCACCTGCCGTCGCTGTTCAAGCGCTTCAACCATCGTCACATCAGCAGCCTGGACGAACACGAATACCGCCAGATGCACGCCCATATCGACCAGGTCGTGCACCTGGAAACCCATTGCGAGATGGAATGCCTGGCCGGCATCGACATTCCAGTGCTGTTCGTCAATGGCGAGCACGACGAATACACCTCGGCCGAAGACGTGCGCGTGTTCGCCGAACACCTCGGCGACTGCAAGTTCGCCGTCATCGACAATGCCGGGCACTTCCTCGACATGGAACACAAAGCCGCGTGGCAGCAAAGCAGCGAAGTGCTGCTGGGCTTCCTGCAAAGCCAACCGCAGCGCCAAACCGGCTACCGCGCGCAGGTAGACATGCAGCATGCGCTGTCCGTATGAACCACAGCCGGCCCCATCCGCACCGAGTTGCAGGAAAAAGCACTCGGCGCGGACTTCATTTCAGTCGCGACTTCCGGTATAAAGGCTCCCCCAAGCGGGCGTCGTATAATGGCATTACTCCAGCTTCCCAAGCTGATAACGAGGGTTCGATTCCCTTCGCCCGCTCCAGTCTTATATTCCGACATGCCCAGGCATGCAGCGGAAGCCCCTGAAAACCGGCCCTTGAGCCGGTTTTCTTGTTTCTGGGCACTCCATTTGATTGGTCCAGCCCGTCATGCTTAGCCATTTGGCTGACCCCAAAGCCGCTCGCACACCGACTCTTCAACGTGCTGACCGCTATCTGCTCCTGGTTCAGGGCTGATGATCAGTTGGGTATCGAAGACATCGTCTCTGGGCACTCGTACTGCGACTGCTTGACTGCCGTACTTCCACATATTCACCACTCATTTGTATGTCCGCTTTCGCTCCGGGTCGGGCCTCCTGCAGGCTGTGCTGCGCCGGGCGGCATGGAGCATCGCTGAGAGGCTGTGAAAAAACGCCCACCTGCCGCGACTCACGTTGCGCTACGCGGCTGCTTTGTGGGCGGACCGCCCCCGGCGCGATGCCTGGCGGTCGTTCAGCTCTTCAGTCGATAACCGGTCTTGAAGATCCAGCCGACGATGAGCACGCACAGCAGCAGGAAAGCGAAGATCATGCCCAGGCTGAGCGCCACGTCGACATCGGAGACGCCGTAGAAGCTCCAGCGGAAGGCGCTGATCAGGTACACCACCGGGTTGAACAGGGTCACCGTCTGCCATGCCGGCGGCAGCATGCTGATCGAGTAGAAGCTGCCGCCGAGGAAGGTCAGCGGGGTGACGATCAGCGCCGGGACTATCTGCAACTTCTCCCAACCGTCGGCCCAGACACCGATGATGAAGCCGAACAGGCTGAAGGTCAGCGCGGTGAGCACCAGCAGGGCCAGCATCCAGAACGGATGGAGGATCTGGTAGTCGACGAACAGCCGCGCGGTGACCAGGATCACCAGGCCCAGCACGATCGACTTGGTTGCCGCCGCACCGACGTAGCCGATGAGGATCTCCAGGTAGGACACCGGCGCCGAGAGCAGCTCGTAGATGCTGCCGGAATACTTGGGCATGTAGATGCCGAACGAGGCGTTGGAGATGCTCTCGGTGAGCAGCGCCAGCATGATCAGCCCCGGCACGATGAAGGCGCCGTAGCTGACGCCCTGGATCTGGGTCATGCTCGCGCCGATGGCCGAGCCGAACACCACGAAGTACAGCGAGGTGCTGATCACCGGGGTGGCGATGCTCTGCAACAGGGTGCGCCAGGTGCGCGCCAGTTCGAACAGGTAGATGGCGCGGATCGCGTAGAAATTCATGCGCGGGCCTCCCGCACCAGGTTGACGAAGATTTCCTCCAGCGAGCTCTGGCTGGATTGCAGGTCCTTGAAGTCGATGCCGTGCTGGGCCAGGTCCTTGAGCAGCTCGGCGATGCCGGTGTGTTCGCGCTGGGCGTCGAAGGTGAACACCAGGGCATGGCCCTCGTCCGCCAATTCCAGGCGGTGGCCATCCAGCTCTGCCGGCAGACTGGCCAGCGGCTGCTGCAGCTGCAGGGTCAGCTGCTTCTTGCCGAGCTTGTGCATCAGCACCTGCTTGTCCTCGACCAGAATGATCCGGCCCTGGCTGATCACGCCGATGCGGTCGGCCATTTCCTCGGCCTCCTCGATGTAGTGGGTGGTGAGGATGATGGTCACCCCGCGTGCGCGCAGGCCGCGGACCATGTTCCACATGTCGCGGCGCAGCTCGACGTCGACCCCGGCGGTGGGCTCGTCGAGAAACAGGATCTGCGGCTCGTGGGACAGCGCCTTGGCGATCATCACCCGGCGCTTCATGCCTCCGGACAGTTCCATGATCTTGGCGTCGCGCTTGTCCCACAGCGACAGGTCGCGCAGCAGCTGTTCCAGGTAGGCGGGATCGGCCTTCTTGCCGAACAGCCCGCGGCTGAACTTGACCGTGGCCCAGACGGTTTCGAACACGTCACTGACCAGTTCCTGGGGCACCAGGCCGATCTGCGCCCGCGCCGCGCGGTAGTCCTTGATGATGTCGTGGCCGTCGACCAGCACCTTGCCGCTGCCCGGGTTGACGATGCCGCAGATGATGCTGATCAGGGTGGTCTTGCCGGCGCCGTTGGGGCCGAGCAGGGCGAAGATCTCGCCCTTGCGGATATCCAGGTCGATGCTGTGCAGCGCCGGATGGCCGGAGGCGTAGGTCTTGCTCAGTTGCTGGATGGATATCACCGGTTGCACGGGAGGGCCTTGCTGGGAAAAAGAAACACAGAGTGAATGAAAACGGGCGCGGGGTGAAGCCGGTACCGCATGCACCGGCCGACGATGGGCGGCCCTTGAGGCGAAATCGCCACGCTAGCATGATGGACGGCATGAACCCTACCCCTGCCAATTCAGGTTCGGCCGACACTGCGCTGGCGGCCTTTCATCCCGCGGTCGCCGCCTGGTTCCACCAGCGCTTCGGTGCGCCGACGCCGGCGCAGGTCGCGGCCTGGCCGGCGATCGGCGCCGGCCGCTCGACCCTGGTGGCCGCGCCCACCGGCTCGGGCAAGACCCTGACCGCCTTCCTCGCCGCCATCGATGCGCTGGTGCGCGAAGGCCTGGCCGCCGGCGGCGAGCTGGAGGAGCGCTGCAGCGTGGTCTACGTCTCGCCGCTCAAGGCGCTGTCCAACGACATCCGCCTCAACCTCGAGGAGCCGCTGGCCGGCATCCGCGCCGAACTGCAGCGCCAGGGTCTGGCCGATGTGCAGATCCGCAGCGCGGTACGCACCGGCGACACCACCCCGGGCGAGCGCCTGGCGATGCGCAAGCGGCCGCCGCATATCCTGGTGACCACCCCGGAATCGCTCTACGTGCTGCTCGGCTCAGAATCCGGACGGGAAATGCTCAGCGGCTGCCGCAGCCTGATCGTCGACGAGATCCACGCCATCGCCGGCAGCAAACGCGGCAGCCACCTGATGCTCAGCATCGAGCGCCTGGAGGCGTTGTGCCAGGCACCGCTGGTGCGCATCGGCCTGTCCGCCACACAGAAACCGCTGGAGGCGGTGGCGCGCTTTCTGCTCGGCAGCCAGGGGGCGTTGCCGGACACCGAAGCAGCGCAAACGTCGGCGGACACCTGCCATATCGTCAACATCGGCTACACCCGCAGCCGCGACCTGGCCATCGAAGTCCCGCCGGTACAGCTGGAAGCGGTGATGAGCAACGAGGTCTGGGACAAGGTCTACGACCGCCTGGCCGAACTGGCCCGGCAGCACCGCACCACCCTGGTGTTCGTCAACACCCGGCGCCTGGCCGAGCGCGCCTGCCGCCACCTGGCCGAGCGCCTGGGCAGCGCCGCGGTCGCCGCCCACCACGGCAGCCTGGCCAAGGAGCTGCGCCTGGACGCCGAGCAGCGCCTCAAGCGCGGCGAGCTGCGGGTGCTGGTGGCCACTGCCTCGCTGGAACTGGGCATCGACATCGGCGAGGTCGAGCTGGTCTGCCAGCTCGGTTCGCCGCGCAGCATCGCCGCCTTGCTGCAGCGGGTCGGCCGTTCCGGCCACAGCGTCGGCGGTACGCCCAAGGGCCGGCTGTTCCCGCAGTCGCGCGACGAGCTGATCGAGTGCGCCGCCCTGCTCGACTGCGTGCGCCGCGGCGAGCTGGACGCCCTGGTGATCCCGCGGGCGCCGCTGGACGTGCTGGCCCAGCAGATAGTCGCCGAGGTGGCCTGCCGCGAGTGGCGCGAGGACGACCTCTACCGCTTGCTGACCCGCGCCGCGCCCTACATCGGCCTGCCGCGCGCGACCTTCGACGCCCTGCTGAAGATGCTCGCCGAGGGCTACAGCGGCCGCCGCGGGGTGCGCGCCGCCTACCTGCACCGCGATGCGGTCAACCATCGCCTGCGCGGCCGCCGCGGCGCCCGGCTGACCGCGCTGACCAGCGGCGGCACCATTCCCGACAGCGGCGACTACAGCGTGCTGCTGGAACCCCAGGGCCTGCCGATCGGCACCCTCAACGAGGACTTCGCCATCGAGAGCATGGCCGGCGACATCTTCCAGCTGGGCAATCAGTCCTACCGCATCCTGCGCATCGAGCCGGGCAAGGTGCGGGTCGAGGATGCCCGTGGCCAGTCGCCGACCATCCCCTTCTGGCTCGGTGAGGCGCCGGGCCGCAGCGACGAGCTGTCGGTTGCGGTGGCGCGGCTGCGCGAGCAGATCGAACAGCTGTTGAGTAGGGTGGAAAACCGCGAAGCGTTTTCCACCGAGGCGGACTCCGCTGATAGGTGTTCTGCCCTCCTCCCCAGCCCCTCGCCATCGGCATCCATACAGTCGTCTCCCGTAAATGGGATGGGGCAGCAGATCGATACAGCGGTCGAGTGGCTGGTAGTGACCATCGGCCTCAGCGAGCCGGCGGCGCTGCAGATCGTCGACTACCTGGCCCGTGCCCGCGCTGCCCTCGGCGGCCTGCCGACCCAGCGGCGGCTGGTGATGGAGCGCTTCTTCGACGAATCCGGCGGCATGCAGCTGATCATCCATGCGCCCTTCGGCAGCCGCCTCAACCGCGCCTGGGGCCTGGCCCTGCGCAAGCG
Organism: Pseudomonas sp.; assembly: GCF_033723075.1. Lineage (GTDB taxonomy): Bacteria > Pseudomonadota > Gammaproteobacteria > Pseudomonadales > Pseudomonadaceae > Aquipseudomonas. The sequence continues at coordinate 240,175 of NZ_JAWVXU010000004.1, forward strand.
CTTCTGCCGCAGTTTCAACTTCGAGCTGCAGGCCGCCGCCACCGAGGACGCGCTGATCCTCTCGCTGTCGACCAGCCACAGCTTCCCGCTCGACGAGGTGTGGCGCTATCTGCATTCCAACAGCGCCGAGCAGCTGCTGATCCAGGCCGTGCTGGATGCGCCGCTGTTCGCCGTGCGCTGGCGCTGGAACGCCGGTGTCGCCCTGGCCCTGCCGCGCTTCGCCGGCGGGCGCAAGGTGGCGCCGCAGTTGCAGCGCATGCGCAGCGAAGACCTGCTGGCCACGGTGTTCCCCGACCAGGTGGCCTGCCTGGAAAATATCGTCGGCGAACGCGAGATCCCCGACCACCCACTGGTGGCGCAGACCCTCGACGACTGCCTGCACCAGGCCATGGACTGCGAGGCCTGGCTGGCCCTGCTGCGGCGCATGGAGGCCGGCGACATCGAGCTGCTCGCCCGCGACCTGCCGGCGCCCTCGCCACTGGCCGCGGAAATCCTCAACGCCCGGCCCTACGCCTTCCTCGACGACGCGCCACTGGAGGAACGCCGCACCCAGGCGGTGCAGAACCGGCGCTGGTCCGAGCCGACATCCAGCGACGACCTCGGCGCCCTGGATGCCGAGGCCATCGAAGCGGTGCGCCAGGAGGCCTGGCCCGAGGTGCGCGATGCCGACGAGATGCACGAGGCGCTAATGAGCCTCGGCGCCATCAGCCAGGCCGAGGCGCAGGACAATCCCGGCTGGCCGGCCTGGCTGGCGCAGCTGGCCAAGGGCAAGCGCGCCACCTGCCTGCAGCTCGATGGCGCGCCGGCGTTGTGGCTGGCGGCCGAACGCCTCGGCCAGTGGCAGGCGCTGCATCCAGACGCTTCGTGCAAGCCGGCCATTCGGGCGCCGGACGGCTTCGACGCGCCCTGGACGGCCGAGGCGGCCCGGGTCGAGCTGATCCGCGCCCGCCTGAGCGGCTTCGGCCCCCTGCCCTTGCCACGGATCGCCGCCGACCTGCGCCAGGATGAGTCGGCGATCAACCTCGCCCTGCTCGCCCTGGAGCGCGAGGGCTATGTGCTGCGCGGGCGTTTTTCGCCAGACGGTCTGGAAGAAGAGTGGTGCGAGCGCCACCTGCTGGCGCGCATCCACCGCTATACGGTGGGGCGTCTGCGTCGCGAGATAGAGCCGGTGGAGCGCGCCGATTTCATGCGTTTCCTGTTCGACTGGCAGCGCGTGGCGCCGGCCAACCGGGTGCGCGGCGCCGAAGCCCTAGCCGGCATACTGGGCCAGCTGGAAGGCTTCCAGGCCGCGGCCGGCGCCTGGGAAAGCGAAATCCTGCCGAGCCGGGTCAGTGACTACGGGATCAACTGGCTCGACGACCTGTGCCGCTCCGGGCGCCTGGTCTGGTGCCGCCTGGCCGGGCGCAGCCGCGCCGCTGGCGGCCCGCTGCGCAGCACGCCGATCGTGCTGCTGCCGCGCAAGCAGCTGGGCCTGTGGCGCGCCTGCCTGGGCCAGGCGCCGGCGGCCGAACCCTCGCCGCGCGCCGAACGCCTGCGCCAGGTGCTGGCCAGCCAGGGCGCGCTGTTCTTCGACGAACTGCAGGAACAGGCACACCTGCTGCGCAGCGAGCTGGAGGATTGTCTCGGCGAGCTGGTCGCCCTTGGCCTGGCCAACGCCGACAGCTTCGCCGGCCTGCGCTCGCTGCTGTTGCCCGCGGCCAAACGCAGCCAGCAGCAACGCCGCGCCCATCGCGCCCTGGCCAATATGCAGGACGCCGGACGCTGGGCCCTGCTGCGCGGCCGCGGCGAGGAAGCCGAGAACAAGCCGAACGCCGAGGCCCTGGAACATGTCGCGCGCACCCTGCTGCGCCGCTACGGCGTGGTCTGCTGGCGCCTGCTCGAGCGCGAGGCCGACTGGCTGCCGTCCTGGCGCGAGCTGCTGCGGGTCTACCAGCGCCTGGAAGCACGCGGCGAGATCCGCGGCGGGCGCTTCGTCGCCGGCGTGGTGGGCGAACAGTTCGCCCTGCCGGAAGCCGTCGCCCTGCTGCGCGAGGTGCGCAAGCGCCCGGCCGACGGCAGCCTGATCGGCCTGTCCGCCTGCGACCCGCTGAACCTGCTGGGCACCCTGCTGAACGGTAACAAGGTGCCGGCGCTGGCCGGCAACCGCCTGCTGTATTGCGACGGCGTACCGGTGGCGAGCCTGGTCGCCGGCAAGATCCAGCTGCTGCAGGAGACCGACACCTTCACCGCCGGGCAATGGCAGGCCGCGCTGATCCGCCAGCCGGGACTGCCCGCCCCCCTGAGCCACCGCCCGCACCGCGTTGGCTCGCCGCCCTGACAGGGTTCGCCTGGCCCTGCAGGAGCCGGCTTGCTCGTCATTCACCAGCGTTCAGCTTAATTCGCAGGCTTATGCAGATCGCCTGGAGCCGAGCTGCTGCCTACTGGGCACAAACCTCCCGCAGGCACCCCCGCAACCAGCGATGCGCCGGGTCGGCATCCATCCGCGGGTGCCAGAGCATGGCGACCGTGAATGCCGGCAGGGCGACCGGAAGAGAAAAGCTGTGCATGCCGGCGCGCAGGCTGGCGGTGTGCCGTTCGGGAACGCTGACGATCAGGTCGGTGGCGCGGATCAGCGCCAATGCAGTGGAAAATCCAGCGACCATCGTCACAACTTCCCGCGCAAGGCCGAGCGATTTCAGGGCCTCATCGATAGGGCCCTTGTCGAGCCCGCGCCGGGAAACGTAGATGTGCCCGCCAGCCGCATAACGGGCGGGCGTGACCTCGCCCAGACTCAGCGGGTGGCCCACGCGCACGACGCCGATGAAGCGGTCGCGGAACAAGGCCTGGGTGCGCAACTCCGGACTGGCGTCCTGACCCACGACACCGGTTTCCAGATCAACGGTGCCGTCGCGCAGGGGCGAGCTGTCTTTATCCGGCTTTTGCATAAAGCACAGGCGTACGCCAGGCGCTTCCTTTGCAATGCGCGCAATCAGCGCCGGCCCGAAGTTCTCGGCAAAGCCTTCGCTGCTGCGCAGGGTGAAGGTTCGCACCAGCTGTTTCAGGTCGATCTGCGCGGCAGGGCGGAGCACCGCTTCGGCGTCCTGCACCAGTTGCGCGACGCGCTCGCGCAGTGCGAGTGCTCGGGGCGTGGGCACGAGGCCGCGCCCGGCCCGGACCAACAGCGGGTCGCCGGTGGTTTCGCGCAGGCGCGCCAGCGCCCGGCTCATCGCCGAGGGGCTCAGCCGCAAGCGCTTGGCGGCGCGCGCCACGCTGCCTTCCGCGAGCAGCACATCGAGGGTGACCAGCAAGTTGAGATCGGGAGTGGACATATTTCGCCTCTGGCACGGCGTGATTTTGATCAGGCGTTAAACGCATCAATAACCTGCAAATGCTGCGTCTTCCGCCAGGTTACCCGCGGGCGTAGATTTCTGACAGCTCCGTTTCGGGAGCTGCCAGAAGACAGGAGGGCGTGATGAAGCCGGTTATCGCAGGGCAAGGTGAGGCCATAGAAGGAAGTGCGCAACGGACACCATCGATTCGGCTGGCGCTCGCCAGCCTGTCGCTATCCATGTTGCTTTCTTCGCTTGGCATCAGCATCGCCAATGTCGGCTTGCCGACATTGGCCCAGGCGTTCGACGCCTCCGTCCAGGACGTGCAGTGGGTGGTTATCGCCTATCTGCTCGCCATCACCGCCCTGATCGTCAGCGTCGGCCGGTTCGGCGACCTGATTGGCCGTCGACGCCTGTTTCTGGCGGGAATCTTCCTGTTCACTCTGGCCTCGGCGCTGTGCGCTTTCGCGCCCACGTTGTGGCTGCTGATCGGCGCGCGAGGGCTGCAGGGGCTCGGCGCGGCGATCATGATGGCCCTGACCATGGCCTTTGTCGGAGAGACGGTGGCCAAGGCCAAGACCGGCAGCGCCATGGGCTTGCTGGGGACTATGTCGGCGATTGGCACCGCGCTGGGGCCATCGCTCGGTGGCGTGTTGATCGCCGGGTTCGGCTGGCAGGCAATATTCCTCATCAGCGTGCCGCTGGGTACCCTGACGTTGCTGCTCGCGCAGCGCTACTTGCCCGCCGATCGCCACACGCCGAAGGCCGGGCGTGGCGGCTTCGACCCGCTGGGAACGCTGCTGCTGGCGCTGACGCTCGCGGCCTATGCACTGGCCATGACCATGGGCCGTGGCCTCGATATGACTCTATTGTTGGCTGCATGCATCGGTGCCGGCCTGTTCGTGTTCGTCGAGGCGAGGGTCGCATCACCGCTAATTCGTTTGGCAATATTCCGCGATCCACGACTGAGTGGCAGCCTCGCCATGACCGCGCTGGTGTCGACGGTGATGATGGCGACGCTGGTGGTCGGACCTTTCTATCTATCGGATGGGCTTGGACTCGACGCCGCCCGGGTGGGGCTGGCCTTGTCGGTCGGGCCGTTTGTATCGGCATTGACGGCCACGCCCGCCGGGCGCCTCGCGGACCGTTTTGGCGCGCGCCGTATGACGACGGTGGGGCTTACAGGCATGGCGACCGGCTGCCTGTTACTGGCGGTGCTGCCGGAGACGCTCGGTGTGGGCGGCTATATCGCCCCCCTTGTCGTCGTCACCATCGGCTATGCGCTGTTCCAGACGGCCAACAACACCGCGGTGATGAGCGATATCGGCGCAGACCAGCGGGGCGTCATCTCCGGCATGCTCAACCTGTCGCGCAATCTGGGGCTTATCACCGGGGCATCCGCGATGGGCACGGTGTTCGTGCTCGCCTCGGCGACGGGCGATATCGCCATGGCGCATCCCCAGGCCGCTGCCAATGGTATGCGGATTACCTTCGCCGTCGCCCTGGCGCTGATCGCCGCTGCGCTGGCCATCGTGTTTGCAAGCCACGGACAGGCCCGCAGGATAGGGTGAGCGCGCCGGGCTCATGAGCATCCGCAGGGGGTCAGGGGGCAGGTCTAGCCTTTTGCTTATGAAAGAAGGAGGGCGCCCGTTTATTCGCATGGCCCCGAGCCAGAATGATGAGCCGAATGACCCATTGCTTCTGGCCGAACCCAACCAGTCATACCAGCCGAGCACATTCCACAAGAATGGATCGAAACGGCTGCGACACTGGTCGGACAGGCTGCCATTCGGCGCCGCTTACAGTCGGATATGCTCTATGGCTCATGGTTGGCATGGCGTTTTTCCAGAGTGCGCCGAATAACCAAGTCGCTCGTCACTTCAACACCTGCGCCAATGACGCAATGCTGGCCAAAAGCGCGCGCTGACAATCCCAGCCCAGGCTCAAGGAGCTGCGCCGCTACCCATAACAATACGCCCCAATCGGACAGCCCCAGGGGCGGGGGTAAATATATCCAAGACCGCTCCGGTAGATCGCAACGCTGTTCCACTCAAGGGAACAGCATTGGAACCGGGCTGGACTTAGTACTGCATGCAGGCGTTACTGGAACAGGGCGTCACTCGAAAGACCGTTCTTTTCCAGAATCTCGCGCAAGCGTTTGAGCGCCTCGACCTGAATCTGCCGAACCCGCTCACGGGTCAGACCAATTTCCTGGCCGACTTCCTCCAGGGTGCAGCTCTCATGACCGCGCAGACCAAAGCGCCGGATCACCACTTCCCGCTGCTTGTCGGTCAACTCGGACAGCCATTGATCGATGCTTTGCGAAAGGTCGTCGTCCTGCAGCAGTTCGCACGGATCGGTCGGCCGGTCATCGGTCAGGGTATCGAGCAGGGTTTTGTCGGAGTCCGGGCCAAGCGAAACATCCACCGAAGAAACCCGCTCATTCAAGCCGAGCATGCGCTTGACCTCACCCACGGGTTTTTCCAGCAGGTTGGCGATCTCTTCAGCAGAAGGCTCATGGTCGAGTTTCTGGGTCAACTCGCGCGCCGCGCGCAGGTAGACATTGAGTTCCTTGACCACGTGAATCGGCAATCGAATGGTACGGGTCTGATTCATGATCGCCCGTTCGATGGTCTGGCGGATCCACCAGGTCGCATAGGTCGAGAAGCGGAAACCACGCTCCGGGTCGAACTTCTCGACCGCACGGATCAAACCGAGGTTACCTTCCTCGATCAGGTCGAGCAGCGACAAACCGCGATTGACATAGCGGCGGGCGATTTTCACCACCAGGCGCAGGTTGCTTTCGATCATGCGCTTACGCCCAGCCGGATCGCCCTTCTGCGCCAGACGCGCAAAGAACACTTCCTCTTCAGGGCTAAGCAGGGGGGAAAAACCGATTTCGTTGAGATACAACTGAGTGGCGTCGAGCGCCCGGGTGTAATCGATGTACTTGTGCTGCTTGCTGCCGGATTGCTTGGCTTTAGTACGAGTGATTGGCGTTTCAGCCTTTTCATTCGATACATCGTTCAGAACGATGCTCGGCTCCATCAGGAGCATCTCATCGTCGACGTCAAACTCCGGCGCTTCTTTTGGATTGAGTGCCATTATTGTTGTCCCTTGCTGAGTTCGACAGCAAGCCCGGGTGGCACCTATCTCCCTGGCAACACCTGAGCCCGTCCCTCCCACGCAATGGAACAGACGAGCGACAGATCAACGGCGTGGCAAGTATTGCAGCGGATCTACAGGTTTTCCCTGCCGGCGAATTTCAAAATGAAGCTTCACCCGGTCGGCTCCCGTGGACCCCATCTCGGCAATCGTTTGCCCTGCTTTGACCTGCTGTCCCTCCTGAACCAGCAGCCTGCGGTTGTGTCCGTAGGCACTTACGTAGGTATCGCTGTGTTTGATGATCAGTAACTCGCCGTAGCCCCGTAAACCACTCCCGGCGTACACCACTGAGCCATCAGATGCAGCCAAAACAGGCTGTCCCAAATCACCGGCGATATCAATGCCTTTATTCAAACTACCGTTTGAGGAAAAACGTCCGATGACCACACCGCTGGCAGGCCAGGCCCAGCCTGACGCTGAGCGCTTTACCGGTTGCACCGCAGTGGTCGCCCGGGTTGCCTTGATTGGCACCGTGGCCTGAACCTGCGGCCGTGCAGCAGGGGCCTGAATCGGCGCAACCGGGCGACCGACAGGTGCCGGCCGGGTCACCGCTGGCGCGACGGCAACCGCAGGCGCACGCGCCGACTGACGACCGCCGAAGCGAATCTCCTGACCGACCCGGATCAGGTACGGCGGGACAATGCCGTTGCGGGCGGCCAGGGCTTTCCAGTCCCAGCCGAAGCGAAAGGCGATCGAATAGAGGGTGTCGCCGCGTCGTACCACATAGTGGCCGCTGGTCACCGGTTGACGCTGTTGTAGCGCACTCCGGTTATTGCGATCGACGACCTGCACCCCCCCTGATGGCGGGCTGGCGCAACCAGCCAACAGCGCGCCAATCACCAGGCCGGTTAACAGACTCCGAGTGCTACTGCTGCAAAATCGCGGTTGAATGGCAGTGAAACTCACCCATGTCTCCCTTTCTGGCTAGTGGCGTCTGCAGCTGGGCGGGTATTGTGCCGCAATTATTCGGCGCAGCCAGCGCTTTGCTGACGACGACCGGCCAGCCACTCCAGCCCAAGCACCAGCAGCACCCCGCCCAGGGCCAAAAGAATAGCCAGGAGCAACTGTGGATCCTGGCCGCTGATCTCGGCGAAACGCCCCGGCAAGAGGTTGGCCTGCAGCAGCGGTACTGACTCGCCGTGGCGGTCGGTGTGCCAGGTCAGGGTTTCTTTCCACGGCCAGAGTTTGTTCAGCGAGCCGAGCATCAACCCCGTCAACAACGCCAGGGTCAGGTCACGCCAACGCACCAGCAACCAACGCAGCAACCCGGCAAAACTGACGATACCGACCAGGCAGCCACCGGCAAAGAGTGCCAGCACGTTGATATCCAGAGCTTTTACCGCCCCGAGAATGAAGGGATACAGACCCAGCAGCAGCAGGATGAAGCTACCGGAAATACCCGGCAGGATCATCGCGCAGATGGCAATCGCACCGGCGCAGAAAATACTCAGCGAACCAGTGCCCCACTGCACGGGTGAGGCCACCGTGATCCAGTAGGCGAAGGCCGCCCCCATGGCGAAACTGACGAAACGACTCCAGTTCCAGCGCTGAATTTCGCGGGCTACCAGGTGCGAAGACACCAGAATCAAGCCGAAAAAGAACGACCACACCGGGATCGGATGCTCGGCCAGCAGGAAGGTGATGACCCGCGCCAGACTGAGCACACTGGTCAGAATGCCGGCCAACAGCACCAGCAGGAAGGTCGCGTTGGCCGCCTGCCAGGCGGCGAGGATACGACCGCGCACGAGCAGGCCCAGCGCGGCGGGCACGCTGGCGATCGAACGCAGCAGTTCATCGTAGATGCCGCTGATAAAGGCGACGGTGCCGCCGGAAACGCCAGGCACCACATCGGCCGCGCCCATGGCGATGCCCTTGGCGAAAAGCAGGATATGTTTCTTCATGGATCCTTCCAGGTAAACAATAAAGATCAGGCCAGGGGGCCATTGAGCAAGGGAACGAAACGCACGGAATCCAGCACATGCCTGGCAAATCCCTGTTCCTCACGGACGATCAGCAGCAGCTGCTGCACATCGCCGGCACCGACGGGAATCACCAGGCGCCCGCCCGGCGCCAACTGATCGAGCAGGGCCTGGGGCACTTCGCTGGCGGCAGCGGTGACGATGATGCCGTTGTAGGGTGCCAGGGCCGGCCAGCCCTCCCAGCCATCGCCCCAGCGGAACACCACGTTGCGCAGGTTCAGCTCGGTCATGCGTTCCTTGGCCCTGTCCTGCAGCCCCTGAATGCGCTCGACGCTGAATATCCGCTCGACCAGCTGGGCGAGAATGGCCGTCTGATAACCGGAACCTGTACCAATTTCCAGCACCTTGTCCAGGGGACCGGCGGCCAGCAACAACTCGCTCATACGCGCCACCATGTAGGGCTGCGAGATGGTCTGGTTGTGGCCGATCGGCAGTGCGGTGTCTTCGTAGGCGCGATGGGCCAGGGCTTCATCGACGAACAGATGCCGCGGCGTGCGGCGGATCGCCTCCAGCACCTGGGCATTGGACAGCCCTTCTTCGTACAGCCGCTGAATCAGCCGCTCGCGAGTCCGCTGCGAGGTCATGCCGATACCGCGATGCAGTTCGTCTTGCTCACGCCTCATCAGAGCAAGCCCTCCAGCCAGGGTTGCAGGCTGCTGAGACCGTCCTGGAAGGTACGATCGAGCTGCAAGGGCGTAACGGAGACGAAACCCTGCATCACCGCATGGAAATCCGTGCCCGGGCCACCGTCCTCGGCATCGCCGGCGACCGCAATCCAGTAGCCTTCCTTACCGCGCGGATTGATCACCTTGACCGGAGCTGCCGCACGGGCGCGATGGCCCAGGCGAGTCAGCTGGATGCCACGGATGTGTTCCAGCGGCAGGTTGGGGATATTCACGTTGAGCACGGTACGCGGCGGCAGATCCAGCTGTTCATGAGCCTCCACCAGCTTGCGCGCGAAGTAGGCCGCGGTCGCCAGATTATCCGGCTGGCGTGAAAGCAGGGAGAACGCAAACGCCGGACGGGACAGGAAGCGCCCTTCCAGCGCGGCGGCCACCGTGCCGGAATAGAGCACGTCATCGCCCAGATTGGCGCCCAGGTTGATACCCGCCACCACCAGATCGGCGACGTTCGCCAGCAGCCCGTTCAAGCCCAGGTGCACACAGTCGGTGGGCGTGCCGTTGAGGCTGATAAAACCGTTGGGCAAGGTGCAAGGGTGCAGTGGACGGTCGAGGGTCAGCGAACTGCTGGCGCCACTTCTGTCCTGATCGGGTGCGATCACCGCGCACTCGGCATAATCGGCCAGGGCAGCATGCAGCGCGGCAAGGCCCGGCGCGGCCACGCCGTCATCGTTGGAAATCAGAATACGCATGGGTTGTCCGTCTGCCCTGCAGGCAACAGATCGACAAGCTCGCGCACCAAGACGGTGGCAAAGCATCCAGCCGGCAGGACGAATTCCAGTTGCAGAATGTCAGGCTCTGGATAATGCCACGTCAAACCGCCGATGGGGAGGCGCAGGATACGCCGCTCGTGCGTCATGCCCGCTTCTGCCAACCAGTCGACCAGGGCGCGCTCATCCTCGGCGACCTGCTGCTCCAGGTCCTGGGCGACTCCGCCAGCTGTCGAGACACCCGCGCCCCACAAGGGTCCGGTCGGGTGCAGGTCGAGAATCGCCAGGCGTGGATCGCTGCACTCGGCCTCTCCAGCCGGGAAAAAGCTGCGGCTATCGGTAAAGGCCAGTAGGTCGCCGGGCAATGCCTGATTCCAGGTGCCCGCCGCCACGCGCTCGGCCAGCACCCGATTGAACAGGAAGCTGCGCGCCGCCGAGAGCACGCGCGAACGCACGTTGCGCTGCTCGGGCAAGCTCTGGCGCTCGGCGAAATGCCGCGCATGGGCGATATTGCCGCCCTCGAAGCCAAAGCGTTGCGAGCCGAAGTAGTTGGGAATGCCCTGGGCGGCTATCTGCGTCAGGCGCAGTTCCAGCGCATCGCGATCCACATCCAGCTGGGTCAGGCGCAGAGTGAAGCCGTTGGCCGCATGCGCACCCCGCTGCAATTTACGCGAATGACGCACCTGTTTGAGAATGCTCAGGCTGGCGTCCTCGGCGGCGCCCAGAACCGGATCGGCCTTGCCCGGCAGGTGCAGACTGAACCATTGGCGGGTCAACGCCTGGCGATCCTTGAGGCCGGCATAGCTGATCATGCGCAGCGGCACGCCAGCGGCGCGGGCGATACGCCGCGCGGCGTCCTCGGTGTTCAGGCCGCGCTTTTCCACCCAGAGCCAGAGGTGCTCACCCTCACCGGCCAGGGGAATATCCAGCACCTCGTCGACCTGGAAGTCTTCCGCCACGGCCTTGAGCACAGCCGTACCGCACGGCTCGCCGTGGCCGCGGGGACCGAGCAACTCGAGCTCGTTCATCGGGCCACCAACAGCGCGACAGCATGCACCGCGAGGCCTTCTTCGCGGCCGGTGAAGCCGAGTTTCTCGGTGGTGGTGGCCTTGACATTGACCGCATCCAGCGCCACCTGCAGATCCTCGGCGATCAGAGCGCGCATGGCCTCGATGTGCGGCGCCATCTTCGGCGCCTGGGCGACTATGGTGGCGTCGACATTAGCCACCTGCCAGCCTTTGGCTTGCAGCAAACCCAGGACATGGCGCAGCAGCACGCGGCTGTCGGCGCCCTTGAAGGTCGGGTCGGTATCGGGGAAGTGCTTGCCGATATCGCCCAGGGCCGCGGCGCCGAGCAAGGCATCGGCGAGCGCATGCAGCAGCACATCGCCATCGGAATGAGCGATCAGCCCGCAACTGTGGGGAATCCTTACGCCGCCCAGGGTGATGAACTCGCCCTCAGCGAAACGGTGCACGTCGTAACCGTGGCCAATACGCATAGTGCTCTTCATGGAAAATCAGGCCCTGAAAAAGTCAGGGCGTGATTCTACATGCAGGAGCCTGACTGTAGGGTGCGCCGTGCGCACCGACAATCGGCCAGCACCACGGCGAACAATCTTTACGCAACCGCCGAGCGGTGTGTACCGCACTCCTACGCCAGCGCCTGTGCATGATGGCGCAGGTGGTCCTCGATAAAGCTGGCGATGAAGTAGTAGCTGTGGTCATAGCCGGGTTGCAGGCGCAGGGTCAGCGGATGCTTCGCTGCTTGCGCTGCATTCTTCAGGGCATCCGGTTTGAGCTGGCCCTCGAGAAAATCATCACGATCGCCCTGATCGATCAGGATCGGCAAGCGCTCGGTCGCATCGGCAATAAGCGCACAGGCATCCCATTCGCGCCAGCGCGAACGTTCATCGCCGAGGTAGCGGGAAAACGCCTTCTCGCCCCAGGGGCAGTTCGACGGATTACCGATAGGCGCAAAGGCCGACAACGACTGGTAACGTCCCGGATTGCGCAAGGCGCAGACCAGGGCGCCATGGCCACCCATGGAATGGCCGCTGATGCCACGCCTGGCCGAGACCGGGAAATTGCCCTCGATCAGCGCCGGCAACTCCTGCACCACGTAGTCGTGCATGCGGTAATTGCGCGCCCAGGGTTCTTGCGTGGCGTTCAGGTAGAAGCCGGCGCCCAGACCGAAGTCCCAGGCGCCCTCCGGGTCGCCCGGGACATCAGGCCCACGCGGACTGGTGTCCGGCGCCACTATGATCAGGCCCAGTTCGGCGGCCAGCCGGTGTGCGCCGGCCTTCTGCATGAAGTTCTCGTCATTACAGGTCAGCCCGCTCAACCAGTAGAGCACCGGCAGCTTGGCGCCCTGCTCGGCCTGCGGCGGCAGGTAGACGGCGAATACCATGTCGCAGTTGAGCGTGCTCGAGCGATGTCGGTAACGCTTGTGCCAGCCGCCGAAGCTTTTCTGGCAAGACAGATTTTCCAGAGTCATAACGTCCCCGTAGGGTGCGCCGCGCGCACCACAACAAATCATTAGAAGTGAATGACGGTACGGATGCTCTTGCCTTCATGCATCAAATCGAAGGCCTGATTGATGTCTTCCAGCGGCATGTTGTGGGTAATAAAGGTATCCAGGGGGATTTCGCCCTTCTGCGCCTTCTCCACATAGCTCGGCAGTTCGGTGCGACCTTTCACCCCACCGAACGCCGAACCGCGCCAGACCCGTCCGGTGACCAGCTGGAACGGACGGGTGGAGATTTCCTGGCCGGCGCCAGCCACACCTATGATGGTCGACTCGCCCCAGCCTTTGTGACAGCACTCCAGCGCGGCGCGCATCAACTGCACATTGCCAACGCATTCGAAGGAGTAATCCACCCCGCCATCGGTCATTTCGACTATGACGTCCTGGATCGGCTTGACGAATTCCTTCGGGTTGACGCAGTCGGTCGCCCCCAGTTGCCGGGCAATCTCGAACTTGGCCGGGTTGATGTCGACAGCGATGATCCGCGCGGCCTTGGCCATCTTCGCGCCGATGATCGCCGCCAGGCCGATGCCGCCCAGGCCGAAGATCGCCACGCTGGCGCCCTCCTCGACCTTGGCGGTATTCAATACCGCGCCGATGCCGGTGGTGACGCCACAGCCGAGCAGGCAGACCTTGTCCAGCGGCGCATCCTGGGGAATCTTGGCCAGGGAAATTTCCGGCAGCACGGTGTATTCGGAGAAGGTCGAGCAGCCCATGTAGTGATAGATCGGCTGGCCCTGATAGGAAAAGCGGCTGGTGCCGTCCGGCATCAGGCCCTTGCCCTGGGTGGCGCGCACCGCCTGACAGAGGTTGGTCTTGCCGGATTTGCAGAATTTGCACTGGCGGCATTCGGCGGTGTACAGCGGAATCACGTGGTCGCCGATAGCCAAGGAGGTCACGCCCTCGCCGATCGCCTCGACGATGCCGCCGCCTTCATGCCCGAGGATGCAGGGAAACACCCCTTCGGAATCCTCACCGGAGAGGGTGTAGGCGTCGGTGTGGCACACGCCGGTGGCGACGATGCGCACCAGCACCTCACCGGCCTTCGGCGGCTCGACATCCACTTCGACGATTTGCAGCGGTTGGTTGGGGGCAAAGGCTACCGCAGCACGTGATTTGATCATGATCGCTCTCCGACGGGATATAACAGTGGCGAAGAGTGTAGATCACCCTTTAGTGAGTAATAATCGACGTTATGGCAAAACATTATTGCCATACAGGGATAATCAATCACAACAGGATTAGAATCCCTCGATCGCCAGGCAGCAGCCATTCTCGAATACGCTCCCGGCATTTTTTCCTACTCCTCCACCCATGGCTTGCCGCACTTCCCACATCCATGCGGGTCGCAAGCTGACGCCTAACAAGGAACAGAACCATGAATCGCTGGGAAGGCCTGGATGAATTCGTTGCGGTGGCCGAGTGCGGCCAGTTTACCGCCGCCGCCGAACGCCTTGGCCTGTCCTCCTCGCAGGTCAGCCGCCAGGTCGCCCGCCTGGAAGAGCGCCTGCAAACCCGCCTGTTCTACCGCAGCACCCGGCGCGTGGCACTGACCGAAGCAGGGCAAACCTTCCTGCAACATTGCCAACGCCTGCAGGATGCCCGCGAAGAAGCCCTGCGCGCGGTCGGCGACCTCGGCAGCGAACCCAAGGGACTGCTGCGCATGACCTGCGCGGTGGCCTACGGCGAGCGCTTTATCGTGCCCCTGGTGACGGACTTCATGATGCGTCACCCGCAACTGCGGGTGGACATAGAGCTGAGCAATCGCAACCTGGATCTGGTCCACGAAGGCCTGGACCTGGCCATTCGCCTGGGCCGCCTGCAGGATTCGCGGCTGGTCGCCACCCGCCTGGCGCCCCGGCGCATGTATCTGTGCGCCGCGCCAGACTATCTGCAGCACTACGGCCGCCCGCACAGCCTGTCGGAACTCGGCCGGCACAACTGCCTGATCGGCAGTTCGGATACCTGGAGTTTCCAGCTCAACGGCCGCGAAGCCGCGCAACGGGTGCAAGGCAACTGGCGCTGCAACAGCGGCCAGGCGGTGCTCGATGCGGCCTTGCGCGGCCTTGGGTTGTGTCAGTTGCCGGACTACTACGTGCTCGAGCATTTGCGCAGTGGCGCCCTGGTATCCCTGCTGGATAACCAGCAGCCACCCAACACCGCAGTCTGGGCGCTCTACCCCCAGCAACGGCATCTGTCGCCGAAAGTGCGGCAACTGGTGAACGCGCTGAAAGCCGGGCTGGCGCAGCGCAGCGAATACAATCCCTGATGGCCGCGGCCCGCAGGATGGCTTCATCCGGAGATGGCTGAGGCGCCTGCAAATTGACCCGCTGTCAGCAGAACAAACGCGCCGTAACCCATCATCGATAGAGGTCCTGACATCGGCTACAGGCATACACCACCTGATGGGTATCGCTGCGCTCAACGCCATCCTGAAGGCGAGTTCAGCGGCGCCCGGCCCAGTGCAGGCGCAGCCAGTCGAGGTCTTCGGGCCGGGTCACCTTGAGGTTATCGGCGCGGCCCTCGATCAGGCGCGGTGCCTGCCCGAGCCATTCGACAGCCGACGCCTCATCGGTAATCGCCACCTCGGCCGCCAAAGCCTCTGCCAGCGCACGGCGCAACAAGCCGAGGCGGAACATCTGCGGCGTATAGGCCTGCCAGATCAGCGAACGATCGACGGTCTGCAGCACCCGCCCATCAGCTCCGGCCCGTTTCAAGGTGTCGCGCACAGGCACCGCGAGCAGACCGCCGACCGGATCATCGACCAGCTGCGCGAGCAGCAGATCCAGATCCGAGCGGGCCAAATTGGGCCGCGCCGCATCATGCACCAACACCCAGTCGCCATCCTGCGCACCCAGCTCGCTCAGGCGCTGCAAACCATTGAGCACTGAATCCGCACGCTCGCGGCCACCCTCGGCGCGAGCTATTCGCGGATCCTGCGCACAAGCCAGGTTTGGCCAGCAGGGATCATCCAGCGCCAGACTGACCACCACGCCGTGCAATTGCGGGTGATCGAGAAAACAGGCCAGGCTGTGCTCCAGGATGGTTTTACCGGCCAATTCCAGGTATTGCTTGGGCCGGTCGGCACCCATGCGGCTGCCAACCCCGGCGGCGGGGATCAGAGCCCAGAAATGCGCTAATGCGGAAGTTTTCATTCGCTCAACCAGTGTCTCGACATGACTAATCTGTCGCTTTGCGTGGGAGCGGACTGGCGGGGGTTACGCTTCAGCCGCGATATTGTCAGCGCCCTCAGGGTCAATCGCGGCTAAAGCCCCTCCCACAAAGAACTGGCGTTTAACCGGCATTTCAACCTTGTCGTGACACTGGTGGTCATTCGGTCAGTTGGTAGAGCGTCTCGCCCTCTTTGACCATGCCCAGCTCATGACGAGCGCGCTCCTCGACGGTTTCCATACCTTGTTTCAGCTCCATGACTTCCGCTTCGAGAATCCGATTGCGCTCCAGCAGGCGCTGATTCTCACCCTGCTGATCGGCAATCTGCTGCTTCAGGCCGGTGACCTGAGCCAGGCTGCCATCGCCCACCCACAGGCGATACTGCAAGCCAACCAGCAGCAGGATCAGGACAACTAACAACCAATAAGGACTACGCATGACAGTAGAAGCATCCGAACGAAAAGAGGGGCGACTCGCGCCGCCCCTCTTTTACCATGACTCGAGCGCTCACTGAAAACGTCGCGAGCGAAGCCCGCAAGCGTTTTCAGCCACGGAATTCGGCACGGCCGCGATAGACCGCCCTGCCGGCCAACTGCTCTTCGATGCGCAGCAATTGGTTGTACTTGGATACCCGGTCGGAGCGGCACAGCGAGCCGGTCTTGATCTGGCCGGCGGCAGTACCCACAGCCAGGTCGGCGATGGTCGAGTCTTCGGTTTCGCCGCTGCGGTGCGAGATCACCGCACTGTAGCCGGCCGCCTTGGCCATCTGGATGGCTTCCAGGGTCTCGGTCAGGGTGCCGATCTGGTTGAACTTGATCAGGATCGAATTGGCGATGCCCTTGTCGATGCCTTCCTTGAGGATCTTGGTGTTGGTCACGAACAGGTCGTCGCCGACCAGCTGCATCTTGCCACCGAGCTTGTCGGTATGGACTTTCCAGCCGGCCCAGTCGGACTCGTCCATGCCGTCTTCGATGGAGATGATCGGATAACGTTCGGCCAGACCGGCCAGGTAATCGCTGAAACCGGCGGCATCGAAGACTTTGCCTTCGCCGGCCAGGTCGTACTTGCCATCGGTGAAGAACTCACTGGAAGCGCAATCCAGGGCCAGGGTGACGTCGTCACCCAGGGTGTAGCCTGCATTGGCCACGGCTTCGGCAATGGCGGCCAGGGCGTCTTCGTTGGAGGCCAGGTTCGGTGCGAAACCACCTTCATCACCCACCGAGGTGCTCAGGCCACGGGCTTTGAGCACCGCCTTGAGGTGATGGAAGATCTCGGTACCCATGCGCAGCGCTTCGGCGAAGGTCTTGGCGCCGACCGGCTGAACCATGAACTCCTGGATGTCGACGTTGTTGTCGGCATGCTCGCCACCGTTGATGATGTTCATCATCGGCACCGGCATGGAGTAGACGCCCGGGGTGCCATTGAGGTTGGCAATGTGCGCGTACAGTGGCAGGTCGTTGTCCTGAGCGGCGGCCTTGGCCGCGGCCAGGGACACTGCGAGGATAGCGTTGGCGCCAAGCGTGGCCTTGTTCTCGGTACCGTCGAGGGCGATCATCGCACGGTCCAGAGCTTGCTGATCGAGCGGGTCCTTGCCCAGCAACAGCTCGCGAATCGGCCCGTTGATGTTGGCCACGGCCTTGAGCACGCCCTTGCCCAGATAACGGCTCTTGTCGCCATCACGCAGTTCCAGCGCTTCGCGCGAACCGGTGGACGCACCGGACGGCGCGCACGCGCTGCCGATGATGCCGTTATCGAGAATCACGTCGGCTTCCACTGTCGGGTTGCCACGGGAATCGAGAACCTCACGGCCTTTGATGTCGACGATCTTTGCCATTGCGTTTAGCACTCCAAAAAGTTGACGAAAACAGTACCGCCAGTGACTGGGCTCATGCCGCCTGCAAGGTCGGCAGGCGACAGATAACTGACCGCGTAGTCAGATTATGCCCGGACGGCACTTTACCGGAGAAAAGCCGTTTCAGGCAGTCTCAATCGGCGCAAAACTCTTGATCAGATCATCCAGCTGCTTGAGCTGGGTGAGGAAGGGTTCCAGCTTGTCCAGGCGCAAGGCACAGGGACCATCGCACTTGGCGTTGTCCGGATCCGGATGCGCTTCGAGGAACAGCCCGGCCAAGCCCTGGCTCATGCCGGCCTTGGCCAGGTCGGTGACCTGGGCACGCCGGCCACCGGCCGAATCGGCACGCCCACCCGGCATCTGCAGGGCATGGGTAACGTCGAAGAACACCGGGTAGCGGGTCTGCTTCATGATGCCGAAGCCGAGCATGTCCACCACCAGATTGTTGTAACCGAAGGAGCTGCCGCGCTCGCAGAGGATCAGCTGATCGTTGCCGGCTTCGACACACTTGGCCAGGATGTGTTTCATCTCCTGGGGCGCGAGGAACTGGGCCTTCTTGATATTGATCACCGCACCGGTCTTGGCCATGGCCACCACCAGGTCGGTCTGCCGCGAGAGAAACGCCGGCAACTGGATGATGTCGCACACGTCCGCCACCGGCTGCGCCTGCTGCGGTTCGTGCACGTCGGTGATCACCGGCACGCCGAAGGTCTGCTTGATCTCTTCGAAGACCTTCATGCCCTCTTCCAGGCCCGGGCCACGGAAGGAGGTCACCGAGGAACGGTTGGCCTTGTCGAAGCTGGCCTTGAAGACATAGGGAATACCGAGCTTCTCGGTAACCCGCACGTATTCTTCACAGGCCCGCATGGCCAGATCGCGCGACTCGATGACGTTGATGCCGCCGAACAATACAAAAGGTTTGTCGTTGGCGATCTCGATGCCGCCAACCTTGATGATCTTCTGGGTCATGTCCTTATGCCTTCTTCGCGTGCTGCGCCAGCGCGGCGTTGACGAAACCGCTGAACAACGGATGGCCGTCGCGCGGCGTCGAAGTGAACTCCGGGTGGAACTGGCAGGCGACGAACCACGGGTGATCCGGCGCTTCCACCACTTCGACCAGGGCGCCGTCGCCTGAACGGCCGGTGATCTTGAGGCCAGCCTCGACCAATTGCGGCAGCAGGTTGTTGTTCACTTCATAGCGATGGCGATGACGCTCGACTATCACGTCCTTGCCGTAGCACTGATGCACTTGCGAGCCGCTCAGCAGTTGGCAGTCCTGAGCCCCGAGGCGCATGGTGCCGCCCAGGTCGGAGGCATTGTCGCGCTGCTCGGTGACGCCGGTGGCGTCCTGCCACTCGGTAATCAGGCCGACCACCGGATGAGTGCTGCTGGCGTCGAACTCGGTGGAGTTGGCATCGCTCCAGCCCAGCACATTGCGGGCGAACTCGATCACCGCGACCTGCATGCCGAGGCAGATGCCCAGGTAGGGAATCTTGTTCTCGCGGGCATACTGCACGGCGATGACCTTGCCCTCCACGCCACGCAGACCGAAGCCGCCGGGCACCAGGATGGCATCGACGCCTTCGAGCAGGGCGGTGCCCTGGTTCTCGATGTCCTCGGAATCGATATAGCGCAGGTTGACCTTGGTGCGGTTCTGGATGCCGGCATGGCTCATCGCTTCGATCAGCGACTTGTAGGCATCCAGCAGCTCCATGTACTTGCCGACCATGGCGATGGTGACTTCATGCTCCGGGTTGAGCTTGGCGTCGACCACCCGCTCCCACTCGGACAGATCGGCACCGCCGCACTCCAGGCCGAAGCGCTCGACGACGAAGTCATCCAGGCCCTGGGCATGCAGCACACCCGGGATCCGGTAGATGGTGTCGACGTCTTCCAGGGAAATCACCGCACGCTCTTCGACGTTGGTGAACAGGGCGATCTTGCGCCGCGAGGAGATATCCACCGGATGGTCGGAGCGGCAGATCAGCACGTCCGGCTGCAGGCCGATGGAACGCAATTCCTTGACCGAATGCTGGGTCGGCTTGGTCTTGGTCTCACCGGCAGTGGCGATATAGGGCACCAGGGTCAGGTGCATCAGCATGGCGCGTTTGGCACCCACTTCCACGCGCAACTGGCGGATGGCCTCGAGGAACGGCTGCGACTCGATGTCACCGACCGTACCGCCGATCTCGACCATGGCCACGTCGGCATCGCCGGCGCCCTTGATGATGCGGCGCTTGATCTCGTCGGTGATGTGCGGGATGACCTGAATGGTCGCGCCCAGGTAATCGCCACGGCGCTCTTTGCGCAGCACGTGTTCGTAAACCCGGCCGGTGGTGAAGTTGTTGTCCTGGGTCATGGTGGTGCGGATGAACCGCTCGTAGTGACCCAGATCGAGGTCGGTCTCGGCGCCGTCATGGGTGACGAACACCTCACCGTGCTGGAACGGGCTCATAGTGCCCGGGTCGACGTTGATATAGGGATCCAGCTTGAGCATCGTGACCTTCAGGCCCCGCGCCTCCAGGATAGCCGCCAATGAAGCCGAGGCGATGCCTTTCCCCAATGAAGAAACAACACCACCCGTGACGAAGATGAAGCGCGTCATGAAAAACCCTAGAAGTCTGCGTTTAGGCGGTCAGCGCCGCCGGGGAAAGCGAAGGAAGGCCGAAGCCACAACTACGAACATGCCGTAATTGGCAAGCTGCTGCCGACTCCATTCTCTTGACGAAAAGGGGTCTGCAAAAGCTCTAGTAAGACGGGAGCGTAGTCTACCGGAAAGGCCTTAGCAGCTCAAACCTTGATCATTCATCGGTGGCCGCCAACTGAGTTGCCATTGGCCATCACCCACCCCATCCAGACCGGCAAGATTGGCCACGGCGCGCAGTTCGCCATTGCACAGCAACAGGGGCAAGCGCGGACGGACAAACGCCGGCACATGGCGCTCGTTGAGCAAGCGCTTCAAATCGCGATGCCCGCGCCCGGCCAGGCTCATCACCTCGCCGCCCTGGCGATAGGCCAAGCGCCAGTCGCCGGCAGGCAAGCGGCCTTCGATGCGCACGCAGCCATTGCCTGCCAGCGGCAACCAGCGCCCAGGCGCGAGCCGAACCTCAGGCGCTGGCGGCACGCGCAGCCAGTCGCCGCTGAGCCACCACAACCGCTGGTCGGCTCGGCGCAATTCGCCTGCCGCCAGACGCCAGATCGGGGTGGCGTCACCGGCCGCATCGCGCAGCGCCTGCCAACCGGCCCAGTGTTCGCTGTCCGGCATCGGCGTCAGGCGGCGCAGCCAGTAGCGCAAGGCGTTGCGCTGACGAGCATCGCTCAACGCCCGCAACGGCACCAGGGACAGGCTCGGCAGATCGAGCCAGGTATGTTCGCAGGATGCCTGCGCCGCCTGCAGGTCCTGCTGCGCCAGCTCATCGAGCAGTTGCCCAGCCTCGCCCAGATGCTCGGCGGCACGGGCAAGACTGGCGGTCGCCTGCGGCCAGCGCCTGGCGAGTAACGGCAAGACCTGATGACGCAAGTAGTTGCGCGAGAAGCGGCTATCGGCATTCGACGGATCCTCCACCCAGCGCAGCCGGTGCTCGTCGGCATAGGCCTGCAACTCGGCACGGGAACAGCTCAACAGCGGTCGCAGCAGGTGTCCGGCACCGAGCGGCCGACTCGCCGGCATGGCCGCCAAGCCCTGCACGCCGGCGCCGCGCAGCAGGCGAAACAGCAAGGTCTCCGCCTGGTCGTCGCGATGCTGCGCCGCCAGCAAAACCTCGCCAGGAGCAAGCAGCGTGCAAAAAGCCGCATAGCGTGCCTGCCGCGCGGCGCGCTCGATGCTGGCGCCCGGCTGCACCTGCACATAGTCCACCTGCAGCGGCACACCCAGCGCATCACACAAGCGACGGCAAGCCGCCGGCCAGCTATCGGCAAGCGCCTGCAGGCCGTGATGAATATGGATGGCGGAAAGCGGCGGTAACGCCTCGCGTTGCGCGAGACTGGCCAGCAGATGCAGCAGCACGGTTGAATCCAGACCACCGGAAAGCGCGATATGCCAGGCCGGCGCATCACGCCAGGGAAGCAGAGCCTTCAACACGCGGGATTCGAGGGACATAGTCACAATTTCGGGCTGGGCGGGGCGGGCGGCGATCCGCCCGCACCAACACAGACGCAGGATGGGTGAAATGTTCACCCATCCTACAGCAGCCGTCAGGCGATGCCGTAGCTCATCAGGCGCTCATAGCGACGAGCCAGCAACTCGGCCGTGTCGAATTTGCGCAACATGCTCAACTGCGCAGCCAGCTCCTGACGAACCGATTCGGCGGCAGCGACGGGATCGCGATGGGCGCCGCCCAATGGCTCGCCAATCACCTGATCGACAATGCCCAGGCCCTTCAGGCGCTCGGCCGTGATACCCATGGCCTCCGCGGCATCCGGGGCCTTGTCTGCGGTTTTCCACAGAATCGAGGCGCAACCTTCCGGCGAAATCACCGCGTAGGTCGAGTACTGCAGCATATTCAGCTGGTCGCATACGCCAATCGCCAGAGCACCGCCGGAACCACCCTCACCAATCACGGTGGCGATGATCGGGGTTTTCAGACGCGCCATCACCCGCAGATTCCAGGCTATCGCCTCGCTCTGCCCACGCTCTTCGGCGTCGATCCCCGGGTAGGCGCCCGGGGTGTCGATAAAGGTCAGGATCGGCATCTTGAAGCGCTCGGCCATTTCCATCAGACGACAGGCCTTGCGGTAACCTTCAGGGCGCGGCATGCCGAAGTTGCGGCGGACTTTCTCGCGCACCTCACGACCCTTCTGATGGCCGATGACCATCACCGGCTCACCGTCCAGACGGGCGACACCACCGACTATCGCCGGGTCGTCGGAGAAATGCCGATCGCCGTGCAGCTCGTCGAACTCGGTGAAAATATGCTGCAGGTAGTCGAGGGTATAGGGGCGCTGGGGATGACGAGCCAGCTTGGCGATCTGCCAGCTGCTCAGGTTACCGAAAATGCTTTCGGTCAGAGCACTGCTCTTGTCCTGCAGGCGGGCGATCTCATCGCTGATGTTCAACGAGTTGTCGTTACCGACCAGGCGAAGCTCTTCGATCTTGGCTTGCAGGTCGGCGATCGGCTGTTCGAAATCGAGAAAATTCGGGTTCATAGTCATCCGTCTTGCGTCGACGGCCATGCGGCCGGGGAGCTGTATCCGTTTCGCGCCCTACCTTATAGGAACAGGCGCATTCAGGTCGACACTCGGGCCGGGATAAAAGTCACCGAAACCCGGCGATTTACCCACAATTCAAACCACAAGTGCCGCAACCAACACATGAGGCCAGGGCCTCACAAATTCAGCGGTAGTGCAGAAAGACGTTGTCTCGCCCGAACTGGTCACGCAATGTCTGAATCAGACTGTCCGCCGGATCGATTCGCCAGCCTTCGCCAAACTGCAGCATGGCCCGCGCATCCTCACCGGTGTACTCCAGAGTGATCGGGCAAGCGCCGCGATGGCGCTTGCACACATCCGCCAGCCAGCGTAACCGATCGCCCTTCAAGGCGCTGCCGGCAATCTTCAGGCGCAGGCTGTCGGCCAGCCCGGTTCGCGCCTCCTCCAGGCTCATCACGCGCTTGGCCCGCAAGCGCAGGCCGCCGGAAAAATCGTCGTTGCTCACCTCGCCCTCGACCACCACCAGGGCATCGCTCTGCAACAGCGCCTGATTGCTGGCGAAGGCTTCGGCGAACAACGATGCCTCGATGCGGCCCGAACGGTCATCCAGGGTAATGAAACCCATCTTGTCGCCCTTCTTGTTTTTCATCACCCGCAGATTGACGATCAGGCCAGCAACCGTCTGATCGCCACGCGCCGGCTTGAGGTCGATGATCCGCTGGCGGGCAAAACGTCGCACCTCGCCTTCGTATTCGTCGATCGGATGACCGGTCAGGTACAGGCCGAGGGTATCCTTCTCACCTTTCAGGCGCTCCTTGAGCGACAGCTCACGGGCCTTGCGGTGATTGGCATAGACATCGGTGTCGGCATCGGCGAATACCCCGCCGAACAGATCCATATGGCCGCTGTCATGACTGCGCGCGGTCTGCTCGGCCGCCTGCACCGCCTCTTCCATCGCCGCCAGCAGGACCGCACGGTTACGATCGATATTGGCCTTGTAGGCTTTGATTTCTTCGTGGAAATACGGTCCCAGGCGATCCAGGGCGCCGCCGCGAACCAGCGCGTCCAGGGTGCGCTTGTTGATGCGCTTGAGGTCGACTCGCGAGCAGAAGTCGAACAGATCCTTGAACGGACCATCCTTGCGCGACTCGACGATGGCCTCGACCGGCCCCTCGCCGACCCCCTTGATCGCACCCAGACCGTAGATGATCCAGCCTTCATCGTTGACCGTGAACTTGAATTCGGAAATGTTCACATCCGGCGCATCGAGACGCAGCTTCATGCTGCGGCACTCCTCGATCAGGGTCACGACCTTGTCGGTGTTGTGCATATCCGCCGACAACACCGCGGCCATGAAGGCGGCCGGATGGTGCGCCTTGAGCCAGGCCGTCTGGTAAGAGAGCAGGCCATAAGCGGCCGAGTGCGACTTGTTGAAGCCGTAACCGGCGAATTTTTCCACCAGATCGAAGATGTTGCCTGCCAGCTCGCCATCGATGCCGTTATTCGCGCAGCCCTCGATAAAGCCGCCGCGCTGCTTGGCCATCTCCTCGGGCTTCTTCTTGCCCATGGCGCGGCGCAGCATGTCCGCCCCGCCGAGGGTGTAGCCGGCCATGACCTGGGCGATCTGCATCACCTGTTCCTGGTACAGGATAATGCCGTAGGTGGGCTTGAGCACCGGCTCCAGGCCGGCGTACTGGTAGTCCTGATGCGGGTAGGAAATCGGCTCGCGGCCGTGCTTGCGGTTGATGAAGTCATCCACCATGCCCGACTGCAACGGGCCCGGACGGAACAGTGCCACCAGGGCGATCATGTCTTCCAGGCAGTCCGGCTTGAGCTTCTTGATCAGCTCCTTCATGCCGCGCGACTCGAGCTGGAACACCGCGGTGGTCTCGGCCTTCTGCAGCATCTGGAAGGTCGGCTTGTCGTCCAGCGGAATGAAGTCGATGTTCAGGTCCGGCAGGCCCTGCTTGGCCTGCTCGCGATTGATCGTCTCCATCGCCCACTTGATGATGGTCAGGGTGCGCAGGCCGAGGAAGTCGAACTTGACCAGACCCGCGGTTTCCACATCGTCCTTGTCGAACTGGGTAACCAGGCCACCACCCTCGTCATCGCAGGCGATCGGCGAGAAATCGGTGAGTTTGGTCGGTGCGATCACCACGCCGCCGGCGTGCTTGCCGGTGCCGCGGGTGATGCCTTCGAGCTTGCGCGACATTTCCCAGATTTCCCGGGCATCCTCGTCGACCTTGAGGAAGTCGCGCAGCGGCTCCTCCATCTCGTAGGCCTTCTCCAGGGTCATGCCGACTTCGAAGGGGATCATCTTCGACAGGCGGTCGGCCAGGCCATAGGACTTGCCCTGGGCCCGCGCCACATCGCGCACCACCGCCTTGGCCGCCATGGTGCCGAAGGTGATGATCTGGCTGACCGCGTTACGTCCGTATTTCTCGGCCACGTAATCGATGACCCTATCGCGCCCGTCCATGCAGAAGTCGACGTCGAAGTCGGGCATGGAGACCCGTTCGGGGTTGAGGAAGCGCTCGAACAGCAGGTCATAGGCCAACGGGTCGAGGTCGGTGATCTTCTGCACGTAGGCCACCAGCGAACCGGCACCCGAACCCCGGCCGGGGCCGACCGGCACGCCGTTGCTCTTGGCCCACTTGATGAAGTCCATGACGATCAGGAAGTAACCGGGGAAGCCCATCTGAATGATGATGTTCAGCTCGAAATTCAGCCGATCGATGTAGACCTGCTTCTTCGCGTCGTAGTCCGGCGTGTCCTTGGGCAGCAGCACTGCCAGGCGCTCGTCGAGGCCGTCGAAGGAGACCTGGCGGAAGTACTCATCCATGGTCAGGCCGGCCGGCACCGGGAAGTCGGGCAGGAAGTACTTGCCCATCTGCACTTCGATATTGCAGCGCCGGGCGATCTCCACGGTATTTTCCAGCGCCTCCGGCAGGTCGCTGAACAGCTCGGCCATCTCTTCCGGGGTCTTCAGGTACTGCTGATCGGAGTAGCTGCGCGGCCGCCGTGGATCGTCCAGGCTGCGGCCCTCGCCGATGCACACGCGGGTCTCGTGGGCGGCGAAGTCGTCCTGCTTGAGGAAACGCACATCATTGGTCGCCACCAGCGGCGCGCCGACCCTGGCCGCCAGATCGACCGCCAGGTGCAGGTATTCTTCGTCGTTGACCCTGTTGGTGCGCTGCACCTCCAGGTAGAAGCGCTGTGGAAACACCTGCAGCCACTCACGCAACAGGGTTTCGGCCTCGGCCAGGTCGCCATTCAACAGAGCCTGACCGACCTCGCCTTCCCGGGCCCCGGACAGGGCGATCAAGCCCTCGGCGGCGGCCTTGACCCAGTCGCGCTGGATGATCACCTGGTCGTTGCTTTGCCCCTCGGTCCAGCCGCGGGAAACCAGCTCGGTGAGATTGCGGTAGCCCTTGGGGTTCATCGCCAGCAGGGTCAGGCGCGAAAGCGGGCCATCTTCGTCGGCGCTGGCCAGCCAGATATCGGCCCCGCAGATCGGCTTGATCCCGCCGCCCATGGCCGCCTTGTAGAACTTCACCAGCGAGCACATGTTGCTCATGTCGGTGACCGCCACCGCTGGCATGCCCACACTCGCCACGGCCTTGACCAGCGGCTTGACCCGCACCAGACCATCGACCAGGGAGAATTCGGTGTGCAGACGCAGATGGACGAACGAAGCAGTCATGGCAGTTCCATACAAAACACAAAAACGACAGGACGAGGATTGTACAGCCTTCGCAGCGGCAAGCTGCAAGCCGCGGGCAAGACATGGAACATCAAGCAGACGGTCGACAGAAGAGCGCTACTAGTCCGCCAGCAACGCGCGTACCGGGGCGAACGAGCGCCGGTGAATCGGCGTCGGACCCAGGCGACGCAGGGCCTCCAGATGCACGGCAGTGGGGTAGCCCTTGTGCCCGGCGATGCCGTAGCCGGGGTACTGCACATCGAGCAGCTGCATCTCACGATCGCGGCTGACCTTGGCCAGTATCGAGGCGGCGGCGATCGCCGGGACCTGGCTATCGCCCTTGACCACCGCCGCGCTCGGCACCTGCAGGATGGGGCAGCGATTGCCGTCGATCAGTGCCAGCCGCGGCATGACAGACAAACCTTCGACCGCGCGCTGCATGGCCAGCATGGTCGCGTGAAGAATGTTCAGGCGGTCGATTTCTTCTACCTCGGCGCGGGCGATGCACCAGGCCAGGGCTTTCTCGCAGATTTCATCGAAAAGCTTCTCGCGCCGTGCCGCGCTGAGCTTCTTCGAGTCATTGAGCCCCAGAATCGGTCGCAACGGATCGAGGATCACCGCAGCGGTCACCACAGCGCCGCACAGCGGGCCACGGCCGACCTCGTCGACGCCGGCGACCAGCTCCTGCACCTGACTGAAATCCAGACCCAGCTGCATCAGGCCTGCCCCACCAGCTTGAGCACGGCGTCGGCCGCCTGGGCCGAGGCATCACGGCGCAGAGCCCGATGGATCACATCGAAACCCTCGGTCTGTACTTCACCGTCATCGAGCAAAGGTGCCAAGGCCTGGGCCAAGGCTTCCGGGGTTGCCGCATCCTGAATCAGTTCGGGCACCAGCAAGCGCTCGGCCAGCAGGTTGGGCAGCGAGATATAGGCACTGCTGACCAGGCGTTTGAGAATCAGGTAGGTCAATGGCGCGACCTTGTAGGCCACCACCATTGGCCGCTTGTACAGCAGGGCTTCCAGGGTGGCCGTACCCGAAGCGATCAGCACCGCATCACAGGCCGCCAGGGCATCATGGGAGCGACCATCGAGCAGGGTCAGGGGCAAGTCACGCCCGACCAGCATCTGCTCCAGCTGCACACGGCGCTCGGGACTGGCGCACGGCAAGACGAAACGGATGCCCGGACGCAAGGTGCGCAAACGCACCGCCGCATCAAGAAACAGCGCACCCAGACGCGCCACCTCGCCGCCCCGGCTGCCCGGTAACAAGGCCACCACGGTACTGTCCTGCGGCAAATCCAGGGCCTCGCGCGCCGCCGCCCGGTCGGCCTGCTGAGGAATCGCATCGGCCAATGGATGACCGACGAAACGCACCGGCACCTGATGGGCATCGTAGAACTGCGCCTCGAACGGAAACAGGCACAGCATCAGGTCGCAGGCGTCACGAATCTTCAACACGCGTTTCTGTCGCCAGGCCCAGACCGAGGGACTGACGTAGTGCACGGTCTTGATCCCGGCACGGCGCAATTTGAGTTCGAGTCCCAGGTTGAAATCCGGCGCATCGATACCGATGAACACGTCCGGCTTGGCGCCGACCAGGGTCTTGAGCAGGCACCTGCGCCGCACCAGCAACTCCGGCAGGCGGCCGAGCACTTCGACCAGGCCCATCACCGCCAGACGCTCCATGGGAAAATAGCTGTTCAGGCCCTCGGCCTGCATCAGCGGGCCGCCGACACCGATGAATTCGATCTGTGGATGACGAGCCTTCAAGGCCTGAATCAGGCCGGCGCCGAGAATGTCGCCGGAGGCTTCGCCAGCCACCAGCGCGACGCGCAATAGATCCGCCATAAACTAGCGGGTAATGCCGCGATTGGACGCCTGGATCGAGTCGCGGAACACCGCAACCTCGGGAAACTGCAGAGAAGGCTCCACCAGCTCTGCCAAGGCTTCTTCGATGGTCAAGCCCTGGCGATACACGGTCTTGTAGGCGCGGCGCAGCGCCTGGATCGACTCGGCACTGAAGCCGCGACGGCGCAAGCCTTCGAAATTCATACTGCGTGCTTCCGCCGGATTGCCGGAAACCGTGACGTAGGCTGGTACATCCTTGCCAATCGCGCTGCCCATGCCGGCAAAGCTGTGCGCGCCGATATGGCAGAACTGATGCACCAGGGTGTAACCGGACAGAATCGCCCAGTCACCGATGTGCACGTGGCCCGCCAGCGCGACATTGTTGACCAGGATGCAATGGTTACCGACCACGCTGTCATGGCCGATGTGCGCATAGGCCATGATCAGGTTGTGGTCGCCCACGGTGGTCTCGTCACGGTCCTGGATGGTGCCCCGGTGCATGGTGACACCTTCGCGAATGATGTTGTGATCGCCAATCACCAGACGTGTCGGCTCGCCCTTGTACTTGCGGTCCGGCGTGTCCTCGCCCAGCGAGGAAAACTGATAGACGCGATTGTGCTTACCAATTCTGGTTGGCCCCTTGATGATCACATTGGGCCCAAGCACAGTACCCTCACCGATTTCCACATCTGGCCCAATGATCGACCAAGGGCCGACGACGACGTCGTCGGCCAGCTTGGCAGAGGGATCGATGATGGCGCGAGGGTCAATCAAACTCATAGTTTGCGTTCCGCACAGATGATTTCAGCCGAACATACTTCCTTGCCGTCGACACTGGCCCTGCACTCGAACTTCCAGATACTGCGTTTGTTACTCAGGTGGCGGGCCTCGAGGATCAATTGATCGCCCGGTACCACCGGCTGACGAAAGCGCAGTTTGTCCGAGCCGACGAAGTAATACAGAGTACCGTCAGTGGGCTTCAAGCCCATCATCTTGAAACCGAGAATACCGGCCGCCTGGGCCATTGCCTCGATGATCAACACGCCGGGCATGATCGGATGCTGGGGAAAATGCCCATTGAAGAATGGCTCATTGATGCTGACATTCTTGTGGGCACGAATGCACTTGCCCTCTACATCCAGATCCACCACCCGATCGACCAGCAGGAACGGGTAACGATGCGGCAGGTACTCACGTATTTCGTTGATGTCCATCATGTCCAGAGAAGCCTGTAATAAAAAGAGAAGAGCGCGGCATAACCGGCTCAGGCATCAGATGAGGCATTTCCGCTGGAGGTCACGGCAGCCAGTTGTTTTTCCAACTGCTGCAGTCGCCGCGCCATGTCGTCCAACTGACGAATTCGCGCCGCGCTCTTCCTCCACTCGCCTGCAGGCTGCATGGCGGTGCCGGAAGAGTAAGAACCTGGTTCGGTGATCGAACGGGTCACCATGGTCATGCCTGTGACGAAGACGCCGTCGCAGACTTCGATGTGGCCGACCATGCCGACGCCACCGGCGATCATGCAGTTTTTGCCGATTTTGGTGCTACCAGAAATGCCCGCACAGCCGGCCATGGCCGTGTTGTCGCCGATCTGCACGTTGTGCGCGATCATGATCTGGTTATCCAGCTTGACCCCGTTACCGATTAGCGTGTCGGCCAGCGCCCCGCGGTCGATGGTGGTGTTGGCGCCGATTTCGACGTCATCGCCAATCACCACGCCACCGATCTGGGCAATCTTCTGCCAGACACCCTTCTCGTTGGCGAAGCCGAAGCCCTCGCCGCCGATCACCGCCCCCGACTGGATTACCACCCGCTTGCCGATGCGCACATCGTGATACAGGGTGACCCGCGGCGCGAGCCAGCCACCCTCGCCGACCACCGAACGCGCCCCGATCACGCAATGTGCACCGATCGTCACGCCGGCACCGATCTGCGCGCCGCCCTCGATCACCGCGCAAGCACCGATGCTGGCACTGGCATCCACCTGCGCATCATCGGCAACCCATGCGCTTGCATGCACACCGGCCGCTGCCCGTGGCTTGCGATCGAACAGATGGGAGAGCTGCGCATAAGCCAGGTAAGGATTAGCCACAACCAAGGCGTTGCCGCTGTAGCTCTCGGCATCGGCGGCGGTCAGCAAGACCGCGCCGGCACGACAATCGGGCAGGTATTTGCGGTACTGCGGATTAGCCAGAAAACTCAGCTGATCGGGGCCGGCCTCCTGCAAGGTGGCCAAACCGCTGATCGCTTTATCGGCGGTGCCACGCAAGGTGGCACCCAGACGCGTGGCCAGCTGGCCAAGGGTAAAACCCGGAGCCTTCATGATCAGCGCAGCTGATTCATGCGCTCGATAACCTGCAGAGTGATGTCGAACTGAGGTTTGACATCGATCACCGCGCCGCGCTCGAGTACCAGGTCGAAGCTGCCTTTCTTGATCACTTCTTCCACGGCCTTATCCAGGTTCGGCTTGAGCTTTTTCAGCATCTCGCGATCGGCAACAGCCTTGGACTCGTTCAGCTCCTTGGATTGGAACTGGAAATCGCGGGCTTTCTGCTTGAATTCCAGCTCCAGGCGCTCACGCTCGGCGGTCTGCATCTTGTCGCCATCTTTGACGATGCGATCCTGAATGCGCTTGGCATCGCCTTCCAGGGTCTTGAGCTTGTTCAGCTGCGGACCGAATTTCTTCTCGGCATCGACCGCATAGCGCTTGGCCGCATCGGACTCGAGCAGGGCCATTTGGTAATTGAGTACCGCTATTTTCATTTCGGCGAATGCTGGGGTCGCCAGCAAGGCCACGCTTAACAGAACCAGATGAGTCAACTTACGCACGGTGCAACTCCTGCAAAAACTGTTGTCGTTGTTCGGTCATCAGACGCTTAGAACGTCTGACCGAGGGAGAACTGGAAGACCTGGGTATCGGCGTCGTCCGGTTTGACGATCGGCATGGCCAGGCTGAAACTCAAAGGGCCCAGAGCAGTGATCCAGGTCAGGCCGACACCCACGGAACTGGCGAGACTGCCTGCATCCAAACTACAGCTGTCGCTAAGAGCTTCCTGACTGGCACTGCAGTTGCTATCGAACACATTACCCACATCCCAGAACAGCGCGGTACGCAGCGAGCGCTGATCCTTGACGAACGGCATCGGGAACAACAGCTCGACGCCGCCCTGGATCAGCACATTACCACCGAACGGCAGTGGATCCTGATCAGGATCGGCCTGAGTGCCCGGATTGACGCCCGTGCTCGGAGTGCTGCGCGGCCCCAGGCTGCTGTCCTCGAAACCACGCACCGAACCGAAGCCACCGGCGTAATAGTGCTCGTAGAACGGCAGCTCGGTGGTCGAGCCGTAGCTGTCGGCGAAGCCCAGCTGGGTGTGGAAACGCAGGGCGTAGCTGTCGCCCAGCGGCTTGAACACCTGGCCACGGTAGTCGACCTTGTAGAACGACAGGTCGCTGCCCGGCACCGTGGTTTCCAGCACCAGGCTCTGCGAGTGACCGCGAGTGGCCATCACGCCGCGGTTGAGGGTCGATTCCGACCAGCCCACCGAGGCCTTGAGGTTCAGGTAACTGTCACCTTCCTGCTGGATGAAATCGAAGATCTCATCGACCGTGAAGATGCCGGTGCTGATGTCGTCCTGCTGCACGGTCAGACCGTAGGTCAGGCGCGAGGTATCGCTGATCGGGTAACCGATGCTGGCGCCAACCCCATAACTGTCCACCGCATAGCTGGAGACATCGGTGTCGAGTTCGTCGTAGTCGGTGGTGCGGTAGAAGGCGTTGTAGCCCAGGCTGACGCCGTCGGCCGTCCAGTAGGGGTCGACGAAACCGAAGTTGTAGCGTTCCTGGTATTCGCTGCGGGTCAAACCAACGCTGACCTTGTTACCGGTGCCGAGGAAGTTGTTCTGGGTGATCGAGCCACCGAGGATCAAACCGGCGTTCTGGGCGAAACCGACGCTGGCTGTGATCGAGCCGGACGCCTGCTCTTCAACGCTGTAGTTGACGTCGATCTGGTCGTCGGTACCCGGCACTTGCGGGGTTTCGACGTTGACTTCCTTGAAGAAGCCCAAGCGCTCCAGGCGGGTTTTCGACTGATCGATCAGGTAGGTCGAAGCCCAGCCGCCTTCGATCTGGCGCATTTCACGGCGCAGCACTTCATCTTCGGTCTTGGTGTTGCCGCGGAAGTTGACGCGATTGACGTAGGCGCGCTTGCCCGGATCGATGACGAAGGTAATGGACACCGTATTGTCTTCGTCATGGGCCTCCGGCACGCCGTTGACGTTGGCGAAGGTGTAGCCCTCGTTACCCAGGCGACGGGTGATCAGCTCGGAG
This sequence comes from Pseudomonas sp., assembly GCF_033723075.1. Taxonomy (GTDB): domain Bacteria; phylum Pseudomonadota; class Gammaproteobacteria; order Pseudomonadales; family Pseudomonadaceae; genus Aquipseudomonas. The sequence continues at coordinate 272,593 of NZ_JAWVXU010000004.1, forward strand.
GTCGTGGTCATCACCTTGCGCGAGAACACCTGACCTTCCTTGGCCAGCAGTAATGCCCTGATGTCCTCTTCCGGCACTTTCAGGTCGCCGCTGAGCTTGACCTCACGCACGCTGTACTTCTCGCCCTCATCGACGTTGACGGTGATATAGACGTGCTTCTTGTCCGGGGTAATGGACACCTGGGTCGAGGAAATATCCATGTTGATGTAGCCACGATCCAGGTAATAGGAACGCAGACGTTCCAGGTCACCGGAGAGCTTTTCGCGGGCATATTTGTCGTCGTTCCGGAAGAACGACAGCCAGTTGCTGGTCTTCAGTTCGAACAGATCGAGCAGGTCTTCGTCGGCAAAGACGCTGTTACCCACCACGTTGATGTGCTGGATGGCGGCGACCGTGCCTTCGTTGATGTTGATCTTCAGCGCCACGCGGTTACGTGGCTGCGGGATCACTTCGGTTTCGATTTCGGCCGAATAACGCCCCTGGGCCACATATTGGCGCTGCAGCTCGTTACGCACGCCTTCGAGGGTGGCGCGCTGGAAAATCTCGCCCTCCGCCAGCCCGGACTGGTTCAGCCCCTTGAGCAGGTCTTCGCTACTGATGGCCTTGTTGCCTTCGATCTCGATGCCGGAAATCGAAGGGCGCTCCACCACGGTAATGACCAGCACGTCACCATCGCGACCGAGCTGGATATCCTGGAAGAAACCTGTTTTGAACAGGCCACGAGTCGCTTCCACCAACGCACGGTCATCAGCCTCTTCACCGACATTGAGCGGCAAGGCACCGAATACGCTGCCCGCAGACACACGCTGCAGGCCATTGACGCGAATATCGGAGATGGTGAAGGACTCGGCGTGAACTTCGGCGATCATCAATGCGGCAAGCACCGCAGGTAGCAGCAGACGTTTCATGAAGTCCTTTCTTATTCCAACTGACGATAAAAAATCTGCCGCCCGAGGCGACAGTTTTGTAATTCAGTAGCGTTGTAATTCAGTAGCGCTGAAACTCAGCAACTGCTTACAGACGACCCAGGTCGTTGATCAAGGCCAATAACATCACCCCGACCACCAAACTGATACCAATCTGCATCCCCCAACCCTGCACCCGCTCCGACAGTGGACGACCACGCACCCACTCGACCAGGTAATAAAGCAGATGTCCCCCATCCAACACAGGGATCGGCAGCAAATTGAGAACCCCCAGACTTATGCTCAAGTAGGCAAGGAAGTTGAGAAAATCCCCCAAACCCGACTCGGCCGAAGCGCCCGCCACTTTAGCAATGGTTATCGGCCCGCTCAAGTTTTTTACCGAGAGCTCGCCAAACAGCATCTTCTTCAGTGAATCGAGGGTCAGCAGACTCATCGTCCAGGTGCGCCGAAAGCCCTCAGCCACGGCCTCCAACGGCCCGAAACTGACCTCACGCAACATCTCTGCCGGCCACTCGACACCTTCAACGCCGGCGCCCAGATAACCCGTACGAGTCTCGCCCTCGCCGCGCGCGGCAAGGGTCACAGCCACTTCTCTATCCTGCCCGTCACGCGCGACCGTCAAGATTACGGACTCAGCAGGCATGGCCTGCACGCGATCGACCAACTGTTGCCACTCGCCCAGCGGCTCGCCATCGAGCATCAGCAGACGATCACCAACCTGCAGTCCCGCGGCCTGCGCCGGACCTTTCGGATCGAGCTGCGCCAGCACCGGCACCAATGCCGGGCGCCAAGGGCGAATACCAAGGGCGGCGATCGGATTGGGTTCCTCGACGCCCCTGAGCCAATCCTTCAACGCAATTTGCCGCGGACTGTCGGCCGTGGACCCCTGATCGCGAACATTGACACTCAAGGTGCCACTTTCACCGAGGCGCCGCACCAATTGCAGATTGACCGCCGCCCAGCCAGTGGTCGGCTCGCCATTCACCGCAACGATTTCCTGCCCCACCTGCAAGCCGGCATCCGCCGCCAGACTGCCAGTCTCCACCGCACCGATGACCGGACGCACCTGCTGACTGCCGAGCATCGCCACCGCCCAGAAAAACACCAGGGCCAGCAGGAAGTTGGCAACCGGCCCCGCCGCCACTATGGCAATCCGCTGGCGTACGCTCTTGCGATTGAACGACTGATCGAGCTGCCCGGGCGGCACATCGCCTTCGCGCTCATCGAGCATCTTGACGTAGCCGCCCAGGGGAATCGCGGCGATGACGAACTCGGTACCCTGACGATCATGCCAGCGCAGCAGCGGCGTACCGAAGCCCACGGAGAAACGCAGAACCTTGACCCCGCAGCGGCGCGCCACCCAGAAGTGACCGAACTCGTGAAAAGTAACCAGCACCCCCAACGCAACCAGGGTACCGACAATCATGTAGAGCGCACTCATCTAGCTTCTCCGCAACTGGGGCTGTGCTAGCAGCAAATGGCAACCAGCACCGGAACTCTGCGCGCGCCTGTCAACCATGCCTATTCAGCCAATTCCCGGCAAGCTCACGCGCTCGACGATCCGCCGCCAGGACTGCATCCACACTTTCGACCGCAACACCCGGCTCGGCGTTCAGCACGGCATCTATGATACTCGCGATCTCGGGAAAGCGAATGCGCCGCTCGAGAAAGGCCGCCACCGCCACCTCATTGGCCGCATTGAGCATGGCCGGCACACTGCCGCCCGCCTCGGCCGCCTCGCGCGCCAATCGCAAGCAGGGAAAGCGCTGCTCGTCCGGCGCCTGGAAGTCCAGCCGGGCGATGGCGAACAGATCCAGCGGCGCCACACCCGAAGCGATGCGCTCCGGCCAGGCCAGGGCATGGCTGATCGGTGTGCGCATGTCCGGGTTACCCAGCTGCGCCAACACCGAACCATCGACATAGTCGACCAGCGAATGAATCACGCTCTGCGGATGGATCACCACCTCGACCTGCGCCGGCTTGGCATCGAACAGCCAGCAGACCTCGATCAACTCGAGACCCTTGTTCATCATGCTCGCCGAATCCACCGAGATCTTGCGCCCCATCGACCAGTTGGGATGGGCACAGGCTTGCTCGGGAGACACCTCGTGCAACTGCGCCAATGGCGTTTCGCGGAACGGACCGCCGGATGCGGTCAGCAGAATCCGCCGCACACCCACCTGCGCCAACCCGCGGGCATAATCGCCGGGCAAGCACTGGAAGATCGCATTGTGCTCGCTGTCGATGGGCAGCAAGACCGCGCCGCTGCGCCGTACCGCCTCGATAAACAGAGCGCCGGACATCACCAGCGCCTCCTTATTGGCCAGCAGGACCTTCTTGCCCGCCTCGACCGCCGCCAGCGTCGGCTTGAGCCCAGCCGCACCGACGATCGCCGCCATCACCGCATCCACCTCGGGATGGGCGGCCACTTCGCACAGCCCCCCTTCGCCGAACAGCACCCGCGTCGCCAGCCCCGCGGCCTGCAAAGCGTCCTGCAGGTGGCGCGCCGAGCGCTCATCCGGCACCACGGCGTAGCGCGGCCGGTAAATCAGGCACAGCGCTTCCAGCTCAACCAGGCGACTGAAGCCGGACAAGGCAAATACCTGATAACGCTCTGGGTGCCGGGCGATCACATCCAGGGTGCTGAGGCCGATGGAACCCGTGGCACCGAGCACCGTAATCTGCTGCAACTGGCTCACAGGACACCCCAACCGGCCAGCCACAACAGCGCGGCGAACATCGGAATGGCGGCGGTCAGGCTGTCGATGCGATCGAGCACCCCACCATGCCCCGGCAACAGATTGCTGCTGTCCTTGAGCCCGGCCTGACGCTTGAACATGCTCTCGGTCAGATCGCCAACCACCGAAATCGACACCACCAGCGCCGCACCCGCCAGCGCCAGAAACAACTCATTGGCAAACCAGCCCTGGTAGAGGCCGACCGCCAGGGTAATCAGCAAACTGGCAAACAGGCCGCCTGCCGCGCCCTCCCAGCTCTTGCCCGGACTGACCCGCGGCGCCAGCTTGCGCTTGCCGAAGGCCTTGCCGGTGAAATAGGCACCGATGTCCGCCCCCCAGACCAGCACCATCACCGCCAGGATCAAGCCATTGGCCGAGGGCCACTGCTTGAACAGCACCAGACCTTGCCAGGCCGGCAGCAGGATCAGCAGACCGATCAACAACCTGGCCGGCAGCCCGACCCAATAACGACTACTGGCCGGGTAGCTCAGCACCAGCGCAGTGGCCAGCACCCACCAGGCAACACCGAGCAACAGCAGCCAGGGCGCCAAGGCAGGCAATTGATAGAGGCCGAACAGCAGCGCAGCGACGCTGGCGGCATAGGCTACTCGCAGCGGCTGTCCAGCCAGGCCCGCCAGGCGCGCCCATTCCCAGGCACCCAGACTGACCACAGTGCCGATAAACAGCGCAAAAGCCGCCCCATCGAGCAGGAAGAACCCGCACAGGGCGATGGGCAGTAATACCAGCGCAGTAATGATCCGCTGTTTAAGCATCAGGCACGTGCCTCGGCATCGACCTGTTCGGCGGATTTACCAAAACGCCGCTGGCGCCTGGCGTAATCCGCCAAGGCCTTGCGCATGGCATCGTGCTTGAAATCCGGCCAGAACAGATCAGAGAAATACAGCTCGCTGTAGGCCAACTGCCATAACAGGAAATTGCTGATGCGATGTTCGCCACCCGTACGAATGCACAGATCGGGCAAGGGCAAATCACCCGTCGCCAGACAGCTCTGCAACAGCTCGGGGGTAATGTTTTCAGGCCGCAAGTGCCCACCCTGAACCTCACGAGCCAGACGCTGCGCCGCCTGCGCGATATCCCACTGCCCACCATAGTTGGCGGCAATCTGCAGGATAAAACGCTTATCGCCAGCGGTCAGGGCCTCCGCCTCACGCATGGCAGCCTGCAGCTCCGGGTGGAAGCGCGAGCGATCGCCGATGACGCGCAGACTGATGCCGTTGTCGTTGAGCTTCTTCGCCTCGCGACGCAGCGCACCGAGGAACAACTCCATCAGCGCGCTTACCTCGTCGGCCGGGCGCTGCCAGTTCTCACTGGAGAAGGCAAACAGGGTCAACACCTCGACTCCGGTCTCGGCGCACACCTCGATGACCGCGCGCACCGCATCGACACCGGCCTTGTGCCCGGCAATCCCCGGCAACAGGCGCTTGCGCGCCCAGCGGTTATTGCCGTCCATGATGATCGCCACATGACGTGGCACGGCCACCTTAGCGCCGCCTATGGTCTTGTGCATGAGGATCTCCTGACCGCTAAACGGCCATCAGATCCGCTTCTTTCTGTTTCACGGCCACTTCGATTTCCGCCACGAACTTGTCAGTCAGTTTCTGGATATCATCGGCGGCGCGCCGCTCTTCGTCTTCGCTGATTTCTTTCTCTTTGACCAGATCCTTCAGCTGACTCAGGGCGTCACGACGGATATTGCGCACCGCGATGCGGCCATCTTCCGCGGCATCACGCGCCTGCTTGGTGAAGCCCTTGCGGGTCTCTTCGGTCAGCGCCGGCATGGAAATCAGCAGCAGCTCGCCCAGGTTGGTCGGATTGAAGCCCAGACCGGAACTCTGGATCGCCTTGTCGACAGCAGCCAGCATGCCGCGCTCGAACGCCACCACCTGCAGGGTGCGGGAATCCTTGACGGTTACGTTGGCCACCTGATTCAAGGGGGTATCGGCACCGTAGTAAGGCACCATCACGCCACCCAGAATGCTTGGGTGAGCCTGGCCGGTGCGAATGCGACTGAAAGCATGGATCAGCGAATCCAGGCTCTTCTGCATGCGTTCCTGGGTGTCCTTCTTGATCTCGTTGATCATTTTTCACTTTCCTCGATCAGAGTACCTTCGGCGCCGCCCAGCACGATATTCAGCAGGGCACCGGGTTTATTCATATTGAAGACGCGCAACGGCATCTTGTGATCGCGACACAGGCAGATGGCCGTCAGATCCATTACGCCGAGCTTGCGATCCAGCACTTCATCGTAAGTCAGGTGATCGAATTTCTCCGCATGCGGATCCTTGAACGGATCGGCGGTGTACACCCCGTCCACCTTGGTCGCCTTCAGCACCACGTCGGCATCGGTCTCGATGGCCCGCAGGCAGGCAGCCGAATCGGTGGTGAAGAACGGATTACCGGTGCCAGCGGCGAAGATCACCACCTCACCGGTTTTCAGATGACGTAGCGCCTTGCGTCGGTCGTAGTGATCAGTCACCCCAACCATGGAAATCGCCGACATCACGATTGCCGGGATATTCGAACGCTCCAGGGCATCGCGCATGGCCAGGGCGTTCATTACGGTGGCCAGCATGCCCATATGGTCACCGGTGACCCGATCCATGCCGGCCGCGGAGAGCGCCGCACCACGAAACAGGTTGCCACCGCCGATGACCAGACCGACCTGCACGCCGATCCCCACCAACTGGCCAACTTCCAGGGCCATGCGATCGAGCACCTTGGGATCGATGCCGAAATCTTCCGACCCCATCAGGGCCTCGCCGCTGAGTTTGAGCAGAATGCGCTTATAGCGCGGTTGACGACCACTCACCTGCTGAGCCATTACCAGTCTCTCCTGCGGCGTTTGAATGCTTTACGCGCCTTGCGGCACGGATTTATCGAGCGCGTTGACAACACCCGAAGCCCTTTGGGCAACACCTACCATCAGCGCACCAAACAGCTTGCTCACCCTCAATTTGACAAAGAGGCCGCGCGCATAAGCGGGCAGCCTCTTCGGGGCGACAACTATAAAGCGTCTTACTGCTTGCTGGCAGCCAGTTGTGCAGCAACTTCTTCAGCGAAGTTGTCTACCGGCTTCTCGATGCCTTCACCAACCTGGAAGCGAGTGAAGGAAACGATTTCGGCACCGGCCTTCTTGGCCAGCGCACCGACCTTGATTTCCGGATCCTTGACGAAGGATTGCTCAACCAGGCTGGCTTCAGCGAGGAACTTTTGAATACGGCCACCCACCATCTTCTCGACGATTTCAGCCGGCTTGCCCTTGATCTTGTCTTCGTTGAGGCTCATGAACACGGCTTTTTCGCGCTCGATCGCTTCGGCGGAAACTTCGCTAGGCAGCAGGAATTCCGGGTTGCTGGCAGCCACGTGCATGGCGATGTCCCGGGCCAGATCAGCGTTACCGCCGTTAAGGACCACAACCACACCAATCTTGTTGCCGTGCAGGTAAGCACCAACCACGTCGCCTTCAACGCGAGCCAGGCGACGAATGTTGACGTTCTCGCCTACTTTGGCCACCAGGGCCAGACGCGCTTCTTCCTGAGCGGCAATCAGCGGCGCCGCATCGGCCAGCTGGTCAGCAAAGGCCTTTTCCAGGCTGCTGTTGACGAACGCCTTGAAATCGTCCTGCAGCGCCAGGAAGTCGGTTTGCGAGTTGACTTCGAGGATCACGGCCGACTTGCCGTCTTCGGCAACCTTGACCGCGATAGCACCTTCGGCAGCGATGTTGCCTGCCTTCTTGGCGGCCTTGATCGCGCCGGAAGCACGCATGTCATCAATGGCTTTCTCGATGTCGCCGCCAGCCTTGGTCAAGGCCTTTTTGCAATCCATCATGCCTTCGCCAGTACGCTCACGCAGCTCCTTGACTAATGCCGCAGTAATCTCTGCCATTTCAAATTCCTCTTGGATAGGTTGTTAACCATTCCACCCGCCTGAACGGGCGATCAATTCTGTAAACACATTACCCGGACTCGACGCACAGCAACCGGCCGACAATGGTTTTCAAAGTGGCAAAAAGGGGGCCTAGCCCCCTTTTTGCGCAGCGAGTAACGCTTGGCGCTTACCGCTTAGCCCTGAGCCGCTTCGGCTGCAGGTGCTGCCGGGGCTTGCTCGACGAATTCGTCGGTGCCGCCGGTGTTGGTGCGACCGCGAACTACCGCGTCAGCCATGGCGCCCATGTACAACTGGATGGCGCGAATGGCATCGTCGTTACCCGGGATGATGTAGTCAACGCCTTCCGGGCTGCTGTTGGTATCGACGACGCCGATAACCGGGATGCCCAGCTTGTTGGCTTCGGTGATAGCAATACGCTCGTGGTCAACGTCGATCACGAACATCGCGTCCGGCAGACCGCCCATGTCCTTGATACCACCCAGGCTGCGATCCAGTTTCTCCAGATCGCGGGTACGCATCAGGGCTTCTTTCTTGGTCAGCTTGGTGAAAGTGCCGTCCTGAGCCTGAACTTCCAGATCACGCAGACGCTTGATCGAAGCGCGAATGGTCTTGTAGTTGGTCAGCATGCCGCCCAACCAGCGATGATCGACGTACGGCGAGCCGCAGCGAGCCGCTTCTTGAGCAACGATCTTGCCAGCGGAACGCTTGGTACCAACGAACAGAATCTTGTTTTTGCCCGAAGCCAGCTTCTCAACGAACGACAGCGCGTCGTTGAACATCGGCAGGGTTTTTTCAAGGTTGATGATGTGGATCTTGTTACGCGCACCGAAAATGTACTTACCCATTTTCGGGTTCCAGTAACGGGTCTGGTGACCGAAGTGCACACCGGCCTTCAGCATATCGCGCATATTGACTTGGGACATGATAGTTCCTTGATAAGTCGGGTTAGGCCTCCACGCATCCCAATCTCCAACCCTCGCACGTGGCGAAAGGCACCCAGGAAATCGTGTCGATACGTGTGTGGATTAGAGCTCCCGGACAGACAGCCCGTAAAGCGGCGCGTTTTATACCATAAAAGGCAGCAGCAAGCTACAGGCTTCAAGCACCAAACTGACAACCCCGCGCTGCAGCTTATGGCTTGCGGCTTGAAGCTGTTAAGATGTTGCCCTTTCCGTTCGCGCCCGAGAGCTGTATATGACCGTCACCATCAAATCCCCCGCAGAAATCGAGAAAATGCGCGTGGCAGGCCGCCTGGCTGCCGACGTACTGGAAATGATCGGCGAACACGTCAAGCCCGGTGTCACCACTGAAGAACTGGATCGCCTCTGCCATGACTACATCGTCAATGTGCAGCAGGCCATCCCCGCGCCCCTCAACTACAAGGGCTTCCCCAAGTCGATCTGCACCTCGGTCAACCATGTGGTCTGCCACGGCATCCCCAACGAGAAGCCGCTGAAAGAAGGCGACGTGCTGAACATCGACATCACCGTGATCAAGGACGGCTATCACGGCGACACCAGCAAGATGTTCATGGTCGGTAAGGTGCCGGAGTGGGCCGAGCGCCTGGCCAAGATCACCCAGGAGTGCATGTATAAAGGCATCCAGCTGGTGCGTCCCGGCACCCGCCTGGGCGACATTGGCGAAGTGATCCAGAAGCACGCGGAGAAGAACGGCTTCTCGGTGGTGCGCGAGTACTGCGGCCATGGCATCGGCGCGGTCTTCCACGAAGAACCGCAAGTCCTGCACTACGGCCGCGCCGGCACCGGCATGGAACTCAAGGAAGGCATGACCTTCACCATCGAACCGATGATCAACCAGGGCCGCGCGGAAACCCGCCTGCTCGGCGATGGCTGGACCGCGATCACCAAGGACCGCAAGCTCTCGGCACAGTGGGAACACACCATTCTGGTCACCGCCGACGGCTACGAGATCTTCACCCTGCGCAGCGACGACACCATCTCCCGCACGTCGGCCTGATGATCGCCACCCCTATAAAGGAAGATCGCCGCATGCCGCAGGTAGACTCCGAGCTGTTCGACCGCGGGCAATTCCAGGCCGAACTGGCGCTGAAGGCCAGCCCCATCGGCGCCTTCAAGAAGGTCATCCGCCGCGCCCACGAGGTGCTCGACGCGCGCTTCAAGGAGGGTCGCGAGGTGCGCCGGCTGGTCGAGGATCGCGCCTGGTTCACCGACCAGATCCTGCGCGAAGCCTGGGATCGCCTGGAGTGGAGCGAAGACGCCGACATCGCCCTGCTGGCGGTGGGCGGCTATGGCCGCGGCGAACTGCACCCCTACTCGGACATCGACCTGCTGATCCTGCTCGACAACGCCGACCACGAAACCTTCCGCGAGCCGATCGAACGCTTCCTCACCCTGCTCTGGGACATCGGCCTGGAGGTCGGGCAAAGCGTGCGCTCGGTCGACGAGTGCGCCGAAGAAGCCCGCGCCGACCTGACGGTAGTCACCAACCTGATGGAAAGCCGCACCATTGCTGGTCCCGAACGCCTGCGTCAGCGCATGCAGGACGTCACCAGCACCGCGCAAATGTGGCCGAGCAAGCAGTTCTACCTGGCCAAGCGCAAAGAGCAGCGCGCCCGCCATGCCAAGTACAACGACACCGAGTACAACCTCGAACCCAACGTAAAGGGTTCGCCGGGCGGCCTGCGCGACATCCAGACCATCCTCTGGGTCGCCCGCCGGCATTTCGGCACCTTGAATCTGCACGCCATGGTCGGCCAGGGCTTTCTCCTGGAAAGCGAGTACGCCCTGCTGGTGTCCAGCCAGGACTTCCTGTGGAAGGTGCGCTATGCCCTGCACATGCTCGCCGGCCGTGCCGAAGACCGCCTGCTGTTCGACCACCAGCGCGAGATCGCCCGCCTGCTGGGCTATGAAGATGGCGACGCCAAACTGGCGATCGAACGCTTCATGCAGAAGTACTACCGGGTGGTGATGGCCATCGCCGAGCTGAGCGACCTGATCAATCAGCACTTCGAGGAAGAAATCCTCCGCGCCGGCCAAAGCGGCCAGGCGCAGCCACTCAACAGTCGCTTCCAGCTGCGCGACGGCTATATCGAAGTCACCCACCCCAACGTCTTCAAACGCACGCCCTTCGCCATTCTGGAAGTCTTCGTGCTGATGGCCCAGCACCCCGAAATCAAAGGCGTGTGCGCCGACAGCATTCGCCTGTTGCGCGATCACCGTCATCTGATCGATGACGAGTTCCGCAATGACATCCGCAATACCAGCCTGTTCATCGAGCTGTTCAAGACCCCGCAGGGCATCCACCGCAACCTGCGCCGCATGAACCGCTATGGCATTCTCGGGCGCTACCTCCCCGAGTTCGGCGATATCGTCGGGCAAATGCAGCACGACCTGTTCCACATCTATACGGTCGATGCGCACACCCTCAACCTGATCAAGCACCTGCGCAAATTCAAGTGGACGGAACTGACCGAGAAGTTCCCCCTGGCCAGCAAGCTGATCGGCAAGCTGCCCAAGCCCGAGCTGATCTACCTGGCCGGGCTTTACCATGACATCGGCAAGGGTCGCGGCGGCGACCACTCCGAACTGGGTGCGGTGGACGCCGAGGCCTTCTGCGTGCGCCATCAGCTGCCCAACTGGGACAGCAAACTGATCGTCTGGCTGGTACGGAACCACCTGATGATGTCGACCACCGCCCAGCGCAAGGACCTCTCCGACCCCCAGGTGATCTTCGATTTCGCCCGCTTGGTCGGTGACCAGACGCGCCTGGACTACCTCTACGTGCTGACCGTGGCCGACATCAACGCCACCAACCCCAGCCTGTGGAACTCCTGGCGCGCCAGCCTGCTGCGCCAGCTCTACACCGAGACCAAGCGCGCCCTCAACCGCGGCCTGGAGAATCCGCTGGATCGTGAAGAACAGATTCGCCTGACCCAGAGCGCCGCCCTGGACATCCTGGTGCGCGGCGGCACCGACCCGGACGAGGCCGAACAGCTGTGGTCGCAGCTCGGCGACGACTACTTCTTGCGCCACACCGCCGGCGACGTGGCCTGGCACGCCGAGGCGATCCTGCAGCACCCCTACGACGGCAATCCGCTGGTGCTGATCAAGGAAACCACCCAACGCGAATTCGAGGGTGGCACGCAGATCTTCATCTACGCCGCCGACCAGCACGACTTCTTCGCCGTGACCGTGGCCGCCATGGCCCAGCTCAACCTGAGCATCCATGACGCGCGGATTCTCACCTCGACCAGCCAGTTCACCCTCGACACCTACATAGTGCTGGAGGCCGAAGGCGGCTCGATTGGCGACAACCCCGCACGGATCAAGCAGATCCGCCAGGGCCTGATCGATGCGCTGAAGAACCCCGACGACTACCCGAACATCATCCAGCGCCGGGTACCGCGCCAGCTCAAGCATTTCGCCTTTGCCCCACGGGTGACCATCCACAACGATGCGCAGCGCCCGGTGACCATCCTCGAGCTGACCGCACCCGATCGGCCCGGCCTGCTGGCGCGCATCGGTCGGATCTTCCTCGACTTCGACCTGTCGCTGCAGAATGCCAAGATCGCCACCCTCGGCGAACGGGTAGAGGACGTATTCTTCGTCACCGACGCCAACAACCAGCCACTGTCCGACCCCGAATTGTGTCAACGACTGCAGGAAACCATCATCGAGCAGCTCTCGGACGCCAACGGGCAATCCACAGAGCCAGGCCGGATAACTATTTGATCGAGACAGCGGCAAGCCAAACCCCGCGCGGCTGCCGCTTGTAGTACCCAGGACAGAATAATGAACGATGCATTGAACCAGCTGCAGCCCTACCCCTTCGAAAAGCTCCGCGCCTTACTGGCCGACGCTCTGCCGCCCAGCGACAAGCCGGCCATCGCCCTGTCGATCGGCGAGCCCAAGCATCGCTCGCCGGCTTTCGTCGCCGAGGCGCTCAGCGCCAATCTGGAGAAACTGGCGGTCTACCCCAGCACCCTGGGGATACCCGAACTGCGCGAAGCGATCGCCAGCTGGTGCAGCCGGCGCTTCAATCTGCCGGCCGGCATGCTCGACCCGGCGCGCCAGATACTGCCGGTCAACGGCACCCGTGAAGCGCTGTTCGCCTTCACCCAGGCAGTGGTGCAACGCGACGTCGACGGCCTGGTCATCAGCCCCAATCCGTTCTACCAGATCTACGAAGGAGCGGCTCTGCTCGCCGGTGCCCAGCCGCACTACCTGGCGTGCCTGGAGCAGCATGGCTTCAACCCGGATTTCGACGCTGTCGGCAGCGAGGTCTGGCAGCGCTGCCAGATCCTCTTCCTCTGCTCGCCCGGCAACCCGACCGGCGCGCTGATTCCATCGGCGACCCTGAAGAAGCTGATCCAGCTGGCCGACCAGTACGATTTCGTCATCGCCGCCGACGAGTGCTACAGCGAGCTGTATTTCGACGAGCTGAACCCACCCGCCGGCCTGCTGACGGCCTGCGCCGAGCTGGGCCGCAACGATTTCAAACGCTGCGTGGTGTTCCACAGCCTGTCCAAGCGTTCCAACCTGCCGGGCCTGCGCTCGGGCTTCGTCGCCGGCGACGCCGACATTTTGCAATCTTTCCTGCTGTACCGTACCTATCACGGCTGCGCCATGCCGGTGCAAACCCAGTTGGCCAGCATTGCCGCCTGGAACGACGAGCAGCACGTCAAAGCCAACCGCGAGCTGTACCGCGAGAAGTTCGACGCCGTGCTGGAGATACTCGACGGCGTGCTCGATGTGCAGCACCCGGACGGCGGCTTCTACCTGTGGGCGAAAACCCCGCTGGACGACGAAACCTTTACCCGTGAACTGTTCGCCCGCGAGCACGTGACCGTGGTGCCCGGCTCCTACCTGTCGCGCAGTGTCGACGGCTTCAACCCGGGTGCCGGGCGCGTGCGCATGGCATTGGTCGCACCGCTGGCCGAGTGCGTGACAGCCGCCGAGCGCATTCGCGCCTTCGTCACCGGCATCGACAACGTGAAGAGGCTGCAAGCATGAGCAACACCCTTTACGGCATCAAAGCCTGCGACACCATGAAGAAAGCCCGTACCTGGCTCGACGAGCACGGGGTAAGCTACGCCTTTCATGATTACAAAGCCGTTGGTATCGACCGTGACAACCTGGACAAGTGGTGCAACGAGCATGGCTGGGAAACCATTCTCAACCGTGCTGGCACCACCTTCCGCAAACTGGACGAGGCGCATAAAGCCGACCTCGACCAGGACAAGGCGATCGAGCTGATGCTCGCTCAGCCGTCGATGATCAAGCGCCCGGTGCTGGATCTCGGCAACAAGACCCTGGTTGGCTTCAAGCCCGAGCGCTATGCCGCTGAACTGGCTTGAACAACCTCCATTGAATTCGCGTTTAAGGAAAGCAACATGACCACGACCCTGTTCAGCCTGGCCTTCGGTGTCGGCACCCAGAACCGTCAGAGCAACTGGCTGGAAGTCTTCTATGCCCAGCCACTGCTCAACCCAGCGGCCGAACTGGTGGCCAAGGCTGCAGAAAAACTCGGCTACAGCGGTGGCAACCAGGCCATCGGCTTCAGCACCCAGCAGGCAGGCGAGCTGGCCGAAGCCTTGAAAGGCATCGACGCCGCCCAGGCCGCCCTGCTCACCCGCCTGGCGGAAAGCCACCAGCCGCTGGTCGCCACCTTCCTCGCCGAAGATGCGCCGCTGAGCAGCACGCCCGAGGCCTACCTCAAGCTGCACCTGCTGTCCCATCGCCTGGTCAAGCCGCACGGCCTGAACCTGACCGGAGTCTTCCCGCTGCTGCCGAACGTGGCCTGGACCAGCCAGGGCGCCATCGACCTGAGCGAACTGGGCGAACGCCAACTGGAAGCGCGTCTGCGCAGCGAACTGCTGGAAGTCTTCTCGGTGGACAAGTTCCCGAAAATGACCGACTACGTGGTGCCGAGCGGCGTGCGCATCGCAGACACTGCCCGCGTGCGCCTGGGCGCCTACATCGGTGAAGGCACTACGGTAATGCATGAAGGTTTCGTCAACTTCAATGCTGGTACCGAAGGCCCGGGCATGATCGAAGGCCGCGTCTCCGCCGGGGTATTCGTCGGCAAGGGCTCGGATCTGGGCGGCGGTTGCTCGACCATGGGCACCCTGTCCGGCGGCGGAAATCTGGTGATTTCCGTGGGCGAAGGCTGCCTGATCGGCGCCAACGCCGGCATCGGCATCCCCCTGGGCGACCGCAACACCGTGGAGTCCGGCCTGTACATCACCGCCGGCACCAAGGTGGCGCTGCTCGATGGCCAGAACCAGTTGGTCAAGGTGGTCAAGGCGCGCGAACTGGCCGGCCAGCCGGACCTGCTGTTTCGCCGCAACTCGCAAACCGGCACCGTGGAATGCAAGACCCACAAGTCGGCGATCGAGCTCAACGAAGCCCTGCACGCCCACAACTGATCCGAGTAGGGTGCGCCGCGCGCACCATTCGCACATCGAGCAGCACCTGGTGCGCACGACCTGGGCGGCTCCGCGCACCCTACGAACGATCCCCGCACCATCGGGTGAACCCCATGTCCCTGATCTCCCCTTGGCGCGCTGACTTCCCCGGCATCCTGGCCCTCGATGGCGAAGGCCAGACCTACCTGGACAGCGCCGCCACTGCGCAAAAGCCGCAGGCCATGCTCGATGCCCTGCTCGGCTACTACGCCGGCGGTGCGGCCAACGTGCATCGTGCCCAGCACCTGCCGGGGGAGCGGGCGACCCGCGCCTTCGAAAGCAGCCGTGACAAGGTCGCGCGCTGGCTGAATGCGGCGGACTCGGCGCAGATCGTGTTTACCCGCAGCGCCACCGAAGCTTTCAACCTGCTCGCCTATGGCCTGGAGCATGAGTTGCAAGCCGGCGAGCAGATCGTCATCAGCGCCCTGGAACACCACGCCAACCTGTTGCCCTGGCAGCAGCTGGCCCTGCGCCGCAACCTCGAACTGGTCATTCTGCCGCTGGATGAGAGCGGCCTGATCGACCTCGAACAGGCGGCCCGCTTGATCGGCCCGCGCACCCGCGTGCTGGCGCTCAGCCAGCTGTCCAATGTGCTCGGCTGCTGGCAGCCGCTGGCCGAGCTGCTGGCCCTGGGCCAAGCCCAGGGCGCGCTGACCGTGGTCGATGGCGCCCAGGGCGTGGTGCATGGCCGGCATGATGTCGAGGCCCTGGGCTGCGATTTCTATGTCTGTTCCAGCCACAAACTCTATGGGCCCGATGGCGTCGGCCTGCTCTATGGCCGCAAACAGGCGCTGCAGCGTCTCGCACACTGGCAGCTCGGCGGAGAGATGGTGCGGGTGGCGGATTACCAGAGCGCCGAGTTTCGCGCTGCGCCGCTGGGCTTCGAGGCCGGCACGCCGCCGATCGCCGGGGTGATCGCCCTCGGCGCCAGCCTGGACTACCTGGCCGCGCTGGACGCCGCCGCCGTGGCCGCCCACGAAGCCGCGTTGCATGCCCGATTGCTCGCCGGGCTCAGGGCGCGCCCCGGTATCCGCCTGCTCGGCGCACCCACAGTGGCGCTGGCCTGTTTCGTGGTCGAGGACGTGCACAACGCCGACCTCGCCCACCTGCTCACCGAACAGGGCATCGCCGTGCGCGCCGGCCATCACTGCGCCATGCCGCTGCTGAAAAGCCTCGGCCTGGCCGGCGCCATCCGCGTCTCCCTGGGCCTGTACAACGACGGTGCGGACCTCGAGCGTTTCTTCACCGCGCTGGACCAGGCCCTGGAGTTGCTGCGATGAACCTGCCCGCCGGCGCCGAGCAAGCGCTCGCCGCCTTCGGCCAGTGCCCCGGCTGGGAACAGCGCGCGCGCTTGCTGATGCAGTGGGGCGAACGCCTGCCCGCACTGAGTGACGAGGAACGCTGCGAGGCCAATCGCGTGCACGGTTGCGAAAGCCAGGTCTGGCTGGTCGCCGAACAACGCGAACAGCGCTGGCAGTTCCGCGCCAGCAGCGATGCGCGCCTGCTGCGCGGGCTGCTGGCGCTGCTGCTGGCACGGGTCAACGGCCTGACCGGCACGGAGCTGGCCGAGATCGACCTGGCCGACTGGTTCGGCCAACTCGGCCTGGCACGCCAGCTCTCGCCCTCGCGCAGCAATGGCCTGAATGCCGTGCTGCAGCGCATGCGCCAGCTGACCAGACAGCCATCGTCCTAGCCAACCGCCCCTGCAATCAAGGCTTCCTGGTTGGCCGCCACTGATCCGCATTGCCGTTATACAGAGCCTGCTGCAGGCGCTCTAAATCGCCCCTTACGACAAAATTCTGCAAGCTGCGATTGAAGGCTTTGCGCAGTTCAGCGCCACGCGGGTCATCCTTGCGAAACAACAGATGCAGTGGGTCGCTAACCAGGCTGAGCGGATGATGGGTAATCACGGCACGCGCCTCGGCAGAGAACATCCGCTGCAGCATGGCGTAGCCCACAGCGCGGTCCTGCGGGTGCAGGTCGATACGGCCCAGCTCCAACAGACGAAAAGCGGTGTCCTCCTTGCCGCTTTGCACCACCTGCAATTGCCCGGCCAGCTCGGCTGCATCGAACCGGGAGCCATAGGAGTAGCCCAAGGTGGTGCCAATGCGAAACGCCCGCAGGTCTTCGATCCCCTGCCAATCGAAGCTCAACCCCTTGCGGTGGAACAGCACCACCTCGCCGAGAATCAGCGGATCACTGCAGGTGCTGAAGCTGCGCCGTGCCGCCGTGCAGATGTAGGGCATGATTGCGTCAAGCGTGCCCTGCTGCAGCTTCAGCGCGTTGCGATCCCAGGGATGGAAGAGGAACTCCACCCGATAGCCGGCCTCGGCAAATACCGCACGGATCAGGCGCGGCATGGCGCCCTCATCACTGCTGTTCTGGTCGACGTAGGGCGCCCAATCGCCCGTGCCTATCAGCACGGTTGGCTGCGCCATGCCGGCGGAGCTGAACGCAAGGGCGAAGACAATCAGCAACTGGCCGCCCAGGGCACGGCACGCAACACGCACATGGAGCAATGCAGCAGGGTGAAATCCGCGAATCATTACAGCCACCTCGAGCTCCAGAACGACGAAAACAACCTACGCGCCCCGAGTCCGCTTGCCTCCCGCCTAGTCACAGCGGCAGAGTCTGGAGCACCCTCATGATGCCTGACGCTCGGCCGGCCTGCGCGCGCCGGCCACCAGTTTCTCCACGATCTTGGCCACGGCGACCATGCCGAAGCTTGCGGTGACCATCATCGCCGCGCCGAAACCGCCGGCGCAGTCGAGCTTGACCCCTTCACCGACGAAACCCTTGTACTGGCACACGCTGCCGTCCGGTTTCGGGTAGCGCAACTGCTCGGTGGAGAACACGCAGGGCACGCTGTAGTTGCGCCCCGGCGTACGCGAGAACTTGTAGTCGCGACGCAGGGTCGAGCGCACCTTGGAGGCCAGCGGATCGTTCCAGGTCTTGTTCAGGTCGCCGACCTGGATCTGCGTCGGGTCGATCTGCCCGCCGGCGCCGCCGGTGGTCACCACTTGGATCTTGCGCCGCTTGCACCAGGAAATCAGCGCCGCCTTGGCGTTGACGCTGTCGATGCAGTCGATCACCGCGTCGAGTTGCCCGGTGATGTACTCGGCCATGGTCTCGCGGGTGACGAAGTCCGCCACCGCATGCACCACGCAGGTGGGATTGATCGCCCGGATGCGCGCCGCCATCACCTCGACCTTGGCCTGGCCCACCGTGCTGTCCAGCGCCTGGATCTGCCGGTTGGTGTTGCTGACGCAGACATCGTCCAGGTCGAACAGCGAGATCTCGCCGACCCCCGAACGCGCCAGCGCCTCGGCCGCCCAGGAACCGACGCCGCCAATGCCGACCACCGCGACATGCGCCGCGGCCAGGCGCTCGGCGCCCTCGCGACCATACAGCCGGGCAATGCCAGCAAAGCGTTGTTCGTCGATCGTCATTTCATCACCTCAATCCCCATCCCCCGGGCAGGCGCGCATTATAGGAAGCTCGCCGAGCACACCCAAGTGCCGATTCGACTCAAGCCGGTGAATGACCAGCCATACGGCTTTACTCGGACCAGCGGCGCTATAGTCCGCCGACTGCGAGAACCCCGCCTGCCGGAGCCTGCCATGCGTAATTTCAGTTTTCATAACCCGACCAAGATCCATTTCGGCGAAGGCCAGATCGCCAAGCTCGGCAAGGAAATCCCCACCGGCAGCCGCGTGCTGGTCACCCACGGTGGCGGCAGCATCTTCCAGAACGGCGTCTGGGCCCAGGTCGAGCAGGCGTTGGCCGGCTTCACCATCAGCCGCTTCGCCGGCATCGAAGCCAATCCGCAGTTCGACACCCTGCTGCGCGCCGTGGAGCAGGCCAGGCGTGACCACTGCGATTTCATCCTGGCCATCGGCGGCGGCTCGGTGATCGACGGCAGCAAGTTCATCGCCGCGGCGCTGTGCCATGCCGGCGACCCGCTCGAACTGCTCACCGGCACCCGCGCCAAAGCTGCGCTGCCGCTGGGCTGCGTGCTGACCCTGGGCGCCACCGGTTCGGAAAGCAACCAGCACGGTGTGGTCACCCATGTAGCGCGCCAGGAGAAACTGCCGTTCTCCAGCCCGTTGCTGTTCCCGCGTTTCGCCATCCTCGACCCCCGCACCACCTTCAGCCTGCCGCTGCGCCAGATCGGCAACGGCGTGGTCGATGCCTTCGTCCACACCATCGAGCAGTACCTGACCTATCCGGCCGACGCACCGCTGCAGGACCGCTATGCCGAAGGCCTGCTGCAGACCCTGATCGAGGAAGGCCCCAAGGCCCTGGCCAGCCCCGAGGACTACCGGGTCAGGGCCAACCTGATGTGGTGCGCCACCCAGGCGCTCAACGGCCTGATCGGTTGTGGCGTACCCCAGGACTGGGCGACCCACCTGATCGGCCACGAGCTGACCGCGCTCTACCACATCGACCATGCGCAGACCCTGGCCGTGGTCCTGCCGGCGCTGCTCGCCGAGCGCCGCGAGGCCAAGCGCGCCAAGCTGCTGCAGTACGCCGAACGGGTCTGGCAGCTGCGCGAAGGCGCCGAAGACACGCGCATCGATGCCGCGATCGCCGCCACCGAGGCCTTCTTCAAGCGCATGGGCGTACCGACCCGCCTGTCCGAACACGGCCTGGACGCCGATGCGATCCCCCAGGTGCTGGCGCAACTGCAACGCCACCAGCTGATTGCCCTGGGCGAACACCGCGATATCGACCTGGAGGTCAGCGAGCGCATCCTGTTGCGCGCGTTGTAACTGCAGGCGCAGGCCCGGGCCGCCGTTTTGCGTTATCCGACCGTTGAAAAACGTAGCGAGCGAAGGCTAGGCAAGGCGGGATCAGGCGAAAAAGCGGAGTGTGCAGCTGTACATGAGCATTTTGAGGCTGATCCCAACGCGGCATAGTCGAGCGCAGTAGTTTTTCAGTGGTCTGTTAATATGGCGGCCTTTCCGCTTGATGCCGCTCTGGAGCCGCAATGACCGCCCCCGCCCCGACCCTGACGCCCACCCTGGAACTCGCCTGCGAGCTGATTCGCCGCCCGTCCGTCACCCCGGTCGACGAAGGCTGCCAGGAGCTGATGATGCGCCGTCTCAAAGCCCTGGGTTTCCAGATCGAAGCCATGCGCATCGAGGAAGTGGATAATTTCTGGGCCAGCCATGGTCAGCAGGAGGGTCCGGTGCTGTGCTTCGCCGGGCATACCGACGTGGTCCCGACCGGCCCGCTGCAGGCCTGGCAACACCAGCCGTTCGATGCGCTGATCGACGAGCAGGGCATGCTCTGCGGCCGCGGCGCCGCCGACATGAAGGGCAGCCTGGCGTCGATGATCATCGCCGTCGAGCGCTTCGTTGCTGACCACCCGCAGCATAAGGGCCGCATCGCCTTCCTGATCACCAGCGACGAAGAAGGCCCGGCCCAGCACGGCACCAAGGCCGTGGTCGAGCGCCTGGCCGCGCGCGGCGAACGCCTGGACTGGTGCATCGTCGGCGAACCCTCGAGCACCTCGCTGGTCGGCGACGTGGTCAAGAACGGCCGCCGCGGCTCGCTCGGCGCCAAACTGACGGTGCGCGGCATACAGGGCCACGTGGCCTATCCGCAACTGGCGAAGAACCCGATCCACCTGGCCGCCCCGGCGCTGGCCGAGCTGGCTGCCGAACACTGGGACGACGGCAACGCCTTCTTCCCGCCGACCAGCTTCCAGGTCTCCAACCTGAATGCCGGCACCGGCACCACCAACGTGATCCCCGGCGAACTGCAGGCGATCTTCAACTTCCGCTTCTCCACCGAATCCACGGTCGAAGGCCTGCAGCACAGGGTCAACGCGATCCTCGACAAACACGGCCTCGACTACCACGTGGAGTGGGCCTTGTCCGGCCTGCCGTTCCTCACCGAACCGGGCGCCCTGCTCGACGCCGTTGCCGCCAGCATCAAGCGCGTGACCGGTCGCGAAACCAAGCCATCGACCAGCGGCGGCACCTCCGACGGGCGGTTTATCGCCACCATGGGCACCCAGGTGGTCGAACTCGGCCCGGTCAACGCCACCATCCACCAGATCAACGAGCGGGTGCTGGCCAGCGATCTGGAGGTGCTGACCGAGATCTACTATCAAACCCTGGTCAAGCTGCTGACATGAGCCTGATCTGCCCCCTCTGCCAAGGCCCCTTGAGCGCCGTCGACAACGGCGTGATCTGCCCGGCCGGGCATCGTTTCGACCGCGCGCGCCAGGGCTACCTCAACCTGCTGCCGGTGCAGCACAAGAACAGCCGCGACCCCGGCGACAACGCCGCCATGGTCGAGGCGCGCCGACGCTTTCTCGATGGCGGCCACTATGCACCGCTGGCCAGGCGCCTGGCCGAACTGGCCGCGGGTTACGCGCCCGCGCGCTGGCTGGATATCGGCTGCGGCGAGGGTTATTACACCGCACAGATCGCCGACGCCCTGCCTACTGCCGACGGTTATGCCCTGGATATCTCCCGCGAGGCGATCAAGCGCGGCTGCAAGCGTTCGCCTCATCTGAGCTGGCTGGTGGCGAGCATGGCCCGGGTGCCGCTGGCCGACGCCAGTTGCCAACTGCTCGCCAGCGTCTTCAGCCCGCTCGACTGGCAGGAAGCCAGGCGCCTGCTCGCCCCCGGTGGCGGTCTGCTGCGCATGGGCCCGACCCGCGAACACCTGATGGAACTGCGGCAGAAGCTGTACGACGAAGTGCGCGACTACGACGATCAGAAGCACCTCGACCTGGTCCCCGAGGGCATGCGCCTGGCCCACAGCGAAACCCTGAGCTTCAAGTTGCAACTGAACAGCAGCGAGGCCCGCGCCGACCTGCTGGCGATGACGCCCCACGGCTGGCGGGCTAGCGCCGAACGGCGCGCCGCGGTGATCGCCGAACCCTTAGAAGTGACGGTTGCCATACGCTACGATTGGATCGAGAAACTTTAGGCTCCCCAGGAAAAAGATGACCATGCGCCAACCGGATATCGAGATTTACCTGAAAGATGCCGATCACCACGCCATCGCCGCCTGGTTGAGCGAAGCGCTCGGCCCCTGCACGCCCTGGCAGCAGAAAGGCCAGACCTTCAAGTGCCTGGCCGGCGAGGTGCCGGTGACCTGGCTGCCAAAAGCCGTCGGCAAATGGCACAGCCTCTACCTGGAAAGCGCCGCCACCCCCTGGGACGACGACCTGAGCTGCGCCCAGGCCGCCTTTGCCGCGCTCGGCGTTGAAGTACGCTGCGCCCCGGGCAGCTGGCAGGAAGAGGAAAACGTCGAACAGGCCGACCGCTGGATGCGCATCAGCGCCGACGGCGTCGAGGAAATCACCTGGCGCACGGGCTAAACGAACGACATAGGGCCTAGTGCCGGGCTTTTGTTATGTACAGGCGCTGGCGATTGATGCCCCGCTCCTACGGGGCCGCCCTCATCCAACACGCAAACTCATCGCCAAAAAACCTTTGCCAATAAAAAGCCCCGCACCCTGCATGGCAGGCTCAAAGTGCTCAAGACCGCGGGTTTCGAAATTATCGACGATCACCCATACCGGGAACCCGCTCATGCGGCCAAAGCGGGTCCCGGGGATCGGGTCAGCATGCCGACCAGAACCTGGGCCGCTGGCACAAACTCCAGGTCCAAACCACCCAGAGGGCGCTGGCCATGGCCTTGACCCGACTCTTCATCTCCAACGGCCGTAGGTCAGCAGGCAAAGAGGCGCTGTAACGCTGACGATCGAAGTAATCCTTGAAGTCCATGACATCTCCCTTGAATCAACGCTGAGCGCCCAGGCTGCTCTTATCAAATGTCAGCTCGTTGTAGCCATTGCCAAAGCGATAGTTGCTCCAGCGCACCCAGGTCTGCTTGCCGGCCTGGTGGTTGACCGTTCTCATCTCGCTAGGGGAAAGTGACAGATCGTTATGGCTTGTCCCAGCGCCCGGCGGCGCTCTGATCGCTTTGCCGGCCTTCGACCCAGCAGGCCCCCTCGGCCGTGTCTTCCTTCTTCCAGAACGGCGCACGGGTCTTCAGGTAGTCCATGACGAAGGCACACGCCTCGAATGCCGCCTCGCGGTGGGCGCTGGTGGTGCCGACGAAGACGATCGGCTCGCCCGGCTCCAGACGGCCGATGCGGTGAATGACCTGCAGGTTCAGCAGCGGCCAGCGCTGCTCGGCCTCGAGCGCGATCTTGGCCAGGGATTTCTCGGTCATGCCGGGGAAGTGTTCGAGAAACATCCCACCGACTTCGCGGCCCGCGTTGAAATCACGCACATAGCCGACAAAGCTGACCACCGCACCGATTCCCAGGTTGGCGGCATGCAGCGCGTTGACTTCAGCGCCCGGATCGAAGGGCTCCAGCTGGACTCGGATGGCCATGTTCAGCCTCCGGTCACGGTGGGGAAGAAGGCCACCTCGTCGCCCTCCTCCAGCGGTTCGTCGAGGCTGCACAACTCCTGGTTGCGCGCACACATCAGGTTCTGCTCGGCCAACACCTGCCACACGCCGCCGCGGGCCAGCAGGTGCTGGCGCAGGTCATCGAGAGTAGCAAGCGCCTGGATATCGCTCAGTTGCTCGCCATCCAGGCCCAGCGCCTCGCGGTAACGGGCAAAGTACTGCACGCGAATCATTGATCGTCCTCGGCCTTGTAATGACCACTCTTGCCGCCCAGCTTCTCCAGCAGGCGTACGCTTTCGATGACCATGCCGCGGTCCACCGCCTTGCACATGTCGTAGATGGTCAGGGCGGCGACGCTGGCGGCGGTCAGGGCTTCCATTTCCACCCCGGTCTGCCCGCTCAGCTTGCAGCGCGCGGTGATCTGTACGGCATCATCGCCGTGGGCGAGCAACTCAACCTTGACGCTGCTCAACATCAACGAATGACAGAGCGGGATCAGGTCGGCGGTCTTCTTGGCGGCCTGGATGCCGGCGATACGCGCCACGGCAAACACATCGCCCTTCGGGTGCGCGCCGTCGACGATCATCTGCAGGGTTTGCGGGCGCATGCGCACCAGGGCTTGCGCCACGGCCTCACGGACGGTCAGCGCTTTATCGCTGACATCGACCATGGTGGCGTGACCTTGGGAATCGAGATGGGTTAGCACGGGTTTACTCCAGGCAGGGATCGGCCGATTGTAAACCCAGCAGTCAAGATATGGCAGCGGCAAGCGGCAAGCCGGGCTGCTGCGCGTTCAACTCGCAGCTTATGGCTTGCCGCTTGCCGCTCACCGCCTCCTACATATGGGTTTCGGCGAATTCCGCCAGGATCGAACGCGGCACCCCCTGCAGGGTGATGTGCACGCCGTGGGGGAAGTCCTTGAAGCGCTCGGTGAGGTAGGTCAGGCCCGAGCTGGGCGCCGACAGGTAGGGCGTATCGATCTGCGCCAGGTTACCCAGACAGACCACCTTGGAGCCGGTGCCGGCACGGGTGATGATGGTCTTCATCTGGTGCGGGGTGAGGTTCTGGCACTCGTCGATCAGGATCAGGCTCTGCTGGAAGCTGCGTCCGCGGATGTAGTTGAGGGATTTGAACTGCAACGGCACCTTTTGCAGGATGTAATCGACGCTGCCGTGGGTGTTCTCGTCGTCCATGTGCAGGGCTTCGAGGTTGTCGGTGATGGCACCCAGCCAGGGTTCCATCTTCTCTGCCTCGGTGCCGGGCAGAAAGCCGATCTCCTGATCCAGCCCCTGCACACTGCGGGTGGCGATGATCCTCCGATAGCGCTTGCTGACCATGGTCTGCTCGATGGCTGCGGCCAGGGCCAGGATGGTCTTGCCCGAACCGGCGGCGCCGGACAGGTTGACCAGGTGGATGTCCGGGTCGAGCAAGGCGAACAGCGCCAGCGCCTGGTGGATATCGCGTGGTCGCAGGCCCCATGCTTCCTGATGCAGCAAAGGCTCCTGGTGCAGATCAAGGATCAGCAATTCATCGCTCTGGATGCCCTTGATCCAGCCGACGAAACCCTGTTCGTCGATGATGAACTCGTTGACGTGCACCGCCGGCAGGTTGTCGATCAGTTGCACCCGGTGCCAGGTGCGGCCGTGATCCTGACGGGTCTCGACCTTGCTCACCCGGTCCCAGAAGGAACCGCCCATGCTGTGATAGCCCTTCGACAGCAGCGACACATCGTCGACCAGCTGGTCGGTGTGGTAGTCCTCCGAGTCGATCCCACAGGCGCGCGCCTTCAGGCGCATGTTGATGTCCTTGGTCACCAGCACCACGGACATGTCCGGACGGCGAGCTTTCAGCTCGACCAACTGGTTGATGATCTTGTTGTCGTTGAGATCCTCCGGCAGCCAGGTAATGGGCGAAGTACTTTTAGTCATGAGAATCGAGAGAAAACCACAAGGCCCGCTCTTCTCACGCTGGATCGCGACACCGTGCTCCACTTCCTCGGGTGTGGCGCTGCCCAGGATCTTGTCGATCAAACGAATCGCCTGCCGGCACTCGGCGGCGATGCCTTGCTTGCCGGTTTTCAGCTTGTCCAATTCTTCCAGAACAGTCATTGGGATGGCGACGTGGTGTTCCTGGAAATTCAGTAGCGCATTCGGGTCGTGGATCAACACATTGGTGTCGAGGGCGTAGAGGGTTGGAGCTGTGGGCTTGAAGCTTCCGTGGTCATCCATACTCGGTCACCTTCTTATAGGAGCCAAGCGACGGAATGCCTGAGCAGCGCTCCGCCGCGGGGACCACCGACCTCTCAGGCGGGGGCTGAACAGGTACAAGCAAGGTGAAGGCCAAGGGTCGCCACCTGTCTGCAGGGTTCGGCGGTCTGTCTTTTAAATACTCCAAAAATCATGACAGGCGAATGTTTTTTTCATTTTCTCCAAGTTTATTTTCCGCCTCGACGAATAGTGCTTGGCGAGCTGCAAAGGCACCGTTAAAGTCAGAAGTCTTCCCCCCGTTCCTGCCAAAAAAATCCCGCCTCCGTACCACCATCACAGCTCGTTTTCAGCACAGCGATTGACTTCAACCGTCACGTGTACCAACTCGCCAATCCCCGCCAGCCGGGCCTTGTAGCGATCGGCAGAGATATCGCCATGGGTCACCACGCTGACAATGCAGGCGTACTGCACCCGACCGACTCGCCACAGGTGCAAATCCGCCAATTCGGTGTCTGCTTCCTGCGCCAAGGCGCTGCGTACACGCACCACAATGGGGCTATCCATCTCCCGATCGAGCAGCACCTTGGCAGTCTCGATCAACAGACCTTTGGCCCATAACGCGATGATCACGGCACCGATCACCCCCATCAGCGGATCGAGCCAGCTCCAGCCGAACATCAAACCGCCAAGCAGTGCAATGATCGCCGCCACCGAGGTCAGCGCATCGGCCAGCACATGGATAAAGGCGGCATGCCGATTAAGGTCTCGCCCCTTCGCCGACGTGTCGTGATCGTGATCGTGATCGTGATCGTGATCGCCATGAGCATGACCGTGCGCATGCTCATGCTGGTCACGCAGCAGCCAGGCCGACAGCAGATTGACCAGCAGGCCGACCACCGCCACCCACAGCGCCACCTCGAAGGCAATTACCTGCGGCTGCCACAGTCGCCAGAGCGACTCCAACACCAGCATCGCCACCACCACCAGCAACAGCAGCGAGCTGGCGAAACCGGCCAGCACCTCGATCTTCCAGGTGCCGAAGGCGAAACGCGGGTCATGGGCATAGCGCCGCGCCAGCAGATAGGCCAACGCGGTGAGGCCGATGGCGAGCATATGCGAGGCCATGTGCCAGCCATCGGCAAGCAGGGCCATGGAATTGAAGACGTAGCCGGCGGCGATTTCCACCAGCATGGTCACCCCGGTCAGCGCGACCACCAGCCAGGCTTGGCGCTCGGTACCGGTGTCCAGCGGTCGGTAATCGTGGGAAGGTTCCCAACGCGAGTGATTGCAGGTGGCCATGGCAGCTCCTTGAGGGAATTGACCTGGGCAAACTACAACCCCGTGGCGCCCCCCCGGTCAAGCGCGCAGAACAATCCCGGCACCCGCCTCATCGCCCGGAGAAGCCGCGGCACGCAGTGCAATCCGGGAGCAAGCTTAGCCGGATTGCGCGCTGGCGCATTGGGCTAGACGCTCGTGGGCAGAAACGGATTTCCGGCTGCGCGAGCGCCTCCGTCAACGCTCGCGCAACGCCTCGGCACGGGCGCGGATGATCGGTTTGAGCAGGTAGCTGAGCACGCTTTTCTTGCCGGTGATGATGTCCACCGAGGCGACCATGCCGGGAATGATCAGCAGAGGATGCTCTTCGCTGCCCAGGTGGCTCTTGTTGGTGCGCAACTTGATCACGTAGAAACTGTTGCCATCATCGTCGGTCACGGTGTCGGCACCGATCTGTTCCAGCTTGGCCTTGAGCCCGCCGTAGATGGTGTAGTCATAGGCGGTGAACTTGACAATGGCCTCCTGCCCCGGATGGAGAAAGGCGATGTCCTGCGGGCGGATACGTGTCTCCACCAGCAAGGTATCGTCCAGCGGCACTATCTCCACCAGATCGCTGCCCGGCTGGATCACCCCGCCGATGGTGTTGACCAGCAGCAGCTTGACGATACCGCGCACCGGCGAGGTGACCAGGGTGCGGTTGACCCGATCCTCCAGCGCCTTGCCGGTCGACTGGATCTTGCTCAGATCGGTGCGCGCTTCGTTCAGCTGGGTCAGCGCATCGCTGCGAAAACGACTGCGGGTCTCGTCGATCTTGCGCTCGACTTCCTTGATCGCGGCTTCGGCGCGTGGCATCGCCAGGGTCGTGGCCTGTAACTGGCCGCGGCTCTCCACCTCGGCGCGCTTCAAGCGCAGCACTTCAACCGGGGAAATCGCCCCCTCGGCCACCAGTGGCTCGGACATGCGAATTTCCTGGCGAAGCAGTTCAAGGCTGCTGCGAAACTGGCTCTGCTTGGAAGCAAACTCGCGCAACTCCTGACGACGCTGGGTCAGTTGCTCTTCCAGTCCGGCAACCTCGTCCAGCAGCTGCTGGCGCCGACTGTTGAACAGCTGCTCCTCGTTCTCGGCCTGACGCGGTACCTTCTCGCGCACTTCCTCGGCCACCAGCAATTCGCGATCCTGGATTTCCGCACTGAGGCGCTCGACCCGCAGCAGCAGGGCCAGGCGATCGGCCTCGGTCTCACCGACGTTGGACGCAAAACGGGTGTCGTCCAGACGCAGCAGCGGATCGCCGATATTGACGATCTGCCCCTCGCGGACGAACAGTTCGGAAACGATACCGCCTTCCAGGTTCTGGATTTTCTGCAGCCGCGAGGAAGGAATCGCCTTGCCATCGCCACGGGTCACTTCGTCGACGACGGCGAAATGCGCCCACAGCAGGCAGAAGGCGAAGAATGCAATCAGGCCCCAGATGGTCAGACGAATGACCCTGGGCGCATCCTCGATCAGCGCCTTGCTGACTTCCGGCAGCGGCTCGTCGCCCATGCCCTCATGGCTACCGAAATACGCGGCAACGGCCTGACCCAGGCTCTTCTCAGGCGGTTTAGCTGACACTGATCTGCCCCTTCTTCAGCGCTTCCATCACGCTACCTTTTGGCCCGTCGGCGATGACCTGCCCACGGTCGACGATGATCAGGCGGTCGACCAGACTGAGCATGGAGGCACGGTGGGTAACCAGCAGCAGGGTCTTGCTGCCGATGACTGCAGCCAAACGCTGCTTGAGGCGCTCTTCACCGGTGTTGTCCATGGCGCTGGTCGGCTCGTCGAACAGCAGGATTTGCGGGTCGAGCAACAACGCCCGGGCCAGGGCCACGTTCTGCCGTTGTCCCCCGGAAAGATTCTGCCCACGCTCGCCGACCTGCAGCTCATAGCCCTTGGGATGCAGGCGCACGAACTCGTGCACCCCGGCCAGCTCGGATGCCTGCAAGACCAGTTCATCCTCCACGTAGCGCGCGCCCACCGCCAGGTTGTCGCGCAGCGTGCCGGAAAACAGCTGGATATCCTGGGGCACGTAGCCGATGTTGTGGCGCAGGTCGCTGACATCCAGCTGGCGCACATCGACGCCGTCGACCAGCAGGCTGCCGGCATCCGGCTGATACAGACCGACGATCAGCTTGGCCAGCGAGCTCTTGCCCGAGCCGCTGCGACCGATGATGCCGATCTTCTCGCCGGGGCGCACCACCAGGTTGATGTTCTGCAGGGCGGCCTGCTGCTGATCCGGATAATGGAAATCCAGCTGGCGGAACTCGATGGCGCCCTGCAAGGCCTGACGCTTGAGCGGACGCTCCTCTTCCTGACGTTCCTGCGGCAGGGTCATCATCTGGTTGACCGACTCGAGGGTGACGCGCGCCTGCTGGTAGCGGGTCAGCAGGCCGGATAACTGGGTCAGCGGGCCGAGCGCACGACTGCTGAGCATGTAGCAGGCGATCAGGCCACCCATGCTCAGTTGGCCGTCGATGATCTGGTAAACACCGAAGACGATCACGATGACGCCGGCCAGTTGCTGCAGCAGCATGGTCGCATTCATCGCCAGGCCGGAGAGCATGCGCGCGCGCAACTCAAGGCGACTGAGGGTGCCGATGGTCTGCTCCCACAGGTACTGGCGCTCGCTCTCGGCATTATTGACCTTGACCGCATCCAGTCCGGCGAGGCTCTCGATCAGGCTCGACTGCCGCTCGGCGGCCAGCGCCATGGTGCGCTCCATGGTTTCCGCCAGGGGGCGCTGCAACGCCCAGCCGATCAGGGCGACCAGTGGAAAGGCCAATACCGGGATCCACACCAGGTGGCCGCCGATCATGGCGATTACCGCCAGAATCAACAGGGTGAACGGCAGATCGATGACACTGGCCAGGGTCAGCGAGGCGAGGAAATCTCGCAGACTCTGAAATTCGTGGATGTTCTGCGCGAAACTGCCGACCCTCGCCGGACGGTATTTCATGGCCATGCCGACGACCCGCTCGAACAACGTCGCCGAAATGATCAGATCGGTCTTCTTGCCGGCCAGATCCAGGCACAGGCCGCGCAAGGTCTTCAGCAGCAGATCGAACAGGTACACGCCACAGATACCGATCGCCAGCACCCAGAGCGTGGCTTCCGCCTGGTTGGGCACCACCCGATCGTAGACATTCATGACGAACAGCGGCGTCGCCAGGCCAATCAGACTGATCAGGAAGCTGGCCGCGATAGCATCTATATAGAGCCAGCGGGAGCGTTTGAGGGTGTCGCGAAACCAGGACGTCGCCCGCGGAATCAGCTCGCCACGGTTGAAGTCGAACTTGTGCAGCGGCTGGGCAAAGAACACCTGGCCACTGTAATCCTCCTCCAGCATCTCGGCACTGACGAGAACCTCACCACCCTCGCTCTCGCTGGGCATAATCCGCGCACGACCCTGCTCGTCCCAACCGAGCAATACCGCACTGCGACCTTCGCGCAGCAACAGCAGGGCAGGCATGGCCAACGCCGGGATCTTGTCCAAGCCGCGACGCAACCAGCGCCCTTGTAGACCAGCACGAGCCGCCGCACGGGGCAGCAACTCGACACTCAGACGCTGCTCGGGCAGGGGCAAGCCGGCCGTGAGCATGGCGCGGCTGACCGACTTCTGGTGCAAGCCGCAAAGTGACAGCAGGCTGTCGAGCAGTGGATCATCATAGCGATCGCGCGGATCGCTACGGGTCGGGGCCTGGCTGACGTCTACTGCCACAAAGATTCACTCATGCACGAAGAAAAGCCGCTCTCAGAGGTTGTGAAAATATCGAGCGCCGTCGCGAGCGGTTTTCACATCCTCTCAGTTCAGGCCCGGCAGTGTCACCTTGGCCTTCACCACATCCAGCGGTGCCGCAGCCATGGGTGCAACTACACCTTGGCTTTGCAGCAGGGAACCCATGGTCGCCTTGATCCGGTATTGAGTAAACAGTTCCGTGTAGCGAACCTCTTCCATGCGGCGCGCAGCGGTGAACAGTTCGTTCTCGCTGTCGAGCAGGTCGAGCAAGGTCCGCTCGCCCAGGCCGAACTGCTTCTGGTAGGAATCACGCACCCGGCTGCTGTAGTCGACATATTGCTGAGCGATCGGCAATTGCTGACGCGAATTCTCCAGGGCATTCCAGGCCAGACCGAGGTCTTCGTTCAGGACGCGCAACGCGTTGTTGCGAATATCCATGGCCTGATTGACCTGGTGCGCCTTGGACTGCAGGTCGGCCTTGTTGCTGCCACCGGCGAACAGGTTGTAGCGCATGCGCAGCATCGCCTGCCATTCATTGCTGTGGCCGGGCACACCGTCGATATTGTTGTCGACACCTTGCGACAGTTCGGCGTCGAAACGCGGATAGAACGTCGACTTGGACGCTTCATACTGCTGCTCGCTGGCCTGAACATCGGACTCGGCCGAACTCAAGAACGGATTATTCGCCAGCATTTCCTCGCGCGCGGCCTGCAGGTTTTCCGGCAAACGTCCCGGCAACCCTTGCGGCATGCTCAGTTCGCGGGGGTCACTGCCAATCACGCTGTAATAATTGACCTGAGCATCGGCCAGATTGGTCTGCTCGGTGATCAGGTTGTTACGCGCTTGGGCCAGACGGGCCTCGGCCTGATCGAGATCGGCCATGCGCCCTACTCCGCGTTCGCTGCGCAGGGAGATCTGATCATAGATACGCTCGTGGCTGCGCAGATTATCCTCCGCCAACCGGACCATGTCGCGACGCTTGAGTACATCCAGATAGACCTGCGCAACGGTCAACGCGGTGCGCTCGGACGTGCCCAGCAACTCATAAGCACGGGCATTCACGGTAGCCCGCTGACGCCCGACTTCGCTGCTGGTGGCAAAACCATCGAACAGCATCTGCTGCAAACGCAGGCTCGACTCGCCGCGGGTCAGGGTCTTGTAATCGTGCCCGTAAGTAGCACGGGTGCTGGGATTATCGGTGCCCTCACGGCCATAACCGGCGAGCAGATCGACCTGCGGCAGATAACCGCCCTTGGCGGCTTTCATCTGTTCCTCAACCGACAGGCGTGCATTGATCCCCGCCTGGATTTCCGGATGCACCTCAAGAGCGCTCTGCATGGCTTCGTTGAGGGTTTGGCCGTTGGCCGACAGGGAGATCGCAAGAGCAAGGGGAAGCAGGGGTAAAAAACGCATTGGAGGTTTGATTCCTTTCAGGCTGAGGAGCAGGTGGCATAGAGAGCCAGAGGGCGAATCACTACAGAACGATCCAGCCAACGAGATCACTCATGAACTTTTTTCACGCCACCGAACTGAGATGAACAAACAGATCAATATCAAAGTGACATCAACGATAGTGAGTGTGTATTATCGCGCAAGTGCGGTCAATAGTTTGGCATATTACCGAGCCAATTTGAAGCAAAGACAAGTTATTGTCGTCAAATAAATGACAGTCCGTTTTTACTTCTGCCTTGGCCCAGGTCACATAAATTCAAGGATCACACCACGCCCTGGGCGTCTGGAGCTTAAACATGAGCAATTTTGTCGCCGTCATTAAAAGTCTTGTGGGCCAGGTATTCGTTGTTTCCCTCGACGGTCTCAAGCGGCAAGTGTTCGAAGGCGAGCGCCTGTTCCAGGGCGACCAGGTGGTGACCGCGTCGGGCGGCTCGGCAATCCTCGAACTGACCAATGGCGATGTGGTCGACATCGCGGCCAATGGCAATTGGCAAGCGGGTGAACAACAAACTGCCGAGCCAGCCCAGGCGGCGCAAGCGCCCGCCTCCGAACTGGAACAAGCCATCGCCGCCGGATTCGACCCAACCGCAGACCTCGAACCGACCGCCGCAGGCCCGGGCGCGGCAGGTGGTTCAGGTGGGGCGGCAGGTGGCGGCCACAGCTTCGTGATGCTGGATGAGACCGCCGAGCAGCTGGATCCAGCTATAGGGTTTATAACTCAAGGACTGAGCTTCCCGACCGAAACACCGATTGAAGAGCAAAATGTCAACCCAGAACTTAACATCACAAGCACCGGCACCCCGCCGACGATTAGCATCCCGGACACCGACGGCAACACCAGCGCCACCGACAGCACTCTGCCGGAATCCGCTGGTGCCACCGCCGGCAGCTTCACCGTCAGCGCTGAAGCAGGCATCGCCTCGATCAGCGTCGACGGCACCACCCTGACCCTGGCCCAGCTTAATGACTTGGTCGCCAACCCGGCCGCCGCCATCGATACCGGCGAAGGCAGCTTGAAGATCACCTCCTTCAACGCCGCCACCGGCGTAGTCAGCTACAGCTACGATCCCAGC
Source organism: Pseudomonas sp. (assembly GCF_033723075.1). Taxonomy (GTDB): domain Bacteria; phylum Pseudomonadota; class Gammaproteobacteria; order Pseudomonadales; family Pseudomonadaceae; genus Aquipseudomonas. The sequence goes on from NZ_JAWVXU010000004.1 coordinate 305,780, forward strand.
GTGCTCAGCCACACCAACAGTGCCGCGATCGTCGACAGCATCGTCATCAACGTACTCGACTCCAACAACGTCAGCCGCAGTGACAGCCTGGACATCCTGATCAGCGACACCGCTCCTGTGGCCAACGCCGATACCCGCACCGTCAGCGAGGACGACACCGGCATCAGCGGCAACCTGGTCACCGGCGTCAATGCCACGGCCGACACCCAAGGCGCCGACACCGC
>NZ_JAWVXU010000005.1:0-301314 GCF_033723075.1 Pseudomonas sp.
GCATCCGCTTAATCTGGCCTATCTGATCTACACCTCAGGCTCCACCGGCCAGCCCAAGGGTGTGGCGGTCAATCACGCCGGCCTGAGCATGCATGTGCAGTGCATCGGCCAGCGCTACGGCATGACCCCGGAGGATGTGGAACTGCATTTCGCCTCGATCAGCTTCGACGGCGCGGTGGAGCGCTGGACGGTGCCGCTGGCCTTTGGCAGCCGCCTGGTGATTCGCGATCAACAACTGTGGAGCGCCGAGCAGACCTGCCAGGTGCTGCAGGACGAAGGCGTCACCATCGCCATCTTCCCGCCCAGCTATGCGGTGCAGCTGCTCGACTGGATCGAGTCGCAGGCGCTGACGCTCAATGTTCGTTCCTGGACTTTGGGTGGCGAAGCCTTTACCCGGGAAACCTACGAGCGGATGCAGCGGGTGTTGAAACCCACCCGCATCGTCAACGGCTATGGCCCGACCGAAACCGTGGTCACGCCGCTGATCTGGGAGGCCTTCGCCGGCGATGAGCTGGAGGCTGCCTACGCCCCCATCGGTACCCCGGTCGGTCCACGGCGCTGCTATGTACTGGATAGCGAACTCAACCTGCTGCCGATCGGCGTGGCCGGCGAGCTGTATATCGGCGGCGAAGTGGGCCTGGCCCGCGGTTATCACCAGCGCCCGGACCTGACCGCCGAGCGCTTTTTGCCCGATCCCTTCGGTGAGCCCGGCGAGCGGATGTACCGCAGCGGCGACCTGGTGCGCTGGCGTGAAGACGGTGCCCTGGATTACCTCGGCCGGGTCGACCATCAGGTGAAGATCCGCGGCTTCCGTATCGAACTGGGCGAAATCGAAAGCCAGTTGCTGGCCCATCCGCACGTCGCCGAAGCGGCGGTGGTGGCCCGCGATACGCCGAGCGGCAAGCAGCTGGTGGGTTATCTGGTCGGCCGCGGCGAGCTGGACCTGAACGCAATCAAACAGCAGCTGGCGGCGCAGCTGCCGGACTATATGCTGCCGGCACAACTGCTGCAGCTGGACAGCCTGCCGCTGACCCCCGCGCGCAAACTGGACCGCGCCGCACTGCCGGAGCCGCAATGGCAGAGCGCGGACTACCAGGCACCGCAGGGCGACAACGAACGCCTGCTCGCCGCCATCTGGCAGCAGGTGCTGGGCGTGGAGCGGGTAGGGCGCAGCGATCACTTCTTCGAGCTGGGCGGTCATTCGCTGCTGGCCACCCAGGTGGTCTCGCGCCTGCGCGCCGAGCACGGCCTGGCGCTGCCGCTCAAGGCGCTGTTCGAGGCACCGCTGCTGGTGGCTTGTGCTGCTCAGCTTGGCCAGCCAAACCCGCAGTTGCCGAGCATCCGCGCGTTGCCGCGGGGTGCGGATCTGCCGTTGTCCTACGCCCAGCGCCGCTTGTGGTTCCTCGCCCGCCTGCAGCCGGACAACACCGCCTACCATATGCCGGCCGGGCTGGCGCTGTACGGCCGCCTCGACCGAGGCGCGCTGCAAGCCAGTTTCGATGTGCTGGTGGCCCGTCACGAAGCGCTGCGCACGCGTTTTGTCGAGGTCCAGGGCGAGGCGCTGCAGCACATCCTGCCGGCACAGCCGCAGATAATCGTGCGGCACGATCTGCGCGAACTGGCGGCCCACAAGCGCGACGCGATGGCCAAGGCAATCGGCCGGCAACTGCTGGCCCAGCCCTTCGATCTGGCCCGCGATGCGCTATTGCGCGTGGCTCTGCTGCGCCTCGGCGATCAGGAACACCGGCTGCTGCTGGTGCAGCACCATATCGTCTCCGATGGCTGGTCGATGCAGCGCTTTATCGCCGAGTTCAGCGCGGCCTACGCGGCCTTTGTCGAAGGCTCGCAACCGACGTTCGCGGCCCTGCCGGTGCAATACGCCGACTATGCCCATTGGCAACGCCAGTGGCTGGCCAGCGGCGAGCGCGAGCGGCAGTTGGCGTACTGGCGCGAGGCTCTGGGCGAGCATCAGCCCCTGCTCGAACTGCCCACCGATCACCCACGCCCAGCGCGCACCGGACTGCGCGGTGCGCGTCTGCGCTTTAGCCTGCCGCAAGGCCTGACCCGCCAACTGCGCGCCCTGGCCCAGCGGGAAAACGCCACGCTGTTCGCCCTGTTGCTGGCGGCCTGGCAAAGCCTGCTGCACCGCTACAGCGGCCAGGACGATATCCGCGTCGGCGTGCCGGTGGCTGGGCGCAGCCTGCTGGAAACCGAAGGCGTGCTCGGCTGCTTCGTCAACACCCTGGTGCTGCGCGGCGCGCCGGCCGGTAACAAGCCGTTCCGCCAGTTGCTCGGCGAATTGCAGCAGGCCAGCCGCGACGCCCTGAGCCATCAGGAGCTGCCGTTCGAGCAACTGGTCGAGGCCCTGCAGCCGCAGCGCAGCCTTAGCCATCACCCGCTGTTCCAGGTGTCTTTCAACCATCAGCAGCTCGACTTCAGTGCCCTCGGCAACTGGCCCGGCCTGCGCGTCGAACCTTTCGACCCGGGCGCGGCCGGTGCCCAGTTCGACCTGGCCCTGGACACCGAGGAGGGCGTCGACGGCAGCCTTGGCGGCTTTATCAGCTACGCCTGCGAGCTGTTCGAACCGCGCAGCATTGCGCGCATGGCGCGGCACTTCCAGCGTCTGCTCGAAGGCCTGTGCGCCGCGCCGGATCAGGCCATCGGCCTGCTGCCGCTGCTGGAGCAGGAAGAGGAGGCGCGCATCGCCGCCTGGAACCATAGCGAGCGCGATTACGGTGCCTTCGTGCCGGTCACCGAGCTGATCAGCCAGCAGGCGGCGCGCACCCCGGACGCCACAGCGCTGCTGATGGCCGAACAGCGCCTGAGCTACGCCGAGCTGGAGGCGCGAATCAACCGCCTGGCCAACCGCCTGCGCCGGCGCGGGGTGGCCAAGGGCAGCCTGGTCGGCATCAGCCTGGAGCGCTCGCTGGAGCTGGTGATCGGCCTGCACGCCATCGTTCGTGCCGGGGCCGCCTATGTGCCGCTGGACCCGGAGTACCCGGTCGAGCGCCTGGCTTATCTGCTGGAGGATGCCGGCGTCGAGCTGCTGCTTAGCCACAGCCTGCTGCTGGCCGAGCTGCCGCTGCCGGCGCAGGTGCGCACCCTGTGTCTGGACCGCGAGGATTGCAGCGACGAATCGGCCCAGGTTCCTGCGCTGAAGCTGCACCCCGACGACCTGGCCTATGTGATCTACACCTCCGGCTCCACCGGCAAACCCAAGGGCGCGGGCAACAGTCACGCTGCCCTGGCCAACCGCCTGCTGTGGATGCAGGAGGCCTACCGGCTGGATGGCGGCGATACGGTGTTGCAGAAAACCCCGTTCAGTTTCGACGTTTCGGTGTGGGAGTTCTTCTGGCCGCTGATGAGCGGCGCGCGCCTGGCCGTCGCCGCGCCGGGTGACCATCGTGACCCGCAGCGTCTGCTCGAGCTGATCCAGCGCCATAAGGTGACCACCCTGCATTTTGTCCCCTCGATGCTGCAGGCCTTTGTCGGCCATCCGCAGCTCGAGGCCTGCAGCAGCCTGCGGCAGATCGTCTGCAGTGGCGAGGCGCTGCCGGCCGAGTTGCAGGCGCGGGTGTTCCAGCGCCTGCCGCAGGTTCAGCTGTACAACCTGTATGGGCCGACCGAGGCGGCCATCGATGTCAGCCACTGGACCTGCGTCGACGAAGGTCGCCACGCGGTGCCCATTGGCCGGCCTATCGCCAACCTGCGTCTGCATGTGCTCGACCCGCAACTGAGCCGGGTGCCGGTGGGCGTGCCGGGTGAGCTGTACCTGGCCGGTATCGGCCTGGCCCGCGGTTATCACGGCCGCCCCGAGCTGACTGCCGAACGCTTTGTGCCCGATCCCTTCGGCCCGCCGGGCGCGCGTATGTACCGCAGCGGCGACCTGGTGCGCTGGCGCGAGGACGGTGCCATCGACTACCTGGGGCGCATCGACCATCAGGTGAAGATCCGCGGTTTCCGCGTCGAACTGGGTGAAATCGAGGCGCTGCTGCTGGCCCAACCCGGCGTCGCCGAAGCGGTGGTGGTGGCGCGCGATACCCAGCTCGGCAAGCAGCTGGTGGCCTATCTGGTGGCGGACGCGGTGTCGGCCGAGGCCGATGACGCCACCTGGCTGGCCGAGCTCAAGGCCGCGCTGAAAACCCAGCTGCCCGAGCATATGGTGCCGGCCGCCCTGGTGCGCCTGGCGCATATGCCGCTGTCGCCCAACGGCAAGCTGGAGCGCCGCGCACTACCCGAGCCGCAGTGGCAGGTGCGCGAGTATCGGGCACCGGTCGGCGAACTGCACGTAGCTCTGGCAGCGATCTGGCAGACCCTGCTGGAAGTGCCGCGGGTCGGTCTCGACGACAACTTCTTCGAGCTAGGTGGGCACTCGTTGCTGGCCACCCAGGCGGTGGCGCAGATCCGTCAGCAGCTCGGCCTGGAAGTGCCGCTGCGGGCCTTCTTCGAGTTGGACAACCTCGCCGCCCTGGCGGAATCGCTGCAGCAACAGGCCCCGCAAAGCGCCGGGCAGGACGACGATGCGCTGCGCGAAATGGCCGCACTACTGGATGAATTGGAGTCGCTGTGAGCAATCCCCTGATCGACAAGGCCGCCCTGGCGCGGCGCTTTCTGGCCCTGGGCGCGGCCGAGCAACGGCGCTTTCTCGAACTGCTGCAGGCCAAGGGCATCCGCTTCGAGCTGCTGCCGCTGGTGCCGGCACCGCGGGGCGAGCGCCTGCCGCTGTCCTTCGCCCAGCAGCGCATGTGGCTGATCGGCCAGCTGGAGCCCGACAGCAGCGCTTATCACATGGTTGGCGCATTCAGCCTGGAGGGCGAGCTGGACCGCGCGGCGCTGATCGGCGCGCTGGAGCTGATCCTGGCGCGGCACGAGGCGCTGCGTACGCGCTTTGTCGAAAGCGACGGTCAGCCCTGTCAGGTGATCGATCCGCCCGGCGCATTGGCGCTGGAGGAGCGCGACCTGCGTGGCGAGCCGCAGCAGCTTGAGGCCGTGGCCCGCGAGCAGGCCGCGCGCGCCTTCGACCTGGCCCGCGGGCCGCTGCTGCGGGTGCAGTTGCTGCGCCTGGACGACCAGCAATGGCGCTTGCAGGTGGTCACCCACCATATCGTCTCCGATGGCTGGTCGATTGGCGTATTCAGCGCCGAGCTGGCCCAGGCCTATGCGGCGCTGTGCCAGGGCCAGCCGGCGAACCTGGCCGAGCTGCCGGTGCAGTACGCCGATTTCGCCATCTGGCAGCGCGCCTGGCTGGAGGCGGGCGAGGGCGCGCGGCAGTTGCACTACTGGCGCGAGCGCCTGGGCGGTGAGCAGCCGGTGCTGACCTTGCCCTATCGCCAGGCGGCCGGGCAGATGCGTCATGCAGTGCGCCTGGGCCAAGCCTTGCCGGCTGGGCTGTCGGCGCGGCTGCGCGCCCTGGCCCAGAGCGAAGGGGCGACCCTGTTTCAGCTGTTGCTGGCGGCTTTTCAACTCTTATTGGCGCGTTACAGCGGCCAGCGCGATATCCGCGTCGGGGTGCCGGTGGCCAACCGGCAGCGCGGCGAGATCGCGCCGCTGATCGGCTTTTTCGTCAACACCCAGGTGCTGCGCGCCGAACTGAGCCCGCAGCAGTCGTTTCGCACCTTGCTCGCCCAGGTGCGCCAGCGCGCCCTGGAAGCCCAGGAGCATCAGGACCTGCCATTCGATCAGCTGGTCGAGGCCCTGGCCCCCGAACGCAGCCTCGGCCAGACGCCGCTGTTTCAGGTGCTGTTCAACCACCAAAAGCGCGACCTCGGTGCCCTGGCCCGGCTGCCCGGCCTGCGCCTGACGCCCCTGGCCCAGGATGTGCCGCACGCGATTTTCGACCTGGCCCTGGACAGCGAGGAAGACGCCGATGGCGAGCTGCGTCTGGTCTTCACCCATGCCCGCGAACGCCTGGACGCTGCCCTGGTGGCGCGTATGGCCAGCCACTTTATCGGCCTGCTCGAGCAGCTGTGTCAGGCCGCGGACCTGCCCCTGGCGCGCCTGCCGCTGCTCGACGACGAAGACCAGCAACGCCTGACCGCGTGGAACCAGTGCCAGCAAGCCCATAACCCAGCGCGCCTGCTGCCCGAACTGATCGCCGAGCAGGCCCGTCTGCGCCCCGAGGCCATCGCCCTGGTGCATGGCGGCGAGCGTCTGAGTTATGCCGAGCTGGAAGCCCAGGCCAACCGCCTGGCCCATCTGCTGATCGAGCGCGGCGTAAGTCCGGAAGCGCGGGGCGGCCTGTCGCTTGAGCGCGGTAATTCGATGATCGTCGGCCTGCTGGCCATTCTTAAAGCCGGCGGTGCCTTTGTGCCGCTGGACCCTGGTTATCCGCGCGAACGCCTGGCCTATATGGTCGAGGACTCGGGCCTGAAGTGGCTGATTACCAGCAGCGATCTGGTTGGTCGTTTGCCGGACGTGGACACGCTATGTCTGGATAGGCTCGACCTGTCCGCCTACAGCAGCGAAGCGCCGGCTGTTGAAGTGCATCCGCTCAATCTGGCCTACCTGATCTACACCTCCGGCTCCACCGGCCAGCCCAAGGGTGTGGCGGTCAATCACGCCGGCCTGACTATGCACGTACAAACCATCGGCCAGCGTTACGGCATGACCCCGGAGGATGTGGAACTGCATTTCGCCTCCATCAGCTTCGACGGCGCGGTGGAGCGCTGGACCGTGCCGCTGGCCTTTGGCAGCCGCCTGGTGATTCGCGATCAGCAGCTTTGGAGCGCCGAGCAGACCTGCCAGGTGCTGCAGGACGAAGGCGTGACCATCGCCATCTTCCCGCCCAGCTATGCGCTGCAGTTGCTGGACTGGATCGAGTCGCAGTCACTTACGCTTAATGTTCGTTCCTGGACCCTGGGCGGCGAAGCCTTTACCCGCGAGACCTACGAGCGTATGCAGCGGGTGCTAAAGCCCACTCGCATCGTCAACGGCTACGGCCCCACCGAAACCGTGGTCACGCCGTTGATCTGGGAAGCCTTTGCCGGCGACCAGCTGGAGGCTGCTTACGCCCCCATCGGCACCCCGGTCGGGCCGCGGCGTTGTTATGTGCTGGATAGCGAACTTAATCTGCTGCCGATTGGGGTGGCTGGCGAGCTGTATATCGGTGGTGAAGTCGGCCTGGCCCGTGGTTATCACCAGTGTCCGGATCTCACCGCCGAGCGCTTTTTGCCCGATCCCTTTGGCGCGCCGGGTGAGCGGATGTACCGCACCGGCGATCTGGTGCGCTGGCGTGAAGACGGCGCGCTGGACTACCTGGGTCGGGTCGACCATCAGGTAAAGATCCGCGGTTTCCGTATCGAACTGGGCGAGATCGAAAGCCAGCTGCTGGCCCTGCCACAGGTCGCCGAAGCGGCGGTGGTGGCCCGCGATACGCCGAGCGGCAAGCAGCTGGTCGGCTATCTGGTTGGCCGCGGCGAGCTGGACCTGAGCGAGATCAAACAGCAGCTGGCCGCGCAGTTGCCGGACTATATGCTGCCGGCGCAGCTGATGCAGCTGGACAGCCTGCCGCTGACCCCGGCGCGCAAACTGGACCGCGCCGCATTGCCGGAGCCGCAGTGGCAAAGCGCGGACTACCAGGCACCGCACAGCGACAACGAACGCACTCTCGCGGCGATCTGGCAGCAGGTACTGGGTGTGGAGCGGGTAGGGCGCACGGATCACTTCTTCGAATTGGGCGGCGATTCTATCGTTGCGCTGCAGGTGGTTAGCCGGTCGCGCCAGCAGGGCCTGGCGCTGGCCCCGCGGGATCTGTTCCAGCAACAAACCCTGGCCGAGTTGGCAGCGGTTGCGCGGCCGGCGAGCGAGTCGACCCAGGCCCAGGGGCCGGTCAGCGGCGAGTTGCCGCTGACGCCGATCCAGGCGCATTTCTTCGCCCTGAGCCAGGCCGAACCGGCGCACTGGAACCAGTCGCTGTACCTCGAGGTGCAGCGCCCACTCGACCCAGCGCTGCTTGAGCAGACATTGCAGGCGCTGGTGCTGCATCACGACGCCTTGCGCCTGCGCTTCGCCGAGGGCCGCCAGTGGTATGCCGCCCACGATGCCTTGACCACGCCGTTATTGCTCAGCTGTGAGGTTGGCTGCGACGCTGAGGCCGAGATGTTGTGCAACGAAGTGCAGCACAGCCTGAATCTGGCCGACGGTCCACTGCTGCGTGCGCTCTATCTGCGCCAGGCCGGTCAGGCGGATCGGCTGTTGCTGGTGATTCATCACCTGGCCGTGGACGGCGTGTCCTGGCGTGTGCTGCTGGAGGATCTGCCGCGCACCTACCAGCACCTCGCCGCCGGTCAGCCGCTAGTATTGCCGGCCAAGACCTGTTCCTACCAGGACTGGGCCGAGCATCTGCAAAGCTGGGCACGCAGCGAGCAGGCCGCCGCCGAACTGGACGACTGGTGCACGCGCCTGTCTGGTCCCGACCAGCCGTTGCCCCAGGATCTGCCGGCGGCCACGGCGACCTTCGGTGAAAAACGCGAGGTGCGCATCGGCTTGGATCGCGCCAGCAGCAAACGCCTGTTGACCCAAGTGCCGAGCGCCCTGGGCGTGCGGATCAACGACCTGCTGTTGACTGCCCTGACCCGCACGCTCTGCGCCTGGAGCGGGCAGGGTGCGCTGCGGGTCAATCTGGAAGGGCATGGCCGCGAACCGCTGGCCGCCGGGCTCGACCCGAGTCGCACCCTGGGCTGGTTCACCAGCCTCTACCCGTTGCGTCTGCCCCATGTCGGCGACCTGCGCGAGCAGTTGTCCGGCGTGCAGGCGCACCTGCAGCAAGTCGCCAACGGCGGCGTCGGTTACGGCGCGCTGCGCTGGCTCGGCGAGCCGGCCGCACAAGCCGCCCTGGCGGCCTTGCCGCAGGCACAGGTGACCTTCAACTACCTCGGCCAATATGCCGGCGGTGAAGCCACCGGCTGGTTCCGCCCGCTGGCGGGCGGTGGCGCGCAACAGGCGGCCGGCAACCCCCTGGGCAGCTTGCTCACGGTCAATGGCCAGGTGTTCGACGGCGAACTCAGCCTGGTCTGGGAGTACGCGCCCAGCCAATTGCACGAAAGCACGGTGCAGGCGCTGGCCGCGGCCTATCGCGCCGAGCTGCTGGCGCTGCTCGACCTGGCCGGGACGGCAGCAGGGGCAGGCCCGGCGCCATTGCTGCAACTGTCGCGACAGAGCCCGTCGGCCGCGCCCTTGTTCTGCCCGCACCCGGTCACCGGCCGGGTCACCGGCTACCAGCCGCTGACGGCCAGGCTGGAAGGCCAGCGCGCGGTATTCGGTTTGCAGTGCCGCAGCTTTGTCGACTCCGAATGGCGCGACGCGAGCCTGGGCGAGATGGCCGATGCTTATCTCGCCGCCTTGCTGCGCCAGCAGCCCGAGGGACCCTATCACCTGCTGGGCTGGTCCCTGGGCGGCAGCCTGGCGCTGGAACTGGCCGCGCGCCTGGAAGCCCGCGGCCAGACCGTGGCCTTTCTCGGCCTGCTGGATTGCTATGTGCCCGGCACGGAAATTCCCGAGGACGACAGCCGCCATCCCCAGGCCCGCGCACGTCTCGGCGAGCACCTGAGGTTGCTGGTGCCGGAACTCTCGGCAGGGGCGCTGGACGATCTGCTGGCGCGGCTCGAGCCGCTGCCACCGCTGGATTGGCCCCTGGCCTGCAAGCAGTGGCTGCTGGGGCAGGGGCTGGATGCCGTGGCCAGCCAGAGTCTGCAGGAGCTGCTGTTCGCCTGGTCGGTCGAGCAGCAGATGCGCCGCCTATGCGCCGGTTATGCCTTGCCGACGGTCAAGGTGCGTCCGCATTGCTGGTGGGCGAGCCGGCCGGAAGGACGCGCCGCGCTGCTGCAGCAGGGCCTGGAACGGGCGCTCGGCGGCGCCGCCAGCCATAGCCTGATCGAGGCCGACCACCTGGGCATAGTGCGCTCGCCGCAGACCCTGGAGCAGGTAAGCCGCTACCTGGCGGCGCTGAGCTGAGGGCCTGGGGGAAAATATATCGACGAATCGCTAAATTTTCTGCGCCGGCATTCGTCTTAGTGGTGGAAGTTCTAGTTAATGAGAACAATTCTGATTAGTATTTTATCTGGGGAGTGTTTGATGCAGCGCTTAGCGAAGTACCGGTTGTCAAAGTGCCCATTCAACAAGGCGCAGCTGCCGCTGGCCATGGGCTATGCCCTGGCATTATTGGCCAGCCCGCTGCAGGCGGCGGATGAGCCCGTCGAACTGGAGAGCATGCGCATCACCGGCGAGCTGGACAGCCCGGTCGGCGAAGACCAGGGCTATGTGGCGAAGAACAGCCGCAGCGCGACCAAGATCAACACCCCGCTCAACGAAACCCCGCGCTCGGTTTCGGTGGTCACCCAGGAGCAGATGGACGACCGCAACGTACAGACCGTCAGCGATGCGCTGCGTTATGTGCCGGGCGTTCAGGCGGGCTTCTATGGCGAGGACAACAAGCAGGACTGGTTTATCATCCGCGGCTTCAAGCAGGCCAACAACGGCTTGTTTATGGACGGCTCGCGCATCTACTCCAGCGCCTTCTACAGCTGGCAGATCGACCCCTTTATGCTCGAACGTATCGAGGTGCTCAAGGGCGCGTCCTCGGTGCTCTACGGCCAGACCCCGCCTGGCGGCCTGATCAATCTGCAGAGCAAGCGCCCGAGCGCCGAGCATAAGAATGAAATTGGCGTTCAATACGGCAGCTACGAGCGCAAGCAGCTGAGTCTGGATGTGGGCGGCAAGCTCGACGAGCAGGGCGACCTGCTCTATCGCGTGGTGGCCCTGAGCCGCGACACCGGCACCCAGGTCGACGATGTGGACGCCGAACGCCTGCTGCTGGCCCCGTCGCTGACCATGAACTTCGATGCCGATACTTCCCTGACTCTGCTGGCCAGCTTCCAGAAGGACAACTCGGACCCGCAGCTGCAGTTTCTCCCTTCCAGCGGCACCATCGCCCCTAACCCGAACGGCAAGATCGATAGCGATACCGCGGTCGGCGACCCCGGCTACGAGAAGTTCAACCGCACCCAGTACACCCTGGGCTACGAATTCAACCATCGCCTTAGCGATGCCTGGGATTTCCAGCAGAACCTGCGCTACGGCCATATGGATCTGGAGCTGCGTCAGCTCTACAGCCTCGGCTATGTCAACGATTCCTTCCCCGGTCTCGACCCGAGCCAGCGCCTGATCGCCCGTGGCCTGACCTACCGCGACGGCCAGGCGGACAACGTTTCGGTGGACAACCGCCTGCTCGGCAACTGGATCGGCAATGGCTGGGAGAACAGCCTGCTGCTCGGCGTCGACTACCAGCAGCTGAAGATCGACGATCGCAGCCCGGCCAGCGACGCCGGTTTCCCCAGCGTGCCGTTGCTGGACATCTACAACCCCAAGCATGCCGGCCCAGTGACCTTGCCCATCGTCGGCACCATTACCCCGACCTATGGTCAGGCGATCGATCCCGGCGCATTGCAGCGCAAACAGACCCGCGCCGATCAGATCGGTTTTTACTTCCAGGAGCAGCTCAAGCTCGATGACCGTTGGGTCTTCCTGTTGGGAGGGCGTTACGACAAGTCGCGCACCGATTTCGACAATGACAGCACCGGTGTCGGCTTCAATGTCCGCGACGAGGATTTCACCTGGAGCACCGGTGTTGCCTATATCTTCGACAACGGCCTGACGCCCTATGCCAGCTATTCCGAATTCTTCCTGCCGGTTACCGATCTGAATACCAGCACTGGCGAGCCGTTCGAGCCGGAGCAGGGCGAGCAGAAAGAGTTGGGCTTGAAGTATCAGCCGCCAGGGTTCGATGGCTCGTTCAACGTTGCACTGTTTGAGCTGACCCAGGAAAACGTCCGCAAAACCCTGACCGGAGGGATTCAGACCCAGCTGGGCGAGGTGCGCAGCCGCGGCATCGAACTGGAAGCCCAAGCCAACGTGACCGAGAGCCTGAGCCTGGTGGCCAGCTATACCAAGCTCGACCCGGAGACCACCAAAACCACCCGCGCGGCGGAAAAAGGCAAGACCCCGGCCAACGTCGCCGACGAGATGGCCTCGATCTGGGCGCGTTACCGGGTTCGTGGCGGCGCGCTCGATGGCTTGGCCTTCGGCGCAGGCGCCCGGCACACCAGCTCCAGCTATGGGGATAACAGCGAAACCCTGGAAGTGCCGTCCTACACCATCCTCGATGGCATGGTCAGTTACGACTGGGACAACTTCCGGGTTCAGCTCAATGCCAACAACCTGACCGACAAGGAATACATCACCGCCTGCGACTACTACTGCTGGTACGGCAACCGTCGCAATGTTATCGCCAGTGCCAGCTATGCCTGGTAAGCCGCCCCGCAGCCTGCCGTTGCCCGATGGGCAGCGCCTGAGCCTGGCCGACGATGGCGATTGCCTGGCCCTGCGCCTGGACGAGCAGCCGCTGCTGCGGGCCCGCCGCCTGCAGCACGGTGCCCGGCAAGTGCTGCAACCTGTGGAACTGCCCTTGCAGGCCCAGGCCGCAGCCCTCGAACTGCTGGCATACGCTTGCTTCGCCGGCGATGCCGCCTGCCAGACCGTGGTGTTGATGCTCGACGCAGTCGACCCGGCGCTGCTGGCGCGCGGCTTGCTGGTGGCAGGCGACGCAGAAGGTCTGTGGCTGATCGAGCGCAGCATGTTCTGGCAACTGTCGGGGCGCTTTCTGCGCGCGCCGGCCAGCGCCGGTTATCCGCAGAGCCTGGTCATGCATCCGAGCGGGCGGCGTCATCCGCGGCGCGCGCCTAAGCCGGCCGGCGAAGTCTATCGACGTTTCGATGCCTGTATCGGCTCGTGGATTTCCCTGCGCAGCCTGGATGTCGAGGGCGATCTGCAGCGCTTCAATCGCTGGCAGAACCACCCGCGGGTGGCGGCATTCTGGCAGGAGCAGGGCGATCTCGAGCAGCATCGCGCTTACCTCGAAAGCCTGGCCGCCGACCCGCGGGTGTTGACCCTGGTCGGTGCCTTCGACGAGCAGCCCTTCGCCTATTACGAAGCCTATTGGACCAAGGAGGATCGCATCGCGCCCTTCTACCCGGCCGAGGACTACGACCGCGGCATCCATATGCTGGTCGGCGAGGATGCCCACCGCGGCCCGCACAAGGTCGCCGCCTGGCTCGGCGCCCTGGTGCATTACCTGTTTCTCGACGAGCCGCGCACTCAGCGCATCGTCTGTGAGCCGCGCGCTGACAACGCACGGATGATCCAGCACCTGCAGGCGCTGGGTTTCGCCAAGCACAAGGAGTTCGACTTTCCGCATAAACGCGCCGCGCTGATGGTGCTGGAGCGGGAGACTTTTTTTGCGCGCTGCCCGCTCTGCTGAGCTGAGGCGTGCCGCAATAACACGAGCCGCGCATAACGCGGCCACTGATGAGGTTAGGCGGGACGCACGGCGTCCCATTACCAGCCACAGACCACAGAATCGGTGCCAGACATGAGTATTGAAACACTGGAATACGACGTAATCGGCCTGGGTTTCGGCCCGGCCAACCTGGCCATTGCCGTAGCCCTGGAAGAGGACCGACGGGTGCGCGAAGGCGGCCTGCGCTACTGCTTCCTGGAAAAGAAGCCGGCCTTCGAATGGCACGGCGGCATGCTGCTGGAAGACAGCCGCATGCAGATCTCCTTCCTCAAGGATCTGGCGACCCTGCGCAACCCGGCGAGCCGCTTCACCTTTATCAATTACCTGCACCAGAAGCGCCGCCTGGAGCCCTTTATCAATATCGGCAGCTTCAATCCCTCGCGCGTCGAGTACAACGACTACCTGGGCTGGGCCGCCGGCCACTTCGCCGAGCGCGTGCATTACGGCGAGGAAGTGATAGCCGTCGAGGCGATCGAGGAGCAGGGCGAGGTACAGCGCCTGCGAGTGATTTCCCGCTACGCCGACGGCCGTACCCGCGCGCGGATTACCCGCAACCTGGTGGTCGGCATCGGCGGCATGCCGGCGATTCCCGAGGCGTTTCGGCCATTGCGCGACGAGCCGCGGGTGATCCATTCCTCGCAGTATCAGGAACGTATCGATAGCCTCCATGGCGATCGCGAGCAGCCCCAGCGCCTGGCGGTGATCGGTTCCGGGCAGAGCGCGGCGGAGATCTTCAGCGACCTTACCGGGCGCTTCCCGCAGGCCGAGGTTTCCCTGATCATGCGTAGCCAGGCGTTGCGTCCGGCGGACGACAGCCCCTTCGTCAACGAGATTTTCGACCCCTCGTACACCGACCTGATCTACCAGCAACCCCATGCCGTGCGCCAGGAGCTGATCCGCGCCCACGCCCATACCAACTATTCGGTGGTCAATCTGGACCTGATCGAGCGCATCTACCAGGGCTTGTATCAGCAGTCCATCACCGGACGCAGCACTCAGCGGCTGCTCGCCAACCGGCATATCCATGGGGTCGAGGTCGGCGCCGAGGGCATTCGTCTGAACCTCAGCGACAGTCACCGCGGGCACAACGAGGTGCGTGAGTTCGACGGCGTGGTGCTCGCCACCGGTTACCGCCGCGACGGCCATCAACGCCTGCTCGAAGGTGTCAGCCGCTACCTGGCCGCAGGCGAAGTCGAGCGCCACTACCGCTTGCCGACCCAGGCCGGGTTCTTCCCCAATATCTACCTGCAAGGCTGCTGCGAGGCCAGCCACGGCCTGAGCGATACCCTGTTGTCGGTGCTTTCGGTACGCTCCCAGGAAGTGGTGGACGCGCTGCTGGAACAGGGCCGCCGACCGCATACCCCTGCCAGTGCCTGCGCATGACGAGAGACTGCCGTTGATCCCAGCCATTGCTCCGCTGTTTCAGGGCCAGTTCGCCCACTATCGCGACGTGCTGACCCTGAGCGACGATCCCCGCCCGGCCGTGCCGGCGCGGGACTTTGTCGAGCCGCAGCGGCTGGAGGAATGGCTGCTGCGTTTCGGCCCCGAGCATGCCGATGGCGACCGCCGCGCGCTGCTGTCGCTCTGGTCGAAGTACTACTTTTTGCGCCTGATACCGCCTGTTTTGGCGGCAGGCCTGATTCTCAACTGGCGGCTGCCGCTGGATTTCGATGCGATCGAGGTGGTGGTGGGAGCCGATGGCTTGCCCGAAGCCTTCAAGCTGCCTGGCGAGGGCGAGCGCTGGAGCAATCCGCCGAGCGATGGTTTCGAGCGTTTTTCCGGCTTGCTGGACGACAACCTCGCGCCCTTTATCGCCGCCCTCAACCGCTACCGCAAGGTGGCGCCACGGGTGCTGTGGAGCAATGCCGGCAACTATGTCGAATGGTTTATGAGCACCCTGGGCCGTTTGCCGTTTCCCGCCGCGACCCTGGCCCATGGCCATGCGCTGCTGGAAACCCGGCTACGCCCGGACGGCTCGCGCAACCCGCTGTTCGAGCCGGTGCGCTATATCGAGCAGGGCCAAGGCCAGACGCCCTGGCGGCAGCGCCGCACCTGCTGCATCCGCAACCAGTTGGCCATGGAAATGTGCGACAACTGCCCGCACCTCGATTGCCCGCCGGCAGAAGGCGTTGCGCTGGATTGAGGTCAGCCTCCGGATTTCATCCGAGCCAAGAGAACTGCGTAGGGTGGATGACGCTTCACCCATCCACCAACTGCGATGGTGGATGAAAAAGGCGTCATCCACCCTACGACTGGATCAACGCTTACGCAGGCACAGCATAAAGTAGGCACCGCCGACCAGCGAGGCGAGCAGGCCGGCCGGTAGCTGGATCGGGAACAGCAGGTTGCGCCCCAGCCAGTCGGCCAGCACCATCACGGTCGCCCCCAGCAGCGCCGCGCCCAGCAGTTGCGGCAGGGCGCGGGTCAGCCCGAGCAGGCGCGCCAGGTGCGAGGCGAGCAGGCCGATAAAGCTCAGCGGGCCGACGATCAGGGTCGCGCCGGCGGTCAGCAGCGCCGCCAGCAGCAGCAGATAGAAACGGCTCTTGCCCAGGTGCACGCCCAGGGCCTTGGCGCTGCTGTCGCCCAGGGGCAGCAGTTCCAGCCAGCGCGCGCAGGGCAGGGCCGCCAGCAGCAGAAGGGCGGCGCACAGCAGCACGCCGAGGGCCGTTTGCCCTGTCACGAAGTAGGTCGAGCCGGACAGCCAGCTCAGCAGGTTCTGTCCGCGCGGGTCGCCGCCGGCGAGGATGATCACCTGCAGCGCATCGAAAAACGCGCTGATGGCGATGCCGATCAGCAGCACCCGTTCCGCGGCGAAGCCACTGCGTCGGCTCATACCCAGCAGCAACAGCAAGGTCAGCAGCGCGCCCAGGCCGCCGAGGGCGAGCTGCGCCGGCAGCCCGGAGTAGGGCAGCAGAAACAGCACGGCGATCAACCCCAGCGCGGCGCCGGCGCTGATGCCCAGGACTTCCGGGCTGGCCATGGGGTTGCCGGTCAGGCGCTGGATCAGCGTGCCGGCGATGGCCAGCATCAAGCCGGCCGCCGCGGCAGCCGTGACCCGCGGCAAGCGCCAGTCGAGCAGTTGCAGATCGCCGAGCTGCCATTGCCAGCCTTCGAGCCCCTTGCCGATGGCCAGGGCCAGCAACAGGCTGGCGACCAGCACACCGCCCAGTTGCAGCAAACGCAGCGTCGGGCGCGGATAACGCAGGGTTGCCGCGGCGCTTTCGCCCTGGGGTTGGCCGCCGCTCAGTTTTAACCGCGGCAGCAGCCAGAGCAGTAGCGGCGCGCCGAGCAATGCGGTGGCGGCACCGGTGGGGATCAGCTCGGCCAGGCTGCCGGCCAGATACTGGATGCCCAGGTCGGTGACGCACAGCAGCAGTGCGCCCAGGGTCGGTGCCCAGATCAGCCGGGCGCGCAGCGTGCGTGCACCGAGCAGGCGTACCAGAGCCGGTGCGGCCAGGCCGATGAAACCGATCACCCCGACCACGCTGACCACGCAGGCACTGAGGAACACCGCCAGGGTGAGGCTGAAGAAACGCAGGAACTGAATCGGCACGCCGAGGCTTTTCGCGCCATTGTCGTCGAGTTCGAGCAGGCCCAGGGGGCGCAGCAACGGCAGCAGCAGAAGCAGGCCGAGGCCCAGGCGCGGCAGCAGGAAGTCCACGCCGTTCCAGCTGTTCTGGCTCAGTGAGCCCGAGCCCCAGATAAATACCGCGTTCATGTCCTGCTGCTGAATCAGCATCAGGCTGGTGTTCAGCGCGCTCAGGTACAGGCTGACCACCAGGCCGGCGAGGATCAGGGTCAAGGGTGCCAGGCCGCGTTTCCAGGCCAGGCTGAACACCAGCAACGCAGCGGCAGCGCCACCGGCCATGGCCACCCACTCACGGCCGATCAGCAGCAGGCCGGGGGCCCACAGGGTGGCGACCACCAGGGCCAGTTGCGCGCCGCTGGCCACGCCCAGGGTGGTGGGCGAGGCCAGGGGGTTGCGCAGCACCTGCTGCATCACCGTACCGGCCAGGGCCAGGGTCGCGCCACACAATGCAGCCATGCACAGGCGTGGCAGCCAGCTGTAATGCAGCACCAGTTGGCGGATATCGCCGTCGTCCGGTTGCCAGAGCGCCTGCAGCCAGAGGGTGCCGGGCAGGCGCAGGGTCAAATCGTTGATCGCTAGCGCCGCTACGCCGAGCAGGAGCAGGGCGCACAGCCAGAAGGGGCTGGCATTGAAGCCCCGGCGTGGGCCGAGCGGCAGGTGGGCCACCGATTCAGTCATGACCGTACTCCTCGCTCAGACGCTGCTCGAGCAGGCCGGCGAAGCGCTCGGCCGCCAGCAACCCGTTGAAACTCCATACCGGCGCCAGGCCATGGACCCGCTGTTCGCGGACCATGGGCAGGCGTTGCCACAGGGCACTGTTGGCCAGGCCTTGGGCGGTGCCGGGCGGCAGGGGTTCGAGATAGATCAGCGCGGCCGCCGGCTGTTCGGCCAGGCGCTCGATCCCCACCTGGGTAAAGCCCCAGTAGTTGGTCGGACCCTGCCAGGCGTTGCGCAGGCCGACGCGATCCAGCACGCCCTGGTACAGGCTCTGCTTGCCGAACAGGCGTACATGCCGGGCATCGAGAAAGGTGGTGATATAGAACGCCGGCAACGGGTACTGGCTCAGGCGTTGGCGTACCTGCAGCAGCCTGGCGTCGATCCGCTCGATCAGCGCTTCGCCTTCGGTCTCCCGCTCGAGCAGGGCGGCCAGCTCGCGGGTGACTTGTTGTGCGCCGACATAGCCTTCCGCTTCGCGGGTATAGATGGCCAGAGAATGCACCGGGGCGATGCGTTCGAGCTGCGCGCGGCTGGCCGCGAACTGCGGGGTGATCAGGATCAGGTCGGGTTCGAGCTGGCTGAGCAATTCCAGATTGGGCTCGACCCGCAGACCGAGATCGACCACATCCGCTGGCAATGCAGGTGTGCCGACCCAGCGTCGATAGCCTTCGGTCTGCGCCACGGCGATGGGGCTGACGCCCAGGCCCAGCAGGGTTTCGGCGATGCCCCAGTCGATCACCGCGATGCGTTGCGGCGGCGCAGCCTGGGCAACGGAGCCGATCAGCAGCAGGCAGAGCGCAAGCCAGGTGCGCATCAGTTCACCACGGCGATGGGTTGGCCGGCATGCTGCAGCACATTCATGGGGATGCCGTAGATGGCTTCCAGGGTGCTGTCGGTCATCAGTTCCTGCGGCGTGCCCTGGGTCAGCAGGCGGCCGCTGTGCAGCGCGATCAGGCGGTCGCAATAACGGCTGGCCATATTGATGTCGTGCAGTACCACCACCACGCCCAGGTCCAGGCGCTGGCTAAGGTCGCGCACCAGGGCCAGTACCTCCACCTGATGGGCGATATCGAGGGCCGAGGTCGGTTCGTCGAGCAGCAGGTAGCGGCTGTCCTGGGCCAGCAGCATGGCCAGCCAGACGCGCTGGCGCTCGCCGCCGGACAGGCTGTCGACCAGACGCTCGGCGAAGCGCTCGGTATCGGTCAGGCTCAGGGCCTGGGCCACTTTTTCATGATCATTTTGGCTGAAGCGACCGAGCAGGCCGTGCCAGGGGTAGCGGCCGAAACCCACCAGCTCGCGTACCGTCAGGCTGGAAGCCGCCGGCAATTGTTGCGGCAGGTAGGCCACTTCACGGGCAAAGGCGCGTTCCTGCCAGTCGGCGAGGGGTTTGCCGTCCAGGCTCAGGTTGCCATGGCTCGGTGCCTGCTGGCGGGCAAGCAGTTTCAGCAGGGTGGATTTGCCGGAACCGTTGTGCCCGATCAGGCCGACCATCTGGCCGTGGGCGATGCTCAGGTTGAGTGGGTGCAACAGGGTTCGATCGGACAAACTGAAGCTGACGCTCTGCAGGTAGAACATACAAGGCTCCCAAAAACGCTCCTGTGGCGGCGCACAGGGAAAACGCGAACCTTAATTCATAATGCTAATACTTATCAATTGTTATTGGCTTGCGGGCCGTGCGCTGAATCGCGCGCGGCTTCGAGGGCGCGCCAGGGAGCGCCGCTCTGGACACATTGGCAGAGGTGAGCCTGCGGGCTATCACGACCAAGGCAGGATCTACGGGACTGGTTGTCCCGTAGATCCTATGGTCATGTGCAAGCCTCGCAGGACGAAGGAACTGGCGGGGGGCCAGTCCCTGGCCACGATAGAACTCGCTGACAAAAAGCATCGCGGGCATGGCCCGCTCTCCTGCGAAGCACCTGAAAACCCTAGCCCGGATGCAATCCGGGAGCGGTCTTGTGGTCACCGCCGATGCTCCGGATTGCATTGGGTTACCGAACGGCGCCTGTCTTGCTTATTCGCCGCGGACTTCGATGCGCCGGCCGCGGGCATGTTCGGCCTTGGGCAATTCGATGCGCAGCACGCCGTTGCGGTAGCTGGCCGAGGTCTTCTCGGCAAGCACCGGCAAGGGCAGCGGGATGCTGCGATGGAAGCTGCCGAAGGCGCACTGGCGCACGCGATACTGGCCGCTGCCGGATTCCTGCTCGTAACGTTTCTCGCCGCGCACGATCAGCACGTCATTGCGCACTTCTATATCCAGGTCCTGCTTGTCCAGGCCGGGGACTTCCAGGCGCACGACGAACTTGTCGCTGTCCTCGAACACATCGCCGGCCAGCAGGGCCCAGTTCGCCGAGGGGAAGTCGGTGTGAGCCGCTGACGCCGCCGGGGCCTCGGCCGCTACCTCGGTCGAGGCCTTGTTCCTGGTCGATGGGGTGAAGCGGGTCAGGGCGCCGCTGGTGCGTTCGCGCAAGCTCCGCCAGCCCTCGCCGAGCGAGTGCCAGGTTTCCTCCAGGCCGTGTTTCAGATCGGTAAGCTTTTCCATCGGTTGACCTCCAGAGTGCGGGCGGCCGGGCCAGGCTTGGGCCCGGCCGCTGAGGCAGTTCAGGCGACATTTACCTCGATCTTGCGCGGTTGCGCGTGGGCCTGCTTGGGAATGCGCAGGTTGAGCACGCCATCGCGCAGCTGGGCGTCGATCCGCGAGGTATCCAGTTCCGAGCTCAGGCTGAAGGCCCGGCGATAACGCGACAGGCGCACCTCGGCATACACCGGTTCCATGTTTTCCGGGGTATCGGGGGCTATCTCGCCTTCGATCAGCAGGGTGTCGTTTTCGACCCGCAACTCGAGCTTGTCCTTGGGCACGCCCGGCATGTCGGCGACCAGCAGAATGCCGTCCTTGTTCTCGAACACATCGACCCGCGGCGACAGCGTCTGCAGTTCTTCCGCGGAGTCGCCGCGGCGGACTACTTGTTTCTCGGTCATCGCAGTTTCCTCCTTAGCGAAATGTCATTGGATAGTGATGCGCTTGGGTTGGGCCGACTCCTGACGCGCCACCTTGATGTGCAGCACGCCATTGCGGTAGTGCGCCTCGACCTTGTCCGGATCGGCATCCTTGGACAGGTTTACGGTGCGCTTGAAGTGCCCGCTGAACCGCTCGTTGGAATAGACCGACAGGGTGCCGTTGTCTTGCGGCTCGGCGCTGACGCGCTCGCCGCTGATCGACAGCAGGCCGTGGTCGATCTGGATATCCAGTTTGGCCGGGTCGAGGCCCGGGGCGAAGGCGTAGACCTCGATCGTCCCAGGGGTGCTGCCGACGTTGATGTTCGGGAAGGCACCACTGGCAAGCGCCCGAATGCTGCCCGGTCGGCCGAGATTGGCAAACTCTTGCTGCAAATCCTGCTGCAGCCGTTCGAACTCGGCGAGCAGGCCGCCCGGGAAGTTAAACAGGGATTCGTACATCGCAAACCTCCTGTGGTGAGTTGACCAGAGACATGTTTGCGGGGCTCGAGGCCGAGGCTTCAGGCCCCGTCGAAAAAAATATGTTGGCGGCCAAGTACGGCTTCAAGGGCGGTTTTAAGAACATTATCGAATGATAGGTAGGCGCAGCATCCAGGTTGCGGGCATAAGTACGGCGATGTGGTGCCTGGCAACGATCATCGGCCTACGCCAGTCGGGTAGGGTGCGCCGTGCGCACCGGCGTTCGAGACTATGGTGCGGGGGTATTGGTGCGCGCGGCGCACCTACGTGAGGCTAAAACGGTGCGGGGCAGTCGAAGCGCAGGCGTTCGCCGCTTTGCGGGTGGCTCAGGGCGAGCATGCAGGCGTGCAGGCACAGGCGCGGGTAGGCGGCCAGGGCCAGGGGCGGGGCGTAGAGGGCGTCGCCGAGCAGCGGGTGGCCGATCGACAGCATGTGCACGCGCAGCTGGTGCGAACGGCCGGTGATCGGGGTCAGTTCGACCCGGCTGTAGTCGCCGCAGCGTTCGAGCACGCGCCAGTGGGTCAGGGCGTGTTTGCCGACCTCATGGTCGACCACATGCCGCGGCTTGGTCGGCGGGTCGTAGCGCAGTGGCAGGTCGATGCTGCCGCTGTCCTGCTCGGGCTGGCCCCAGCACAGGGCGATGTAGGCTTTTTCCGTCTCGCGGTCGTGGAACTGGCGCGACAGTTCGCGGTGGCTGTCGACGTCGCGGGCCAGGACGATGATGCCCGAGGTCTCCCAGTCCAGGCGATGGACGATGCGCGCCTCCGGGAAGCCGTTATCCTGCAGGCGGGTGACCAGGCAGTCCTTGTTGTCCTCGGCGCGGCCGGGCACCGAGAGCAGCAGGGTGGGCTTGTTGATCACCAGCAGGGCGGCGTCCTGGTGGAGAATTTCTACTTGGCTGAGCGGCATGGGCTTCTTGGCTGGCGGTGTTGGGGGGCTGTGTGTGGCTGGAATAAAATGGCGGCCCTTGAGGCCGCCATCTAGTCAGGTTTCGCCGCCGGAAACGAATTAGCGATCCGGCAGGGTGATGTTGAGTTCCAGGATCGAGCAGCTGCCCTGGTTTTCCAGGGCGACTTGCACCTGGTCCGAGTCGATGTTGACGTACTTGCGAATCACCTCGACCAGCTCTTGCTGCAGGGCCGGCAGGTAGTCCGGCTGGCTGCGCTGGCCGCGCTCGTGGGCGACGATGATCTGCAGACGCTCTTTCGCAATGGACGCAGTGGGCTCCTTTTTGCGTTCACGAAAGAAGTCAAAAATATTCATTAGCGAGCTCCAAACAAGCGTTGCATGAGTCCTTTCTTCTGCACATCGAGAAAGCGATGGGCAACTTCCTTGCCGAGCAGACGGTCGACGGCATCGCTGTAGGCCTGGCCGGCGTCGCTTTGGTCGTCGAGGATGACCGGTACGCCCTGGTTGGAGGCTTTCAACACGGCTTGCGATTCGGGGATCACGCCGAGCAGGCGGATGGCGAGGATTTCCTCGACGTCTTCCACGCCGAGCATTTCGCCACGGGTTACCCGCTCCGGGTTGTAGCGGGTCAGCAGCAGGTGTTCCTTGATCGGCTCTTCGCCTTTCACGGCGCGCCGCGATTTGCTCGCCAGCAGGCCGAGCATGCGGTCGGAGTCGCGTACCGAGGAAACCTCGGGGTTGGTCACGACAATCGCTTCATCGGCGAAGTACATCGCCAGGTGCGCGCCTTTTTCGATACCGGCCGGCGAGTCGCAGACCACGTACTCGAAGTTCTCGCGCAGTTCGTTGATGACTTTTTCCACGCCTTCCTCGGTCAGCGCGTCTTTGTCGCGGGTCTGGCTGGCGGCCAGCACGTAGAGGTTTTCCAGGCGCTTGTCCTTGATCAGCGCCTGCTTCAGCGTGGCTTCGCCGTTGACCACGTTGACGAAGTCATACACCACGCGACGCTCACAGCCCATGATCAGGTCGAGATTGCGCAAGCCGACGTCGAAGTCGACGATGACGGTCTTGTGCCCGCGCAGGGCGAGGCCGGTACCGATGGCGGCGCTGGTGGTGGTTTTACCCACGCCACCCTTGCCGGAAGTGATTACTAGGATCTTGGCCAAGGTGATTCACCCCAAAATGTGAAGAAAGACGGGAATCCGACAGCCGTGCGGGGCTTCCAGATGCCTTTTTTATGTCCCTGAAAATTGGCGGCAGTATCCGTTAAAGGCGGGTGATGTTCAACACGTCACCCGACAAGCTGACTTGTACCGCCTCGCCCCATAACGGGTCGCGGCGCAGGTCTTCGGCAACCTTGTAGTGGCCGGCGATGGACAGCAGCTCCGCGCCCATCTGCTGGCAGAAAATGTATGCCTTGGTGTTGCCCTGAATACCGGCCAGGGCGCGACCGCGCATGGGCGCGTAAACATGGATGTTGCCATCGGCGAGAAGTTCCGCGCCGGAGCTGACCGGTGCCAGGACAATCAGGTCGCCGCCCTGGGCATAGACCTGCTGGCCGCCGCGCACCGGGCTGGTGATGATCTTGCTCGGCCTGATCTCGGGCTCTGCGGGCTTTTCCGCTTGTTTCTCCGGGGCGTTACCGTCGGTCGGATCGACCGCGCGCTCGCGGGCGCCGGAGGGCGGCAGCACCGGCAAATCCAGGGCGCCAGCGGCGGCGATGTCGTCTTCGCGGTTGGCGCGCACGGCCAGGGTGCGCAGGCCATGGTTGCGGCATACGGCCATCAGTGCGCCCAGGTCGAGGCTGCCTTCGCCTTCCGGCAGCTTGTCCAGGGCCAATACCAGCGGGGTATTGCTGAAGAAATTCGGCGCCTGGGCGACTTTGGCCGCCAGTTGCTGGTCGAGGCGCTCGAGGTCGTTGTGCGCCAGTTCCAGCACGGTGATGGCCAGCATGCTGCCCTTGAGCTGGAATACGGGGTCTTGCTCGAGTAGATCGGCTTGGCTCATGGTCTGCCTGATACGCCTTGTCGGTCGTGACGAAAGTAGCCCGGACTTATAGCGATAACCCCGCTGGGCTGCAAGCCGGGTCGAGCCTTTGCGTGATTCCCGCCAGAACGCCGGTGCTGGCAGGCCGTTGAAAACGACTGCGCCAGGCGAGGCCGCGTTGCAACGCAGCGAAGCGGAGCAACAGGCCCCCGGGCATCGCTCGCTACATTTTTCAACGGCCTGCTAGAATGCCGGGCTTTATGCCTTGCTCGGGATCGTTGATGGATCGTCCAGTCTTTCGTGCCTGTTTCCTGCGTCCACGCTTCTGGCCGCTGTGGCTGGGGCTTGGCCTGCTGTGGCTGGTCGCGCTTCTGCCTTATCCGCTACTGATGTGGCTGGGGCGTCGGCTTGGCGGCTTGATGTTTCATCTGGCGCGTTCGCGCCGGCAGATTGCCGCGCGCAACCTGAAGCTGTGTTTCCCCGAGCTGTCGGCCGATGAGCGCGGTGCCTTGTTGCGGGAAAATTTCGCCTCGACCGGCATGACCTTCTTCGAGATGGCGATCAGTTGGTGGTGGCCGGCGGCGCGACTGGCCAGGCTGGGGCAGGTCGAGGGGCTCGAGCACCTGCGCGCGGCCGAGGCCGATGGGCAGGGCGTGCTGTTGATGGCTTTGCATTTCACCACCCTGGAGATGGGCGGCGGCCTGCTGGGCATGCGCCAGGACATGTACGGCATGTACCGGCCGCACAAGAATCCACTGTTCGACTATGTCCAGCGCCGTGGCCGCGAGCAGCGTCTGCAGGGTGTGATCGGGCGCGACGACGTGCGCGGCATGCTCAAGCTGCTGCGCGCCGGCAAGGTGATCTGGTACGCGCCGGATCAGGACTATGGCGCGCAGCGCAGTATTTTCGTGCCGCTGTTCGGTGTGCCGGCAGCGACTGTGACGGCGACCAGCAAGTTCGCCCGTCTGGGCCGGGCGCGGGTGATTCCCTTCACCCAGACGCGGCTGGCCGACGGCTCCGGCTACAGGGTGGTGGTGCACCCGCCGCTGGCGGATTTCCCCGGGGAGAGCGAGGAGGCCGACTGTTTGCGGGTCAATCAGTGGATCGAGGCGGCGATTCGCCAGCAGCCCGAGCAGTACCTGTGGGCCCACCGGCGCTTCAAGACGCGCCCGGCCGGTGAGGAAAAGATCTACAAGAAGCGCCGCAGCTAGTGGCTGCGCTGTTGGCGCGGAGTTCGCTCGCCATCTACGACGGGGCGCTACCGCTCAGCAAACTGGAGGCAATTGCGTTTATTGGCTTGTGGGTACCTGTAGGAACTGGGCGTCCCCCCGCTCCTACAGGTCTTTGTTATTCTTTAACTTATCCATATAAAACAATGACTTATTTATTTTTTGATAAGACCGGCGGTAGGCTCGGCCGGGCGGCCCTCCTGCAGGCTGCAAGTTAAGGACTAGGAAGCCTCTATGACACCCAGCACACCTTCCAGCCAGCCGGTCACCGGGTTGATTCTTTCCGGCGGCGGCGCGCGGGCGGCTTATCAGGTCGGGGTGTTGGCGGCGATTGCCGATTTGCTGCCGGATGCGGCGCAGAATCCCTTTCCGGTGATCGTCGGCACCTCGGCCGGGGCCATCAACGCGGTCGGCCTGGCGTGCGGGGCCTTGCATTTTGGCGAGGCGGTGCGCCGCCTGACCAGCGTTTGGCAGGGTTTTCATACCGCCCAGGTGTATCGCAGCGACTGGCCGGGGGTGTTGCGCCAGGCCAGTCGCTTCATCGGCCACAGCCTGCTGGGCCTGGGGGGGGAAGTGCCGGTGGCGCTGCTCGACAGTTCGCCGCTGCGCGAGTTGCTCAAGCGCGAGCTGGATTTTTCCGGGATCGCCGCTGCGGTTCGCCAGCGCCAGTTGCGGGCGGTGGCGGTGACGGCGTTCGGTTACGAGTCCGGGCATGCGGTGACCTTCTATCAGGGGCGCGCCACCATCGACCCCTGGATGCGCCATCGCCGGGTCGGGGTGCCGACCCGGCTGTGCGTCGAGCATCTGCTGGCCAGTTCTTCGATTCCGCTGCTGTTCCCGCCGGTGAAGATCAACCGCGAGTATTTCGGCGACGGCGCCGTGCGCCAGTCCGCGCCTATCAGCCCGGCGCTGCACCTGGGCGCGACCCGGGTGCTGGTGGTCGGCGTCAGTGGCAACCCGCAGGCCGAGTCGGGTAGCGCGGTCACCACCGCGGTGCAGGCGGTAAAACCGCCGAGCCTGGCGCAAATCGGCGGGCATATGCTCAACAGCACCTTTATCGACAGCCTGGAGGGTGATATCGAACTGCTCGAGCGGCTCAACCTGATGAGCAAGCTGATCCCGCCGGAGCAGCGTCCGCGTGGCCTGGGACTCAATCCGGTGGAGGTGCTGGTGATTTCGCCGAGCCAGCCGCTGGACGAGATCGCCGCCCGCCATCGCCACGAGCTGTCGGCGGTGCTGCGCCTGTTTCTGCGTGGGCCGGGGGCGACCAAGGCCAGCGGCGCGGGGGTGCTCAGCTATCTGTTGTTCGAGGCCGGCTATTGCAACGAGCTGATCGAACTGGGCTATCAGGATGCGATGACGCAGAAAGCCGCCTTGAGCGAGTTCCTCGGCCTGGCCGGCCCGCCGATGGTGCAGGGGCAGCCGATCACGGCGTAGGCTGCGCGGGGCCGCCTGGGCCGTGCGCACCTAGGGTCCCTGTGAGTGGTGCGCACGGCGCACCCTACTCGCGTAGGCCGCGAAACCTGCCGGTCAGCTTGTGGATAATTGCCGCGCACCGTGCGCGAATGTGCCGATCAGCGTTTAAACTGCGCCTTCCCGACGCTTTCTGTCGCATTTGCGAAAGCGGCGGTTTTCCTCGGGGTGGCGCTGTAAGAAGTTGTCGCATGGCGGCAATGCCAGCCCCGAATCAATCCCTACAATCCTTCCCATCGCCTGCCACCCCATGCAGGTGTTACTCGTCAGGAGAGTCCCGATGTCCGTTCAGCACGATCCGGTGCAACGCGCCGATTTCGACCAAGTGATGGTTCCCAACTATGCCCCGGCCGGCTTTATTCCGGTGCGCGGCGCGGGCTCCCGAGTCTGGGATCAAAGCGGTCGTGAGCTGATCGACTTCACTGGCGGCATCGCCGTGAATGCCCTGGGTCATTGCCATCCGGCCCTGGTCGCCGCCTTGACCGAGCAGGCCAATACGCTGTGGCACATTTCCAACGTGTTCACCAACGAGCCGGCCCTGCGCCTGGCGCACAAGCTGATCGACGCCACCTTCGCCGAGCGGGTGTTCTTCTGTAATTCCGGCGCCGAAGCCAACGAGGCCGCCTTCAAGCTGGCCCGTCGGGTGGCCTTCGACAGGTTCGGCGAAGACAAGTACGAAATCATCGCGGCGACCAACAGCTTCCACGGCCGCACCCTGTTTACCGTCAGTGTCGGCGGTCAACCCAAGTATTCCGATGGCTTCGGGCCGAAGATCCAGGGCATCAGCCATGTGCCGTACAACGATATCGAGGCGCTGCGCGCCGCGGTTTCCGCCAAGACCTGCGCCGTGGTGCTGGAGCCGATCCAGGGTGAGGGCGGCGTCCTGCCGGCCGACCTGGCCTACCTGCAGGCGGCCCGCGAGCTGTGCGACCAGCACGACGCGCTGCTGATCTTCGACGAGGTGCAGACCGGCATGGGCCGCAGCGGTTCGCTGTTCGCCTACCAGCATTACGGGGTGACACCGGACATCCTCTCCAGCGCCAAGAGCCTGGGCGGTGGTTTCCCGATCGGCGCCATGCTCACCAGCGAAGCGCTGGCCAAACACCTGGTGGTTGGCACCCATGGCACCACCTACGGCGGCAACCCGCTGGCCTGTGCGGTGGCCGAGGCGGTGATCGATGTGATCAACACCCCGCAGGTGCTGGCTGGGGTGAAGGCCAAGCAGCAGCGCTTCACGACCACCCTGGAGCGGTTCGGTGAGCAGTACGGCGTGTTCAGTCAGGTGCGCGGCCTCGGTCTGTTGATCGGCGCGGTGCTCAGCGACGCCTGGAAAGGCAAGGCCAAGGCGATTCTCGATGCCGCCGCGGCGCAAGGCGTGATGGTGCTGCAAGCCGGCCCGGATGTGGTGCGTTTCGCCCCGAGCCTGGTGGTGGAAGAGGTCGATATCGATGAGGGCCTGGCGCGTTTCGAACGTGCGCTGGTCCAGCTGACGCAAGCCTGAGCCGACAGTCCGGCGGCGAGCCACTTGCGCTCGCCACGGGCTGCGCTTGCTCGGCTTATGGATAAGCCGAGCTACTTTCCAGGGATGACTGTCTCCGTGTGTGCTGTGGCCTTCGGGTTACGGTTTTTCCAGGCGGTTCGCGCTGAGCGGCCTGGGATTTTTATTGAGAAAGGAGTGACACCATGCTGGTGATGCGCCCCGCGCAAATGGCTGACCTGAGTGAAGTGCAGCGTCTCGCCGCGGACAGCCCGGTTGGTGTGACTTCGTTGCCGGACGATGCCGGTCGCCTGCGCGACAAGATCGCGGCCTCGGATGCCTCGCTGGCCGCCGAGGTGAGCTTCAATGGCGAAGAAAGCTACTTCTTCGTCCTCGAAGACAGCGACAGCGGCCACCTGCTCGGTTGCTCCGGGATTGTCGCCTCGGCCGGCTATTCCGAGCCGTTCTACAGCTTTCGCAACGAAACCTTCGTGCACAACTCGCGTGAGCTGAAGATCCACAACAAGATCCATGTGCTCTCGCTGTGCCACGACCTGACCGGCAACAGCCTGCTGACCAGCTTCTACGTCGAGCGGTCGTTGGTGGGCAGTGTCTGGTCCGAGCTGAACTCGCGTGCGCGCCTGTTGTTTGTCGCCAATCATCCGGAGCGCTTTGCCGATGCCGTGGTGGTGGAGATCGTCGGTCACAGCGACGAGCACGGCGATTCGCCGTTCTGGGATGCCGTGGGGCGCAATTTCTTCGACATGACCTACGCCGAGGCCGAGCGCCTGTGCGGGCTGAAGAGCCGGACCTTTCTGGCCGAGCTGATGCCGCATTACCCGATCTATGTGCCGCTGCTGCCGGATGCGGCGCAGGAAGCCATGGGTCAGGTGCACCCGCGGGCCCAGGTGACCTTCGACATCCTGATGCGCGAAGGCTTCGAGACCGATCATTACATCGATATTTTCGACGGCGGGCCGACCCTGCATGCGCGCACCTCGGGGATTCGCTCGATCGCCCAGAGTCGCGTGGTGCCGGTCAGGATCGGCGAGCCGATCAAGGGTGGGCGTCCATATATGGTGAGCAATGGCCTGCTGCAGGATTTTCGCGCGATTGTCGCGGACCTGGATTGGGTGCCTGGCAAGCCGGTCACCCTCAGTCTTGAAGCTGCCGAAGCACTCGGCGTCGGCGAGGGTGCCAGCGTGCGCCTGGTTGCGGTTTAAGGAGTTAGCGCATGATCGTTCGTCCCGTCCGTACCGCCGATCTTCCGGCCCTGATTGATCTGGCGCGCACCACCGGCGCCGGCCTGACCACCCTGCCAGCCAACGAGGAGCGCCTGGCGCACCGCGTCGGCTGGGCAGAAAAGACCTTCAAGGGCGAAGCCGAGCGCGCCGATACCGACTACCTGTTCGTGCTGGAAAACGACGCCGGCCAGGTAGTAGGGATTTCCGCCGTGGCCGGTGCGGTCGGTCTGCGTGAGCCCTGGTACAACTACCGCCTGGGCCTGACCGTCAGCGCTTCGCAGGAGTTGAATATCCATCGGCAGATTCCCACCCTGTTTCTGGCCAACGACCTGACCGGCAACTCCGAGCTGTGTTCGCTGTTTCTGCGCAGCGACCACCGTACGGGGCTCAATGGTCGCCTGCTGTCCAAGGCGCGCTTGCTGTTTATCGCCGAGTTCCGCGAGTTGTTCGGCGACAAGGTGATCGCCGAGATGCGCGGCATGTCCGATGAGCAGGGGCGCTCGCCGTTCTGGGAGAGCCTGGGCCGGCACTTCTTCAAGATGGAGTTCAGCCAGGCGGACTACCTGACCGGGGTCGGCAACAAGGCCTTCATCGCCGAGTTGATGCCCAAGTTCCCGCTCTATACCTGCTTCCTCTCCGAAGATGCGCGCAGCATCATCGGCCGCGTCCACCCGGATACCGAGCCGGCGCTGGCCATGCTCAAGGGTGAAGGCTTCAGTTATCAGGGCTATGTCGACATCTTCGACGCTGGCCCAGCCATCGAGGCGGAAACCGCGAAAATCCGTGCCGTGCGCGATAGCCAGGCGCTGGTGCTGGCCATAGGTACGCCGGGCGATGACGCTACGGCTTTCCTGATCCACAACCGCAAGCGCGAAGACTGCCGGATCACCGTCGGTGCCGCACGCCTGGCCGCCGGCACCCTGGTGGTCGATCCGTTGACCGCCAAGCGCCTGCGTTTGTCGGTCGGCGACCAGGTAAGAGCGGTGCCGCTGTCGGCCCGTGGCTGAATACCGAGCCGCCTGGAGACGATCCGGGCCGTTCGATCGAATAACCCACCCGGCGCAACGCCGGGTGATGAAATTGCTGGGAGTGATAAAACAATATGAGCACTCATTACATCGCCGGTAGCTGGCAGCTTGGTCAGGGCGAAGCCCTGGAATCGTTGAATCCCGTCACTCAGGCCGTGGTCTGGCGTGGCCAGGCGGCCTCCGTCGCTCAGGTCGAGGCCGCCGTGGCGGCCGCCCGCGCGGCATTCCCGGGCTGGGCCTCGTGCTCCCTGGACGGGCGCATCGCCGTGCTGGAGCGCTTCGCCGTGGCCCTCAAGGCACATGCCGACGAGCTGGCCCGGGCGATTGGCGAGGAAACCGGCAAGCCGCTGTGGGAGTCGGCCACCGAGGTGACCAGCATGGTCAACAAGGTCGCCATCTCGGTGCAGAGCTATCGCGAACGGACCGGCGAGAAGAGTGCCCCGCTGGCCGATGCCACCGCGGTGCTGCGGCACAAGCCGCATGGCGTGGTGGCGGTGTTCGGCCCCTACAACTTCCCCGGCCACCTGCCCAACGGCCACATAGTGCCGGCGTTGCTGGCGGGCAACTGCGTGCTGTTCAAGCCCAGCGAACTGACGCCGAAAGTCGCCGAGCTGACGCTCAAGTGCTGGATCGAAGCCGGTCTGCCGGACGGCGTGCTCAATCTGCTGCAGGGCGCGCGCGACACCGGCGTAGCCCTGGCCGGCAACCCCGGCATCGACGGGCTGTTCTTCACCGGTTCGAGCAGCACCGGCAGCCTGCTGCACAGCCAGTTCGCCGGTCGCCCGGAGAAGATCCTCGCCCTGGAAATGGGCGGCAACAACCCGCTGGTCGTCGATCAGCTCGCCGATGTCGAGGCAGCGGTGTACTGCATCGTGCAGTCGGCCTTCATCTCCGCCGGCCAGCGCTGCACCTGCGCGCGGCGTCTGCTGGTGCCGCAGGGCGAGTGGGGCGACAGCCTGCTGGCGCGCCTGGTCCAGGTCGCCGGGCAGATCAAGGTCGGCGCTTTCGACGAAACTCCGGCGCCCTTCATGGGCTCGGTGATTTCCCTGGCGGCGGCCCAGCACCTGCTGCAGGCCCAGCAGCAGCTGCTCGACAAGGGCGCCACGGCGTTACTGGCGATGACCCAGCCGCTCAAAGGTGCCGCCTTGCTGACCCCGGGCATCATCGATGTCAGTGCGGTGGCCGGGCGACCGGACGAAGAGTTCTTCGGCCCGCTGCTGCAGGTCATCCGTTATGCCGATTTCGAGGAAGCGATCGCCGAGGCCAACAACACCCGGTTCGGCCTGGCCGCCGGTTTGCTGTCGGATTCCGCCGCGCGCTACCAGCAGTTCTGGCTGCACAGCCGCGCCGGCATCGTCAACTGGAACAAGCAACTCACCGGCGCCGCCAGCACGGCCCCGTTCGGTGGCGTCGGCGCTTCCGGCAACCACCGCGCCAGTGCTTACTACGCGGCGGACTACTGCGCCTATCCGGTGGCCTCGCTGGAAAGTGAACGCCTGAGCCTGCCCGCCACCCTGACCCCGGGAGTAAGCCTGTAATGTCCGGCTATGAAATGAATTTCGACGGCCTGGTCGGCCCGACCCACAACTACGGCGGCCTGTCCTACGGCAACGTCGCTTCGCAGAGCAACAGCCAGGCCGGCTCCAGCCCGAAAGAGGCCGCCAAGCAGGGCCTGGCGAAGATGAAGGCGCTGATGGATATGGGCCTCAAACAGGGCGTACTGGCCCCGCAGGAACGCCCGGATGTCGCGGTGCTGCGCCGCCTCGGCTTTACCGGCAGCGATGCCCGGGTGATCGAGCGGGCGGCAAAGGAGGCCATGCCGCTGCTGGTCGCCAGCTGCTCGGCCTCGAGCATGTGGACGGCCAACGCCTGCACCGTCAGCCCCAGCGCCGATACGGCCGATGGCCGGGTGCACTTCACCGCCGCCAACCTCAACTGCAAGTTTCACCGCTCCATCGAGCACCCGACCACCAGCCGCGTACTCGGCGCCATGTTCGCCAACGAGCAGCACTTCGCTCACCACGCTGCCTTGCCCGCGGTGGCGCAGTTCGGCGACGAGGGCGCGGCCAACCACACGCGTTTCTGCAAAGACTATGGCGATGCCGGGGTGGAGTTCTTCGTGTTCGGCCGCAGCGCCTTCGACGGCCGTTTCCCGGCGCCGCAACGCTACCCGGCGCGGCAGACCCTGGAAGCTTCCCAGGCCGTGGTGCGCCTGCATGGGCTGAGCGAGGCCGGGGTGGTCTATGCTCAGCAGAACCCTGCGGTGATCGATCAGGGGGTATTCCACAACGACGTGATTGCGGTGGGTAACGGCGAGGTGCTGTTCTATCACCAGGACGCCTTCCTCGATACCGACAAGGTGCTGGCCGAGCTGGCGGACAAGCTCGCTCGTCGTGGCGGTAACCTGCAGGCGGTGTGCGTGCCGCGCGATGCGGTCACGGTCGAGGATGCGGTGAAGTCCTACCTGTTTAACAGCCAGCTGTTGTCACGCGCCGCTGGCGGCATGTTGCTGATCGTGCCGGAGGAGTGCCGCAACAACGCCAATGTGTGGAATTACCTGCAGCAGCTCACCAGCGGCAGTGGGCCGATTCGCGAGGTCAAGGTGTTCGATCTCAAGCAAAGCATGCAGAACGGCGGTGGCCCGGCCTGCCTGCGTTTGCGCGTGGCACTCAAGGATAATGAGCTGGCGGCAGTGAATCCGGGGGTGATCATGACCCCGCAGCTGTATGACACGCTCAATGTCTGGGTCGACAAGCACTACCGCGATCGCCTCAGCGAGAACGAATTGGCCGACCCGCAATTGCTGATTGAATGTCGCACGGCATTGGATGAATTGACCCAGATCCTTAAACTGGGCACGGTTTATCCTTTCCAATTGAACTGAGCAAGCAAGGCAACAGCCTCAAGCACCCGCTTGGCGTTCTAAACTTGCTGCTTGTGGCGTATAGCGTGGAGCTTTGAATAATGTCCGATGTCCTGCAACTGATCCTCGAAGATGAAGATGGCACCCAGCTGGAAACGACCTGCACCCGCTTTGCGGTGATGTGGCAGGGCAAGGAAGTCTGGTTCCAGCAGGTGGGCAATGGTCAGTTGATGATCGGCGTGGACGTGGAGGAAGGTGACAGCGAGTACGCCAATCTGTTGCTGCGCCCGCTGGCCACCAACCTGGTCAGCCTGGAACTGGAGATGGAAGCGGCAGAGCCCGGCGACGACGAGCACGTGCATGGTCCCGACTGCAATCACGAGTGAGGTAACTCCTATGCTTGCCCTCGGCAAATTGCTTGAGCTGACCCTGGCCGGCTTTGAACCGGCAGCGAAGATCCAGCTGACGCCCGAGGGCGCACGCTTGCGCTGGCTGGCCGAAGGCGCGCTGGAAGTGACGCCGCCAGCGGCCAGCGACAATGGCCTGGACCTGCTGCTCTCGGCCGGCATCCACGGCAACGAAACCGCTCCCATCGAATTGCTCGATCGCCTGCTGCGCGGCATTGCCCGTGGCGAGTTGAAGCCGCGCGCACGCATCCTCTTCCTGTTCGGTAATCCGCCGGCGATCCGTCGTGGCGAGCGCTATATCGACCAGGACATCAATCGCCTGTTCAACGGCCAGCACGAGCGACATGCCGGGGTCGAGGCGATGCGCGCCTGTGATCTCGAGCACCTGGCCGCGACGTTTTTCAGCAAGCCCGAGCGCACGCGCCTGCACTACGACCTGCACACCGCGATCCGTGCCTCGCAAATCGAGCAATTCGCCCTTTATCCCTGGCAGGAGGGGCGGCCGCGCAGCTTGCGCGAGCTGGCCCGGTTGAATGCCGCAGGGATCGAGGCGGTGTTGCTGCACAACAAGAGCTCGATCACCTTCAGCGCATACACCTACACACAGCTGGGCGCCGAGTCGTTCACCCTGGAGCTGGGCAAGGCGCGTGCCTTTGGCCAGAATCAGCAGGTCAACCTGGATTTACTCGAACAGCGCCTGCAGCACATCATCGAAGGCTGTGAGCCAGAGCCACAAGAGCAGGACGCCGAATTGCGCGGGCTGCAGTTGTTCGCCGTGGCGCGGGAAATCATCAAGCACAGCGACACCTTCAAGCTGCACTTGCCGGCGGATATCGAGAACTTCAGCAAACTGCCGGTCGGCTACCTGCTGGCCGAGGATCTGGCCGGCACTCGCTGGATAGTGGAGGAGCCGGATGCGCGGATCATCTTCCCCAACCCCAAGGTGAAAAACGGTCTGCGCGCGGCCATCCTCATCGTCCCCGCCGCGGACGTGCAGCTGGCCTGATCGGTTCCAGGGGGCGATCTGTAGATCCAATGTTTATGCACAAGCCTCGCTGCGCTCAACCGTCGTAGGGTGCGCCGTGTGTTCATCCGGGCTACAGGACTGCTTCTGTGACAGCGGACTTGTCCGCGAAAGGACCCTGCGCAGCTCCGAACTGATCTGTCCTGCGTCCTATTGCCCTATCTGTACCTTGTTCCCATGCCTGGGGCGCCTTAGCATCGGGGTTTTCGTCACGTTAAGGAAAAACGGCCATGACTGTCATCGACCTGCGCAGCGACACCGTTACCCAGCCAACCCCGGGTATGCGCGAAGCCATGCTGGCGGCCGAGGTGGGCGATGACGTCTACGGTGAGGATCCCACGGTCAACCGCCTGGAGCAGTACCTGGCCGCCGAGCTGGGTTTTGCCCGCGCGCTGTTCGTGCCGACCGGCACCATGAGCAACCTGCTCGGCCTGATGGCCCATTGCGAGCGCGGCGACGAGTACATCGTCGGTCAGCAGGCGCACACCTATAAATATGAAGGTGGTGGCGCCGCGGTGCTGGGCTCGATCCAGCCGCAGCCGATCGAGGGCGAAGCCGATGGCTCGCTCGACCTGGCCAAGGTCGAGGCGGCCATCAAGCAGGATGACTTCCACTTCGCCCGCACTCGTCTGCTGGCGCTGGAAAACACCATGCAGGGCAAGGTCCTGCCATCGAGTTATCTGGCCGCTGCCCGCGCGTTGACCCGCACACGTGGCTTGGCCCTGCACCTGGACGGCGCGCGGCTGTACAACGCAGCGGTCAAACAGGGCGTGGCGGCCAGGGAGATCACCCGGCACTTCGATTCGGTCTCGGTCTGTTTGTCCAAGGGCCTGGGCGCGCCAGTGGGCTCGGTGCTGTGTGGCAGCGACGAACTGATCGGCAAGGCGCGGCGCCTGCGCAAGATGGTTGGCGGCGGTATGCGCCAGGCAGGCATCCTGGCCGCTGCCGGGCTCTATGCCCTGGAACATCAGGTGGCGCGCCTGGTCGAGGATCACGCCAATGCCGATCGCCTGGCCGAAGGGCTGCGCGGCTTGGGCTACGCGGTCGAGCCGGTGCATACCAATATGGTCTATGCCCAGCTCGGCGAGCAGGCCGACGCACTCAAGGCCTTCTGCGCCGAACGCGGGATCAAGCTGGCGGCCGCGCCACGCCTGCGCATGGTCACGCACCTGGATGTCAGCGCCGCGGACATCGAGCGGGTGATCGAGGCCTTTGCCGAATTTGCGCGGGTTTGAACCGGTCAGCTCCAGGATGGGTTATCGGCGCCAGGTCCGGAGCGTTCAAACATCGCCGTCGCCGTAGCGGCTGACGCGGCGGTTCAAGTCTGAATTTGATTCAGGCATGTGCCCCTCGGTAACCCGGCGGCCATTCCCGTGGGTGGGGCTTTATAGCTGCGATGGGCCCTGAAAGCGCTGAAAGCGCCATGGCTGCAGCGTGGATGCCATTGTCGGGTCTCGCGGCGGCTTGAATCCTGTCGTGACAAAGGACATGCCTGTTGCCGCTAACCTGTACGCGCCGACCCAAGGGAGCGTCGTTTTCCGCGCGGTGCGGTGTTATAGCCGTTATCTATTGATAAACACGCTGTACCGATGCTAAAGGGCCGATATAATGCGGCCCTTTGCAGACTGCGTGAAAGCTACTGCGCTCGGCTATGCGGCGTTAAAAACAGGCTCACAGCCATAGGCTGAACGCGCTTTAGCGCGGCCCCGAAGGGGGAGCGAAGCGAATCAAATGCTCATTTACAGCGCGTAAACTGCGCTTTTTCGCCTGTTTTTGCCTTGCCTGGCCTTCGCTCGCTACGCTTTCATGCAGTCTTTGTTGCCGGCTTTGCCGTGGCCGCCTGTTTCCGTGGATGATCCTATGAAAAGCGCAGAAATCCGTGAAGCTTTCCTCAGCTTCTTCGAAGAGAAGGGGCACACCCGTGTCGCTTCCAGCTCCCTGATTCCGGGCAATGACCCGACGCTGCTGTTCACCAACGCCGGGATGAACCAGTTCAAGGACTGCTTCCTCGGCCTGGAAAAACGCGCCTACACCCGTGCCGCGACCAGCCAGAAGTGCGTGCGTGCCGGCGGCAAGCACAACGATCTGGAAAACGTCGGCTACACCGCGCGCCATCACACCTTCTTCGAAATGCTCGGTAACTTCAGTTTCGGCGATTACTTCAAGCGCGACGCCATCCACTTTGCCTGGGAATTTCTCACCGGTGATCGTTGGCTGAACCTGCCCAAGGACAAGCTCTGGGTCACCGTCTACGCCAACGACGACGAAGCCTACGACATCTGGAACAAGGAAATCGGCGTGCCGGCCGAGCGGATGATCCGCGTCGGCGACAACAAGGGCGCCCCCTATGCCTCCGACAACTTCTGGACCATGGGTGATACCGGCCCGTGCGGCCCTTGCACCGAGATCTTCTTCGATCACGGCGAGCACATCTGGGGCGGCCCGCCTGGCTCGCCGGAAGAAGATGGCGATCGCTACATCGAGATCTGGAACAACGTGTTCATGCAGTTCAACCGCACCGCAGATGGCGTGCTGCATCCGCTGCCGGCGCCGAGCGTGGACACCGGCATGGGCCTGGAGCGCATCAGTGCGGTGCTGCAGCACGTCAACTCGAACTACGAGATCGACCTGTTCCAGAGCCTGCTGAATGCCTCGGCCAAGGCCATCGGCTGCGCCAACGAGGGTCAGGCTTCGCTGAAGGTGGTGGCCGATCATATCCGCTCCTGCAGTTTCCTGATCGCCGACGGCGTCACCCCGTCCAACGAGGGCCGTGGCTATGTGCTGCGCCGGATCGTCCGTCGCGCCTGCCGTCACGGTAACAAGCTGGGCGCCAAGGGCAGTTTCTTCTACCAGATCGTCGCCGCGCTGGTGGCCGAGATGGGTGAAGCCTTCCCGGAGCTGAAGCAGCAGCAGGCACAGATCGAGCGCGTGCTGAAAACCGAAGAAGAGCAGTTCGCCAAGACCCTGGAGCAGGGGCTGAGAATTCTCGAGCAGGATCTGGTCGGCCTCAAGGGCAAGCTGATCCCCGGCGAGACGGTGTTCAAGCTGTATGACACCTTTGGTTTTCCCTACGACCTGACGGCCGATATCGCCCGCGAGCGTGGCCTGACCCTGGACGAGAGCGGCTTCGAGCGCGAAATGCAGGCCCAGCGCGAGCGCGCCCGTTCCGCCAGCGCCTTCGGTATGGATTACAACGCCCTGGTCAAGGTCGACAGCGATACACGCTTCCTCGGCTACGAGGGCACCAGCGGCAGCGGTCAGATCATCGCGCTGTTTCGCGGTGACCAGGCGGTCGATCGCCTGAGCGAAGGCGAGGAGGGTGTGGTGGTGCTCGATCAGACGCCGTTCTATGCCGAATCCGGTGGCCAGGTGGGTGACTGCGGCTTCCTCGAAGGTGCCGGCGTGCGTTTCGATGTGCGCGATACCACCAAGGCCGGCGGTGCTTTCCTGCACCACGGCATGGTCGCCCAGGGCAGCCTGAGCGTAGGTGCCTCGATCAAGGCCGAGGTTGACGCCAGCGTGCGTCGGGCCACCGCGCTCAATCATTCGGCGACGCACCTGTTGCACGCCGCGTTGCGTCAGGTGCTCGGCGAGCATGTGCAGCAGAAAGGCTCGCTGGTCGATAGCCAGCGCCTGCGTTTCGACTTCAGCCACTTCGAGGCGATTAGCTCGGCGCAGTTGAGGGCGCTGGAAGATATCGTCAATACCCAGGTGCGCAACAACAGTGCCGTGGAAACCCTCGAGACCGATATCGAAACCGCCAAGCAGAAAGGCGCCATGGCGCTGTTCGGCGAGAAGTACGGCGATCAGGTGCGGGTGCTGAGCATGGGCGGCGATTTTTCCGTCGAGCTCTGTGGCGGTACTCACGTGGCCCGTACCGGCGACATCGGCCTGTTCAAGATCACCAGCGAAGGCGGTGTCGCAGCGGGCGTAAGGCGTATCGAAGCGGTCACCGGTTCCGCTGCTTTTGCCTATCTGAATGCTGCCGAAGAACAGTTGAAAGAAGCTGCTGCACTGGTCAAGGGCAGTCGCGACAACCTGCTGGACAAACTGACGGCCATGCTGGAGCGCAATCGACAGTTGGAGAAAGAGCTGGAGCAGTTCAAGGCCAAGGCCGCCAGTTCGGCCGGCAACGATCTGGCCGGCTCTGCCGTCGACGTCAAGGGCATCAAGGTGCTGAGTGCGCGTGTCGACGGCCTGGACGGCAAGGCCATGCTGGCCATGGTCGACCAGTTGAAGAACAAGCTCGGTAGCGCCGTGATCCTGCTCGGCGGCGTGCAGGACGACAAGGTCGTGCTGGTGGCCGGTGTGACCCAGAACCTGACCGCAAAACTCAAGGCCGGCGAGTTGATGAAGCAGGCCGCGGCGGCAGTCGGTGGCAAGGGCGGCGGTCGTCCGGATATGGCGCAGGGCGGTGGCACCGATGCCGGCGCGCTGGATGGCGCCTTGGCGCTGGCCGCAAGCTATGCCGAGCAAGGTCTGTAAGCACCAGTAGTTGTCGTTCCGCAGGCGATTTTCAGCGTCTGCGAACGCCAGGAATTGCATTGCGCCCGGCAGGCCTTGGCAGCGTATTGAGTTGAATGTTTAATGGGCGCCCTTCACGGGCTGAGGCGGCTTTGAAATGGCTTTGATCGTACAGAAATTTGGCGGCACCTCCGTCGGCACTGTTGAGCGGATTCAGCAGGTGGCCGAGAAGGTGAAGAAGTTCCGCGAAAACGGCGATGACATTGTGGTCGTGGTTTCCGCCATGAGCGGTGAAACCAATCGGTTGATCGAACTGGCCAAACAGGCTAGTGACGATCATCCGGTGCCGCGTGAGCTCGACGTGATGTTGTCCACCGGTGAACAGGTGACCATTGCCCTGTTGACCATGGCGCTGATTCGCCGCGGTGTGCCGGCGGTGTCCTACACCGGCAATCAGGTGCGCATTCTCACCGACAGCGCGCACAACAAGGCGCGTATCCTGCAGATTGACGATCAGAAGCTGCGTGCCGACCTCAAGGCCGGTCGTGTGGTGGTGGTCGCCGGTTTCCAGGGGGTGGACGAGCACGGCAATATCACCACGCTCGGGCGTGGTGGCTCCGACACCACGGGCGTGGCCCTGGCGGCAGCGCTGAAGGCCGACGAGTGTCAGATCTACACGGATGTCGATGGTGTCTATACCACCGACCCGCGTGTGGTGCCCCAGGCTCGACGCCTGGAGAAGATCACCTTCGAAGAAATGCTGGAAATGGCCAGTCTGGGCTCAAAGGTGCTGCAAATCCGTTCGGTGGAATTCGCCGGCAAGTACAACGTCCCGCTGCGCGTATTGCACAGCTTCAAAGAGGGTCCGGGCACCCTCATTACCCTTGATGAAGAGGAATCCATGGAACAGCCGATCATCTCCGGCATCGCTTTCAATCGCGACGAAGCCAAGCTGACCATCCGTGGCGTGCCGGACATCCCGGGCGTGGCGTTCAAGATTCTCGGCCCTGTCAGTGCCGCCAATATTGAAGTCGACATGATCGTGCAGAACGTGGCGCACGATAACACCACCGATTTCACCTTCACCGTGCACCGCAACGATTATCTGGCCGCGCAGCAGGTACTGGAAAATACCGCGCGTGAGCTGGGCGCTCGCGAAGTGATTGGCGACATCAAGATTGCCAAGGTGTCGATCGTCGGCGTCGGCATGCGCTCCCATGCGGGGGTTGCCAGCCGCATGTTCGAGGCTCTGGCCAAGGAAAATATCAATATCCAGATGATCTCCACCTCGGAAATCAAAGTGTCCGTGGTGATCGAGGAGAAATATCTGGAGTTGGCGGTGCGTGCACTGCACACCGCCTTTGAACTGGATGCCCCGGCCCGACAGGGCGACTGAGGCATTGCCCGAAAGGCGCGCACTATTGCGCGCCTTTTGTCTTTTTGGTTGGCGTGGATGGACTTTCTTTCTGCCCACACTGGTCAATACTTGGGTGAAGGCCTCGCTTGAGATTTATCGGGGCTGCCACCATTTTCTTTTTTGCAGACTGTTGTATTGGATTTAATCCGTGAGGAGAAAGGAATGCTGATTCTAACTCGCCGGGTCGGTGAGACCCTGATGGTGGGTGACGAGGTCACTGTCACCGTGTTGGGCGTTAAGGGCAATCAGGTGCGCATCGGCGTTAACGCGCCGAAGGAAGTAGCCGTGCACCGTGAGGAGATTTACCAGCGCATCCAGAAAGAGAAAGACGAAGAACCAAGCCACTAATTTTTATCTGATTTTTGGCTTTGCAAGCGGGGCAAAGATGGGTATCATGCGCCCCGTGTTGCGGAGAGGTGGCCGAGTGGCCGAAGGCGCTCCCCTGCTAAGGGAGTACATCTCAAAAGGGTGTCGGGGGTTCGAATCCCCCCTTCTCCGCCATTATTTAGTGTTATAGGGTGTTGGTCCTGCTTTGATCGGTAAGTTGTTGAAATTAATCTGATTTAAGCTTGATTGAATGATTTGAAGCCCTATAATGCGCGGGACAGTGCACTCATAGCTCAGCTGGATAGAGTACTCGGCTACGAACCGAGCGGTCGGAGGTTCGAATCCTCCTGAGTGCACCAAATAGAAGGGCCTGCAGCGATGCAGGCCCTTTTTCTTTGTCTGCTGTTTTGTCTCTGTGGGCCCGTGCGCGTACCGCGGCTCCGGGCTGTGCAGCTGAGGCGCGGGAGGGTGTCGCTGCGCTCGATTCCGTCCCGTGGCCTGGGTAGGCGTGCTAACGCTTGCCTTTGACGCAGCCAGCCTCGTCGAAGCTAACCTGGCGGCTATTACCTTGTTGGTCGCGGTAGTGATAGCGCGTCTGGCCGTTCTGGCTGCTTATCCTGTCCGGTGTGCCCAGGCTGCTTTCCACGTCGCTGCGGTGCATGCCGCTGCGTATCTGCTG
Organism: Pseudomonas sp.; assembly: GCF_033723075.1. Taxonomy (GTDB): domain Bacteria; phylum Pseudomonadota; class Gammaproteobacteria; order Pseudomonadales; family Pseudomonadaceae; genus Aquipseudomonas. Next base: position 41,656 of record NZ_JAWVXU010000005.1, read on the forward strand.
TTTGATTATGGCCGTGCGGCGCTCGCTGCCGGTGACCAGGTTGCCGCAGCCATCCTGCGATTCGCCGACCACCACCAGTTCGCTGGCGTCGTGTTTTTCCTTGGTTTTACTGCGTGAGGATTTCGCTGTTTTCGCCAGGGGTACGGCTTTGCCGCTGCTGGGCGTGGGGTTGTGGGCGTCTTGCAGGTATTGCGCCTGTTCGGCGGGGCAGCCTTGCAGGGTGAAGGTGACGTGGCCATTGGCGTCTTCGCAGCGGAATACGGTTGAGGCCAGCAGGGGTGGTGGGCACAGCAGGATGGCGCAGAATGCTGCGCGGTGCAGTCCATGCATGGTGACGTCCTCCTTGACGGTCGTCTGACAAGCCTAGTCGCTCGGATCGGCTTTGCCAGTGGTGCCTTGTGCGGCGTCTCCGGCGTCGCAACTACGGGTTGTTAAAAAACGCTGAAGTTTGTGCTGCAAAGGCTTGTTCTAGCCTGCTTTTTGTAGCATGCAAAGCCGACGGGCGGTGTTATCATTTTGCCCGTCAGCCCCGCCGGGGCTTGTGGATCACCACCATGGACTTACCCAGTAGTTACTCTGAATCTCGTTTGTGCAATCGCGTACTGATTGATTGACCCTCTTTGGCGTGCGCCGCCGCTGGGGGTGGAGCGTGCCATGACTGAAGTAGAAGCCAAGAAGCCGCAAGAAAGCCTGCAGGACCGCCTTGCCCAGGTGGTCGAGTTGCTGCATCGGCACAAGCTGGTCGAAGACCTGACCCACCGTCAGGAAGGCCCGCATCACGACCGGGTGGAAAACCTGGTGCACCGGCAGAACCTGGCCGAGCTGCAGCGCAAGCTCGACGAGCTGCACTCCGCCGACGTCGCGCATATCCTCGAAGCGCTGCCGTTGGACGAGCGTCTGACTATCTGGCAGCTGGTCAAGGCCGAGCGCGACGGCGATATCCTCCTCGAAGTGTCCGATGCGGTGCGCGAAACCCTGCTCGCCGACATGGACGACCACGAGATCCTCGCGGCGGCCAAGGAGATGGATGCCGACGAGCTGGCGGACCTGGCCTCCGAGCTGCCACGCGATGTCGTTCATGAGTTGATGGAAACCCTCGATGCGCAGCAGCGTGAGCGGGTGCGTTCGGCGTTGTCCTATGAGGAGGATCAGGTCGGCGCTTTGATGGACTTCGAGATGGTCACCATCCGCGAAGACGTCAGCCTGGAAGTGGTTTTGCGTTACCTGCGGCGCCTGAAGGAGCTGCCCGGGCATACCGACAAGCTGTTCGTGGTCGATTACGATGGTGTGCTCAAGGGGGTGCTGCCGGTCAAGCGCTTGCTGGTCAACGACCCGGACAAGCTGGTCAGCGAGGTGATGGCGACCGATCCGGTGAGCTTTCATCCGGACGAGGATGCCTACGATGCCGCCCAGGCGTTCGAACGTTACGATCTGATCTCAACGCCTGTGGTCGACAAGAACGGCAAGCTGATCGGCCGTCTGACTATCGACGAGATGGTCGATCTGATTCGTGAAGAAAGCGAAAGCGAAGTGCTGAACATGGCCGGTCTGCGCGAGGAGGAAGACATCTTCGCCTCGGTGTGGAAATCGTTGCGCAACCGCTGGGCCTGGCTGGCCCTCAACCTGATTACGGCGTTCATTGCCTCGCGGGTGATAGGCCTGTTTGAGGACTCCATCGAGAAGCTGGTGGCGTTGGCTGCCTTGATGCCGATCGTTGCCGGTATCGGCGGTAACTCGGGCAACCAGACCATTACCATGATCGTCCGTGCCATGGCGCTGGATCAGGTCAGTACCGGTAATACCGCACGGCTGATTCGCAAGGAATTGAGTGTTGCCTTGATCAATGGCCTGGTCTGGGGCGGGGTGATCGGGGTGGTGGCTTATATGCTCTACGACAGCTGGTCGCTGGGAGTGGTGATGACTGCGGCCATGACCCTGAACCTGCTGCTCGCGGCATTGATGGGCGTACTGATTCCAATGACCCTGGTGCGCATGGGGCGTGATCCGGCGATGGGCGCCAGCGTGATGATTACCGCGGTGACCGACAGTGGCGGTTTCTTCATCTTCCTGGGTATGGCCTCGTTGTTTCTGCTGTAGCGCGGTGCACTTATTTATGGGGTGAATGTATGGCGCTTTTTTGTCCGAATTTGTCGCTAAATACAGTCTGGGGTTTGCTTCAAACGGCCGTTTCAAGCTAAGGTGCGCCAGCTTTGCCCGGGGCATTCCTCGGGCGCCCCTATCAATACTGAATGCAGCTCGATGCTGCTGGCAAAAAGGAGTCAAGATGACCTCCAGTCAACTCCTGCTCGAGGGTGTCGAGCTCATGCTGTTCGGCCTGGGCTTTGTATTTCTCTTCCTGATGTTGTTGGTAGTGGCGATCCGCGTGATGTCGCGTCTGATCGAGCTTTTTGCCCCCCACACGCCAGTTTCCGCGGCCGCACACGCGCCCGCCAAGCCCGCTATTCAACAGCCGGATGGCGATGTGCTGGCCGCTATTCAATCCGCTATCAATCAGCACCGCGCTCGCCGCGGTTGAGTCAGGTTCGAAAGGGAGCACCTGTATGACTGCCGTTAAACAAGCACTCGGAATTACCGATGTGGTGCTGCGCGATGCTCACCAGTCGATTCTGGCGACGCGTGTACGCCTCGAAGACATGTTGCCGATCGCGCCCAAGCTCGATCAGGTCGGCTTCTGGTCGGTGGAGTCCTGGGGTGGTGCTACTTTCGATTCCTGCATCCGTTACCTGGGCGAAGACCCCTGGGAGCGCATCCGCGAGCTGAAGAAGGCTATGCCCAACACCCGCCAGCAGATGCTCCTGCGTGGACAGAACCTGCTCGGCTATCGGCACTACGCCGATGACGTGGTGGAGAAGTTTGTCGAGCGCGCGGCAATCAACGGCGTCGATGTGTTCCGCGTATTCGACGCGATGAACGATCCGCGTAACTTGCAGACCGCACTGCGGGCGGTCAAACAACTGGGCAAACATGCCCAGGGCACCATTTCCTACACCACCAGCCCGGTGCACACCCTGGAAATGTGGGTCGACCTGGCCAAGCAGATCGAAGACATGGGTGCCGACTCGATCGCGATCAAGGATATGGCCGGTATTCTCAACCCGTACATCGCCTTCGAGCTGGTGACGCGCCTCAAGGCCAGCCTGTCGATCCCGATTCACATGCAATGCCACGCCACTGCGGGGCTATCGACCGCGGCCATCGTCAAGGCAGTGGAGGCCGGCATCGACAACGTCGATACCGCGATTTCCTCGCTGTCGATGACCTACGGTCACTCGCCAACCGAGTCGGTGGTGGCGATCTTCCAGGGTTCCGAGCGCGATACCGGCCTGGACCTGTTGCTGCTCGAAGAAATCGCCGCCTACTTCCGCGAAGTGCGGAAGAAGTACGCCAAGTTCGAGGGCACCCTCAAGGGGGTCGATTCGCGCATCCTGGTCGCCCAGGTGCCGGGTGGCATGCTGACCAATATGGAAAGCCAGCTCAAGGAGCAGGGCGCCCAGGACAAGTTCGATGAAGTGTTGGCCGAGATTCCGCGAGTGCGTGAAGATCTGGGCTTTATCCCGCTGGTGACGCCGACTTCGCAGATCGTTGGCACCCAGGCGGTGATCAACGTATTGACCGGTGAGCGCTACAAGTCGATCACCAAGGAAACCGCTGGTGTGTTGAAGGGCGAGTACGGCGCGGCGCCGGCCCCCTTCAATAAAGAGCTGCAGGCGCGGGTGCTGGATGGTGCCGAAGCCATCACCTGTCGGCCGGCCGATTTGCTGGAAGCGGAAATGGACAAGCTGACCGCCGAGCTCAGGGGCATCGCCCAGGAGAAGGGCATCAAGCTGGCCAAAGATGAAATCGACGACGTGCTGACCTATGCACTGTTCCCGCAGATCGGCCTGAAGTTCCTGGAGAACCGCGGCAACCCGGCGGCCTTCGAGCCGGCGCCGAGCGGTAACGAGCTGCCGGCGCGTGAAGCCGGCAAGCCCGAGGTCTACACCGTTGAAGTCAACGGCAAGTCCTTCGTGGTGCAGGTCAACGAGGGTGGCGATATCGAAGGTCTCAAGCCTGTCGGCGGCGCCGCAGCCGGTGCTGCGCCTGCTGCCGCGGCGGCCCCGGTGGGTGGCGGCGAGCCGCAGAGCGCACCCCTGGCCGGCAATATCTTCAAGGTGCTGGTGCAGCCTGGGCAGACAGTCGAGGACGGCCAGCTGCTGATCATCCTCGAAGCGATGAAGATGGAAACCGAGATTCGCGCGTTCAAGGCGGGTGTCATCGGTGCCGTCAACATCAAGGTCGGCGATGCAGTGGCGGTGGGCGACAGCCTGCTGACCATCGGCTAAGGGGCAGATCATGGATAAGCTCCTCAAGCTGTGGCAGAGCACGGGTCTCTATCATGTAGAGCCGGGTCAGGTTTTCATGATCGCGATCTGCCTGCTGCTGATCTACCTGGCGATCAAGAAAGGCTTCGAGCCGCTGCTGTTGATCCCGATCGGCTTCGGTGGCCTGCTGTCGAACATCCCGGTGGCCAACATGGCCGAGGGCGCCGGCTTCCTGCACATGATCTACGAGGTCGGCCTGCCCACCAGCGTGTTTCCGCTGTTGATTTTCATGGGTGTCGGGTCGATGACCGACTTCGGGCCGATGCTGGCCAATCCCAAGACCCTGCTGTTGGGGGCGGCGGCGCAGTTCGGTATCTTCGGTACCCTGCTCGGCGCCCTGGCCCTGGCCTCCCTGGGGATTCCTGGGCTGGAATTCACCCTCAAGGAAGCCGCTTCGATCGCCATCATCGGCGGCGCGGACGGTCCGACCTCGATCTTCGTCACCTCCAAGCTGGCGCCCCATCTGCTCGGGCCGATTGCCGTGGCGGCCTATGCCTATATGGCGCTGGTACCCTTGATTCAGCCGCCGATCATGCGGGCGCTGACCACCAAGGCCGAGCGCGCCATCGTCATGGAGCAATTGCGCCCGGTTGGGCAGACCGAGAAGATCATCTTCCCGCTGATGCTGTGCCTGCTGGTCGGCTTGCTGCTGCCGGATGCGGCGCCGCTGGTGGGCATGTTCGCCCTCGGCAACCTGTTGCGCGAAGCCGGTGTGGTCGAGCGTCTGGCCGATACCTCGCGTAACGCGTTGATCAACATCGTCACCATCTTCCTCGGTCTGACCGTGGGCTCCAAGTTGTCGGCCGATTCCTTCCTGCAGATCAAGACTCTGGCGATCCTGCTGCTGGGCATGCTGGCTTTCTGTGCAGGTACGGCGTCGGGGGTGTTGATGGCCAAGCTGATGAACATGTTCAGCACGCACAAGGTCAACCCCTTGATCGGTTCGGCCGGGGTATCGGCGGTGCCGATGGCTGCGCGAGTGTCGAACAAGGTCGGGCTGGAGGCCAATCCGCAGAACTTCCTGCTGATGCACGCCATGGGGCCGAACGTTGCCGGTGTGATCGGCTCGGCGGTGGCGGCCGGGGTGCTGCTCAACTTCGTGGGGTAGCCGCTGTAAACAAAGAAAAGCCGCCTGATCAGGGCGGCTTTTCTTTGGCCAACAAAAAAACCGGCCGGGAGCCGGTTTTTTATCGTCGCAACTTACGCTTCTTCAGCGGCCATCTCGGCGTCATGGGCGATCAATGCCACCAGGGCATTTTGCTGGCGCCGTGACAGCTGGCGGAAGCGCTGCAGCAATTCGCGTTCGTGCAAGGACAGTTCGGGACTGTCCAGGTTCACATTGAGTTCATCACCCAGACTGCTTTCCTGAAGCATGCTCTGCTCGAGGCGGGCGATGATTTCCGAGTTCATGCTGCGATGATGATTGCGCGCGACATCAGCGATGCGCTCGCGCATGCCATCAGGCAAACGAACGACGAATTTGTCAGCCGTGCGGCTGGAATAAATAGCCTGTTTCATAGGTCGCATACATTTAACCGGTAAGTTCAGGGAAGCGATGCTGGCAGTTAGCACGTGATTGTCACCGTTTTGACCACCGTTAGCACTAGCTGTTCAATCGCAATCATCATTTGCATCGATGTGATTGTACAGGTAAGCGATTATTTGACGCCAATCTTGTGTCGCATTGTGCTTGGCATGAAGGCTCATTGCCAGTACCGGTTGTCAGAAATGCGAGCCATTCAACATAAGCAAAGCATTTGTTGCTGCAGCACAAAAATTAATCAGGGTCAGCAACGAGCCTCAGTCCTTGTCATTGCTGGCCGGCCGGGGTCAGGGTACGGCGATTTTCCGCCTCGGCGTGGCAAACAATTGTGGGAAACCCGTCACTTTCGCCTCACGGTCACGTTGGTGAAGAACCGCTGACGGTAGCCGCTGAGCATCATTACTCATCAGCAAAATTAAACTAGCAGTCACTTAAGCGTCATGGCTCGTTAACGGGGCTGTCACAGGGTTTGCCTACCTTGGTCTACACCAAGCGGCGGCCCTGAGTCGTCAAACCGTTAACTCAAGAGGCTAGTCCATGAACGCAGCGATCCGCGTTGAGAGCCTGAACAAAACGTTTGGCGGTAAACAGGCCCTCTACTCTCTGGCTTTGTCCGTGCAGCCAGGTGAAATGGTCGCGCTGATTGGCGCGTCTGGTTCCGGTAAATCAACCTTGCTGCGCCACCTCGCCGGCTTGGCCTGCGGCGACCGCGCGGCTGGCGGCAGCATCGAGGTGCTCGGCCGTCAGGTTCAGGCGCAAGGTCGCCTGAATGGCGAGGTACGGCGACTGCGCGCTGACATAGGCTACATCTTCCAGCAGTTCAATCTGGTTGCTCGTCTAAGCGTAGTGCAAAACGTCCTGCTTGGCTGTCTTGGGCGAATGCCTCGCTGGCGTGGCACCCTCGGCCTGTTCAGCGTCGAAGAAAAGCAGCGAGCCATGCAGGCATTGCAACGGGTTGGCCTGGCCGATCTGGCCATGCAGCGCGCCTCGACCCTGTCCGGCGGCCAGCAGCAGCGCGTGGCGATTGCCCGTGCCCTGTGCCAGCGCGCCAAGGTGATTCTCGCCGACGAACCGATTGCCTCGCTGGATCCCGAGTCGGCGCGCAAGGTCATGCAGATTCTCGCCGACATCAACCGCGAAGACGGCACCACCGTGGTGGTCACCCTGCATCAGGTCGACTACGCCATGCGTTATTGCCAGCGTGCCGTGGCGCTCAAGGCCGGGCACATCCATTTCGACGGATCAACCGCAGGCCTCAATCCGAATTTTCTCAACGATCTGTACGGCGCCGAGCTGCAGGTTGACGTGCTGCCGGCTGACAAGCCGCGTCGGCAGCGTCCGCAAACAGCGCCCATGAGCCTTGCCAAGGCCTGAACAGACGCTTACGTCTCAACGTTTAGCCGACCCACAACAGGAGTCTCCGCATGTTCAAACGTATCAGTCGTGTCCTCGCCGCGTCCGCGCTGCTTACCGGTTCCGTCCTGGGCGCCGCCCAGGCCGCCGAGCAGGAAATCAATTTCGGCATCATCTCCACCGAGTCCTCGCAGAACCTGAGAAGCATGTGGGATCCCTTCCTGGCCGACATGGGCCAGCAGACCGGCGCCAAGATCAATGCCTTCTTCGCCCCGGACTACGCCGGAATCATCCAGGGCATGCGCTTCGACAAGGTCGATGTGGCCTGGTACGGCAACAAGTCGGCCATGGAAGCGGTGGACCGTGCCGGTGGTGAGATCTTCGCCCAGACAGTGGCATTTGATGGCTCCCAGGGTTACTACAGCCTGATGGTTGCGCACCAGGACAGCCCGATCAATTCGATCGAGGACATGCTGAAGAATGCCAAGACCCTGACCTTCGCCAACGGCGACCCGAATTCCACTTCGGGCTATCTGGTGCCGGGCTATTACGTGTTCGCGCAGAACAACGCCGACGCCAACAAGATCTTCAAGCGCTCGCTCAATGGCAGCCATGAAGTCAACGCCTTGTCGGTGGCCAACAAGCAGGTCGATATCGGCACCTTCAACAGCGAAGGCATGCAGCGCCTGGAAGTGACCGCTCCGGACAAGGCCGCGAAGCTGAAAGTGATCTGGACCTCGCCGCTGATCCCGTCCGATCCGATGGTGTGGCGCAAGAACCTGGATGACGCGACCAAGGCCAAGCTGCGCGAGTTCTTTATGACCTACGGTGACGCCCCGGCCGAGCTGAAAGTCCTGGAAGGCCTGCAGTGGGGCAAGTTCAAGGCTTCCACTGACGATCAGCTGCTGCCGATCCGTCAGTTGGATCTGTTCAAGAAACGCACCGAAGTGGCCAACAACGCCAAGCTCAATGACGCCGACAAGCAGACTCAGCTCAAGGCGCTGGATGCCGAGCTGGCCAAGCTGGAAAAGCGCATGGCGGAAATCGCCAAGCAGAGCCCTGCCAGCGCTGGTTAAGCACTGCTCCCTGCCCGGCACGCGTGCCGGGCAGGTTCTTTCTGCCGCTTGATTCGAGATGTTGTTATGACCACTTTGACCACCAATCCCGCGCCCGATCTGACCGCCAGGCGTTCCTGGACACGGCTGATCGGCTGGGGTGTGTGCTTCGCAGTGCTGGCCTGGTCCTGGCAGGGCGCGGAAATGAATCCGCTGGGCCTGATCCGCGACTCCAGCAATATGGCGACCTTTGCCGCGGACTTCTTTCCGCCGGATTTCAACAACTGGGAGCTGTACCTCAAGGAGATGATCGTCACCGTACAGATCGGCCTGTGGGGCACGATATTGGCGATTATTCTGGCTATTCCCCTAGGCATTCTCTGCTCTGAAAACATCGTGCCCTGGTGGGTCTATCAGCCGATCCGGCGGGTGATGGATGCCTGCCGTTCGATCAACGAAATGGTCTTCGCCATGCTCTTCGTGGTGGCGGTCGGTCTGGGTCCATTCGCCGGGGTGCTGGCGCTGTTTATCGGCACCACCGGGGTGCTGGCCAAGCTGTTCGCCGAGGCGGTCGAGGCCATCGAGCCGGGGCCGGTGGAGGGGGTGCGCGCCACCGGTGCCAGTGCGCTGCAGGAGGTCATCTACGGGGTGATTCCGCAGGTCCTGCCACTGTGGATTTCCTACTCGCTGTACCGCTTCGAGGCCAACGTGCGCTCGGCCACGGTGGTTGGCATGGTCGGCGCCGGCGGTATCGGGGTGATTCTCTGGGAGGCGATTCGCGGTTTCCAGTTCGCCCAGACCTGCGCCCTGCTGATCGTGATCATCCTGGTAGTAAGCCTACTGGACATCATCTCGCAGCGCCTGCGCAAGCAGTTTATCTGACGGAGACCGGGTGCCTGCGGGTGCCCGTTTTAAACCATGCACTTGTCTAGACAACCCGAACCGCTGTACCGCGAACTGGCTGCCGTGCTACGCGATGAGCTGCAGCGCATGAGCCCCGGCGATTACCTGCCGGCCGAGGTGCAGCTGGCTGCGCGCTTTGCGGTCAACCGCCATACCCTGCGCCGCGCGGTGGACGAGCTGGTGCTCGAAGGCCGTCTGTTGCGCCAGCAGGGCAAGGGCACGCGGGTGCTGGCCAAGCCGCTGATCTACCCGATGCAGGCCGGCAGTGCCTACAGCGCCTCGCTCTCGGCGCTCGGTCATCGGGTCGAGGCGCAGTTGCTGGAAAGCCGCCTGCGTCCGGCCAGCTGCGAGGAACGCGAGTACCTGCAACTGGCCAGTAGTGCGCAGTTGCTGGAACTGAGCACTTTGCGCCTGATCGAGGGCCAGCCCGTCAGCCTGATTCGTCACGCCTTCAGCAGCGAACATGCCGAGCTGCTCGCCGACTACCAGGGCGGCTCGTTGCGCCACTACCTGAGCCAGCGCGGCCTGGTCCTGACGCGCACCTTCAGCCTGATCGGCGCGCGCCTGCCCAGTCGTGAGGAAGCCGCGCGGCTGCTGATGCCCCGACACGCGCCGCTGCTCAGCGTGCAAACCCTTTCCCGCGATCTGGCCGGACGGCCGGTGGAGCTGTCGTTATCGACCAGCCGCGCCGACCGTTTCCAGTACCAGCTCGTCCTTTGATGGAGGCTTGTTGATGAACCGCGATTTATCGCAAAGCAACGTGCTGCACAGCGACCCGCAGATCGCCACCCGCCAGCGCTGGATGGGCGTACTCGCCCGCGCTGGCACCAGCTTGGCAGCTTACGAGGCGTTGTTGCGCGACACCGAGTACCGCCTGATCCGCGCCCCGGAAATCGGCATGAGCCTGGTGCGCGGGCGCATGGGCGGCACCGGCAGCCCCTTCAACCTCGGCGAGATGAGCGTGACCCGCTGCGTGGTGCGCCTGGCCGACGGTCGCACCGGTTACAGCTACGTGGCTGGCCGCGACAAACAGCATGCCGAACTGGCGGCCTTGGCCGACGCACACTTGCAGGGCGCCGAGCAGCTGCACTGGCTGAGCCGGCTGATCGACCCCCTGGCCGCCGCCCAGCGCGCCCAACAGGCGGCCAAGTCCGCCGAAACCGCAACCACCCAGGTGGAATTCTTCACCCTGGTCAGAGGAGAAGACTGATGAACGCGGCGAATAGCTCGCACTGGCTGCAACCGGCCTTCAACGACCCGGTGCTGGACGCGCAGACCAGCTTCCGCAGTGCCCTCAAGGCCCTGGCCGAGCCCGGCCTGGCGCAACCGCTGAACCGCGCCCTGGCCCTGGAAAATCTGCATCCGGCGACCTACGCCTTGTGCCTGGCCTTCCTCGATGGCGATACGCCGCTGTGGCTGGCGCCGCGTTTCGACACCCTGGCGATCCGCGCCAACCTGGCGTTCCACTGTGGCTGCCCGATTGTCGCCGAGCGCGAACTGGCGCTGTTTGCCCTGCTCGATGAAACCGAGCTGACGGACCTGTCAGCCTTCGACAATGGCAGCGAGCGCTATCCGGATCAGTCCTGCACCCTGCTGATCCAGCTGGATGCCCTCAGCAATGGTTCGGCCCTGCGCTGGCGCGGGCCGGGCATCAAGGACGTGCGCAGCGTCGAACTGCCGCTGCCGGTGGCGTTCTGGCAGCAGCGGCAGGCGCGCAGCGCCTTTCCCCGTGGCCTGGATGCCTTCTTCGCCGCGGGCGAGCAGGTGATCGGCCTGCCGCGCAGCACCCATGTGCTGCTGAATGCCGAGGAGGCTGCCTGATGTACGTCGCGGTCAAAGGTGGCGAGCGCGCCATCGACAATGCCCACCTGCTGCTGGCCAAGAAGCGCCGTGGTGATACGGCCATTCCCGAACTCAGCGTCGACCAGGTGCGCGAGCAGATGCCCCTGGCTGTGGCCCGGGTGATGAGCGAAGGCTCGCTGTATGACCCGCAACTGGCGGCCCTGGCGATCAAGCAGGCGGCCGGCGACCTGATGGAGGCGATCTTTCTGCTGCGCGCCTACCGCACCACGCTGCCGCGCTTCGGCGCCAGTGCCGCGCTGGAAACCACGCAGATGCAGCTGAGTCGGCGCATCTCGGCCACCTTCAAGGACCTGCCCGGCGGCCAGTTGCTCGGCCCGACCTTCGATTACAGCCACCGCCTGCTGGATTTCGCCCTGCTGGCGGAGGGCGAGCAGCCGGGCCCGAGAGTCGATCCCCAGGCCGAACTGGCCCCATGCCCACGGGTGCTGGAGTTCCTCGCCGACGAAGGCCTGATGGCCCGCGAAACGGACCAGGGCGCAGCGGTGTCGGACATCACCCGCGAGCCGCTGGATTTTCCCGCCAGCCGCGCCCAGCGCTTGCAGGCCCTGGCTCGAGGTGACGAAGGCTTCCTCCTGGCGCTGGGTTATTCCACCCAGCGCGGCTACGGACGCAACCATCCCTTTGCCGGGGAGATCCGCATTGGCGAGGTCGAGGTCTGGCTGGAGCCGGAAGAGCTTGGTTTTGCCGTGCCCCTGGGCGATATCGAGGTGACCGAGTGCGAGATGGTCAACCAGTTCGTCGGCGGCAAGGGCATCGATGCGCAGTTCACCCGGGGTTACGGCCTGGCCTTTGGCTATGCCGAGCGCAAGGCCATGGGCATGGCCCTGGTCGACCGTTCGCTGCGCGCCAGCGAGTACGCCGAAGAAGTGCAAGGCCCGGCGCAGCAGGAAGAGTTCGTGCTGATGCACTGCGACAACGTCGAGGCCGCAGGCTTCGTCTCGCACCTGAAATTGCCGCACTACGTCGACTTCCAATCCGAGCTGGAGCTGATCCGCAAGCTGCGCAAGCAGGAGCAGGAGCAGGAGCAGGAGCAGCCGGCCACCGAGGAGCAACGCGCATGAATGCCCAAAGCCAGATCACCCGTACGCTGGAAGTCGGGTACAACTTTGCCTATCTGGACGAACAGACCAAACGCATGATCCGCCGTGGCCTGCTCAAGGCCGTCGCGATTCCCGGTTACCAGGTGCCTTTCGGCGGCCGCGAGATGCCGCTGCCCTATGGCTGGGGCACCGGCGGCATGCAGCTAACGGCAGCGATTCTCGGTGCCGATGATGTGCTCAAGGTGATCGATCAGGGCGCGGACGACACCACCAACGCGGTGTCGATCCGCCGCTTCTTTGCCCGCACGGCCGGGGTCCGAACCACCACCCGTACACCCGAGGCAACGGTGATCCAGACTCGCCATCGCATCCCGGAAACGCCGCTCAGCGGCGATCAGATCATGGTCTACCAGGTGCCGATCCCCGAGCCGCTGCGCTTTATCGAACCCTCGGAAACCGAGACCCGCACCATGCATGCGCTGGAAGATTACGGCGTGATGCACGTGAAACTGTACGAGGACATCGCCACCTTCGGCCATATCGCCACCAGCTACGCCTACCCGGTGACGGTGGATGAGCGCTATGTGATGGACCCATCGCCGATCCCCAAATTCGACAACCCCAAGCTGCATATGAGCCCGGCGCTGATGCTCTTCGGCGCCGGCCGCGAGAAGCGCCTGTATGCCGTGCCGCCATTCACCCGGGTGGTGAGCCTGGACTTTGAAGATCACCCGTTCGAGATCCAGCGCTGGGATGAGTGCTGCGCCTTCTGCGGCAGCCAGGACTCCTACCTGGACGAGCTGATCGTCGACGACGCCGGGACCAAGCGTTTCGTCTGTTCCGATACCGATTACTGCATGCAGCGGCGTGACGGCTCATGTCCTGAAGAGCTAGAGGAGGGCGCGCAATGAGTGCTGCCGAGAAGCTGCACCTGCACAGCGAAACGGCGCAGCCGCTGTTCAGCGTGCGCGACCTGACCCGCCTGTACGGCCCGGAGAAGGGCTGCCAGGGCGTGTCGTTCGACCTGTATCCGGGTGAGGTGCTGGGCATCGTCGGCGAGTCCGGTTCGGGCAAGTCGACCCTGCTCAGCCTGCTCTCCGGGCGCTGCCCGCCGGATCGTGGTGCGGTCAGTTATCGCGACACGGCCGGCAACTGGCTCGATCTGTACAGCGCCAGCGAAGCGCAACGGCGCACCCTGCTGCGTACCGAGTGGGGCTTTGTCGAGCAGAACCCGCGTGACGGCCTGCGCATGGGCGTGTCGGCCGGCGCCAATATCGGCGAGCGGCTGATGGCTCAGGGCGTGCGCCATTACGGCGAATTGCGTGCGGCGGGCATCGACTGGTTGAAACAGGTGGAGATCGACCCGCTGCGCATCGACGATCTGCCGCGCACCTTTTCCGGCGGCATGCAGCAGCGCTTGCAGATCGCCCGCAACCTGGTTTCCAGCCCGCGGCTGATCTTTATGGACGAACCCACCGGTGGCCTCGATGTGTCGGTGCAGGCGCGTTTGCTCGACCTGCTGCGCGGCCTGGTGCGCGAGCTGGACCTGGCGGTGGTGATCGTCACCCACGACCTGGCGGTGGCGCGTTTGCTGGCGGATCGGCTGATGGTGATGCGCCGCTCCCATGTGGTCGAGGCCGGCCTGACCGACCAGATACTCGACGACCCGCAGCATCCCTATTCGCAGTTGCTGGTGTCGTCCGTCCTGCAGCCTTAGTTCAGGCATGTGGCTGGGTAGGGTGGATGACGCTCTTTTCATCCACCAGCGTGTGCCATCGGTGGATGGATAAAGCGCCATCCACCCTACGAAACGACTCTCGCGCCGGATTACATCCGTACGCATGAAGCTCGAGGTTTATATGAATACGCTTATCGAGGTCTCCGGCCTCAGCAAGACCTTCACCCTGCATCAGCAGCACGGCGTGGTGCTGAATGTATTGAACGGGTTGCATTTCAGCGTGCGCGCCGGCGAATGCCTGGTGCTGCACGGCCAATCCGGTGCCGGCAAATCGACCTTGCTGCGCACCCTGTATGGCAATTATCTGGCCGCCGGCGGCAGTATTCGCGTGTTGCACAACGCCGAATGGGTCGAGCTGGTCGGCGCCGAGCCGCGCCAGGTGCTGGCGGTACGGCGGCAGACCCTGGGCTACGTCAGCCAGTTTCTGCGGGTGATTCCCCGTGTATCGACCCTGGATGTGGTCATGGAGCCGGCGCTGGCCCGAGGCTGGAGCAAGGCCGATGCCGAGGCGCGGGCGAAAAGCCTGCTCAGTCGTCTGAATATCCCCCAAGCCCTGTGGCAGCTGGCCCCCGGCACCTTCTCCGGCGGCGAGCAGCAGCGGGTGAATATCGCCCGCGGCTTTATGGTCGCCTGGCCGCTGATGCTGCTGGACGAACCCACCGCCTCGCTGGATGACGCCAATCGCCAGGTGGTGCTCGAACTGATCGATGAAGCCAAGGCAGCAGGCAGTGCGCTGATCGGCATCTTCCACGACCGTGCCGCCCGCGAGGCGGTGGCCGACCGCTTTCTTGACATGAGCCTGGACATGAGCGCTGCGGCGCAGCAGGAGTACATCTATGCCGGTTGAACAGATTCTTAGCAACGCGCGGATCGTCACCGCCGAGCAGGAGTTTGTCGGCACCCTGGTGCTGCGCGACGGCCTGATTGCCCAGGTGGAGGAGGGCGTCAGCGGCTTGCCCCAGGCGCAGAACCTGGGCGGCGATTACCTGCTGCCCGGCCTGGTCGAGCTGCACACCGACAACCTGGAAAAGTACATGAGCCCACGGCCGGGGGTGGATTGGCCATCGGCCTCGGCGGTGCTGACCCATGATGCGCAGATCGCCTCGGCCGGCATCACCACGGTGTTCGATGCCCTGGCGATTGGCGACGTCAACCCGCGCGGCAAGCGCATGCAGCAACTGCCGGCCATGCTCGAAGCCATCGCCGAGGCCGCTGCGGCCGGGCATCTGCGCGCCGATCACCGCCTGCACCTGCGCTGCGAGCTGTGCCATCCCGATACCCTGGCGGTGTTCCGCGATCTGGTCGAGCACTCGCTGGTGCAACTGGTCTCGGTGATGGACCACTCGCCGGGCCAGCGCCAGTTCGCCAGGGAAGACAAATACCGCGAGTACTACATGGGCAAGTACCACCTCAGCGAGGCGGAGATGGACGCCTTTGTGCGCGAGCAACAGGCCAACTCCATCGAGTTCAGCGATCGCCATCGCCGGGCGATCGTCGAGGACTGTCACGCCCGCGGCCTGTCCCTGGCCAGTCATGACGACGCGACCCTGGCCCATGTGCAGGAGTCGGCGGGCTTCGGCATGTCCATCGCCGAATTCCCCACCACCCTGGAGGCGGCCAAGGCCAGCCACGAACAGGGCCTGAAGGTGCTGATGGGCGCACCGAATATCGTTCGCGGCGGCTCGCACTCGGGCAATATCGCCGCCGCCGAGCTGGCCCGGCAGGGCGTGCTGGATATTCTCTCCAGCGACTATTACCCGGCCAGCCTGTTGCAAGCCGCTTTGCTGCTGGCCGGGCAGGATAACGGCTATGATCTGCCGCAGGCGATTGCCAGCGTCAGCCGCGTACCTGCACAGGCGGCGGGCCTGGATGATCGCGGCGAAATCCGCCTCGGCCTGCGTGCCGACCTGGTGCAGGCACGGGTGCATGCGGGCCAGGCGGTGATCCAGCAGGTCTGGCGACAAGCGAAAAGGGTATTCTGATGAACGGCCGGTTGATCTATCTGATGGGGCCTTCGGGCTCGGGCAAGGACAGCCTGTTGAATGCCGCGCGTGCGCGCCTGGCCGAACGCGGTTGTGTGATCGCCCGGCGGGTGATTACCCGTTCGGCCGAAGCGGTTGGCGAGGATGCCATTGGTGTTTCGCCTGCCGAGTTCGAGCAGCAGGAAGCCGCCGGCGCCTTTGCCCTGAGCTGGCGTGCCAACGGCCTGGCCTATGGCATTGCGCGGCAGGTTGACGACTGGCTGGCGGCGGGGCAGGACGTGCTGATCAATGGCTCGCGCGGGCATCTGCTCCAGGCGCGCCAGCGTTATCCCAGGCTGCTGGCGATCCTCCTGCAGGTGGATGAAGCGGCCCTGCGCCAGCGCCTGCAGGCGCGCGGTCGGGAAAGCGCGGAACAGATCGAGGCACGCCTGGCGCGCAGCCGCAACTTTGTATCGTCCATACCTGGGGCTGCGGGAATTGCGCTTGTGGGAGGCGCTTTGGCGGCGACAGTCGCGGCTGAAGCGGAGCGTCGCCCGGCCCCTGCCACGGCAGCGCCAGCGGAGAGCACCATTGTTCTGAATAACTCCGGCCCGCTCGAACAGACCGTCAGCCAGTTGCTGCAGCTGCTCGGCGATGCGAACGCATGCGCCTGACCCTGCTCGGCACCGGCGATGCCCGCCAGGTGCCGGTCTACAACTGCAGCTGCCCGGCCTGCGACAGCGCGCGGGTTTATCCAGCACGTCGCCGCGGTCCCTGCTGCGCCTTGATCGAATGCGGCGCGCAGCGCTGGCTGATCGACTCCGGTCTGAGCGACCTGTGCGAGCGATTTCCACCCCATAGCCTGAGCGGCATCCTGCAAACCCATTACCACGCCGATCACGCCCAAGGCCTGCTGCACCTGCGCTGGGGCCAGGGGCTGACTATTCCGGTGCATGGCCCGGATGATCCGGAAGGTCTGGCCGACCTGTACAAACACCCGGGCATTCTCGATTTCAGCCAGCCGTTTGCCGCCTTCGAGCGGCGGCAACTGGATGAGTTGAGTGTTACGGCGCTGCCGCTGAATCATTCCAAACCGACCTTTGGCTATCTGTTGGAGGGTCCAGAGGTGAACGGAGAGCGGCGGCGTATCGCCTACCTCACCGATACCCTCGGCGTACCGGATGCCTGTGCCGACGTGCTGCTGCGACAGCCGCTGGACCTGCTGGTGCTGGATTGCTCCACCGCGCCGCAACCCATCGCCCCGCGCAACCATAATGACCTGACCCGCGCACTGGAGGTGGTCGAGCGCTTGCAGCCGAAACAGAGCGTGCTGACCCATATCGGCCATAGCTTCGACGCCTGGCTGCTGGAACACCCCGATGCCTTGCCGGCGGGCGTCAGCCTGGCCTTCGACGGGCAGGTGTTATGACCTCGCCGCGCTTGTGTGGGAGGGGATGGCGCTTGTGCAGGAGGGGCCTTGGCCGCGAATGGGTAGTGCCCCGCCCACGGGTCGCGGCTAAAGCGGAGCGCCGTCCGGCCCTTCCCACTGCATCGAGAGCAACCCGATGAATGCCCGCCGCCTGACCCTGCTGCTGTGTGGTGCGGAAACCCTGGGCATGGCCGGCTTTGCCCTGTTTGCCGCCTTGCTGCCGGACTTTCAGGCGCTGTGGGGATTGAGCAATACCCAGGCGGGCTGGATCGGTGGCGGATTCTTTCTCGGCTATATGGTCACGGTACCGATCCTGACCGGGCTGACCGATAAATACGATGCGCGGCTGATCTACCTGGCCGCAATGCTGCTGACTGCCGTGGCCAATGCCGGCTTCGTCTTCGCCGATGGCTTCTGGTCGGCCCTGGCCTGGCGAGTGCTGGCGGGCGTCGGCCTGGCCGGCACCTATATGCCGGGGCTCAAGGCCTTGTCCGAGCGGATCGAGGGGCCGGCGCAGTCGCGCGCGGTGGCCTTCTATACGGCGAGCTTCGGCTTGGGCACGGCGCTGTCCTTCATTCTCGCTGGCGAGTTGGCCAAGTTCGGCGGCTGGCAGCTGCCAACCCTGCTCAGTGGCGTCTGCGCGTTGCTGGCCTGGGCCATGGTGTATTGGGGGTTGCAGCCCAAGGCGGTGGTGCAGCATGCCCCGCGCAAACTGCTGGACCTGGCCCCGCTGAAAAACCGCGCGGTTGCGGCCTACTGCCTGGCCTATGCGGTGCATAACCTCGAGCTGTTTGCCCTGCGCGCCTGGGTGGTGGCCTTTGTGGTGTTCTCCGGGCAATTGCAGGGCAGCGATCCCTGGTTGTCCGGCACCTGGGTGGCGATGCTGGTGACGCTGATCGGCATGCCCGCGAGCATCTTCGGCAACGAGCTGGCGCTGCGTTTTGGCCGGCAGCGCTGGCTGATCGCGGTGATGCTTAGCTCGGCCGTGCTCGCGGTGTTTATCGGCCTGAGTGCGGCCTTGCCGTTCTGGCTGATGCTGGTGCTGGTGCTGCTCTACAGCATTACCGTCACCGCTGACTCGTCATCCCTGACGGCCGGCCTGATCGCCGTTGCGCCGGCCAGCCACCGCGGCGCGGCCATGGCGCTGTATTCCTGCACCGGCTTTAGCGGCGCCTTTCTCGGCCCGCTGCTATTCGGCATCAGCCTGGATCTATTGGGCGACAAGAGCCTGCTGGGCTGGTGGGCAGCGTTTGCTTTGATGGGCCTGCTACTGCTGCTCGGCCCGCTGGCATTGTGGTGGGCGGGTGCGAACCGGGCAGGGAGCGCTGCGCGTACCGAGGATAAGGAAATTTTGGTGCGCAGAGCGCATCCTACGGGCCAGCGGTCGCCATAGAACAGGCTCTTCGCGGGTTCAATCCAGCGGCAACTCGGTGGTGCGTTTGACTTCGCTCATGGCGATATTGGAATGCGCCTCCTGCACATGCGGGCGCTGCAGCAGGTGGTCGCGCAGGAAGCGCTCGTAGTCGGCGATGTCCTTGGCCACCACCTTGAGCAGGTAGTCCGAGCCGCCGGCCATGGTGTAGCACTCCAGCACTTGCGGATAGCCAACCACCGCCTGCTCGAACTCCTCCAGGTTCTTGCGGCCGTGGGCCGACAGCTTGATGTCGACGAACACGGTCATGCCCAGGCCCAGCAATTTGGGGTTGAGCAGGGCGACCTTGCGTTCGATCAGGCCTTCTTCCTGCATGCGGTGAATCCGCCGCCAACAGGGCGATTGTGACAGCTCGACCTTCTCCGCGATCTCGGCGGCGGAGAGGTCGGCGTTGTGTTGCAACAGGCGCAAAATCTTGCGATCGAGAGGATTGAGCTTTTCCTGCATGATTTATCCTGATTTCTTCTAGTTATTGGAACCGTCATGTGCAGTATTGGCTTTTCGCCCCGAAATTAGAAAGAAAATCTCCGTACCGCTCAGTCATATTCTTAGCCAGTCGTTGCGCCCGGTGATCCCGGGCGAAACAGAACGTGGATGGCATTCACCGTTGCCAGCCAGCTCGTCATAAAAATAAAAGGAGCGCCCGCATGTCTCTGGCCGAGATCCGCCTGGATGACAAGTACCGCCTTGCCACTGGTCACCTCTACCTCACCGGCACCCAGGCGCTGACCCGCCTGCCGATGCTGCAAAAGCAGCGCGACGCCGCCCACGGGCTGAATACCGCCTGCTTTATCTCCGGCTACCGCGGCTCGCCGCTGGGCAACCTGGACAAGAGCCTGTGGGAAGCCAAGGGCTTCCTCCAGGAAAACGCCATCCACTTCCAGCCCGGGGTCAACGAAGAGTTGGCCGCCACCTCGGTGTGGGGCAGCCAGCAGACCAACCTGTTCCCCGGCGCGCGCTACGACGGCGTGTTCGCCATGTGGTACGGCAAGGGGCCGGGAGTCGACCGCTGCGGCGACGTGTTCAAGCACGGCAACTCGGCCGGCGTCTCCGAGCATGGCGGCGTGCTGCTGCTGGCCGGCGACGACCATGGCTGCAAGTCGTCGAGCATCGCCAACCAGAGCGAGCATGCGTTTATCGCCGCGTCGATCCCGGTGCTGAATCCGGCCAACGTCCAGGAAATCCTCGACTACGGCATCATCGGCTGGGAACTGTCGCGCTACAGCGGTTGCTGGGTGGCGCTGAAGACCATCGCCGAGAACGTCGATTCCTCGGCGGTGGTGGACGTCGATCCGCTGCGCATCGAGGTGAAGATTCCCGAGGACTTCGAGCTGCCGCAGGACGGTGTGTATATCCGCTGGCCAGATCCGCCCCTGGCCCAGGAACAGCGCCTCAATACCTACAAGATCTACGCCGCCCGCGCCTTCGCCCGCGCCAACAACCTGAATCGGGTGATGCTCGATTCGCCCAATCCGCGCCTGGGCATCGTCACCACCGGCAAGTCCTATCTGGACGTGCGCCAGGCCCTGGAAGACCTCGGCCTGGACGAGGCGCTGTGCGCCCAGGTCGGCCTGCGCGTGCTCAAGGTCGGCATGAGCTGGCCGCTGGAGCCGGTCTCGGTGCACGAATTCGCCGAGGGCCTGGACGAGATCCTGGTGATCGAGGAGAAGCGCAGCATCATCGAGGACCAACTCACCGGCCAGCTCTACAACTGGCCGGTGGGCAAGCGTCCGCGGGTGGTCGGCGAGTTCGACGAGGCCGGCGTCTCCCTGCTGCCGAACCTGTCCGAGCTGACCCCGGCGATGATCGCCCGCGCCATCGCCAAGCGCCTGGCGCCGATCTACAGCAGCGCCAGCATCGACGAGCGCCTGGCCTTTCTCGCCGCCAAGGAAGCGTCCCTGGCCGCGCCCAAGCACACCACGGTGCGCACCCCGCATTTCTGCTCCGGTTGCCCGCACAACACCTCGACCAAACTGCCGGAAGGCAGTCGTGCCCAGGGCGGCATCGGTTGCCACTACATGACCCAGTGGATGGACCGCAACACCGACACCTTCACCCAGATGGGTGGCGAGGGCGCGACCTGGATCGGCCAGGCACCGTTCACCGATACCGCGCACATCTTCCAGAACCTCGGCGACGGCACCTACTTCCACTCCGGTCAGCTGGCCCTGCGTGCGGCCGTGGCGGCCGGGGTCAACATCACCTACAAGATTCTCTACAACGACGCGGTGGCCATGACCGGCGGCCAGCCGATCGACGGCGAATTGCGCGTCGATCAGCTCAGCCAGCAGGTATTCGCCGAGGGCGTCAAGCGCATCGCCCTGGTCAGCGACGAGCCGGACAAGTACCCGAGCCGGGCCGGCTTCGCACCTATCGTGACCTTCCATCACCGCAACGATCTGGACGCGGTGCAACGCGAGCTGCGCGAGTTCAAGGGCACCTCGGTGATCATCTACGACCAGACCTGCGCCACCGAGAAGCGCCGCCGGCGCAAGCGCGGCAAGCTGGTCGATCCGGCCAAGCGTGCCTTCATCAACCCGGCGGTGTGCGAGGGCTGTGGCGATTGCAGCGTCAAATCCAACTGCCTGTCGGTGCTGCCGCTGGAAACCGAGCTGGGGCGCAAGCGCGAGATCGACCAGAACTCCTGCAACAAGGATTTCAGCTGCGTCGAGGGTTTCTGCCCGAGCTTCGTTACCGTGCATGGCGGCAGTCTGCGCAAGCCGGAAGCGGTGGGCCTGAGCGCGCTGTTCATCGCCTTGCCGGAGCCGCGTCAGCCGTCGCTGCAGCGGCCCTGGAACATTCTCCTGCCGGGTGTCGGTGGCAGCGGCGTGACCACGGTCGGCGCGCTGCTGGGCATGGCCGCGCACCTCGAGGGCAAGGGTTGCAGCGTGCTCGATCAGGCCGGCCTGGCGCAGAAGTTCGGCCCGGTAGTCACCCATATCCGCGTCGCCGCCAAGCAGGACGATATCTTTGCCGTGCGCATCGCCGCCGGCGAGACCGACCTGCTGCTCGGCTGCGACCTGGTGGTAGCGGCCAGCGAAGACGCCCTGGCCAAGCTCAACGACAAGATCGCCCACGCGGTGATCAACAGCCATGAGGCGGCCACCGCCGAATTCACCCGCAACCCGGATGCCCAGGTGCCGGGCGCGGCCATGCGCGAGGCGCTGATCGAGGCGGTCGGCGCGGACAAGACCCACTTCGTCGACGCCACCCGCCTGGCCACGCGCCTGCTCGGCGACAGCATCGCCAGTAACCTGTTCATGCTCGGCTTCGCCTACCAGAAGGGCCTGGTGCCGGTTTCGGCCGAAGCCATCGCCAAGGCCATCGAGCTCAACGGTGTGGCGGTGCAGCTCAACCAGCAGGCGTTCCTCTGGGGCCGTCGCGCGGCGCACGATGTCGCCGCGGTGGAAAAGCTGGCCAGCCCCAAGGTGGTCGAGGCGCCGCGGTGCGAGAGCCTGGACGAGATCGTCCAGTTCCGCGTCGATTTTCTCACCGCCTACCAGAACGCCGCCTATGCCGAGCGCTACCGCGCGTTGGTGCAGCGCGTGCGCCTGGCCGACCAGGGCGCCGATCAGGCCCTGAGCCGGGCGGTGGCACGCAACTACGCCAAGCTGCTGGCCTACAAGGACGAGTACGAGGTAGCCCGGCTGTACAGCGACGGTCGCTTTATCCAGCAGCTCGAGGCGCAGTTCCAGGGCGACTACCGCCTGGAGTTCCACCTGGCGCCATCCTGGTTGAGCAAGCCCGATCCGGTTACCGGTCAGCCACGCAAGCGCCGGTTCGGCCCCTGGATGCTCAAGGCCTTCGGCCTGCTGGCCGGGTTCAAGGTTCTGCGCGGCACACCGCTCGACCTGTTTGGCTACAGCGCCGAACGCAAGCTGGAGCTGCAGTTGATCGAGGACTACGAGCGCAGCATCGATTACCTGCTCGAGCAGCTGAATGCCGGCAACTACCGCAGCGCCGTGGCGCTGGCCGAACTGCCGGAGCAGATCCGCGGTTATGGCCACGTCAAGGAGCAGAGCCTGATCAAGGTGCGCGAGCAGGAGTGCCAACTCAAGGCGCGCCTGCTGGTCAGCGAGATCCAGGCGGTGCAGTTGTTCGAACCGGCGGCCTGATGCGCACTTTGTGATGCAGAGGGCCCGACTCTTAGGCGGGCCTCCTGCAACGACCTTTGCAACCCCGACCCCAAAACAAGAACTTCCCAAGGAATTCCCATGTCCGTGTTTTCCCATATCGAATTCGATCACCACGAACAGGTGGTCTACGGCCACGATCAGGCCAGCGGCCTAAAGGCGATCATCGCCATCCATAACCGCAACCTCGGCCCGGCCCTCGGCGGTTGCCGCATGTGGCCCTACGCCAGCGACGAGGAAGCGCTGCGTGATGTGCTGCGCCTGTCGCGCGGCATGAGCTACAAGTCGGCGTTGGCCAGGCTGCCGCTCGGCGGCGGCAAGGCGGTGATCATCGGCAACCCGCACACCGGCAAGAGCGCGGCGCTGTTCCAGGCCATGGGCGATTTCGTCGACAGCCTGGGCGGGCGCTACATCACCGCCGCCGACTCCGGTACTGGGGTGGCGGAAATGCAGATCATGGCCGAACGCACCCGCCATGTGGCCGGCGCCGGTCAGCGCGAGGCCTTTGGCGGTGGCATGCGCAATGGCGATCCGTCGCCGTCCACCGCCTACGGGGTGTTCATCGGCCTGCAGGCGGCGGTCAAACATCGCCTTGGCCGTGACGATCTCAAGGGGCTGCGGGTGGCGATCCAGGGGGTCGGCCAGGTGGGTTTCGGTCTGGCGCAGCAGCTCAAGGAGGCCGGCGCCGAGCTGTGGGTGACCGACATAGTCGAGGCCAACGTGCGTCGCGCGGTGGAGCAACTGGGCGCCACCGCCGTCGCCCAGAACGACATCTACGGCCTCGAGGTGGATGTGTTCGCCCCCTGTGCCATGGGCGCCATCATCAATCCGCATACCCTCGAAGCCCTGCGCGCGCCGGTTATCGCCGGGGCGGCCAACAACCAGCTGGCTGCCGCCGAACTGGCTGAGGAGCTGCGTCGGCGCGGCTGCCTGTATGCCCCGGATTACGCGATCAATGCCGGCGGCATCATCGATGTCTGCTACGAGCGCAACGGCGGCAGCACCGCCGAACTCAAGGCGCATATCGAAGGCATCGGCGCCACCCTGACGGAGATTTTCCAGCGCGCCGAGCGCGAGGGCAGCCCCACCACGGCGGTGGCCGATCGCATGGCCCAGGAACGCCTGCACGCCGGGCGCTGACCGTCGGGTGGATCGGGGCGCGTAGCTGACGCTCTTCTCATCCACCGCCAGCCAGCAATGGTGGATGGGTGAAGCGTCATCCACCCTAGGTTCGCTTCTCATCTGACTTTTTTCACAACAACAAGAGGGCAAGTCCCAATGAGTCAAGACAGCATCGTCGCCGGCGCCAGTGCCGGTCCCATCAGCAGTGCAGCGGCGCGCGGCCTGTGGTCGTCGCGCTGGGTGTTCTTCCTCGCCGCCACCGGCTCGGCGGTGGGCCTGGGCAATATCTGGAAATTCCCCTATATCACCGGGGAGAACGGCGGCGGCGCCTTCGTCCTGGTCTACCTGGCCTGCATCCTGGCCATCGGCATTCCCCTGTTGATGGCCGAAGTGATGATCGGTCGTCGCGGCCGGGCCAACCCCGAGGGCGCCTTCGCCGCTGTGGCCCGTCAGGCGGGTGCCAGTCGGCATTGGCGCTGGCTGGGCACGCTGGCGGTGCTCACCGGGTTTCTCATCCTCAGTTTCTACGCGGTAGTGGCCGGCTGGGCCCTGGCCTATGCGCCGGCGGCGGCCATGGGCAGTTTCGCCGGGTTGGACGGCGAGAGCAGCGGCGCGTTGTTTGGCGCCATGCTCGGCGATCCCTGGACACTGGCGGGTTACGCCACCCTGGTGCTGCTGCTGACCCTGGGCATCGTCGCCCTGGGCGTACGCGAAGGCCTGGAGCGCGCGCTGCGCTTCATGATGCCGGGGCTGTTCGTGCTGCTGCTGATCCTGGTGGGCTATGCCGCCACCACCGGGCATTTCCTCGAGGCCGTGCATTTTCTGTTCGACGCCGACTTCAGCAAGCTCAGTACGCAGAGCGTGCTGGTGGCCCTGGGGCACGCCTTCTTCACCCTCAGCCTGGCCAGCGGCGCCATGATGGTATACGGCTCCTACCTGCCGGCCGGCACTTCCATCGTCAAGACCTCGTTGCTGGTGGCCCTGGCCGACACCGCGGTGGCCTTGCTCGCCGGCCTGGCGATCTTCCCGCTGGTGTTCGCCAATGGCCTGGAGCCGGGCGCGGGTCCCGGGTTGATCTTCGTCACCCTGCCAATCGCCTTCGGCCAGATGCCGTTCGGCCAGGTGGTCGGTGGGCTGTTCTTCATCATGCTGGCGCTCGCCGCGCTGACCTCGGCGATCTCGCTGAGCGAGCCGACCATCGCCTGGCTTGGCGAAAAGTTTGCCATCGGTCGAGTCAAGGCCGTGCTGTTGAGCGGCCTGGCGCTGTGGCTGCTGAGTCTGGGCACGGTGTTTTCGTTCAACCTCTGGGCGGAATTCACCCTGTTCGGCAAGACCTTCTTCGACAGCCTGGACTACCTGACCACCAACCTGATGATGCCACTCGGCGGGCTGGGGACGGTACTGTTCACCGGCTGGGCGTTGAGCCGCACAACCGTGCAGGACGCACTGGGCATCGATCAGCCGCAGCTGTTCAAACTGTGGTGGCAACTGCTGCGCTGGGTAACGCCGGTAGGCATTCTGGTAGTGTTTCTGCACACCCTGGGGCTGTTCGCCTAAGCGTTAGCCGTCCGGGGTTGCGTCTGACGCGAGGTGGACAACGCGAAGGTTGTCCACCTGCGGTGCTTTAGCAGGCCCCGTCACATATTCACGCACAAGTCCCCTCCCACAAGAACACCGCGGTCCACGTAGGAGGGGCCTTGGCCGCGAAAGGCCCTGCCGATACGCCTGCCTCAGTCCAGTGCCAGGGCCAGGCTGATGCCATGGGGCTTGAAACCCAGGCCTTCGTAGAAACGATGGGCTGCCTCGCGGCTCTGGTTGCTCGACAGCGCCAGCTTGTAACAGCCCAAGGCGCGGGCGCGTTCGGCGGCCTTGCCGATCAAGGCCTGGCCGATACCCAGGCCTCGGGCGTCGGCATCCACGACCACATCCTCGAGAATTGCCGAGCGGGCGAAGTTGTGCGCCAGGTGGTCGATCAGGTTGAGCGTGCAGGTGCCGAGCAGTTTGCCGTCGCGCTCGGCCACCAGTACCACGCGGTTCGGCGCGGGCTCGCTCAGGCGCAGGGCCAGCAGTTTGGGGTCGGGGCGTGCTTCGTTCGGCGCCAGTTGCTGCAATAACGCGCTCAGCGCCTGGGCGTCGCCGGGGCAGGCGGGGCGCAGGATGAAGTGGGCAAATGGTGAATCCGGCACATGCCTGGATGCTGGCTGGGTCATGGTGATCTCCTGGACGGTCGATATGGAGTATGGCCACGGCTTGATGGCGGTGACATGACAAATCGGCCGAGGCTGGTTAACATGCGGCCCGGTCGGCAGCATTGCCGAGCAGGGTTACAAGCAGAGTTACCGAGTCCCCTTAGTTCAAGGGATAGAACAAGCCCCTCCTAAGGGCTAGATGCTGGTTCGATTCCAGCAGGGGACGCCATATCAAGAAGGCTTGCGCATCGCGTAAGCCTTTTTTCGTTTCTGCCCAAGCCGTCAGCTTGGCCGGGCTGCGGATGCGGGCTTTGTGGTTGCCTGCATGGGTTGCCGCTTCGGCGCTGGGCAAGGGAGCGAGCGGTCTGTCCGGGGCGCTTTTCGCGCACATTTTTCATCTTTTCTTCGGTATTGCTCGATTCTCGGTTGTTTTAACTTGTTTGCTGAATCGATTCAGCTAAATTCAACTGACGACCAATAACAACAAAGGATTTCCCATGACCCGTTTGCAGCTTCTCTGTGGCCTCGGCATCTGCCTGACCACCTCCGCCCAGGCCTGGGAGCAGGTGTTGATCGACCAGGACACGCCCGCGCAGAATTGGCGCGTTACCAGCGAAGAGCTCGGCATCAAGGCCGACCCAGCGTTTTCTGTGAGCCTGCGCACCTTGCACGGCGGCCGTCAGGAAGGCGTCAGCCTGATCGAGATCGACAATGGCACGATGACGATGACGGTCATCCCCACCCGTGGCATGAACGTGCTCCAGGCGGTGGCCGGTGACGTGCGCCTGGGCTGGGATTCGCCGGTGGACGAGGTGGTCAACCCGGCCTTTATCGAACTCGGCGGCCGCGGTGGGCTGGGTTGGCTGGAGGGCTTCAATGAACTGGTCACCCGCTGCGGTTACGAGTGGGTCGGTCACCCCGGCATGGACAATGGCGAGCTGCTGACGCTGCACGGCCGCGCCGCGAATATCCCGGCATCCCGAGTGGTGCTGCAGATCGACGAAAAGCCGCCCTACGCGATCCGCCTGCGCGGTGACCTGCAGGAGAAAGCCTTCAAGAAGGTCGATTTCTCGATCGTCACGGAACTCTCCACAACACCCGGCCGCGCTGGTTTCTCGCTGCACGATACGCTGACCAACAATGGCGACTACCCCAAGGAATACCAGGCGCTGTACCACACCAACTTCGGCACGCCGCTGCTGGAACAGGGCGCCAAGTTCGTCGCACCGGTGAAACAGGTCTCGCCGTTCAACGACAAGGCCAAGGTTGACCTGGTCGACTGGCAGACCTACCGCGGTCCGACCGCCGATTACGACGAAACCGTCTACAACGTGGTGCCCTACGCCGACGCCAAGGGCGAAACCCTTGCCATGTTGCACAACCGTGCCGGTGAGCTGGGTATCGCGGTCGGCTTCAACACCTACGAGCTGCCGGTGTTCTCGCTGTGGAAGAACACCGATACCGAGAAACAGGGCTATGTCACCGGGTTGGAACCGGGTACCAGTTTTTCCTACAACCGCCGCTACCAGCGTCCGCTGGGCCTGGTCCCGACCATCGAACCCGGCCAGCAGCGACATTTTCGCGTCGACTACGAGCTGCTCGCCGACCGTGCCGCCGTGGATGATGCACGCAAGCGCATCGAAGCCATCCAGGCCGGGCGGGCAACCGAAGTGCGCGAGCAACCCTTGGTGGATCTCGACAAGGAGTGAGCATCTGTGAAAAACTCTCGCCTACTGCGGCCGCCTCCAGACGCCCGCTGCGGCGTTACGCCTACGTGAAAAGCGGGGCCATTTAGCTCACTAAACTCCCCCACTTTTCACGGCCTGCCAGGCGCGGGGGACGCCCATTTATTCAGCCGTGAATTCTTGGATGCACAAAGGCTTTCGCGTTGCGTAAGCCTTTTGTGTTTCCGCCTGCCAGTAACCGGACACTCGCCAGCCGGCAAGCAGGGGAAGAGGGCAAGGGCGCGCGCGCGGGCAATCCAGGCCATTGGCATGCGCGCGATGCGGTGTTGCCAGCACGGGTGGCGGCTGACCTCGGCTTTGCCTGGGTGATCTTGTCAGCATATGCAGAGTAGGCTTGCTAGATGGCGGGCGAGGAGGGAGCATAGTGCTCCCCCCATACTGTGATTGTGCTTGTTGATGATCAGCTTCCGGTTCTTGATTCTGCTTCTGGCTCTACTGGCGTTGAATGCGTGTGACAACCAGGAGTCAACGACCGCTGTGCCGGACGAGCCGGCTGACCCCCCCGTATCCGTCGTGCCAACGCCTGCTGCAGAAGTAGCGCCCGTTCCCGCCCCCAAACTGGTAACCAAGCCGCTAAGCGAGCCTGTTCGACCCGTCCCGAAACCTGCCGTTGTGAACAAGCCGGTGGCCAAAGACAGTGTTGCTGTCCCTGCGCTCAAGACTGACTTGGACTTGAGCTTGCCGCCGGATCTGTTTGAGACATTGCAGGTGCTCGTCGCCCCTGACGAATTGCCGTCGCCGGCCTTGCTACCCCCGCTGTTCCGGGCAGAAGAGACATCAGAAAGTCCCTTTCAGCTCAATGGCAAGCTGATCACCAATGAGCGGGGTGATGACTATTGGAATTCGCTGGAAGGTGCCGAGCTGCAATTCGAGTTCAAGCGATAGCCGCATGCTGCGCTCGCGCGGCTTGAACGCAATATCAGTGCGCCTGGATTGCTCCGCGCTCTGGTTGCGCTGCAAGCGCGGCAAGCAAATCGGCAGATCCTGGCCGTCATTGTCGATCGCCTGAAAGCGCCTCGAGCAGGCTGCCCATCGCGACCCTTGTCGCGATCCGCACATCCACCCGCCAGTGGCACAGGTTGCCGATCCGCTGTTCACGAGCGCCGTCGTGAGGCCGTCTCCAGGTGTCTGGGCCAAGGCGCGCGAGGAGGCGGTCGCGGTTGGCGGGAGTTTTCTTGCAGCTTCTCAGTCGATAAACAGATCAGGGATCAGCGTGCCACCGTCGGGATCGAAACGGTACTGCTCGAACTCGCTCTGGCCCTGTTCGCGCAGAATCTCTTCGTCGATCAGCAGGCGCCCGCTGATGCTGCGGCCCGTGCTGCTGAGGATGGCGTGGGCGGCGTCGGCCATGATCGCCGGGGTGCGTGCGCGCTTGAAGGCGTCGCGGCTGCCCAGCTCGAACTCGATGGCAGCGGTGGCGATCATGGTCTTGGGCCACAGTGAATTGACGCTGATGCCGTACTTGTTGAATTCCTCGTTCATGCCCAGGGTCAGCATGCTCATGCCGTACTTGGTCACGGTGTAGGGCCCGTGCTGGGCGAACCACTTGCTGGCCATATTCAGTGGTGGCGACAGGTTGAGGATGTGGCCGCCGGCGCTCTTTTTCAGATAAGGCAGCGCGGCCTGGCTGCAGACCATCACCGCGCGGGTGTTGATCTGGAACATCAGGTCGAAGCGCTTGGGTTCGAGTTTTTCCACCCCCACCAGCTTGATCGCACCGGCGTTGTTGATCAGCCCATCGATGCCGCCGAAGTGCTCGGCTGCCCGGGCCATGGCAGCCTTTACCGCCACCTCGTCGCGCACATCCAGTTGCAGGGCCAGGGCCTTGCCGCCGGCGGCTTCGACCTCGGCGGCCACCGAATGGATGGTGCCCGGCAGCTTGGCGTGAGGCTCGGCACTTTTCGCCGCGATGACGATATTGGCGCCGTCGCGGGCCGCGCGCAGGGCGATTTCGCGACCGATGCCACGGCTGGCGCCGGTGATGAACAGGGTTTTGCCTTGCAGTGACATGGTGAGGCTCCTCGTGCATTGCGTAGGGGGTGCGGGGCCGCCTAGGCCGTGCGCACCGTGGGCGATCAGTGGTGCGCATGGCGCACCCTACGGGATCAGGGCGCGGCGGCTTCGATTTCCACCAATAGCTGGCGGTTTTTCACCTGGTCGCCCTGGCTTACGCCAACCCGGCGGACCACGCCGTCGATGCCGGCTTTGAGCGGATGCTCCATTTTCATCGCTTCCAGCACCAGCAACAGTTGGCCCTTGCTGACCTGGCTGCCTTCCTCCACCAGCACCTCGACAATCGCCCCGTCCATCGGCGCCTTGATGCTGCCGGAACCTGCCCCTGCGGCGCTGCTGACCGGCTGGTGGGTAATGTCAGTGAACGCCAGATTGCCGTTATGGCCATACAGCCAGAGCTTGCCACCTTCCAAATGATAGGCCAGGCGCGAGCGAATGCCGTCCAGCTGCAGGCTTGCCCAGCGGCCGTCGCAAACCAGCAGCTTGAGGCTGATCGACTGCTCGCCGACCCTGGCCAGCAGGCTGGGTTGGGCGCCGTCCGCCAGCACATCCAGCTCGACGCAATGCTGCTGCTCGTCTTGTTCCAGGACAAAACGCCAGGGCGCGTTGCCGGCGTTGCGCCAGCCGGCCAGGCCGCTCTGGTGGGCGCGGGCATTGGCCGATTGCTGGTAGAACAGGGCGGCGGCCAGCGCCAGTTCGCTAGCGGCCGGCGGCTGCGGACTCAGGCTCGGGTCGGCGGCGAAATGCTCGGCGATAAAGGCCGTGGTGGCGTTACCGGCGGCGAACTCGGGGTGCCGCAGCAGATTGGCGAGAAAGCGCTGGTTACCGTTGACGCCCAGCAGCACGCAATCCTCTACCGCGCGCAGCAGCTTGCGCCGGGCTTCCTCGCGGGTCGCACCATAGGCGATGACCTTGGCCAGCATGGGGTCGTAGAACGGGCTGATAACCTGGCCTTCGAGCAAACCGTGGTCGATACGGATACCGTCGAGTAGTGCTGGCTCCCAGCGCAGCACGCGGCCGGTCTGCGGCAGGAAGTTGTGCGCCGAATCTTCGGCATACAGGCGCACTTCCATGGCATGGCCCGTCAGGCGGATGTCCTCCTGCTTGAGGGGTAGCGGTTGGCCTTCGGCGGCGCGGATCTGCCAGGCCACCAAGTCCTGCCCGGTGATCAACTCGGTGACCGGGTGTTCGACTTGCAGGCGGGTGTTCATTTCCAGAAAGAAGAATTCGCCGCTGCGATCCAGCAGGAACTCCACGGTGCCGGCGCCGACATAGTCGACCGAGGCGGCCGCCTTGACCGCTGCCTCGCCCATGGCCTGGCGCAGCTCTGGGGTCATCAGCGGGCAGGGCGCTTCTTCGACGACCTTCTGGTGACGACGCTGCACCGAGCAGTCGCGTTCGCCCAGATAAACGATATTGCCGAGCTGGTCGCCGAACACCTGAATTTCCACGTGGCGCGGCTGGATCACCGCCCGTTCCAATATCAGCTCGCCGGAGCCGAAGGCGTTCTGCGCCTCCGAGCGGGCGGTGCGGATCTGCGCCAACAGTTCGCCGGCCTCTGCTACCTGCCGCATGCCGCGGCCACCGCCGCCGGCGCTGGCCTTGATCATCAGCGGGAAGCCGATGCGCTGGGCCTCGCGGCTGAGGGTTTCGTCGTCCTGCTCGGCGCCCTCGTAACCGGGGATGCAAGGCACGCCGGCCTTGAGCATGGCGATCTTCGACAGGCGTTTGCTGCCCATCAGGTGGATGGCCTCCACGGTCGGGCCGATAAACACGATGCCGGCCGCTTCGCAGGCGCGGGCGAACTCGGCGTTCTCCGAAAGGAAGCCATAGCCGGGGTGGATGGCGTCGGCGCCGGTCTTCTGCGCCGCTGCGATGATGTTGGCGATAACCAGATAGGACTGGTTGACCTGGGCCGGGCCGATGCAGACGGCCTGGTCGGCCAGGTGCACATGGCGCGCGTCGGCATCGGCCTCGGAGTAGACCGCCACCGTGCGGTAGCCCAGGGTCTGGGCGGTGCGCATCACCCGGCAGGCGATTTCGCCGCGGTTGGCGATCAGGATTTTGTTAAAGGCGGGCATTCGATGCTCCTGCTTTGCGTAGCCCGGATGCAATCCGGGGGATCATCTTTGAGAGCGGCCCCGGATTGCATCCGGGCTACGGTCGGTAATGTCAGTCCATCCGATCCATCATTTGGCCCACTTGGGCGCGCGTTTCTGCATAAAGGCCAGGGTGCCTTCGACGCCTTCGGCTCCCGTCACCGCTGCGGCGAACTGTTCGGCGGCGCTATCCAGTAAGGAATCGAGCGCCTGGCTTTGCGTGGCCAGCAGCAGGGCCTTGGTCTGAGCATTGGCCTGGGGCGCGCACTGGCGTATCTGGCCGAGTACCTGCTGCAAGCGCGTTTCGATGGCAGCGTCGTCCGGCTCGCTGAAATGCACCAGTCCCAGGCGTTCGGCCTCGACACCGTCGAAGCGCGCGGCGGTGAGGGCCAGGCGGCGGGTCTGGGTCAGGCCGATACGCCCCACCACAAAGGGCGCGATCTGCGCCGGCAGAATGCCCAAGGTGGTTTCCGGCAGACCGAACCTGGCGTCTTGCCGGGCGATGGCGATATCGGAGACGCAAGCCAGGCCGAAACCGCCGCCGAGCACCGCGCCTTGCAGCACGGTGATCAGCACCTGCGACGTGTGCTGGGCTTCTTCCAGCAGGCTGCCGAAGGCGCGGTTAAGCGCACGATAGGCCTCGGCGCTCCCCTCACCTTGAGAGCGTGCGCGGGCGCTGGCCATATCCTTGATATCGCCACCGGCGCAGAAGTGTCCGCCGGCGCCGCGCAACACGATGGCGCGCACGCTCAGCTCGCCATGCACGGCAGCCAGCACCGCGCGCAGCTCGCCGACCATGGCCAGGCTCATGGCATTGCGGCTGTCCGGGCGATTGAGGGTGACGTTCAGCACGCCGGCCTCGAGGCTTAGCAGCAGGGTTTCGCAGTTGGGTAGCGTGGCCATCATAAGTTCCTGATCAAGCGTAGGGTGGACAACGCGCAGCTTGTCCACCGTGGTTCTTCGGCGAAATGGCTTGGTGGAAAATGCTTCGCAGTTTTCCACCCTACGGCTCTGGGATGCGCAACGCTGCTGATCACGGGCCGCGCTTCATCGATCCACCGAGCGGTGCCATGGTGGATGTAAAAAACGACATCCACCCTACGGTGTTTCCGCTCTTAGCCTTTCTTTTTCCCCGGCAGAATGCCCATCAGCTTGCAGATAATGCCCAGCATGATTTCGTCGGCACCGCCGCCGATGCTCACCAGGCGCACATCGCGGTAGGCGCGGGAAACCGGGTTGTCCCACATGTAGCCCATGCCGCCCCAGTACTGCAGGCAGCTGTCGGTGACTTCGCGGCCGAGCCGGCCGGCCTTGAGCTTGGCCATGGACGCCAGGTTGGTCACATCGCGGCCGCGCACGTACTGCTCGGTGGCCTGGTAGACCAGGGCGCGCAGGCACTCGACTTCGGTCTGCAGCTCGGCCATGCGGAAGTGGATGACCTGGTTGTCGATCAGTGCGTTGCCGAAGGTCTTGCGCTCCTTGCAGTAGGCGATGGTGGCCTCGATGCAGTGCTCCAGGCCCTTGATCATATTGGCCGCTCCGAACAGGCGCTCTTCCTGGAACTGCAACATCTGCATCATGAAACCGGCGCCTTCGTGGCCGATGCGGTAGCGCTGCGGCACACGCACATCGTCGAAGAACACCTGGGCGGTTTCCGAGCTGCGCATGCCGAGCTTGTCCAGGTGCGGGCTGACGCTGATGCCGGGGGTGTTCATCGGCAGCATGATCAGCGACTTGTTGACGTGGGGCTTGTCATCGGAAGTGTTGGCCAGCAGGCAGATAAAATCCGCCGATGGCGAGTTGGTGATCCACATCTTGCTGCCGTTGATCACATAGTCGTCGCCGTCTTTCCTGGCGGTGGTCTTCAAACCCGCTACATCGGAGCCGGCGCCGACTTCGGAGACGCCGATACAGCCGACCATCTCGCCAGTGATGGCGGGGCGGAGAAACTGCTCGCGCAGCTCATCGGAGCCGAAACGGGCCAGGGCCGGGGTGCACATGTCGGTCTGCACGCCGATCGACATCGGGATGCCGCCGCAATGAATGGTGCCGAACTCTTCGGCGGCGACTATCGAATAGCTGTAATCGAGGCCCATGCCGCCGAATTTCTCCGGCTTGGAAATGCCGAGCAGGCCAAGATCGCCGGCTTTCTTGAAGATGTCGTGGATCGGAAAGCGGCCTTCCTTTTCCCATTGCTCAACGTGCGGGTTGATTTCCCGATCGACAAAATTACTGACCGTGCGGCGCAGTTCTTCGTGTTCCTGGGTGAAGATCATTTTTATTTTCCTTGTAGGGGGTGCGGGGCCGCCTAGGCTGTGCGCACCAGATCAGTGGATGTGGTGCGCATGGCGCACCCTACGTTCAGAATCGCGCTACGCCGAAACTGTTGGGTTTAAGAGGGCGCACGGCGGCCTCGGCGCAGATATCCAGCAGGTAGCCAAGCAGCTTGCGCGTGTCGCGCGGGTCGATCAGGCCGTCGTCCCACAGGCTGGCGGTGCCGTAGAGCGCGGTGGACTGGCTGTCGAGTTTCTGCGCGGTGACCTGTTCGAGCATGTCGAGCATCTTCGGCTCGGCTTCTTTGCCTTCCTTCAGGTGTTTTTCCTCGGTGACGATGCGCAGCACCTTGCCGGCCTGGGCACCGCCCATCACGGCGGTCTTGCTGTTGGGCCAGGCGAAGATAAAGCGCGGGTCGAGGCCGCGACCGCACATGGCGTAGTTGCCGGCACCGTAGGAGCCACCGACCACTATGGTCAGCTTGGGCACCGTGGCGTTGGCCACCGCCTGGATCATCTTCGAGCCGTGCTTGATCACGCCTGCCTGCTCGGCTTCCGTGCCGACCATAAAGCCGGTGGTGTTGTGGAAGAACAGGATCGGCGTGTTGCTCTGCTCGCACAGCTGAATAAATTGCGCCGCCTTGGCCGCACCCTGCGGGGTGATCGGGCCGTTGTTGCCGATAAAGCCGCAGGGCTGGCCTTCGATCTGCAAGTGGCCGCAGACGGTCTGGTTGTCGAACTCGTTCTTGAAGTCGAGAAACACCGAGCCGTCGGCGATGCGAGCGATGATCTCGCGCACGTCATAGGGCTTTTTGGCATCGGCCGGCACCAGGCCGAGCAGCTCTTCGACCGGATACAGCGGCTCGTTGTAGACCTTGGCAGGGCGCGCCGGCAGTTGCGCATTCCACGGCAGCATGGCGACGATCTCGCGGGCGATGCGCACGCCATCGGCGTCATTTTCCGCCAGGTATTCGGCGGTGCCGGCGACTTGGGCGTGCATCTCGGCGCCGCCCAGTTGCTCATCGGTGGCGATCTCGCCAGTGGCGGCTTTCAGCAGCGGCGGGCCGGCGAGGAACAGCTTGGCCTTGCCGCGCACTACCACCACATAGTCCGACAGCCCAGGCTGATAAGCCCCGCCGGCGGTGCTGGAGCCGTGCACCACGGTGATCTGCGGCAGGCCCATGGCCGACATGCGCGCCTGATTGGCGAACCCGCGCGCGCCCTCGACGAAAATCTCCGCGGCATAGTTGAGGTTGGCGCCGCCGCTCTCGGTCAGCGCCACCAGCGGCAGTTTGTTCTCGAAGGCGATCTGCTGCAGGCGCAGGGTTTTCTTCAGGCCGGTCGGGGAAATGGTGCCGCCCTTGATCGCGCTGTTGCTGGCGCTGACCAGGCAACGCACCCCGGCGATATAGCCGATGCCGGAAATAATGCCGCCGCCGGCCTGGCTGCCGTCCTTGTCGTCGTGCAGCTTGTAGCCGGCCAGGGAACAGAGTTCGAGAAAGGGCGCTCCGGGGTCGAGCAGCAGGTTCAGGCGTTCGCGCGGCAGCAACTGGCCGCGTTTCTCGAACTTGGCCTTGGCCGCCTGCGCCTTGTTCAGGCAGTTCCGTTCGATCTCGCGAAAGCTGGTCACTGCGGCGAGCATGGCGGCGCGGTTGTCGGCGAAGTCTGCACCATGCACGTCGATATCGGACTGGATCAGCGGCATCGCTTTATTCCTCTTGCTCTTTCAATACGTCGGGCAGATAGGCCCGATGGAAGCCGTTGTAGGCCTGACTCTGCCCCGCTTTGGCCTTGAACAGCGGGAAAGCGCGGTTACCCTGGCTGGCGGCGCCGTCGATGCGCACCGTGGTGCCGCTGATAAAGGCGGCGCCCGGCGACAGCAGAAAGACGATGGCCGCCGAAACTTCCGACTCGCTGCCGATGCGTTTCAGCGGTACATGCTCGCGCAGGGTCGGGATCACCGCCTTGAACGCGCCTTCGTAGGTGTCCATGCCGCTGGAGGCGATCCAGCCCGGTGCCACGGCATTGACCCGCACCCCGGCATAGCCCCATTCGACGGCGGCGGTTTTAGTGAAGTTCTCCATACCGGCGCGCGCCGCTCCGGAATGACCCATGCCGGGCATGCCGCCCCACATGTCGGCGAGCATATTGACGATGCTGCCGCCGGTCTTGCTCATGCTCTGGTTGAACACCTCGCGGGCGACCAGAAAGCCACCGACCAGGTTGGTGCGCACCACGGTCTCGAAGCCTTTCTGGTTGATCGAGGCGAGCGGCGAGGGGTATTGGCCGCCAGCGTTGTTGACCAAGTGATGGATCTGTCCACGCTCCTCGACCACCGCCTTGACCATGGCCTTGACCGACTCCTCGTCGCGGATGTCGCAGACCTGCAGGCTGGCGCTGCCGCCGTCCTCGCGGATTTCCTCGCAGGTGGTCTGCAGCTTGTCCAGCTTGCGTCCGACCAGCACCACATGGGCGCCCAGGGCGGCCAGTTCATGGGCGCTGCAACGACCGATGCCGCTGCCGCCGCCGGTGATCACAATGGTCTGGCCGCTGAACAGGCCAGGTTTGAAGATCGAGTCGTAGCTCATCGTTATTGTCCTTGTTCGAGGCTAGCCGCCAGCGCCTGGGGTACCGGCACCGGGAATTCCAGTAACTGCTGGGCGAACGCCTTGCCTTGCGGGTCGATGCGCAGGCTGGCGACGCCGCCACCGCCGAGGGCGTTTTCTAGCAGAAAATTCAGGCTATGACTGCCCGGTAGATACCAGCGACTGACCTTGCCGTTCTGCGGGTCGAGGGTGTGCCGCATCCATTCGGCAACGGCCGCTTCGCTGAGCGCGGCGGCAATCCAGGGCAGGTATTCCGGTGCTCTGGCCATAACGCCGATATTGCTGTGGTTGCCCTTGTCGCCGGAGCGGGCCACGGCCAGCTTGATCAGCGGTACCGCGGCATTGGCTTGCCCCTCTGTACTCGGCGCGGGCAGGTCGGCGCCGACTTGGCTCGGCTCGAAGGCAGCGAGTTGCGGCAGGGTGACCGGATGGCGTTCGTAATCCAACTCCACGTCCAGCGTGCAATGGCTTTTATCGGCGAGGAAGGAGAACAGGCGGATCACCGGGTAAACCGTCGGGCGGCCGCCAACAATGCCGGTCAAGCCCGGCGCCATGCCGGTGGCGGCCTGGGCAATCTCGCGGGAGAACAGGACAAGCGCTTCTTTCTTCGCATGACGCACGGCGATCTTGATCACCACTTCACGGGTGTCCGCGCGCAGGCCATGGGGGCCGTAGGTCGCCTCGGCACCGAGCAGCTCGATGTTCACCTCTTTATACGGCCCCCAGCCGCGTGCGGCGAACAGCTCCTCGGTCTTGGCGATGATCGCCTGACTGACCCGTTGCGCCTTCTTATGGGCGTCGATCCCGGCCATCAGGCAACTGGCGGTGCAACGAAAACCGTCGGGGTAGGTGGCGCTGACCTTGTACTGCCCGGTGGGCGGCAGGCCGCGCGCGCCGCTGAGTTCGACCCGGTTATCGCCGGCCTGGATAAGCGTGACCCGGGTGAAATCGCAGACCACATCGGGCAGAAGATAGGCCCGCGGGTCGCCAATTTCATAGAGCATCTGCTCGCCGACGGTGAAGGGCGTGACCAGGCCTCCGGAGCCCTCCGGTTTGCTCACCACAAAGCTGCCGTCAGCCGCGACTTCCACCACCGGGAAGCCGATATGTTCGTAGTCCGGCACGCTTTCCCAGTCGGTGAAGTTGCCGCCGGTGCACTGCGCGCCGCATTCGATGATATGCCCGGCCAGCGCCGCCTGGGCCAGGCGGTCGTAGTCGCTCCAGGCCCAGCCGAACTCATGCACCAGGGCGGCGCTGACCACTGCGCTGTCGACCACCCGGCCGGTGATCACGATATCCGCGCCGTGTTTCAGCGCGGAGGCAATGCCCGGCGCGCCCAGGTAGGCGTTCACCGAGACGCAGAACGGTGGCAGCGCCGCACCGCTGAACATTTCCACCACGCCGGCTTTACCCAGTTCAGCGAGCTGGGGCTGCAGGTTGTCGCCGTGCAGCACGGCGATCTTCAGTTGCACGCCAGCCTGTGCGCAGGCCGCCGCCAACGCGGCTGCGCAGGCGCTGGGGTTGACCCCACCGGCATTGCTGATGACACGGATACGCTTGGCGGCGATGTCCTGTAGCAGCGGAGTCAGTACCTCGACGAAGTCGCTGGCGTAGCCGGCATCCGGATTTTTCATCCTGGCGCCGGCCATGATCGACATGGTCACTTCGGCCAGGTAGTCGAACACCAGGTAATCCAGTTCACAACCCTGTACCAACTGAGCGGCGGCGGTGGAGGTGTCGCCCCAGAAGGCGGAGGCACAGCCGATGCGTACGGTTTTAGTCATTGCAAGGATCCGCAGCACATAAATTGAGTGATTCAAACACTACCAAGCAAGCGCTTGGTTTGAAAGCCCCTGTGTAAATTTTCTCTGGGAAAGTGCGCCCAAGCGCTTGCTTGGGTGGTCTGTGCAGCATAAATTTCACCAATAACGACAAGCACTTGGGCAAATCTGCTGCGGGTGCGCGGGCAATTGCAGTCTGCTGCGGCTTTGCCCGAGTCATAAGAGTGTTGGAGAGTAATTAACGTGGATGATCAACAAGCCCAGGCGGTAATGCATGAGCTGGTGGCCAGCGGACAGGTGACGGACCCGGAAAGCGCCCGCGGCAAACTGCTGCAAACCGCGGCGCACCTGTTTCGCAGCAAGGGTTACGAGCGCACCACGGTGCGCGATCTGGCCAGCGCCGTGGGTATTCAGTCCGGCAGCATCTTTCACCACTTCAAGAGCAAGGACGAGATCCTGCGTTCGGTGATGGAGGAGACCATCCGTTACAACACCGCCTTGATGCAGGCTTCCCTGGCCGAGGCGAGCACCTTGCGTGAGCGGGTGCTGGCGCTGATCCGCTGCGAGCTGCAGTCGATCATGGGCGGCACCGGCGAGGCCATGGCGGTGCTGGTCTACGAGTGGCGGTCGCTGTCGGAGCCCAGTCAGCAATTTATCCTCGGCTTGCGTGATACCTATGAGCAACTGTGGCTGGACGTGCTGAGCGAGGCCAGGGCAGCGGGGTATTTCAGGACCGATCCATTCATTCTCCGACGTTTCCTCACGGGGGCCTTGAGTTGGACCAATACCTGGTTCCGCCCCGAAGGGCCGATGAGCCTGGATCAACTGGCCGAACAGGCACTTTCGCTGGTACTCAAAGACGTTTGAGCGTTCAATGCCAGGTAATGGCCTTTTGGTAGCATTGTCGCGGTGATGGAATATCCGTCCAGCCAACACAAGGAGCCGCTCGCGGTCTGGTGTCGTTTTCGAGGTGGGTGATTTGCGCGTGATATTCAGGGGGCTGCTGATGGCGCTGGGTCTGTTGATCGTCTTGCCGCTGGTGGCGGGCGAGCAGGTGCGGGTCGGCGCCTACCATTTCCCTCCTTATGTGGTTAAACCGGAACGCGCTAGGCCCGGGGGCGTGCTGCCGGAGTTGCTGGCGGCCCTGAATGCTGTGCAGAGCGACTATCAGTTCACGTTGGTGCCTACCTCGGTGACCCGCCGTTACCGCGACCTGGAGAGTGGCCGTTTCGATCTGATTCTGTTCGAGTCGCCGGGGTGGGGGTGGCAGAACACGGCGCATGTCGCTTTGGATCTGCATATCGAAGATGCTGAAGTCTATGTCGCGCTCGCCGAGCCGGGACGCGACCAGGGCTATTTCGAACAGCTCAAGGGCAAACGGCTGGCGCTCTACAACGGTTATCACTACGGCTTTGCCGGTTTCAATGCGGATCAGCAATTCCTTCGTGAGAACTTTGCCGCGGTGCTGACCTACTCGCATGACAGTAACCTGCTGATGCTCATGCGCGATCGGGCGGATATCGCCGTGATTACCCGCTCCTATCTGCAGAACTATCAGCGTCGTCACCCCGAACGCAGCAAGGCTTTGCTGGTGTCGCAGCGGGTCGATCAGTATTACCAGCACCATGCGTTGTTCCGTATCCAGTCACCGCTGAGGCCAGAGACCTTCGCCGCGCTGCTGCAGGAATTGAACCATAATGGACGGCTGGATGCCTTGCTGCAGCGTTATCATCTGGTGGTGCCGGAGCCTCTGCTGAATGACTGAAAACGTTCTGTTCGGTCAGCTTTTCCTCAGGCAGACTGTTTTTCGAGTGCAAATGGGGATGTTTGGG
This sequence comes from Pseudomonas sp., assembly GCF_033723075.1. Classification (GTDB taxonomy): domain Bacteria; phylum Pseudomonadota; class Gammaproteobacteria; order Pseudomonadales; family Pseudomonadaceae; genus Aquipseudomonas. Next base: position 82,148 of record NZ_JAWVXU010000005.1, read on the forward strand.
GGACCTATGTTGCGGTTGCTGCGCAGGATGGTCGTGGGTTGTGCGCTGTTCGCGGCGATGCTGGCTGCGGGTCCGCTTGCAGCCCAGCAAATGGTGCACGTTGGCGGCGCGTTCTTTCCGCCTTATGTGCTCAAGGCGGAGCAGTCACAGCATGCCGGTTTGCTGCCGCAGTTGCTCGATGCGCTTAATCGGGCGCAGAGCGATTTCCGTTTCATCGTGCGGCCTACCTCCATTCCCAGGCGTTACCGGGATCTCGAGGCGGGACGGATCGACATGTCGATGTTCGAAAACCCGCTCTGGGGCTGGCAGGATATTGCACACAGCGTCGTCGACATGGGCCTGGAAGATGCCGAAGTGTTCGTCGCACGGAGCGCGCCGGGGCGTGGGCAAGGTTATTTCAAGCGGCTCAGGGGCAAGCGTCTGGCGCTGTTCAATGGCTACCATTATGGTTTCGCCGACTTCAATGCCGATCCGCAATTCCTTGCGAAAAACTTCGATGCGACCCTGACCTACTCCCATGACAGCAACCTGCTCATGGTGCTGCATGGGCGAGCGGATATCGCCCTGGCCACGCGTTCCTATGTCAGCGATTTTCTCCAGCGTCATCGGCAATACGCCGGACAGTTGCTGATTTCCCAGCGCGTCGACCAACGCTATCGGCATCAGGTGGTAATGCGTCCGGCTGCGCCGATCAGTGCGGCCCAGCTTGGCCGGCTGTTCGAGCAGTTACGCCGCAATGGCCAATTGGCCGCAATCTTCACTCCTGTGCAGGTCGCGGTCAGCTCAGGCGTAGCGGATAGCTCAACAACAGCAGGTGCAACAGATTGACCGCGCCGTGCAGGGCAATGGCCAGGCTCAGGCGGCCACTGTAGTGAAACATCAGGCCGTAACCCAATCCGGCTACGCCCGCGACCACGGCAAATAACGGGCTGAAGGGCGCGTGCACGGCGCCGAACAGCAGGGCAGTCAGCAGCACTCCCGGCCAGATACCCAGCCAGCCGATCAGGCGAGTCTGCAGCAGTCCACGAAACAGCAGCTCTTCGGCCAAGACCGCCACGCCCAGGTTGACCGCCAGCCACAGCCACACGCCCTCCGGCCATTTCGGCTGCCAGCCAACCAGACCCAGAGCCAAGGCCAGCAGGGGGATGCCGGCCAGGGTCAGCAGCGCCACCGCCCAGGCCCGTTGTGGTCTTGGCGCGCGGGTGTGGGGCTGGCCCAGCCACCAGGCCAGCAAGGTCAAGCCAACCAGCAGTTTGTCCCATGACAGGCGCAAGGCGTAAGGTGCCGCATCGCTGCTGATCTGCTGTGGCATCGACAATGACCAGGGCGCGAAACCCGGCAGCAGGTGGGCAGCGAGGGCAATGCTGGCGAACAGGCTGAGGCACCACCACAGGCGCTCGGGCAGCGCCTTGTCGGCACCGAGCAGCAGGGCGATGAACAGCAGGCCGGCAGCCAGGCCGGCAGGTTGGATGAACCCCAGGCCAGCACCCAGGCCCAGGCCCAGGGTTGGTAGCAACAGACGCAGATGTAGTGGCACGGAAGCTCCTTATGAGGGAGCGGCAGTTTAGCGGTAACGTGCCGTGCGGGGTTACTGGAAATAGCGTCCGAGCAAGTGCGGGTCGTCGAAGTGGGCGCGACCGATAAAGGCCGTGGCATGCCGGCCCCACTGGCGCATGGCGCCTGGGGATGCGACGCCGGAGGGCCACAGCAGCCAGCGTTCCAGGCGCTCGCTGCCGGGCACCAGGCCGTCGCGGGCGTACAGGCTGCGCCGGCCTTGCGGGTGAGGCAGCCCGCGTAGCCGGTCGAGCGCCACCCGTTGGTAGCTCAGCGCCGGGTAGGGCGAGCGGCGGGCATCGACCCAGTGCAGGCGATGTTCACCGGCGCTCAACCACAGGGTCGGCGGCGTATCGCCATTGAAGTCCAGGCGTTGGCTCAGGCGTGCTTCTTCTTCGCCGTTCCGGCGCAGTTGCAGGGGCGAGTCGGCCGGCAGGTAAAAACTGTGCCAGCAGCCACAGGGGTGGATGCTGTCGTAGAGCAGGGCCTTGCCCTGTCGGTCGAGGGTGACGCGCCAGAGCAAACCGTCCAGCTCGCCGCCGTACAGATCCAGAGCGCTGGGCTTGGGCCGCTGGCTGAACCAGAGCTGGTAGATCAGTTGCAGGTGCCAGCGGCCATTCAATTGACTCCAGCTGCTGTGCTGGTAAAGACGCGCATGCAGATGATTGAAATCCCGGCTGCCATCGTGCCGGTAATACGGGCTGCCGATGCGGTCATTGCGGTCGGCTTGGGCAATTTTCAGCCAGGGGGCGTGACGGGCGAACAGCACATCGAGTTGCTGGGCATCCGCCTGCGGCAGGCCCAGGCCATCTTCGTCCAGCACGATACCCTGCGCCTCCACGCGGAGGGGGAGTGGCCGATAGCTTAGCCAGTGTGCGCTGTCCTCAGGCGCGGTGGCCTGGGCGGCCGCCTGCTGCCAGGCGGCAATGCCTCGCCGGAAGATCGGCTTGAACAGCGGGTAGAGGCCCAGGGTACGCGCCCAGGCACGGTAGTCGTCGGGCACCTGCGCGGCCTCGACCGCGCGGGCAAACCTCTCGGGATCGCTGCTCAGGCGTTCGACCTGGCGGGCGCGGCAGGCGCCAAGGGCCTCTTGCCGGGCCGGGCTGCTCCAGTCGCGGCGCTGGCTGGCCGGCAATTGGGCGATTTCGATCCGGCTGGCTTCGGCATCTCGTGCAGCCAGGTGTTGCAGCCACAGCCGGCGTTGCGCCGGATTGTCTGCGCTTGCGCCAATGGCGGCGAAGACTCTATCGCTGCGCAGGCCGATAAACCCGGGCAAACGATGGTACTGCGCATCCTGATGGGCCTGAGTGGCCTCCGGCAATTGGCCGAACAGTGTCGTGCAGTTGTCAGCAGACGCGGGCTGCCAATGCGCACAACCCGCCACTAGTCCCGCCAGCAGGCTAGCGCTGATCAGCGTCCTTGGCGTCCTGGGCTTCCATCTCGATTTTACGTTCACGGATTTTCTGCAGTTGCTCTTCGGTTAGCGGCAGAGGTTTGGCGGTTCTCAGCAGTACCATCAAGCCTGCCACGATAGAGCCCAGAACGAGCACTATCAGCAGCCAGATATACCAGGGCATGGTCGGCTCCTCGGGTAGTTGAGTCTTACGATACCCTTTGTGTGCCGGGCTGTCAGGCGGCATACGGGCTTTGCTGTGGCTCCAGCAGATTGTGCGGCGATGTAACATGATGGCAACTTGACGCTGATTGAATGGCGGCTTTCCATCTGCCGGGAACCTCTGCCAATGACCACTACCAGCGCTCTGGCGCGCCTGCTCAAACCGGTCTTGCCACTGGCGCCGGAAATGAGCATCGCGGATGTCGCGGATCGCTTGTTGACCCCGGAACACAAGGCTTTCCTGTCCTTGCCGATTGTCAATGCGGCGGGCTATCCGCTGGGGCTGGTCAGCCGCAGCGTCTTGCAGGACATCTTCATGCAACGCTTCGGCCGCGATCTGCGTGGTCGCCATCCGGTGCAAGAGGTGATGAACCCGGCGCCCTTGACCGTCAGTCTGGACACCGGCCTGGAGCAGGCGGCCAAGCAGATCACCGGGCAGTTGCAATATCCGATCACCGAGGACTTCATTCTGGTCGATGCACAGGGCCAGTACCGCGGCCTGGGCACCGTGCTCGATCTGCTCAAGGCCATGGAGGCGCGGATTGCCCAGCGCAATGCGGTGCTGCGCAAGGCGCTGGTCGATCTCAAGGAATCACAGGCGCAACTGGTGCAGTCGGAAAAGATGGCCTCGCTCGGGCAGATGGTCGCCGGCGTCGCCCACGAGCTGAACACCCCCTTGGGCTACGTGAAGAACAACGTGCAACTGCTGCGTGAGCTGAGCGCTCCGCTGTTCGAGCTGGCCGAGGCACAGGCCGCCCTGGCCGATTGCCTGGCTGACCCGAACTGCGCCGAAGCGCGCCTGGCCATGGCTCTGGACAACGCGGCCAAGGCTCGCGAGCAGGCCGCGCCGGAGATGCTGGTCGACGATCTCAATCAACTGTTCGACGACACCCTCTATGGTCTGCAGCAGATCGCCGAACTGGTGGTCGGGCTCAAGGACTTTGCCCGTCTGGATCGCGCCATGAGCGAGGAAGTGGATCTCAATGACTGCATTCGCAGCGCCCTGGTGATCGCCCGCAACAGCATCAAGGACAAGGCCGAGGCCGTGCTGCAGCTCGGCGAGTTGCCGCGCATTCCCTGCGCACCGTCGCAGATCAATCAGGTGTTGCTCAACCTGTTCACCAACGCCGCCCAGGCCATCGAGGGCTTCGGCCAGATCAGGGTGAAGACCTGGGCCGAGGAAACGGCGGTGTTCGTTTCGGTACAGGACAGCGGCCGCGGTATGCCTGCGGCGGTGCTGGCGCGGATTTTCGATCCCTTCTTCACCACCAAGCCGGTTGGCCAGGGCACCGGTCTGGGCCTGTCGATCAGCTTCAAGATCATCCAGGATCATGGCGGCCTGATTCGCGTGGCTTCCGAACCGGGGCGCGGTACGCGATTCCTGATCCGCCTGCCGCGTTCCCAAGCGGCCGCATTGCAACGGAGCGCCTGAAATGACAGCAGCACCGATTCGCATCCTGTTTGTCGACGACGAAGAGCGCATTCTGCGCAGCCTGGCCCTGCAGTTCCGCCGCCAATATGAGGTACTCACCGAGAGCGATCCGCGCCGCGCCCTGGCGCGCCTGAAAAGCGAGACGGTGCATATTCTGGTCAGCGACCAGCGCATGCCGCAGATGAGCGGCGCCGAGCTGCTCGCCCAGGCCAGCGAGATCGCTCCACAGACCCTGCGCATCCTGCTTACCGGTTATTCCGACCTGGATGCGGCGGTGGAGGCGCTGAACAGTGGCGGTATCTTCCGCTACCTGACCAAGCCCTGGGATCCGCAGGAAATGGCGTTTACCCTGCGCCAGGCCGCGGAAATCGCCGCGCGCCAGGCACAGGTGGCAGTGTTGCCGAGCGCCAGCCTGCTGTCCGCACCGCTCAATGTGCTGCTGCTCGATGAGGACCCGCAAACCCTGGCCGTGGTCGGCGATTTTTGCATGGCCGGCGGTCATCGCCTGTCGCGCGTGAGCAACCTGGGTGAGGCGCTGGCCGTGCTCAATGCGCAGTCGGTGGATCTGCTGGTCAGTGACCTGAAACTGGCCGGCGAAGAAGTCGCCCCCTTGCTGAAAACCCTGGCCCAGGCCCATCCACGCTTGCTTACCCTGGTGGTGACGCCGTTCTGCGACACCCAGGCGCTGCTCAAACTGATCAACGAGGCGCAGATTTTCCGCTACCTGCCCAAACCGATTCGCCGTGGCCTGTTCGAGAAAGGCCTGCAGGCCGCCGCCGAGCAGGCGCAGCTGTGGCGGGCCCAGCCGGCGCAGGTGGTCACGCGCCTCGCGCAGGTGCCGCGCGAGGCGCGTGAACGCGAGAAGGTGGGGAGCCTGATGGGTATGTTGGGTCGCCTGCGCGAGCGCCTGACGGCGTAGGGCGGCCTGCGTTCATAACCTGTAGGAGCGGGCCATGCCCGCGATGCTTTTTGCGGGGGGCGTTTCGCGGGCATGGCACTGGGCGTCCCCCCCGCTCCTACAGAGGCTCTACGTTGGCCGCGCCTAGCGTCTTACCTGCTTGAGCGTCTCGGCGATCAGGAAGGCCAGTTCCAGCGACTGGTCGGCGTTCATCCGTGGGTCGCAGTGGGTGTGGTAGCGATCCGACAGGCCGTCCTCGGTGATCGGTCGGGCGCCGCCGATGCATTCGGTGACGTTCTGCCCGGTCATCTCGATATGGATGCCGCCGGCGTAGCTGCCCTCGGCCTGGTGTACGGCGAAGAACTGCTTCACTTCGGCGAGGATCTGCGCGAAGTCGCGGGTCTTGTAGCCGCTGGAGGCCTTGATGGTGTTGCCGTGCATCGGGTCGGAGCTCCACAGCACCTGCTTGCCTTCGCCCTGCACCTTGCGCACCAGACGCGGCATATGGGCTTCGACCTTGTCCGCACCCATGCGCACGATCAGGTTGAGGCGGCCCGGGTCGTTGTCCGGGTTGAGGATGTCGATCAGGCGGATCAGTTCGTCCGGGTCCATGCTCGGGCCGACCTTGACACCGATGGGGTTGCCGACGCCGCGCAGGAACTCGACATGGGCACCGCCCAGCTGACGGGTGCGGTCGCCGATCCAGAGCATGTGCGCCGAGCAGGCGTAGTCGCCGCCGGTGAGGCTGTCCCTGCGCACGAAGGCCTCTTCGTAGTTGAGCAGCAGAGCCTCATGGGCAGTGAAGAAGCTGGTTTCGCGCAATTGTGGCGACGTGTCCATGCCACAGGCACGCATGAACGCCAGGGTCTCGTCGATGCGGTCGGCCAGGTGGCTGTACTTCTCGGCCAGGGCCGAGTTGGCGATGAAATCGAGGTTCCACTGGTGCACCTGGTGCAGGTCGGCGAAGCCGCCCTGGGCGAAGGCGCGCAGCAGGTTCAGGCTGGCGGTGGACTGGTGGTAGGCCTGCAGCAGGCGCTCCGGATCCGGCACCCGGCTCTTTTCGTCGAAACCGATGCCGTTGACGATATCGCCGCGGTAGGCCGGCAGGGTGACCTCGCCGATGGTCTCGTCATTGGCCGAGCGCGGCTTGGCGAACTGCCCGGCCATGCGCCCGACTTTCACCACTGGGCAGCCGGCGGCAAAGGTCATGACGATGGCCATCTGCAGCAGCACCTTGAAGGTGTCGCGGATCTTCGCCGCGCTGAACTCGGCAAAGCTCTCGGCACAGTCGCCACCCTGCAGCAGGAAGGCCCGGCCCTGGGTCACCTCGGCGAACTGGCGGCGCAGCTCGCGGGCTTCGCCGGCGAACACCAGCGGCGGGTAGCCGGCCAGGGTCTGCTCGACCTTGGCCAGGTGGGCGGCATCGGGATAGTGCGGCTGCTGCTGGATAGGCTTGCTTCTCCAGCTTTCGGGGCTCCAGGCTTGCGACATGGCGATTCTCGGCTTCAGGCAGTTTGTTAGTCAGGAATTTAATAAACAGACGGGCATGGTAACCGATCAGCCTGCGCCTTGAAGCCGATAGCCGTGATAGAGCTGCTGCATGACGATACTAAGTTGTGGTCTGACAGGCCTTGGTTTGTGTCTGACGCAAGATCCGGCAAAGCGTGCAGCGATGAATTATCACGTGACCAGGCGCGCCCGCTTCAATGACAATTGACCCCTTAACCCGGGTGCGACTGGTCTGGGCTGTCAGGCTGGAGAGCGATAAATGCCAGGTTTACCCCCGGTGGAAGAGATGAAAGAAGAGGTCCTGCTTGCCGAAGTGCATGACGCGTTCGGCGTAATCCGTGTGGTCGAGATCGGCGAGTACCGCTTTCTCGAGTTCGGTGACTCGATCGAGCAGAGCTGCGTATTCACCGCCGATCCGAGCTGGCTGGAGTACGACTACACCCGCGCCATGCTGCTCGGCGCTTTGTGTCACGCGGCGCCGGAGAGTGCGCTCTTCCTCGGACTCGGTGCCGGCAACCTGACCCAGGCCTGTCTCAGGTTCCTGCCGCTGGAAGATGTCGAAACCATCGAGCTGCGCCCCGAGGTGCCGCGCCTGGCCATGCAGTACCTCGGCCTGGACGACGACCCGCGACTGACCATCCGCATCGGCGACGCCCTCGATCTGCTGGAAACCGCGGAAAATGCCGACCTGATCTTCGTCGACCTCTATACCGACCACGGTCCCGGTGTCGGCCACCTGGCCTGGCGCTTCCTGGAAGACTGCCAGAAACAGCTCAATCCGGGTGGCTGGCTGATCATCAACCAGTGGGCCGGCAACGACGGCAAGCCGCTCGGTGCACCGCTGCTGCGCGGTCTCTACCATCGGCATTACTGGGAATGTCCGGTGAAGGAGGGCAATGTCATCCTGCTGGTGCCGGCCGATCTCGAGCAACGGCTTGATCTGGGCGATCTGCAAGCCAGGGCTGCGACCCTGGCGCCGCAGTTGGGGTATTCCCTGCAGCCACTGATCGAGGCGCTGCGCCCGGCCAGTTGACGGTCCTCAGCGCCCCTTGAAGTCGCCGGGGCGGCGTTCGAGCATGGCACGCACGCCTTCCTGGGCATCTTCGCTGGCCATCAGGCGGGCCACGGTCGGATGCAGATTGGCCGTCGCCGCGGCTTCGCCTTCGTGCACGGCCTGGCGTGCCGAGGCCAGGGTGGCCTGCACGCCGAGCGGCGCCTGGGCGGCAATCCGCTCGGCCAGCTTGAGTGCGCGGGGGAGCAGATCTTCGCTGGCCAGCACTTCCTGCACCAGGCCCAGGCGGTAGGCTTCGTGGGCATCGAATTCATCACCAGTGAGCAGCCAGCGCATGGCATTGCCCCAGCCGGCGCTCTGATGCATGCGCAGAGTGGCGCCGCCGAACGGAAAAATACCGCGCTGCACTTCCATCTGGGCAAAGCGGGTGTTGCTGGCGCACAGGTTGATGTCCGAGGCGAGCATCAGTTCGATGCCGATGGTGAAGCAATAACCCTGGGCCGCCACTATCACCGGCTTGCTCACCCGTGGGCCGCCGAACACGCCCAGGGGGTCGCAGCCACCGGTGGGGACCTGCCAGCCGGCGGCAAAGCTGGCGGCCACGCTGGCCAGGTCCAGCCCGGCGGTGAAGTGCTCGCCATGGGCGAAGACCAGGGCCACGCGCGCCTCGTCGTCGCGTTCGAACTCGCCATAGGCCATGCACAGGTCATTGAGCATATCCAGGTCGACGGCATTGCGCTTGGTCGGTCGATCCAGGCCGATCAGCATGATCCGCTCGCGTTTCTCACGGCTGACGCGACCGCTGGTGCTTTGAGTCATGGCAGAAATCCTTGCGCAGAAAATGTCATGCAAAGGGTATAGCAGGGCAGTTGCAAAGCGCACATGGTGGGTCGCACTGGCAACTGCCGAGTGAAAAGACTCCCGCCTACTGCGGCCGCCTCTGCGAACGCCTCCAAACGCCCGCTGCGGCGTTGCGCTACGAACGCCTGGAGACGGCCTCGCTATGGCGCTCGATATTTTCACAACCTCTGAGTGTTAATGCGGCGTCGGGACGTCGCCGGTCTGCATATGGCCCTGTGTCGCGGGCATCGAATGCCTGTGTTCAATCCCGGTCTGGGCGACCGCTTGGCGGTGCAGATGTTTTAATTGTGGGAAAACCATCACAACTGCCAGCTTTTCCGGTATAGTGCGCGCCGGTCAATTCATGACCACGTTCAGGTTACATAACTCGCCCGGAGGTCACCTTCGGCAGTCAGTCTGCGTAGCGGACTATCCTTGACGATTCATTTACAACCACGTTTTCGCAAATCCCCGCCGACACGGCTGCCAGGGTGACTTTAGAGTCTTACACGGCATGCGCAGCTTTGGAGCATGGGTCTTTGCGGATGCACTAGAGGCAGACCCATGACCCAAGTACTCGACGGCTTCGCCGCACTCGATCTTCATCCCAATATTCTCGCCGCGGTGATCGCGACCGGCTACGAAGAGCCTTCGGCAATTCAGTTGCAGGCAATTCCGGTGATCCTCGCCGGCCACGACATGATCGGCCAGGCGCAGACCGGCACCGGCAAGACCGCCGCCTTCGCCCTGCCGATCCTCAGCCGCATCGACGTCAGCAAGCGTCAGCCGCAGGCGCTGATTCTCGCGCCGACCCGCGAGTTGGCCCTGCAGGTCGCCACTGCCTTCGAAACCTACGCCAAGCAAATGCCGGGGCTGAACGTCATCGCCGTTTACGGCGGCGCGCCCATGGGCCCGCAGCTGAAAGCCATCCGTAATGGCGCGCAGGTTGTGGTCGCCACTCCGGGTCGCCTGGTCGACCACCTGCGTCGCGACGAGAAGGTGTTGTCGACCATCCAGCACCTGGTGCTCGATGAAGCGGACGAAATGCTCAAGCTGGGCTTCATGGACGACCTGGAAGTCATCTTCAAGGCCATGCCGGAGACCCGTCAGACTGTACTGTTCTCGGCCACGTTGCCGCATTCGATCCGCGCCATTGCCGAGAAGCACCTGCGCGAGCCGAAACATATCAGGATCGAAACCAAGACCCAGACCGTGACCGCCATCGAGCAGGCTCACTTGCTGGTCCACGCCGACCAGAAGCACGCCGCCGTATTGCGTCTGCTGGAAGTCGAAGAGTTCGATGCGCTGATCGCTTTCGTGCGTACCAAGCAGGCCACTCTGGATCTGGCCGCCGTGCTCGAAGCCCGGGGCTACAAGGCCGCCGCCTTGAACGGCGACATTGCCCAGAACCAGCGTGAGCGGGTGATCGAGTCCCTTAAAGATGGTCGCCTGGACATCGTCGTCGCCACCGACGTCGCTGCCCGTGGTCTGGACGTGCCGCGCATCACCCACGTGATGAACGTCGATATGCCCTACGACCCGGAATCCTATGTACACCGTATCGGTCGTACCGGCCGTGCCGGTCGTACCGGTCGCGCGCTGTTGCTGGTAACGCCGCGCGAGCGCCGCATGCTGCAGGTAATCGAGCGTGTCACCGGGCAGAAAGTCAGCGAAGTACGCCTGCCCGACGGCCAGCAAGTGCTGGACGCGCGGATCAAGAAGCTGACCTCGAGCCTGGCGCCGCTGGTAGCCGACGCCGAAGCCAGCCATGGCGAACTGCTCGACCGTCTGACCGCGGAAATCGGTTGCAGTCCGCGTGCCCTGGCTGCTGCGCTGCTGCGCAAGGCCACCAATGGTCAGGCCCTGACCCTGGCTGAAGTCGAGCGCGAACAACCGCTGGTGCCGACCAGCTCGCCGCGTGAGCGTAGCGAGCGTTCGGATCGCGGTGACAGCCGTGAGCGTCGTGCGCCTGTGCCTTTGGCCGAAGGTCGTGCCCGTTGCCGGACTGCGCTGGGCGCGCGTGACGGTATTGCCGCGAAGAACCTGCTGGGCGCCATCCTCAATGAGGGCGGCCTGGTCCGCGAAGCCATCGGTCGCATCCAGGTACGCGAGAGCTTCAGCCTGGTCGAGCTGCCGGAAGACGGTCTGGAGCGTTTGCTCAGCAAGCTGAAAGACACCCGTGTCGCTGGCAAGCCGCTCAAGCTGCGTCGTTATCGCGAAGATTGATTCGCGTTAAGCGCTAAGCCAAAAGCCCCGCATTGTTGAGATGCGGGGCTTTTTTTGTATCCGTCCACCTGGCAGGCAAGGCCTACAGTAGTGCTATGACTTCTTGCTGCCAACTACGAGCATAAGACCGCCGGCCACTATGGCGGCAATCCCCGCCCACATGGGGACGTTGACCGTTTCTTTCTCTTTCACGGAAAGCTCGAGCGGACCGAGTTTGACCGCGGTGGTGTCCTTGGTATAACTGAAGCCACCATAAATCAGCGCCAGGGTTCCAACTACCACAAGTGCTATGGCTGCAAGCCTGATTGAGTTCATATCGTCCACACCTTCTGCGTGACACCTGTGCCTCGTGGCCGACGGTTCCAAGGGCAGGGTCATGCAGATGATTGAAGCACAGATTGCTCGGGTTCTGTGATCGATAAACTCGGTGTGGGGGCGCCGGATCATGCAGCGGTTGGGCGCGTGCCTCGGGTTCATCAGGCAAAGCTGTAGATATCCATGCCCAGGGCGCCGAGGGTGAAGCCGCTGTGCTCGACCCTGAACCGGCCGCCGGCGCCGCGGGCGAAGAACAGCGGTAACAGATGTTCGTCGCTGGGGTGGTTGCGTACGGCCGCCGGGGCTCGTTGACGATAGTCGTGCAATGCCGCCTCGTCGTCCTCGGCAAGCTTGTCCACCATCCAGTCGCGAAAGTCCTGGGCCCAGGGCTCGATCACCCCGGGGCCGGCATGCCAGTTGAGTTCGCCTAGGTTGTGGGTGATGCTGCCGGAGCCGATCAGCAGTACGTCTTGCTGGCGCAGGCCAGCCAGGGCGCGACCGATGCGGGTCTGCAATTGCGGGCCCTGGCGGCTGGGCAGCGAGAGCTGCACGACCGGGATATCGGCCGTCGGGTACATGAATGACAGTGGCACCCAGGCGCCGTGATCGAAGGGGCGTTCGGGGTCGAGTTGTACGGGGAAGCCGGCAGCACCGAGCAGTTGCACGATGTCTGCGGCGAACTGCGGATTGCCGGGCGCCGGGTATTGCACCTGATACAGCTCCGGGGGAAAGCCGCCAAAGTCATGCCAGGTTTCCGGTTGGGCAGCGCCGGTGACGCGCAGCGCGGTGCTTTCCCAGTGGGCGGACACCACCAGGATGGCCCGTGGTCTGGGCAGCTCTGCGGCCAGGCGGGCCAAGGCCGGACCGCTGGCGCCGGGCTCAAGGGCGAGCATGGGCGAGCCGTGGGAGATAAATAGTGAAGGCAGCATGGGCTAGGTTCCTGCAGTAGGATGTTGCTATCTTCGTGGCTGGTATTATCGAATTCCAGTATAAATTTTTGAGCTATTTGATCGAATTTATTGGGGGTAAGAGTGGACGAGGCATTCTGGCAGGCACGCTGGGCACGCGATCAGATCGGTTTTCATCTGGATCAGGTCAATCCCTATCTGCAGCGCCACTGCTCGGCGCTCGCGCTGCAACCGGGTGCGCGGGTGCTGGTGCCGCTGTGCGGCAAGAGTCTGGATCTGGTCTGGCTGGCGGGGCAGGGCTATCGGGTAGTGGGTGTCGAGCTGGCGCAGAAGGCGGTCGAGGATTTCTTCGCGGAACATGACTTGAGCGCCGAGATCAGCCAGGAGGGCGTATTCAAGGTCTATCGCGCCGGAGCACTGGAACTCTGGTGCGGCGATTTCTTCGCCCTGACGGCGGAGCAGCTCGGCGATTGCCAGGCGCTCTACGATCGGGCGGCATTGATCGCCTTGCCGGCGGACCTGCGCGTTCGCTACGTGGCCCACCTGCGGGCCATTTTGCCGGCGGGATGCCGGGGTCTGCTGATTACCCTGGATTACCAGCAGAGCCAGATGGACGGCCCGCCCTTCGCGGTTACGGATGCCGAAGTCCACGAGTTGTTCGATGCCGGCTGGCAGGTCGAGGTGCTGGAGCGGCTGGATGTGCTGCAGGGCAACTGGAAGTTCATCAAGCACAATCTGCAGGCACTGGATGAAGTGGTATACCGGTTGGTCAGGCGCGGGTAATTCCGCGCACCGATCTGGTTGGCCGTCGCTGCGCTCAGGGGTAATCTGCAAACCGTAGGGTGGGCAGTGCACCCTGGTTCATCGGCATGGCACAAAACCTGGCGGGCTGTCGTTGCGCTCAGACCGGAGCGCCGCCGGGCCGGCCTGCGTTGGTGGGTGGCGCGGCAAGAAAAAGGCGACCCGAAGGTCGCCTTTTTCATGGTTTCATGGGGGGTTACTAGCGCAACTGGCGCAGGGCTTCGATACGGTCTTCCAGCGGGGGATGGGTCATCAGCAGGCCGGCCAGGCCGTTTTTCAGGCCGCCGTTGATGCCGAAGGCGGTGAGGCTGTCGGGCATGTTCACCGGCACGCCCTGTTCGGCACGCAGGCGCTGCAGGGCGGCGATCATGGCTCCGGTGCCAGCCAGGCGCGCGCCGGCTTCATCGGCCTTGAATTCGCGTTTGCGCGAGAACCACATGACGATGATGCTGGCCAGGATGCCCAGTACCAGCTCGGCGAAGATGGTCGCGACGAAGTAACCGATACCGTGGCTACCTTCGTTTTTCAGGATGGCCTTGTCGACGAAGTTGCCGAAGATCCGCGCGAAGAACATCACGAAGGTGTTCACCACGCCCTGAATCAGCGCCAGGGTGACCATGTCGCCGTTGGCCACGTGGCCGATTTCGTGGGCCAGCACTGCTTTCACCTCATCCGGCGAGAAGCGCTCCAGCAAGCCCTGGCTGACCGCTACCAGGGCATCGTTCTTGTTCCAGCCAGTGGCAAAGGCGTTGGATTCGTAGGCGGGAAAGATCCCCACCTCCGGCATCTTGATGCCGGCATTGCGTGACAGTTCCTCGACGGTCTGCAGCAGCCACTGTTCGTGGCGGGTACGCGGCTGGGTGATGATCTCGGTGCCGGTGCTCATCTTCGCCATCCACTTGGACAGCAGCAGTGAGATCAGTGAGCCGGCGAAACCGAATACCGCGCAGAAGATCAGCAGACTGCTGTAGTTTTGGCCAGTGAAGCGGTCTACCCCCAGTAGCTTGAGAGTGATGCTGGCGATGATCAGCACCGCCAGGTTGGTAGCCAGAAACAGCAAAATGCGCATCATGGTGTGAAACTACTCCTCACGGAAAAGGACAGGCTCGTAATGCTGGCTATATAAGGGCGCGCCCCCCGGCTCTTCAACCGGGGGACTATTTCAAACTGTGTCGTCTATGGTGCTCAGGCTACTCTCGAAGAGCAAACGGGTGAGGCGGGCGAGGCGTTCGCCATGCTGTTGGCTCAGCGCGTCGCGCAGTTGAAAGGCCAGGGTGGCATGCACCCGGCGCACGCTTGGAGGCAGTGCTTCACCTTCGCGCAGGGCGTGGGGCACGCTGCGACTCAGGCGCAGAAAGCCTTTTTCGCTAAGCACCGCCTGATCGAGGGCGTCGTAGGCGATGGTCGAGTCGAAGCGCAGGTAGCCTTCCTCGGCCAGCCACAGCAGCGTGCCCAAGCAGCTCTCATGGCGCTTGCTCGGCAGGCCGAACTCATCCGGCTCCTCGCGGCCGATCAGGTCTTCTACGTAAAGCGCCATTTTGCGCGGGAAGACCTGATAGAGGTGCAGCATGGCGGCTGCCGCATCCTTGTAGAAATCGTCGATTTGTAGATCCATCAGAATTTGGCAATCATCGAGGTGGGTAATAGTGGCAACAGACGGCCGAGAATCGCCCAGGGCCAGCCCGGTACGTAGGCGCAACTGTGGCGTTTGTCGATATGCCGGGCGATCAGCGTGGCTCCGCGCTGCACATCGATGAGAAAGGGCCGCTTGAGCAGGTCGCTGTTGAGGGGCGTATCGATAAAGCCAGGCAGCAGCAGGGTGGTGTCTATGCCCTTGCCCTGCAGTTCGGCGCGGGTGGCCTGCATATAGCTGATCAGGCCTGCCTTGCTCGCCGAATAGGCCGCGGCATAGG
Organism: Pseudomonas sp.; assembly: GCF_033723075.1. Classification (GTDB taxonomy): domain Bacteria; phylum Pseudomonadota; class Gammaproteobacteria; order Pseudomonadales; family Pseudomonadaceae; genus Aquipseudomonas. The sequence continues at coordinate 97,171 of NZ_JAWVXU010000005.1, forward strand.
GCAGGCCGCGTTTGCCGGCGACCGAGGCGACGGCGACCAGATGACCATGGCCTTGCTGGCGAAACAGCGCGGCCGCTGCATCCAGGCAGGCGATGGTACCGATCAGGTTGGTTTCCAGGGTCAGCCTGGCGCGCTCGAAGTGGCCGCCACCGACTTTGCTATTCAGGGCGATGCCGGCGTTGGCGATAAGCCCGTCCAGCCCGCCCAGGGCGTTTGCCGCCAGGCCCACGGCGTCCTGGCAGGCCGGGTAATCGGTAACGTCCAGTGGCAGGACCACTGCCTTGCGGCCGAAGCGCGCCTGCAGTTCGGCCGCCAGCAGGTGCAGGCTGTCTTCGCGGCGCGCCGCCAGAGCCAGGTCATAGCCTTTGCTCGCCAGCTCACGGGCGAGTGCAGCGCCGATGCCGGAACTGGCGCCGGTCAGCAGATAGCGTTTGCCCTGGGTCATGGCGATCTCCGCTTACTGGCTGTAGCCCTTGAGGAAGCTGCCGATGCGGCCGATGGCCTGTTCCAGGTCATCGACCCGCGGCAGGGTGACCACGCGGAAGTGGTCCGGCCAAGGCCAGTTGAAGGCCGTGCCCTGGACGATCAACAGCTTCTCGGAGAGCAGCAGGTCGAGGACGAATTTCTCGTCGTTGTGGATCGGGCAGACCTTGGGGTCGATTTTCGGGAAGGCATAGAGCGCCCCCATCGGCTTGACGCAGCTGACCCCGGGAATGTCGTTGAGCAGCTCCCAGGTGCGGTTGCGCTGCTCCAGCAGGCGACCTTGTGGCAATACCAGGTCGTTGATGCTCTGGTAGCCGCCCAGGGCGGTCTGGATCGCGTGCTGGCTCGGCACGTTGGCGCACAGGCGCATGTTGGCGAGGATGTCGATGCCTTCGATATAACTCTGCGCGCGGTGTTTCGGCCCGGAGATGGCCACCCATCCGGAGCGGAAGCCGGCGACCCGGTAGGACTTGGACAGGCCGTTGAAGGTCAGGCAGAGCACGTCCGGCGCCAGGGAGGCGGTGCAGATGTGCTGGGCTTCGTCGTAGAGGATCTTGTCGTAGATCTCGTCGGAGAACAGCACCAGGTTGTGCTGGCGGGCCAGCTCGACGATGTCTTCCAGTACTTCTCTGGAGTAGACCGCGCCGGTCGGGTTGTTCGGGTTGATCAGCACCAGCGCCTTGGTGTTCGGGGTGATCTTGGCGCGCATGTCGGCGATGTCGGGGAACCAGCCGGCCTGTTCGTCGCACAGGTAATGCACCGGCTTGCCGCCGGACAGGGCCACGGCGGCGGTCCACAGCGGGTAATCGGGGGCCGGGATCAGCACCTCGTCGCCGTTGTTGAGCAGCGCCTGCATGGCCATGACGATCAGCTCGGAGACGCCGTTGCCCAGATAGATGTCCTCGATGCCGACGCCTTCCACCTGCTTCTGCTGGTAGTACTGCATGACGGCCTTGCGTGCACTGAACAGGCCCTTGGAGTCGCTGTAGCCCTGGGCCGTCGGCAGATTGCGGATCACATCCTGAAGGATCTCTTCCGGGGCTTCGAAACCGAACGACGCCGGGTTGCCGATGTTCAGCTTGAGGATGCGATGACCTTCCTCTTCCAGGCGTTTGGCGTGCTTGAGCACGGGGCCGCGAATGTCGTAGCAGACATTGGCGAGCTTGTTCGATTTGCTGAACTGCATGTAAGTGATCCCGAGTGGTGAAACGCCGTTGAATTACCGTGTAAAAGACTCGATCAGGCGAGCCTTGGCAGGTTGTAACGCGGGTGACAGACTGGGGTCGAATGATACGTTGCAGCCTGACCTTGGCAAAGGTACTGGTCGGGCTTTTTTGTGCTCAGCACATCCATGTGCTTCGCCCCTTCGGGGCTTGCGCGCAAAAACGCTCCAGGCGTTTTTGTGGCGTGCCATCCATGGCCGCCACCCTACGGGCCGTCGCTGCGCGTCGTTAAAAATCGTTCCCGGCGATTTTTTATGGCGTGCATCAGTGGCCGCCACCCTGCGGGCCGTCGCTACGCGACGTTAACCACCGCCCCAGACGATTTTTTTATTGAGGATTGTGCCCATGGACAAGCTGGAAAAACCCCTGGAAGCCTGGCGAGAAGAGCTTTCCGATGAACAGTTTCATGTCTGCCGACTGGGTGGCACGGAGCGAGCCTTTTCCGGTGAATACCATGACAGCAAGACGCCGGGCATCTATCACTGCGCCTGCTGCGGCACGGCATTGTTCGATTCGGACGCCAAGTTCGACTCCGGCAGTGGCTGGCCCAGCTACTTTCAGCCGGTGAGCAAGGATGCGATTACCAGCCTGGATGATTTTAGTCATGGCATGCACCGCATCGAGGTGAAGTGTGGCAAATGCGATGCCCACCTGGGCCACGTCTTTCCCGATGGGCCGGCGCCGACCGGTTTGCGCTATTGCATCAATTCGGCATCGCTGAAGCTGGTGCCTAAAGCCTGACGCAATCCTGTAGGCCTGCAGGAGGGGGCACCCCCGTTTTTGACGCGGCGCTGTCGCGCAGCAAGCTGGAGGCAATCGCGTCTGTCGGCTTGTGGGTACATGTAGGAGCGGACCATGCCCGCGATGGGTTTCGCGGGCATGGAACTAGGCGTCCCCCGGCTCCTGCATTTTCAAGAGGGTGCCCCATCATTTCACTGTGACCTGTCATCAGTGAACCTTGCTTTTCGGCAATTAAATTGCGTGCAATTAAATTGCTCGCTATGGTGTTTGCACTTTCCCCTCAGTAAAGGCATCTGTCATGAGCAACGAACTGTTCGATATCCCCGTCACCACCATCAAGGGCGAGCAGAAGACCCTGGCTGACTTCGGCGGCAAGGCCGTGCTGGTGGTCAATACCGCCAGCAAGTGCGGCTTCACCCCGCAGTACAAGGGCCTGGAAAACCTCTGGCAGCAGTACAAGGACAAAGGTCTGGTGGTGCTGGGCTTTCCCTGCAACCAGTTCGGCAAGCAGGAACCGGGCAATGAGGGGGCAATTTCCGAGTTTTGCGAACTGAACTTCGGCGTCAGTTTTCCCTTGTTCACGAAGGTCGATGTCAACGGCAGCGATGCCCATCCCTTGTTCGTCAAGTTGAAGAAGAAGGCCCCGGGCCTGCTCGGCAGTCAGGGTGTGAAGTGGAACTTCACCAAGTTTCTGATCAGTGCCGACGGCAAGCAGATCAAGCGTTTCGCGCCGACCACCAAGCCGGAAGATCTGACTGCCGAGATCGAAGCCCTGCTCAAATGAAGCCGGAGTCGTTCGAGCGCGAAGACGCCCTGCAGCTCGACAACCAGCTGTGCTTCAAGCTGTACGCGGCCTCGCGGGCAGTGATCCGTGCCTACAAGCCGATGCTCGATCAATTGAACCTGACCTACCCGCAGTACCTGGCGATGCTGGTGCTCTGGGAGTGGCAGCTGGCCCCGCCGGCGCAGCCTACGGTCAAAGCCCTGGGTGAGCGTTTGCTGCTCGATTCGGGCACCCTGACGCCGCTGCTCAAGAGGTTGCAGCAACTTGGTTTGCTATTGCGCCAGCGCTCGGCTGTGGATGAGCGCGAGGTGCACCTGGCATTGACCGCGGCGGGTCGCGCCTTGCGTGAACGGGTACTGCCGTTGCGCCAGCAGCTGCTGTGCGAGCAGGGTGTCGAGGTGGATGAACTGGTCGAGTTGCGTGGCCGGGTTGGGCAGCTGCTCGATCGCTTCATGGCGTTGCGCTAGACGCCGGCAGCCAGCGCTCGAGCAGGGCGGCCAGCTCTTCGCGGCGGAAGGGTTTGGACAGGTAATCGCTCATGCCGGCGGCGCGACAACGCTCGCGTTCATCGGGCAGGGCGTTGGCGGTCAGGGCGATTATTGGCAGCTCGGGATGGTGCCCGCCTTGGCGGATTCTGCGGCTGGCCTCATAGCCATCCATGATCGGCATGTTGCAGTCCATCAGCACCAGGTCGATGCTGTGCTGTTCCAGTTGGCTCAGTGCTTCGGCGCCGTGGTTGGCCAGCACGACCTCGTAGCCGAGTTTGCCCAGCATACCCTTGGCCACCAGTTGGTTGACCGGGTTGTCCTCCACCAGCAGTACCCGCGCACACCGTTTGCTCGGCTGCTCGGCGGGGCCTGGCGCGGGTGTGCTTGCCGTCGCTTGTCCAAGGCTGCGGCGCAATGCCTGGAGCAAGGTTTGGCGCGACAGCGGCCGGGCGATCTGCTCGAACGGCGCCAGGGCGTGCGCCTGTTCGCTGGGCAGGAAGTTGCCGTAGGCGGTGACCAGCAGGATCGGCATCGTGCACGTAGGCCGCGTGGCCGGGAGGCACTCGGGGCAGTCACTGATCAGCAGGTCGGCTGTGACACCGAGCAGATTTGTATCGGTGTCCAGGCGTTGATACTCCAGTCCCCATGCGGGCAGCAGCTTGCCAAGTAGTTCGCTGAGGCCTGAATTGGCCGAGCTGAGGGCAACGACCTTTCCTGTCAGTGCTGGCAAGGTGGGCGCAGGAGTGTGGCTGGCCAATGGCAGTTCTGCGCAGAACTGGCTGCCGAAGCCTTCTCTGGACTCCAGTTCGAGCCGACCCTGCATGGCTTCACACAGGCGGCGGGTGAGCGCCAAGCCCAGGCCGGTGCCGCCAAACTGACGGGTAATGCCGACTCCTGCCTGGGCAAAGGGTTGATAGATGCGCGCGCGTGCCTCTTCGGCTATGCCGATGCCGGTGTCGCGCACCAGGATCCGTATGCCTGTCGGGCCACTGTCGACGTGGATGTCGACGCGACCAAAGCGGGTGAATTTCAGGGCGTTTGACAGCAGGTTGCTGATGATCTGGCGCACCCGTGTCGGGTCGCCGAGCACTTGCGCGGGCAGTTGCGGGTCGATCAGGCAGGTCAATTCGACACTCGGTAAGGCGTTTTGCGACAGTAGGCTAGCGGTGTCTTCGACCATTGTGCCGAGGTCGAAAGGCATGCTTTCCAGCTCTAACTGACCGGCTTCGAACTTCGATAAGTCGAGGATGTTATTGAGTAGATTGACCAGAACCTTGCCGGAGTCGTGGGCAATCGATAGCTGCTGGCGTTGTTCGTTGCTCAGCTGGCCGTCGAGGGACAAGGCAAGCATGCCGAGCAGACCGTTGAGTGGGGTGCGGATCTCGTGACTCATGTTGGCGAGAAACGCCGAGCGGGCCTGAGCCATGTCCAGTGCGGTGCGTCTTGCCTGTTCTAGCTCCTGATTGGATTCGAGCAGGCGCGCGTTGGTGGCCTCCAGCTCGGCAGTGCGAGCAGAGACGATGTTCTCCAGTTCGTTCAGGTACTGAGTGAGACGATTCTCCGCTTCGCGACGCTGTTCTATTTCCATGGCTATGCTGGACAGTTGCTGGTTGGCGACGTCGACCAGGATGCCGATTTCGTCGCGCTCATGGCCGCGCGGGCAGGGCAGTCGGTTGCGGTTGGGGGCGTGCAGGTCGCGACCGCTGAGCGCGCGGATCACCTCGGTCAGCGGCTTGGTCAGCATGAAATAGAACAGCACCAGCAAGATCAGCGAGAGCAGCAGGCTGCGGGCGAAGCCGGTCAGCAAGGTGAGCATGGCGCGCCGCAGGAAGTGACTGCCGAACGCATAGGTGTCGACTTCCAGGCGCAGCACGCCGAGGGCCTCCTGAGGTGCGTGACTGACGAACAGAGGGGTCGCGAACTGGCGTCGTTCGCCGAAGAGGAAGTCGCTGAATAGTCGGTAGCGGTTTGTGCTGGGCGGGCGGCTGACACTGGCCAGGCTCATGTTGCTGTTGTCTATGATCTCTGCACGAATCACCGCCGGTGAGCGCAGCAGGCCTAGCACCAGTTCCTGGGCCAATTCGGCGTCGATATTGTAGGCGATGCGCGCGGCGGGGTTGTGGCTGATCTCCATCAGTGCGCTAATCTCGCGGTTGATGGAGGCATCCTCGCTGGCATAATCGATACCCACTTGAATCAGACTGAGCGCAGTGCCGAGGATAAACGCCACCAGTACCGTCAAGCTGGCCTGTTTGAACGACAGACGTTGGGTGAGCGATATATCCATGGGTGGCAATAGTCTCGAGTCCGTGCGCTTGCCAAGCATAGCCCATTCGCCCTGCCTTTCAGCAGACGCAGTTGGCAGGCGGGCTGTAACACCAAGCAGTACACCAAGGAGCAAGTCGTGGACTCCCGTTTAAATGCTTTTTTACAGCGCGCCGAGAGCGTGCTTGCGCGACTCGAGCCGCTGTTGCCGGCCCAGCGTGGCGATATCGACTGGCAGCACAGCCTGGCCGCGCGCTGGCATCGTGAGGGGCGCAGTGGTTACTTGCAGCCGTTGAGCATCGACCTCGACCTGAATTTGAGTGATCTGATCGGTGTGGACACTCAGCGTGAGCAGCTGGCGCGCAATACCCGACAGTTCATTCAAGGCCTGCCGGCCAACCACGCTTTGCTCTGGGGCGCGCGGGGCACGGGAAAGTCATCGCTGGTGCGCGCGTTGCTGGCCGAACATGCCGTGGCTGGGCTGCGCTTGATCGAGATCGAGCGTGATCATCTGGCGGATCTGCCGCGCGTGGTCGAGCAACTGATCAGGCTGCCACAACGCTTTGTGCTGTTTTGCGACGACCTGTCCTTCGAGGCGGGTGAAGGTGATTACCGGGTGCTGAAAAGCGTGCTGGATGGCTCGCTGGAGCGCTCGCCGGACAATGTGCTGCTCTATGCCACATCCAATCGCCGCCATCTGTTGCCGGAGAAGCACAGCGACAACGAGGCCTCGCAGATGGTCGACGGCGAGCTGCATCCCAGCGAGGCAGTGGAGGATAAAATCGCCCTGTCTGACCGTTTCGGCCTGTGGTTGTCTTTCTATCCATTTACCCAGGATCACTTCCTCGATGTGGTGCGGCATTGGATCGAGGTGCAGGCGGCGCAGGCTGGCTTGAACTGGCAGTGGAGCGAGGCGCTGGAAAAAGCAGCGATTCGCTGGGCTCTGGGGCGCGGTAACCGCAATGGTCGCTGTGCCTATCAATTCGCCCGGCACTGGGTCGGGTTGCAACTCCTGGAGAGCCGATCATGATCGACCTTGCGCAAGCTGACGCTGAGTCCGATGGCTATTCGTTGCTGGCCGCGCAACTGCAGGCATTGTTGGCCGATGAGCGGGATTTCGTTGCCAACGCTGCGCAGTTCTGCGCTCTGCTGTTCCAGGAGCTGGCCGAGCTCAATTGGGCTGGTTTCTACCTGATGCGGGGCGATGAGCTGGTGCTGGGGCCATTCCAGGGGCGGGTAGCCTGTGTGCGGATACCTCTGGGGCGTGGGGTGTGTGGGGTGGCTGCAGCCACGCGGCAAACGCAGCGAGTGGAGGATGTGCACGGCTTTGCCGGGCATATCGCTTGCGACAGCGCCTCACGCAGCGAGCTGGTGGTGCCGCTGATAAAGGCAGGGAGGCTGATCGGCGTGCTGGATCTGGACAGTCCGCAACTGGTCCGTTTTACTGCGGCGGACCAGGCCGGGATCGAGCGGCTGGTCGAGATTTTCTTGCGGCTCAGCGATTGTTGACACTGCGGCAGGCGAATTGGGCTTGGCGGCGTTACGTCTGGATCAGGCCTTGGCGGCCATCTTGGCCAGCACCTTCTGCTCGCTGGGCAATAGTGCTTGCACCGAAGGGCGCGCGTTCACGCGCCGATAGAGTGCGGCCAGGTTCGGCCAGCGCTGGGCATCCAGTTGTTCGCCGCCGTGTTCCATATTGATCATCTGGCAGGCAAATGCCAGGTCGGCCAGGGTCAGGCTGTCACCGACGAAGTACTCGGCGGTGCCCAGGGTCTGCTCCAGGTAGTCGAAGTGCGCCGGCAGCTTTTCCGTCAGCGTGCTCTGCACTGCGGCCTCATCGCAGGGCTGGCCCATGGACGGCTTCAGGGCGCGGTTGCGGAATACGCTGAAAGTGCACAGTGGCGCCAACTCGTAGTCGCTGTATTTCTCCAACCAGCGTACACGGGCGCGCTGCTCGGCATTGCGGCCCAGCAGGGGGTGCTCGGGGTAGTTATCTTCGAGGTACTGGCAGATCACGCTGGAGTCGGCCAGGCTGAAATCGCCATCCTTCAGTGCCGGGATACGGCCCAGTGGGCTTAGATCGCGAAACCAGGCGGGCTGGCCGAAGGGCAGAATGTTTTCCAGGCTGTACTCTAGGTCTTTTTCCGCCAGGAACAGGCGTACTTTGCGTACAAAAGGCGAAAGCGGCGCGCCATAGACAGTCAGGCTCATCGAGTGTCCTTGTCAGCGTGGCTAAGTAAGGGGGGCGGTTGGGCTCAGTCGTAAATATTCTTCTTCTTCCAGTCTTCATCGCCTTCCAGGGTTTTCAGGCCTGCGGTCAGCTCGCTGGAATCGTCGGCTGCCGGTTTGCCCATGTCCACCACCATGGCATTGGCACGCGCGAGTTGGCCTTCGAATTTTTGCAGTGGCACTTGGTAGCGTGCGGTATCGGCCTGCTTGCGCAGGAACTGCACGCCGCGCTCGAACGCCAGGCGCGCCTGCCCTGGCTGGCTTTGTTGCAGCGCTAACTGGCCAAGGTTGCTGAACAGTTCGATATGCAACTGTACGAGCATGTGGCGAACTTCATTGACCCAGTGCTTGGCTTCATTGGGAGGCAGGATGCCATCCTGGGCACAGCGGGTGATTTGTCCGTGCAGGTTTTCCAGTTGAAAGCGAACTTCTTTGGCTTTGACTTCGCTGACGATCTGCTGCGGGGGATTCTGTACCGGGATCGCCTCGCCCTGAGCAATCAACTGGCGCAGTGCTTCGAGCTGCGCTTTGCTGTCGGCATCGCTGGGCTGCAATTGCACCAGGCGCTGGGTGAAGTGCATCTGCAGGCGGCTGAGCATGAGTTTCAGCTGGGGCGTCATCAGCTGTCCAGGCAAGGACTCGGACACATTGGCACAACGGCGGATACGATCATTGAGCTCGGTCCTGATGCGGGCCTTTTCCAGCTTGTTGTTTTCGACCATATGATTGACGTAGGCAATGGCAATCAATAGGGCGATGCCGCCGACAATCAGCAGGGTTATTACCAGTGGGGACATCGGTGCCGCCTCGCGAATGCTGGTTTGCGTCGGAGTGTAGTGCCTTAGCCGCGCTGCTGATAGAGCAGCCTTATAATCTGGATTGAAGTCATTGATTTTAAAAAAAAATTATAGAGAGGTTGACGACTCTGCGCAGGATCCATAGAATGCGCGCCACTTCCAGCGCAATGCATTATTGCAGTGAGCAGGAAACCGGAAAGTGTATTGCAGGTTCCGGGTTGCGTCCCCTTCGTCTAGTGGCCTAGGACACCGCCCTTTCACGGCGGTAACAGGGGTTCGAGTCCCCTAGGGGACGCCATTATCGTTGTAGATGTCTGTTGTATATGCGGGAATAGCTCAGTTGGTAGAGCACGACCTTGCCAAGGTCGGGGTCGCGAGTTCGAGTCTCGTTTCCCGCTCCAGATTTTCCGGCAGCACTTGTAGAGCGCTGTCTGGTTCAGTCGGCCATTCGTCGGCTGATGCAGTAAGTTCCAGGTCCCCTTCGTCTAGTGGCCTAGGACACCGCCCTTTCACGGCGGTAACAGGGGTTCGAGTCCCCTAGGGGACGCCATTTTTGTTGTAGATGTCTGTTGTATATGCGGGAATAGCTCAGTTGGTAGAGCACGACCTTGCCAAGGTCGGGGTCGCGAGTTCGAGTCTCGTTTCCCGCTCCAGATAAACGAAAACGCCGCTCGCTGAGCGGCGTTTTCGTGTCTGCGTCATTTGTTCGGAGAGCAAGCCCGTCGGTGATACCGTGCGGGCTTTTTGTATTCAGCGACCGGTCAGTGCTTGCTGCCTTGCGCGGGCAGGGCCAGCAGCTGTTTTTCCTGGTTCCAGTCGAAGGGTTCGTCGTTTTCCAGGGCTTCGAAGCGGCGTTCTTCCAGCGTCTGGTACATTTCGATTTCTTCGTCGGGCATGAAGTGCAGGCAGTCGCCGCCGAAGAACCACAGCAGGTCGCGCGGGACCAGGTGGGCAATTTGCGGGTAGCGCTGAAATATCTGGCTGATCAGCTCCTGGCCCAGGTAGAGGCTGGCTTCCGGGTCGTTTGGCAGGTCGGCCAGCAGTTCGTCATAGCGCTCCAGATACATGGCGTGGCTGTCGTCGAGAATCTGCTCGGCTTCGCCCAGGGCGACCAGGATGCTGCGCAAGTGGGCGAGCAGGGCGAGGTGGTGGTCGAGGTGGGCGTTGGCCATGACAAAAATCCTGTAGGTAAAACGGGCGCGCCAGTATAAGGCTCCGCGCGGCCACTGTCCCTGGCCTTGAGCGACTACTGTGGCTGTTGACCATGTCAACCCGACGCCAGTCGAGCTAGGCTAGAGACACGTCCGAGCCATAGAGAACTGTCATGACCAGCGAAACCACAAGTCCGCCCATCGATGTGCCGTTGACGGCCGCCGAGGCTCGAATTCTCGGCTGCCTGATTGAGAAGCAGGCAACTACTCCAGAGGTTTATCCGCTAACCCTGAATGCCTTGCTCCTGGCCTGCAACCAGAAAACCAGCCGTGAGCCCTTGATGAATCTAAACGCTGGTCAGGTTGGTCAGGGTTTGCGCAGTCTGGAGGGGCGAGGCCTGGCCCGTCTGGTGATGGGGAGTCGCGCCGATCGTTGGGAGCATCGCGCGGACAAGGCGCTGGAGTTGGTGGCGGCCCAGGTCGTATTGATCGGCTTGTTGCTGTTGCGTGGGCCGCAAACGGTCAATGAGTTGCTGGCGCGCAGCAGTCGCATGTACGCGTTCGAGGATGCCGAGCAGCTGCAGCACAATCTGGAGCGCTTGATCACCCGTGGATTGCTCTGCCAGTTGCCGCGTCAGGCCGGGCAGCGTGAGGATCGTTATATGCACCTGCTGGGCGATCCGGCCGACCTCCAGGCCATCATGGAGGCGCGTGTGAGCCACGTCGAGCGTCCGGCCGGCAGCGCACGCGATGAGAGTCGCCTGGATGCGCTGGAAGCACGGGTGGCCGAATTGGAAGAGCGCCTGGCGCGCCTGGAGTAGGGCAGTCGAGGAGAGTAGAGCCAGCAAAGGCGCCGGATGGGGCGCCTTTTTTTTTGCGTGTGCGGGTTGAGGTGCTCAGCCCGTTCAGCAGGCGGGTATCAGCCTATGCGGTTGACGCCGGTGCGGTCGGCGCCGTCTTCGGCAAGGCGGTTGGCGCCGGTGCGGTCGGCACCGTCTTCGGCAAGGCGGTTGTTGCCGGTGCGGTCGGCGCCGTCTTCGGCGAGGCGGTTGTTGCCGGTGCGGTCGGCGCCGTCTTCGGCGAGGCGGTTGATGCCGGTGCGGTCGGCGCCGTCTTCGGCGAGGCGGTTGATGCCGGTGCGGTCGGCGCCATCTTCGGCCATGCGGTTGACGCCGGTGCGGTCAGCGCCGTCTTCGGCAATGCGGTTGGCTCCGGTGCGGTCGGCGCCGTCTTCGGCCAGGGTGCTGCTGGCATTAACACCGCCGGACTGGGGTTGCGGAGCGCTTTGTGGCAGGGCAAAGGCGCTAACGGACAAGCTGGCCAGGATCAGGCTGGCAAGAATTTGCTTTTTCATCTTCAGGCTCCTCGTGGGGGCGGTAAGTGGCTACGGGGCCCATATTACTGATGAAAAATAGATGAAGAAGTGCAGCTCAGGCATGGTGATAATCGATGCTGTCGATAGTAGGTCTTGACCCTTTTATTTAGGCTGTTTCAGCGGATTTAACAGGTTGTTTCTAGGGGGGGGTTCAGGCTATTTGTTCTCGATTGATATTATCTAAATATTAGATGTTTCTATCTGCAGACTACTTTCAAGTAACAACGGGTCGCTAGCCTGCTTGAAATTGTGCACGGCCGATGCGTATTTTGTACGCATCGCTGTTTGATTACGGCCTTTGCGCAACAAGGACAGGAATAGATGAACACCGCTAACCGCAGTGCACTGGAAGAACTTTTGCGCGGCGTTGATGAAATCGAGTGCGTGACCCCGGATCTCAACGGCGTGCCGCGCGGCAAGGTGATGACCGCCGAGGGCTTCCGCGAAGGCCGGCGCTTGCAACTTGCTCGTGGCGTGCTGCTGCAATGCATCATGGGCGGTTACCCTGCGCCACGCTTCTACGGCAGCGACGACGGCGATCTGGCGCTGAATGCCGAGCCGACCCAGATCCACCGTCTGCCCTGGAGCGATACGCCGCGTGCGCTGGCGATCTGCGACGCGGATGAGCTGGATGGCCGTGGCTCGGGACTGTCCACCCGCGCTTTGCTCAAGCGGGTGGTGGCGAACTATGCCGCCCACGGTTGGCAGCCGGTGGTGGCGACCGAATTGGAGTTCTTCGTGTTTGCGCCGAACCCGGACCCGCAGCAAGCCTTTCAGCCGCCAGCAGGTCTGGACGGTCGGCGCGAGGAGGGTGGCAGTGCCTTCAGTATCAGCTCGAATAACGGTCTGCGGCCGTTTTTCGCCGAAGTTTATCGGTGCATGGCCGCGTTAGGCTTGCCGCGCGATACCTTTATGCACGAGATGGGCGTCAGTCAGTTCGAGATCAATCTGCTGCATGGTGATCCCGTGCAGCTGGCAGACCAGACCTTCCTGTTCAAGCACCTGCTCAAGGAGGTCGCCCTCAAGCACGGGCTGACAGTGGTGTGCATGGCCAAGCCGCTGGCACATACCCCCGGCAGTTCCATGCACATCCACCAGAGCGTGGTCGAGCAGGGCAGCGGGCGAAACATCTTCAGTGCCGCGGATGGCCAGGCGACGCCGGCCTTCTATCACTTTATCGCCGGCCAGCAAGCGGCGCTGGCGGATTTCACCCTGCTGTTCGCCCCGCACGTGAACTCCTACCAGCGGCTCTGTCATCCCTTTGCCTCGCCGAACAATGCGTGCTGGTCGGAAGACAATCGCGCCGCGGGTCTGCGTATTCCGGCCAGCGCGCCGGTGGCACGGCGAGTGGAAAACCGCCTGCCGGGTGCCGATGCCAACCCCTATCTGGCATTGGCGGCCAGTCTCGCTGCCGGACTCTATGGTCTCGAGCAGCAGTTGCAGCCAAGTGCGCCGATACAGGGTGAATTCGAGGTGCCGGATAAATTGACGCTACCCTGTACCATGCATGCCGCCATCGAGCGTCTGAAAAACAGTCGATTGGCAGTAGAACTGTTCGGCAAGGAATTCGTCGAAGGCTACATCGCCAGCAAGACCCTGGAGTTGAGCAGCTATTTCGACGAGATCACGCCTTGGGAGCGCCGCATTCTAGCTGTACCGGCCTGAGCGCTCGCCTGCTGCGGCCGCTGTTGATGTCGCGCACACTTGGAGGCGGCCTCGCTACGTCGTTCGATGTTTACACCCTCTCTAACTGCTGGTGGGTTGTCGGGCTGCACTTGCGCACGCTCAGGCTACGCGTCCCGCTCCCAGCCTATGGCAGTCCCGATTGATACGGGCCAGGTGCACGCTTGCGTGCATTACGCTCCAGCTTTACCCCTGTGCCCTATGCTTCACCCATTTATTCAGTTGTTGCGGCCATCTTGGTCGCGCCGTTCGTATGGAGCGGTTCAGTCGTCAATCAAGGAGTCATTCGCAGAGTCATGCGCCTTATTCTGAAGTCTTTCAGTTCACTGTATTTCGCCACCCTGCTGATGTTTCTGGGGTCGGGTTTGTTGAGTACCTACCTGGCACTGCGTCTGGCGGACACGGTGGATGGGTTGTGGGTGGGCGCCCTGATGGCGGCCAACTATCTCGGCCTGGTGCTGGGTGGCAAGCTGGGGCACCGGTTGATCGGTCGAGTCGGGCACATCCGTGCCTATGTGGCCTGTGCCGGGGTGGTGACCGCGGCGGTGCTCGGTCATGGTCTGAGCGACTGGCTGTCGGTCTGGCTGGTGTTGCGCCTGGTGGTGGGCGTGGCCTCGATGTGCCAGTTCATGGTGATCGAGAGCTGGCTCAACGAGCAGGCGGAAACCAGCCAGCGCGGCCAGGTGTTCTCCGGTTATATGGCCGCCTCTTACCTGGGGTTGATCCTCGGTCAGTTGGCGTTGGTGACGCATCCGGCCCTGGGTCTCGAGTTGCTGATGCTGGTGGCGTTGTCTTTTGCCTTGTGCCTGGTGCCGGTGGCCTTGACTCACCGGCTGCACCCGGCGCCCATGCATCCGGCGCCGCTGGAGCTGCGCTTCTTTATCAAGCGGGTGCCGCTGTCGCTGATCACCATTGCCGTGGCTGGTCTGCTGGTCGGCGCATTCTACGGTTTGGCGCCGCTGTATGCGGCACGTATGGGCTTGTCGACCGAGCAGGTCGGTTTGTTCATGGGCAGCTGCATCCTCGCCGGCCTAGTGGTGCAGTGGCCGCTCGGCTGGTTGTCGGATCGTTACGACCGGGCCAAGTTGATCCGTAGCTGTGCGGGATTGTTGATCCTGGCAGCGCTGCCACTGGCGTTGATGCCCCAGGCGGGTTTGTGGGTAGTGCTCGGCGTGGGGTTCATCGTCGGCTTGTTGCAGTTCAGTCTCTATCCGCTGGCCGTAGCCTTCGCCAATGACCACGTCGAGGGCGAGCGGCGGGTATCGCTGACGGCGATGCTGCTGGTCACCTTCGGTATCGGTGCCAGTATCGGCCCGCTGCTGGCCGGTGTGCTGATGCGCTTTCTGGGCGCCAACATGCTCTATGTTTTCTTCTGCGCTTCGGCCTTGATCCTGGTCTGGCGGGTGCGCCCGGCCAACATTACCCACCTGCACCAGGTCGATGACGCCCCGCTGCACCATATCCCGATGCCAAGCAACATGAGCAGTTCACCCCTGGTTGCCGCCCTCGACCCGCGGGTCGACGAACAGGTGGTGCAGGATCAGATGCTCGATGGCAATTCGGCAGAGGTGAGCGACGATGATCCGGTTGATCCGGTTGATCCGGTTGACCCGGTTGACCCGGTTGAGCAGGGTCCGCGGCCGTGACGCCGCTGCTTAGCGTGATTATTCCGGCGCGCAATGAGGCCGCCGCCCTACCTTTGCTGCTGGCAGATCTGGCGCCGCTGCGCGCGGCTGGAGCGCAGCTGATTGTGGTGGATGGCGGCAGCAGTGATGTGACCTGTGCGTTGGCCGCGGGGCAGGCCGACCAGGTGCTCGAGACGCCGGCCGGCCGCGCCCTGCAAATGAATGCCGGCGCCGCGGTCGCGGAGGCTGACTATCTGTGGTTCGTGCATGCCGATACCCGGGTCAGTGCCGCGGCCATCCGGCAGTTGCTTGCCGTGTTGGCTGAGCGACCAATCTGGGGACGCTTCGATGTACGTTTGTCGGGCGGTGGCCCGGCTCTATGTTTGATCGGTACGATGATCAATCTACGCTCGCGGTTGACCGGTGTGGCGACGGGTGACCAGGGAATCTTCGTCGCCCGTGAATCGTTCGAGGCGCTGGGTGGTTTCGCGGACATCCCGTTGATGGAAGACATCGAACTCAGTGGGCGCTTGAAGAAGTGGGCGCGTCCGCGTTGCTTGCGTCCTCCGTTGTCGACTTCAAGCAGACGCTGGGAGCACGATGGTATTTGGCGTACCGTGTTATTTATGTGGCGCTTGCGGCTGGCCTACTATTGTGGCGCCAGCCCGGATCAGTTGGCGCGGCAGTATCATCGAGGGCCACCGCTATGAAGCTGTCTATTTCTTTGCACATGCTGGCGCGTGCACCTGTGCCGGGGCGGGTGAAAACCCGGCTGATTCCGGTTCTGGGTGAGGAGGGCGCGTGCGACCTGCAGCGCGTGTTGCTCGAGCGGGCCTTGCAGCTGCCGGCGCAAGGGTTCAGTCAGCGGTTTTTGTGGCTGGACGATAGCCCGGATACGCAGCTGCAGGCTCTCGCCGATCAGTTGAACTGGACGCTGGTTGAGCAGCCCGCCGGCGACCTGGGTGAGCGCATGCGGCGCATAGCCGCCTTGGGGCTGGCGGAAAGCGATGCCGTGGTGTTGATCGGCAACGATTGCCCGGCGCTGGATGGCGAATACCTCAGTGGTGCCTGCGAGGCATTGCACGGACAGCCAGTAGTACTGGGACCGGCCGAGGACGGTGGCTATGTCCTGCTCGGCTTGCGCTGCGTCGACCCCAGGCTGTTTCATGACATGCCCTGGGGGACCGACCAGGTCTTGAGCATGACCTGCGAGCGCCTGCAGCAGTTGGATTGGCAGCATCAGCTCTTGCCGGCGCTGTGGGATGTCGATCGTCCGGAAGACCTGCCGCGCCTGGCTGCGCTGGGTATTCGGGTCGAGGTCTGACCTGTCTTCCTCGGCTGACTGGTCTTGGTGCCCCCCCGACTGGGTCGGTCGTGATGTCAGCAGGCACCGCGTATTCCCGGATTACGCTGGCGCTCATCCAGTAGGAGCTTGCCCGAGAATACGGATTTCTGTAGATCGATTGCCGTTCTCGGGCAGCCTCCTGGTGTCGCACCAGCACTCAAGTGTCGTATGCAGGCAGTATGTCGGGCAGGTGGCGTAGGGTGGCAGCAGGCTTGCCGAGCGCCACGTACCCTGAAACAGCGCCCACAACGTTCGAATTTGACCGATATTGCATCGCTGGCGAGACACTGGTGGCAGGGGCTTCAGCCTCGATCAAGGGCGCTACGCACCAGCGCTGCTAAAGCGCCCCACGGTCAATCTGTAGTGCTCCAGTTTGGCGGACAGCCTCCTAGGAGGCTGTCCGAGAATAGCGATCGTAGCGAGGGAAGGCCGGTTTGAGGCAGTTTTTGCGCTCTTTTGAGGCGAATAGTCGCTCTATTTAACGAAAAATAGCGCGAAAAATGACCAATCCGGATTTTCCGCAGTAGGTCAGTCTGTTCTCGGACAGTCTCCTAGAACAAGCCGTCGCTGTCGAAGCGACGTGCCTCGCGCTGCAGTTGGTAGACGAAGCGCTCGACCTGGCGTTGCTCCAGGCCGTTCATGCGGTGGAAGCGTACGCCGGCAAAGGTCGTGTCGAGTTTCTCTTCATACTGCACATGGCGCAGTTCCACGGCAGTGGTCATCACGCCGAAGGGCAGTTGAGCGGTAAAACTCTCGTAAACCTGGCCAGAATGCAGGCTGCTGGCAACATTGCCCGGCAAGCGCAGCTTGCAGCCCGTGGCGGAAATATCCAGCAGTTGTCCCGGTATGGAGCTGCGCAACTTGGCGCCGGCCAGTTCGATCTTGACCTGATCTGTTTGCTTGAGCTGAGCCCTGAACGCATTGCGGCGCTGGTGGTAATGCACCTCTTCAGGCATCGGGGTGAAGTAACAGCGTGCCCCCTGGTGCTGGTCTATCTGTACCGGCTGCAGGCACTCCCAGGCCACGCGCACACCTTCATGGAAGGCTTCGATGCGAAAAGGTTCGCCACTCTGCAGAAAGCGCTCGGCATCGTTGGGGATCATCTCGTCGAGAATCAGGCGATTCTTGTCGCGATCGACTTCGATCAGGTAACTCTGAAAATGTTGGCTGCGTTCGTGGAAGGTGATAACCAGCGGATCATGGTGCTGTTGCAGTTGGCGCAGATTGGCCACGATTTCCACGGGGGCTTTGAGGACCTTCGGTGGTTGCGGGCCATCATCCTCGATAAAGGGGTTGGACACGGTCCAGAACTCTCCAGGCAGATACGATGGCACTAGGGGCAGGCATTATGACAGCATTTTCCCTGTGCCTTGTTATAAGTGTTCAGGCCTGACTGAGCGGGCGCTGCTGGCCGATTCTAGCGGTACTGCCGCGGCTATCATAGAGGTTGGGGGTTTCTCCGCCGCGGAGAATGCCGAGCATGCTGCTGGTCGATGCCTGGCTGGAACGAATCAAGCGGCCGTTACGTAGATTCGCCGCTTGGCAGCGCTCGAGCAGCCTGTGCAGTTGGTCGCCGCGCTCGAGCAGTGCCGTGCCTTGGCTGGAGCGCTCAGCAAGGGCTTGCAGGCCTGCGCGGTCGGCGCTCAGTTGCAGGCCGAGCAGCAGTTGGCTGCGTGCCCGGCCGTGTTGGTCGAGTTGCGCCAGGAGCGGTTGCTTCTTTTCCAGAATGCTTTGCAAGCGCACCAGATCGCGCTCGCCGAGGGCCTGGAATTCGTCATCAATCAGCGCGAGCAGTTGCTCGGCGCTGCCGATATCGTCGTTGAAAAGCTCAAGCAGGGTAATGTCGTGCATCGCAGGCTCTCAGATGTTAGCGGCCGTAGCAGCGCTACTGCACTGTAAGGCTAACACCCCGGCGCTGCCCTGGGACTAGCGCTGGGATTCGAAGTCGAGCAGTTTGCTGGCAACGCGCTGGCTGTCGACTTGGTAACTGCCGTCAAGGATCGCTTGTTTGAGCTGGGCAACCCGCTCTTTATTGACGCTCGGCTGTTCAGCCAGTTTTTCGCTGATTTTTTGCAGCTGTTGCGCTTCGCGACTGAACTGCACCGACTCCCCGCTCTTGTTGGTGTCTGCCTGCTGGGGTGGAGTCGCTGACGGGTTGGTCGACTTTTCGCTGATGGCTTCAGTCCTGCCACCAGACTGAGCGCCGCCCGCACGCCCTGAGTTAGCAGGGGTGGTGGCATTGTTTAGCCGGTTGAAGTCGATAACCATGATGCAAAACCTCGAACAGTATTTGGACGCTTGCCTAGGTTCTCGGCAGTGTCTGCAGAAACTTTAGAAAAATAAAGTGTGTTTCAGGTAACAGTTTAAACACAGTGCGGCCAATCGTCAGCCAGCCTGTTTGACGAGCGTCTGCCCGGGGCCGTGCGGAAATCGTGCCTACATGGCCACTTCAACCTGACCTGGCCCTATTACCCGCGCTTTGACGATCCGTTTCGAGCGCTGGTTGCGCACGCTGATCTGTTTGCCGATGGCCCCGTCCGACAGGGCTTCGCCCGGCATGCGCACGCTCATGCCGCCGCTGTGTGCGCTGATCACCACCTGATCACCTTTGCGGATGACCTCGGCCTGTTCGACATGCCCCGGCGCCACTACCTGATCCGGTTGCAGTGGGCGTGTCAGTTTTTTGCCGACCGCCTGCTTGAGGCTGGTCAGATAACCTTGACCAAGCAGGCCGACATCGCGTTCCAACAAGCTTACGTCCATGTCTGTCAGTACGACCTCGCGCTTGAGCGGGCGGATGGCGGTGACCACTTCACGGTACAGCCTGACCTGCCCGGGAACGAAAACCGTCCAGGGTGAGCTACCATCACAGCGCACCCGCATGGTGACTCGGCCAATTGGCTGGGCTGGGCTTTCCAGGGTAACCGTCAACTCCTTGTCGCACGCCGGAAGGCGCAAGCGTGGGTCGAGACGGTTGATCTCAATCTCATGTCGCCCTTGAATTTCGCTGCGCTGCAGGTAGTCGGCTACCGTCAGCTCAAGAAAACTGTGGGTAGTGCCGATAAGCTGTTCAGGCAAGGTTGCCGCGGCAACTGCCACGGAGCTGTAGCCGAGCGCGAGCAAAGCAGGTAAAACTGCCAGCCAGTAGCGGCCTTTTGCCGTCAGGTATCGATACCTGCGCCGATAAAAGTGTCGAAAAGTTGTCGTTTCTGCGTTCATGCAAAGTTAGTAGCAAGGCGCGTGCCGCCTGCTACGCTAGGCACAATGTGCGCGACTCAAACAGAGGGGTTTGAGCATGGCCGGTGTAATGGATTCGGTTAACCAGCGCACACAGTTGGTTGGGCAGAATCGTTTGGAACTGCTGCTGTTCCGTCTTGATGGCGGGCAGCTTTATGGCATCAACGTATTCAAGGTGAAGGAGGTGCTGCAATGCCCCAAACTCACCATCATGCCCAGATCCAGCCCGGTCGTGAGGGGGGTCGCGAGCATTCGCGGGGGCACTATTCCCATCCTCGATCTGTCGATGGCGACCGGGCGGCCGCCGTTGCAGGATCTGCAGAACAGCTTCGTCATCATTACCGAATACAACACCAAGGTTCAGGGCTTTCTGGTGCATTCGGTCGAGCGCATCGTCAACATGAACTGGGAGGAGATCCATCCACCACCCAAGGGCGCGGGGCGTGATCACTACCTGACCGCCGTGACCCGTCTGGACAAGGAGTTGGTGGAAATCCTCGATGTGGAGAAAATTCTTGCCGAAGTGGCGCCGACGTCCGAGGTGATTTCTGAAGGTGTGGTAAATGCCGAAACCCAGAGCAAGGCGCTGAGCAAACATGTGTTGATCGTCGATGACTCATCGGTGGCGCGCAAGCAGGTGATTCGCTGCCTGCAAACCGTGGGGGTCGAGGTCACGGCGCTGAACGATGGTCGGCAAGCCCTGGATTACCTGCGCAACATGGCGGACGAGGGCAGGCATCCAGGCCAGGAGTTGCTGATGTTGATTTCCGACATCGAGATGCCGGAAATGGACGGTTATACCCTGACCGCAGAGATCCGCAGCGATGCGCGCATGCAGAAGTTGCACATCCTCCTGCATACTTCGCTTTCCGGGGTGTTCAATCAGGCCATGGTGAAGAAGGTCGGCGCCGATGACTTTCTCCCCAAGTTTCGTCCCGATGATCTGGCATCGCGGGTGGTTGCACGTATCAATGAGGTCGATCAAACCTCGTAGCGCACGGCGGGCGCCGTCGTTGCGTCGTGCAGCAATATTCGAAGGCTATGGCGCTCACCGCGCCTGGTCTATTTAGCGGGCACGAATGTGTTGTTGAGTCTGTTTTTACGCCGCATCGCCGAATGCAGCAGTTTTTGCCTCGGCCTGATGATGGGGCGCAGGGTGCATCTTTCAGTGCAACACTTTGATTGGCGAGGCCTGGCTAGTGTCTTCAGGTAATTTGGATTTTGAACAGTTCCGGACTTTCCTGGAAAAGGCCTGTGGCATTTTGCTGGGTAGCAATAAGCAGTACCTGGTATCCAGTCGACTGAACAAGCTGCAGGAGCAGCACGGGATCAAGACCCTGGGGGAATTGGTGCAGCGCATGCAAAGCCAGCCGCGCAGCGGTTTGCGCGAGCTGGTGGTGGATGCCATGACCACCAATGAAACCCTGTGGTTTCGTGACACCTATCCCTTCGAAGTGCTGAAGAACCGGGTCTTGCCCGAGTTGATCAAGGCCAATCCGGGACAGCGTCTGCGCATCTGGTCGGCGGCCTGTTCTTCCGGGCAGGAGCCGTATTCCCTGTCGATGAGCATCGATGAGTTCGAGAAAACCAATATCGGCCAGCTCAAGGCGGGGGTGCAGATCATCGCCACTGATCTTTCGCCGTCGATGTTGGCCAATTGCAAATCCGGTGAGTACGACAGCCTGGCTATGGGGCGGGGCCTGTCGCAAGAGCGTTTGCAACGCTATTTCGACCCGAAAGCGCCGGGACGTTGGGTGGTCAAACCGGCGATCAAGAGTCGCGTCGAATTTCGTCCGCTGAACCTGATGGACAGTTATGCCAGCCTGGGCAAGTTCGACATCGTGTTTTGCCGCAACGTATTGATCTATTTTTCCGCCGAGATGAAGAAAGACATCCTCACGCGCATTCATGCCATGTTGAAACCGGGTGGCTACCTGTTTCTGGGCGCATCGGAGGCGCTCAACGGCCTGCCGGAGCGTTATCAGATGGTGCAATGCAGCCCGGGGATCATCTACAAGGTCAAGTGAGCCGGTTGCACAGGATTGCGCTAACAGGGTTGCACTATATAAAGAAGCGGGAGGCCAGTGGCCTCCCGTTTTTGTTGGCTATGTCCCCATACTCTGTTGCGCTCAGGCATCGGCGCCCAGCTGTAGGGGGCTGGCTTCGTAGGGTGCGCCGCGCGCACCAACACCGGTGCCGCCACAGACGCCTGGTGCGCACAGCGCACCCTACTGGTTGCGGCCGCTGCAAGCAGTGTCATGCTTCCCCGGGCGCCCCATGCAACACGTAATGGGTACATGGCCTTTTTGTTGGTGCCTGTGCTGAGCCACCCTTTGCAGGAGCTGGGCGTCCCCCCCGCTCCTGCAGACGCGCGGTCAAATTTGAGAGCTGGGGGCGGCAAAGCGCCGGGTCCGTTGCCGCTTTGTTTGCCAATGGGCGGAAAAGCCTTGCCGCTTGGTCGTTGTTGTAGTGCTTGAAACTAGTCAAGTTGTTGAAAAATAACAATTTAAATAAATGGCACGACCTTTGCTAAATATCTTGTACGGAAAACAGGCAAGCCCAACGGCAAAGGTTCCTGACCATGAGCATCAGCTTCGACAGTGCACTCGGCATCCATGAAAAGGCACTCGGCTTTCGCGCCCAGCGTGCCGAGGTGTTGGCCAACAACATAGCCAACGCCGATACGCCCAACTACAAGGCGCGCGATCTGGATTTCGCTTCGGTGCTGGCCGAGCAAAGCGCCAAGAACCAGCAGGGTTCGGCTGGCCTGGCCCGCACCAACAGCCGGCATATCGCCGCCGAGGGCATGTCCACGGGCAGTGCCAGCCTGGCTTACCGCATCCCCTCGCATCCGTCGATAGATCAGAACACCGTTGACGTGCAGGTCGAGCAGACTACCTATGCGGAAAATGCGGTGAATTTCCAAGCCAGCTTTACCTTCCTCAACAGCAAATTCAAAGGGCTGGTCAGCGCCCTGCGCGGCGAATAAAGGAGCCTGAAGCCATGTCACTTGCCAGTGTTTTCAATATCGCCGGAACCGGCATGAGTGCCCAGAGCACTCGTCTGAATACCATTTCCAGCAACATAGCCAATGCCGAGACGGTGTCGTCGAGCGTCGATCAGACCTATCGCGCGCGCCATCCGGTATTCGCCACCGTGTTCCAGCAGTCCATGGGCGATGGCGGTGGTTCGCTGTTCGCCGAGCAGGATCAGGCCGGCAGCGGCGTGCAGGTGCTGGGTATCGTCGAGGATCAGAGCAATCTGGTGCCGCGCTACGAACCGAACCATCCGGCGGCCGATGAAGGCGGCTATGTGTATTACCCCAACGTCAATGTGGTCGAGGAAATGGCCGACATGATCTCTGCCAGTCGGGCGTTCCAGACTAACGTCGAGATGATGAACACGGCCAAACAAATGTTGCAGCGCGTACTGACCCTGGGTCAGTAAGCCGCACGAAGGGGATACGGCATGAGCACGGTAAATGGCGTCAGTTCGGCGCTCGATCAATACCAGATCAAGAGCGACACCACGGCCAACAAAGAATTGGGCAAGAACGAATTTCTCAACTTGCTGGTGGCGCAACTGAATAACCAGAACCCCCTGGAGCCGCAGAGCAATGGCGAGTTCATTGCCCAGCTGGCGCAGTTCAGTCAGGTCGAAGGCATCGAGAAGCTCAATACCAGCATGGGTTCGCTGCTGTCCGGCTATCAGTCCTCCCAGGCGCTGCAGGCCTCATCCCTGGTCGGGCGCAAGGTGATCATCCCGACCGACAAGGCGCTGGTGGATACCAGCGAGAGTTTCAAGGCCAGCCTGGTGCTGCCGACCAGCAGCAGCAACGTCTACGTCAATGTCTACGACAGCGCCGGGACGGCGGTGAGTCGGATCAACATGGGCGAGCAGGCCGCCGGCAATGTCAGCTTTATCTGGGACGGTAAAGACGCCAGCGGCAATTTGTTGCCGCCCGGCACCTACAAGTTCGAGGCGCAGGCCACCTACGAAGGCAAGACCGAGGCGCTTTACACCATGCTCCCGGCCAACGTCGACAGTGTGGTGCTGGGCGGTAGCGAGTTGATGCTCAACCTGGCGGGGCTTGGCAGTGTGCCGCTGTCCCAGGTACAGGTCATCGGTCAGTAATTTCAGGGTGTTAATCGCCGGGCATACCGGCAAAGGAGACTTCCATGGCGTTCAATATCGGTCTTAGCGGCCTGCGCGCGGCGACCAGCGATCTCAACGTGACCGGCAACAACATCGCCAACGCCGGAACGGCCGGCTTCAAGCAGTCGCGTGCGGAGTTTTCCGATGTCTATGCGGCCTCGGTGAACGGTTCCGGCAAGAACGCGCAGGGTAGCGGTGTGCTGCTGAGCAACGTGTCGCAGCTGTTCAATCAGGGCAATGTCAACTACACGCAAAACTCCCTGGATCTGGCGATCAACGGCAACGGTTTTTTTCAGACCAGCAACAACGGCGAGGTCAGCTACACCCGTGCCGGCTATTTCGGTACCGACCGCGATGGCTTCATGGTCAATAACTTCGGCTACAAGCTGCAGGGCTATGCCGTCGATGGCAACGGCAACCTGCAGAATGGCGTGATCAGTGATCTGCGCATTGAAACTGCGAGCCAGGCGCCGCGGTCAACCACGACACTGGATCAGACGTTCAATCTGAACTCGACCAATACGGTGCCGACATCCTGGCAGGGCGCTTATGACGCGTCGATTGCCGGTGCGGTCGATCCGCTGAATCCGACCGCCGCGGAAGTCACCGCCGCCGAAGCGGCAGGCAACGCCACCTTCAATCCGGCCGATCCGACCACCTACAACTCCTCCACCTCGACCAACGTCTACGACACCCAGGGCAATGCCCATGTGCTCAGTCAGTACTTCGTCAAGACCGGTGCCAACGAGTGGCAGATGAATGTATTGGTCGATGGGCGCAATCCGGCGGATCCGACATCCACCGCGCCATACTCGATGTCGGTTGGTTTTACCCCCAGTGGCCAGTTGGATACCGCCAGCCTGACCTCCAGCGCGGCTTTCACCGTTGATGCCACCGGGCGTTTTACCTTGAATAATTGGGTGCCTGCCGCCTCGGATGGCGGGGAGCCGCCGGTGTGGTCGAACAATGGCGCGAATGCCAACCCGACGGGCATTCTGGTCGATATGCGCAGCTCCACCCAGTTCTCCAGCTCCTTTGCGGTCAACAGCGTCAGCCAGGACGGCTACACCACCGGTCAGTTGGCGGGTCTGGAAATCGACGATACCGGAGTGATTTTCGCCCGCTACACCAACGGTCAATCCAATGTGCAGGGGCAGGTGATTCTGGCCAGCTTCGCCAACGTGCAGGGCCTGACTCCGGTGGGTAAGACCGCCTGGGTGCAGTCGTTCGCCTCCGGCGAGCCGGTGGTCGGTACGCCGCGCAGCGGCACCCTGGGCGCCCTGCAATCCGGCGCCCTGGAGGACTCCAACGTCGAGCTGTCCGATCAGCTGGTCAACCTGATCGTCGCCCAGCGCAACTACCAGGCCAACGCCAAGACCATCGAGACCGAAAGCTCGATTACCCAGACCATCATCAACCTGCGCTGATAAGGCGCGGCGCCTGAGCATCACCGATCAATAGGTAATGTAGCTCGCCCCGGCGTAATCCGGGGCGCGGTTGCACAGGCGCTGGAGTGTTCGGGTTTTATCCAGATCGTCGTGATGGGTATCGCTGAGCGCAGCGATACCCATCGGCGTTCGACCGCCATTCAATCCGCCCGATTGGCGCAGCGGCGGCAACTCCAGACGGCAGGCAATGGCTTTGCCGTAGGCGGCAATAACTCGCCGACTTTGTCTCGAAAGGCTCCTTATGGGGCCTTTTCTTCATTTAAAAAATAATATTTTTCAACGATTTATGATTATTGCTCGAGGGTGGCACGCCGCTTGCTCTATTACTTCACATAGAGCGGCGGGCGTCACGCCCACCTCGGAGGATAACCATGGACAAGATGCTGTACGTCTCCATGACTGGAGCCCACAACAACAGCCTGGCGCAGAGTGCCCACGCCAATAACCTGGCGAACATCTCGACCAACGGCTTTCGCCGCGACTTCGAGCAGGCGCGCTCAATGCAGGTCTTCGGCGACACGCTGCCGGCGCGGGTCTATGCCATGACCGAGCGTCCGGGTACCGACTTCACCCCCGGTTCGATGCAGGAAACCGGTCGCGACCTTGATGTGGCGATTGGCGGGCGCGGTTGGCTGGCGGTGCAGGCAGCCGACGGCAGCGAGGCTTATGTGCGCACCGCCAGCCTGAATATTGACGCCCTTGGGGTGTTGCGTACCGGCAACGGTTTGCCGGTGATGGGCAATGGTGGGCCGATTGCCGTGCCGCCGGAGCAGAAGATCGAGATCGGCCAGGACGGCACCATCAGTATTCGCGCTCTGGGCGAAGGTCCTAGCGTGCTGGCCGAGGTCGACCGGCTGAAGCTGGTCAATCCCGATCTGAAGCAGATGGAGAAGGGCACTGACGGTCTGATCCGCTTCAAGGGCGTGGGGCCGGTGCAGGCCGATGCCACCGTACAGGTGACCTCCGGCTTTCTCGAGTCGAGCAACGTCAACGCGGTGGAGGAGATGACCGCGATCCTCTCTCTGTCTCGCCAGTTCGAACTGCAAGTGAAGATGATGCGCACCGCCGAAGACAATGCGGCCGCTGTGGCGCGGGTTTTGCAAATTAGCTAATTACCAGCACGCAGCGCCTTGAAAATGGCGCTCGAGGAGAATCTATATGCTTCCGGCACTGTGGGTCAGCAAGACCGGTCTGTCCGCCCAGGACATGAACCTGACCACCATTTCCAACAACCTGGCCAACGTTTCGACCACCGGTTTCAAGCGTGACCGGGCCGAGTTCGAGGATCTGCTGTACCAGATCCGCCGCCAGCCCGGCGGCCAGTCCAGCCAGGACAGCCAGCTGCCGTCCGGTTTGCAGCTGGGTACCGGTGTACGGGTGGTCGGCACGCAGAAGATCTTCACCGCCGGCAGCCTGCAGACCACCGAGCAACCCCTGGACATGGCGGTCAACGGCCGTGGTTTCTTCCAGGTGCTGATGCCCGATGGCACGGTGTCCTATACCCGTGATGGCAGCTTTCACCTCAATTCGGACGGCCAGGTCGTCACCTCCAACGGTTATGCCCTGGAGCCGGCGATCGTCCTGCCCAACGAAGTGCGCACTTTCACCGTTGGCGAAGACGGTACGGTTTCGGTGACCACCGACGGCAGTCCGCAGCCGCAGATCGTCGGCAATTTGCAGACCGCCGACTTCATCAATCCGGCGGGTCTGGAAGCGATCGGCAACAACCTGTTCCTGGAAACCGCCGCCAGCGGTGCGCCGCAGGTCGGCACCCCGGGCCTCAACGGCCTGGGCACCACCCTGCAGAACACCCTGGAAAACTCCAACGTCAGCGTGGTCGAGGAGCTGGTGAACATGATCACCACCCAGCGCGCCTACGAGATGAACTCGAAAGTCATCTCCACCGCCGACCAGATGCTGGCCTTCGTTTCGCAGAATCTTTAATCGCTGAGGGCGGGCATTTGCCCGGCCCTGGCTTGAAATAAAACGCCGTGAGGTAGTGGATATGAACCGGCTGGTAATAGTGCTCTCGATGCTGGGTCTTGTTGTCCTGAGTGGCTGCGTCGCGCCGCCGGCGAAGCCCAACGACCCCTATTACGCGCCGGTACTGCCGCGCACGCCGTTGCCGGCGGAGCAGAACAACGGCTCGATTTATCAGGCCGGCTTCGAGAACAACCTGTTCGACGACCGCAAGGCCTACCGCGTCGGCGACATCATCACCATCACCCTCAACGAGCGTACCCAGGCCAGCAAGAATGCCGGCTCGCAGATCCAGAAGGACAGCAGCGCCGATATCGGCCTGACTTCGCTGTTCGGCGGCGCGGTATCGGCAGCCAACCCGTTTTCCGACAACAAACTGTCGCTGGGCGCCGAGTACAGCTCCAGCCGCGATACCAAGGGCGATAGCAAGGCGGCCCAAGGCAACAGCTTGAGCGGTTCGATCACCGTGACCGTGGCCGAGGTATTGCCCAACGGCATTCTGTCGATCCGCGGCGAGAAGTGGATGACCCTCAATACCGGCGATGAACTGGTGCGGATTGCCGGCCTGGTGCGCGCCGACGATATCGCTACGGACAACACCGTCGCCTCGACCCGCATCGCCGATGCGCGCATCACCTACTCGGGCACCGGCGCCTTCGCCGATGCCAGTCAGCCGGGTTGGCTCGATCGTTTCTTCATCAGCCCGCTGTGGCCGTTTTGAACAGGATGACGCCGATGACCACCGATGCCCGCGAGAACGTCCGTGTGGCGTGTAGCAAGATCGCGGGCATGGCCCGCTCCTACGGTTTGCTGCTGTGCCTGCTGCTGTGCCTGCCGGCACACGCCGAGCGGCTCAAGGACCTGGCCAGCATCCAGGGCGTGCGCAGCAACCAGTTGATCGGCTACGGCCTGGTGGTCGGCCTCAATGGCAGCGGCGACCAGACCACCCAGACGCCGTTCACCGTGCAGACCTTCAACAACATGATGGCGCAGTTCGGCATCAAGGTGCCGCAAGGCGGCAACGTCCAATTGAAGAACGTCGCGGCGGTGTCCATCCATGCCGACCTGCCGGCGTTCGCCAGGCCGGGGCAGACCATCGATATCACTATTTCTTCCATCGGCAACGCCAAGAGCCTGCGCGGCGGCAGCCTGCTGATGGCGCCGCTCAAAGGCATCGACGGCAATGTCTACGCCATCGCCCAGGGCAATCTGGTGGTCGGTGGTTTCGATGCCGAGGGTGGCGACGGTTCGCGGATCACCGTCAACGTGCCTTCGGCCGGGCGCATTCCTGGCGGTGCAACGGTCGAGCGCTCGGTGCCCAGCGGTTTCAACCAGGGCAACAGCCTGACCCTCAACCTCAATCGCTCGGACTTCACCACGGCGAAGAACATCGTCGACCAGATCAACGACTTGCTCGGCCCGGGGGTCGCCCAGGCGCTCGACGGCGGCTCGATCCGCGTCAGTGCGCCGCTCGATCCGAATCAGCGGGTGGACTACCTGTCGATTCTGGAAAACCTCGAAGTCGAGGTCGGCCAGGCGGTGGCCAAGATCATCATCAACGCGCGTACCGGCACCATCGTCATCGGCCAGAATGTGCGAGTGCAGCCGGCGGCCGTGACCCATGGCAGCCTCACGGTCACCATCACCGAAGACCCCATCGTCAGCCAGCCGGAAGCCCTTTCCGGCGGTCAGACCGTAGTGGTGCCGCGCTCGCGGGTGAACGCCGACCAGGAGGCCAAGCCGATGTTCAAGTTCGGCCCCGGAACCACCCTGGATGAAATCGTCCGGGCGGTGAACCAGGTGGGCGCATCGCCCTCCGACCTGATGGCCATCCTGGAGGCGCTCAAGCAAGCCGGCGCCCTGCAGGCTGACCTGATCGTGATTTAAGGAGACTGCGGCGATGGATTCTCGACTCTCGGCCGGTTTGCTCGGCAGCGTCAACACCAACAGCCCGCTGGACAGCGGTGCCTTCACCGACCTGAACCGGCTCAACCAGTTCAAGGTCGGTGGCGACAGCGACAAGAACATTCGCAAGGTGGCGCAAGAGTTCGAGTCGCTGTTTCTCAATGAGATGCTCAAGGCCATGCGTTCGGCCAACGAAGTGTTCGCCGAAGGCAACTTCATGAACAGCAACGAGAGCAAGACCTACCAGGACATGCACGACCAGCAGCTGTCGGTGACCCTGTCGAACAACCAGAACGGTATCGGCCTGGCCGACGTGCTGGTGCGGCAGATGTCGCAGATCAAGGACGCCGGCAGTCGGCCCAATCCCTTCGCCCAGGTCGATCAGCCGGTGCCGAGTGCGCCGAGCAAACCCTTGGCCAAGGTCGACAGCAGTCGCGACGACTCGTCCCTGCTCAACCAGCGGCGCCTGTCGCTGCCGGGCAAACTCGGCGACCGGCTGATGGCGGGCATCGTGCCTACGGCCGGCGTGGCGGATGCACAGCCACTGGCGCAAAACGACTGGATCCCGGCCAAGGCGTTTGCTGCTCCCGCCGACAAGGCCCTGAGCCTGAATGGTGCGGATGCCATCAGCGGCCGTCGTCTGGCCCAGGCACCGGGCAAGACGGCGTTCGCCTCGAAGGACGAGTTCATTGCGGCCATGCTGCCGATGGCCGAGCGGGCCGCCGAGAAGATCGGCGTCGATGCGCGTTACCTGGTGGCCCAGGCCGCGCTGGAAACCGGTTGGGGCAAGTCGATCATTCGCCAGCAGGACGGCACCAGCAGCCACAACCTGTTCGGCATCAAGAGCCACAACAGCTGGGACGGCGAGTCGGCACGGGTGCTGACCACCGAATACCAGGGCGGTAAAGCGGTCAAGGAGGCGGCGTCCTTCCGCGCCTACGACTCCTACGCCCACAGCTTCGAAGACTACGTGAGCTTTCTGCAGAGCAACGGCCGCTACCAGAACGCACTGAGCTCGACCGAAAACCCCGAGCAATTCGCCCGCGAATTGCAGAAGGCCGGTTACGCCACTGACCCGCAGTATGCGCGCAAGGTGACGCAGATCGCCCGGCAGATGTCGACCTATCAAACCATCGCGTCCAGCGACACAGCGCCGACCCGGGGATGAACTGAGCCATGGCTGACCTACTGAGCATTGGCCTGTCCGGACTGTCGGCGAACAAGACGTCGCTGGCGGTTACCGGGCATAACATCACCAACGTCAATACCCCGGGGTTCTCGCGCCAGGACACGGTGCAGGCCACGCGTAATCCGCAGTTCAGTGGCGCCGGCTATATCGGCTCGGGCACTACCCTGGTGGATATCCGTCGCACCTACAGCGAGTTCCTGAGTACTCAGGTGCGCAGCAGCACCGCTCTCAGCTCCGACGTGGAGGCCTACAAAGGTCAGATCGAGCAGCTCGACTCGCTGCTGGCCGGCACCACCACCGGCATCACGCCCTCGCTGCAGAAGTTCTTCTCTTCCCTGCAGACGGCCGCCGAAGACCCGGCCAACATCCCGGCGCGGCAATTGGTGCTGTCCGAGGCGGAAGGCCTGGCCAGGCGCTTCAATACGGTGTCCGACCGGATCAACGAGCAGAACGAGTTCATCAACAAGCAGATGGTGGCCGTCAGCGACCAGGTCAATCGTCTGGCCACCTCGATTGCCAGCTACAACGATGCCATCGCCAAGGCCTCGGCCAACGGTCAGCAACCCAATGACCTGCTCGATGCACGCGAAGAGGCGGTCCGCCAGCTGTCCACCTACGTCGGCGTGACCGTGGTGGCGCAGGATGACAACTCGCTCAACCTGTTCGTCGGCTCCGGCCAGCCGCTGGTGGTGGGCAGTACCACCAGCCGCCTGGAAGTCGGGCCGGGGCAGGGCGACCCGACCCGTTTCGAGGTGAGCTTCGTCAGCGGTGGCTCGCGCCAGGGCATCACCTCTCTGCTCACCGGCGGCGAGCTGGGCGGGCTGATCCGCTACCGCGCCGAATCGCTGGATCCGACCCTCAACTCCCTCGGGCGACTGGCCCTGGCGGTCAGCGATCAAGTCAACACCCAGCTCGGCCAGGGCCTGGACCTTAAAGGCCAGGTGGGCACCGCGCTGTTCGGCGACTACAACGATACGGCGCTGGCCCAGTTGCGCGTACGGGCCTTTGCGAGCAACACCAGCGCCGTCCAGCCGGCGCTGAATATCACCGACACCAGCGTGCTCACCACCAGCGATTACCGCCTGGAATACGATGGCAGCAACTACAGCGCCCGGCGCCTGAGCGATGGCGCGGCTATGACCGTGAGTCCGAACCCGCCCGGCGGTTATCCGGCGACCCTGACCTTTAGCGATGCCTCTGGTCGCGATCAGGGTTTCGAACTGGCTCTCGATTCCGTCCCAGCGGCGGATGACAAGTTCTTGCTGCAACCGACCCGGCGTGGCGCCACGACCATCAGCGCCCTGTTGGATCAGCCCGATCAGTTGGCGTTTGCCGCACCGGTGCGCTCCGAAGCCGACTTGCAGAATCGCGGTAACGGTTCGATTTCCCAACCCGATTTGATTGCTGCGGGTACTAGCCCGATAGACTCTGCTGCTATTGCCGCGGCCTTGCCGCTGGGGTTGATTTATGACGGCGCCGGCACTTTTGAAAACCCGCCAGGCACTCCGGTAGCCGGCTTGACCCGGGTGCCTGCCGGCGGATTCGTATCTGGACAGGCAAATACCTACGAATATGATCTGGGAGGGGGCAACGTTGTCAGCTTCTCCATCAGCGGCCGGCCGGAAAGTGGCGACACCTTCACCCTGGATTTCAACACCAACGGGGTATCGGACAACCGCAACGCCCTGAAATTGGTGGACCTGCAGAACAAGCAGACCGTAGGCGTGGACCCGTCAGTGGGCATCAGCACCGGCGTCAGCTTTACCGACGGCTATGGCGATCTGGTCGAGCGGGTCGGCACCCTGACCGCCCAGGCCCGACAGGACAGCGACGCGACCGGCGCCATTCTCAAACAGGCAACCGACAACCGCGACTCGTTGTCCGCGGTCAACCTCGACGAAGAGGCCGCCAACCTGATCAAGTTCGAGCAGTACTACAACGCCTCGGCCCAGGTCATTCAAGTTGCGCGCTCTTTGTTCGATACCCTGATCAGTACATTCAGATAAGTCGTAGAGTGTGCGGGGCCGTCTAGGCCGTGCGCACAGATGAACCATCCGGTGCGCACGGCGCACCCTACAGAACCCGCCGGGGCTCGCCGGATTGCAACAAGAGGCTCAAGCATGCGCATCTCCACCATCCAGGCATTCAACAACGGAGTCGCCGGCATCCAGCGCAACTACGCCAATGCCACTCGCACCCAGGAGCAGATCAGCACTGGCAACCGCATCCTCACCCCCGCGGACGATCCGGTCGCCTCGGTGCGCCTGCTGCAACTGGAGCAACAGCAGAACGTGCTGACTCAGCACAAGGACAACCTCACCGCAGCCAACAACAGCCTGACCCAGGAAGAAGTCACCCTCAACTCGGTCAACACCATCCTCCAGCGTGTGCGCGAGCTGGCGGTGCAGGCGGGTAATGGGGCGCTTAGCCAAGCGGATCGCCAATCCATCGCGGCGGAACTGGGGGCGCGTGAGGAAGAACTGTTCGGCCTGATGAACACCCGCAATGCCCGCGGCGAATATCTGTTCGCCGGGTTTCAGGGCAAGACCCAACCCTTCGTGCGCGAGGGCGATGGCAGCTACAGTTATCGGGGTGATGAGGGACAGCGCAAATTGCAGGTGGCCAGTTCGCTGGACCTGGCGATCAGCGACAGCGGCAAGAAAATATTCCAGAACGTCACCAATGCCGGGCGCCTGGAACTTCCACCAGGTCCTTACGCCGCTGGTTCAACCCTCAGCGTGTCCGCACCACTGGTGCAGGACGAAGTGGCCTTTGCCGGTAGTCCGGCGTTCCCCGATACGGGTATCGAAATCCGCTTCGATCCAACGGATCCGAAACGCTACGACGTCTACGGCATTCCTGCCGCAGCCGTGCTCGCCAGTGGGCGTATGGATGCAGACGATGTAACTAGCGACCAGCTGGTGTTTCGCGGGGTGAGTGTGCAGTTCGACGGGGTGCCCGTGGGTGGTGAAAGCATCCAGATCACCGCCGACCCTACTCGGCAGAAACAGGGCATCCTCGACACCATCGCCAATCTACGCACTAGCCTGGAAAGCCCGGCAACTGGCTTGCAGGTGCGCGACGCAGTGGCTGTGGCCCTGACCAACCTCGATCACGGCATGACCACTGTGGACAGCGTGCGCGGCGAAATCGGCGCACGCCTGAATATCATCGACTCGACTCAGACTGATAACGAAGACGTCGCGCTGGTCAACAAGTCCGTGCAAGCCGACCTGCGCGAGCTGGACTACGCCGAAGCGCTATCGCGGCTTTCGTTCCAGAGCATAGTGCTGGAGGCGTCGCAGCAGAGTTACGTCAAGATTGCCGGGCTCAGCCTGTTCAACCAGTTGCGCTGACGGTTCGCCGTTGTCGCTCTTGTAGGAGGGCGGCCCGGCCCTAGCTGCGCTGCTCTTGGCTGCTGTTGCTGGTTGCCAATCCCTACCTGGTAGACCCGAACCGGCCCGAAACGATCAACGGCCCTTCGCGGCCAAGGCCCCCTCCTACAGTCAGTGGTGTGCTTGTGGGAGGGGCCTTGGCCGCGGACTACGTGCAGCGCTGCTCTTGTAGGAGGGGGCTTGTCCGCGATCGCCGCAGGCCCAGGGGCAAGTAGATGGTTCCCACGCTCTGCGTGGTAACCCCGATCAAGACGCGCTGCATCCGTCGTACCTAGACGCGGAGCGTCTCTGGCTATATGCCAAAACGGGGCCTGGGAACGACCTGCATCCACCCGAAAGCCCGCCGAAAACCCGGCAAAATGTCCAGATGACACTCCTTTTCGAGCTAAGCGCTTGTTGCCCATCAAGAAAAAACTTTCGCTGAATATGGCAAAAAGCCCCTAAAGCATCCTGGCTTAGCGCCGATAAAGATTAGGAATGCGAAGTAACTGGGGTGCCTGAGCAAGGCAACCAAGCTCGCACCGCCCGGCTACCTTAAGTACCCTGCCCATTGGAGGCACACATCATGGCTCTTACTGTAAACACCAACGTTGCTGCCCTGAACACTCAGCGTAATTTGAGCAAATCATCAGATGCGCTGGGAACTACCATGCAGCGCT
Source organism: Pseudomonas sp. (assembly GCF_033723075.1). Classification (GTDB taxonomy): domain Bacteria; phylum Pseudomonadota; class Gammaproteobacteria; order Pseudomonadales; family Pseudomonadaceae; genus Aquipseudomonas. The sequence goes on from NZ_JAWVXU010000005.1 coordinate 131,328, forward strand.
TGTCCACTGGTTCGCGTATCAACAGTGCTAAGGACGATGCTGCCGGCCTGCAAATTTCCAACCGTCTAACCAGCCAGATCAATGGCTTGGGTGTTGCTGTCAAGAACGCCAATGATGGTATTTCCTTGGCGCAAACTGCTGAAGGAGCTTTGCAGCAGTCCACCAATATCCTCCAGCGAATGCGCGATCTTTCCCTTCAGTCGGCTAACGGCTCTAACTCTGTTTCCGAGCGCGATGCTCTCAATGCTGAAGTAACCCAGCTCAAAACAGAAATGAATCGTATTGCTAACACTACTACTTTTGGTGGTCGCAGTTTGCTGAACGGTTCGTTTTCTAATGTTGATTTTCAAGTGGGTTCTCAGGCTAACGAAACTATTGGCTTCAGTATCGCCTCAGCTCGGTCCTCGGACTTGGGTAAAGTAAACAATATAAGTTTCACAGGCTTCGCACTCTCTGGTGCGAGTGCTTCAGCTGCGACTCCTGTTAGCACGGTTTCTGTAGCTCAAACACTAACAGCCGTCGTTGATGGAAAAAATACAGATCTTTCAATTAGTGCCGGTGCTTCTGCTGAGGATGTTCAGGATCAGATTAATTCAAATTTCTCCAACCTTCAGGCAGATGCTAAAACGACTGCTCGAGTTACTTTGGGTGCCCCTACTGCTGGTGCATCACTTGATATAAGCATCAATGGCGTACAGCTAAATACAGTTACCGGGGTTTCTACAGCTACCACTGCGGCGGCGGGGTTAAAGACGGCTATAGATTCAAACTCAAAACTATCGAATTTGCAGGTTACTGATAACGGTGATGGGACATTAGATATAGTCGATCAGGATGGTAAAAATATTACCTTTGACGATGTGACAGCGGCGGCAGGAGGCGGAACTGCTGCGACAGTTTCTGTTGCAGCTCGTAATTTTGGGAATACTGCCCTGGCTGGGACTGCGCAAACTATTACTAGTGGGCAGGGAACCGTGGTTACTGGTGATGTCAAATTTACAGGTACTGCTTCTGCTGCTGCGCTTTACTCCAGTAACGGTGGTGGTGGGATTACAACTTCGGCAAACCAAGCTGCTGGAGTAGGAACGGTTACTGACACACTTGAACGCGTGAGTACAATTGACGTCACAACCGCCAGCGGAGCACAAGACGCAATTGCGGTTATTGACGCAGCGCTGAAGACAATTGACTCCCAGCGTGCTGATCTGGGTGCTGTACAAAACCGTTTTGACAACACTATTAGTAACCTGCAAAACATCTCCGAGAACGTCTCCGCCGCCCGTGGGCGTATCCAGGACACCGACTACGCTGCCGAAACCGCGAATTTGAGCAAAAATCAGATTCTGCAACAGGCTGGCACCGCGATCCTGGCCCAGGCCAACCAGTTGCCGCAGGCGGTGCTCAGCCTCCTCGGTTAAACTGGTCAGCGAGGTCTGCAATAGGCTGCGGGGGAAAGTGCTTGGCACTTTTCCCCGTTTTGCCATTGAGAGGTGATGAGATGGATATTGCAGTTGGTAATGCATTGCCGGTTGCCGCGCCTAAAGGGCGTACGGATCCTTTGGTGGCAGTGGTAGAGGCGCCCGTGGCTGAACAGGCTCGGGCGCCAGTGCTGGCCCCAGTTGATGCCGAGGGTCGGGCGGATCGTGAATCTTTGGAGCAGGCGGTGTCGAGCATCAAAGATTTTGTGCAGGCCATTCGCCGTGATCTGAATTTCAGCCTGGATGATTCCAGTGGTCGAATTGTGATCAAGGTGACTGACAGTGCTTCTGGGGATGTCATTCGTCAGATGCCAACTGAAGAAGCGCTGCGGTTGGCAGAAAGCCTGGATGAGGTGCGCAGTTTGTTATTCAAGGCCGAAGCATGATGTTTTCGTGTGACGGCATGCTTCTTGAATGAGTTTTGGTCTTTTGTTGCAAGCGTCAACTCCATGACGAGGTGGTCAACATGGCAGGTATAACGGGTATTGGTTCCGGCTTGGACATTGACGGTATCGTCGGTGCCATGGTTGGTGCGGAAAAGGCCCCTAAAGAGGCGCAACTGGCACGTCTGGAGAAGGCCTCGACGACCAAATTTTCCGCGCTGGGGCAGCTCAAGGGTGCCTTGAGCGAGTTCCAGACTGCCATGAAGGAACTCAATAGTTTGGCGCTGTTCGAGAAGCGCACGGCCACTTCATCCAATACCAGCGTGCTCAGCGCGTCGGCTGAAAAATCAGCATTGGCTGGCACATACCAACTTGCTGTGCAGACGTTGGCTACCAGCAGCCGGGTTGCGACCGCTGCTGTTCCCTCAGCCTACGCGGCTGCGGAAGATGGCTTGTTAACGGTCAAGCTGGGTGCCGCTGACGCCGCCGGTGTTGATGTGGAAATCGCTGCCGGCGACACCCTCGAGCAGATACGCGACAAGCTCAACACCGCCCTCAAAGAAAAAGGCATTAGTGCCAATATCGTGAATAATCCGGCTGATGGTGGCACTTCACGTTTGGTGTTGAGCGCCAAGGAAACGGGTGCTGACAAAGACATCATGATCAGCAGTGTTGCTTTGGCGGAATTGGCCGTCGATGGCAGCGTCGCTGCGACCTCTCTCGGTGGCGCTGGCTATCTGGGTTCCCCTGCTCAGGATGCCGTGTTCACAATTGATGGTCTGACGCAAACCAGTGCCAGCAACAATGTCGAGGGTGTCATCCCGGGCGTAACGTTCAACTTGTTGAGCGAGAGCGAGCCGGGTAAGTCCTTAACCTTGTCTGTTGGTCAGGACACCGATGGCGTGACGGCCAATATCAAGAAGTTTGTCAGTGCTTACAACAAACTGATTGCTACCACCAGCGAGCTGACCGCAGTGACTCAGGTGGGAGAGGGCAAAGCACCTGTACTGGGGGGGTTGGTCGGTGATGCTACTGTGCGCACGTTGCTTGGCGGTGTTCGCAGTGAGTTGGGTAATCCGGCGAATCAAAGTGGTGTGCGCGTATTGGCTGATCTGGGCATAACCACGCAGAAAGACGGCACTCTGAAAATCGACGATGGCAAGCTCAGCAAGGCGATTGACGAGAATTTTGATGCTGTGAGTACTTTTTTCACTGGCGACCATGGCTTGATGAGTCGTGTTGATAAGCGCGTTGACGGTTTTATTCAAACCGGCGGTGTGCTTGAGTCGCGCATGAAAGGCCTGCAATCGACGCTTACGGATATTGATAAACAGAGGGAAAACCTTGCGCTTCGCGTTGAGCAGATGCAAACCCGTTTATATTCCCAGTTCAACGCCATGGACTCCTTGGTAGCTCAACTGTCAAGCACGAGTAGTTGGTTGACGAGTGCACTTGAAAACCTTCCCGGCGTCGTGAGAAAGGATAAGTAAATCGTGAGCAAACCAATCGACACTTACAAAGCCGTTAAAGTCAACCAGGAAGTCAGCCCTTACCATGCCGTGCAATTGTTGCTCGATGGCGCGCTGGAGCGTATTTCCCTGGCGTTACACGCCCAGCAACAAGGCAGTCCCGATGTGCGCGGCGAGGCCGTGGGCAGTACCCTGTCCATCATCGGCATTCTCCAAGGCAGCCTGGACAAGCAGTTAGGCGGCGAGTTGGCGGAAAATCTGGATTCGTTGTACGACTATATGACCCGTCGCCTGGCCGGCGTGGCGCTGGACAAGACCCCGCAGAGCCTGGAAGAGGTGCAGGGTTTGCTGATGCAGATACGGGATGCCTGGGTCGCCATCGGCCCTGAGGTCGAGCCAGTAGCTTCCTGACGCCGGGGGATAAAGACCGTAGGATGGGTTGAGCGCAGCGATACCCATGCTGCCTATCCTACGGTTCCTGGTGTTTTGTTCTTTGTTCTTTGTTATTTAAATCAATCAGTTGCATTATTTCGACGGAGTCCTAAAGCTGCCGCCGGCACTGCCGATACATGAAGTATTCCCGCACCACACTGGAGTACCTTCAGCATGAACGCGATGACGGCCATGAAGCAGTATCAAAGCGTCAACACCCAGGCCCAGGCCGTGGATGCCAGCCCCCATCGGTTGATCCAGATGCTGATGGAAGGTGGTCTGACCCGCATCGCCCAGGCGCGTGGCGCCATGGAGCGCCAGCAGACGGCGATGAAGGGCGAGCTGATCGGCAAGGCCATCGCGATCATCGGTGGCTTGCGCGAAGGCCTGGATCTGCAGCAGGGTGGCGAGTTGGCGGCCAACCTCGATAGCCTCTACCACTACATGGTTTCCCGTCTGCTCGAGGCCAATGTGAAGAATGACGCCGCGCCGCTCGATGAAGTGGCAGGGCTGTTGCGTAATGTGAAGTCCGGCTGGGACGCGATCGGCCAGTGATGCAGTCTGACGCTTTAAGGAGCACGCTCATGAGTTCATCTGTCCAGCGTCTGGAAAAGACCGGAAGCGCCTTGCGCGATGCCCTGGCTGCACAGGATTGGGCGGCTATCGGCGAACTGGATCTGCAGTGCCGCCAAGCCGTTGACGAGGCCATGGTCGAGTCCGTGCAGGACGAAGACGTGCTGCGCGTACGCATGCAGGAATTGCTGGATCTGTACCGCGAGCTGGTCGATGTCTGTCAGTCGGAGCAGCGGCGCCTGGCGGGCGAGCTGATGCAGCTGAACCAGGCCCAGCAAGGGGCCAAGGTCTATCAGTTGTTTGGGTGATGGGTTGGCGGGGCTGGTACAGTTCGCAGGATGTGCGGGCCGCGCAGGATGAGCGCAGCGATACCCATCGAGCGATTTATGCAAAGCTGATTTTCCCCTTCCTGCAAACAATCGCTTAGGCAATTGGTCGGACAAATCAAAAAAAGCACGCCATAAAATTGACTGCGCTCGGAAAATTGACTTTACTAGCGGCCAATTGCCAGCGTAGTTGTCGTCTTCGATAAACTGCGCTTCCGTTCGCTCCCAGGATCAGATCAAAAAATATGTGGCGTGAAACGAAAATTCTGCTGATTGACGATAACAGCGAGCGGCGTGGTGATTTGACGGTCATCCTGAATTTCCTCGGCGAGGATCATCTCGCGTGTGGCAGTCATGACTGGCAGGATGCGGTCGCTCAACTGGCCTCCAGTCGTGAGGTGCTCAGCGTATTGCTCGGTGACGTGCAGGCCAAAGGCGGCTCTCTGGGGATGCTCAAGCAGTTGCAAGCCTGGGATGAGTTTTTGCCGATCCTGCTGATTGCCGAGCAAGTCTTGCCAGAGTGGCCGGAAGAGCTGCGCCGCCGTGTGCTGGCTACCCTGGAGATGCCGCCCAGCTACAACAAACTGCTCGATTCCTTGCACCGCGCCCAGGTTTACCGCGAGATGTACGACCAGGCGCGCGAGCGCGGTCGTCAGCGCGAACCGAATCTGTTCCGCAGCCTGGTTGGTACCAGTCGCGCGATTCAGCAGGTGCGACAGATGATGCAGCAGGTGGCCGATACCGAAGCCAGCGTGCTGATCCTCGGAGAGTCGGGCACCGGTAAAGAGGTGGTGGCGCGCAACCTGCACTATCACTCCAAGCGTCGAGAGGCGCCCTTTGTGCCGATCAACTGTGGCGCGATTCCCGCGGAGTTGCTGGAAAGCGAACTGTTCGGCCATGAGAAGGGCGCCTTTACCGGCGCGATCACCAGCCGCGCCGGGCGTTTCGAGTTGGCCAATGGCGGCACCCTGTTCCTCGATGAAATCGGCGACATGCCATTGTCGATGCAGGTCAAGCTGCTGCGTGTGCTGCAAGAGCGCACCTACGAGCGGGTTGGCAGCAACAAGACGCAAAGTGCCGACGTGCGCATCATCGCGGCGACTCACAAGAACCTGGAAGAGATGATCGAGGCGGGCAGTTTTCGCGAGGATCTCTACTACCGGCTGAATGTATTCCCCATCGAAATGGCGCCGCTGCGCGAGCGTATCGAAGACATTCCCCTGCTGATGAACGAGCTGATCTCACGCATGGAGCACGAGAAGCGCGGTTCGATCCGTTTCAACTCGGCGGCGATCATGTCGCTGTGCCGCCACGACTGGGCGGGTAATGTGCGTGAGCTGGCCAATCTGGTCGAGCGCATGGCGATCATGCATCCCTATGGGGTGATTGGGGTCGGTGAGCTGCCGAAGAAGTTCCGCCATGTCGACGATGAGGACGAGGAGTTGACCACCAGCCTGCGCGAAGAGCTGGAGGAGCGTTCGGCCATCATTGCCGGGCTGCCGGGGGTCAATACGCCGGCTATGCTGCCAGCCGAAGGCCTCGATCTGAAAGACTACCTGGGCAGCCTCGAGCAGGGGTTGATCCAGCAGGCGCTTGATGATGCCAGCGGTGTGGTTGCCCGGGCAGCAGAGCGCTTGCGCATTCGTCGCACCACCCTGGTCGAGAAAATGCGCAAGTACGGCATGAGTCGACGCGACGAGGAGTTGCAGGAAGACTGATACCGTAGGGGCGTAAGCCGGCACGAGTCTTGGTGTCGCGCCGATCAAGCGCCGTCCGTAGGTTGGGTTAGCGGCGTGCACCTATCTTGAATGAAATTCAGACTTAAACCGCCGCGTAACCCAACATGGCGTCAGCCAGTATGTCGCATCTGATGGGGTACGCCGCATTCAAAACGCTGCCTTGATCGAAGCTCTGTGGCGGCTAACCCATCTACGGCTCTGCTTCAGTCGCGATGCTTTCAGTGCCTTCAAGGCTCATCGCGGCTAAAGCGGAACGCCGCCCGGCCGCTCCCGCGAGCGTCCGCAGTTGAGCCGACAGTTCAGCGTTGTCGCGACACTAGCCTGCGGTCGCCGAGTCAGGGTCTTGGCGCCATCGAGTCAAATTCAGCCAGGGCTTTGACGTAATCGATTGCTTGTTTTTCAAGTCATTGAAAATAAGGCAATTATTTTTAGGCACGGGTATTGCTAACTCTCTGCTAACTGACTGTCTTATGACGGCTCGCCAGGCGAGAGAGAATGATGAAGCCCAACGCCCAACCTTCCCAGAGTGCCGAACTCGAACCTGCTGCGTCTCAGGAGCTGGCCAGCCGCGCGAGCCTGGAGCAGGCCTTTGTCCGGTTCAACCAGATGTCGACTCAATTCAGCGAGTCCTACAGCATGCTGGAGGATCGGGTCGCCGAGTTGAAGGGGCAGTTAGCCCTGGTCAGCGCCCAGCGCATGCAGGAGCTGGCCGAGAAGGAGCGCCTGGCCTACCGCCTGCAGAGCCTGCTGGATCTGCTGCCGGGTGGGGTGATCGTCATCGACGGGCAGGGCGTGGTGCGTGAAGCCAATCCGGTGGCGCGCAGTCTGCTCGGCCTGCCGCTGCTCGGCATGCTCTGGCGGCAGATTATTGCGCGCAACTTCGCCCCGCGTGAGGACGATGGCCACGAAATTTCCCTGAAGGATGGTCGGCGCCTGTCGATTGCCACCCGCTCGTTGCAAGGCGAGCCGGGTCAGTTGGTGCTGCTCACCGACCTGACAGAAACCCGACGTTTGCAGGATCAACTGGCGCGGCACGAACGGTTGTCCGCTCTGGGGCGCATGGTCGCCTCCCTGGCGCATCAGATTCGTACGCCGCTGTCGGCCGCATTGCTCTATGCCAGCCATTTGACCGAGCAGGTATTGCCGGTCGAGCAGCAGCAGCGATTTGCCGGGCGTTTGAAAGAGCGGCTGCATGAGTTGGAGCATCAGGTACGCGACATGCTGATCTTCGCCCGTGGTGACCTGCCGCTGCCGGATCGCCTGACACCCAAGGCACTGTTTGAGGCGCTGCAGGCGGCGGCCGAGCCCCATGTGCGCGGCATGACCGTGCGCTGGCAATGCGACAGCCGTGACGGCGAGTTGCTGTGCAACCGCGACACCCTGGTCGGCACCGTGCTGAATCTGATCGAGAATTCGATTCAGGCTGGCGGCCGCGAGGTGCGCTTGAAGATTCATCTGTATCAGCGTGGCAACAACCTGCGCCTGTGCATCAGCGACAGCGGCCCGGGTATCGATCGTGTCACCCTGGCTCGGCTGGGCGAACCTTTCTTTACCACCAAGACCACCGGTACCGGCCTCGGTCTGGCCGTGGTCAAAGCGGTGGCGCGCGCCCATCAGGGCGAACTGCAGATGCGTTCGCGGATTGCGCGCGGTACCTGTGCCTTATTGATTTTGCCGTTGATTCCCGCGGCGCAACCCTTGATTCAGGAGTAGCACCATGGCTGCCAAAGTTCTGCTGGTCGAAGACGACCACTCCCTGCGCGAAGCCCTGGCCGACACCCTGGCGCTGGGTGGTCACGATTACCGTGCGGTGGATTGTGCCGAGGCGGCGTTGGTGGCGTTGACGCAGGAGCCCTTCGGCCTGGTGATCAGCGATGTGAATATGCCGGGCATGGACGGTCACCAGCTGTTGGCTCTGATTCGTCAGCGCCAGCCGCAACTGCCGGTGCTGCTGATGACCGCTTTCGCGGCGGTCGAGCGTGCGGTAGATGCGATACGCCAGGGAGCGGCAGATTATCTGGTCAAGCCGTTCGAGCCGAAAACCTTGCTGGCCCTGGTCGATCGCCATGCCCTCGGGCGCGTACCGGCGGCCGAGCAGGACGGTCCGGTGGCACTGGAGCCGGCCAGCGTGCAATTGCTCGAGCTGGCGACGCGGGTGGCGCAGAGCGATTCGACGGTGTTGATCACCGGCGAGTCCGGCACCGGCAAGGAGGTGCTGGCGCGTTTCATTCACCAGCAGTCGCCACGGGCGGCAAAACCGTTCATCGCGATCAACTGCGCGGCGATTCCCGACAACATGCTCGAGGCCACGCTGTTCGGCCATGAGAAGGGATCCTTCACCGGCGCCATTGCCAGCGCGCCGGGCAAGTTCGAGCTGGCCGAGGGCGGCACCATTCTGCTCGATGAAATTTCCGAAATGCCGCAAGGCTTGCAGGCCAAGCTGTTGCGCGTGCTGCAGGAGCGTGAAGTGGAGCGGGTGGGTGGGCGCAAGCCGATCAGTCTGGACATTCGTGTGCTGGCCACCAGTAACCGCGACCTGGCCGGCGAAGTGGCGGCGGGGCGCTTCCGGGAAGATCTCTACTATCGTCTGTCGGTCTTCCCGCTGGCCTGGCAGCCGTTGCGTGAGCGGCCGGCCGATATCCTGCCGTTGGCCGAGCGGCTGCTGGCCAAGCACGTCAAAAAAATGAATCACGCGCCTATTCGTCTTTCGCCGCAGGCCCAGGCGAGCCTGGTGAATCATGCCTGGCCGGGTAATGTGCGTGAGCTGGACAACGCCATTCAGCGCGCGCTGATCCTGCAGCAGGGTGGCTTGATCCAGCCGCAGGACCTGTGCCTGACGGCGACTGTTGGCAGTCTTGCGCCTGCGCCCAGGCCGTTACTGGCGGTAGTGCCGGCGAGTGTTCCGGTGACGCCTGAGGTGGTTACGACCGAGGCTGGTGCCTTGGGTGAAGACCTGCGTCGGCATGAGTTCCAGATGATCATCGATATCCTGCGCTCCGAGCGCGGGCGTCGCAAAGAAGCCGCCGAGCGCCTGGGCATCAGCCCGCGCACCCTGCGTTACAAGCTGGCGCAGATGCGCGATGCCGGCATGGATGTGGAGGCTTATCTGTTTGCCAGCTAGTGCTGGCAGCGGCAAGCCGTAAGTTACAGGCGGCAAGTAACAGCAAAAGCCCGCTCCGGATGAAACCGTCTGGAGCGGGCTTTTTCTTGCCGCTTATGGCTTGAAGTCTGTAGCTGCGTCTATCTGGCACCCTTGTTGCAATACCTCTGCTACGAGCCGCGTAGTGTCAAAAAACCGCGGCCAGTGGAGGAAGGTCATGAGCCAGGGTATTGAATTCAATCGCTTGATGCTGGAAATGCGTTCCATGCAGACCGAAGCGATGGCGCGGCAGAAGCCTGTCGCCAGTGCGCCGGAACCCGGCGCTCCGAGCTTCTCGGATATGCTCGGTCAGGCGGTGAACAAGGTCAACGAAACCCAGCAGGCCTCCAATCAACTGGCCACTGCCTTTGAAATGGGCAAGAGCGGGGTGGACTTGAGCGATGTGATGATTGCCTCGCAGAAAGCCAGCGTGTCTTTCCAGGCCATGACCCAGGTGCGCAACAAACTGGTTCAGGCGTATCAAGACATCATGCAGATGCCGGTTTAAGGGTAGGTTCTAGATCATGGCCGACGCACTCGCCACCAACGTTCCCGCCACCACTGCTGGCAATGATTCGAGCAAGCCGCTGTTCGGCCTGGCGTTTCTGGAAAACCTCTCGGATATGTCGATGCTGCGCCAACTCGGCCTGCTGGTCGGTCTGGCTGCCAGCGTCGCCATTGGTTTTGCCGTGGTGCTCTGGTCGCAACAGCCGGATTACCGTCCGCTGTATGGCAGCCTGGAGGGGATGGACGCTTCCCAGGTCATGCAGACGTTGGGCGCCGCCGACATCAGCTATACCGTCGAGCCCAGTTCGGGCGCCCTGTTGGTCAAGGCAGATGACCTGGCGCGGGCGCGCATGCGTCTGGCCGCCGCCGGCGTGGCACCGAGCGATAACAACATAGGGTTCGAGATTCTCGACAAGGAACAGGGCCTCGGCACCAGTCAGTTCATGGAGGCCACGCGCTATCGCCGTGGCCTGGAAGGCGAGTTGGCGCGCACCGTGTCCAGCCTCAACAACGTCAAGGGCGCGCGCGTGCACCTGGCCATTCCGAAGAGTTCGGTGTTCGTGCGTGACGAGCGCAAGCCCAGTGCTTCGGTGCTGGTCGAGTTGTATTCGGGTCGTGGCCTGGAGCCGAGCCAGGTGATGGCCATCATCAATCTGGTGGCGACCAGCGTGCCCGAGCTGGACAAGTCACAGGTCACGGTGGTCGACCAGAAAGGCAACCTGCTGTCCGATCAGCAGGAAACGTCCGCGCTGAGCATGGCCGGCAAGCAGTTCGACTACAGCCGGCGCATGGAGAGCATGCTCACCCAGCGCGTGCACAATATCCTTCAGCCGGTGCTCGGTGCCGGGCGCTACAAGGCCGAGGTGTCGGCTGATGTCGACTTCAGTGCGGTCGAGTCCACTTCGGAAATGTTCAACCCGGATCAGCCGGCGTTGCGCAGCGAACAACAGGTCAACGAGCAACGCAGCAGCGGCAGCCAGTCGCCGCTGGGCATACCGGGGGCCCTGAGCAATCAGCCGCCGGGCGCCGCTGGCGCCCCCGAACAGGCCGCTGGCGGGGCTGCCGCAGGCGGGGCGATTGCCGCGGGTCAGCCGCTGGTGGACGTCAACGGCCAGCAGGTCATGGACCCGGTGACCGGTCAGCCGATGCTGGCGCCTTTCCCGGCGGACAAGCGCGAACAATCGACGCGCAATTTCGAACTGGATCGCTCGATCAGCTACACCAAGCAGCAACAAGGGCGTCTGCGTCGTCTGTCGGTGGCGGTGGTGGTCGACGATCAGTTCAAGGTCGATGCGGCCACCGGCGAAACCAGCCGCACGCCCTGGACCATCGACGAACTGGCGCGCTTCACCCGCCTGGTGCAGGACTCGGTCGGCTTCGATGCCAGCCGCGGCGACAGCGTGAGCGTGATCAATACGCCGTTTTCCGCCGTGATCGGCGAAGAAATCGCCGAGATTCCGTTCTACACCCAGCCCTGGTTCTGGGACGTGGTCAAGCAAGTGCTCGGCGTGCTGTTCATCCTGGTGCTGGTCTTCGGCGTGTTGCGCCCGGTGTTGAACAACATCACCGGTGGCGGTAAAGGCCGGGGACTGGCAACTGGCGGTCGCCATGGCGATGCCGAACTGGGTGATATGGGTGGCCTGGACGGCGAGTTGGCGGCCGACCGGGTCAGCCTCGGCGGCCCGCAAAACATCCTCCTGCCGAGCCCGAGCGAGGGGTATGATGCGCAGCTCAATGCGATCAAGAGCCTGGTGGCAGAAGATCCGGGTCGCGTCGCCCAGGTGGTGAAAGAGTGGATCAACGCCGATGAATGAGAACCGTACAGCCGCCAAGTTGAGCAAGGTCGAGAAGGCCGCGATCCTCCTGCTCTCGCTCGGTGAAACCGATGCCGCACAGGTGCTGCGCCACCTCGGGCCGAAGGAAGTGCAGCGCGTCGGCGTGGCCATGGCCGGCATGCGCAACGTGCACCGCGAGAAGGTCGAGCAGGTGATGGGCGAATTCGTCGACATCGTCGGCGACCAGACCAGCCTGGGCGTGGGTGCCGACGGCTATATCCGCAAGATGCTGACCCAGGCCCTGGGCGAAGACAAGGCCGGCAACCTGATCGACCGCATCCTGCTCGGCGGCAGTACCAGCGGCCTGGACAGCCTGAAATGGATGGAGCCGCGCGCCGTGGCCGACGTGATCCGCTACGAGCATCCGCAGATCCAGGCGATTGTGGTGGCCTACCTCGACCCCGACCAGGCCGGTGAGGTGCTTGGCCATTTCGATCACAAGGTGCGTCTGGATATCGTCCTGCGCGTGTCCTCGCTGAATACCGTGCAGCCGGCCGCACTCAAGGAACTCAACCAGATTCTCGAGAAGCAATTCTCCGGCAGCTCCAACAGCACCCGCGCCAGCATGGGCGGGGTCAAGCGGGCGGCCGACATCATGAACTTCCTCGACAGCTCGATCGAGGGCCAGTTGATGGACTCGATCCGCGAAGTCGACGAAGACCTGTCGTCGCAGATCGAAGACCTGATGTTCGTCTTCGACAACCTCGCCGAGGTCGACGACCGCGGCATCCAGGCGCTGCTGCGCGAGGTCTCCTCCGATGTGCTGGTGCTGGCGCTCAAGGGCGCGGATGAGGCGATCAAGGAGAAGGTGTTCAAGAACATGTCCAAGCGTGCGGCCGAGTTGCTGCGCGACGATCTGGAAGCCAAGGGCCCGGTGCGGGTCAGCGACGTGGAAACGGCGCAGAAGGAAATTCTCACCATTGCCCGGCGCATGGCCGAAGCCGGGGAAATCGTCCTCGGTGGCAAGGGTGGCGAAGAGATGGTTTAACCGGAGAAGATTGGCATGGCCCCCAAGGAAGCGCCCAGCGAGTTGATTCGCGCCCAGGACATCAGCATCATCGACCGCTGGGCATTGCCCAGCTTCGACCCGCATGTCGAGGATACCGGCACTGATCCGGCAAGCGAGGCCGGTGCTGCCGAAGCCGAGTCCGCCGAGGCGGGGCAGGCCGAGTCCGAGGAGGTGGCCCTGGAGGACGTCAAGCCGTTGACGCTGGACGAGCTGGAGGCGATTCGCCAGGACGCCTACAACGAAGGCTTCAGCACCGGCGAGAAGGACGGTTACCACAGCGGTCAGCTGAAAGCCAAGCAGGAAGCCGATGCCGCGCTGGCAAGCAAAATGCTCGCGGTCGAGCAACTGATGCAGCAACTGTTCGAGCCGATTGCCGAGCAGGATCAGCAGTTGGAAGTGGCACTGGTCAATCTGGTCAGCCACATGGCCCGCGAGGTGATTCAGCGCGAACTGAACAGCGACTCCAGTCAGATTCGCCAGGTCCTGCGCGAAGCCCTCAAGTTGCTGCCGATGGGCGCCGGCAATGTGCGTATCCAGCTCAATCCGCAAGACTTCGAGATGGTCAAGGCCCTGCGCGAACGGCATGAGGAAAGCTGGCGGATTGTCGAAGACGACGCCTTGTTGCCTGGCGGTTGCCGGGTCGAGAGTGAGCACAGTCGCATCGATGCGAGCATCGAAACCCGCCTCGCCCAGGCGCTCAAGCAGCTGTTCGAGCAGCAGCGCGAGCAGGCCACACACCCGCTCCCGGCCGATATTCAGCTCGATCTGGACGTGGCCAGGGAGCCACCGCATGCGTCTTGAGCGCACCAGTTTCGCCAAGCGCCTGGCCGGTTACAGCGATGTGCTGCAGGTGCCCAGCCAGCCCGTGGTCGAGGGGCGTTTGCAGCGCATGGTCGGCCTGACCCTGGAAGCCGAGGGGCTGCGTGCCGCCCTTGGCAGTCGCTGCCTGGTGATCAACGATGACAGCTATCACCCGGTGCAGGTCGAAGCCGAGGTGATGGGCTTTTCCAGCGGCAAGAGCTACCTGATGCCGGTCGGCAGCCTGGCCGGTATCGCGCCGGGGGCGCGGGTGGTGCCGATACCTGACAGCGGGCGTTTGCCGATGGGCAAGTCGATGCTTGGTCGGGTGCTGGACGGCACCGGGCGAGCACTGGACGGCAAGGGCGGGATGAAGGCCGAAGACTGGGTGCCGATGGATGGGCCGACGATCAATCCGCTGAAACGCCACCCGATCAGCCGGCCGCTGGATGTCGGTATCCGCAGCATCAACGGCCTGCTCACGGTCGGGCGCGGCCAGCGTATCGGTCTGTTCGCCGGCACCGGGGTCGGCAAGAGCGTGCTGCTGGGCATGATGACGCGCTTTACCGAGGCCGACATCATCGTGGTCGGCCTGATCGGCGAGCGTGGCCGCGAGGTCAAGGAGTTCATCGACGAGATCCTCGGCACCGAGGGCATCAAACGTTCGGTGGTGGTCGCCTCGCCAGCGGACGATGCGCCGCTGATGCGTCTGCGCGCGGCGATGTATTGCACGCGCATCGCCGAATACTTTCGCGACAAGGGCAAGAACGTCCTGTTGCTGATGGATTCGCTGACCCGTTTCGCCCAGGCCCAGCGCGAGATCGCCCTGGCCATTGGCGAGCCGCCGGCGACCAAGGGCTATCCGCCGTCGGTGTTTGCCAAGCTGCCAAAACTGGTCGAGCGCGCCGGTAATGCCGAAGAGGGCGGCGGTTCGATCACGGCGTTCTACACGGTATTGAGCGAAGGCGACGACCAGCAGGATCCGATTGCCGACGCCGCGCGCGGCGTGCTCGACGGCCATATCGTGCTGTCGCGGCGCCTGGCCGAGGAGGGCCATTACCCGGCCATCGACATCGAGGCCTCGATCAGCCGGGTCATGCCGCAGGTGGTGACCAGCGAGCACCAGCGCAACGCCCAGCGCTTCAAGCAGCTGTGGGCCCGCTATCAGCAGAGCCGCGACCTGATCAGTGTCGGCGCCTACGTGCCCGGTGGCGATGCCGATACCGACCTGGCCATCGCGCGCCAGCCGGCGATGGTCAGATACCTGCGCCAGGGCCTGGGCGACAGTGAAAGCCTGGAACGCAGCAGTGCGCTGCTGGCGGCGACCTTCAACCCCAACGCCGCGCCGGGGGGCTAAGTGTCGATAAGCCGCGCCGCGCGTCTGGCGCCGGTTATCGAGATCGCCGAGCGCGCCGAACGCGAGGCCGCCATGCAGCTCGGCCACTGTCAGGGGCTGCTGAGCCAGGCTCAGGTCAAGCTGGGCGAGTTGGAACAATACCGCGGCGATTATCAGCAACAGTGGATCAGCGAAGGCCAGCGCGGGGTTTCCGGGCAATGGCTGATGAACTATCAGCGTTTTCTTTCCCAGCTGGAAACCGCGATCGGCCAGCAACGCCAGAGCGTGGCCTGGCATGGCAACAACCTGGACAAGCTGCGGGTGGTCTGGCAACAGCGCTATGCGCGCCTGGAAGGCCTGCGCAAGCTGGTTCAGCGCTATCAGGAGGAGGCCCGCCTGAGTGCGGACAAGCGCGAGCAAAAACTCCTCGACGAGTTGGCACAACGAATACGTCGGGACGATTCAGCTTGATTGCCAGTTGCCGCTTACGCCTGCGAGTGCTACATCTTGATCACACGGATTGTGCCTCCAGGTTCGTTCAGGCGCGATAACCATCGCGCCGCCTTGTTTGGGGTGTGATCGACTGTTCTGCTCGAGTAAGGAGTTCTGTATGGCCATCACCTCGCTGCCTTCGCCTGATGGGCAAGAGTTGACCATTGTGATTCAGGGACGTTTCGATTTCGGCGCGCATCAGGAATTTCGTGATGCCTATGAGCGCGTCAACCTCAGCCCCAAACGCTATGTTGTGGACCTCAAGGGCACCACCTATCTCGACAGTTCGGCACTCGGCATGTTGCTGTTGTTGCGCGATCACGCCGGTGGCGATCACGCGCAGATCCGCTTGCTCAATTGCAACCCGGATGTGCGCAAGATCCTCGCCATCTCCAACTTCGAACAGTTGTTCCAGATCACCTAGGTTCGAGTCATGCCTGCGCGCCTGTCGATTCTGATCGCCGAGGACAACGCGGCCGACCGCATGCTGTTGTCGACCATCGTCAGCCGTCAGGGCCATCGCAGTCTGACCGCCAGCAATGGTCTGGAGGCGGTCGCCTTGTTCGCGCGGGAGCGTCCGCAGCTGGTGCTGATGGACGCCCTGATGCCGGTCATGGACGGTTTCGAGGCGGCACGCCGGATCAAGCAGATGGCCGGCGAGGAGCTGGTGCCGATCATCTTCCTGACCTCGCTGACCGAAGGCGAAGCGCTGGTGCGCTGCCTGGAGGCGGGCGGTGACGACTTTCTCGCGAAACCCTACAACCGGGTGATCCTCGAGGCCAAGATCAATGCCATGGATCGCTTGCGCCGCCTGCAGGACACCGTGCTGCAGCAGCGCGACCTGATCGCCCAGCATAATGAGTACCTGCTCAACGAGCAGCGTGTGGCCAAGGCGGTGTTCGACAAGGTGGCGCATTCCGGTTGCCTCGCCGCGCCGAATATCCGCTACCTGCAATCGCCCTATGCGTTGTTCAACGGCGACCTGCTGCTCGCCGCGTTCAAGCCTTCCGGCGGCATGCATGTGCTGCTCGGCGACTTTACCGGCCATGGCCTGCCGGCGGCGATCGGCGCCATGCCGCTGGCCGAGGTGTTCTATGGCATGACCGCCAAGGGTTATTCCCTGACCGAGATCCTGCGCGAGATCAACGCCAAGCTCAAACGCATCCTGCCGCTGGGCGTGTTCTGTTGTGCCACCCTGCTCAATATCAGCTTCCAGCGCCGGGTCGTGGAGGTGTGGGGCGGCGGCTTGCCGGACGGTTATCTGCTACGCGCCAACGGCGGCGAGCGGGTGCCCCTGGTGTCGCGGCATCTGCCGTTGGGGGTGTTGGAGCCGGCAGCGTTCAATGACCGCTACGAGGTCTTCCCGCTGGAGTTGGGCGATCGGGTTTTCCTGCTGTCCGATGGCGTACTGGAAGCCTGCAACCAGCAGGGCGAATTGTTCGGCGAGAGGCGCCTGCTTCGGGTGTTCTCCACCAATCGGCAGCCGGCGCACTTGTTCGCGGAGATCCAGCAGGCGCTGCTGCATTTTCGCGGCGAGCTGCAAGACGATGTCAGCCTGGTCGAAGTCAGCATGGTCGAGGAGGGCAGCCTGAACCGTGGCCCCTTGATCTTCACCGGCAGCGGCCAGAACAGTCCGCTGGATTGGTCGGCGAGTTTCGAGTTTCGTGGCGAGACCCTGCGCCGTTTCAATCCACTGCCGTTCCTGTTGCAGTTGCTGCTCGAGGTCGAGGGCTTGCGGCCCCAGGCCGGCGCGCTCTACAGCGTACTTGCCGAGCTTTATTCGAATGCCCTGGAGCACGGGGTGCTGGGGCTGGATTCGAGCTTGAAATGCGACGCTGAAGGCTTCGCCGAGTATTACCGGCAGCGCAGCACCCGCCTGGCTCAGATACGTGAGGGCTATGTGCGTTTCCATCTGCAACTGGTCCCCGAGCCTGCCGGTGGGCGTTTGACCGTACGGGTCGAAGACAGTGGCCAGGGCTTCGATGGGCAGGCGATCCTGCAGCAACAGCTGCGCGTTGACCGCTTGTGTGGGCGCGGCCTGGCTCTGGTTCGTCAATTGAGTGAGCGCTGTACCTGGCCGGAGGATGGGCAGGGGGTTAGCGTGGAGTTTTCCTGGTTGGCTGGGGCATAATCCCGCGCCTGATGATCAGGGAGCGAGCAGATGTCAGATATACATCTCGATAGCGCCGTACTGGCCGCGTTGCAGGATGTCATGGAGGATGAGTATCCGGTGTTGCTGGATACCTATCTGGCGGACTCCGAAGAGCGCCTGCGCCTGTTGCGCCAGGCCATGCGTGAGGCTGATGCACAGGGCCTGCGCCTGGCGGCGCACAGCTTCAAAGGCAGTTGCAGCAACATGGGCGCACCCATGCTCGCCGGCTTGTGCAGAGAACTGGAAGAAGCCGGTCGGCGCGAGTTGCTGGACGAGGCGCCCGAGCTGATCGAGCAAGTCGAGCGTGAATTTGCCATCGTGCGCATTCTGTTCAAGTCCGAGCGTCAGCGTTACAGGAGATGAAAAGGGGGCTGGATCTGTCACGGGTCTCGGCGGTTGTGCTGGCCTGGTTGGCGGCGCAGGCCCCCCATTTCCCCGGCTTGCCGCCAACTTGGCCCGGCCTTTGCTAAATCTATGGCACGACCCCATTTGAATGGAGAATGCCCATGGCCGTCGCCCCCGATCCGCTCCTCCGGTCGGTACCGCAACTAAAGCCGAAAACATCTGCGGGCAAAGCCCCGGAGAAGCCGGCCGAGCCCCGCAAGAACGAGGCTTCCAGTTTTGCCCAGGTGTATGCCAAGGAGCGTCAGGCGAAAGCCGCAGAGCGCAGCGATGCATCTGCCAAGCCCAATCGTGAAGCGAAATCCGCGGCCCAGGATGCGCAGAGCCCGCAAGCGCCGGAGGCTGCGGCTGTCGCTCAGCAGTCGGAATTTGCCGATAGCGGCAAACTTTTGCCGAGCGATGCCGCTGTGGATGATCCTGCCCTCGATCCGTTGCTGACGCTGGACATGGTTGCTCAACAGCCACTCGATGGCGAGGCGGCAGATATCGGCCTCGATCTGGAGCTCGCCGGTGAGCCGCAGCCGCTGATGACGACCGCCCTGTCGGGAGCCTGGCCGCCGCCGACTCAGGTGCCAGCGGCCAACGCCGATCCTGAACTGGATGGGCTGGAGCAACTGCCGGCCGTGCGCATGGCTTTGGAGTTGGGGGCGAAAGCCAAGGCGGCAGTGGCCGAGCAGAATGCGCCAGGTAGTGTGGCGACGCAAACGGCGCAGAGCGCCGGACAAAGCTTTGCCAGCGCCCTCGCGGCCATGGGCACTCAACAGGCGGAGCCCGAGGTCGAGCTGCCGTCGCTCGAGCTGACCGCGCAGGGCCTGGAGGCGCTCAAGGAGAGCGCCGCCGACACACGGCCGGAGAACTTCGTCGCCAAACTCAGTGCGCTGAGTCAGGCTGTTGCTCAGCAGGCCTCGCAAGCGCCGCGCACCGGGTTGATGGCCGGCCAGCCGGTACCCATGCACCAGGCCGGTTGGGGCGAGGCAGTGGTGGACCGGGTAATGCTGCTCTCCAGTCAGAACCTCAAGTCCGCCGAGATTCAGCTCGACCCGGCCGAACTGGGACGCCTGGAGGTGCGCATCAGCGTCAATCAGGAGCAGACTCAGGTGACCTTTGCCAGCGCCAACGCCGGGGTGCGTGAAGCCCTCGAAGGGCAGATGCACCGGCTGCGCGAGATGTTTGCCCAACAAGGCATGAACCTGCTCGATGTCAATGTTTCCGATCAGTCGCTCAACCGCGGCTGGCAGGGGCAGGGCGGCGATGGCAAGGGGCGTGGCGACGCGGGTAACGAGTTGCTGGGCGGGGTTGACGAGGAGCTTGCGCCCCACGCTGTGGAGCTCAAGGGCAGCCTGCCCGGCAGCGGGCGCGGCATGGTCGACTATTACGCTTGACCAGGTGCGCGGCAAGCGTCGCGCCTGGGCAACCGGTTGACGGGTATCGCTGCGCTCAAGCCTATGCGGCCCGCCGTATCCTACAAAAAACCTGCCCTGCCTCCGAACGGACAGTCGCCCGCCCCCGCAATGGGGCGGGCGTGGGTGTTTTCGGGTGACAGCGGGAGGCGAGACTGGTATACCCGCTGGCCATCGTTGAGTCGAAACGCAATTACCCATGTTGGCGCGCTAGTGGCTAGGCGCTTCCCGTGCCGGATGTCCGACGAGTTGCTGATAGTTGCAAGCTGGCATAACACTTGCTCTCAACCCTTTGAACACGGATTGAACTCCGATTAGTGACGGATAATTGGCATGGCTAAGAAAGACACGGCGCAAGATTCGGTAAGCGCCGAGGTGAAACCGGCCGGTAAGTTGAAGCTCATCATCGTGATTGTCGTGGCCCTGCTCCTGGCTGTGGGGCTGTCGGTGGGCGGCACCTGGTTCTTCCTCAACAAGGGCGCGGCCCAGAGTGAGGTTGCGACGGAGTCCGCAGAACCTGCGGTGCCCGTCAAGCAAGTGGCGATTTACGAAGAGCTGATGCCGGCGTTCGTGGTCAACTTCACCCATAACGGTCGGCCGCGCTACATGCAGGTCAGCGTTGCCTTGCTGGTGCGTGACCAGGTGGCGCTCGATGCGCTCAAGGTGCATATGCCGGTGCTGCGCAACCGTCTGGTGATGCTGTTCTCCGGTCAGGATTTCGAGACATTGATTACCCCGGTGGGCAAGGAAATGCTGCGCCAGCAGGCTACGGCCAGCGTGCAGGAACTGGCGCAGCAGGAGACGGGGAAACTGACCGTCGAGCAAGTGCTGTTCACCAATCTGGTGCTGCAATAGGGCGTGTTCGCAGCGCCAGCGTGAACCGTCTTTCAAGACCCTAGAGGGGAGCCCCACATGGCTGTGCAAGACCTGCTTTCCCAGGATGAAATCGACGCGCTGCTGCATGGCGTCGATGACGGCTTGGTCGAGACCGAGGACGAAGCCGAGCCGGGAAGCGTCAAACAATATGACCTGACCAGCCAGGACCGCATCGTTCGTGGGCGCATGCCGACCCTGGAAATGATCAACGAGCGTTTCGCCCGCTATACCCGCATCAGCATGTTCAACCTGCTGCGGCGTTCGGCGGATGTGGCTGTGGGCGGCGTGCAGGTGATGAAGTTCGGCGAGTACGTGCACTCGCTGTATGTGCCGACCAGCCTCAATCTGGTCAAGATGAAGCCACTGCGTGGCACCGGGCTGTTCATCCTCGATGCCAAGCTGGTGTTCAAGCTGGTCGACAACTTCTTCGGTGGCGATGGTCGCCACGCCAAGATCGAGGGCCGCGAGTTCACCCCGACCGAGCTGCGGGTGGTGCGCATGGTGCTCGATCAGGCGTTTATCGACCTCAAGGAAGCCTGGCATGCGGTGCTGGACATCAACTTCGAGTACGTCAACTCGGAGGTCAATCCGGCCCTGGCCAACATCGTCAGCCCCAGCGAAGTGATAGTGGTGTCGACCTTCCATATCGAGCTGGACGGCGGTGGCGGCGACCTGCACATCACCATGCCCTATTCGATGATCGAACCGATCCGCGAGATGCTCGATGCCGGTTTCCAGTCCGATGTCGACGACCAGGACGAGCGCTGGGTCAAGTCTCTGCGCGAAGACATCCTAGACGTCAGCGTGCCGCTCGGCGCCACTGTGGCCAAACGCCAACTGCGGCTGCGCGACATCCTGCACATGCAGCCGGGCGATGTGATTCCGGTGGATATTCCCGACAAGGTAATCATGCGTGCCAATGGCGTCCCGACCTTCACGGTCAAGCTCGGCGCACATAAAGGCAATCTGGCGCTGCAAGTGCTAGAGCCCATCGACCGCCAGCGCTGACAGGGTGTCATTGCACAGCACTGCGCTCGCCCAACCCGCTACCAGCCAGCCGAGGACATACGATGGCAGACGAAAATGAACACACCACTCCCGAGGAACAGGCGCTGGCCGACGAGTGGGCCGCCGCCTTGTCCGAATCAGGCGACGATGCCAATCAGGATGATATCGATGCCATGCTCGCCGTCGGCGGGGCGGCTGCGCCGGCTCCGCCACGCGCACCCATGGAAGAGTTCGGCGGCGTGCCCAAGGGCAACCTGCCGGTCAACCTGGAGGGGCCCAACCTCGATGTGATTCTCGATATCCCGGTGTCGATCTCCATGGAGGTCGGCAACACCGATATCACCATCCGCAACCTGCTGCAGCTCAACCAGGGCTCGGTGATCGAGCTCGATCGTCTCGCTGGCGAGCCGCTCGATGTGCTGGTCAACGGCACCCTGATCGCCCACGGCGAAGTGGTGGTGGTCAACGAGAAGTTCGGCATCCGCCTGACCGACGTGATCAGTCCCAGCGAGCGGATCAAGAAACTGCGCTAATGCGCCGACAGAGCCCGATCATGCACAGATTTTTTGCTATCCCCCTGTTCCTGCCGTTCACCGCCCTGGCCGCCGAACCGGCCGCGCAAGCGGCCACGCCCATGGCCGGCAGCGGCATGGCCGGGCAACTGGTGCAGTTGCTGCTTGGTCTGCTGCTGGTGATCGGCCTGATCTTCCTGCTCGCCTGGCTGATGCGCCGGGTGCAGCAGCTAGGTCCGCGCGGCAGCCAGCAGGTGATCAAGATAGTCGCCAGCCAGGCGCTCAGCCCGCGCGATCGCCTGGTGCTGGTCCAGGTCGGTGGCGAGCAGATTCTCCTCGGCTTGACGCCGGGACGCATCGCGCCCTTGCATGTGCTGAAAGAGCCGGTGCACCTGCCCGACGGCGAGCCGGCCTCGACCGAGTTCGCCCAGCGCCTGATGGAGCTGCTGGGCAAGGATCAGTCGGGCAAGGATCAGAAGGACAAGTCTTGATGAGTGCGTTGCGCCTGCTGCTGGTTCTGCTGTTCTCCCTGCTCGCGCCCATGGTTTTTGCCGGCGAGGTGTTTGCCGCCGACAATCCGTTGTCGATCCCGGCGATCACCCTGAGCACCGATACCGAAGGCCAGCAGGAGTATTCGGTCAGCCTGCAGATCCTGTTGATCATGACGGCGCTGAGCTTCATTCCGGCCTTCGTCATGCTGATGACCAGTTTCACCCGCATCATCATCGTGTTCTCCATCCTGCGCCAGGCCCTGGGCCTGCAGCAGACGCCGTCCAACCAGATTCTCGTCGGCCTGGCACTGTTTCTCACCCTGTTCATCATGGCGCCGGTGTTCGAGCAGATTAACAAGGATGCCTTGCAGCCTTATCTCAGCGAGCAATTGCCGGCCCAGGAGGCGATTGCCAAGGCCGAGGTGCCGCTGAAGAACTTCATGCTGGCGCAGACCCGCGAAAGCGATCTGGAGTTGTTCATGCGCCTGTCCAAGCGCAACGATATTGCCAGCCCGGAAGATACGCCCCTGGTCATCCTGGTCCCGGCGTTCGTCACCTCCGAGCTGAAGACGGCGTTCCAGATCGGCTTCATGATCTTCATCCCGTTCCTGGTGATTGACCTGGTAGTGGCCAGTATCCTCATGGCCATGGGCATGATGATGCTCTCGCCGCTGATCATTTCTCTGCCGTTCAAGATCATGCTGTTCGTCCTCATCGATGGCTGGGCGCTGATCATGGGTACCCTGGCCGCCAGCTTCGGAGGGACCTAGCCATGACGCCCGAGGTAGCCGTCGACCTGTTTCGCGAGGCGCTGTGGCTGACCGCCACCATAGTCGCGATCATAGTCGTGCCCAGCCTGCTGGTCGGCTTGATGGTCGCGATGTTCCAGGCCGCGACCCAGATCAACGAACAGACCCTGAGCTTTCTGCCGCGCCTGCTGGTGATCCTGGTCACCCTGATCGTCGCCGGACCCTGGTTGGCCCAGCGCATGATCGAGTACACGGAGAATCTGATTATGAACATTCCTATGCTGATCGGCTGACATGCTGGAACTGAGCGATGCGCAGATCGGCGGCTGGGTGGGCTCCTTCCTGCTGCCGCTGTTTCGCATTGCGGCGTTGTTGATGGTGATGCCGATCACTGGTACGCAGTTGGTGCCGATGCGCGTGCGCCTGTATCTGGCGTTGGCGATCTGCCTGGTGTTGATGCCCAACCTACCGCCGATGCCGCAGGTCGATGCGCTGAGTCTGCCGACATTTATTCTGATCGCCCAGGAAGTACTGATCGGGGTGATGCTGGGCTTTATCCTGCAGCTGTTCTTTCATGCGTTCGTCATCGCCGGACAGATAGTGGCGACGCAGATGGGCCTGGGTTTCGCCTCCATGGTCGACCCGGCCAACGGCATCTCGGTGGCGGTGATCGGGCAGTTTCTGCTGATGCTGGTGACCTTGCTGTTTCTCGCCATGAACGGCCATCTGGTGGTCTTCGAGGTGCTGGCCGAGAGCTTCGTCACCCTGCCGGTTGGGGGTGGTTTTCTGGTCGAGCACTATTGGGAGCTGGCCAATAAGCTGGGTTGGGTGATAGGTGCGGCGCTGATTCTGGTGTTGCCGGCGATCACCGCGCTGCTGGTGGTCAACCTGGCCTTCGGGGTGATGACCCGCGCCGCGCCGCAGCTGAACATTTTCTCCATCGGTTTTCCGCTGACCCTGGTCGTGGGGTTGGTGATCTTCTGGATTGGCATGGCCGATATTCTTGCGCAGTACCAGGTATTCGCCAGCGAAGCCCTGCAACTGTTGCGCGAAATGGCGCGG
Organism: Pseudomonas sp.; assembly: GCF_033723075.1. Classification (GTDB taxonomy): domain Bacteria; phylum Pseudomonadota; class Gammaproteobacteria; order Pseudomonadales; family Pseudomonadaceae; genus Aquipseudomonas. The sequence continues at coordinate 155,496 of NZ_JAWVXU010000005.1, forward strand.
GCGAGTTAAGCCATGGCCGAATCGGAGAGCGGTGCCGATAAAAGCGAGGAACCCACGGAGAAACGCCTTCGTGAATCCCGTGAGAAAGGTCAGATTGCCCGCTCCCGCGAGCTCAACACCCTGGCGATCATGCTGGCCGGGGCTGGTGGCCTGCTGGCCATTGGCGGCAGCCTGGGCAGTGCCTTGCTGTCGATCATGAGCGGCAACTTCTCCCTGTCGCGCGAGGTGATCATGGACGAGCGCTCCATGATGATCTGGCTGCTGGCCTCCGGCAAAGTCGCCGTGGATGCCGTGCTGCCCTTGTTTCTGGCCTTGCTGGTTGCCTCGATTGTCGGCCCGATTTCATTGGGTGGCTGGCTGTTCTCGGCCAAGGCGATGGCGCCCAAGATGAGCCGAATGAATCCGTTGGCGGGGCTCAAACGGATGTTCTCGGCCAAGGCGCTGGTCGAGTTGCTCAAGGCGCTGGCCAAATTCACCCTGATACTTGCCGTGGCGCTGGCCGTGCTGTCGGCCAACGTCGACGACTTGCTGGCGATGGCCCACGAGCCGATTGAATCGGCGATTCTGCATGCGGCCCAGGTGGTTGGCTGGAGTGCGCTGTGGATGGCCTGCGGGCTGGTGCTGATTGCGGCGGTGGATGTGCCGTTCCAGCTCTGGGACAACAAGCAGAAGATGATGATGACCAAGCAGGAAGTGCGCGACGAGTACAAGGACAGCGAGGGCAAGCCCGAGGTTAAGCAGCGTATTCGTCAGTTGCAGCGCGAGATGGCCGAGCGGCGCATGATGCAGGCCGTGCCGCAGGCGGACGTGGTGATCACCAACCCGACCCACTTCGCCGTGGCCCTGAAGTACGACCCGAGCAAAGGTAGTGCGCCGGTGTTGCTGGCCAAGGGCGGCGATTTCACCGCATTGAAGATTCGCGAGATCGCTCAGGCGCACCAGGTCATGCTGTTGGAGTCGCCGGCACTGGCGCGGGCGGTGTTCTACTCCACCGAGCTGGACCAGGAAATTCCCGCCGGCCTCTACCTGGCAGTGGCCCAGGTACTGGCCTACGTCTACCAAATCCGTCAGTACCAGGCCGGCAAGGGCAAGCGCCCGGCGCCGCTGCCGGACCTGCCGATCCCGCCGGATTTACGCCGCGAGTAGGTCGGGTTAGCGGCGCTGGCCGGCGGATTACCGGTATCCACGCCCTTCGAGCGCCGCGTATCCCGACATGGCGTCAGCAGGCCTGACGCGGCGATGGGGTGCCCCGCGCCCAAATAGCGGTCTCGAGCGAATATCGGCTCAGAGGCTCACCCCATCCCTCATCCCTCGGCCAGGCAAAGTTGGACAGCTTCTTGCAAACCCCTTGGCAAAGGCGCGGTTAGCGTCAAAAGATTGAATTGGCTGGGGTAGGGATGTGGCAGTAGATCGCTCACAAATGGTCGGCAACGTGCGCAGCAACCTGTCCGGGTTGCGCGAGGGCAACCTGGGCATCCCCTTGATGCTGCTGGTCATGCTCGGCATGGTCATGCTGCCGATTCCGCCGTTCCTGCTCGACGTGTTGTTTACCTTCAGCATCGCCCTGTCGATCGTGGTGCTGCTGGTCGGCATCTATGCCTTGCGCCCGCTGGACTTTGCGGTGTTCCCGACCATCCTGCTGGCGGCAACCTTGCTCCGTCTGGCGCTGAACGTCGCCTCCACCCGCGTGGTGCTGCTCAACGGCCATGACGGCCATGGCGCGGCGGGGCAGGTGATTCAGGCCTTCGGCGAGGTGGTGATCGGCGGCAACTACGTGGTCGGTATCGTGGTGTTCGCCATCCTCATGATCATCAACTTCGTGGTGGTGACCAAGGGCGCTGGGCGGATTTCCGAGGTCAGCGCACGCTTCACCCTGGACGCCATGCCCGGCAAGCAGATGGCCATCGACGCCGACCTGAATGCCGGCCTGATCGATCAGGCGGAAGCCAAGACGCGTCGTTCCGAGGTCTCCCAGGAGGCCGACTTCTATGGCTCGATGGACGGTGCCAGCAAGTTCGTCCGTGGCGATGCCATCGCCGGTCTGCTGATTCTGTTCATCAACCTGATCGGTGGCATCGCCATCGGCATCTTCCAGCACGACCTGAGTTTCGCCGATGCCGGCAAGGTCTACACCCTGCTGACCATCGGCGACGGCCTGGTCGCCCAGATCCCCTCGCTGCTGCTGTCGACCGCCGCGGCGATCATGGTCACCCGCGTCTCCAGTTCGGAAGACATGGGCGCCCAGGTCAATCGGCAGATGTTCGCCTCGCCGCGTGCCCTGGCCGTGGCGGCGGCGATCATGATCGCCATGGGCCTGGTGCCCGGCATGCCGCATTTTTCCTTTATCAGCCTGGGCCTGGTCGCTGCGGCCGGCGCCTACTGGATCGCCAACAAGCAGCGCCAAGTCAAGGAAGAGGAGGTGCATGAGGTGCAGCGCCAGCAGGAACTGCTGCCGGCCCAGCGTGCCCAGGAGGTCAAGGAGCTCGGCTGGGACGACGTCATGCCGGTGGACATGGTCGGCCTGGAGGTCGGCTACCGGCTGATTCCGCTGGTTGACCGCAACCAGGGTGGCCAGTTGCTCGCGCGGATCAAGGGCGTGCGCAAGAAGCTCTCCCAGGAGATGGGCTTCCTCATGCCCTCGGTGCATATCCGCGACAACCTCGATTTGCAGCCCAGCGCCTACCGCCTGACCTTGATGGGCGTCAGCGTGGCCGAGGCCGAGGTCTACCCGGATCGCGAGTTGGCGATCAATCCGGGTCAGGTATTCGGCACCCTCAACGGGGTTGCCGCCAAAGATCCGGCGTTCGGTCTGGAGGCGGTGTGGATCGACCCGAGCCAGCGCGATCAGGCGCAATCGCTGGGCTACACCGTGGTCGATGCCAGCACCGTGGTCGCTACCCACCTCAATCAGGTTTTGCACAAGCACGCCCATGAGCTGCTGGGGCATGAGGAGGTCCAGCAGCTCATGCAGCTGCTGGCGAAAAGCTCGCCGAAGCTGGCCGAGGAGCTGGTGCCGGGCCTGGTCTCGCTGTCGACCCTGCTCAAGGTGCTGCAGGCATTGCTACAGGAGCAGGTGCCGGTGCGCGACATCCGTACCATCGCCGAAGCCATCGCCAACGTGGCGCCGAAGAGTCAAGATCCCGCCGCGATGGTCGCGTCAGTGCGGGTCGCCCTGGCTCGCGCCATCGTGCAAAGCATAGTGGGACTAGAGCTGGAGCTGCCTGTGATCACCCTTGAGCCGAGGTTGGAACAGATATTGCTAAACAGTCTACAGAAGGCCGGTCAAGGCTCCGAGGAGGGCATCCTCCTGGAACCGGGCATGGCCGAGAAGCTGCAGCGTTCCCTGGTGGAAGCAGCGCAGCGCCAGGAAATGCTCGGTAAGCCAGTGATCCTGCTGGTAGCCGGACCGGTTCGGGCGATGCTCTCGCGGTTTGCACGGTTGGCAGTGCCGAGTGTGCACGTGCTGGCTTACCAGGAAATCCCGGACAACAAGCAGGTCACCATCGTCGCGACGGTGGGGCAGAATTAACCGAGGTAACAGGCCATGCAGGTTAAACGTTTTTTCGCTGCCGATATGCGCCAGGCCATGAAGCTGGTTCGCGATGAGCTCGGCGCGGACGCCTCGATCATCGGCAACCGCCGGGTTGCCGGCGGTGTCGAGTTGACTGCCGCACTGGACTACCAGATTCCCGCCGCACCTGCCCGGCAACCGAACCCGGAGCTGGAAGCCGAGTTGCGCCAGACCCAGGCCCGTATCGCCGCGGCCCAGACCGAACTGGTCACGCGCAGCCAAGCCGACGCCAGCAAGGATCGCCAGCTGTTTGCCGAAGAGCCGGCAGCGCCGCTCGACAGTCTGGATAGCGCGTTGCGCATGGCCGCGCCGACGCCGATGACAACCAGCGACCAGGGCGCACTGGAAGCCATGCGTTCCGAGTTGCACGGCTTGCGTGAGTTGCTCGAGGTGCAGCTCGGCTCCATGGCCTGGGGCCAGATGCAGACGCGTCGGCCACAGCAGGCCAACCTCTGGCGGCGCCTGCAGCGCATGGGCCTGCCCGCCGAGTTGTCGCGGGTGTTGCTCGAGCGCGTGGCGAATGTCGCCGAGCCGCGCCAGGCCTGGGGCATGTTGCTCGCTCACCTGGCCCATGCGATTCAAACGCCGCAGCAGGAGCCGCTGGAGGAGGGCGGGGTGATTGCTCTGGTCGGTCCTGCCGGCATGGGTAAAACCACTACCCTGGCCAAGCTGGCCGCGCGTTATGTGCTCAAGTACGGCGCTCAGCATGTCGCCCTGGTCAGCCTGGACAGTTATCGGATTGGCGCCCAGGAACAACTGAAGACCCTGGGGCGTATTCTCAATGTGCCGGTGACCCTGGTCGATCCGGGGCAGTCGTTGACCCAGGCTCTGGCCCCATTGGCGCGCAAGCGTGTGGTCTTGATCGATAGCGCCGGTCTGCCGGCCAGCGATCCCGCCCTGCACATGCAGCTCGAGACCCTGGCCAGTCGCGGCATCAAGTCCAGGAATTACCTGGTCCTGGCCGCAACCAGCCAGAGCCAGGTGCTCAAAGCCGCCTACCACAGCTACAAGCGCTGCGGTCTTTCCGGCTGCATCCTGACCAAACTGGATGAGGCCACCAGTCTGGGCGAAGTTTTAGGTCTGGCTATTGGCCAGCGTCTACCGGTAGCCTATCTGACTGATGGACCACGGATTCCGGATGATTTGCAGGTGCCACGCAGCCATCAGTTGGTGAGCCGTGCGGTAGGACTGCAAAGCGCCGAGGATCCGAGCGAAGATACGATGGCCGAGATGTTTGCCGGGCTTTATCAACATCCGGCGCGGCGCGCCGGTTAATGGCCACTGCGAGTGGTCCAGCGATATGCGGCGATGCGTGGTGCCCGGCAGTGGATTGGCGGAGTACAGGCAGCCACATAGTTCCAGTCGAAGTCAGACAAGGTGTGTAGATAACATGGGTATGCATCCCGTACAGGTGATTGCGGTGACCGGCGGCAAGGGTGGCGTCGGCAAGACCAATGTGTCGGTGAATCTGGCGCTGGCGCTGGCTGATCTCGGTCGGCGGGTGATGGTGATGGACGCCGACCTGGGCCTGGCCAACATCGACGTGCTGCTGGGCCTGACGGCCAAGCGCACACTGGCCGATGTGATCAGTGGCGAGTGCGAACTGCGCGATGTGGTGCTGCAAGGCCCCGGCGGCATTCGTATCGTGCCCGCGGCCTCCGGCACGCAGAGCATGGTGCAGCTCTCGCCCATGCAGCATGCCGGCCTGATCCAGGCCTTCAGCGACATCAGCGACAACCTCGATGTGCTGATCATCGATACCGCTGCCGGTATCGGCGACTCGGTGGTCAGCTTCGTCCGCGCCGCCCAGGAAGTGCTGGTGGTGGTGTGTGACGAGCCGACTTCGATCACGGACGCCTATGCGCTGATCAAGCTGCTCAATCGCGACCATGGCATGAGCCGTTTCCGCGTGCTGGCGAATATGGCGCACAGTCCACAGGAAGGCCGCAACCTCTTTGCTAAGCTGACCAAGGTTACCGACCGCTTCCTCGACGTCGCGCTGCAATATGTCGGCGCGGTGCCTTACGATGAATCGGTACGCAAGGCCGTGCAGAAACAGCGTGCGGTCTACGAAGCGTTCCCGCGTTCGAAGTGTTCCCTGGCGTTCAAGGCGATTGCCCAGAAGGTCGATGCCTGGCCGCTACCGGCCAACCCGCGCGGTCATCTGGAGTTCTTCGTCGAACGCCTGGTGCAACAACCGGCCGCGGACACGGCCATATGACACCAGCTTCTGGACTCCGTATGTATAGCAAGGCTCAGACCCAGGACGCCCAGCACCAGTTGATCGAGCGCTATGCGCCCCTGGTCAAGCGGATTGCCTATCACTTGTTGGCGCGCTTGCCGGCCAACGTGCAGGTAGATGATTTGATCCAGGCCGGGATGATTGGTCTGCTCGAAGCCTCGAAGAAATACGATTCCAGCAAGGGTGCCAGTTTCGAAACCTTCGCCGGCATCCGCATCCGCGGTTCGATGCTCGATGAGGTGCGCAAAGGCGATTGGGCGCCGCGTTCGGTGCACCGCAACAGCCGCATGGTCAGCGACGCAATTCGGGTAATTGAAGCAAGAACCGGTCGCGACGCTAAAGATCAAGAGGTTGCGGCCGAACTCCAATTGAGTCTCGAGGATTACTACGGCATTCTTGGCGACACTTTGGGCAGCCGGCTGTTCAGTTTCGACGATCTGTTGCAGGACGGCGAGCATGGCGGACTGCGTGAAGACGTCCACAGCACCCACCCCGAACCCTCGCGTGAACTGGAGGAGGAACACTTCCAGGCGGCGTTGGCCGATGCCATCAGCCACTTGCCCGAGCGGGAGCGGTTGGTGTTGGCGCTGTATTACGATGAAGAGCTGAATCTCAAGGAAATTGGTGAGGTTCTGGGGGTTAGCGAATCGCGCGTCAGCCAGTTGCATACTCAGTGTGCCGCACGTTTGCGTGCACGACTGGGGGAATGGCGAGCGAGCTAAGCAGTTAAATCAGCAGGCCGTTGCAAAACCTGGCGAGTTCAGGCGTTCTGCAGCAGCCTGTCAGGCCGGTTTCACGATTAAAAGCGTACCCAGGTGCTGGGTTCGTTTGGGACTGTACGGAGGTCGACTTGGACAAAAACATGAAAATCCTCATCGTTGACGACTTTTCAACGATGCGCCGGATCATCAAGAACCTCCTGCGTGACTTGGGGTTTACCAATACCGCAGAGGCCGATGACGGCACCACTGCACTGCCGATGCTGCACAGCGGCAGTTTCGATTTTCTGGTGACTGACTGGAATATGCCAGGCATGACCGGGATCGACTTGTTGCGTGCGGTGCGCGCCGACGAGCGTCTGAAGCACCTGCCGGTGTTGATGGTGACCGCCGAAGCGAAACGCGATCAGATCATCGAGGCCGCGCAAGCCGGGGTGAATGGCTATGTGGTCAAACCGTTCACAGCCCAGGTGCTGAAAGAAAAGATTGAAAAAATCTTCGAGCGGGTCAACGGCTGATGTCTGCCGCGAGGGCACTATGGAACACGATGATTCCGCTCAGGGTGACTTCGAGTCGACCCTGAAAGTTCACGCACGCCAATTGGTGGATAGCCTGGAACACGGCGATTTTGGCGAAGCGGTGCAATTGATCAACGATATCAACAAGGTGCGCGACCGTGGGCTGTATCACGAGGTCGGCAAGCTGACGCGCGAGCTGCATAACGCCATCGTCAATTTTCAGCTCGATCCGCGGGTGCCGCATGCCAAGGAAGTGTCGCAAATCACCGACGCGACCGAACGCCTGAACTATGTGGTGACGATGACCGAGAATGCGGCCAATCGCACCATGGATCTGGTCGAACTGAGTTCTCCGCTGGTCAACGGCATCGGCGCCGAGGCGCAGAGCCTGAGTGCCGACTGGGGCCGCTTCATGCGCCGGGAAATGGGCGCCGACGGCTTTCGTGACCTGGCCAGGCGGATTGAACTGTTCCTCGCCAATAGCGAGCGTGACAGCGTTCAGGTCTCCGCCCATCTCAACGATATTCTGCTCGCGCAGGATTATCAGGATTTGACCGGTCAGGTGATCAAGCGGGTAACCCAGTTGGTCACCGAAGTGGAAAGCAACCTGCTCAAACTGGTGCTGATGGCCAGTCAGGTCGATCGTTTTGCCGGTATCGAGCATGACCACGCCGTGCTGCGTGCTGAACAAGAACAACAAAAAGAGCCTTCCCACGGTGAAGGTCCGCAGATTCATGCCGATAAGCGTGAAGACGTCGCATCCAATCAGGATGACGTCGACGATCTGCTTTCCAGTCTGGGATTTTAGGAGCACGTCATATGAGCTTCGGCGCCGATGAAGAAATCCTCCAGGACTTCCTGGTGGAGGCCGGCGAGATTCTTGAACTACTGTCCGAGCAGTTGGTGGAGCTTGAAAGCCGCCCGGACGACATGAATCTGCTCAACGCTATTTTTCGCGGTTTCCATACCGTCAAAGGTGGTGCCGGTTTTCTCCAGCTCAATGAACTGGTGGAATGCTGCCATATCGCAGAAAACGTCTTCGACATCCTGCGCAAGGGTGAGCGGCGCGTCGACTCCGAATTGATGGATGTAGTGCTGGAAGCGCTCGATGCGGTCAATGGCATGTTCACCGAAGTGCGTGAGCGCGTTGCACCGACGCCGGCCACCCGGGAATTGCTGGCCGCCCTGGCGCGTTTGGCCGAGCCGGCTGCTGCCGTTGCGCTCGAACAGCCCGTTGCCGAAGTTGTTGCCGAGGCGCCAGCGGCGGCCGCTGGCGATATCACCGACAGCGAATTCGAGCAGTTGCTCGATGCGCTGACCGAGTCGCCTGGTCAGGTGGCGAGCACCAGCGTTGGCAGTGACGAAATCAGCGATGACGAGTTCGAATCGCTGCTCGATGAGCTGCATGGCAAAGGGCAGTTCGCCCCGCCGCCAGTGGTCGCCAATGTCGCACTACAGCCAGCCGCGGACGCCGCCAGCAACGAAATCAGCGACGATGAATTCGAGGCCCTGCTCGACCAGTTGCATGGCAAGGGCCAGTTCGCCGCACCCGCCGCGGCTGTGGCGCCGCCGGTCGCAGCGCCCGTTGCGCCAGCGGCTGGTGATGAAATCAGCGACGACGAGTTCGAGGCGCTGCTCGATCAGCTGCATGGCAAGGGCAAGTTTGTCGAGCCGGCCGCGATCGCCAAGGCGCCCACCGCCGCAGTAGCGCCCGCCGCTCCGGTCAAGCCCGTAGCTCCCGCTCAGCCCCTGGCCAAACCCGAGGCCAAGGTTGCTCCACTGAAAGCGCCGACGCCGACTGCCGCAGTCGCCGACAAGGCGCAAGCGCCCAGCGAGGCGGAAACCACGGTACGGGTGGATACCGCGCGCCTGGACGAGATCATGAACATGGTCGGCGAACTGGTGCTGGTGCGTAACCGTCTGGTGCGTCTGGGCTCCAACAGTGGCGATGAGGCGATGGCCAAAGCCGTCTCCAACCTCGACGTGGTCACCGCGGATCTGCAGACAGCGGTGATGAAGACGCGCATGCAGCCGATCAAGAAGGTCTTCGGCCGCTTCCCGCGCCTGGTCCGCGATCTGGCGCGCAGTCTGAAGAAAGAGATCAATCTGGAACTGGTCGGCGAAGAGACCGATCTGGACAAGAACCTGGTCGAAGCGCTGGCCGATCCGCTGGTGCACTTGGTGCGCAACGCCGTCGACCACGGCATCGAAACCCCGGAAGAGCGCGAGGCCGCGGGCAAGTCGCGCGGCGGCAAGGTGGTGCTCTCGGCCGAGCAGGAAGGCGATCACATCCTCCTGTCGATTTCCGATGATGGCAAGGGCATGGACGCCGACGTGCTGCGTGCCAAGGCCGTAGAGAAGGGCCTGCTGGACAAGGACGCGGCCGACCGGCTCAACGAGTTCGAATGCTACAACCTGATCTTCGCGCCGGGCTTCTCGACCAAGACCGAGATTTCCGATGTGTCCGGCCGCGGGGTCGGCATGGACGTGGTGAAAACCAAGATTTCCCAGCTCAACGGCACGGTCAACGTGTTTTCGGTCAAGGGCCAGGGCTCGAAGATCATCATCAAGGTGCCGCTGACCCTGGCGATCATGCCGACGCTGATGGTGATGCTGGGCAACCAGGCCTTCGCTTTCCCGCTGGTCAACGTCAACGAGATTTTCCATCTCGATCTGTCGCGTACCAACGTGGTCGATGGCCAGGAGGTAGTGATCGTGCGCGACAAGGCACTACCGCTGTTTTACCTCAAGCGCTGGCTGGTACGCAGCGCCGCCCATGAGGAACAGCGTGAGGGCCATGTGGTGATTCTCACCGTCGGCAGTCAGCGCATTGGTTTCGTCGTCGATCAACTGGTTGGCCAGGAGGAGGTGGTGATCAAGCCGTTGGGCAAAATGCTCCAGGGCACTCCGGGTATGTCTGGCGCCACCATCACTGGCGATGGGCGTATCGCCTTGATTCTCGACGTGCCGAGCATGCTCAAGCGCTACGCGCGGCGCATCTGATTGTTCGCGGCGCCGCCTGGGGTGGCGCCGTTTAGGAGTGTTTATGGTGGTCAAGGTGTTGGTGGTAGACGATTCCGGTTTTTTTCGCCGGCGCGTTTCGGAAATTCTCTCGAGCGACCCGAATATCCAGGTAGTGGGTACGGCGACCAATGGTCGCGAAGCCATCGATCAGGCGCTGGCGCTCAAGCCAGATGTGATCACCATGGACTACGAGATGCCGATGATGGACGGCATCACCGCCGTACGAAACATCATGCAGCGCTGCCCGACCCCGGTATTGATGTTCTCTTCGCTGACTCACGAAGGCGCCCGCGTCACCCTGGACGCCCTGGAGGCTGGCGCGGCAGATTTTCTGCCGAAGAACTTCGAGGACATCTCGCGCAACCCGGAGAAGGTCAAGCAGCTGCTCTGCGAAAGGATTCACACGGTTGCGCGCAGTAACCGCCGCAGTTTGAATCCGACGCCAGCGCCAGCGCCAGCGCCGGTTGCCGGCACGCCGGGAAAGCCGGCAGCGCCCAGTAGCCTCGGTCGTCCGAGCGTCAGTGCACCTGCACCGGTTACTGCGCGCGCGAGTGTGCCCAAGCGCAAGTCCTACAAGCTGGTGGCCATTGGAACCTCGACCGGTGGGCCTGTGGCCCTGCAGCGCGTGTTGACCCAGTTGCCGGCCAACTTTCCTGCGCCACTGGTACTGATTCAGCACATGCCTGCGGCTTTTACCAAGGCATTTGCCGAGCGCCTGGACAAGCTGTGCCGGATCAACGTCAAGGAAGCCGAGGATGGCGATCTGTTGCGTCCGGGGTTGGCGCTGCTGGCGCCGGGCGGCAAGCAGATGATGATCGATGGTCGCGGTGCGGTGAGGATTCTGCCGGGCGACGAGCGCCTGAACTACAAACCCTGTGTCGACATTACCTTCGGCTCGGCGGCCAAGTCATTTCACGACAAGGTGCTGGCGGTGGTATTGACCGGTATGGGCGCCGATGGTCGCGAAGGCGCACGCCTGCTCAAGCAGGGTGGCAGTCAGGTGTGGGCGCAGGATGAGGCCAGTTGCGTGATCTATGGCATGCCGATGGCAGTGGTCAAAGCCAATCTGGTGGACGCCATCTACAGCCTCGACGACATCGGTCGGCACCTGGCAGAGGCCTGCGTGTAATGGATGTGCTGAGCCTGATAGGGGTCATCCTGGCGTTCGTCGCCATTCTGGGTGGCAACTATCTGGAGGGCGGTCATGTGGCGGCGCTGCTCAATGGCCCGGCGGCACTGATCGTGATTGGCGGCACCCTGGGCGCGGCGTTCCTGCAGGCACCGGTCAGCGTGTTCAAGCGGGCCCTGGTGATCCTGCGCTGGATATTTTTTCCGCCACACATCGACCTGGTTGGCGGCATCGAGCGTGTCGTCGGCTGGAGCATGACCGCGCGCAAGGAGGGCCTGCTCGGCCTTGAGACGGTGGCCGATGCCGAGACCGATCCCTATGCGCGCAAGGGTCTGCAACTGCTGGTCGATGGCGCCGAGCCCGAGGCCGTGCGCAGCATTCTCGAGGTCGATCTGTACACCCAGGAGGGCCGCGATATCCAGGCCGCCAAGGTCTACGAAAGCATGGGCGGCTACGCGCCGACCATCGGCATCATCGGTGCGGTGATGGGCCTGATCCATGTGATGGGCAACCTGGCCGATCCGAGCAAGCTCGGCAGCGGCATTGCCGTAGCCTTTGTCGCCACCATCTACGGGGTCGGTTTTGCCAACCTGCTGCTGCTGCCCATTGGCAACAAGCTCAAGGCCGTCGCCCAGCGGCAGTCGCGCTATCGCGAGATGTTGCTGGAAGGCATTTTGTCGATCGCCGAAGGTGAAAACCCGCGCTCCATCGAGTTGAAGCTGCAAGGCTTCATGGAGTAACCATGGCTCGTCGCAGGCATCAGGAAGAGCACGAAAACCATGAGCGCTGGCTGGTCTCCTACGCGGACTTCATTACCCTGTTGTTCGCCTTTTTCGTGGTGATGTATTCGATGTCCTCGGTCAATGAGGGCAAGTACAAGATTCTCTCGGACAGTCTGACCGGGGTGTTCAACCAGCCCGATCGGGCGATCAAGCCTATCCCTGTGGGCGATGAGCGGCCGCGAACCACCGAACCGGATCGTGCGCTGGTCGATGAGGAAGTGCCGCTCGGTCAGGCGGCAGACTCTCTGCAGAGCATCGTCGAGAGCATGCGTCAGGCGTTTGCCGGGTTGATCGACTCCAAGCAACTGAAAGTGAGCGGCAACGAGTTGTGGGTCGAGATCGAGCTCAGTTCCAGCCTGTTGTTCCCCAGTGGCGATGCCTTGCCGAACAATGCGGCATTCGATCTTATCGAGAAAATTGCCAAAATTCTGGCGCCTTATGAAAATCCGGTGCATGTCGAAGGCTTTACCGACAATCTGCCGATTAAAACCGCGCAGTACCCGACCAACTGGGAGTTGTCTGCAGCCCGGGCGGCCAGCATCGTGCGCATGCTCGCCATGGATGGGGTCAACCCCGGGCGCTTGGCGTCAGTGGGCTATGGTGAGTTCCAGCCCGTGGCGGACAACGCGACGGCCGATGGTCGGGCACGCAACCGGCGGGTGGTGTTGGTGGTGTCACGCAATCTCGATGTGCGCCGCAGTGTGAGTGGTGTGGGCAGTTCCAATGCTCGCCCCGATAGCGCCTTGCAGCGGGCTGGCACGCAACCTGCACCACCGCCTGCAGTGCAGGCCCCGTCAGCGGGTGCCGTCAATCCTCCGTCGTTTGCCCCCTAGGGCGACGCCCGTTCTCGGTAGGGTCTGGATCATGCCGGAAGGACAAACAAGATGAGAGTCTGGGCAGTAGCCAATCAAAAGGGTGGTGTTGGCAAGACCACCACCGCCATCGCCTTGGCCGGCCTGCTGGCCGATGCCGGCAAGCGCGTGGTGGTGGTCGATCTCGACCCCCACGGCTCGATGACCAGTTATTTCGGCCACGATCCGGATGCATTGGAGCACAGCTGCTTCGACCTGTTCCTGCATCAGGGCGTGGTGCCCCAAGGACTGCCTGAGCAATTGCTGCTGCCCACCAGTCACGAGCGCATAGCCCTGTTGCCGTCGAGTACCGCATTGGCCACGCTCGAGCGCCAATCCCCCGGGCAGAGCGGTCTGGGCCTGGTCATTGCCAAGAGTCTGGCGCAGCTTTGGCAGGGCTACGACCATGCGGTGATCGACAGTCCGCCGCTGCTGGGCGTGCTGATGGTCAATGCGCTGGCGGCCAGTCAGCAGCTGGTGATTCCGGTGCAGACCGAGTTTCTCGCGGTCAAGGGCCTGGAGCGCATGGTCAGTACCCTGGCGATGATCAACCGGTCGCGCAAACAGGCCTTGCCCTACAGCATAGTGCCGACTTTGTTCGACCGGCGTACCCAGGCCTCGCTGAGCACCTTGCGCATGCTGCGCAACAGCTATCCCGAACACCTGTGGCCAGCCTATATTCCGATCGACACGCGCTTGCGTGATGCCAGCCGCGCAGGGCGCACGCCTTCGCAGTTCGACCCCAACAGCCGCGGCGTACTGGCTTATCGGGCGCTGCTCAAGCACCTGCTGGCGCAGCAGTTGGCCGCGCAGGTGGCTTGAGATGAGGGTCTATGTTGAGCCGAAGCGCTCAAGTATGCCGCCACTGCGGCCGATAAGTTGTACAGGCTATTTTTGCGGATTCCATCTATGAGTCGTCCCGTCGCCACCGCCACGCGTCCCCAGTTAGCCTTGCAGTCTTATCTGGACAGCTTGCTGCAGGAGGCTGCAGTCGAATTGGTCGAGAGCAGCCTGGACGAGTTCGAGGCCGCGGTGCTGGAGGAGCAGGTGCGCGATGCCGGCCTGCTCTCGGCTGCGCCGGTGCAGGCGCTGGTTGAAGCCGCGCCTGTTGTGGTTCCGGTGATCGAGCCGGCACCAGCTGTCGCCACTCAGCCGGTGTCGATCGAGTCGGTGATCGACGTCCATCTGCCCGCCACGTCGTCGAACCTGGTGTCCGGTTTGCAGCCGGGCGAGCGGCCGGAGTGGGCGCAAGAGCCGTTCGAATGCCTGTTGTTCGACGTCGCCGGCCTGACCCTGGCGGTGCCGCTGGTGTGCCTGGGCTCGATATTTCCGCTGGAGGGGCAGGAGCTGACGCCATTATTTGGCCAGCCGGACTGGTTTCTCGGCATACTGCCGTGTCAGGCCGGCAACCTGAAAGTCCTGGATACCGCGCGCTGGGTCATGCCTGACCGTTATCGCGATGATTTTCGCCAGGGTCTGCAGTATGTGATTTCAGTGCAAGGCTATGAATGGGGCCTGGCCGTGCATCAGGTCAGCCGTTCGATTCGCTTGGACCCGAGCGAGATCAAGTGGCGCACCCAGCGTACGCTACGACCCTGGCTGGCGGGTACGGTGATCGAGCACATGTGCGCCTTGCTGGATGTGGCGGCCCTGGCTGAATTGATCGCCAGCGGCGCGGCCAAACGCATGGTCAATGGCCAGGTTCACTGATTGAGAGATAACGGGCTCGCCCTGGCGGCGGGCCTGACGGATGATGACCAGCGGTTTGAACCGCGCACGCCGCACAGTGCGGCTTACGACGAGGCTAGGGATATGAAGAAGAATTCTGCACAGGGCGCCGAAGATCCCATCCTGCAATGGGTAACCTTCCGCCTGGACAACGAAACCTACGGCATCAATGTGATGCAGGTTCAGGAAGTGCTGCGCCACACCGAGATTGCTCCGGTGCCGGGTGCGCCGAGCTACGTGCTGGGCATCATCAATCTGCGCGGCAATGTGGTGACGGTGATCGACACCCGTCAACGCTTCGGTCTGGACTCGGCGGCGGTGACCGACAATACCCGTATCGTGATCATCGAGGCGGACAAGCAAGTGGTCGGCATCATGGTCGATAGCGTGGCCGAGGTGGTCTATCTGCGTCAGTCCGAGGTGGAAACCGCGCCGAATGTCGGCAACGACGAGTCGGCCAAGTTCATCCAGGGCGTGTGCAACAAGAACGGCGAGCTGCTGATTCTGGTCGAGCTGGACAAGATGATGAGCGAAGAAGAGTGGTCCGAGCTGGAGAGTATCTAAACCATGCTCGAGATCGCGCTGATCCTGCTCGGGCTGGTGTGCCTGGGGTTGGTCGGCACCTGCATCTGGCTGATCATGCAGCAGCGCCACCTGGCGTTGCTGCAGGCCGAGCGGGATGCGGCGCGTGATCTGCGGATCAGGGAACTGGGTAAGCGCCTGGATATCTATCTGGCCGGTAGCGTGCGCATGGGGGAAGAGCTGCACGAGCTACGGCAGATAGTTGCGCCGCTGCCGGACAAGCTCAGCCAGATCGAGCAGCGCGACCCCAGCAGTCTGTCGTTCACCCAGGCCGCGCGTCTGGTCGGCCTGGGCGCCAGTGTCGATGACCTGACCCAGTCCTGCGGGCTGAGCAAGGCCGAGGCGGAGCTGATCAGCAAGCTCAATCAGCCGAAAAACCGTTAGTCGCCAGTCCATCCAAACGCTTTCGTCGCCCCGGATTGCATCCGGTCTCCAGGCGTTGCCTGCTAGCGGGGCGGGCCGTCGAGTAGCGCTAGCGGCGGGGTGATGTCGTTGTCGCGCTTATCACTCTGGAAACCCGGCGGGCACTTACCCTTCAAATGCCAGGCAAAGGCGATGATCTCGGCAATGCAGCGATACAGTTGCTCGGGGATCGCCTCGCCCAGCTCCAGGCGTGCCAGCAGGCGCACCAGATCGGCATTCTCGTAGATCGGTACTTCATATTCGCGGGCGATTGCCAGGATCGCTTCGGCCAACTCGTCATCGCCCTTGGCGCTGAGGCTGGGCGCATTCTGCCCGTCATAAGTCAGGGCGATGGCTTGGCGCGGGGCTGGTTTTTTCATGCGGTTTCATCCACCCAGCGTTGTTCCAGACTGGTCCTTGGTCCCTGGGGGGGCGTGCCTTGGTTGCACGCCAGTTCGCCGACGGTCAGGCCGGCGGCGGTCAGGCGTTCACGCAGGGTGTTCAGCTCGGCGTCGATCAGACTGGCGGTACGCGGGCGCTCGGCCCATAGCTGACTGGACAGGCTGCCGCGGGCCAGCTGTGCCTGGACTTGCAGCGGCCCCAGTGGTTCCAGGTCGAAGGCCAGTTCGACCTTCCACAGCGCTTCCTTGGGTTCATTACCCGGCGATTTCTGCGGTTCTTCGTGCTGGATTTTCATCTGCAGGGGCACGAGGTCCCGTTGATCGCGCATGGGCAGTTCCAGTTGCCAGGTGGTCAGCAGGTTGCCGTCCGGGCCGATCTGGCTCTGCGCCAGGCTGGACAGCTGGTGGGTTTGCAGGCGCGAGACGGCGGCGGCGGCCAGCTTCAACAGGGTTTGCAGATCGGCGTCACCTTCCATTGCCTGCAGCAGGCGCGATGGCAGGGGGAAGCGCAAGGCCTGTTGGCGCGCGCTGGCTTGGCCGAGGGAGCCGAGGATGTCGCGGGCGAATGCCGGCAGCGCCTGGGCCATGGCGGCGCTGGCATTGGCCGTGGCCAGGGGGGCGCCGCTCGCCAAGGTCGGCAGCAGCTGGCTGATCAGGCGCAGCAGGTTGGCTTTCATGTCTGCCGGCAGGGCATGGCTCTGACCACCGAGCAGTTTGCTTTCGAGGAACAAGCCGCTGTTTTCCAGGGCCTGGCTCAGCCCCTTGCCGGTGCTGAGTTGGGCGGCATCGGGCAGGGCGTTGAACAGTTTGTCGATGCTGGTACGCAGACCTTCCGGCAGTGCCTCCTTGCCCCCTGCGCCTTGCAGGGCTTTGAACAAGCCTTCCAGCGAGCCCTGGCGGTTTTGCTGGCTGGCCAGTTGCTGGCTCAATTCGAGCTGATCGAGACGCCCGCTGAGGGGCAGGAAATTCAGGGTCTGGCTGCCCTGCACCTGAGCACTGAGCAGGCTGCCGAGGGGCAGGGGCAGGGGCGTTTCCAGCGACAGCTTGCTGCCCGCCAGTGGGGTATTGAGCAGGCTCACTACCACCTTGTAGAGCACCTGCTGTGATTTCGCCTGGGCCAGTTGCTCGCGCGTCACCACCTTGCCTTGCAGCAGTGTGCCGATTGGCAGTTGCTCGAGATCCAGACTGGTCAGGGCTTTCTCTCCACCGGCCAGCAGAGCCACGGCCAGGCGGCTTTCCGACAGTGCCGTGACCATCAGGGCGCTGCCCTGGGCAAGGGGCCGCGGGCTGCTGGCCTGCAGGGTTGTCTGGCGACCATTGTCCAGCGTCAGCTTGAGCAGCAGCTGGAAGCTCTGTGCCGTTTCCTTGAGGGTGACCACCTCGGCCTTGGCACTCTCGCCGCTGGCCAGCAGGCCCTGCAGTGGCTGCAGCAGCTTTAGTGCCAGGTCGCTTGCCGGCGCACTGGCACGACTGCTCGGTGGCGTTGGCGCGATTGGGCGGGAACTGCTGATTTCGCTCATTGGCGGGTTACACCCTGTCGAAAATGCCCACTGCGGGGGGCAGGGCATGGCATGTATAATCGCGCCCCGTCTGGGTCGGCTGCGCAGTTAACTTGCGTCAGTATAGCGGCCGGGACACTGCCGACTTGAACCGCTTTTTAGGTGCATATGCCGTGACCAGCCCTCTTCTTGAAGCCGTGGCGCTCTCCTGTGAGCGGGATTGGCGCATGCTGTTCGAGCGGCTCGAGCTGCGCTTGGCGGCCGGTGAGATGTTGCAGGTTTCCGGCCCTAACGGCAGCGGCAAGACCAGCCTGCTGCGTTTGCTCGCCGGGCTGATGCAGCCAACGGCCGGCGAAATCCGCCTGAATGGCCAGCCGCTGGGCTCGCAGCGCAGCGAGTTGGC
The DNA here is from genome assembly GCF_033723075.1 of Pseudomonas sp. Classification (GTDB taxonomy): domain Bacteria; phylum Pseudomonadota; class Gammaproteobacteria; order Pseudomonadales; family Pseudomonadaceae; genus Aquipseudomonas. The sequence goes on from NZ_JAWVXU010000005.1 coordinate 173,347, forward strand.
GCGCAATCTGTTGTGGATTGGCCATGCCGCCGGGATCAAGGGCCTGCTCACCGCCGAAGAAAATCTGGCCTGGTTATGCGCGCTGCATCGTCCGGCCGAACGCGCGGCGATCTGGCAGGCGCTGGAGGCCGTCGGCTTGCGCGGTTTCGAGGATGTGCCCTGTCATACCCTGTCTGCCGGTCAGCAGCGTCGTGTCGCGCTGGCCCGCTTGTATCTGGACGGGCCGCCGTTGTGGATCCTCGATGAACCCTTCACCGCCCTCGACAAGCTCGCCGTGGCGCAACTGGAAAACCATCTGGCCTGGCACTGCGAAATGGGCGGCCTGGTGCTGCTGACCACCCACCACACGCTGACGGTCAAGCCCGCCGGTTACCGCGAGCTAGACCTGGGGCAGCGCAGCCTATGAGTAATGTGTTCGGTTTGCTGGTCGCGCGCGAAGCGCGCCTGTTGTTTCGCCGGCCTGCCGAGCTGGCCAATCCGCTGGTGTTCTTCGCCATCGTGATCGCCCTGTTTCCGCTGGCCGTCGGTCCGGAGACCCAGCTGTTGCAAACCCTGTCGCCGGGGCTGGTGTGGGTCGCGGCATTATTGGCCGTGCTGCTCTCGCTGGATGGCCTGTTTCGCAGCGATTTCGAAGATGGCTCGCTGGAGCAGTGGGTCCTTTCGCCGCACCCCCTGCCTCTTCTGGTATTGGCCAAAGTACTGGCAAACTGGCTGTTTTCCGGTCTGGCTCTGGTGCTGCTGGCACCCTTGCTGGCCTTGATGCTCGGCTTGCCCGGCCGCTGCCTGCCGGTGCTGCTGCTCTCGCTGCTGCTCGGCACGCCGGTGCTGAGCCTGCTCGGTGCGGTTGGTGCGGCGTTGACGGTGGGCCTCAAGCGTGGCGGCCTGTTGCTGGCGCTGCTGATTCTGCCGCTGTATATCCCGGTGCTGATTCTTGGTAGCGGGGCGCTGCAAGCCAGCCTGCAAGGATTGCCGGCGGTTGGTCACCTGTTGTGGCTGGCCAGCCTCACCGCGTTGGCGGTGACCCTGACACCTTTTGCCATTGCCGCCGGTCTGACCATTAGCGTCGGCGAGTGATCTACAACCGTGCTACCGAGGACGGCCTGTACGGCCATTACCTCGGAGAATGATGAGTAATCTGATGAACTGGACGTGGTTTCACAAGCTGGGCTCGCCCAAGTGGTTTTATGAAATCAGCGGGCGCTGGCTGCCCTGGTTGAGTGTGGTCGCCGCATTATTGCTGACGGTGGGGCTGGTCTGGAGTCTGGCCTTTGCGCCGCCGGACTACCAGCAGGGCAACAGCTTCCGCATCATCTATATCCATGTGCCGGCAGCGTTTCTGGCCCAGTCGGTGTACGTCATGCTGGCGGTGGCCGGTGTGGTCGGTCTGGTGTGGAAAATGAAACTCGCCGATGTCGCGGTACAGCAGGCCGCGCCCATTGGTGCCTGGATGACCGTGATCGCGCTGGTGACCGGCGCCATCTGGGGCAAGCCGACCTGGGGCACCTACTGGGTCTGGGATGCGCGCCTGACTTCGATGCTGATCCTGCTGTTCCTGTATTTCGGCGTGATCGCCCTCGGTCAGGCCATCAGTAATCGTGACAGTGCGGCCAAGGCTTGCGCGGTGCTGGCCATCGTCGGGGTGATCAATATTCCGATCATCAAGTATTCGGTGGAGTGGTGGAATACCCTGCACCAACCCGCCACCTTCAGCGTGATCGAGAAACCGGCCATGCCGCTGGAAATGTGGCTGCCACTGCTGATCATGGTGCTCGGTTTCTACTGTTTCTTCGGCGCCGTACTGTTGCTGCGCATGCGCCTCGAGGTGCTCAAGCGCGAGGCGCGCAGCAGTTGGGCCAAGGCCGAGGTCAAAGCTCAAGTGGAGAAAAGCCTATGAGCTTCACCTCGTTTGCCGAGTTTCTCGCCATGGGCACCCATGGTGCTTATGTCTGGTCGTCCTTTGGCATCAGCCTGGCCGTGCTGGCGCTGAATGTCGTGCTGCCGCTGTTGGCACGCCGCCGTTACCTGCAAGACGAGGCGCGTCGTTTGCGCCGGGAGGAGTCGCAATGAACCCTGTTCGCAAGAAGCGCCTGTTGATAATCCTGGCGATCCTCGCCGGCGTGGGTATCGCCGTGACCTTGGCGCTGAGTGCGCTGCAACAGAATATCAATCTGTTTTACACCCCGACCCAGATCGCCAACGGCGAGGCGCCGCAAGACACCCGCATTCGTGCCGGCGGGTTGGTGGAAGAAGGCTCGGTCAAGCGCTCCAGCGACACTCTGGATACCGACTTCGTAGTGACCGACGGGGCAGAAAGCGTGACCATTCGCTACAGCGGTATCCTGCCGGACCTGTTCCGCGAAGGCCAGGGCATCGTGGCCATGGGCAAGGTCAATGCCGATGGTGTGTTGATCGCCGACCAGGTGCTGGCCAAGCACGATGAAAACTACATGCCGCCGGAAGTCATGCAGGCATTGGAGCAAAGCGCAATGAAGCAAAAGCATGACGCGGCCACACAAGGGGGTGCGCAATGATTCCCGAACTCGGTCACCTGGCGATGATCCTGGCGCTGTGCCTGACCCTGGTGCAGGCCAGCTTGCCGATGATCGGCGCCTGGCGCGGCGATCGGCAGTGGATGAGCCTGGCCGTTCCTGCGGCCTGGGGCCAGTTCGCCTTCCTGGCGTTCGCCTTTATCTGCCTGACCTACGCCTTCATGGTCGACGATTTTTCCGTCGCTTATGTGGCCCACAATTCCAACAGCGCGCTGCCCTGGTACTACAAGTTCAGTGCGGTGTGGGGCGCCCATGAGGGCTCGCTGCTGCTCTGGGCGTTGATCCTGGCCGGCTGGACCTTCGCCGTGTCGATCTTTTCCCGCCAGTTGCCCGAGGAGATGCTCGCCCGCGTGCTCGGGGTGATGGGCATGATCAGTATCGGCTTCCTGCTGTTCCTGATTGTCACCTCCAATCCGTTCGAGCGCTTGCTGCCGAACACGCCGCTGGATGGCCGCGACCTCAATCCGCTGTTGCAGGATTTCGGCCTGATCATTCATCCGCCGATGCTCTACATGGGTTACGTCGGCTTCTCGGTGGCCTTCGCCTTCGCCATCGCCGCCTTGCTCGGCGGCAAACTGGATGCGGCCTGGGCGCGCTGGTCGCGACCCTGGACCATAGTCGCCTGGGCCTTCCTCGGTATCGGCATCGCCCTTGGCTCCTGGTGGGCCTATTACGAGCTCGGCTGGGGCGGCTGGTGGTTCTGGGATCCGGTGGAGAACGCCTCCTTCATGCCCTGGTTGGTCGGCACCGCGCTGATCCACTCCTTGGCGGTGACCGAGAAACGTGGCGTGTTCAAGAGCTGGACCGTGCTGCTGGCGATTGCCGCCTTCTCCCTGAGTCTGCTCGGCACCTTCCTGGTCCGTTCCGGGGTGCTGACCTCGGTGCATGCGTTTGCCACCGACCCTGCGCGCGGTGTATTCATCCTGGCCTTCCTGCTGATCGTGGTCGGCGGTTCGCTGACCCTGTTTGCCATCCGCGCGCCGGTGGTCAAGAGTCAGGTTGGTTTCGCCCTGTGGTCGCGCGAGACCCTGCTGTTCGTGAATAACCTGATCCTGGTGGTGGCGGCGGCGATGATTCTGCTCGGCACCCTCTATCCGCTGGTGCTGGATGCGATGACCGGGGCCAAGCTGTCGGTCGGCCCTCCGTACTTCAACGCGCTGTTCGTGCCGCTGATGGGCCTGCTGATGGCGATGATCGCGATCGGCGTGCTGGTGCGCTGGAAGGACACTCCGTTGCGCTGGTTGCTGGGCATGCTCGCCCCGGTGCTGATCGGCAGCGTGGCATTTGCCGCGCTGGCGAGCGTACTGCACGGCGACTTCAGCTGGGCAGTGCTGGGCGTTTGTCTGCTGGCCAGTTGGGTGGTGTTGGCCGGGGTGCGCGACATTCATGCCAAGACCCGCCACAAAGGCCTGCTCAAGGGTTTGCCAAGCCTGACCCGCAGCTACTGGGGCATGCAGACGGCGCACCTCGGTCTGGCCGTGTGCGCCCTCGGGGTCATCCTCACCAGCATGGGCAGTTTCGAGCGCGATATGCGTATGGCGCCGGGCGACTCGGTGGAGATGGGCGGTTACCAGTTCATCTTCGACGGCGCCGAGCACTTCGAGGGGCCGAATTTCAGCTCGGACAAAGGTACCGTGCGGATCCTCGAAGACGGCCAGCAGATTGCCGTACTGCACCCGGAGAAGCGCCTGTATACCGTGCAGCAGTCGGTGATGACCGAGGCCGGAATCGACGCCGGCCTTACCCGTGATCTGTTCGTGGCGCTGGGCGAGCCGCTGGACGACGGCGCCTGGGCCGTGCGCGTGCACATCAAGCCGTTCGTGCGCTGGATCTGGTTCGGTGCCTTGCTGATGGGCCTGGGTGGCTTCCTCTCGGCGTCCGACAAGCGCTACCGGATGAAGGTCACCACCCGCGTTCGTGAAGCCCTGGGTATGGCGGGGGCGCAGGCATGAAGCGGCTGATCCTGTTGGTGCCGTTGGCGATCTTTCTCGGTGTGGCGCTGTTTCTCTACCGCGGCCTGTTCCTCGATCCCTCCGAGTTGCCTTCGGCGTTGATCGGCAAGCCATTCCCGGCGTTTTCTCTGCCGGCGGTAGAGGGCGACAAAACCATCAGCCAGGCCGACCTCAAGGGCCAGCCGGCGCTGGTCAATGTCTGGGCCACCTGGTGCGTGGCCTGCCGAGTCGAGCATCCGGTGTTGAACAAACTGGCGCAGCTGGGTGTGACCATCCATGGGGTCAACTACAAGGATGAAAACGCCGCGGCGCAGAAGTGGCTGGTCGAGTTTCACGACCCCTACCGGCTCAATATCAACGATGCACGCGGCTCGCTGGGCCTGGATCTGGGGGTGTACGGCGCGCCTGAGACCTTCATGGTCGACAAGGACGGCATCATCCGCCACAAGTTCGTCGGCGTGATCGACGAGCGGGTCTGGCGCGAACAATTGGCACCGCTCTATCAAGAGCTGGTCGACGAGGTCAGCCCATGAAGCATTTGCTCAGTGCCGTGGTGCTCGGTCTGGCCCTGCTCGGCACCGCCCAGGCGGCCATCGATACCTACGAATTCGCCGACGAGGCGCAGCGCCAGCGTTATCGCAGCCTGGTCGAGGAACTGCGTTGCCCCAAGTGCCAGAACCAGAATATCGCCGATTCCGATGCGCCGATTGCCATGGACCTGCGTGCGCAAGTCTATCGCATGCTGGAAGAGGGCCAGAGCAACGAGCAGATCATCGATTTCCTGGTGTCGCGTTACGGCGATTTCGTCCTCTACAAGCCGCCGGTCACGGCGCGCACCCTGTTGCTCTGGTACGGCCCGGCCGGTCTGTTGGCCGCCGGCTTCGTATTGCTCGGTGTGGTGATATTGCGTCGTCGAGGCAAAAAGTCCACGGGCTCGAGCGGGCTTTCCACCGATGAACAGCAACGCCTGGCTGCTCTGCTCAGCCAACGGCCTACCAATCAAACGCCTCAGGATAAGAAAGACCGATGATCGAATTCTGGCTGTCCGCCGGCCTGCTGTTGCTGGCTGCCCTGGGTTTTCTGCTGATACCGGTTCTGCGAGGCCGCAAGGCCCAGGCCGAAGAAGACCGCACCGCATTGAATGTCACCCTTTATCAGGAGCGCCTGCAGGAGCTGGAGAATCAGCGTCAGGCCGGTACGCTCAGCGAGGAACAATGGCAAAACGGTCGCGATGAAGCGGCCCGTGAACTGTTGGCCGACACTGACGGTGCCGAGAGCAAGGCCAGAGTCGGTGTGCTCGGCAGCAAGGTGCCGCTGACCGCCGCCTTGCTGATGCCGCTGCTGGGCTATGGCTTGTACCTGTACTGGGGCGCGATCGACGACGTCGAGCAGGCGCGGACCTTCGCCGAGCAGCCGCAGACCATCGAAGCGATGACCGCGCGCCTGGAGGCATCGGTGAAGGCTGATCCGAAGTCCGCCGAAGGCTGGTACTTCCTCGGCCGTACCTACATGGCCCAGGAGCGTGCCGCTGACGCTGCCACAGCCTTCGAGCGTGCGGTGGACACCGGCGGACGCGAGCCGGAGTTGCTCGGCCAGTGGGCCCAGGCCCTGTATTTCGCCGGCGACAAACAATGGACCGAGCAGCTGCAGACGCTGACCGATGAAGCGCTGAAGGCCGACCCGGCGGAAGTCACCAGCCTCGGCCTGCTCGGCATCGCCGCCTATGAAGAAGGGCGCTTCGAGGAGGCCATTGGTTTCTGGGAGCGTCTGGTTGCCGTACTGCCCGAGCAGGATCCCTCGCGCCAGGCCATCCAGGGCGGCATCGCCCGTGCCCATGAACGCCTGGCTACACCGACGGATGCGCCGCCGACTGTCGCCGCGACCGGGCAACTGACGGTCAAGGTCGACCTGGCGGCCGCATTGAAAGACAAGGTAGAGCCGGGCGACAGCGTGTTCGTCTTCGCCCGTGCCGCGTCCGGTCCGCCGATGCCGCTGGCGGTCAAGCGTCTGACCGTGGCCGATCTGCCAGCCGAGGTCAGTCTGTCGGACAGCGACGCGATGATGCCGCAACTGAAAATTTCCGGGTTCGCACAGGTGCAGCTGGTGGCGCGTATTTCGCGCAGCGGCAATGCCACCGTCGGCGAATGGATCGGTCGTAGCCAGCCGTTGGCCAGCAGCACCACCGAGGCGCAGCACCTGACCATCGACACGGCGGATGGCCAGGCGCAATGAACAGATGGCTGGCGATTGTCCTGGCCATCGGCTTGTCGAGCCTGGCCGGCTGCGCGGTGCAGGGCACGGCACCGATCGGCCAAGTGCCGGTGGTGAGCAAGTCCCACCCGCGCTATGCGCCGCCGCCAGGGGTGCAAAGCCACTGGGATGGGAGTTTGGGTGTCTATGTGGTGGGTGGCGCGCGTGACCTGTATTACCGCGAGCGCACCTACTACCGCTGGAGCAGCGGCTGGAGCTGGGCGACCAATCCGCAAGGGCCGTGGCAGCCGACCGACAGCAGCGGCGTGCCGCCGGGCCTGTACCGCCGGTACGCGCAGTAACGCTGACGCTGTGTCAGGCTGAATTTGCAGTGTCGTAGGGATCGCCGTCCCGCGTAGCCCGGATTGCATCCGGGCTACGGTCATATGCCGCAATCAGGCCAGCGCGCCATCACGGAAGTCGCGCAGCGCCTGCTCGATCTCTTCCCGGGTATTCATCACGAACGGCCCGTACTGCACGATCGGCTCGCCCAAAGGCTTGCCGGCAATCAGCAGTAGTCTGGCGCCGTCGCGGCTGCTCAGGCGCAGTTCTCCACTATCGGACAGGCGCACCAGGCGTCCGGCTGGCACCGCCTGCGCACTGGCGCCCGGCAACTCGAGCGTGCCTGCGTAGACATACAGCATGACGCGATGGCCGTCAGGCAGGCGCGGGGCGATCTGGCTGCCCGCCGGCAGGCGCAGGTCGAACAGTTGCGGCTCGGTGTGCGGGCGTTGCACGGCGCCGCCTTGTTGCCGCTCTCCATCGTCGAACCGCCCGGCGATCACCACCACCTCGACACCGCTGGACGTGGTCAGGCGCGGAATCTCGTTGGCGGGAATGTCGCGGTAGCCGGGGTCGCCGAGCTTGTCCTTGGCCGGCAGGTTGAGCCACAGCTGGAAGCCGCGCATGAGCCCTTGTTCCTGCTCGGGCATCTCGCTGTGGATGATGCCGCGGGCGGCGGTCATCCACTGCACGCCGCCGCTTTGCAGCAGGCCGACATTGCCCAGGTGGTCTTCATGGCGCATGCGGCCTTCGAGCATGTAGGTGATGGTCTCGAAACCACGGTGCGGGTGCGGCGGGAAGCCGGCGATATAGTCGTCCGGATCGTCCGAGGCGAATTCATCGAGCATCAGGAAGGGGTCGAAGCGCTCAATCCCGCCGCCGCCAATCACCCGGTTCAGGCGCACACCGGCACCGTCGGACGCGGGTTGGCCGGGTTGGATGGCGAGTACGTTGCGCAGTTGGCTCATGGGGCACCTCCTCAAGTTGGAATATGCCCATCCTATGCCTATAAATCAGATCGTTGGTTGCGAAATTCGCGGGATAAGAATCGATTTATTAGATGATAAGCGGGCCGGGGAGGGCGTGGCTGGACGGTTTTCACCGGCAGGCCCGAAGCCCTCGATCAGCCGGCAGGTGACTTGGCCATCCGGGGCACATTGCGCCCGCTGCGGCGCTGCGCGACGGCGCCGGATAGTTCCATAACCTCTGAACCGTGCCAGGTTGAGACTCCGGGGAGCCCCTATAGTCGGTCTATTCGGCAATCAGCAGCTTGCGCGACTCGTTGTAGAAGTAGCGAATCTTCTCGTATTCGAACGGCGAGTTGAGCTGGCCGTAACGGAAGTTGACGGTAGAGCGCTGATCGGTCGTCTCGAGCAAGAAAATTTCCGGATGGCTGTTGCTGGCTTCGGCCACATTGAGCCAGTTGACCTGGCTCTTGGCGCTGAAATCCACCACCAGTCCGCCGGTGTCGCGCAGGTTGGAGGGGCCGAGCAGCGGCAGCATCAGGTAAGGGCCGGACGGTGCGCCGTAGAAGCCCAGGGTCTGACCGAAGTCTTCACGCTGTTTCGGCAGGCCCATGCGGCTCGCCGGATCCCACAGCCCGGCCACACCGATGGTGGTGTTGAGCAGCAGGCGGGCGGTGGTCTGCATCGAGCGCTTGGCTTTGAACTGCAGCAGACTGTTGAGCAGGTTGGGCACGTCGCCGAGGTTGCTGAAGAAGTTGCTCACTCCATGTTGCACGACAGTCGGGGTGACATAGCGATAACCGTCGACGATGGGCAGAAACACCCATTGATCGAAGCGATAGTTGAAGTGATAGACCCGGCGGTTCCAGGACTCCAGGGGGTCATAGACATTCAGGGCACCCAGGGTCGAGCGTTCGAACTCGCGCTGATCCAGGCCAGGATTGAACTGCAGGTGTTGCAGCGGTCGCTTGAAGCCGTCTTCATCGGCGTGATGCTCGGCCTGAGTCAGTCCGCTGGTCATTAGCAGTGTCAGCAGCAGGGTTGTAGCAAGAGGCTTAACCACGGAAGAACTCCAGCATGGCGTCGCTGTTGACGCGGTAGTTGAGGTTGCCGCAGTGCCCGCCGAACGGGTAGACGGTCAGGCGATCGCCCAGGGTTCGGCGCAGAAAGCCCAGGTCGCCTGGACCGAGGATGAGGTCGTCGGCATTGTGCATCACGGCGATCTTGCTGGAGTCTTTCAAATAGTCTTCGACGGCATAGAGACTGACCTGATCGACCATCTGGGTAACGCTGCCACCGTCAAGGCGGGCCCGCCACATCGGGATCAGCTGCTCGGTGATGTAGCAGTCGAAGTCGCACTGCAGGGCGCGCTTGAAGAAGGGGGTGAGGCTGGTGCTGTCGCTGATCGGGTAACGCGCCGGGGTGATCAGGCCGCGCCGGTTGATCAGGTCTGAGGTGAAGGCGATATCGGCGGCGGCGAAGCGGAACACCGTACCAATCAGCATGGCCATCTGCTCGTCGGACAACTGCTCCTTGGAGCGCTGGAAGTCGAAGAGCATCGCATCGTTGAGATCGACGTAACCCTTTTCCTGGAAATAACGGGTTAGCTTGGCCAGTACCGTCTCATAGAAAGTGGTGCTGCTGTCGATACCTTCGACCCGGGTTTGTACCAGGCGGTCGAGGTTGCTGGTCGAGGTGTAGAGGTTGACCGGCGGGTTGAGCAGCAACACGCGCTTGAAGTTGAAGCTGCGGCGGGTTTCGTCGAGCTTGCTGACGAATGCCGCTTGCAGGGCGCCCAGGCTGTAGCCGGTCAGGTGGAAGGCACTGACCTCCAAGCGCGGGTGCTGGGCGCGCACGGCCTGCATCGCTCGATACAGATCCTCGGCATCTTCGCCGGTGAGCCCCGGTGTGGCGAAACGCGAGGCAGCGGTCATGAAGTCGTAGCTGGTCGGCGAGGATAGTTGCACCACGTGGTAACCGGCGCCGTAGAACAGTTTCTTCAGGTATTCCGCCGTGCTGCTGGAGTAAGGCATACCCGTGCCGGCGATGATGAAAATCAGCGGCGCCTCGCCTTTCTGCTGGGCCAGGCGATAACCCATCTTGGTCACCGGCCAGAAATTATCCGGCAGTTCGAACTCGCGCTCCGGGCGCAGTTTGACCCGGTAGTCCTGCTGATCAATGTCGGCATCGGCCGGTAGTTGCGGTTGCAGTTCCGGTGGCGTGGTGGCGATGGTTGCCTCGAACGGGTTGGTCAGTGGGTAACCATAGCTTTGCGCGTCGATCTCGGTTGCCAACAGTGGCCCACCGAGGGCTATGCCGCACAGCAGAGCAGCGAAGCGATATACAAGCGGCATGACTTGAATCCCTTTAAAAAGAGAGCGGATTGATCGAGTTGAATGAAGTGAGACAACCGAACCTGTAGAGAGTGCCGGTCAAACCGATCTTTGGCCCAATACATGCAACGCCGGGCCGGTCAGGCGATACTGCGTCCAGTCATCCTGCGGCTGAGCGCCCAGGCGCTTATAGAAGTCGATGGCCGGTTCGTTCCAGTCAAGCACCGACCATTCCAGACGTCCACAGCCGCGCTCTACAGCCAAGCTCGCCAACTTGCCGAGCAAGGCTGTGCCAAGTCCCGTACCACGGACGCTGGAGCGTACATAGAGATCTTCGAGATAGATACCGGGTTTGCCTAGGAAGGTTGAGTAATTGTGGAAGAACAGGGCAAAGCCCGCCGCCGTGCCATCGACTTCGCCGATCAGTACTTCGGCAAAGGGGCGAGCGCCAAACAAGTGCTCAAGCATTTGTGCCGGGTCGGCTACCACCTGATCGCTGAGCTTCTCGTACTCGGCCAGTTCGCGGATAAAGCCGATGATCAGTCCAACATCGTCAGGTTGGGCACTGCGGATGTGCAAATGAGACATGGTCGTTCCTTGAATTGCCGATCAGGCGAGCATGCAGTGTGGCCATGGGATCTTGCAAGGTGTCCGGAGTCATTGGGCCACTTCAGATTGCTCGAAGTCTTGGTCGGAGTGTCAGGCGTTTGCAGTCGGCGAGGTTTCTTCACCGTATCTCAAGCCTGATGATGCAACCAGGCATGCTTCGGCCGCCGCTCTGGTGTTGGTCGTGCACGATTGTCCAGGCGTTGCCAGAGCTTCTCGTGGAAGTAGAAGCCCACCGAATTGCACAGGGGCTCGATGGCTGCCACCAGGCCACTGGCCGCGACACTACCGGTCAGCGCATAGGTCACCGCAAAGGCGATGCAGAAGTGCATCAGGGTGAAGGTTAGGGTCTTGAGCATGGCGCGCCTCTAATGAGAAGTATTAGCGATTGAGTGTGAGGTTAGCGGCTGCATTGTGATTGAATAAATGATTCATTTTGATTCTATCGATAGTATTTGGTAATCGTAAAGTAGTTGTCGAGCAGTGCGCAGTCACGAGAAATCCTCAATAAAATGCTCGGGGGAGTTTGACAAGGCGATGCTGACGGCTAACTTGAAGTGCGCGGCGCATGGAAGTCCCGCGCTGCTCACAATTGACTTGAGCTTTTCTGAAATGGAGTTTCAATATGAATAAGCGCTATCTCTCTTCCCTGCTGTGTGCTGTTCTGGCCGCAGCTGCTCTCAGCGTCTCCGCCGCCGAAACCACCAAGACTGCTCCCGCTAAGCCTGCGGTCGTGCAAGTGGCGGAGGCCGGCAAGGTCAATCTCAATACGGCCGATGCTCCCACGCTGCAGCGTGAGCTGAGTGGTATCGGCGAGGCCAAGGCCAAGGCGATAGTGGCGTATCGTGACACCCATGGTGCCTTCGCCTCGGTTGACGAGCTGCTCGAGGTCAAGGGCATCGGCGAGTCGATCCTGGCCAAGAACCGCGACAAGCTGAGCATCAATTAACCGAACAACCGAACAACCGAAACGCTGGAAGATGAAGGCCGGTCACTGACCGGCCTTTTTATTTACCGAGGTTTTCGAATTTGGCTCCGCGACCAGGACTCGACAGCGCAGCTGAACGCGCGGAAGCAGCGGCCCCGAAGGGGTGGGCCTTGGCGAATAACCTGGGACGTCGTTCCGGCGAGAGTCCGCAGGCAATAAAAAACCCGGCTGGATGGCCGGGTTCTTGAATTTGGCTCCGCGACCAGGACTCGACAGCGCAGCTGAACGCGCGGAAGCAGCGGCCCCGAAGGGGTGAGCCTTGGCGAATAACCTGGGACGCAGTCCCAGGTGAGAGTCCGCAGGCAATAAAAAAACCCGGCTGGATGGCCGGGTTCTTGAATTTGGCTCCGCGACCAGGACTCGAACCTGGGACCCAATGATTAACAGTCATTTGCTCTACCGACTGAGCTATCGCGGAACAACGGTGCGTATCCTACTGATTAGGAAGGGGAAGTCAAGTGTAGCGGACTTCCCCCAAGCGGCTCAGAGCACCTGGGCGATGGCCTGGGTCACGGCCGGCAGATTGCGCTGGTTCAGCGCAGCAACGCAGATGCGCCCGGTGCCGACTGCGTAGATGCCAAACTCGCTTTTCAGACGTTCCACCTGCTCGGTGGTGAGGCCCGAGTAGGAGAACATGCCGCGCTGCTGGGCGACGAAGCTGAAGTCGCGTTTGGCGCCCAGCACGGCCAACTGCTCGACCATGGCCATGCGCATGCTGCGGATGCGTTCGCGCATTTCGCCCAGTTCGGCTTCCCACATGGCCCGCAGTTCGGGCGTGTTGAGCACTGCCGCGACGACGCTGGCACCATGGGTCGGTGGGTTTGAGTAGTTGGTGCGGATCACCCGCTTGAGCTGCGACAGCACCCGGCTGGTTTCATCTTGCGAGCCGGTGACGATGGACAGTGCGCCCACTCGTTCGCCATACAGCGAGAACGACTTGGAAAAAGAACTGGAGACGAAGAAGGTCATGCCGGATTCGGCGAACAGGCGCACGGCCGCGGCGTCTTCCTCGATACCGTCGCCAAAGCCCTGGTAGGCGATGTCGAGGAATGGCACATGCTCGCGTTCACGGAGGATCTCGAGAATGGCCTGCCAGTCGTCCATGCTCAGGTCGACGCCGGTCGGGTTGTGGCAGCAGGCGTGCAGTACCACGATCGAGCGGGCGGGCAGGTTTTTCAGGTCTTCGAGCAGGCCACCACGGTTCACGCCATTGCTGAAGGCATCGTAATAGCGGTAATTGCGCACCGGGAAGCCGGCGGCTTCGAAAAGGGCGCGGTGGTTTTCCCAGCTTGGGTCGCTGATGGCGACTGCGGCATCCGGGAGCAAACGCTTGAGGAAGTCCGCGCCGACTTTCAAGGCGCCGGTGCCACCGAGGGCCTGGGCGGTGATCACTCGGCCTTCTTGCGCCAGGGTCGAGCCGGCGCCGAACAGCAGGGTCTGCACGGCCTGGTCGTAGGCGGCGATGCCCTCGATCGGCAGGTAGCCACGGGGCGCATGGGTGGCGGTCAGCGCATTTTCTGCTTCCTCCACCGCCCGCATCAGCGGAATTCGCCCTTCTTCATTGGTGTACACGCCAACACCGAGGTTGACCTTGGTGGGGCGGGTATCGGCGTTGAATGCTTCGTTGAGGCCCAGGATGGGGTCGCGCGGAGCCATTTCGACGGCAGAGAACAGACTCATGGATGCGGCAGCTCGGAGGAAGAGGGGTGAGTGTCTGCAATGCCCCGCTAGGGGTTGCGTAAGTGGGCCGGTAGTATAGCGACCCATAACGTGTGTCGCGACAGCGGGTACACGCCTTTCAACTGTTTTGACGTACGCTTTCAGATCGCGTCACAGTCGTTTGTCGAGGTTAGTCATGTCCAAGTTCAAGCTGGTCACCCGTTTTCAGCCTGCCGGCGATCAGCCGGAGGCCATTCGGCAGATGGTTGAAGGCTTGGAGGCGGGGCTGTCGCACCAGACCCTGCTCGGTGTGACCGGCTCGGGCAAGACTTTCAGCATCGCCAACGTGATCGCCCAGATTCAGCGGCCGACCCTGGTGCTGGCGCCGAACAAGACCCTGGCCGCGCAGCTGTATGGTGAGTTCAAGAGTTTCTTCCCGAACAATGCTGTGGAGTATTTCGTTTCCTATTACGACTACTACCAGCCGGAAGCCTATGTGCCGTCCTCCGACACCTTTATCGAGAAGGACGCCTCGATCAACGACCATATCGAGCAGATGCGCCTGTCGGCGACCAAGGCGCTGCTGGAGCGGCCGGATGCGATCATCGTCACCACGGTGTCGTGCATCTACGGTTTGGGCAGTCCCGAGTCCTATCTGAAAATGGTGCTGCACGTCGACCGCGGCGACAAGCTGGATCAGCGTGAGCTGCTGCGCCGCCTGGCTGATTTGCAGTACACGCGCAACGATATGGATTTTGCCCGTGCCAGCTTCCGGGTGCGCGGCGACGTGATCGATGTGTTTCCCGCGGAGTCGGAGCTGGAGGCCGTGCGTGTCGAACTGTTCGACGATGAGGTGGAGAGCCTGTCGGCTTTTGATCCGTTGACCGGTGAGGTGATCCGCAAGTTGCCGCGTTTCACCTTCTATCCCAAGAGCCACTACGTCACCCCGCGCGAGGTGCTGCTGGAGGCGGTGGACAAGATCAAGGTCGAACTGGCCGAGCGCCTGGACTACCTGCGCAGCAACAACAAGCTGGTCGAAGCGCAGCGCCTGGAGCAGCGTACCCGTTTCGACCTGGAGATGATTCTCGAGCTGGGCTACTGCAACGGCATCGAAAATTACTCGCGCTACCTGTCCGGGCGCGGGCCGGGCGAGCCACCGCCGACTCTCTACGACTACCTGCCGGACGAGGCGCTGCTGGTGATCGACGAGTCCCACGTCTCGGTGCCGCAGGTCGGCGCCATGTACAAGGGCGACCGCTCGCGCAAGGAAACCCTGGTCGAGTATGGCTTCCGCCTGCCCTCGGCGCTGGATAATCGGCCGATGCGCTTCGAGGAGTGGGAGGCGGCCAGCCCGCAGACCATCTTTGTCTCGGCCACGCCGGGCAACTACGAGGCCGAGCATGCCGGTCGGGTGATCGAGCAGGTGGTGCGGCCCACCGGGCTGGTCGACCCGCAGATCGAAGTCCGTCCGGCGCTGACCCAGGTCGATGACCTGCTCTCGGAAATCCACAAGCGCGTGGCACTGGGGGAAAGGGTGCTGGTCACCACCCTGACCAAGCGCATGGCCGAGGATCTGACCGATTATCTGGCCGATCATGGCGCCAAGGTGCGTTACCTGCACTCGGATATCGACACGGTGGAGCGGGTTGAGATCATCCGTGACCTGCGTATCGGCGCCTTCGATGTGCTGGTCGGCATCAACCTGCTACGCGAAGGCCTGGACATGCCGGAGGTGTCGCTGGTGGCGATTCTCGATGCGGACAAGGAGGGCTTCCTGCGCAGCGAGCGCTCGCTGATCCAGACCATCGGTCGCGCCGCGCGCAACCTCAACGGCCGGGCGATTCTCTATGCCGACCGGATGACCGGCTCGATGGAGCGCGCCATCGGCGAGACCGAGCGGCGGCGCAACAAGCAGATCGCCTTCAACGCCGCCAATGGCATCACCCCAAAAGGGGTGTTCAAGGATGTCCAGGACATCCTCGAAGGCGCCACCGTACCTGGCTCGCGCAGCAAGAAGCGCAAGGGCATGGCTCAGGCTGCGGAAGAAAGCGCGCGCTACGAGAACGAATTGCGTTCGCCGAGTGAAATCGCCAAGCGCATCCGCCAGCTGGAAGAGAAGATGTACCAGTTGGCCCGCGACCTGGAGTTCGAGGCCGCCGCGCAGCTGCGCGACGAGATCCACAAGCTGCGTGAGCGTCTGTTGCAGGTGTGATTCCTGGTGTGACGGTTAACCTGGTGGAACGGCGCCTTTCCAGGAGTCACCGCGGGTCGCGCCGATAGCCTCCAGTTGTCACATTCAAAACTTAACCGGGACCTCAACGGTGTCGCGACACTAAGCATTCAGTCGCGAAAGATTCATCGGTTGGGTCAGCGGCGTTCCGGTTCAGGGTTGCGCGTACGGTCTCAGGCGCCGCGTAACCCCGCATCGATGTGCGCAACCCCGTGTTGCAGGCGTGCAAGTGGCGTCTGCCGTGCGGCTATAGAATATTCGGCTTGGCTCAGTGGCTGAGTTTCAGGCCGAGCAGGCCGCAAAGAATCAGTGCCACGCTGGCCAGGCGGATCAGCGCCATGGATTCGCCGAACAGGATAATGCCGGCGACTACCGTGCCGACTGCGCCGACCCCCGTCCAGATCGCGTAGGCGGTGCCCAGCGGCAATTCCTTCATGGCCAGGCCGAGCAGCGCCAGGCTGACAATCATCGCCGCGATGGTAAGCAGGGTGGGGATTGGCCGCGAAAAGCCATCGGTGTATTTCAAGCCTACGGCCCAGCAGACTTCGAACAGGCCGGCAAACAGCAGAATGATCCAGGGCATGGTGACCTTCCTCAGGAACGGCAAGGGTAGGGGCCGTCCCCTGGATTGGGTCTCGCGAAGAGTGCTGAGGTCGTCCTCATGCTGTGCGCTATTTTGCACAGTTCGAGGGGCTAGGCAAGTCGCCGCGGACCAGCGGAAGTCGTTGGTTTATTTCTAGGTTTTTCCAGAATCCTGACCCATCCGACGATAAAGCGTTGCCAGCAGTGGGCCGGACAGGTTGTGCCATACGCTGAACAGTGCGCTGGGTACCGCCGCCAGCGGCGAGAAGTGCGCGCTGGCCAGAGCGGCACCGAGCCCGGAGTTCTGCATGCCGACCTCGATGGACAGGGTCTTGCATTGCGCCAGCGGCATGCCGAAAGCGCGCCCGGTGAAGTAACCAATGGCCAGGCCGATGCCGTTGTGCAGAATCACCACCGCCATGATCAGCAGGCCGGACTCGGCGATCTTCGCCTGGCTGGCAGCGACCACCGCAGCGACGATGGCGACGATGCTTACCACCGAGATCAGCGGCAGCACTTCCACCGCCATCTTCACGCGTTCGCCGAGCAGGCGCTGCACGATCAGGCCGAGGATGATCGGTAGCAGCACCATCTTGAGGATCGAGACGAACATTGCCGAGAAGGATACCGGCAGCCATTCCGAGGCCAGCAGCCAGATCAGTGCCGGGGTGACCAGTGGCGCGAGCAGGGTGGTCACCGCGGTGATCGATACCGATAGGGCGACGTCGCCACGGGCGAACCAGGTCATCACGTTGGAAGCGGTGCCTCCGGGACAGCAGCCGACCAGAACTACGCCGACGGCGATTTCCGCTGGGAGCCCGAGCAGCTTGCACAGCGACCAGGCAAGTGCCGGCATGATGACAAACTGCGCCAGCACGCCGATCAGTACGCGCAGCGGGCGGCGCGCGACCTCACGGAAATCTTCGCCTTTGAGGGTCAAGCCCATGCCGAACATGATCAGCCCGAGCAGGGGCACGATCCACGCGGTAAGCGGCAGGAAATTGCTGGGCAGATAAAACGCCAGTACGGCGAACAGCAGCACCCACAGGGCGAACGTGTTGCCGATAAAGCGACTCAGGGCGATGAGGGCGCGCATGGGCTCGATCCTTAAGCAGTGGCACTGTCATGAGTATGGAGAGGCCGCACGCGCGCCATTCAGGCCAGCGCGAGCAGCCTTGCTTGAGGCTTAGATGCCCTGGGGCGTCTCTTCGCCACCCAGGGCTTCGAACAGCGCGGGGAGGAATTCGACGAAGGTCAGCATCATCAGGGTGAAGCTGGCGTCCTGTTGGCCGAGAGCGTCGTCGCCGCCATCCTGTTCAGCCTGATCCTGCAGCAGATCCTCAAAGCGCAGGCGCTTGACCACCAGTTTGTCGTCGAGCATGAACGACAGCTTGTCCTGCCAGGCCAGCGACAGTTGGGTGACCTGTTTGCCCGAGGTCATATGCAGCTGGATTTCGTCGCCGGTCAGGTCCTGGCGCTTGCAGCGCACCACGCCGCCATCTTCGTGGGTGTCGCGCAGCTCGCATTCGTCGAGCACATGGAAGTCGTCGGCGGCCTTCTGCGTCTTGACCCACTCGGTCATGGTGGCGCTGGGGGCAATCTTCACGGTCAGTGGGCGTACCGGCAGCGAGCCGATGGCTTCACGCAGGGTGGAGAGCAGGTCTTCCGCGCGCTTAGGGCTGGAGGCATCGACCAGAATCAGGCCTTGCTTCGGGGCGATGGCGGCGAAGGTTGCCGACTTGCGGATGAAGGCGCGCGGCAGGAAAGTCTGCACGATGTCATCCTTGAGCTGGTCGCGTTCCTTCTTGTAGACCTTGCGCATCTGCTCGGCCTCGATCTCGTCGACTTTCTCCTTCAAGGCATCACGCACTACGCTGCCCGGCAGGATGCGTTCCTCCTTGCGCGCCGCGATCAGCAGGAAGTCGCCGCTGGCATGCACCAGTGGCGCATCGCCGCCTTTGCCGAAGGGGGCGACGAAACCATAGGTGGTCAACTCCTGGCTGGCACAGGGGCGTGCCGGTTTGGCGGCCAGTGCGGTTTCGAGTGCCTCGGCATCGAAGGGAATATCTTGGGTAAGGCGATAAACCAGCAGGTTGCGAAACCACATGGGGGGTGACTCTCCGTATAACGTGAAAGTCGCGAAACGACGCCATCCTTATGTCCTTCTCCCCTGAGAGAAGGTGGCGCGCAGCGACGGATGAGGGAAGCGGGTATGTCGCGAGAGGCTCTTATGCTTCGGGGCGCCTCTCGCGGCACACCCGTTAACGCAAAGCGCGCATTATTCTCCCCTTGGCGCCTCAGGCCAACCCTGCGCTAAGCCTTTGGCACGTCGATAAAAAATTTTTAAATCAGTGCTTGCCAAGGTGAGGTCGGCTGTCTAGAATGCGCCCCACTTCGAGAGTGAAGGGTGATTAGCTCAGCTGGGAGAGCATCTGCCTTACAAGCAGAGGGTCGGCGGTTCGATCCCGTCATCACCCACCAACTCGTTTTTGAAGTTACGCGCAGCGGTAGTTCAGTCGGTTAGAATACCGGCCTGTCACGCCGGGGGTCGCGGGTTCGAGTCCCGTCCGCTGCGCCATTTTTTACCTCGCTCCATCTCCGCTATGCCCCTTCCGCAATACTCGCTGTATTCCTTCGAAAATCTGCTTAAATACCTGAACTTATACGCATTTCCTGGTTCGTATCCTGGTAGCCAGTGATTGCGGCAGCCTGCTAAGCTCGCGCCTTCACTCGATTGCCCTAGGGCGCACCGAACAAGGAATAAGCATGAAACAGCATCGTTTAGCGGCGGCGGTCGCCTTGGTAGGCCTGGTTCTCGCGGGTTGTGATTCGCAAACCAAGGAAATCAGTCTGGAAACCCCGGCGCAGAAAGCTTCCTACGGTATCGGCCTGAACATGGGCAAGAGCCTGGCGCAGGAAGGTATGGATGACCTCGATTCGAAAGCCGTGGCGCAAGGCATCGAAGATGCCATCGGCAAGAAAGAACAGCGCCTGAAAGACGACGAACTGGTCGAGGCTTTCGCGTTCCTGCAGAAGCGTGCCGAAGAGCGCATGGCTGCCATGAGCGAGGAGTCGGTCAAGGCCGGCAAGAAATTCCTCGAAGAGAATGGCAAGCGTGAAGGGGTAGTCACCACCGAATCCGGTTTGCAGTACGAAGTGCTGAAAAAAGCCGAAGGCGATCAGCCGAAGGCCACCGATGTGGTGAGCGTGCACTATGAAGGCAAATTGACCGATGGCAGCGTGTTCGACAGTTCTATCGAGCGCGGTAGCCCGATCGAGCTGCCTGTCAGCGGTGTGATTCCTGGGTGGGTCGAAGGCCTGCAGCTGATGCATGTCGGCGAGAAGTACAAGCTCTATATTCCGAGCGAGCTGGCATACGGCGAGCAAAGCCCGACCCCGGCAATTCCGGCCAACTCGGTGCTGGTGTTCGAGTTGGAACTGCTGGAAATCAAGGCCGCCGCTGCTGCCAGTGCC
The DNA here is from genome assembly GCF_033723075.1 of Pseudomonas sp. Lineage (GTDB taxonomy): Bacteria > Pseudomonadota > Gammaproteobacteria > Pseudomonadales > Pseudomonadaceae > Aquipseudomonas. The sequence goes on from NZ_JAWVXU010000005.1 coordinate 193,217, forward strand.
GAGCAGTAAGCGCTAGGCGTTTGACGGGCCAGGAGTAGTCCTGGGTTCGACAGGCCGCCAAGGTTGCAGGCAACGCCCCGTTTCGACGGGGCGTTGTCGTTTCTGCCGATTACAAAATGAACCTGAGGCTGACTGGCGGGTCGGAAAAAAGACCCGAATGGAATTCTGGCGTCACGGTTATGCACATTTTGCCCGGCACCTGACTCGGCCTTGCCATGTGCTTCTTGGAAAACTCTTTGCAAAATTCAAGTTATTGATTTAAAACAACTTTAATGGCTGGATAAAAAATGTCCGATCTGTAGCGAGGCCGCATGGGCTGGGCGTTTGATAGGCTCATCTGAAAACTGTTCACAAGGTTATCCACAGCTTTAGTGGATAACCCAATCCAGCCCAGCAGGCATGCGGGTTGCCGAGGAAGACCCATGAAACAACCGTGGAACTTTTCCAGTTATCTACGTACTGCACAGGTTTTTTTGCGGCGTGGTCGGTTACCTGCCCTGCTGCTGGCGGTGGCACGCAAGAGTGCAAGGCAGGGCGGGCGCTTCAGCGTTTTGAAAGAAGATTTGCGGCTCCTGCAAGGCCTCTGCATGGCCTGGTGGCGCGGTGAGTATCGAGCGATCAGCTCGCAGGCGTTACTGGCGGTAGTGGCGGCGCTGCTGTATTTCGTCACGCCACTGGATGGGCTGCCAGACTGGTTGCCGGTGGTGGGCTTTGTCGATGACTTGGCCGTGCTGGCTTGGGTGCTGCGCACCTGGAGTGATGAGCTGGCGGCATTTCGTGCCTGGCGAGATGCCCAGGCGCCTGAGGTGCTCGAGGTTATCGAGCGCCTGCCGGATGGACAAAGTGTGGCGCTGGATAAGCTGAAGCCCTGATGGGCTATTGGGAAGGCTGCCTAGGGAGATCATCGAGCATCCGGGCGATTGTCCCTGAGTCGCGCAGCTCCAGCAGCACTTCATCCAGCCGCTCTGCACTGATCGGCAGGTGCTGGCCATAGGCGCAATGCAGGTCGTAGCGCTGTACCACCCAGCCACTGAAGTGCAGGGGCAGCTCCGGGCGTTGAGCCAGCTTGTAGGCCATGGGACGACGCATGTCGATCAGCGCATCCAGGCGCTGCCTGCTCAACAGGTTCAGTCCGCTATCGAGGTCGCGGACATTCTGGCGAGTCACCAGCTGGCGGGCGAAGGCTTCCATCAATGGCAGGCTGTAGATATAGCCGAGTTGAGTGCCGAGGACTTTACCGTGCAGATCTTGCAACCCTGTCACGGGCGCTTGCCGGTCATGCAGAAGGAGCACGTCCTCCTCCTGGTAAAGCTTGGGTGACCAGCGATAGCGCTGGGGTTCGGCCACCCACTCCGGATTGGCGTTGCAGATCAGATGAATGCGCCCGCGCTGGATGAACTCTTCAATGCGCTTGTTCGGGGTCTCGACGAAGCGTAATTCGAGACCCAGGCGCTGGCCAACCATGTTGCCGAGTTGGTGGGTGAAACCACCAAGTAATTGATGATTACGGACCTCGACATAAGGCATGCCATCGGCCGGGGAGAAGCCCCAGCGTAATGCCTCTGCGCCGCTTATGGCACTCCAGCAGCCCAGCAGCAAGATCGCCAGTGTCCGCAAAAATACCCCCAGAATATTGTCCGTATAGTTTCAAGGCAGTATAGGCCACGCCCTTTGCAGGGTTGGGCTGTTAACATAGCCCTCTGCAAGGAAGGTGCCGAGGCTGTCGGCACTGCTTTCTACGGAGAGTCGAGAATGAAAGTGCAAGTAATCAAACGTGATGGCGAGCCCGAATATGCGGTACTGCCCTGGGCAGATTACCTGGCCTTGTTGCAGGCCTCGGGTAACGCTGCGCAAGTTCCGGCGGCTGCGGATGCAGTCAAACCGGCGCTGAGCGAGTTGACGCGTTTGCGTGAAGAAAAGGGTTTGTCGCTGCAAGAGCTGGCGCGCTCGGTGGGAATCAGTCCGCATTATCTGGGCATGATCGAAAGCGCCGAGCGCCAGCCGGATGCCGCCATCAAACGGGCCTTGGCCTGGGCGCTCGGTGTCGCTGGCTGGGAGGAGACGCTTTGAGCGTAAGTATCAGTCGTCAGCATTGGCAAGCCTTGCTCGATGAGTTGGAGGACGCCCGACGCCAGCGTCATCTGTTGACCTATCGAGCGTTAGTCGAGCGCTTGGCTCTGCCGACTCCGGCGATGCAAACGCTCACGGCTGCGCTGGAGCACCTGGCGGTCCTGGATGCCCGTGCCGAACGGCCACTGCGTAGCGCCTTGGTGATCAGTCAGGGAGCGAGCCGGCTGCCGCGAACCGGGTTCTTCGACTGCGTGACTCGTCTTGGCCGCTTTAACGGTGCTTCGGACGGTGTCGCTGCTGCGTCCTGGCATGCGGCCGAAGTGGTGCGGGTGTTCGAGTTCGATTACTCCGAGGGGCTCTAGGTGCTTTGGCGACTGCGTGCGCGGATTGGCTATGGCGTGGCCCGGCGACTGTTTCACTGGTCGTGGTTGGTCAAACAGCCACGCGGCTGGCGCTGGCTTGAAGGACAGTTCGCGCGTATGGCCAACCTGGGCGATGTTGCTGCGCAGAGTTTCTACGGGCATATCCTGCTGTTTCGTGGCCAGGGTGTTGGTGCCCGTGAAGAAGGCGTGCGTCTGCTGCGCCTGGCCGCTACAGGTGGTGATGCCAAGGCCGCCTATCAGCTCGGCGTACTCAGCCTGGCGGGCGATACCCGGCAAGCCCCCGATGGCCTTGAGGCGGCGCGCTGGTGGACGCTGGCGGCCACGGCTGGCCATCCCCTGGCCGCCCAGCGCTTGACCGACCTGTATCGCGAGGGCGGTCCCGGCTTGCCGGCCGATGCCGAGCGGGCGGCGCGCTTTGTCCAGAGGGCCCGGGAACTGGGGTTGTAGCGGGGTAGGGGGTGGATCCGGCGGGGGCGCAATGCTACCCGCTTGGCTATCCGGTGGCGGTGATCGGCGATCAGGGGGCGCCGCAGGATCGCCGGAATGCCGGACCACAGCAAGTAGGTAGCTACAGCTCTTGTTATTTCCTGATAAGAATTCCAAGCCTACGGGTGAGGTGATTGGCTTACGCCGACAGCCTGTGCGTATCAATGATATGCAGGCTGTAGCCGGGCACCGCCTTGGCGTGACGCTTGGCCTCCGAAGCCAGGGCGGCGAGCTGGCTGGCGTCCAGTTGTGCGCACTGCTCCGGGCGCAAGTGCACCACGCCCAGTGACAGGGAGAGCAGGGCGAACTCCTGGCGCTGGCCCTGCCGGCTGTGAGCGATCAGGCAACCAGCTTGCAGATGCTCGTCGCTGTAGAAACGTCGGCATTGACTTTGGAAGTCTTCCTGCAGGCGATTGAGGCGGGCTCGCCAATCGTGCGAGCCGAGTACCAGCAGGAAATCGTCGCCGCCAATATGGCCGACAAAATCGCGGGCAGGGTCGACCCGCTCGCTCAGGCATTGCGCCAGACTCAGCAACACTTCATCGCCTTTGGCATAGCCATAGAGGTCATTGAACGGCTTGAAGTTGTCGATATCCACATAGCAGATCACCGCTTCGCGCGCTTGTTGCAGCAGGCGCGTCAGACATTGCTGGATAGGTACATTACCCGGCAGCAGGGTCAACGGGTTGGCATAGCGTGCCTGCTGGATCTTCAGTTCGGTGATCAGCTTGAGCACATCGATCACCCGGCCCAGCCCCAGGTAGCTGCCGTCCTGGGTGATGATGAAGTCTTCCTCGATGCGCTGACGGGCACGACTGGTGAGCAGGCGACTGACCTTCTGTAGCGACTGCGTCAGTTCGACGGCGAGGAAGTCATGGCTCATCAGGCGGCTGATCGGTTTGCGGGCGAACAGGTCGGTGGCGAAGGGCTTGAGCAGCGCTTCGGACAGCGCATGGCGGTTGACGATGCCGACCGGTTGCCCATGCTCATCGATGACGGCCAGGGAGTTGAGATTGGCCTGGGCACGGAAGGCTTCCAACACCTCGGCGATCGGCGTGTGCTGGGCTACGGCCGACTGTTCGTTGAGCAGGGCGCTGAGGTTGCTGCCTTCCTCGCTCAAGACCAGCGCATTGCCGTTGAGCGTCGGCAGGAGCTGGTGTGCGTCCTGTGGCGGTTGTTCCTGCGGGCGACAGAGCAAGTAGCCTTGCAGCAGGTCAATGCCCATCTCCGCCAGTACGGCGAGTTCTTCTTCCAGTTCGATGCCTTCGGCAATCACCTGGGCGCGTGATGCCTTGGCCATCTTCAGGATCGAGCCGACGAACTCGCGCTTGACCGCATCCTGATGAATGCCATCGATGAAGTGACGGTCTATTTTCACGTAGTCGGGGCGCAGTTCTGACCATAGGCGCAGGCTTGAATAGCCAGCGCCCAGGTCGTCCAGGGCAATCGAGAAGCCCATGGCGCGGTAATGGTGCAGAGCTGTGTCGAGGAGCGCGAAGTCGTCGGTGGGTGACTGCTCGGTCAGCTCGATCACCACCTGACTGGGAGGGATGCCATAGGCTTGCAGCAGTTGCAGGGTGCGGCCGGGCTGATGGCCGGGCTCCAGCAGTGAGTCCGGGGATACATTGAGAAACAGCTTGCCTGGCAGTTGCAGCTCGCTGAAGCGTCGGCAGGCATTCTTGCGACAAGCCACTTCCAGCTCGCCCAGCCGCTCGGCATTGCGTGCCACGGCGAACAGATTGATTGGTGAGTGCAGTGGGCTGTTGGACGGGCCACGGGTCAGGGCTTCATAGCCGAGAATGCGTCGTTCGGAAAGGCTGATGATCGGTTGGAACAGGCTATGCAGGTCGCCGTGAGCGAGAATATGGTCCAGCGCGCTCAGTTGCTCGGTGACAGTCATTTGGGGTCTCGATATCCAGAAAAAATGCAGGGGCTGATATCGCTATCAGCCCCTGCATTTCACGACAGATTGATGACCCTTTGATGACAGCCGTAAGCGGCTAACCCTTACTGTTTGGCTAACCTCGAACTCAAGCCCAGGAAGTCCAGCAGGATATGTCCGCTTTCGGCGAGGAAGGCGTCATCTTCCGGTTTGGTTTTTTCAGGTTCGACCGGAGCGGCATCTTCGTCTTCCTTTTTCAGCTCGCTGAGCAGGTCCTCACCCTTGGCTTTGCGGCGACTGTTCTCGATCACCAACTGCTGCGCTTCTATATCGGTCTGTTGCGCGCGGCGTTTGCTTTCGTTGAGGCTGACGCTGGTTTCGTCCATAAGCCTTTGCGCCAGAGCTAGGCGCTCGCGGGTGAAGGTGAAGTCCGGATTCTTCGCCGTGCGGCTATCGTAGCGAGTCTGCAGCTCTTCCAGAAATGGCGCGATCGGATTCAGCTCGGGAGTGATCGCCGCCTTGATGCTGTCCCACGGCAAGGCCTCGGGCAGGGCGCTTTCGCCGATGTCCTTGGTGTCCATCACGTCGGGGTACTGGATATCCGGTATCACCCCCTGGTGCTGGGTGCTTTGCCCGGAAACGCGGTAAAACTTGGCCAAGGTCAGCTTGAGCTCACCGTGATTGAGCGGTTGAATGGTCTGTACCGTGCCTTTGCCGAAGGTCTGTCCGCCGAGGATCAAGGCGCGGTGATAGTCCTGCATGGCGCCGGCGAAAATCTCCGAAGCCGAGGCGGACAGGCGATTGACCAGTACGGCCAGGGGGCCTTTGTAGTAGATGCCGGCATTTTCATCGGCCAGCACATCGACCCGGCCGTCACTGTTGCGTACCAGCACGGTTGGGCCCTGGTCGATAAACAGCCCGGTCAGTTCGGTCGCTTCCTGCAGTGAGCCGCCGCCGTTGTTGCGCAGGTCGATGACCACGCCGTCGACTTTTTCCTGTTCCAGTTCGGCAATCAGGCGTTTGACGTCGCGGGTTGTGCTTTTGTAATCCGGATCACCGGCACGAAAAGCCTTGAAATCCAGATAGAACGCGGGGATTTCGATGATGCCCAGTTTGTAGTCGCGCCCTTCGTGAGTGAGCTGCAGCACGGATTTTTTCGCGGCCTGCTCTTCCAGCTTGACCGCTTCACGGGTGATGTTGACCACCTTGCTGGTCTCGTCATTCGGCGCATTGCTTGCCGGAATCACTTGCAGGCGCACCAGCGAGCCTTTCGGGCCGCGGATCAATTTGACCACTTCGTCCAGGCGCCAGCCGATCACGTCGACCATTTCGTCCTTGCCCTGGGCAACACCGATGATCTTGTCTGCCGGTGCTATCTGCTTGCTCTTGTCGGCCGGGCCTGCGGGCACCAGGCGCACGACTTTGACGTGCTCGTTGTCGCTTTGCAGCACCGCACCAATGCCTTCCAGGGACAGGCTCATATTAATGTCGAAATTCTCCGCGCTGTCGGGGGAGAGGTAGGTGGTGTGCGGGTCGTAGGACATGGCAAAGGCATTGACGTAGGCCTGGAATATATCCTCACCGCGGGTCTGGCGCAGGCGCGCCTGTTGATTCTTGTAGCGTTTGACCAGCAGTTCCTGAATCGCCTTGGGTTCCTTGCCAGCGATTTTCAGACGCAACACTTCGTCTTTGACGCGTTTGCGCCACAGGTCGTCCAGCTCGGCCAGATCCTTGGCCCAGGGGGCCTCCTCACGGTCGATCAGCAGGCTCTCGTCGACACTGAAGTCAATCTTGTCGACGCCTTGTTCGAGCATGTTCAGGGCAAACTGCAGGCGGCTTTGCAGACGCTCCAGTTGGCGCTTGTAGATTAGGAAGCCCGGTTCCAGATTGCCGCTTTTCAGCAGGTCGTCGAACTGGTTGCGCCATTGGTCGAATTCGGCGATGTCACCTGCGGTGAAGTAACTGCGCGAGGGGTCGAGCATCTTCAGGTAACCCTGATAGATCTTCGCCGAACGCTCGTCGTTGAGCGGCGGCTTGTTGTAGTGATGCCGATTGAGCAACTCTACGACGTTGAGGCTGGCGATGACTTGCTCGCGATTCGGCTGCAAGTATTCCCATGGATCGGCACTGGTGGTTTTCGCAGACAGCGGCAAAGCACTTAAGCCGAGGCTAAGGGCGAGGAAGGTGCTAATAAGCAGTGATCGCTTCATGCTGACTCGACGTAGTGACAATTGATAACGCATATTAGGCCATCTATCTGGGCGCCAGGTTCCATCGGCGCAATGCAAAAGCCGACGTTGAATGTCGGACTCGGTTCAATTGCACTATGGAGGCAGCGTGAAGGCATTGCAAGGCGTTGAAGGGCGTGTGGAGTGGGCGGAGCAGCCCGCCCCGGCCTGTGATGTAGGGCAGATTCGTATTCGCGTGGCGGCCGCCGGACTGAACCGGGCCGACCTGTTGCAGTGCGCCGGTCTGTATCCGCCGCCGCCGGGGGCCAGCGATATATTGGGCCTGGAATGCGCCGGCGTGGTCAGCGAGGTCGGTGCTGGCAGCGACTGCAAGGTGGGCGATCGGGTGTGCACGTTGCTGAGCGGCGGCGGCATGGCCGAGGAGGTGGTGATCGATGCACGGCACGCCTTGCCGGTGCCCGAAGGCATCTCGCTGCATGAGGCCGCCGCCTTGCCCGAGGTGTATGCCACGGCCTGGCTCAACCTGTTCCAGTTGGCCGGCCTGAAGCCCGGCGAAAAGGTCCTGCTGCATGCGGGGGCCAGTGGTGTGGGGTCGGCGGCGATCCAGTTGTGCAAGGCATTTGGCAGCCCGTGCTGGGTCAGCGTCGGCTCTGCCGAGCGACTGGCCTATTGCGAAGCCCTGGGTGCCCAGGGCGGCGTGTTGCGCGGCGAAGACAACCTGCAGGCCTTGCGCGATTTCGCCCCTTTCGATGTGATCCTCGATCCGGTTGGCGGCAACTACGCCGCGCTTAACCTGGAGCTGCTGGCGCTCGATGGTCGCTGGGTGAATATCGGTCTGATGGGCGGGCGCAAGGCCGAGCTGGATCTGGGGTTGCTGTTGGGTAAGCGCATTCAATTGATTGGTTCGACCCTGCGCAGCCGCGATGATCAGTTCAAGGCCGATCTGTTGCGCGATCTGCAGCAGCAGGTGTGGCCGCTGTTTGCCGAAGGCCGGCTCAAGCCGCAACTGGCATGCAGTTTCCCGATCGGGGACGCGCAAGCGGCCTTTACCGAACTGGCGAGCAACCGGGTTAACGGCAAACTGGTGTTGGTAATAGACCCGACCCTGGTATGAAGGTAGGTGTTGATTGACTTAGTCAATCGATATCATGGCGGCAATCAATAAGCTTTTTTCGAATAAGGGGCTAAAATGCGCCCTGTAAATTCCTAATCCTCATCTTAACCCTCAAAAGGAATCAGAGATGTCTCTCGTCAATACTCAAGTTCAACCGTTCAAGGCCAACGCTTTCCACAACGGCAAGTTCATCGAAGTGACCGAGCAATCCCTGAAGGGCCAGTGGTCGGTACTGATCTTCATGCCGGCTGCCTTCACCTTCAACTGCCCGACCGAGATCGAAGACGCTGCCAACAACTACGCCGCGTTCCGTGATGCCGGTACCGAGGTTTACATCGTCACTACCGACACTCATTTCTCGCACAAGGTCTGGCACGAGACTTCGCCTGCTGTAGGCAAGGCTCAGTTTCCGCTGGTTGGTGATCCGACTCACGCGCTGACCCGTGCTTTCGGTGTGCACATCGAAGAAGAAGGCCTGGCCCTGCGCGGCACCTTCCTGATCAACCCGGAAGGCGTGATCAAGACCGTTGAAATCCACTCCAACGAAATCGCTCGTGATGTCTCCGAAACCCTGCGCAAGCTGAAAGCTGCCCAGTACACCGCTGCTCACCCGGGCGAAGTCTGCCCAGCCAAGTGGAAAGAAGGCGAGAAGACTCTGGCTCCTTCCCTGGACCTGGTCGGTAAGATCTAACAGTGCCGATCCGTAGGGTGGATGACGCTGTTTTCATCCACCACTGCTGATTGTCAATGGTGGATGGGTGAAGCGTCATCCACCCTAAGCCAGCCCTTAAGAGCCTTAACCGATTCTTAACGGTCCCCGATGCCCGGGCGTGATCCGTCCGGGCATTTTATTGCCCCGAATTTTTGTCATTGAGGACTTCCCGTCATGTTGGACGCCAATCTGAAAGCCCAGTTGAAGACCTACCTCGAGAAGGTCACCCAGCCGTTCGAGATAGTCGCGTCCCTCGATGACAGCGACAAATCCCGCGAACTGCTCGGTCTGCTGCAAGACATCGTCGGCCTGACCGACAAGATCACCCTCAAGACCGATGGTCGCGACAGTCGCACACCGTCGTTCTCGCTCAATCGCCCCGCGGCGAATATCAGCCTGCGTTTTGCCGGTATTCCCATGGGCCACGAATTCACCTCGCTGGTGCTGGCGTTGCTGCAGGTCGGTGGTCATCCGTCCAAGACCGCGGCGGACGTGATCGAACAGATCAAGGGCATCGAAGGCGAATTCAATTTCGAAACCTACTATTCGCTGTCCTGCCAGAACTGCCCGGACGTGGTCCAGGCGCTGAACCTCATGGCCGTACTCAATCCCAATATCCGTCACGTCGCCATCGACGGTGCACTGTTCCAGGCGGAGGTCGAAGCGCGGCAGATCATGTCGGTACCGAGCCTCTATCTGAACGGCGAGCTGTTTGGCCAGGGACGCATGGGTGTGGAAGAAATTATCGCCAAGATCGACACCAACGCCGGTGCCCGTGATGCCGACAAGCTCAACGCCAAGGAGGCCTTCGACGTGCTGGTGGTCGGCGGTGGCCCGGCTGGCGCCGCGGCGGCTATCTATGCCGCGCGCAAAGGCATCCGCACCGGGGTGGCGGCCGAGCGTTTCGGTGGCCAGGTGCTCGATACCATGGCCATCGAGAACTTTATCTCGGTGCAGGAAACCGAAGGGCCGAAGCTGGCCCGCGCCCTGGAAGAGCACGTCAAGCAGTACGACGTGGACATCATGAACCTGCAGCGTGCCAGCGCCATCATCCCGGCTCAGCACGCCGGTGGCCTGCATGAGGTGAAGTTCGATAGCGGTGCATCGCTGCACGCCAAGACCCTGATTCTCGCTACCGGCGCGCGCTGGAGGGAGATGAACGTACCCGGCGAGCAGGAGTACCGTGGCAAGGGCGTGGCCTACTGCCCCCATTGCGATGGCCCGTTGTTCAAGGGCAAGCGGGTGGCGGTGATTGGTGGCGGCAACTCCGGTGTGGAAGCAGCCATCGACTTGGCCGGCATCGTCGCCCATGTCACCTTGATCGAGTTCGACAGCCAGTTGCGTGCCGATGCGGTGCTGCAGAACAAGCTCAACAGTCTGGCCAACGTGACCATCATCAAGAGCGCGCTGACCAGCGAAGTGCTGGGTGATGGGCAGAAGGTCAATGCGCTGGTCTACAAGGATCGCCACACTGACGAACTGCACCGCGTCGAGCTGGAAGGCATCTTCGTGCAGATCGGTCTGCTGCCCAATAGCGACTGGCTCAAAGGCGTGATCGAGTTGTCACCACGCGGCGAGATCATCGTCGATGCCAGGGGCGGCACCAATGTGCCGGGCATATTCGCTGCCGGCGATGTCACAACCGTACCCTACAAGCAGATCGTGATCGCCGTGGGCGAGGGGGCCAAGGCTTCCCTGAGCGCCTTCGATCACCTGATCCGCAGCTAATAAGCTAGAAGCGCGCGTTGCCAAAGGGCGGACAACCTTTACCGAGTGTCCGCTTTTTTGTGCAGGCTCAAGCCCCAAAACGCTGCAACTGCATCTCCTGCAGCCGGCTCAGGGTGCGGCGAAAGGCAAAGCTCAGGTAGCCCTCGGTATAGAGTTCGGCCAGGGGCACCTGGGCTTCGATATACAGCGGCACCTTGCGGTCGTAGCACTCATCTACCAGGGCGATAAAGCGCCGTACGCTGTCATCCTTGACCGAAAGCGCCGGCAACTGGCGATCACCGGCCTGTACCCGTTCGACACCATCTTCGGTGCCGCGGGCGATCTTCGCCGCGCGTTGCGGGCTGCTCAGGTTTGGCACTTCGCTGAGCAGAATGGCCTGGAAACGGTCGCACAGGGCGATAAAGTCGGGGGCGGCAAGGGGTTGTTCGCAGAGATCGGCAAAGCGGCACCAGAGCACGCCGTCGCAGTGGCGCAGGGTCTGCACGCTACGGTTGCCTATGGTAAGGGGTTGATCACTGCTAGGCCGGCCTGCAGCCAACTGGCTAAAGTGGCGGTTTAGCACGCCGGGTAGTCCCGGCGTGGCGACCCAGTAGCGGGTATGGGCGGTGCCGGGGTGCAGGCGATGGTCTTCCTCGCCATTGATGCTCACCACCTGCATATGCCGTTGCAGGGCGGCCACCGCAGGCAGAAAGCGTTCGCGGTTGAAGCCTTCGGCATACAGTTGTTCGGGTGGTTGGTTGGAGGTGGCGACCAGCACCACGCCCTGTTCGAACATCACCTGGAACAGGCGGCCGAGAATGATCGCATCGCCGATATCGCTGACAAACAGCTCGTCGAAGCACAACACGCGCACCTCGTGGCTCAACTCCACGGCCAGGGCCTGTAGCGGATCGGCGGTGCCGGTGAGCTGAAACAGGCGGATATGTACCCAGCGCATAAAATGGTGAAAGTGCTGACGCCGCGCCGGAACCTTCAACCCTTTGTAGAAACTGTCCATCAGCCAGGTCTTGCCGCGCCCCACCGGCCCCCACAAGTACACCCCGTTGATGGGATGCGCGGGTGCGGCCTGATGCAAGGCCTGATGGCAGTCGTGCAAGGCCTGGGCGGCCTGCCACTGCGCGGGGTCGGATTTGAAACCGTCGCGCTCGATGGCTTGCTGGTAGGCGGTCAGGGGCGAGCTGCAGTCCATCAGCGTGCCTCGATCCGCTTGCGCATAAAGGCCGAGTTGGCCGGGCACAGGCTGGAAAATTCCGCAGTCTGCCGAATCGCTGCCGGCGCGTCGGCTCTGGTGCAACTGGCATAGCCCAGCTGGCGGAAGAAGGCTTCGGCCGTGGTGGTCAGCAGGTAGATTTCCTGCACGCCCAGCTGGCCGGCATAGGCCTCGGCTTGCGCCACCAGGCTGGTGCCATAACCCTTGTCGCGGGCGGCTGCGGCCACCACCAGGGACCTGAGCAGCGCCACATCGCCATACAGCTCCAGACCGACCACTGCATCGGGCGAATCCTCTGGCCCGCAGGCGATAAAGTGTTCGAAGTGTTCGGCGCGCAGGTCTTCAGTCGGCAGGGCGGCGGCCGCGAGCAATGCCTTTACCGCAGTGGCAGAGGGGCGCAGGTGGAAATCCATGGGGGCACCATTGGGAGTTTTTATCGAGAACCAGTGCCCGCACGCTAGGGGCTTTTGCGGCAAAAATCCATAGGGGAGCCGGTAAAGTGGCCATGCCGTGTACTTATGGCAAAGGCGGGCTCGGTCTTGTAGCCCGGGGGAAATCCGGGCGCGGATTTTCCGGCGGCAGATTTCCCTGGATTGCATCCGGGCTACGAGGTGCGTGGGGTGAACATGACAACGCCTTGTCCCCCGCTAGTGGTCTGGATGGCGAACAGGTCTAGCGCCAGCTCAGGATCGGCCAGCCGGCCTGTTGGGCATGCTGGCGCAGGGTCGGGTCGGGGTTGACCACATGGGGCTTGTCGATCACTTGCAATAGCGGCAGGTCGTTGCGCGAGTCGGAGTAGAAGTAGGCACCGTCGAGGGTTTCGTCGTGCTCATGCAGCCAATCGCGCAGGCGGCTGACCTTGCCTTCGCGGTAGGTCAGCACGCCCCGTGTACAGCCGCTGTAGTGGCCGTGCTGCTCCTCCAGATCGATGGCCAGCACTTCTTCGACCTTGAGGCGGCTGGCGATGGCGCTGACCAGAAAATGTGCCGAAGCGGAGATCACCAGGATGCGGTCACCGGCGGCGCGGTGCTTGGCCAGGCAGCGGGTTGCGTCGCTGTAGAAGATCGGTTCGATCACGTCCTCGACGAAGGGCTCGACCACATGGGCGACTTCCTCGGCCGTGCGCCCCACCAGAGGCGACAGGGTAAAGACCATATAGTCTTCCATGGCCAGCTCGCCGGAGCTGTACCGGCGCATCAGTTCCTGCTCGCGGGCGATAAAACTGTCGCCATCGGCCCAGCCGAGCTTGACCATTTCCCGGGCCCACAGGCTGGCGCAATCACCGCCGATCAGGGTTTCGTCCAGGTCGAAAATCGCCAGGGCCATCAGGCTACCTCACAGATTGCAGTGGCTTCGATACTCAGGTTGATGGTTTGGTCGCGGCCGTGCATGTCGGCGACCGAGCGATTCAGCACATCGACCATCAGCTCGACGCCGCGGGCCTCGACACGGTAACGGATAACGTTGCCGAGCAGGCTGTGGCTGCGAATCCGCGCCTCGATATTGCCCCGGCTGCCGATCTGGATGGCCTCCGGGCGAATGGCCACGCGGCTGCCGATCGGTCGGCCGAGCAGGCGGCTGGCGGCGTCGGCGTCGAGCAGGTTGTAGTTGCCGATAAAGCCAGCGGCGAAGGCGTCGACAGGCGCGGTGTAGAGGGTCTCGGCATCGCCGCTCTGGACGATCTTGCCGGCGTTCATCAGGAAGATCCGGTCGGACATCACCAGGGCTTCTTCCTGGTCGTGGGTGACGAAGATGGTGGTCAGGCCGAGGTCTTGCTGAATCGAGCGGATCTGTTCGCGCAGGTGCTTGCGAATCCGTGCATCCAGCGCCGACAGCGGCTCATCGAGCAGCAGCAGGCGCGGGCGGGTGACCAGCGAGCGGGCCAGGGCCACGCGCTGGCATTGGCCGCCGGAGAGCTGGTGTGGGTAGCGCGTGGCGAAATCGCCGAGCTCGACCATCGCCAGGGCTTCGCGCACGCGCTCGGTGCTTTCTTCCTTGGCGACCTTCTGCATGCGCAGGCCGAAGGCGACGTTCTGTTGCACGGTCATATTGGGGAACAGTGCGTAGCTCTGGAACACCATGCCGATGCCGCGTTTCTGCGGCGCTTGCGGCACCAGATCTTCACCATCCAGAACAATCTGCCCGCCGCCCACTTCGGTGAGGCCGGCGATGCAGCGCAGCAGGGTGGATTTGCCGCAGCCCGAAGGGCCGAGCAGGGTGACGAATTCGCCTTTGTCGATCTCGCAGTTGATATCGCTGAAGATCGACGTGGCGCCGTAGCTCTTGTGCAGGCCGCGGATGCTCAGATAACTCATGACTTGTCCTTGTTCAGGCGGTTGGCGGCCCAGGTGAAGACCAGCACGAAGAAGAAGTAGGAAATCACCAGGGCGCTGTTGAAGTGGCCGCTGCTGTTTTTCATGTTGTTGAGGTAGACCTGCAGCGTCTCGTAACGGGTGCCGACCAGCATGTTGGCGAACACGAACTCGCCGAACAGGAAGCTGAAGGAGAGGAACAGCGAGACCATCAGGCCCTTGCGCAGGTTCGGCAGCACCACCAGAAACGCCGCCTTCCAGGTGCTGGCGCCGAGCAGGTGGGCGGCGTCCATCAGGTCCGGCAGATTGATCGCCTGCAGGTTGTTGGTGATGGCGCGGTACATAAAGGGCAGGGCGATAGTGAAGTAGCAGCCGATCAGAATCCACGGCGTGCCGGTCATCGCCAGCGGCCCCGAGCCATACAGCTGCAACAGGCCTACCGAGGACACCACCGGCGGCACGGCGAATGGCAGCAGAATCAGGATGTTCATCAGGCCGTCGAGCTTGGGGAAGTGGTAATGCACCACGAACAGCAGCGGCAGAATCAACACTACCGACAGCGCCAGGGCGCCGAAGCACACCAGCAGCGACTGGCCGAAGGCATTGAGAAAACGCTGATCGCCCCACAGCGCCAGGTACCACTTGAGGGTCAGGCCGTCCGGCAGGATGCTCGCCGACCAACTGGTGGACAGCGAATAGAGCAGGGTGCCGGCCAGCGGCGTCAGCAATATCAGAAACAGCAGCCAGACCACGACGCGGTGGTAGAGCGCGGCGGGTGCGCGGTCAGCGAGAGACATGCTGGCTCCTTTTCAGCAGCAGTTGATGGGCCACGGTGATCACCGCCATCAGGCCGACCAGGATCATCGCCAGGGCGCTGGCCAGGTTCGGGTCGAGGGAAATATCGCCCGAGACCAGACCGGCGATGCGGATCGGCATCACGTTGAAGTTGCCGGTGGTCAGGTAGTAGACGGTGGCATAGGCGCCCAGGGCGTTGGCCAGGAGGATGACGAAGGTGCCGAGCAGCGCCGGGGTCAGTACCGGCAGGCCGATATGCCGCCAGAAGTCCCAGGTATTGGCGCCGAGCAGAGCGGCGGACTCGCGCCAGTCCTCACGCAGGGCGTCGAAGGCTGGATAGAGCAGCAGCACGCCGAGGGGGATCTGGAAGTAGGTGTAGAGCACGATCAGGCCGTTTTTCGAGTAGAGGTTGAAGCTCTCGATCAGGCCGATCTTGATCAGCAGCAGGGTCAGCGCGCCGTTGAAACCGAGCAGGATGATAAAGGCGAAGGCCAGCGGCACCCCGGCGAAGTTGCTGGTCATGTTGGAGAAGGCCATGACGAAGTCGCGCAGCTTGGAATCGACCTGATGCAGCGAATAGCTGCCGAGAATCGCGATGGCCATGCCGAACAGGCTCGACCAGAAGGCAATCTGCAGGCTGTGCTTGATCGCCTGCAGGTAGAACTTGGAGCCGAATACCTTGGCAAAATTGGCCAGGCCCCAGCCCTCGGCGCTGTTCAGGCTGTTGATCGCCACCCACACCAGCGGGGCGATCTGGAACACCACGAAGAACAGGGCGAAGGGCAGCAGGCACAGCGCCGCCAGCCATTTGCCCCTGAGCTGCGGCGACAGCCTTGCCCGTGGGGTTGCGATAGGTTGCGCGTCGCCAGGTAGCTTGGCGCTTTGTTCGAGAGGCGCGCTCATTTCAGTAATTCCCTGCAAACGGGTTTGTCGTGGGCCACGCCGAGCAGCTCGCAGACGGTGCCGCACAGCTCGGTCTGCCTGGGCTGGGCATCGCGGTTCAGGCTGAACGCCGAACCCAGTACGAACAGCGGCACTTCGCGCTCCTCACGCAGCAGGCCGTTGTGCGAGCGGTCGTTGTTCATGCCGTGGTCGGCAGTGACCAGCACCTGGTAACCGGCATCCAGCCAGCCTTGCAGGTAGTCGGCGAGCAGCACGTCGGCACCGCGCGCGCTGTTGCGGTATTGCGCGCTGTCGAGGCCGTGCTTGTGGCCGGCGTCGTCGATGTTCATCGGGTGTACCAGAAGGAAATTCGGGCTGTGGCGCAGGCGCAGGCTTTCCGCGTCGGCGAACAGGTGGGAATCGGGGTAGTGATCGGCATAGTAGAAATGCCCATGCTGGATCGGCAGTTCGAGGTCATCGGTATGACGGTCGCGGGCGGCCTCGAAAGGCGCGCGGTTATACAGCTCGCTGACCCAGTGATAGGCCGCGGCGGCGGTGCAGAGGCCGGCGCTGCGTGCGTAGTGAAAGATGCTGCGCTGGTTGGACAGGCGCACCACCTGGTTATGCACCACGCCGCTGTCGATCGGCGTAACGCCGGTGAGGATGCATTCGTACAGCGGACGGGACAGCGACGGCAGCTCGCATTCGAGCTTGTACAGCGCCGCGCGCTCGGCGCCACAGTAGGCCTGCAGATGCCCTAGCGCATGCCGGGCGACCTCGTAGTTCAGGCCGTCGAGAATGACGAGGATGACCTTGGACGCCATGGGTTGTCCTGTGTGAAAGATGCGTCATGGATTCGTAGCCTGGGTTGAGCGCAGCGATACCCAGGGCAGGTTCCCGGGTGTCGCTACGCTCGACCCGGGCTACGAGCTATTACTCCATATTGATGATGACGTTTTCCTGCCATTGCTGCGGCAGGGCCTTGGAGGTGGCTTCCCAGGCGGCGGCGTCCTTGATCGGCTGCACCTTGGCGTATTGCTCGTTAGGCAGCAGCTTGGCCTGCACCTCGGCCGGCAGGGTTAGGTGCTCGGCGCGGATCGGCCGGGCGTTACCCTTGGCCAGGTTGATCTGGCCGGCGTCGCTGAAGATGTACTCGCGCGCCAGCTTGGCGGCGTTGGGGTTCTTCGCGTACTTGTTGATGATGGTGCTGTAGCCGGAGATCACCGAACCGTCGGACGGGATCAGCACTTCGAAGCGGCTCGGGTCGATCTGGTCGCGGTAGGACAGACCGTTGAAGTCCCAGACCACGCCAACTTCCACTTCACCTTTTTCCAGGGTCTGGATAGTCGGGTTGGCCAGCGACAGGCGGCCTTGTTCGGCGATCGCGGCGAAGTAATCCAGGCCCGGCTGGATATTCGTCTCGTCGCCGCCGTTAGCGATGGCCGCGGCCAGTACGCCGTTGACTGCCTGCGCCGCGGCGCTGACATCGCCGATGGCGACGCGGTATTTGCCGGTCTTCAGGTCGGCCCAGCTCTTCGGCACATCCTTGACCAGCTGCTTGTTGACGATAAAGGCGATGGAGCCGGTGTAGGCGAGCATCCAGTGGCCGTCAGCGTCCTTGGCCCAGCTCGGGATCTGTTCCCAGGTGCTCGGTTTGTAGGCCTGGGTCACACCCTGCTGCACCGCGATGGGGCCGAAAGCCGCACCGACGTCACCGATATCGGCGCTGGCGTTGTCCTTTTCGGCGGCGAATTTGGCGATTTCCTGGGCCGAACTCATGTCGGTGTCCATATGCTTGAGGCCGTAGAGTTTCTCCAGGTCGACCCAGGTGTCTTTCCAGTTGGCCCAGCTGTCCGGCATGCCCACGCTATTCACCGCGCCTTCGGCCCGTGCGGCTTTTTCCAGTGCGGTTAAATCCATTTCGCTCGCCATGGCCGATGCCGCCAGGGCGATGGTCGAACCTATCAATGAAGCCAGCAGTCGTTTTTTCATCGAAAACTCCGTTGCGGTGAGTGTTGGTCTAGATCAGCAAGAACCCAGCCAATCTAAGCCATCGGCATGACACTTTTATGTCGTCTCGCGCCTTGCGCCTCGCTCTTGCGCCCGGGCAGACTAAACATACCCAGCGTAGACTACCGTTAGCGCCAAGCAACGCTGGAAATGCCATGAAGCCCGCGTGTTTTCTGTCGGAAGCTGTCATCTGTCGGTCATCCAAGTTGCTTAGGATCGCCACAAACCGCGTTCTAGCGGCCTAGGTTGAGCATATTGATCAACGTGGACTAGTCCAGTAGAGGGTAACCAATGGGCGACATAGCGCCTCGGGCGGTAACCGCCATTTGCCGGGCTTTGCAAGAGCAGATCGAACACGGTTTATTGCCATCGGGCAGTCAGTTGCCCGCCGAGCGCAAGCTCAGCGAAGTCTTCGACACCACCCGCATCACGTTGCGCGAGGCCCTCGGGCAGTTGGAGGCCCAGGGGCTGATCTACCGTGAAGAGCGCCGCGGCTGGTTCGTCTCGCCGGCGCGAATCACCTACAACCCGCTGGTCCGCTCGCACTTCCATGCCATGGTCGGTGAGCAGGGACGGGTGCCGGCGACCGAGGTGTTGAGCGCGCGGCTGATGCCGGCCAGCGCGGAAATCTGCCAGATACTGGCGCTGCCGGCGCTGTCCAGCGTCTATCAGATCCGCCGCGCGCGGCGCATCGACGGGCGCCTGGTGTTGTACGTCGAGCACTATCTGAATCCGGCTTACTTCCCCGGCATCCTCGATTTCGACCTGACCCTGTCGCTGACTGAGCTATATGCCAGTGAGTACGCCATTCATTACGGGCGGGTGCGTTTCGATATGGTGCCCACCGCGCTGCACAACGAAGCGGCGGCGGCCCTGAAGGTTGCGGTCGGCAGCCCGGCGCTGCGCATCGTCCGGGTCAACCGCGACCAGCACGGCCGCATCATCGATTGCGATCTGGAATTCTGGCGCCATGACGCCCTGCACGTCAGTGTCGAGGTGCCGGAGTGAGGATCCTGTAGAGTCCCGATGCAATCCGGGGAAGACCTGCGCATGCACCCGCGATCCCGGGTTGCGCCATAGGCTTGTTCGGGCTACGAGACCGCGCTTGGTCTACGATCCCTCGCCCGGTTCCCGGTTCCCGGTTCCCGGATGCTGGTAGCCCATCAGGGCAGCTCGGCGCTCGCATAGAACGCAGTCAGCACCTTGACCAGGTGCGCCAGGTCGTGGCTGCCGGCCAGTTCGCGGATCGAGTGCATGGCAAAGGTCGGCAGGCCGATGTCGACGGTGCGCACGCCGAGCTGGCTGGCGGTGATCGGGCCGATGGTCGAGCCGCAGCCCATGTCGCTGCGGGTGACGAAGCTCTGCACCGGCACCTCGTTTTCCAGGCACAGGTGGCGGAAGAAGCCGGCGGTTTCGCTGCTGGTGGCGTAGCGCTGGTTGCTGTTGATCTTGATCACCGGGCCGGCGTTGAGCTTGGGGCCGTGGTTGTCGTCGTGCTTGTCCGGGTAGTTGGGGTGCACCGCGTGGGCGTTGTCGGCGGAGACCAGCAGCGAGCGCTGGATGCTGCGCACGAAACCGTCGCCTTCCGGCAGTACGCGGTGCAGCACCTGTTCGAGCATCGGTCCATCGGCGCCACAGGCCGAGCTGGAGCCGACCTCCTCGTGGTCGGTGCAGACCAGTACGCAGCTTTCCGCGTCCGGCGCGGCCAGTAGTGCCTGCAGGCCGGCGTAGCAGGACAGCAGGTTGTCCAGGCGCGCGCCGGCGATGAAGTCGCCATTCAGGCCGATCACCGCGGCGGCCTGGGTGTCGTAGAAGCTCAGCTCGAAGTCGAGCACCGCGTCGGCGTTGAAGTCGTGTTCGCGGGCCAGTTGCTCGGCCAGCAGCGCGCGGAAATCCGCGGCCTCGGTGCCGGCAAGCTGGGCCAGGATCGGCGGCAGTTCGTTCTGCGCATTGATCGGCCAGCCCTGATTGGCCTCGCGGTTGAGGTGGATGGCCAGGTTGGGGATCACCGCGATCGGCAGCTGGAAATCGATCAGCTGGCTTTCCACCTTGGCGTCACGGCGGTAGGTCACCCGTCCGGCCAGCGACAGGTCGCGGTCGAACCAGGGGGTGAACAGGGCGCCGCCGTAGACTTCCACGCCGAGCTGGAAGAAGCCCTGGCGCTGCAGCTCCGGCTGCGGCTTGACCCGCAGGCAGGGGCTGTCGGTATGGGCGCCGACCAGGCGCAGGCCACCTTCCAGCGGCGAACGCTGGCCCAGCTTGAAGGCGATCAGCGACGAGTCGTTGCGGGTCACGTAATAACGACCGCCAGCATCGGTATGCCAGGGTGCGCGCTCGTCGAGCTGTTGAAAGCCCGCGGCTTCGAGGCGCTTGGCCAAGCTGGTGGTGGCATGAAAGGGGGTTGGCGAGGCCTTGAGAAAGTCGATCAGGCCTTGGTTGAGTTCTTCGCGCATGGGGCGCTCCTGGCGGCAATGCCCGGAGTTTATCGGAATTGGCCGGCGCATTGGGCCGCGCTCTTCAAGCGGTCAGGCCGGGATGGCGACCAGGCTGAGCAGATGACCGTCGAACTCGACGAACTGGCCATCCAGTTCGCTGCCCGCCGACCAGTCGCCGCTCAGGTCGATCAGCAGGCGCAGGCGTGCGCTGCCGTCCTCAAAGCAGCTCAGCAGCTCGGCGTCCTGGAAGTAGAAGCGCTGCAATACCTGAGGATAGAGCGCCTTGAACAGGCTTTCCTTGAACGAGAAGCTCAGACTGATGCGCCAGGCCCGTTGCTCGGCTGTCAGGCCCTGCAGTTGCTGCAATTCGCCGGGGGTGAGGATTTCTCCGGCCAGGCGTTCGGCGCGCTCCGGCGCCAGCCTGAGCTCCACATCCAGGCCGAGGCCGCGCCAGGCGCTGGCGTGCGCCACCATGGCGGCGGCCCAGCCGCTGCCGTGGGTGATCGAACCGCTGACCTCGGCCGGCCACTGCGGGGCGCGGTCGGCACCGACCGCAGGCACCGCGGCCATGCCGGTCACCCGGCGCAGGGCTTCGCGTGCGCACAGGCGGCCGGCGAGGTATTCGGTCTGGCGCTTGGCCACACCCTTGACGGCGGCGATGCCGCAGCGGTCGAAGTCCCTGGCGGCGAGTTGCGAGGGGTCGAAACGCGTGCTGATCAGCTGCACGCCAGGCAGTGCCAGGGGCAGCGGCCAGTGATCGCTCAGGGCGGTACAGCAAGAAGGCAGGTAGAGGTCGCTCATGCCGGCATTCTGCCGGTTGCCGTGGCGGCCTGCCAGCAGCAGGCGTGGTTACATTTCTTTGCACAGCGACAACAAAGCTAAACGAATAGGCGTGTGAATTTTTGCCAGACTGCGGCTGCGTTGCTTCGGGAGCGCAGGTGAGGTTGTTGTTGAAACCGGTGTAAGCCGGTTTCGGCTTTTCTCTGAGAATGAGTGCGGGAGCCCGACAGGGCTCCCGTTTTTTTTTGTGCGCCGAGCATGGGCGCAATCTTGCGGGTGACAGCCCCCGCTGTAGATCACCACGGCGAACGAAGTGAAGCGCAACTGCATGAGGTTGGCCGCGTGCGGGAGGACGCGCGAATCGAAGCCATGAGCCGATGTGCAAGAACCGGTTACAAGACGAAGTCGATCAGTTGGCCTGCCGAAGCCACGCCATTTGTCGGGGTTATGTTGCAGGCACTGAAGCAGACGCCGGTTGGCGCAGCGCAGAGCGATCAAGCAGGCGTTGAAGGCTGGCGAGCCGGATTTTATCCGCGTGACACAAAACGACGCTCACTGTTCTTGAATAAACGGTGGCGAAGTGGGTCGCAGGGCTGAGCAACGTGTCGACATTGGCGGCTTTGGGTGAGGGGAGCCAGCCAAAACAAAGCCCGCACAAGGCGGGCTTTGTTTTGGCTGTTTCAGTCCGTGCACGAGGCAGGTTGAAACCGGGATTTGGTCGGAGAGACAGGATTCGAACCTGCGACCTTCTCGTCCCGAACGAGACGCGCTACCGAGCTGCGCTACACTCCGAATAAGCCGAATTGTACTGAAATAGTTTTGTTGCACAAGGGGTTAGGCTGATATTTTTTCCAGCAGCGGGACCCCTTGATGAGTGCTTTTGGTTCTTGGCCTGTACTCAGGGGCGCAACAGGGCTGAAGTGGTCACCTGAGCGCAGGCTGTGCTTACAGCTCCTGGATGGTGCGCACTTGATCCTTGTTGACCTTGGCGCGGTTCCCGTCGAGTTGCTGGAATTCGTAGAAACCGGAGTCATCATCGAACGCGGGCGTGTCGATGGTCTGGATTTCACGGCCATCGTTGAGGGTGATGACCGATGGCGATGCGCAGCCTGCCAGTGCGGCCAGGCCCAGGGCGAGCAGGAATGCGGGAAAGATCCGCTGAATCATGACGTGTTTCCTTGTTGTTGGAAGGGCTATGTACTCAGCCTCTGACGGATAATGGGCGGCCAAGTTCAGTGGCTGGCAATCATTCGCTGTTCTGTGCGAGCAGTTCAGGGGTATTGAGGTTGGCCAGGCGTGGGTCGTTGGGCGGGCAAACGACGGCAATGGGATCATGCCGGCATAGCCAGCGTTGCGGGCTGCGTTCCCCGGCCAGCCATGCCTCTTCGAGTGTGCTGCCCAGGGATTTGGGGATCAGGCTGAACAAGGGCTCCCAGAAGTCGCCTTGGCGCACCATGACCGGTTGGCTGCCGGCCTTGCCCAGTAACGCCTCGAGCAATGCGCGGTCGAGTCGGGGCGTATCGCACGGCAATACCAGCAAATAGTCGTGGCGGGCCGCTTGCAAGCCGGCGCGGATACCGGCCAGCGGGCCAGGGAAGTTTTCGTTGTCGTCACTGATCAGGCGGTCGGCAAAGGCTCTGTAACGTTCGCTGTTGCGGTTGCAGGAGATGATCAGGTCGTCGCTGAGCGGCCGCACCAAGTCATGCAGCCAGGCGATCAACTGTCGGCCCTGCCACTCGATCAGGCCCTTGTCACGGCCGCCCATGCGTTGTCCGCGTCCACCGCACAGCAGCAGCACGGAACAACTCGGCAGAACAGGCGTAGCGGGCATGGCAGAGCCTCCAAAGGTGGGCCTGTGATATAACATCGCGCACTCTCTCAGACAACTGGAAGCCTGCCATGAACCATAAGGCCGAGGCGCAATTCGTGCCGTTGAATATTGCCGTACTGACCGTCAGCGATACCCGTACCCAGGAGACCGATACCTCCGGTCAGATGTTCGTCGACCGTCTGCAGGCGGCCGGGCATGCCCTGGCGGCGCGGGTGTTGCTCAAGGACGATTTGTACAGGATCCGCGCCCAGGTCGCGACCTGGATCGCCGATGACAGCGTGCAGGTGGTGCTGATCACTGGCGGCACCGGCTTCACTGGCCGCGATAGCACCCCGGAAGCCGTAGCCTGTCTGCTGGACAAGCAGGTGGACGGTTTCGGCGAGCTGTTCCGGCAGATTTCCGTGGCCGATATCGGCACCTCGACCGTTCAGTCCCGCGCGCTGGCCGGCATGGCCAACGGTACCCTGGTGTGCTGCCTGCCGGGGTCGACCAATGCCTGCCGCACCGCCTGGGATGGCATTCTCGCCGAGCAGCTGGATGCCCGTCACCGCCCGTGCAATTTCGTGCCGCACCTGAAGCAGGCGGCTGCCTGCGAGAGCCGCGGATGAGCGGCTGCGAGCAGCCCGGCCTGTTGCCGGTCGAGGTTGCGCTGCAGCGGTTGCTGGCGCTGGCCGAGACGATGCCGATCAGTGACGACGAGCAGGTCGCTTTGGCCGACGCCGACGGCCGGGTGCTGGCCGAGCCGCTGATTGCCGGGCTGGACTTGCCGCCCTGGGCCAACAGCGCGATGGATGGTTATGCCTTGCGCCTGGCCGACTGGACGGGCGAGCCGCTGGCAGTCAGCCAGCGTATCCAGGCCGGCAATGCGCCGCCGCCGCTGCAGCCCGGCAGTTGTGCGCGGATCTTCACCGGCGCGCCGCTGCCGGCCGGCGCCGATACCGTGGAAATGCAGGAAAACGTGCTGGTCGAGGCCGATGGCCGGGTACGTTTCAGCGAGCCGTTGCGGCTCGGCCAGAATGTCCGGGCCCAGGGCCAGGAAACCCGTGTCGGTGACCATCTGTTGCCGGCAGGGACGCGCCTTGGCCCGATCGAACTGGGCCTGGCGGCCTCGCTGGGGATCGCCGAGCTGAGCGTGCGCCGGCGTCTGCGGGTCGCGGTGCTGTCCACCGGCGACGAATTGGTCGAGCCGGGATTGCCGCTGGGGCCAGGGCAGATCTACAACAGCAACCGCCGTCTGCTGATGGCCTGGCTGCAGCGCCTCGGCTGCGCGGTGGTGGATGGCGGCATCCTCGCCGATGATCTGCAGCTGACCCGCGCTGCCTTGGCGGCGTTGAGCGATGTCGACCTGATCCTGTCCACTGGCGGGGTGTCGGTGGGCGAGGCGGATTTTCTTGGGGTGGCGCTGCGCGAAGAGGGCGAGCTGGCCCTGTGGAAACTGGCGATAAAACCGGGCAAGCCGCTGACCTGCGGGCAGTTTCGGGGGGTGCCGGTGATCGGTCTGCCGGGCAATCCGGCCTCGACCCTGGTGACCTTCGGGCTGCTGGCGCGGCCCTATCTGCTACGGCGCATGGGTGTGCAGCGGGTCGAGCCGCTGGGCTTTACCATGCCGGCCGGTTTCACCTGGAGCAAGCCGGGCAAGCGCCGCGAGTACTTGCGCGCGCGCCTGGAAAGTGGTCGCGTGGTACTGCATCCCAACCAGAGTTCCGGCGTATTGCGCAGCGCCGCCTGGGCCGAGGGGCTGGCCGAGGTGCTGGAAGGCACGACCCTGGCCGAGGGCGACAGCCTGCGGTTTATTCCGCTTAGCGAGATTCTCGGGTAGGGGGACAACCCGCTGCGCGGTCACTTGTATCCGATTCGGCGGGTTGCACCCGCCCTACGGGTTCTGCGCCTGGCGCTGGTTGTCGCGAAATTGCCCCGGGGTCTGCCCGGTCCAGCCCTTGAAGCTGCGGTGGAAGGAGCGCGGTTCGGTAAAGCCCAGGTAGCTGGCGATGTCCTGAATCGCCAGGTCGCTGCGCAGCAGGTAGTGTTCGGCCAACTCCTGGCGCAGTTGGTCGAGGATCTGCTGGTAGCTGGTGCCGGCCTGCTGCAGGTGACGCTGCAGGGTGCGCAAGGTCATGTTGAATTGTTCCGCCACGCGTTCCTTGCGCGGCAGACCGTCCTTGAGCAGCAGGCGCAGGGCGTTCTTGACCCGCTGCGGCAGCGCTTCGTCCTCGTCCAGACCGGCCATCAGGGTCAGGGCGTGTTCTTCCAGGGTGCGCAGCAGGTTGGCGTCGGCCTGGCGTAGTGGCATGTCGAGGTATGCCAGCGGCATGATCAGGGCGTTGCAGGTTTGCCCGAAGCGAACCGGGCAGCCAAACACGGCGCTGTACTCGGCGCTGTCCACGCCCTCAGGCAGGGCGTGCTCGAACCAGACTTCCTGCGGCGAGCGCTGCATGTCGGCGATCCAGCGGGCGTAGAGCAGCCAGGACGTCAGTACCTCCTCGACCATATGCCGGCGAACCAGCGCGGTCTCATGGCGGCAGACCCAAATCAGCTTGACCTGATCGGCGGTCGCCTCGATCCGGCTGACGCCCATATCGCCCACCAGTTTTTCATAGGGCACGATGCGACTCATGGCCTCGCCCAGGGTGGCGCAATTCATGGCGATATAGCCGAGCACGCTCCAGGAGCCGGGTTGCACGAAGCTCGCGCAATGCAGGCCGAACAGCAGGTCGCCGGAGACTTCGATCAGGTGCTGGAGCAGGCGTTGGTGGGTCGCACCGGCAATGCGCTTGCCGTTGTCCGCCAGATCGTCGGCCTGCACGCCAGCCGCCGCCAGCGCCTGGGGGATATCCAGGCCCAGCTGTTCGGCGTGGCGCAGGTATTTGAGCAGGGCGGGAACCGAGGAGTAGCCGAGATTGTGCATAGACTTCTTATTCGCAATGGCTCGATTGGCAACAGCGCCTGGCCCGATGCGACAGTGACGCCGGGCGGTGGCTGGCTAGTATAGGCAGTCAATGATGGTGACCGAAATATCCAGGGGAGAGGCTGATGCGACGTTGGAACGGCTGGGGTGATGAGGCAACAGTGGTGGAATTGCCGAGTCATGGCGAGGCCTTTCTTGCCGAGTTGATCGGCCCCGGTCAGGTGCTGGCCGATGCCAGCCTGGAGCAGGTGCTGGCCAGGGTGCCGGCTTCGCGTCTGCCGCCCCACCCGCTGATCAGCCTGGACGCCGAGGCGCGGCTGCGGCATGCCCGCGGCCAGAGCCTGGCGGACTGGCTGGCGATGCGTTCCGGCGAGTTCGGCGTGTTTCCCGACGGCGTCGCCTTTCCGGAGAGCGCCGCGCAGGTTCGCCAGTTGCTGGCCTGGGCCAGTCAGCACGATCTGATTGTGATTCCTTATGGCGGCGGCACCTCGGTGGCCGGGCATATCAACCCGCAAGCCAGTGACAAGCCGGTGCTGACCCTGTCGCTGGAGCGCATGGGCAAGCTGATCGAGGTCGACGACGACAGCCTGATCGCGACCTTCGGTCCCGGCGCCAATGGGCCGCAGGTGGAAAGCCAGTTGCGCGCCCGTGGTTACACCCTCGGTCATTTTCCGCAGTCCTGGGAGCTGTCGACCCTCGGCGGCTGGGTCGCCAGCCGTTCCAGTGGCCAGCAGTCGCTGCGTTACGGGCGCATCGAGCAGTTGTTTGCCGGCGGCAAGGTCGAGACCTTTGCCGGCACCCTGGAGATTCCGAGCTTTCCGGCCTCCGCTGCCGGTCCCGACTTGCGTGAGCTGCTGATGGGCTCGGAAGGGCGCTTCGGCATCATCTCCGAGGTCAAGGTGCGCATCACCCGCCTGGCCGAGCAGGAAAACTTCTACGCGGTGTTCATGCCTGACTGGCAGCAGGCATTGGCGGCTATCCGCAGCCTGGCTCAGGCGCGCGTGCCACTGTCGATGCTGCGCCTGTCCAATGCGATCGAAACCCGTACTCAACTGGCCCTGGCCGGTCATCCGCAACAAATCGCCTGGCTGGAGAAATACCTGGCCCTGCGCGGCGCCCGCGACGGCAAGTGCATGCTGACCTTCGGCGTCACCGGCAGTCGCACGCAAAACGCCGCTTCGCTGAAGCAGGCCAAGCCTCTGCTGAAAGGCTTTGGCGGGGTCTTCAGCGGCACCCTGCTGGGCAAGAAGTGGGCGGAAAACCGTTTTCGCTTCCCCTACCTGCGTCATGGCCTGTGGAGCGCCGGCTACGCGGTGGACACCCTGGAAACCGCCACCGACTGGAGCAACGTCGACAGCCTGCTGAACAAGGTCGAGGCCAGCCTGCGCGATGGCCTGCGTGAGGAGGGCGAGCGGGTGCATGTGTTCACTCATCTGTCCCACGTTTATGGCGAAGGGTCGAGCATCTACACCACCTACGTGTTCCGCCCCGGCAACAGCTACGAGCAGGCCATGGCGCGCTGGCAAAAACTCAAGCACGCCGCCAGCCAGACCATCGTCGACAACGGCGGCACCATCAGTCACCAGCATGGCGTCGGCCGCGACCACGCACCTTATCTGGCCGTGGAAAAGGGCGAGCTGGGAATGGCGGCGCTGAAGGCCTTGTCCGTGCACTTCGACCCGGAGCAGCGCCTGGCTCCCGGCGTGTTGCTCGAACAATGAGCATGCCGGCCTGGAACGCTGCCTGGCGCGAGGGTGCGCTGGCCGAACTGGCTGCGCGCGACTGGGACTTGATCGTCATCGGTGGCGGCATCAGTGGTGCCGGTATCCTGCGCGAGGCGGCGCGGCGTGGCTGGACGTGCCTGCTGCTGGAGCAGCGTGATTTCGCCTGGGGCACCTCCAGCCGCTCGTCGAAGATGGTCCATGGCGGCCTGCGCTATATCGCCAAAGGCCAGCTCAAGCTGACCCGCGACTCGGTGCGCGAACGCCAGCGCCTGCTGCAGGAAGCCCCGGGGCTGATCGATCCGCTGAGCTTCGTGATGGCGCACTACCAGGGGCAATTTCCCGGACCGAACGTGTTGGGCGGGTTGTTGGCCCTGTACGACGCCCTGGCGGGCAAGCGCAACCATCTGTACTACCCGCTGCAGGCGCTGCGCTATCTGGCGCCGGGCCTCAAACAAGACGGTCTGCTCGGCGGCACGCGTTTCTTCGATGCGGTAACCGATGACGCCCGCCTGGTCATGCGCGTGCTGGGCGAGGCCCGTGGCGACGGTGGCGAGGCGCTCAACGGGGTCAAGGTTGTCGAGTTGCTGCGCGACAACGGTCGGGTGGTTGGCCTGCTCGGTGAGGATCGTGAAAGCGGCCGGCGCTTCAGTTTTCGCAGCCGCGTCGTGGCCCAGGCCACTGGCGCCTGGGCGGATCAGCTGCGTGCGACATCCAGCGAGCGTGTGCGGCCGCTGCGCGGCAGCCATCTGCTGCTGCCGGCCTGGCGTCTGCCGGTGGCCCATGCCTTCAGCTTTATGCACGGTGCGGACCGGCGTCCGGTGTTCGTCTTCCCCTGGGAAGGCGCGACTGTGGTCGGCACCACCGATCTCGATCATTCCGAGCCGCTGGATCAGGAGGCGCGGATCAGCAGCGATGAGGCGGATTACCTGCTGGCGGCCTGCGCCCAGCAGTTTCCTGGTGCGGCAATCACGGCCAGCGACGTGCTGTCGACCTGGGCCGGGGTACGGCCGGTGGTCAGCGACGGCGCCGTCGGGCGTAAACCCTCGGACGAGACGCGCGAGCACGCGCTGTGGCTCGAACCCGGTTGCGTGACCCTGGCCGGTGGCAAGTTGACCACCTTCCGCCTGCTGGCCCTGGAGGTGCTGCGGGCCTGCGCCGAGATGCTCGGCCGGACGCTGGACGACCAGGGCGCGGCGACCTTCCGGCCTTGTACGCCAGCGCCCATGCCGAGCCTGAGTCCTGCCCAGCAAAGGCGTCTGGTCGGCCGGCATGGGCGTGAACTGTCGGGATTGTTGGCGTTGCTCGATGAGGTGGGCAGCGAACGGGTGGCCGGCAGCGACACGCTCTGGGTGGAGTTGGCCTGGGCGGCGCAGAACGAGCTGGTGCTGCACCTGGACGACCTGCTGCTGCGCCGCACCCGCCTTGGACTGTTGCTGGCTGAAGGCGCAAAGGCCGAGCTGCCGCAGATTCGTGCGCTGTGTCAGGTGCGGCTGGGTTGGGACGATCAGCGCTGGAACAGCGAAGAGCGTGATTACCTTGAACTCTGGCGATGCTGTTACAGCCTGCCGGCCAAGTAGGGTGCGCGTGCGCACCATCTGACTGTCGGTGCGCACGGCGCACCCTACGCGAGTTCGACCAACTGTAAGGACTGTGCCTTGAGCGAAAAAAGCTACCTGCTGGCCATCGATAACGGCACCCAGAGCGTGCGTGCGCTGTTGTTCGACCTGCAGGGCAATCTGCTCGGCAAGGGCAAGGTGGAGCTTGAGGCCTATTACTCCACTCAGCCCGGCTGGGCCGAGCAGGACCCGGAGTACTACTGGGCCAGCCTGGGCGAGGCCTGCACGCGGCTGTGGGCGGCGGTGGATATCGACCGGCGCCTGATCAAGGGCGTGGCGTTGACCACCCAGCGCGGCACGCTGATCCATGTCGATGCGCTGGGCCAACCGCTGCGTCCGGCGATGCTCTGGCTCGATCAGCGCCGTGCCGAGGTGCGCGACAGGATCAAGGGACCCTGGGGCTGGTTGTTCAAGCTGATCGGCGCGCAACCGGCGGTCGATCATTTTCGCACCCAGGCCGAGGTCAACTGGGTTGCACAGAACCAGCCGGAGATCTGCGCGAAAACCGATAAAGTCCTGCTGCTCTCCGGGTTTCTCAGCCATCGGCTGTGCGGGCGCTTCGTCGATTCGCTGGCCTGCTGCGTCGGCTACCTGCCGTTCGACTACAAGCGCCTAAAGTGGGCCGCGCCGCGCGACTGGAAGTGGCAGGCCATAGCGGTGCGCCGCGAGCAGTTGCCGGATCTTTACAAGCCGGGCGAGCAGCTCGGCAGTATCAGCGCCGCGGCCAGCCGCCACACCGGTATTCCGGAGGGTTTGCCGTTGATCGCCGCCGGTGCCGACAAGGCCTGCGAAGTGCTCGGCGCGGGTGTGCTGGAGCCGCATATCGCCTGCCTGTCCTACGGCACTACCGCGACCATCAACACCACGCGGCGCAGCTACCTGGAAACCATCCGGTTGATCCCGCCATACCCGGCGGCGCTGCCCGATCATTTCAACACCGAGGTGATGATCTACCGCGGTTTCTGGATGGTCAGCTGGTTCAAGCAGCAGTTCGGCCAGCGCGAAATGCAGCGGGCCAGGGAGCTGGGCGTCGAGCCCGAAGCGCTGTTCGACGAGTTGGTCAATGCCGTGCCGGCCGGCTCTATGGGCCTGATGCTGCAACCCTACTGGTCGCCGGGGGTTCGTGAGCCGGGCCTGGAAGCCAAGGGCTCGATCATCGGCTTTGGCGATGTGCACACCCGCGCGCATATCTACCGCGCCATTCTCGAAGGCCTGGCCTACGCCCTGCGCCAGGGCAAGGAGCGGATCGAGCAACGCTCGGGGACGAAAATTACCCGGCTGCGCGTCTCCGGTGGCGGTTCGCAGAGCGATGCGGCGATGCAGCTGACCGCCGATATCTTCGGCCTGCCGGCCGAGCGCCCGCATGTCTACGAGACCTCCGGCCTGGGGGCGGCCATCGATTGTGCGGTGGGGCTCGGCCTGCACCCGGATTTCCCCAGTGCCATCGCCGCCATGACCCGGGTCGGCCAGGTGTTCGTGCCCAATCCGGCGGCGCAGCGTATCTATGAGCAGCTGTATCGCCAGGTCTACCTGCACATGTACCGGCAGCTCAAACCGCTGTATCTGCGGATTCGCGCGATCACCGGCTATCCGGCGTAGGCCGTGGACCAGTTGGCACGCTTGAGCGTGCAGCATGGTAAAAGGCAGGGGCTCGGCTAAGGTTGAAAGGAGCAACATGACCTTGTCGTCGGGCTGTATGCTGTCGGCTGTCACGCGTCACACGCGAATCCATAAGAATCATAAAAAGAAGCAGAGGAGCGCTCGCTTGAAAATACTGATAGTCGATGATTCGGCGATGTCACGAAAACTGGTGCTCAAAGCCCTGCCGGCGGATTTGCAGGCGGTCGTGACCCAGGCTACTAACGGTGAGGAAGCGTTGGCGGCTTACCATGCCGGTCATGCCGAGGTGATCTTTCTCGATCTGACCATGCCGGTGATGGACGGGTTTCGTACCCTGGAGCAACTCAAGCGCGAGGATGCCAATGCAGTGGTCATCGTCATCAGCGCCGATATCCAGCCTCAAGCCCAGCAGCGCGTGCGCGATCTGGGCGCGGCGGCCTTCGTCAAGAAACCTATTACTCCAGAGGCCATGCAGGCAGCGTTGTATGAAGTAGGGCTTATCTAGATGAGCAGCCAAAGCCAACTGGCGAACTTGAATGAAGAACAGCGCGATGCCCTGCAGGAACTGATGAACGTGGCCATGGGCCAGGGTGCTGACCGCCTGGCTCGTTTGACCGAAACCTTCGTCACCCTGTCAGTCCCCCGCATCCATGCCGTCGACGTGACCAATACCAGCCTGCTGAGTCAGCTGATGATTGCCAGTCAGCCGGCGATCATCACCCGTCAGTCCTTTCTCGGTCGCCTGCGCGGCGAGGTGATGGTCTGCTTTGGCGAGAATGGCGCCGATCAATTGGCCGACTTGATGGGCTATGAAGGCGTGGAGAAACACAGCATTCAGGATGAGCTGATGCTGGATGTCACCAATATTCTTGCCGGGGCCTGTATCAATGGTTTGGCGCAGCAGGTCGATATCAAGGTGAATTACGGTTCGCCCTCGCTGCTATCGCGTGGGCGTTCGCTGCAGGAGGCGCTCGGCGCCGAGGAGTTGCGTGGCCATCAGGCGCTGGTGTTGGAGATCCATTTCGAAGTGGCGACCCACAGCTTCTATTGTGATTTGCTGGTGTGCATCACCGAAGACACGGTGGCCACTGTCATTGAAGTGATTGATCAGTTGCTGAGTGATATCTAGCTCACATCATCGGACTAAGGATGCGAGATGACGTCTGTACCAGGAGAAGTATTGCCCGCGGAGTTGGTGACGGTTCTGCAGAGTATCAACCTCGGCGTATTGTTGCTCGATAGCCAGTATCGGGTGATGTTCTGGAACGATTTCATGGCGATCCACAGCGGCAAGGATTGCGTCGAGGTCAGAGGGCGGTCGCTGTTCGAGTTGTTTCCAGAGTTGCCGCGGCTGTGGGTACAGAAGAAGATCGACGGGGTGTTCGCCTTGCACAACCTGGCGTTCACCTCCTGGCAGCAACGCCCGCACCTGTTCAGCTTCGCCGGCAGCCGACCGATCACCGGCTCGACTGACATGATGTACCAGAATTGCACCTTCTCGCCGATGGTGGAGGCCGCGGGTACCGTTAAATATGTCTGCCTGACCATCTCCGATGCCACCGAAACCGCGGCCCAACATCTGCAACTGGAGCAGCTCAATCAGTTGCTACGTGCGGAACAGAGCGAGCAGGCGCGCCTGATTTGCAAGCTCGAGGATACCCAGGCGCAACTGTTGCAGTCGGAGAAAATGGCGGCGATCGGCCAACTGGCTGCAGGCGTTGCCCACGAGATCAACAACCCGGTGGGTTATGTCTATTCCAACTTCAGCAGCCTGGAACGCTATGTCGGTGACCTGTTTCGCCTGATCGAGAGCTATCAGGCGGCGGCAGCCGAGCATCAGGATGCGGCCTTGCGCGCACAACTGGAACAGGCCAATCAGGCGCTGGACTACGATTTTCTGCGCAGCGACATGGCCGATCTGGTGCGTGAATCGCGCCAGGGCCTGGAGCGGGTCAAGCAGATCGTCCAGGATCTGCGCGATTTTTCCCATATCGACTCGGGCGACTGGCAGGAGGCCGATTTGCATAAGGGCCTCGACAGCACGCTCAACGTGATCTGGAACGAGATCAAGTTCAAGGCCGAGGTGGTCAAGAACTACGGCGAATTGCAGCCCGTGCAGTGTCTCGGCTCACAGCTCAACCAGGTGTTCATGAACCTGATCATCAATGCCGCCCATGCCATCGAGGGGCAGGGCACTATATGGCTGGAAACCGGTGCCGAGGATGACTGGGTGTTCGTGCGGGTGCGCGACAGTGGCAGTGGTATTGCCCCGGAGAATCTGACCCGCTTGTTCGACCCGTTCTTCACCACCAAGCCGGTCGGGCAAGGCACCGGTCTTGGTCTGTCGGTGTCCTACAGCATCGTGGCCAAACACCATGGCCGCCTGGAAGTCGAGAGCGAACTTGGCAGCGGCGCCGCCTTCACGGTCTGGCTGCCACTCTGCCAGCCGGCGCAGGACGATAGCGCAGTCGATCTGCAAGCGGGCGAGTGATGCGTGCTGTGACAGACACGCTGGCACGCATTCTGCGTTTGAGTGCTGGCGCACCTTTGCAGGCTTTTCGTTGTCCACACAGTCTCGATCCGCTTGACATCCAAGGCGCTGGTTATGAACGAACGCAAGGCATTGTTGATCCTGCATGGCAAGCAAGCTGGCAATGAAGAGGTGCGTGCCGCGGTGGCGGCGCGGCGTGAGGATGGCTGGCAGCTTGATGTACGGGTCACCTGGGAGGCGGGTGACGCCCGGCGGCTGGTCAACGAGGCGCTGCAGGCCGGCTATCCGACACTGATCGCCGGTGGTGGTGACGGTATGTTGCGCGAGGTGGCCGAAGCGATGGCGCTGGCGCAAACCGAGGCCAGTCTGGTGCTGCTGCCGCTGGGTACCGCCAACGACTTCGCCAATGCCGCGGGGCTGCCATTGACTCCGTCCGAGGCCCTGGGGTTGCTGGATACGCCGGCGCAGCCGATCGACCTCGGTGAGGTCGAAGGTCAGCTTTTTCTCAATATGGCCACGGGCGGCTTTGGCTCCAATGTCACCGCCAACACCCCCGAAGACCTCAAGCGCCTGTTCGGCGGCGCGGCCTACTTCCTCACCGGCTTGACCCGCTTTGCCGAGGTGCGCTCGGCCTTTGGTCGCTTCACCGGGCCGGATTTCCTCTGGGAGGGCGAATTCATTGCCATGGGTATTGGCAATGGGCGACAGGCTGGCGGGGGGCATCTGCTGTGTCCGCAGGCGCGGGTGAATGACGGTTTGCTGGATGTCTGCATCGTCCCCGCTGCAGAGGACGTGGTCGGCACCCTGGGGACCTTGTTGTCTGGCGGGATCAATGGCTTGCAAAGCGTCGCCCTCAGCGCGCGCTTGCCCTGGGTGGAGGTCGAGGCGCCGGAAGGTCTGGATGTGAATCTGGATGGCGAACCGCTGGAAAGCCGGCGACTGCGATTTTCTGCGCGGCGTAATGCATTGCGGGTGCATTTACCGGTGGATTCGCCGCTGCTGCGCGAGTGATGTCGGTGGCACTTGGCTGGCACCGTTACGCCGGCTCGTGCAAGATGGCGTCTAGTCGGCTTCAGCGCTGTCGCTCCTTGCCGATACCCTTGCTGTAACTGGAATCGATAAAAACAATTTGGAGCGCGCAATGGCTGGCATTCTCGACTCGGTGGATCAACGCACCCAACTGGTGGGCGAGAACCGCCTGGAAATCCTGATGTTTCGTCTGGCTGGGCGGCAGCTGTTCGCGATCAACGTGTTCAAGGTGCAGGAAGTCCTGCAGATGCCCAAGTTGACACTCATGCCGCACCGCCATCGCTTCGTTTGCGGGGTGGTCAGCCTGCGCGGCCAGACCCTGCCGGTCATCGACCTGTCGCAAGCCATCGGCATGCGCCCGATAGTGCCGGATGAGCGCAGCACCATCATCGTCACCGAGTACAACCGCTCGGTACAGGCCTTCCTGGTGGGCGGCGTCGATCGCATTCTCAACCTCAACTGGGAATCCATCCTGCCGCCGCCCGGTGGCGCGGGGCGTCAGCATTACCTGACGGCGATCACCAAGGTCGAAGAGCAGTTGGTGGAAATCATCGATGTGGAAAAGGTACTGGCCGAGATCGTGCCCTACAACGCCAAGATTTCCGGCGACCGCCTGGCCGATCCGCTGCTGGAACGTGCGCGCGGGCGTGAGGTGCTGCTGGTGGACGACTCCAGTGTGGCTCTGGCGCAGCTGCGCGAGACCCTGTCGCAGCTGGGCTTGAAGATGCATGTGGCCACCGATGGTCTGAAAGGCCTGAACATGCTGAAGAAATGGGCGGATGCCGGCGAGGTGATGACCGACAAACTGCTGATGGTGTTTACCGATGCGGAAATGCCGGAGATGGATGGTTATCGCCTGACCACCGAAATCCGGCAGGATCCGCGCCTGAAGGATCTCTACGTGGTGCTGCACACCTCGCTGTCGGGCAGCTTCAACGAGGCCATGGTGAAAAAGGTCGGTTGCAATAACTTACTCTCCAAGTTCCAGCCGGACAAACTGGTCGACGTGATCCGCGAGCGCTTGATGCTGGATGAACCAAGCGCGTAGGGCCCCGGGCTGCGATCCATTCGGAGCGCAGCGACAACCCGCCGTTTTTTTCGTTGCGCCGATTGCGGCCCGGCAGCCGCTATTTCTGCTCGCCGAGCCGTTGGCGCAGGTGCTCGGTGCGCTTGCGGTTGACCCCCAGATCGGAGTAGCCCAGGCGCGAGGCCGAGCGCACATCGACGGCCTGTTCGCCGATCAGGAACTCCACATCATCGACGAAACGCAGCACCCGGCTGCTGAATTCGGCACGCAGGTAATGCGCGTTCTGCTCGATCAGGCGCACGCGGGGTTCGTCGGTCAATAGCCTGGCCAGCCGCGCCTGGGTCTGAGCCGGGCTGCCCTTGAGCGGCAGCGGATCGACCCGATGCGCCTCATCGCTGGCCTGGCTACTGACGCAGTTGGGCGACTCCGGGCAGGACGCCAGACGTCCGTTATGCACGCCCAGATTGTCGGGTGGACTGCCGCTGCAGGCGCTCAGCAGGGCCGCCAGGGCAAAACCCAGTGCAGGCTTGTGAGTGCGCCGGGTTCCTCGTATAAGAACGTTTTGCCGAACGGGAAGCTGGCTCATGTTACGTCTCTCCGGGTTGTACCGTTATCCACTGAAGTCCGCCATCGCCGAACCGCGGACAGACATTCAGCTGGATGCCTTGGGCGTGGTTGGTGACCGTCGCTGGATGGTAGTTGATGCGCAGAATGGGCGCTTTCTTACCCAGCGGGCCTTGCCGCATATGAGCCAATTGCTGGCGCGTTGCAATGCCGCGGGTGGCCTGACCCTGAGTGCGCCCGGTTTTCCAGTGCTCGATGTGCCCTTGCCAGGTGTCGATGCAGCGTTGCGCGGGGTGTTTATCTGGAGCGACAGTCTGTACGTACCGGATGCCGGCGATGAAGCGGCCGAATGGTTGAGCCGCTTTATCGGCAAACCCTGTCGTCTGGTGCATGTGCCCGCCGAGCGGGCCCGTTATATCGCGGGCAATCTCAGCGTGGAAGAGAAGGTCGGCTTCGCCGATGGTTTTCCCCTGCTGTTGATCGGCCAGGCGTCGCTGGATGATTTGTCTGCGCGGGTTGGCCGGCCGCTGGACATGCTGCGCTTCCGGCCGAACCTGGTGGTCGAGGGCGGTGCGGCCTATGCCGAAGACGATTGGCGACGGATCCGCATTGGCGGCATCGAGTTTCGTGTCGCCAAGGGCTGCACGCGCTGCATCCTCACGACCATTGATCCGCTGACAGGCGAGCGCAGTGCCGACCGTGAACCGCTGACCACGCTGAAGACCTACCGCGCCCGTGATGGTGAGCTGTACTTCGGCCAGAACCTGATCAACCAGGGAGGCGGTGAGCTGAAACTCGGCATGGCGGTTGAGGTGTTGGAGTAAACGGCAAGTTTCAAACCATGAGCTGCAAGCGTGATGGGCGGCCTGAGCCGCCCATCCGCTAACACCTACTGATCGTCGAAATAGCGCTCGTGCCAGGCAATCAGTGGTTGTGGGGCGTTGAGTTTTTGTCCGTAGATCACCGAATAAGACAGCACGTTCTGTACGTACTGGCGCGTTTCGTCGAAAGGGATGTTCTCGATCCAGACGTCGTAGGCCAGGTGGTCGGCGCCGCGCAGCCATTGGCGCACGCGCCCCGGACCGGCGTTGTAGGCGGCGGAGGCGAGCACGCGGTTGCCGTTGAATTGACCGTAGACCTGGCTCAGGTAGGCGGCGCCGAGCTGAATGTTCACCTTCGGCAGCAGGGCATTGTTCGGATTGCTCAAGGGGATGCCGAATTTGCGTGCGGTCTCCTTGGCGGTCGCCGGCATCAACTGCATCAGGCCCATGGCGCCGACCGGGGACTTGGCGTCGGCCATGAAGGCGCTTTCCTGGCGGGTAATGGCAAATACCCAACTGGAGTGCAGGCCGCGTTTCTTCGACTCGATGGTCAGCGGTTCCCGGTGGGCCATGGGGAAGCGCACGTCCAGATCGTCCCAGTACTGCGCCTGGCTGATGGTGCGAATCGCCGGGAAGTACCACCCCATGTCGTAAGCCAGGCGAGCCTGGGCAACCAGCTCGTCACGACTGAACAGGCGGCTGACGTGATACCACTCGCGGCGGCCATCGACGATCTGGCCACGTTCGTGGAATTCCATGGCGCGGCGAATGCCGGCGGCGTTGCGCACCTTCTGCAGGGTCCTGGCCGAAAGTTGCAACGGCTTGTTGTTCAGTTGGTAAGGAGCCTTGACCTGATCGGCGGCCATGAAGCCGTAGAAGTCGCGCTCCTTGGCCAGGCCCTGGTAGAGCGCCTGCGGTTCCTGGCTGTTGGGTTGGGCCAACTGCAGGCTACGCGCCTGCCAGTAACGCCAGCGGTTGGTCTGGCCCAACTCTGCAGGCATTCGGCGGGTCAACTGGTGTGCGTCGTCCCAGCGGCCGAGGCGCAGCAGCAGGCGCGCACGCCATTCGCTGACGGTGTTGTCGCGCAGTTGCGGGTCGTACTGCGCCATCACCTTGAGTGCGCGTGCGTCGAAACGTTTTGCCAGGGTCAGGCCGATTTCACGGGCGATGGCGACTTTTTCGTCGCTGGAAAACTTCATGCGCTGGGCATAGCCATCCAGCAGCGTCAGGGCTTTCTCCGGATCTTGCCGGGCCAGGCGGCGCAGGCCGAGGCCGACGACGTCGGCCATGGCCGGATCGTTGGGGCTGAAACGCGCAGTTTGGCTGAGGATTTGGGGTTTCTGCGCCACTTCCAGCAGCAGCTTGCCGTGGTTGCCCAGGGTCGGCAGCCCCTTGATCAGGTAGCTGGCCAGACCGTAGTTGCGGGCTTCGGTAGCCAGTTTGGCGCGCTTCCAGCGCATTTCTTCGGTGAGTTGTCCCTTGGCGGCCCACTGCTCGAACAGGCGATCGCAGGCATTGGGTTGCGACTTGCCGACCAGCCAGAGTTTCTCGGCGGTGGCCGAACCCTCAGCCAGCATGCCGTGGCTCAGTTGGTATTGGCCGTAGAAGCAGTCCAGTTCGGTAAAATTCAGTGCCGGATCGTAGTGGTTGATGAAGGTCTTCCACTCGCCGCGTTCGGCCAGCCAGCGCAGCCAGCGCAGTTTCATCCAGCTGGCTTGCGGCAGGTCGCCATGTTCGGCGAGGAATTTTTCGATCTCGTCATTGCTGGCCCATTTGAGCCGGGCGGTCAGTTCCTCGTAGGCCAGGTAAGGTTCCAGCGGGTAATCACGCAGGGCACTGGCATAGCGCTGATAAGGGCCTTTGTCGCCCTTGGCCAGGGCGGCCTTGGCCTCGTCATAGTACTGGCGCTGTTGGGTCAGGCTGGCAGCCTGAGCGGCTGCGGCCGTCGCGGCAGAGAGGATCAAGCAGGAGAACAGGCGAAACAGGCGACAGCGCATGACACTTCCGGATAGGCAAATAAGTAAGCGCCGGCGAAACCGACGCTTGATACATCTAGCTTAGCCTTTTGCCGGGGGCGGGTGAAAGCCGGGCTGCCGACTGGCGCCTCAATGAAAATTGCCCGCAAACTCGGCGCTCATCTCGGTTAGAATGCGCGCCCAGTTTTTGTCGGGGCCTGCGGGCGTCGGCAAACAAGTTTTTTGCGGTGATAACTCCCCGCAGAGTAGGGCTGCAGTGCGCAGATGGTCGTTCATTGCTTGCGCTTTCGCAGCCGTTACCTGCTTGTTTATCAGTCGCTGTATTATCGAGGCGTGCCATGACCCTGCTTAAGTTCACCGATGTTTCCCTGGCCTACGGCGCCATGCCGCTGCTGGACAAGGTGTCTTGGCAGATTGCTCGTGGCGAGCGGGCATGCATCATCGGCCGCAATGGCACCGGCAAGTCGAGCATGTTGAAGCTGGTCAAGGGCGACCAGAAGCCCGATGACGGCTCAGTCTGGCGCGCGCCGGGGTTGAAGATCGGCGAGTTGCCGCAAGAGCTGCCGGTAGCCGACGGACGGACAGTCTTCGATGTGGTTGCCCAGGGCCTGGACGGGGTCGGCGAGCTGTTGGCCCAGTATCACCACCTGAGCCAGAATATTGTCACCGATGCCGATCTGGACAAGCTCATGCATGTCCAGCATGACCTCGAGGCCCGTGACGGTTGGCGTCTGCAGCAACTGGTCGATAGCACCTTGAGTCGCTTGCAGTTGCCGGCAGACAAGACCCTGGCCGAATTGTCCGGCGGCTGGCGGCGGCGGGTGCTGTTGGCCCAGGCGCTGGTCTCCGAACCGGATCTGCTGCTGCTCGACGAGCCGACCAACCACCTGGACATCGGTGCCATCGCCTGGCTGGAAGAGGCGCTGTTGGGCTTCAACGGCGCCGTGCTGTTCATTACCCATGACCGCGCCTTCCTGCAAAACCTGGCCACGCGCATTCTCGAACTGGATCGCGGCGGCCTGATCGACTGGGATGGCGACTACGCCAGCTTCCTGGTGCACAAAGAAGCCACCCTGGCCGCGGAAGAAGTGGCCAATGCCCTGTTCGACAAGCGTCTGGCCCAGGAAGAAGTATGGATTCGCCAGGGCATCAAGGCGCGGCGCACCCGTAACGAGGGGCGCGTGCGGGCGTTGAAGGCCTTGCGGGTCGAGCGCAGCGAGCGCCGTGAACGGACCGGCAAAGCCAATATCCTGCTGGATACCGCCGATAAATCCGGCAAGCAGGTGATGGTGTTGGATAACGTCAGTTTCGCCCACCCGGGTGGGCCGTTTCTGATCAAGGATTTCTCCATGGTCCTGCAGCGCGAGGATCGTATCGGCCTGCTCGGCGCCAACGGCACCGGCAAGACCACCTTGCTGAAGCTGATGCTCGGTGGCCTGCAGCCGAGCAGCGGCAGCGTCAAGGAGGGCACGCGCATCGACGTGGCCTACTTCGACCAGCTACGCCATCAGCTCGACCTGGAAAAAACCGTGATCGACAACGTCGCCGAAGGCCGCGACTTCATCGATATCGATGGGCAAAGCCGGCATGTGCTGAGTTACCTGGGTGACTTCCTGTTCAGTCCGCAACGTGCCCGCACTCCGGTCAAGGCGCTGTCGGGCGGCGAGCGTGCGCGCCTGTTGCTGGCCAAGCTGTTCAGCAAGCCGGCCAACCTGCTGGTGCTCGACGAGCCGACCAACGACCTCGACGTGGAAACCCTCGAGCTGCTCGAAGAGGTGCTGCTGACGTTCAAGGGCACCGTGCTGATGGTCAGTCACGACCGGGCCTTCCTCGATAACGTGGTGACCAGCACCCTGGTCTTCGAAGGCGAGGGCAAGGTGCGCGAATATGTCGGCGGTTATCAGGACTGGCTGCGCCAGGGCGGTTCGCCGCGGTTGCTCGGGGTTGGCGAAACCAAGGCCGGCAAGGCCGAACTGGCTTCCGCGGTAGTCGAGGCGGCACCGGCACCTGAGGCGGCGCCGGTTGCCAATGCGCCGGTCGCCAAGAAGAAACTCAGTTACAAGGTGCAGCGCGAGCTGGAGGCACTTCCCGCACAGATCGACGCGCTGGAAGTGCAGATCGCCGCACTGGAGGCGCAGATTGGCGCCCCGACGTTTTACCAGCAATCCGCGGAAAAAAGTGCAGAGGTGCTGGCTCGTTTGCAAAGCCAGCAGCAGGAACTGGATAAACTACTGGAGCGTTGGGCCGAGCTGGAAGGCTGAACCCGATTGTTGCAGTAGCCGATTATCCCCAAGCAGAACCTCAAAACGTCTGGCGGAGACACGCATGGCCATCGAGTACCGGATTAGTCTCGACGATAATCACGGGTTCAGTTACAGGATCGAACTGGACCGTGTGTACGACCCCATTCAGGCTCAGGTGGCGCCCAGCTGGACGCGCCTGGACTACCAGCAGTGCAGCAATTGCCCGCTGAGCAGAAACGACTTCAGTCACTGTCCGGCAGCGGTCGATCTGCATCGGGTGATCGAGGATTTTCAAGGACTGCCGGCCTTCAAGAAGGCTGTGGTCTGGGTGAGCACTCCCGAGCGCGAATACACCAAGCAGGTGGGTCTTGAAGAGGGCCTGCGCGCGCTGCTCGGGGTGATCATGGCGACCAGCGCCTGTCCGGTGTTGGGCAAGCTCAAGCCGATGGCGCAGAATCACCTGCCGTTCGCCAATAATCAGGAGTTCATCCTGCGCGCAGTGTCGTTGTACCTGGCGCGGCAGTACTTCAATTTCCGTGAAGGGCGTCTTGCCGATTGGGAGCTCAAGGGGCTGGTGCGCATGTTCCAGCAGTTGCAGCTGGTCAATCAGGCGTTCTGGCAGCGGATTCACGACACCTGTGAGGGCGACTCGAACCTCAAGGCCTTTCTGACCTTCTTCTCCATGTCGTCGAGCATGACCTACTCGCTGGAAACCCAGCTGCAGAAGATTCGTCCGTTGGTGATGAGCGCGGGCGACAATTTCGAGTGACCCCGGGGCGAATGAGGCAGGGCGCCTCATTCGCCGGGTGCGCGCTACTCGGGTTTCTTCAGGCGCACGGCCAGCACGTCGCAGGGGGCGCCATGCAGGACGTCATTGGCGGTGGAGCCGAGCAGCAAGGCCAGGCCGTGGCGGCCATGGCTGCCGACGATGATCAGGTCACAGCCTTGCTCCTCGGCTAAACGGTGGATTTCCTGACGTGGCTGGCCGTAAGCCAGGTGGCGTTGGTCTGCGCTCAGGTCGGGGTATTTTCCGGCAAAGCTGTCCAGGCGTTCGCGGGCCTGTTCGAATTGCTGCTGTTGCAGCATCGACAGGTCCATGGGTACATCCCCGCCAAATGCCATGGCCATGGGTTCGACTACATGCACCACGGATAATTTGGCGTGGCTGCTCGAGGCCAGCTTCT
This sequence comes from Pseudomonas sp., assembly GCF_033723075.1. Lineage (GTDB taxonomy): Bacteria > Pseudomonadota > Gammaproteobacteria > Pseudomonadales > Pseudomonadaceae > Aquipseudomonas. The sequence continues at coordinate 235,236 of NZ_JAWVXU010000005.1, forward strand.
GTGCGCGCTGCATGACTGGATCGCATTCTTCGGTTAGGTCGACAGCGACCAGAATATGCTGGTAGGGCATGGGTGGCTCCTTCTAAGGGTGACCGATGGTGGTAAGTATGGCTGTATTGAACGCTTGTGACAGGCTTTTGCCTGCGAGATGAACTTATGCCTGTATGGATCATATTGCTGCTTCTGGCTTTTGTGCTCAGCCCACTGGCCATGCTAATGCCATCGCGGCGACAGCGTGGGCGGATGGATGTACGTTTGCAAGCCCGGCGCATGGGGTTGGCAATGCAGTTGTCGCGCGAGCAATGGCCGCACTGGCTGGCCATCGAGCCGCCGGGCCAGTGTCCGCAATATCATCGGGTACGGCGCCGTGGGCATGAGGATTGCTGGTGTTACTGGCAGGCCGCGCCTGGCCAGTGGCTGAACCGATGGCGAGAGCCTTGTGTGGATGCGCCATTGGCCGAGCAATTGGCCAGCCTGCCGGTCGATGTATACAAGGTCGAGGCGACGACGCAGATGATTGTGCTGTATTGGGGGGAGCGGGAGGGGTTGAACGCGCTGCAGAGAATTGCCAGTTTCTTGCTGGCGCGCGCGTGAGCGGCAGATCATCAGGCCGGCAGTCAATGAAGAAAGAAAACCCGATGCAAGCATCGGGCTATAAATGTGGCCAGGCAGGCCGGAAAGTCGAATGATTCATACGTCGAGGTGGGCTCTGGTTCAGAGTTGAGCGGCCGGAATGTGGGTGAACGCGTTTTCCAGGCCTTTAGTGGTGCTGTCGGAATACTTGTTTACCAGCAATGGCCCGCTGTGGTCGGCGTAATGCGATAGAAATATAGCGCTACTTGCTGCTGGCGCTGCTCTGTTTTTTGATTTTGCCATATCACGCCTGACGCAGTGTCATTGATTGCCTGTTGCGACTACCAGGTCCGCTACCGGCATAGTGAATACTGGGTTGTCAGCATGGGGCAGGGTGTTTGGGCCGCTTTGTTTGAAAGCGTTCCAAGGGTCGTTCAAGCTGAAAGCGCAATGCTTTCAGGTCGTCCCAGGCCTGTCGGTGAACGTCTCATATGCTGGCTGGCTTCGCTCAATGCCTGGTGGGGCGTGCGCCCTGATCGGTCGTATCAAGACGTATTTGCCCGCTAAAAGCGATTTGCCAAGTATGCACAGCTGCCAATCGTGAGGCTGAGATTAATTGTGTTATCGGCGCTGATGGTTGCCTGATCGCGTCAAGATGTCGCACTCCCTTGCGTAAATGCCCCCACTCTGGCCGTCGCCGACGGATCAAGCTGAAAGCGACCAATTGACAATTTGCGGCTTTTCCTTGAAGGTGGTCACACCCAAATCAAACGGGCGTATGAATTGAGTGTTTGCCTAAAAAAGCAGCGCCAATCCAGTCCGATTATCGCGTCGGCGGGTGTGCCAGGCTCATAGGGGCTACTCTCAAGCGGCTGCGCCGCAGGGTAGCTAGCTGGTTGGCTCCGATGTGTACTGTTCAGCTTCCATACCGTGGAGATCAGTTGATGATTTACGAAGGTAAAGCCATCACGGTTAAGGCTCTTGAGAGCGGCATCGTCGAATTGAAATTCGACCTCAAGGGTGAGTCCGTCAACAAATTCAATCGTCAAACCCTCAACGAACTGCGTCAGTCGGTTGATGCAATCAAGGCCGATGCTTCGGTCAAGGGTGTGATTGTCACCAGTGGCAAAGACGTATTTATCGTCGGCGCCGACATCACCGAGTTCGTCGAAAGCTTCAAGTTGCCGGATGCCGAGTTGGTGGCTGGCAACCTCGAAGCCAACAAGATCTTCAGTGATTTTGAAGACCTCAATGTGCCGACCGTGGTCGCTATCAACGGCATTGCCCTGGGCGGTGGTTTTGAGATGTGCCTGGCGGCGGATTACCGGGTCATGGCTGACGGCGCCAAAGTGGGTCTACCGGAAGTCAAGCTGGGCATCTACCCGGGCTTCGGTGGCACCGTGCGTCTGCCGCGCGTGATTGGTACCGACAATGCGGTCGAGTGGATTGCATCTGGCAAGGAAAATCGTGCGGACGATGCCCTGAAAGTGGGTGCCGTCGATGCGGTAGTGACTGCCGACAAGTTGCAGGCCGCTGCGCTGGATCTTATCAAGCGCGCCATCTCCGGCGAACTGGACTACAAGGCCAAGCGTCAGCCCAAGCTGGAAAAGCTCAAGCTCAACGCCATCGAGCAGATGATGTGCTTCGAAACCGCCAAGGGTTTCGTGGCAGGCCAGGCCGGCCCGAACTACCCGGCCCCGGTCGAAGCGATCAAGACCATCCAGAAAGCCGCTAACTTCGGTCGCGACAAGGCGCTGGAAGTGGAGGCCGCCGGCTTCGTCAAGCTGGCCAAGACTCCGGTTGCCGCTAGTCTGATCGGTCTGTTCCTGAATGATCAGGAACTGAAGAAGAAGTCCAAGCACCATGACGAAATCGCCAAAGACGTGAAACTGGCTGCCGTTCTCGGCGCCGGCATCATGGGCGGCGGTATCGCCTACCAGTCGGCGGTCAAGGGTACGCCGATCCTGATGAAGGATATCCGTGAAGACGGTATCCAGATGGGCCTGGCCGAAGCCTCCAAGCTGCTCGGCAACCGTGTCGCCAAAGGTCGCCTGACCCCGGCGAAGATGGCTGAAGCGCTCAACGCCATCCGTCCGACCCTGTCCTACGGTGATTTTGGCAACGTCGACATCGTTGTCGAGGCCGTGGTCGAGAACCCCAAGGTCAAGCAAGCCGTGCTGGCCGAAGTGGAAGGACTGGTCAAGGACGACGCGATCCTGACGTCCAACACCTCGACCATCTCCATCAGCCTGCTGGCCAAGGCGCTCAAGCGTCCGGAAAACTTCTGCGGCATGCACTTCTTCAACCCGGTGCACATGATGCCGCTGGTCGAAGTAATCCGTGGCGAGAAGTCCGGTGAGGTCGCTATCGCCACCACCGTTGCTTACGCCAAGAAGATGGGCAAGACCCCTGTTGTGGTCAACGACTGCCCGGGCTTCCTGGTCAATCGCGTGCTGTTCCCGTATTTCGGCGGTTTCTCCAAGCTGCTCGGTTTCGGCGTCGACTTCGTGCGCATCGACAAGGTCATGGAGAAGTTCGGCTGGCCCATGGGCCCGGCGTACCTGTCCGACGTGGTCGGTATCGACACCGGTCACCATGGCCGTGACGTCATGGCCGAAGGCTTCCCGGATCGCATGGCGGTCGAAGGCCGCACCGCCGTGGATGTGATGTACGAAGCGGATCGCCTGGGTCAGAAGAACGGCAAAGGCTTCTACTCCTACGAAATGGACAAGCGCGGCAAGCCGAAGAAGGTCATCGACCCTGTGGCTTATGAGTTGCTCAAGTCGATCGTGACCGAGCAGCGTGAAGTGACTGATGAAGACATCGTCAACTTCATGATGATCCCGCTGTGCCTGGAAACCGTTCGTTGCCTGGAAGACGGCATCGTCGAGACTGCCGCCGAGGCCGATATGGGCCTGATCTACGGCATTGGCTTCCCGCCGTTCCGCGGTGGTGCGCTGCGTTACATCGATAGCATCGGTGTCGCCGAATTCGTGGCCCTGGCCGACAAGTACGCCGACCTGGGTGCGCTGTATCAGCCGACCGCAAAACTTCGCGAAATGGCCGCCAGCGGCCAGAAGTTCTTCGGTTAATGCGCACAGACTAGAGCGAGAGTGAATTTATGAGCCTGAATCCTAGAGATGCAGTGATCGTCGACTTCGGTCGCACCCCGATGGGTCGTTCCAAGGGTGGCATGCATCGTAATACCCGTGCCGAGACCCTGTCGGCCAATTTGATCAGCGGCCTGCTGACGCGCAACACCCAGGTCGATCCGGCCGAAGTGGAAGACGTGATCTGGGGTTGCGTCAATCAGACCCTGGAACAGGGCTGGAACGTCGCGCGCATGGCGTCGCTGATGACCCAGATCCCGCACACCAGTGCGGCGCAGACGGTCAGCCGCCTGTGTGGTTCCTCCATGAGCGCCCTGCACACTGCCGTGCAGGCGATCCAGACCGGCAATGGCGACGTGTTCGTCATCGGCGGGGTGGAGCACATGGGCCACGTCGGCATGATGCACGGCGTCGATCCGAATCCGCACCTGTCGCTGTACGCTGCCAAGGCGTCGGGCATGATGGGCCTGACTGCGGAAATGCTCGGCAAGATGCACGGCATCAGCCGCGAGCAGCAGGACGCCTTCGGTGAGCGTTCGCACCGTCTGGCGCAAAAGGCCACCGTCGAAGGCAAGTTCAAGGATGAAATCATCCCGATGCAAGGCTACGACGAGAACGGCTTCCTGAAAGTCTTCGACTACGACGAAACCATTCGTCCGGAGACCACCCTGGAAAGCCTGGCGGCGCTCAAGCCGGCTTTCAATCCGAAAGGCGGCACCGTGACTGCGGGTACGTCCTCGCAGATCACCGATGGCGCTTCCTGCATGATCGTCATGTCCGCCCAGCGCGCCAAGGACCTCGGCATTCAGCCGATGGCCGTGGTACGTGCCATGGCGGTCGCTGGTGTCGATCCGGCGATCATGGGTTACGGTCCGGTGCCGGCCACCCAAAAGGCCCTCAAGCGTGCTGGCCTGACCATCAATGACATCGACTTCTTCGAGCTCAACGAAGCCTTCGCTGCCCAGGCTCTGCCGGTGCTGAAGGATCTGAAAGTGCTCGACAAGATGGAAGAGAAGGTCAACCTGCATGGCGGCGCGATCGCCCTGGGCCACCCGTTCGGTTGTTCCGGTGCGCGTATCTCCGGTACCCTGTTGAACGTGATGAAGCAGAATGGCGGCACTTTTGGTGTGTCGACCATGTGCATCGGCCTGGGTCAGGGCATTACCACTGTCTTCGAACGCCTTTAGTCGATCAGAGAAGGCGCTTACAGACACAAAACCGGGGCCTAGTGCCCCGGTTTTGTTTTTGGCCTACCATCCATGGCGACCACGCTTCGGGCCGTCGCCACGCGACGTGGAAAACTTCTCCCGGAAATTTTTTGTCGGCGGGAAAAAAATTCAAGGGATTTAGCGATGCAATTACAGCCCGGCCTTTATCGTCACTACAAGGGGCCCGAATACCGCGTATTTGGCATAGCTCGGCATTCCGAGGATGAGCAGCAAGTAGTGGTCTATCAGGCGCTATACGGCGATTACGGCCTGTGGGTGCGCCCGCTGGAGATGTTTTGCGAAAACGTCGAAGTGGACGGCGAGATGGTTCCCCGCTTTGCTTTGATTCAGGCCGAAACGAGTGTTTTCAATCGGCCCTGAACGCAGGTCGCGCTATTGCTGCGCTTGACCTCAGCTTAACCGCCACTATATATAGCGGTGCCGCGTCAGGCGCCACCCGCCTTTCATTTATCGAATTTCAGGAATTTTCCAATCCATGGGCAAATCGCTGGTCATCGTGGAATCCCCGGCCAAGGCCAAGACCATCAACAAGTACTTGGGCAACGAGTACGTGGTGAAGTCGAGCATCGGCCACATCCGTGACCTGCCTACCAGCGGTTCGGCAAGTGCTGCCAAAGAGCCCGTCAAACGTGGCAAGGCCGCGGCGGGTGAAGTGCCGGCGTTGTCGCCCAAGGAAAAGGCCAAGCGCCAACTGGTGGCGCGCATGGGGGTCGATCCCGAACATGGCTGGAAGGCCAAGTACGAAATCCTCCCGGGTAAGGAAAAGGTCGTTGAAGAACTGCGGCGGTTGGCCAAGGATGCCGACACCATCTATCTCGCAACCGACTTGGATCGCGAGGGAGAAGCCATTGCCTGGCACCTGCGCGAATCCATTGGTGGCGACGACAGCCGCTACAAGCGCGTGGTATTTAACGAGATCACCAAGAAGGCCATTCAAGAGGCCTTTTCCAAACCGGGCGAGTTGGACATCAATCGGGTCAATGCCCAGCAAGCACGCCGCTTCCTTGACCGTGTAGTGGGCTACATGGTTTCGCCACTGTTGTGGGCCAAGATCGCTCGTGGTCTGTCGGCTGGCCGGGTGCAGTCGGTGGCGGTGAAGTTGGTGGTCGAGCGCGAGAAAGAAATTCGCGCCTTCGTTCCTGAAGAATATTGGCAGGTGCACGCCGACCTGGGCACGGCCAAGGGCGCCAATGTGCGCTTCGAGGTGGCTCGCGAAAACGCTGCGGCCTTCAAGCCGCTGAACGAAGCCCAGGCGATGGCTGCCCTGGCAACGCTCGAGGCATCCAGCTACAGCATTGCCAAGCGTGAAGACAAACCGACCAGCAGCAAGCCGTCGGCACCGTTCATTACTTCCACCCTGCAGCAGGCGGCGAGCAACCGCCTGGGCTTCGGGGTGAAGAAGACCATGATGATGGCCCAGCGTCTGTATGAAGCCGGTTACATCACCTATATGCGTACCGACTCGACCAACCTGTCGGCCGATGCCGTGAGCATGGTGCGCGATTTTATCGAAGGCGAGTTCGGCAAGAAGTACCTGCCGGCCAACCCGATGGCCTACAGCAGCAAGGAAGGGGCCCAGGAGGCGCACGAGGCGATTCGTCCGTCTGAGGTCAACCTCAAACCGACCCAGCTAACCGGCATGGAACGTGACGCCGAACGCTTGTATGAGCTGATCTGGCGCCAGTTCGTGGCGTGCCAGATGCCGCCTGCCGAGTACCTGTCGACCACCGTGACCGTCACCGCCGCGCAGTTCGAGTTGCGCGCCAAGGGCCGGATTCTCAAGTTCGACGGTTACACCCGGGTATTGCCGCAAATGAGCAAGCCGGGCGATGACGATGTGTTGCCGGACATGGCCCAGGGCGATGCACTCAAGCTGATCAAGCTCGATCCGAGCCAGCACTTTACCAAGCCGCCGGCCCGCTATTCGGAAGCGAGCCTGGTCAAGGAGATGGAGAAGCGCGGTATCGGTCGTCCGTCGACCTACGCGGCGATCATCTCGACCATCCAGGATCGTGGCTATGTCGCACTGCACAACCGGCGTTTCTACTCGGAAAAAATGGGCGATATCGTTACCGGACGCCTGAGCGAAAGCTTCTCTAATCTGATGGACTACGGCTTTACCGCTGGTATGGAAGAGCACCTGGACGATGTGGCTCAGGGCGAGCGCGAGTGGAAGCATGTGCTCGATGAGTTCTACGGCGACTTCAAGAAGAAGCTCGAAGTGGCCGAGGCCAGCGACAGTGGCATGCGTGCCAATTTGCCGACGCCGACCGATGTCCCGTGCCGCGAGTGCGGCCGGCCGATGATGATTCGTACCGCCTCCACCGGGGTGTTCCTCGGTTGTTCCGGCTATGCGCTGCCGCCTAAGGAGCGCTGCAAATCGACCATCAACTTGGTGCCTGGCGATGAAATCGCCGCGGATGATGAGGGCGAGTCGGAATCGCTGGTGCTGCTGGGCAAGCATCGCTGCGAGAAGTGCGGCACCGCCATGGATGCCTACCTGCTCGACGAGACGCGTAAGCTGCATATCTGCGGCAATAACCCGGATTGCACGGGTTACGAGATCGAACAGGGTCAATTCCGGATCAAGGGTTATGAAGGCCCGAGCCTGGAGTGCGATAAGTGTGGCAGCCAGATGCAGCTGAAGACCGGGCGTTTCGGCAAGTTTTTCGGTTGCACCAATACTGAGTGCAAAAACACCCGCAAGCTGCTGAAAAGCGGTGAGGCTGCTCCACCGAAGATGGATCCGGTAAAAATGCCGGAGCTCAAGTGCGAGAAGGTCAACGACACCTATATCCTGCGCGACGGTGCATCGGGTCTGTTCCTGGCTGCCAGTCAGTTTCCGAAAAACCGCGAGACCCGTGCGCCGCTGGTATTGGAGCTGATTCCGCACAAGGACGAGATCGACCCGAAGTATCACTTCCTCTGCGATGCGCCGAAGAAGGACCCGGAAGGTCGTGCGGCGGTTATTCGCTTCAGTCGCAAGACCAAAGAGCAATACGTGCAGACCGAGGTCGAGGGCAAACCCACCGGCTGGCGCGCATTCTATGACGGTGGCAAGTGGAAGGTCGAAGACAAGCGTTGATCGGACAAGGCGCGCGTCTGCAGGCAGCAGGCGCGCGTATAGTGGCCTGATCGGTCTGTAGTGGAGGGTGCCTGATGGCCCATGAACTGTACACCCGCACCAACCAGAAACTCTTCTATGCCGGTCTGTCGCTGGAGTCCTGGCGCGCCGCGCAAGAGGGGCGGGCGGTCAATGCCCTGGCCCTGATTCAGGCCGAGCGTGAGGCGACACTATTCCATCTCTATGGAGCACTGCTTGGGTTGTGTCATGAGATCGCTGGCTACTACCGCTTGCCGCAAAGCAATGCAGTGCGTGCCGAGCAGTTGCTTGACGAGGCGCTGTTGGAGGCTGCGCCCAGTCCTGAATTGGCCGAGCTTATTGAGTTGTCACAGCAGTCGGAAACCTGGCTGGCCCAGCTTCTGAAGGCTTATGGCGAGCTGTTTCAGCCACCGCAGGCGGCGAAAAAGGTCAAGGTCGACCCGCGCACACCCTTGATCGAGGCGATCAGCCTGGATCAAGAGAATCCGCCCCTGGCGCGTGAAGTCCTGGAGGTCTGGCGGCAGGAGCTGAAGGGCTTGGCCAAGCGCTTTCGCGAGTCCTTGAGCGAGTGGTGAGCTTGAGAGGCTGAGGGAAATCGCTTGCCTGCTGCGCTCGCCCGACGGCCCTCGATATTTTCCAAGCCTCTGAGTTTGGATAAGCGGGCTAGGGTGAGCTCTGGTCGACTGTTACAATGCCTGCCTTTCGTGGAGAGCCAGCCTTATGCCTACATCCTACCTTGAGATCGTCGAGTTGCCCGATGGGCGCATTGCACTGCGGCGTGCAGAGGACGAAGAAACCTTGGTGGTGCTGGACTTTTCCGCTGATGCCAAGGATTTCCTGCAGGGTCAGCATATCGAGGTAGCCAAGGCTATGCTCAGTGTCGGCGTGCAAATGGCCGGAAAATTGGCTGAGGGTGATTTTGACCACGCTCAAGGCCCGCGCGTGCTGCATTGATTGCGGATGGGGTGTCTCGACGCTGATATTGCTGCCGGTAGCCGGAGCTATGTGTTTTGGCTGGCTCATGTGCCCGGATGATAGCGTCGTCTCATGCGCAGTCCTTGTGCCATTGCTCGCGAAGTTTACCCCAGACTGATGTTGAGGCTCTGCGCCTTGCCCTGTCGTGCGGCCTGCTCCAGTTGCTCCCGAGCATGCTGCTCAAGAGGGTGAAGCCAGCTGATAACGGTATGGCTACGACCCAGCTTCAGTGCCTCCTGAGCCAGCTGCAAGGCGCTTTGTTTGCCTCGCGGATGGAGCAGTAGAATGCGCTCTCGGTTGAGGCCGGCTTCCCGTAGCCAGGTTTGCGTCAGGCTGCTGGGTGGGGCGATCAGGCTCAGCCAGCGCGCATCGTTGTTTTGACTCAGCTCGCGGAGCATCGGGGCAAGCAGATTCAGGCAATGGCCGGCAGCTCCACGCAGTGAGATTTCACTGAAGGCTTCAGGGTTCTCCTGCCAGGGTGACTCCATCACCTGATTCAGTCGTGGCGTTACTGCCGACGCCATTAGCCCCTCGAACAGGGGCAACTGTATACGGTTTAGTGGCTGCGGGAACTGCATAGAACCTCCTCTAGCGGCGGATAACGCCGACACTCAAGCCTTCGATGATCAACTCCTGCTCTTCCAGATTGACTTCGATGGGGGCGAACTCAGGGTTTTCGGCAATCAACCAGACCTTGTTGCCTTCGCGCTTGAAGCGCTTGACCGTCACTTCGTCATCGATGCGGGCCACCACTACTTGCCCGTTGTGTGCTTCGCGGGTGGTATGCACGGCCAGCAGGTCGCCGTCGAGTATGCCAATGTCCTTCATGCTCATGCCGCGCACGCGCAGCAGGTAGTCGGCCCTGGGGTGGAAGAACTCGGGGTTGATTCGGCATGAGTCTTCAATATTCTGTTGCGCTAGAATGGGCGCGCCGGCGGCGACACGACCGATCACGGGTAAACCCTCTTCCCCGTTGCTGGGTTCGTAGCCAGGAATGCGAATGCCGCGTGATGCCCCGGGCGTCATTTCGATGGCCCCTTTGCGGGCCAGGGCCTTGAGATGTTCCTCGGCGGCATTGGGTGACTTGAAGCCAAGTGCCTGGGCGATTTCCGCACGGGTTGGCGGGTAGCCGTTGTCGTCAAGGCATTGCTTGATGAAGGCGAGAATTTCAGCTTGGCGTGGCGTCAGTTTCAGCATGTCGGGCTCTGTCTTTTTATCCAGTGACTGTGATTATATACAGTGATTCGGGGTTGGCAATCTTCCTTTGTTTTCTTGGCCAAAAATCGCCGCTTGCTGTTTCCTCTTGACTGCGGATTACTGGAGGGGGAGGGCAAGCATGTGCACCTGCGCAGATACGGGTGATTTTTGCTCTATACATGACTGTCCGGCCATAAAATGGCTCGCGTGACTTGACAAGACAGTAGGCCGAAACGTATGTTTCAAACAAGTGTTTGTCAGGTGGATAGTCATGGCTCAGTCGGAAACCGTTGAACGCATTCTCGATGCGGCGGAGCAGTTGTTCGCTGAGAAAGGATTCGCGGAAACTTCATTGCGGCTGATCACCAGTAAGGCCGGGGTCAACCTGGCGGCGGTGAACTATCATTTTGGGTCGAAAAAAGCGCTGATCCAGGCAGTTTTTTCGCGGTTTCTCGGTCCTTTCTGCAGCAGCCTCGAGCGCGAGCTCGATCGTCGACAGACCAAGCAGGAGGTGAAGGTCAGCCTTGAGGAGTTGCTTGAGTTGCTGGTGGATCAGGCATTGGCCGTGAAGCCGCGCAGTGGCAATGATCTGTCGATATTCATGCGTCTGCTGGGTTTGGCTTTCAGTCAGAGTCAGGGCCACCTGCGCAAGTATCTGGAAGAGGTGTACGGCAAGGTCTTCCGCCGTTACATGCTTCTGGTGCATGAGGCCGCGCCGCGTATCCCGCCGCTGGAGTTGTTCTGGCGGGTGCATTTCATGCTCGGCGCTGCGGCTTTCAGCATGTCCGGAATCAAGGCGTTGCGCGCGATGGCCGAGACCGACTTCGGGGTGGATACGTCGATCGAGCAGGTCATGCGCATGATGGTGCCGTTCCTGGCGGCTGGCATGCGTTCGGAAAGCGGTGTGACCGATGAGGCCCTGGCCGCTGCTCAGCTCAAGCCGCGCGTCAAGAACGCCGGCATACCCGCCAAGGTTTGATGCCACTCCAGGGTCTGTTGCCGTTTCCTCGCGAGCCGCGAACGAAACGGCAACAGACCCTAGTGGGCTTGGCGAGTCCGATCCGCTAAGCTAGTCGCCCATGCGTGCTCTCGATTTTCTGCATCTCTCTCTCGCTGATCAGTGCCTGTACGGCTTTGCCGACGGGCAGCTGTTGCTGCGCCTGCCGGTGTCCACCGCCCTCAAGGGGCCGGGTGAGCTGAATGGCTCCGGCTGCACGCCGCGTGGTTTGCATCGAGTGCGGGCGAAGATCGGCGAAGGCTTGCCCTCGGGCGCGGTATTGCGCGGTCGTCGCTGGACGGGCGAGGTCTGGTCGCCGGCCCTGGCTGCGCAGTTCCCCGATCGTGACTGGATTCTCACGCGGATTATCTGGCTCAGTGGTTGTGAGCTGGGGCGCAATCGACTTGGAGAGGTCGATACCTTCCGCCGCTATATCTATCTGCACGGCACGCCCGACACTGAACCCATGGGCGTACCGCGCTCCCACGGTTGTGTGCGGCTACGCAATGCTGATCTGCTGGTGCTGTTCCCGCGCGTCCCTGTTCAATGTGCCGTACAGATCGACGAGGCGCCGTGCCCGGTCTGGGCGGCGGCATCACTTTAGCTAAGGATTATCTGTGAGTTCACCCATGCAAGGCTCGTTGATGCTGGATATCGCCGGCACCTGGCTGACTGCCGAGGATCGGCAGCTTCTCCGCCAGCCCGAAGTGGCTGGCTTGATCCTGTTCGGGCGCAATATCGAACACCCGCGGCAGGTACGTGAGTTGTCGGCCGCAATTCGTTCGGTACGTCCTGATCTGCTGCTGGCCGTCGATCAGGAGGGGGGGCGGGTGCAGCGTCTGCGTCAGGGTTTTGTGCGTCTGCCGGCGATGCGTGCGATTGCCGATAACGCCAATGCCGACGTCTTGGCCGAACACTGTGGCTGGTTGATGGCCACCGAAGTATTGGCGGTGGGGCTGGATCTGAGCTTTGCGCCGGTGCTGGATCTGGATCATCAGCGCAGTGCCGTGGTGGGTAGCCGGGCTTTCGAGGCGGGTGCGCAACGCGCCACGCAGCTGGCGGCTGCATTTATTCGCGGCATGGGCGCGGCTGGTATGGCTGCGACCGGAAAGCATTTTCCCGGGCATGGCTGGGCCGAGGCCGACTCCCATGTGGCGATTCCCGTGGATGAGCGCAGTCTTGAGCAGATCCGCGCCAGCGACCTGCAGCCGTTCGCGCAATTGAGTCGGCAGTTGGCCGCAGTGATGCCGGCGCATGTGATCTACCCGCAGGTAGATGACCAGCCTGCCGGTTTTTCGCGACGCTGGTTGCAGGAAATTCTACGTGGTGAGTTGCAGTTCGCCGGGGTGATTTTCAGCGATGATTTGTCGATGGCCGGTGCTCACGTGGTGGGCGACGCGGCTTGTCGCATCGAGGCGGCGCTGACCGCGGGTTGCGACATGGGCTTGGTATGTAATGATCGTGCTGCTGCGGAGTTGGCGCTGAGCGCCTTGCAGCGGTTGCAGGTTGTTACGCCGCCAGGTTTGGCGCGTATGCGTCGCCAGGCTTTTCCGGGTACGGAATACCGGCAGAGCCCGCGATGGCTGGAAGCAGTGGGTGCATTACGCGCCGCGCAATTAATCGATTGAGGAGAGCTTGATGACTGTCTACGCCATTATCGGCGGTACTGGCCTGACCCAGCTGGATGGTTTGACCATTACTGCAGCACTGCATCTGGATACGCCCTATGGTTCCCCTTCGGCGCCGGTGCTGCGTGGCAAGTATGCGGGGCGTGAAGTGCTGTTCCTGGCTCGCCACGGTCACCCGCACCGGATTCCGCCGCATCAGGTGAATTATCGCGCCAACCTCTGGGCGCTCAGGCAGTCGGGCGCCAAGGCGATTATTGCGGTGAATGCTGTCGGCGGCATTCAGGCGGCCATGGGCACCGGACATTTCTGTCTGCCGCATCAGATCATCGACTACACCTCGGGGCGTGAGCACACCTTCTATGAGGGTGAGTTGGAGCATGTCACCCATGTGGATTTCGGCCACCCTTACGATGCCGAGTTGCGGGAAAAGCTGGCGGGGGCACTGTCTGCCGAGGGCTGCGCTTTCAGCGCTCAGGGGGTCTATGGCTGCACCCAGGGGCCGCGCCTGGAGACGGTTGCCGAGATCGCCCGAATGGAGCGTGACGGTTGCGATATCGTCGGCATGACCGGCATGCCCGAGGCGGTGCTGGCGCGCGAGCTGGCGTTGCCTTATGCCTGTCTGGCGTTGGTGGTGAACCCGGCGGCAGGTAAATCCACGGCATCGATTACCATGGCCGCGATCGAGCGCGCCCTGGACGAGGGCATGGGGCGGGTCAAGGCCGTCTTGGCCCATGTGCTGGCCGGCTGAGCATATTGGCCGTGAATGAATAAAGAGGGTCGCTATCGCGACCCTTTCTTTGTCCGCGCAAGGCGCTATGCATACCGTTTAAAGTGGGCTGATGCGTACCAGCAGCCCGAGGCTGCCGTGATCGAGGTAGGTCAGTTCGCCGCTCTGCAGGCGGACGCTGTGCTTGATCAGTTCGCTGCTGCTGAGCCAACCGCTGTCATCGAACCGATTAACCCACAGGTTGGCGCTCAGGTCGATAAGGCGATCCTGTTTCAGCTCAAGGGTGCCCTCGACCGGGAAATGGCCGGACTGTTCGCTGCCGGTGCTCAGCGCCACTCGGCTCGGGCTGGCGCCAATGTTCTGCGCCCAGGCTTTGTGCAGCAGTACGTTATAGCCGTTAGCCGGGGTGAGTTTGCCCGCTTCATTGTTTAGCGTGGTGGCGCGTTCCTGACTGGGGTCGATCGGCAATGCACCTTGTGCCCAATCGTCGGGGGCGGGGCGGGCGGCGGGAAGTGGCTGGGTTGTTTGCCGGAAGACGATCACTTCAACCTGGTACATGGCCTCGGCAAAGGCGGCGCTAGTGCTCAGTAGTGACAGCAACATAAGCGAGAGCGAGACCAGGGGGCGGAGTGCGCGCATGGGGTCAATCCTTTAGGCTGAGGGAGTCAGGCGCTCGAATAGCGCTTCCAGGGTGTCGAATCGATGCTCCGGGCGCTCCATAGGCACCTGGAATTTGAACAGTGTGGCGCCTTCGAACTTGTAACGGGCAGGCGCGCCCTGGATCAATTTGATCAGGGTCAAGGGATCGACACAGGTATCGGCGGCGAATTCGATGCGGCCGCCTTGTGGGCCGGCGTCGACCTTTTTGATGCCAAGCTTTTCCGCCTGCAATTTCAGCAGGGTCAGGCGCACCAGATTCTTGCTCGGTTCCGGCAGCAGGCCGAAGCGGTCGATCATTTCCACCTGCAGCTCGTTCAGGCTGTCTTCGTCGGCAGCCGAGGCGATGCGCTTGTAGAGGATCAGTCGCGCATGCACGTCCGGCAGGTAGTCCTCCGGGATCAGCGCCGCTACCCGCAGGTTGATTTCCGGGCCGCCACCCAGCGGTTGATCAAGGTTGGGTTGCTCGCCCTTGCGGATGGATTTCGCCGCGCGTTCGAGCATTTCCATATAGAGGGTGAAGCCTACCGCCTGGATCTGCCCGCTCTGGCCGTCGCCGAGCAGTTCGCCGGCACCGCGGATCTCCAGGTCGTGGGTGGCCAGGAGGAAGCCGGCGCCGAGGTCCTGGGCGCCGGAGATGGCCTCGAGGCGCTTCTGTGCGTCGTCGGTCATCTGCTTGCGCGGCGGCGTCAGCAGATAGGCGTAGGCCTGGTGGTGGCTACGGCCGACCCGGCCGCGCAGTTGGTGCAGCTGGGCCAGGCCGAACTTGTCGGCGCGCTCGATGATGATGGTGTTGGCGCTGGGCACGTCGATGCCGGTTTCGATGATGGTCGAGGCGATCAGCACGTTGAAGCGCTTGTGATAGAAATCGCCCATCACCTGTTCCAGCTCGCGTTCGCGCATCTGCCCGTGGCCGATGCCGATACGCGCTTCCGGCACCAGTTCGGCGAGGTCGGCGGCGCATTTCTCGATGGTTTTCACATCGTTGTGCAGGTAATAGACCTGGCCGCCGCGCAGCAGCTCGCGCAGCAGCGCTTCCTTGATGGTCGGGTTGTTCTGCTCCATGACGAAGGTGCGTACCGACAGGCGGCGCGCCGGCGGCGTGGCAATGATCGACAGGTCGCGCATGCCCGCCACGGCCATGTTCAGGGTGCGCGGAATTGGTGTGGCGGTAAGGGTGAGGATATCCACCTCGCTGCGCAGGGCCTTGAGCTGTTCCTTCTGGCGCACGCCGAAACGGTGTTCCTCGTCGATGATCACCAGGCCCAGGTTGTTGAACTGGACGTCACCCTGCAGCAGCTTGTGGGTGCCGATGACGATGTCGACCTTGCCCTCGCTCAGTTGCTGCATGGCGCTCGCGACTTCCTTGGTGCTCTTGAAGCGGCTCATCACCTCGACATTCACCGGCCAGTCGGCGAAGCGGTCGCGAAAGCTGTTGTAGTGCTGTTGGGCGAGCAGGGTGGTCGGCACCAGTACGGCGACCTGGCGACCGCTGTGCACGGCGATAAAGGCGGCGCGCATGGCCACTTCGGTCTTGCCGAAGCCGACGTCGCCGCAGATCAGGCGATCCATCGGCTTGGCCGAGAGCATGTCCTCGCGCACGGCATCGATGGCGGTTTGCTGGTCCGGGGTTTCCTCGAACGGGAAGCCGGCACTGAAGGTCACGTAGTCGAGCTGCGGGTCGGCGAAGGCATAGCCCTCGCGGGCGGCGCGGCGGGCATAGATGTCGAGCAGTTCGGCCGCCACATCGCGCACCTGTTCGGCGGCCTTGCGCTTGGCTTTCTGCCAGGCTTCCGAGCCGAGGCGGTGCAGCGGCGCCAGGGCGTCGTCGCTGCCGGTGTAGCGGGCGATCAGGTGCAGGCTGGCCACGGGAACGTAAAGCTTGGCTTCCTCGGCGTACATCAGGGCGAGGAACTCGGCGGCCTGACCGTCGATTTCCAGGGTGATCAGGCCCAGGTAGCGACCGACGCCGTGATCGATATGCACCACGGGCGCGCCTTCGCGCAGTTCGGTGAGGTTCTTGATCACGTTGTCGCCGCCGTCGCGCGACTTCTCGCGGCGGCGGCGTTGCATCACCCGTTGACCGAACAGCGGGCTCTCGGCGATCAGGGCCAGGTCGTCGAGCAGCAGGCCGTCGTCGAGCGGGGCGATGGTGATGCCCAGGCGCTCCTTGCTGGCGGTGAATTCCGGCCAGCTGGCCACTTCCCTGGGCTTTAGCTTGAGGCGGGCGAGCAGTTCCAGCAGTACTTCGCGGCGCCCGGCGGACTCGGCGCAGAACAGTACGCGGCCCGGATACTCTTCGATAAAGCGGCGCAGGGCGGCCAGGGGGTCGCTGGCCTTGGCCTGGATCGCCAGGTCGGGCAAGGGTTGTGCGTTGAAGCGCTGGCGGCCGACGCCCGGTTCGATGTCTTCCTGGCTGATGACGACCCGTGGCCAGTCTTTCAGGCGGGCGAAGCAGTCTTCCACCGGCAGGAAGATGTCGGCCGGCGGTAGCAGTGGGCGTTCGGGGTCGACCCGGCGCTCTTCATAGCGATTGCGTGCATCGTTCCAGAAGTGCTCGGCGGCTTTTTCCACGCCGGGCAGGGAAAATACCTGAGTGTCCTGCGGCAGGTAGTCGAACAGGGTCGCGGTTTCTTCGAAAAACAGCGGCAGGTAGTACTCGATGCCGGCCGGGGTGATGCCGGTGGACAGGTCCTGATAGATCGGGCAGCGGCGGAAGTCGACATCGAAGCGTTCGCGAAAGCGTCCGCGAAAATCGCTGACGGCCTTTTTCTCCAGCGGAAATTCGCGGGCCGGCAGCAGCTTGATCGACTCGACCTTGTCGATCGAACGCTGGGTTTCCGGGTCGAAGGTGCGCAGGGTCTCGATCTCGTCGTCGAACAAGTCGATGCGATACGGCTGGTCACTGCCCATCGGGAACAGGTCGATCAGGGCACCGCGCACGGCGAATTCGCCGTGTTCGTAAACCGTGTCGACGCAGCGATAGCCCGCCGCTTCCAGGCGGGTGCGCATGTCGTTGACATCGAGCTTCTGGCCAGCGTCCAGCACCAGGCTGCTGCCGAGCAGGAAGCGCTTGGGGGCCAGGCGAT
This sequence comes from Pseudomonas sp., assembly GCF_033723075.1. Classification (GTDB taxonomy): domain Bacteria; phylum Pseudomonadota; class Gammaproteobacteria; order Pseudomonadales; family Pseudomonadaceae; genus Aquipseudomonas. The sequence goes on from NZ_JAWVXU010000005.1 coordinate 252,521, forward strand.
GTAGGGCGGTGGTGATTGGCACTACCAGAACGCCATGTTTCAGCTCTGGCAGGCGATAGAGTGCGGCAATGCGCTGCGAGATGATGTCCTGATGCGGTGAAAACAGGTCGTAGGGCAGGGTTTCCCAGTCGGGGAAATGCAGAACCGGCAGCTCCGGGGCGAAAAAGCTCAGTTCCTGCTGCAGGCGCTCGGCGTTCTGGCTGTCGGCAGTCAGCAGCAGGGTAAAGCGCTTGGCAGCGCTGGCAGTTTCGGCAATCGCCAGGCTCAATGCGGCACCGGGCAGGTTGCCCCAGTGCTGTTTCCCGGCGGTGGCGGGCAGGGACGGTAGACGCAGTACGGACACGGGCGGCTCACGGGCATGGCGACAGGGCCCGCGATTGTAACTATCCGCGCTGGTTGCTGTCAGTGTTTCGTCCGTTGCAGATTGCCGGCGATTGTCTACGCCGTCATAATGTAGCCCCTTTTTTCAGCCCCTACATGTGGAAGGTACTGCCCGTGAATCAGAAGCCCGACCAGTGTCTCGGTGAGTGGATCGATCGTGAAGCCCTCGCAGAAGCGATGATTCCCTTGATTGGTCAACTCTACCGCAACAACAACGTAGTCACCTCGATCTACGGTCGTAGCCTGATCAACCGTTCGGTCATTCAGATTCTCAAAGCCCATCGCTACGCCCGCCATCGTCTGGATGGCGATGCCGAGCTGTCGGTGCATGACACTTTCCCAATGCTCAAGACCATGAGCGAGCTCAAGCTGGGCGCTGCTTCCGTGGATCTGGGCCGGATGATGGCCAAGTACCTGGACGAGGCCAATGGCCGCAGCATCGAGCAGTTCGTGCGCGACGAGCTGGAGCCGGTAGCCGGTCAGCAGAATGTCGTGGCCCGCAAGGGCACCGATGTGGTGCTCTATGGTTTCGGCCGTATCGGCCGTCTGCTGGCGCGCATCCTGATCGAGAAAACCGGTGGTGGTGATGGCCTGCGCCTGCGTGCGATTGTCGTGCGCAAGGGTGCAGAGAACGACCTGGACAAGCGCGCCAGCCTGTTGCGGCGTGACTCGGTGCACGGTCCGTTCGACGGCACCATCGTCGTCGACGAGGAAAACAACACCATCACCGCCAATGGCAATCTGATCCAGGTGATTTATGCCAAGTCGCCCAGCGAAGTGGATTACACCGAGTACGGCATCGACAACGCGCTGCTGGTGGATAACACCGGTGTGTGGCGTGATGCCGAGGGTTTGAGCCAGCATCTGGCCTGTCCGGGCATCGATCGCGTGGTGCTGACGGCTCCAGGCAAGGGTGCGCTGAAGAACATCGTGCATGGCATCAACCATGGCGACATCACCGCCGACGACAAGATTGTTTCCGCGGCCTCCTGCACCACCAACGCCATCGTGCCGGTGCTCAAGGCGGTGAATGACAAGTACGGCATCATCAACGGTCACGTCGAAACCGTGCACTCGTACACCAACGATCAGAACCTGATCGACAACTTCCACAAGGGCAGTCGTCGTGGCCGTAGTGCTGCGCTGAACATGGTGATCACCGAGACCGGGGCTGCCACTGCTGCTGCCAAGGCCTTGCCGGTGCTCAAGGGCAAGCTGACCGGCAACGCCATTCGCGTGCCGACGCCGAACGTGTCCATGGCCATCCTCAACCTGAACCTGGAAAAGCCCGCAACCCGCGAAGAGATGAACGAGTATCTGCGCTACATGGCGCTGCACTCGGATCTGCACAAGCAGATCGACTTCGTCAATTCCCAGGAAGTGGTCTCCACCGACTTCGTCGGTTCGCGTCACGCCGGCGTAGTGGATGCCGAAGCGACCATCTGCAATGACAATCGTGTTGTCCTGTACGTTTGGTACGACAACGAGTTTGGCTATAGCTGTCAGGTGGTTCGCGTCATGGAAGATATGGTTGGAGTCAATCCGCCGGCTTTTCCGCGCTAAGCGCTAGCGGCAATTGAAAAAAACGGGAGCCTCGGCTCCCGTTTTTTATGGCTAAGCCCCAATTGGTTGCTGCAATGGCTAACGGGCCAAAATACCCCCCCTGTTCCTGCGAAGAGCTTCGGCTCCCATGGGCTTTTTTTATCCAGGCTTGTCGGTCAGTCGTCGAGCAGGCCGCTGCGCAGGCTGTCCGACAGCCCGTTGGGCGCCAGCCAGATGCCCAGGTAGGCGCTGGCCAGTTCCGGGTCGGTGCTGGTAAAGGCGATCTTGCCGTTGCGTTCCAGGCTCAACCCGCTGGCAGCGGTGTAGTTGAGGGCGTAGCGGTCGCCCGGGTCGATGTCCTGGAAGCTTGCATGCAAGGCGTCCAGGTCGCTGCGCAGGCGCGCTAGCGTGGCAGTGTCATGTTGCCTGCTCAGCGTGGTCCAGGCGGCCTTGATTACGTCGTCGCGCTGGATTTTTCGGAAGTAATAGAGTTCCAGGCGTTTGCTGCGTTGCCGGTCAAGGGCCTGGGCGGCGCTGACCTTGGGTTCTGCATAGAGGGCGGCGGCGTAGACGTCGACCCACAGGTAGCGCAGAACGCTTTGGTTCTTGCGCTCCAGGCTGGCTTGCCCCAGGGTCGCCTGGGCGGCGAAGTTCGCCTCACGTAAACGCTCGCCGGGGTCGGCGAGCAGGGCGGGGCTGAACAGGAGCAAGGTGCTAAGCACCAGTAGTTTGTGCATGCAATGACTCCGGGCAGCGGGGTACATGTCATTGCACCCGTGCAATGATTCCAGTCAAGTTTGGACTGTTGTGCCCTGTTACGGAAAACCCAAAATAAGCAAGCGCTTGGGTGGTCAGTTGAGGGGCGCGTCTTTATAATCAAGCGGATTTTTTACCCGCGCTCGGCATCATTATCCACGTCAATAGCAATATTGGTGTGGATATGGCTATTAAGCATCCAGATGCCGCCCGTATTCTAAAAAAAGCTTATAAATCAGTGGTTAGGCAAACCTATGATCAAATTGAAACATGGGCTTGATTTGCCCATAACAGGCGCGCCGGCGCAGCGTATAGAGGCTGCAAGGCCGGTACGCAGTGTCGCCGTCGTCGGCTTCGATTATCACGGCATGAAGCCGACGATGCAGGTGCAGGTCGGCGATCGAGTCAAACTCGGTCAGGTACTGTTCTCCGATAAGAGGTTGCCAGGGGTTGATTACACTGCGCCGGGCGCCGGGGTGGTCAGTGCTATTCATCGCGGCGAGAAGCGCGTGCTGCAGTCGCTGGTGATCGACCTGGACGGTGATGAGCAGGTCACCTTCGCCAGCTATCCGTTGACGCAGCTGGACGGGTTGAGTGATGTGCAGGTTCGCGAAAACCTGCAGCAGTCCGGTCTCTGGACCGCGTTGCGCACTCGTCCATTCAGCAAGGTGCCTGCGGTAGACGCGCAGCCCAGCTCGATTTTCGTCACGGCCATGGACACCCAGCCGTTGGCGGCCGATCCGGCCGTGGTCATCGGCGAATATGCCGCTGATTTCGAAAACGGTCTCAAGGTGTTGAGCAATCTGGCCAAGGTCTTCCTGTGCAAGGCCGAAGGCGGCAGTCTGCCGGGGGAGCAACTGAGCAAGGTGCAGACCGAGACGTTTGCCGGTCCGCATCCGGCTGGTCTGCCGGGCACCCATATCCACTTTCTCGATCCGGTCAGTGCCAGCAAGAGTGTCTGGTCGATCAACTATCAGGACGTTATTGCCGTTGGCAAGCTATTCGCGACCGGGCAGTTATGGGTCGAGCGCGTAGTTGCCCTGGCCGGTCCGGTGGTCGAGCAACCGCGTCTGCTGCGTACTCGCCTGGGTGCCAATCTGGACGAGCTGACCGTCGGTCAGTTGCAGCCTGGTTATAACCGCGTGGTTTCCGGTTCGGTGCTGGGCGGACGTACCGCCTACGGCGCTTTTGCCTACCTGGGGCGTTACCACCTGCAGGTGTCGTGTCTGGCTGAAGGTAACGACCGCGAGATGCTGCATTACCTGCGGGCCGGGGTGAACAAGCATTCGGTGCTGAATATCTTCGTTTCCAAGCTGTCGGCGGCGAAGAAGTTCGCCTTCTCCACCACCACCAATGGCAGCCCGCGCGCCATGGTGCCGGTCGGCAACTACGAGGAAGTGATGCCGCTGGACGTTCTGCCGACGCAATTGCTGCGCTACCTGATCGTTGGCGACACCGAGATGGCCCAGAAACTGGGCTGTCTGGAACTCGACGAAGAAGATCTGGCGTTGTGCACCTATGTCTGTGCCGGCAAATACGAATATGGCCCGATCCTGCGCGATAACCTCGCCCGCATCGAAAAGGAGGGTTAACCCATGGGTATTCGTGCATTCCTCGATAAAATCGAGCACAACTTCGAGAAGGGCGGCAAGTACGAGAAGTTCTATGCCTTGTACGAGGCCATCGATACGTTCTTCTATCGCCCCGGCAGCGTGACCAAAACCACCGCCCATGTGCGTGACGGCATCGACCTCAAGCGCATGATGATCACCGTCTGGGTCTGTACCTTCCCGGCGATGTTCTTCGGTATGTGGAACACCGGCTACCAGGCCAACCAGATTTTCGCCCAGAGCCCCGAGCTGTTGGCGAGTCAGGAAGGCTTGCACTTCGCGTTCATCAGCGCCTTTGCCGGTTTCGACCCCAATAGCCTGTGGGACAACTTCGTCCAGGGTGCGGCATGGTTCCTGCCGGTTTACGGCGTGATCTTCATCGTCGGCGGTTTCTGGGAAGTGTTGTTTGCCTCGATCCGCAAGCATGAAGTCAACGAAGGGTTCTTCGTTACCTCGGTGTTGTTCGCGCTGATTCTGCCGCCAAGCATTCCGCTGTGGCAGGTTGCCCTGGGCATCAGCTTCGGTGTGGTGATCGGCAAGGAAGTGTTCGGCGGTACCGGCAAGAACTTCCTCAACCCGGCGCTGACCGGCCGTGCCTTCCTGTTCTTCGCCTACCCGGCGCAGATGTCCGGCGATGCGGTCTGGACCGCGGTCGACGGCTTCGCCGGTGCCACTGCGCTGAGCCTGGCCGCGTCCGGCGGGATCGAAAACGTGATTGGCCAGGGCATTACCTGGATGGACGCCTTCGTCGGCACCATTCACGGCTCCCTGGGTGAAACCAGCACCCTGGCGATCCTGATCGGCGGCGGTGTGCTGTTGATCACCAAGATCGCTTCCTGGCGCATCGTCGCCGGGGTGATGTTGGGCATGGTCGGCCTTAGCCTGCTGTTCAACGCCCTGGGTTCGACAACCAATCCGATGTTCGCCATGCCCTGGCACTGGCATCTGGTGGTCGGTGGCTTTGCCTTCGGTATGTTCTTTATGGCCACCGATCCGGTATCGGCGTCCATGACCAATACCGGCAAGTGGATTTTCGGTGCCTTGATCGGTGTCATGGTGGTGTTGATCCGTGTGGTCAACCCTGCGTTCCCGGAAGGCATGATGCTGGCGATTCTGTTCGCCAACCTGTTCGCACCGCTGATCGACCACTTCGTCGTTCAAGCCAATATCAAGCGGAGGCTGGCACGCAATGTCTAGTCAAAAAGAATCCACCGCCCGCACCCTGACGGTGGCCCTGTTGGTCTGCCTGGTGTGCTCGGTGTTCGTCGCCGGTGCCGCAGTGGCGCTCAAGCCGACCCAGTTGGACAACCGTCTGTTGGATAAGCAGCGCAGCATTCTGGCGATCGCCGGTCTGGGCGAGGCGAATATGTCGGCGCGCGAAGTCAAAGAGCTGTTCAAAGGCACTATCAGCGCCAAACTGGTCGACTTGGAGAGCGGCAAGTTCTCCGATGCCCAGGACCCGGTGACCTTCGATCCGTTGAAGGCCTCGAAGGATCCGAAGCTCTCCAGCGTGCTGCCGGGCAGTGAAGACATCGCCGGGATCAAACGCCAGGAACGTTTCAGCACTGTTTATGTGGTGGAGAAGGATGGTCAGGTCGACACCCTGATCCTGCCGGTGCGTGGCTACGGTCTGTGGTCGACCCTGCACGGTTTCATCGCGGTAAAAGGCGACTTGAACACCGTGGTCGGCATGGGCTTCTACCAGCATGGCGAGACCCCGGGTCTTGGCGGCGAAGTGGATAACCCGAAATGGAAAGGCCAGTGGCCGGGTAAAACCCTGTTCGACGACAGCGGCAAGCTGGCCGTGGAAATCGTCAAGGGCGGCGTAGACCCGCAAGGCCCCAAGGCTGAGCACCAAGTCGATGGCTTGGCGGGCGCTACCCTGACCAGTAAAGGGGTGGACAACCTGCTGAAGTTCTGGCTCGGCCAGAATGGCTTCGGTCCGTTTATCGCGAACCTGCGCGCAGGGGAGGCTTGATCATGTCGCAACCTACGATCAAACAAGTACTGCTGGATCCGATCTTCAATAACAACCCCATCGGCCTGCAGATCCTCGGTATCTGCTCCGCCCTGGCGGTGACCTCGAACCTGAAAACCGCGCTGGTGATGTCTGCGGCGCTGACTCTGGTGACCGGTTTCTCCAACCTGTTCATTTCGATGATCCGCAGCCAGATCCCGGGCTCGATCCGCATGATCGTGCAGATGGTGATCATTGCGTCCCTGGTCATCGTGGTGGATCAGGTGCTCAAGGCCTATGCCTTCAGTCTGTCCAAGCAGCTGTCGGTATTCGTCGGTCTGATCATCACCAACTGCATCGTGATGGGCCGTGCAGAAGCCTTCGCCATGCAGAACCCGCCGGTGCTGTCGTTCTTCGACGGTATCGGCAACGGTCTCGGTTACAGCGCCATGCTGATCGCTCTGGGCATCATTCGTGAGTTGTTCGGTGCCGGCAAACTGATGGGTTACGAGATCATTCCGGTGATCAACGACGGCGGCTGGTACCAGCCTAACGGCTTGCTGCTGCTGCCACCTTCGGCGTTCTTCCTGATCGGCCTGTTTATCTGGGGCATCCGCGCCTGGAAGAAAGACCAGGTCGAGAAGCCGAGCTTCAAGATGGCGCCTCAGGTATCCAGCAAGGAGGCCTACTAATGGAACACTACATCAGCCTGTTCGTCCGAGCGGTGTTCGTCGAGAACATGGCCCTGGCGTTCTTCCTCGGCATGTGTACCTTCATCGCCATCTCGAAAAAGGTCGAAACCGCCATAGGCCTCGGCATTGCCGTGGTCGTGGTGTTGGGTATCACCATGCCGGTGAACAACCTGATCTACACCAATCTGCTTAAAGACGGCGCCTTGGCCTGGGCGGGGTATCCGCAAGTCGACCTCAGCTTCCTCGGCCTGCTGACCTTTATCGGCGTGATCGCGGCGATCGTACAGATCCTCGAGATGACCCTGGATAAATACGTGCCCTCGCTGTACAACGCGCTCGGGGTGTTTCTGCCGTTGATCACGGTGAACTGCGCGATCATGGGCGGCTCGCTGTTCATGGTTGAGCGCGACTACAACCTGGCGGAAAGCACCGTCTATGGTGTCGGTGCCGGTGTCTCCTGGGCGTTGGCGATTGCCGCTCTGGCGGGGATTCGCGAGAAGCTCAAGTACAGTGACGTGCCAGCGGGTCTTCAGGGGCTGGGCATCACCTTTATCACCATCGGTCTGATGTCTCTGGGCTTCATGTCCTTCTCCGGCGTGCAGTTGTAAGGAAGGGATGAATAGATGATCAATTTCGAGATTTTCATCGCGATCGGCATGTTCACCGGCATTGTGCTGGCGTTGGTGCTGATCATTATCGCTGCGCGCGCCAAGCTGGTTTCCAGCGGTGACGTGAGCATCGAGATCAATGGCGAAAAAACCATTGTGGTGCCGGCCGGTGGCAAGTTGCTGCAGACCCTGGCGGCCAACAATATCTTTCTGTCGTCAGCCTGTGGTGGCGGCGGTACCTGCGCCCAGTGCAAGTGTCTAGTGGAAAGCGGTGGCGGCGAAATGCTGCCGACCGAAGAAGCCGCCTTCACCCGCCGCGAAGCCAAGGCTGGCTGGCGCCTGTCCTGCCAGACCCCGGTCAAGCAGGATATGAAGATCGAGGTGCCGGAAGAAGTTTTCGGCGTGAAGAAGTGGGAATGTACGGTGTTGTCCAATCCGAACGTGGCCACCTTCATCAAGGAGCTGACGCTGAAATTGCCGGAAGGCGAGAACGTCGACTTCCGCGCCGGCGGCTATGTACAGCTGGAATGTCCGCCGCACGAGGTGCATTACAAGGACTTCGATATCCAGGAGGAATATCGCGGCGATTGGGACAAGTTCAACCAGTGGAAGTACGTGTCCAAGGTCGAGGAGACGGTGATTCGTGCCTACTCCATGGCCAACTACCCGGAAGAAGTCGGTCTGGTGAAGTTCAATATCCGTATCGCTTCGCCGCCGCCGGGCAAGGACGATCTGCCGCCGGGCAAGATGAGCTCCTATGTGTTCAGTCTCAAGCCGGGTGACAAGATCGACGTCTACGGTCCGTTCGGCGAGTTCTTCGCCAAGGAGACCGATGCCGAGATGGTCTTCGTCGGCGGTGGTGCCGGCATGGCGCCGATGCGTTCGCACATCTTCGACCAGCTCAAGCGCCTGAAGTCGACGCGCAAGATCAGCTTCTGGTACGGCGCGCGCTCCATGCGTGAAGCCTTCTACGTCGAAGAGTACGACCAGCTGCAGGCGGAGAACCCCAACTTCAAGTGGCACCTGGCGTTGTCCGACCCGCTGCCGGAAGACAACTGGACCGGGATGAAAGGCTTTATCCACAACGTGCTGTTCGAGAACTACCTGAAGGAGCATCCGGCTCCGGAAGATTGCGAGTTCTACATGTGTGGCCCGCCGATGATGAACGCTGCCGTGATCAAGATGCTGGTCGACCTGGGTGTGGAGGAGGAGAATATCCTGCTCGACGACTTCGGCGGCTAAGCATGACGTTTGCGATATTCCAGCCCGTTATCGCTGTCGCTTTTGCGGCAGCTCTAACGGGCTGTTTGCATTCTGAGCAGGTCGAAGAGTTCGGTGGCCCGACCATGGGCAGCACCTACTCGGTCAAATATGTCACCGGTGAGGGTGTCGCCGATGCGCTAACCCTCAAGGCCGAGACCGAGGCGATCCTGGCCGAAGTCGATCAGCAGATGTCCACCTACCGCGAGGACTCCGTCATCTCGGCGTTCAACCGGGCGCCGGCGGGCAGCTGTATGACGGTTCCCGCTGGGATGCTCGAAGTTGTGCGCACGGGGCTGCAACTGGCCCGGGAAAGTGGCGGTGCTTTCGATCCGACCCTCGAGCCGTTGCTCGATCTGTGGGGCTTCGGTCCACAGGCGCGGGTCGAGCGTGTGCCGAGCGCCGAGCAACTGGCCGAGGCGCGACTGCGTAGTGGCTATCGGCACCTGCGCATAGAGGGGCAGCAGCTGTGCAAGGATGTCGATCTGCAACTGGATCTCAACAGTATCGCCGCGGGTTATACGGTCGAAAGAATCGTCGGTCGCCTGGCCGAGTTGGGTGTCGGCAGTTACCTGGTGGATGTTACCGGAGAGCTCAAGGGCGCGGGCAAGAAGCCGGACGGGCAGCCCTGGCGCATCGCCATCGAGGCGCCGCGCGATGATCAGCGGGTGGCACAGAAGGTTCTGCAGCTGGATGGTTATGGCATTTCCACCTCGGGTGATTACCGTAATTATTTCGAGGAAAACGGCGTGCGCTACTCGCATACGCTCGATCCGCAAACCGGTGCGCCCATCACTCATACGCTGGCTGCGGTGACGGTCGCCGATCCGTCGACCTTACGCGCCGATGGCTTGTCTACAGTGTTGATGGTGCTGGGGCCGGAGCGAGGTTTGACCTACGCCGAGCAGGCCGGCATCGCCGCGTTTTTCGTGACCCGTGAGGGCGAGGGCTTCGTCACACGGAGTACCATGGCTTTCGAGCAGCTGTTCGCTGCAGGAGAAGAGCAATGATTTGGTTGATCGTATTTTTCACCATGCTGTTGGTGGTGTCGTTGATGGCAGTTGGCGTGATCATGGGGCGTAAACCGATTGCCGGTTCCTGTGGTGGCATCGCCAATCTGGGTATCGAGAAAGAGTGCTCGATTTGCGGCGGTAGCCGCGAGAAGTGCGAAGAGGTCAACAGCGCGCCGCAGGCCGGCACCAGTGCACTGGCCTACGACGCGACCAAGCGCTAATCGCCATTCGCCGGCCGGCATGTCAGGCTGTGTCGAACACGTATTGATAGCCAGGCTGCCCAGATGCAGCGCTGGCCCTGCCGAGAGTGCGCCATAAGTGCTCCGGTGTGATCTGAAGGAGTAAACATGGCGGTCTACAACTACGACGTAGTGGTGTTGGGTTCGGGCCCGGCGGGCGAGGGCGCGGCAATGAACGCCGCCAAGGCGGGGCGCAAGGTGGCGGTGGTCGATAGCCGTCGCGAGGTCGGTGGCAACTGCACCCACCTGGGCACCATCCCGTCCAAGGCGTTGCGCCATTCGGTGCGCCAGATCATGCAATTCAATACCAACCCGATGTTTCGTCAGATCGGCGAACCGCGCTGGTTTTCCTTCCCCGATGTGCTGAAAAGTGCCGAGCGGGTGATCACCAAGCAGGTGGCCTCGCGCACCGGTTACTACGCGCGCAATCGCATCGACCTGTTCTTCGGCACGGGCAGCTTTGCCGATGAGCAGACCATCGAGGTGGTCTGCGCCAATGGCGTGGTGGAAAAGTTGGTGGCCAAGCAGGTCATCATTGCTACCGGCTCGCGCCCCTATCGTCCGGCGGATGTCGATTTTAACCATCCGCGGGTGTACGAGAGCGACACCATTTTGACCCTCAGCCACACGCCGCGGCGGCTGATTATCTATGGGGCCGGGGTCATCGGTTGCGAATATGCGTCTATTTTCAGCGGTCTCGGTGTGCTGGTCGATCTGATCGACAATCGTGACCAATTGCTGAGCTTCCTCGATGCGGAAATTTCCGATGCGCTCAGCTATCACCTGCGCAACAGCAACGTACTGATTCGTCACAACGAAGAGTACGAGAGCATCGAAGGTGTGGATAACGGGGTGGTTCTGCATCTCAAGTCGGGCAAGAAGATCAAGGCCGACGCCTTGCTCTGGTGTAACGGCCGGACCGGCAACACCGACCAGCTGGGCCTGGAAAACATCGGCATCAAGGTCAACAGTCGTGGGCAGATCGAGGTCGACCAGAATTACCGCACCGAAGTGTCGAATATCTTCGCCGCGGGTGACGTGATCGGTTGGCCGAGTCTGGCCAGTGCGGCCTACGACCAGGGGCGTTCGGCCGCGGGCAATATCGTCGAGAACGACAGCTGGCGTTTCGTCGACGATGTCCCGACCGGTATCTACACCATCCCGGAGATCAGCTCGATCGGCAAGAACGAGCGCGAGCTGACCCAAGCCAAGATTCCTTACGAAGTGGGCAAGGCGTTCTTCAAGAGCATGGCGCGGGCGCAGATCTCCAACGAGCCGGTGGGCATGCTGAAGATCCTGTTCCACCGCGAGACGCTCGAGGTACTCGGCGTGCATTGCTTCGGTTATCAGGCTTCGGAGATCGTGCACATCGGCCAGGCGATCATGAACCAGAAGGGTGAGGCCAACAGCCTCAAGTACTTCGTCAACACCACCTTCAACTACCCGACCATGGCCGAAGCCTATCGGGTGGCGGCGTTCGACGGCCTCAACCGGCTTTTTTGAACGGCTCCGACCGGTGGCCTGAGCCGGTCGGGGAAGATCCGTTCAGTGACTCCTCGGCGTGGCGCTGGCCGAACCGGGAGAGTTTCTGACCAGGCAGCAATAAAAAACCGGCCTTGTGTGGCCGGTTTTTTATTGCCTGCCTTGTAGGGGGCAATAGTCGAGTGCAAGGGTGGGGCGGGCCGGGTAGACCCTACGTGCTGCCCAGGGTTTGCACCGCCAAACCGGGAAAGTCGGTAATCAGGCTGTCCACACCGAAATCGGCGAGTCGGCGCATCAGTGCCGGTTCGTTGACCGTCCAGACCGAGACATGCAAGCCGGCTTTCTGTGCTTTCAGCAGGCGTTCCGGGGTGCACAGGGTCCAGTTCAACGCCAGCAGGTTACAGCCATAGTGCTGGGCCACTTTCAGCGGGTCGAGCCAGGCGTATTCCGCCACCAGGCCACGAGCAAGCTGCGGTGCCAGCCGCTTGAGGGCACTCAGTACTTCCCGTGAGCTCGAGGTGACCGTGACTTGATCGGTCAGGTCATAGCGCGCGGTCAGCTCGGCAATCGCTTCGACCATCTTCGCCGCGCGGGCTTTGGAGGCGCTCTTGACTTCAAGTTGCCAGTGCTCGAAGGCGCACTTTTCGAACAGTTCGGCCAGGCGGGGAATCGGGCAGGGGGTTTTCCAGCCGGGTCCTCCTTTGCGGGCGTCATAGCGCACCAGGTCAGCGGCGTCGTGTTCGACCACCTTGCCGCGATGGCCGGTGGTGCGTTTCAGGGTCGGGTCATGAATCACCATCAACTCGCCGTCGCGTGACTGGTGCAGGTCCAGTTCGCAGCGGCGCGCACCATGCTCCAGACACTGCTGGAAGCTGGTCAGGGTGTTTTCCGGTGCTTCGCCTTTGGCGCCGCGGTGGCCGTAGATCAGGGTCACGGTTGCTCCTTCGCAGAGTCGCTGGTGCGCGGCTGATGGTGGCGCACGCTGTTGATCACATGGTCGAACTCGAAGTACACGCTGAACTCGCGGTAATCCCAGCGGCTAATCGGTGGGTTGCCGACCGCGCGGTGTTCTTCATCGGCCAGGCCGAAACGCTCCAGCACCGAGCGCCGCGATTCGCCGCGCAGGGGCAGTTGAACGGTAGTGGCGCCTTGCTGGCCGACGGGGATCAGCAGGGTGTCGGCGTTAGCGCCAAACGGCAGGCACAGGATCAGGGCCAGAAAAAGGCGTGGCATGGGCTTCTCGTCATTAAGGCTGGGGCTGTTCACGGGCCTGGCGGCGCTCCAGGGCTTGGCGCTGGAGGATATGCCGGGCCAGCAACTGGCGCTGGGCGTCGGTCAAGGCTTCAAACTCGGTGCCGATCTCGAACTGTTGTTCGTTGAGCGCCTGGCAGTGAATCACCTTGGCCCGCAACAGCAGGCCGAGTGCCTGCGGCATCAGGACTATCTTGATCGCCAGATGGCTGTCGATGGCCAGGTTTTGGCTGCTGATGAAGCTCACGCCGCCCTCGGACAGGCAGACCCGCCGCGGTGTGCCGATGTCGCGCAACAGGCTCTGGGCGACGGCCTGGCCGAGCAGGTCGATGCGCTTGTTGATCACCTTCAGATAGTTGGCCAGGGTGCGGTCGCGCTCGCTTATATGGCGCAACAGGTGCTGTGACTCGAAGTCCAGCAGGTGCAATTCACTGAGCAGATTGAACAGCGGCGAGCTGTCGTGAAGTTCGTCGCTGGCCAGCGCATCTGCTTCCGACAGGGGGGTGAATTCCAGTGCGATCGTATCGTCGATACGATAGTATTCGCGGCGGTCATCTTCATCTTGAATCGACATGGCGAACCCATGGCAGCAGTAGTGGTCTGAGTGTAAGGCCGCTGGCCGGGCCCCGCCACAAGGACGTTCCTCTTTCCCTCGAATCAGCCCCCGACATGTTCAGACCCCTGTTCGTATATATAGGTACGCGTTACACACGCGCCAAACGCCGCAATCACTTCGTCTCCTTTATTTCCCTGACCTCGATGATCGGGCTGGCACTCGGTGTGCTTGTGATGATTGTGGTGCTGTCGGTGATGAACGGCTTCGATCATGAGATGCGCACCCGCGTGCTCGGCATGGTGCCCCATGCCACCGTCGAGTCGGCGACCCCCATCGATGATTGGCGCAGCCTCGCCGACCAGGCGCTGGAGAACCCGCAGGTGTTGGCCGTCGCGCCATTCAGCCAGATGCAGGGCTTGCTCACGCATGAGGGCAAGGTGCAGAAGGTATTGATCAACGCCGTCGATCCGCTCGAGGAAGCGAAGGTTTCTATCATTGGCGATTTCTTCCAGCAAGGCCGCTTGCAAGACCTCGAAGCCGGCGCCTTTGGCATCGTCATCGGCGACAAGGCCGCCGCCAAGCTGGGCGTGAGCCTGGGCGAGAAGATCACCTTTGTCGCGCCCGAAGTCACAGTAACGCCGGCGGGCATGTTTCCGCGGCTCAAGCGTTTCACTGTGGTGGGCATCTTTCATGTCGGCGCCGGGGAGATCGATGGCTACGTGGCAATGACCCATGTGCAGGATCTGGCGCGCTTGCAGCGCCGCCAGGCGGGTCAGGTACAGGGCATCCGCCTGAAAGTCGCCGATCTGTTCCAGGCGCCGCGCACGGCCTGGGAGTTGGCCCAGTCCCTGGGCGAGCGTGAATATTACGCCCGCGACTGGACCCGCACCCACGGCAACCTGTATCAGGCGATCCGCATGGAGAAGGCCATGATCGGCCTGCTGCTGCTGCTGATAGTCGCAGTCGCCGCGTTCAACATCATCTCGACGCTGGTCATGGTGGTGACGGACAAGAAGGGCGACATCGCCATCCTGCGCACCCTCGGTGCTACGCCTGGGCAAATCATGGCCATCTTCATGGTCCAGGGTACGGTGATCGGCGTGGTTGGCACCCTTATCGGCGCGCTGCTGGGGATCTTCGCGGCACTCAATGTCAGTGCCGGTATCGCGGCGCTGGAGCGTGCCCTGGGCATGCGCTTTCTCAACGCCGACGTCTATTTCATCGACTACCTGCCATCGCAACTGATGCTCGCGGATGTACTGCTGGTCTGCGCCGCTGCGCTGGTTCTGAGTTTTCTCGCCACCCTTTATCCGGCCTGGCGCGCGGCGCGCACCCAGCCCGCGGAGGCACTGCGTTATGAGTGATCAGGTTATGCAAGAGAGTGCTGTGTTGAGTTGCCGCAATCTTGGCAAAAGCTACGAGGAAGGTCCGCAGTCGGTGGTGGTGCTGGAAGGCCTGCAGCTGGAACTGCACCCCGGCGAGCGGGTGGCGATAGTCGGTAGTTCGGGCTCGGGCAAGAGCACCTTGCTGAATATGCTCGGTGGTCTGGATACGCCCAGTACCGGCAGCGTCTGGCTGGCGGGCGAGGAGCTGTCGGCGCTGAGCGAGAAGGCGCGTGGTCTGCTGCGCAACCGCTCGCTGGGTTTCGTCTATCAGTTCCATCACCTGTTGCCGGAGTTCACGGCGCTGGAAAACGTCTGCATGCCACTGCTGATCGGGCGCACGCCGATTGCCGAGGCGCGTCAGCGGGCGACTGCGCTGCTCGAACGGGTCGGGCTCGGCCATCGCCTGGCGCACAAGCCGGCGGAGCTGTCCGGTGGCGAGCGCCAGCGCGTGGCCATTGCCCGGGCCCTGGTCAATCGACCGGGGCTGGTGCTGCTCGATGAGCCTACCGGCAACCTCGATCATCACACCGCCCAGGGCATTCAGGATCTCATGCGGGAATTGAGCAGCGCGTCGCGCACTGCCTTCCTGGTGGTGACCCACGACCTGGAACTGGCTCAGCAGATGGATCGTATCCTGCGCCTGGAAGACGGCAAGTTGGTGGCCGCCTGATGTTTCGCCCTCTGAGTCTGTACATCGGTACCCGCTACACCCGCGCCAAGCGGCGCAACCATTTCATTTCCTTTATCTCCCTGACTTCGATGATCGGCCTCGCCCTGGGCGTATTGGCAATGATCGTGGTGCTGTCGGTGATGAATGGTTTTCAGAAGGAAATGAGCTCGCGGATCCTTGGCATGGTGCCGCATGCGGCGATCTTCGGGGACCAGCCGCTGGACGATTGGCAGGCGGTGGCCGCGGCTGCCAAGCGCAATCCGCAAGTGTTGGCCGCCGTGCCCTTTGCCGAGCTGGAAGGCATGCTGTCCTACCGCGGCGCGATGCAGCCGATTCAGTTGCAGGGCATCGATCCCGCGCTGGAGTCGCAGGTATCGATCATTGCCGAGCACATGACCCAGGGTCGTCTGGGCGATCTGCAGGCCGGTGAGTTCGGTGTGGTGATCGGCGAAATCACCGCCCGGCGCTTTCAACTGAAGCTCGGCGACCGCTTGGCGCTGATCGTGCCCGAGGCCAGTTCGGTGCCCGGTGGCATCACGCCGCGGATGCAGGCGGTCAATGTGGTCGGGGTGTTCAAGGTCGGTGCCGAGCTGGACGGCTCGCTGGCCCTGCTGCATGTCGCCGATGCTGCGCAGATCCAGCGCTTGCAGCCTGGCCAGGTGCCCGGTGTGCGCTTGAAATTGCAGGATTTGTATCAGGCGCCGCAGGTGTCGGCTGCCATCGTCAACGAGCTGGGCGAGGGCTATCGAGCCAGCGACTGGACGCTGACCCAGGGCAGTCTGTTCAGTGCCATGAAGATGGAAAAGACCATGATCGGCTTGCTGTTGCTGCTGATCGTGGCGGTGGCTGCCTTCAATATCATTGCCACCTTGATCATGGTGGTCGCCGACAAGGGGGCGGATATCGCCATCCTGCGTACCCTGGGCGCGACCCCTGGGCAGATCATGGGCATCTTCATGGTGCAGGGCACGGTGATCGGGGTGGTCGGCACGCTGATTGGCGCCGCGCTGGGCATCGTGGCGGCGCTGAATGTCAGCCAGTTGGTCGGCTGGATCGAGCGTCTCAGCGGTCAGCAGGTACTCAGCTCGGATGTCTACTTCATCAGCAACCTGCCGTCCGAATTGCTGCTTGCCGATGTGCTGCTGATCTGCGGCGCGGCCTTTGCCCTGAGTTTTCTCGCGACCCTCTATCCCTCTTGGCGTGCGGCGGGTATCCAGCCGGCGGAAGCCTTGCGCTACGAATGAGCTAGTCTCTCTGAAAGCAAAAAGCCGTTACTCGAGTAACGGCTTTTTGCTTTCAATTATCCGGCCTGTTGTTGCGGCGTTGTTCCTGGCGCTTGCGCCAGCTGCGCCGTACCCACCAGTGCCAGTAGCTGTTGGTGACCAGGTAGCCCAGTGCAGCAAAGAGCAAGCCGAGCACGAAAGAACCGAGGAGCAGAGGCTGCCAGTGGGTCTGCAGCATATGCCCGACCCAGCTCAGGGTGATCTGGTCGGGCATGCGCAGGGCGGGGGTGTTGGTCATCCAGGCGCCGAATTTGTAGCTGCAATAGAACACCGGCGGCATGGTGATCGGGTTGGTCAGCCAGACCAGTCCAACGGAAATGGGCAGATTGGCGCGTGCGGGAATAGCGACCAGCGCAGCGGCGACCATTTGCAGCGGCATGGGCATCATCGCCCAGAACAGGCCAATGGCCACGGCGCGCGCCACCGAGTGGCGGTTGAGGTGCCAGAGATTGGGGTCGTGAATCAGGGCGCCGAGAAAGCGCAGGGACTTGCTGGCCTTGATGCGGTCCGGGTGAGGCATGTAGCGTTTGAAAAAACGACGCGGCATCGGGGCTCTCTGGCAGGCTAAAAGCGCCGATATTATGCACCGATTCAAGGCGAGCCGCTTTCAGACTTTGTCACAGCAAATAAGTGAGCGTCGGTTGTTGGGTTGGGTCCACGGAAGCGGATCTCAAGGAGTGAGGGGTTATGCGCACAGGGATGTCAGCGCTGGTAGCGGGTTTGCTCCTGCTACGATTTTTGCCGACTTTACCGCCCGTCTGGCTGTTATGGCTGCTGCCGGTCCTGGGGCTGATGTTGCTGCCATTTCGCAGTTATCCCCTGGCATTCTTCCTGTTTGGTCTCAGCTGGGCCGGTATCTCGGCGCAGTCGGCGCTGGACGACAGGCTGGCGCCGGAGCTCGATGGCCGTACTCTGTGGCTGCAGGGGCGGGTGGTCGGCCTACCCGACTTGCGCGATGGGGTGGTCAGGTTTCAACTGCAGCAGGCCGAGTCGCGGCGTGCCCGGTTGCCGCAACGACTGCGCCTGGCCTGGTATGGCGGCCCCGAGCTGCGGGCCGGCGAGACCTGGCGCCTGGCAGTGCGTCTCAAGCGGCCGCATGGCCTGGTCAATCCGCAGTCTTTCGATTACGAGTCCTGGCTGCTGGCGCAACGTATTGGCGCGACCGGCACGGTCAAGAGCGGCCAGCTGCTGAGCACCGCCAGTGGGCCGGGGAGCTGGCGCGATGGCTTGCGTCAGCGCCTGCTTGCAGTCGATGCCCATGGTCGCGAGGGGGCGCTGGCGGCGCTGGTGCTGGGTGATGGTTCCGGCTTGTCGGTGGCCGATTGGCGCGTGCTGCAAGACACCGGCACGGTGCACTTGCTGGTGATTTCCGGTCAGCATATCGGCCTGCTGGCCGCGCTGCTGTATGGTTTGATTGCCGGCTTGGCCCGTCTGGGCTGGTGGCCGCGGCAATGGCCGTGGTTGCCCTGGGCTTGTGCTCTGGCCTTCGCCGGTGCGCTCGGCTATGGCCTGCTGGCAGGCTTCGAGGTGCCGGTGCGGCGTGCCTGTGTGATGGTCGGTCTGGTGCTGCTGTGGCGTTGGCGCTTCCGCCATCTCGGGGTTTTCTTGCCATTGTTGGTTGCGCTGGTGGTGGTCTTGCTGCTGGAGCCCCTGGCCAGCTTGCAGCCGGGCTTCTGGCTGTCCTTCGGCGCCGTGCTGTTGCTGATCCTGCTTTTCAGTGGCCGGCTGGGCGCGTGGCCATGGTGGCAGACGCTGGGGCGGGCGCAATGGGCAATGGCCATAGGTCTGCTGCCGTTGTTGCTGGCGTTGGGTTTGCCGGTCAGTGCCAGTGGCCCGCTGGCCAATCTGCTTGCCGTGCCCTGGGTCGGTCTGGCGGTGGTGCCATTGGCGTTGTTGGGAACCCTGCTCTTGCCACTGCCCTGGCTGGGGGAAGCGCTGCTATGGCTGGCCGGTGGCTTGCTCAAGCTGTTGTTCATGCTGCTGGCGCAGATGGCAACCTGGCTGCCGGCCTGGTTGCCCGGGACATTACCGCTCTGGGCTTGGTTGCTGGTGACGCTAGGTACTGTGCTGTTGCTGCTGCCGGCTGGCGTGCCATTGCGCAGCCTGGGCTGGATTCTGCTGCTGCCACTGTTCTGTACCGAGGTGCAGCGGCCTGCCCATGGCCAGGCCGAGGTGTGGATGCTGGACGTTGGTCAGGGCCTGGCGGTCTTGCTGCGCACTCGCGAGCACGCGCTGCTGTATGACGCTGGGCCACGCTTCGGCGATTTCGACATGGGCGAGCGTGTGGTGCTGCCGTCGCTGCGCGGATTGGGGGTGGTACAGCTGGATATGTTGCTGATCAGCCATGCCGACAACGATCACGCCGGCGGTGCGCTGGCGATTCAGCGTGGCATGGTGGTCAGGCAGGTGGTGAGCGGCGAGGCGGCGGTACTGCCAGCGATGCTCCGGGCCGAGGCCTGTGAGTCGGGGCGCAGCTGGCAGTGGGATGGGGTGAACTTCACTATCTGGCGCTGGGCGCAGGCGACGGATGGCAACCAGGCCTCCTGCGTATTGCTGATCGAGGCGGCTGGCGAGCGCCTGCTGTTGACGGGTGATATCGACAGCGCCGCCGAGCGCGGGCTGCTCGACAGTGGCTTGGACCTTCGCGCGCACTGGCTGTTTGCGCCACACCATGGCAGTGGCAGCTCATCTTCGCAGGCCTTGCTGGATGCCGTGGTACCGCGTGCGGCACTGATTTCCCGCGGCCAACACAATGCCTTCGGTCATCCCCATGCCGCTGTGGTAGCGCGATACGAGGCGTTGTCCGCTCGGCTCTATGACACGGTCGAGCACGGCGCCGTGCGCATTCGCCTGGGCGCCTTCGCTCCAGGGCAAGGGTTGCGCGAGCACGCACGTTTTTGGCGAGAAAAATGAGAACCGCGGCGGTCGGCGCCATGTCGCCCCTATGCTAGAGTGGCGCCACTTTTCCAAAGGGGATGTACCACCGTGTGGGAACTGGTTAAAGCTGGCGGCTGGATAATGCTGCCGATCATGCTCTGCTCTATCGTTGCGGTCGGCATTATTGCTGAGCGTCTGTGGACGCTGCGGCCCAGCCGCATCACGCCGCCACACCTGCTCGGTCAGGTGTGGCGCTGGATCAAGGATAAAAAGCTGAACAACCAGAAGCTCAAGGAGTTGCGTAACAACTCGCCCTTGGGGCAGATTCTGGCTGCCGGCCTGGCCAACTCCAAGCATGGTCGCGAGATCATGAAAGAGTGCATCGAAGAGGCGGCCGCGCGTGTTGTCCACGACCTGGAGCGCTATCTCAATGCCCTGGGCACCATCGCCGGTATTGCGCCGCTGCTCGGTTTGCTCGGCACCGTGCTGGGCATGATCGAGATCTTCAGCTCCTTCATGGGTTCGGGCATGGCCAATGCGGCGCTGCTCGCCGCGGGTATATCCAAGGCATTGATCACCACGGCGGCCGGCTTGATGGTGGCCATTCCAGCCTTGTTCTTTCACCGCTACCTGCAGCGTCGGGTCGATGAGCTGGTGGTCGGCATGGAGCAGGAAGCGATCAAGCTGGTGGAAGTGGTGCAGGGTGATCGTGACGTCGATTTTGCTGAGGGCAAGGCGTGAAATTCCGGCGCAAACCGCGGGAGAACGTCGAGATCAACCTGGCTTCGCTGATCGACGTGGTGTTCATCCTGCTCTTGTTTTTTGTGGTCACCACCACCTTCACCCGTGAGACCCAGCTCAAGGTCGATCTGCCCGAGGCCGCCAGTGGCACGCCGCCGGAGCAGACCGAGCTCAAGCAGTTGGAGGTGCTGATTGCAGTCGACGGCAGTTATTCGCTGAATGGCAAGCAACTGCTGAAAAGTAACCTGGATGGCTTGATGGCGGCGCTGCAAAAGGAATCGGAGGGTGATAACAGCCTGCCGCTGACCATCAGTGCCGATGGCAAGACCCCTCATCAGGCGGTGATCACGGCCATGGACGCCGCCGGCAAGTTGGGCTTTGCCCACCTGCGTATCACCACGGTCGAGGCGCAGGCCACGCCTTGAGGGTCGTTTCCCCATGAGTCTGTCTGACCGGCTGCTCGCGGCCTGGTATGCCGGGCATCCGGCGCTGACCCTGCTGCGGCCACTCGAGGGTCTCTACCGTGCGGTGGTAGAGCGCAAGCGTGCACGCTTCCTCGCGGGTGAGGGCGAGATATACCGCGCCCCGGTGCCGGTCGTGGTGGTGGGCAATATCACCGTCGGCGGCACTGGCAAGACCCCGCTGATCCTCTGGTTGATCGAACATTGCCGCCAGCGTGGCCTCAGGGTCGGCGTAGTCAGTCGTGGCTACGGCGCCAAGCCGCCGCAATTGCCTTGGCGGGTGCAGGCCGATCAAAGCCCCAGCGTTGCCGGCGACGAGCCGCTGCTGATCGTCCAGCGCAGTGCCGTGCCCTTGATGATCGATCCCGATCGCGGGCGTGCGGTGGCTGCCTTGCTGGCAGCGGAGCCGCTGGATCTGATCCTCAGTGACGATGGCCTGCAGCACTATCACCTGGCCCGTGACCTGGAGCTGGTGCTGATCGATGCGGCGCGCGGCCTGGGCAATGCACGTTGCCTGCCTGCCGGGCCGTTACGCGAGCCGGTCGAGCGCCTGCTGAGCGTCGATGCGCTGCTCTACAACGGTGCCAGCAGTGATCCGCAGGGTGGTTACGCCTTCGGCTTGCGTCCGCGCTCCCTGGTCAACCTGCGTAGTGGTGAGCAGTGTCCCCTGACGCATTTCTCACCGCAGCAGCAGCTGCATGCCGTCGCCGGCATCGGTAATCCTCAGCGTTTCTTCAATACGCTCGAAACGCTACACTGGCGGCCGATTGCGCATGCTTTTGCCGACCATGCGCAGTACAGCGCCGAGCTGCTGAAATTCAGCCCGGCGTTGCCTGTGGTCATGACGGAAAAGGATGCGGTCAAATGCCGGGCTTTTGCCGCCGATGACTGGTGGTACCTGGTGGTGGATGCCGAGCCCTCGGCGGCCTTCATTGCCTGGTTCGATGCGCAATTGACCGCTTTGCTGCCTCTCGCTCGCTAAGCCAGCGGCTATGGCAAGCGCCGTCCCATTCATTGCAGCCGCTCTACAGCAAGGATCTTCCATGGACCCGAAACTACTCGATATTTTGGCCTGCCCACTGTGCAAGGGCCCGCTCAAGCTCGCCGCCGACAAGTCCGAGCTGATCTGCAAGGCCGACGGTTTAGCCTTTCCGGTGCGCGACGGCATCCCGGTGATGCTGGAGAGCGAAGCCCGTACCCTCAACGTCGACGAACGTCTGGACAAGTAAATGAACAGCGCTTTTACCGTTGTGATCCCGGCGCGTTACGCCTCCAGCCGTCTGCCCGGCAAGCCGCTGCAGGACATCGCCGGCAAGCCGATGATCCAGCATGTCTGGGAGCAGGCGTGTAAAAGCAGTGCCCAGCAGGTGGTGGTGGCGACCGACGATGCACGCATCGTCGAGGCCTGTCACGGCTTTGGGGCTCAGGTGTTGTTGACCCGTGCCGACCATAACTCCGGCACCGATCGTCTGGCCGAAGTGGCCGCCGCGCTGGGGCTGACCACCGATGCCATCGTGGTCAACGTGCAGGGTGACGAGCCGCTGATTCCGCCGGCGATCATCGATCAGGTGGCGGCCAATCTTGCGGCCAACCCGCAGGCGGCGATCGCCACCCTGGCCGAGCCGATCGACGATGTGGCCGCGCTGTTCAATCCCAACGTGGTCAAGGTCGCAAGCGATCGCAATGGTCTGGCACTGACCTTCAGCCGTGCGCCCTTACCCTGGGCGCGTGACGCCTTTGCCGTCAGTCGCGAGCAGTTGCCGGCTAACGTGCCCTACCGTCGGCATATCGGCATCTATGCCTACCGCGCGCAGTTCCTTCACGATTTCGTCGCCTGGGGACCTTGCTGGCTGGAGGACACCGAGTGCCTGGAGCAGTTGCGCGCGCTCTGGCACGGCGTGCGCATCCACGTCGCCGATGCCCTGCAGCGTCCGCCGGCCGGGGTCGATACCCGGGAAGATCTCGAGCGCGTGCGCCGGCTGCTGGGGGCTTGATGCGCGTCCTGTTTGTCTGTCTGGGCAATATCTGCCGCTCGCCTACCGCCGAAGCGGTGCTGCGTCACAAGGTGCGTGAGCTGGGGCTGGAGGAGGGCGTCGAGGTCGATTCCGCCGGTACCGGCGATTGGCATGTGGGCAAGCCGCCGGACAGCCGCACTCGGCAGGCGGCGCAGTTGCGCGGTTATGACCTTTCCGCCTTGCGCGGACGTCAGGTCTGCGCCGGTGATTTCAGTCGTTTCGATCTGATTCTAGCCATGGATAACAGCAATCTGGAGCACCTGCGGCGCATGCGTCCTGGCAACGCTGCGGCCGAGCTGGATCTGTTTCTGCGCCGCTATGACCTGGCGCCGGATGAGGTGCCGGATCCCTATTACGGCGGCGAGGAAGGTTTCGAGCAGGTGCTGGATCTGCTCGAGCAGGCCTGCGATGGTTTGCTCCGCGAACTGCGGGGGCGACTATGAGCCTTAGTGTTCGGTCGCGGGTTTCGCTCAAGGCCTATAACAGCTTCGCCGTGGATGTTGCGGCGCGTGCATTTACCGAGGCGCATGACGACGATCAGGTGCGTGAGGCGTTGGTTTATGCACAACAGCAGCAGTTGCCCGTGCTGTTGCTCGGCGGTGGCAGCAATATGCTGCTGACCACCGATGTCGAGGCGCTGGTGCTGCGCATGGCCAGTCGCGGCATTCGCGTGCTGCAGGATGACGGCGAGCGGGTGCTGGTGGAGGCCGAAGCCGGCGAGCCTTGGCATCCCTTTGTGCTGTGGACTCTGCAGCAGGGGTTGGTCGGCCTGGAAAACCTCAGCCTGATCCCCGGTACGGTCGGCGCCGCACCGATGCAGAATATTGGCGCCTATGGTGTCGAGCTGAAAGACCTGTTCGACGGCTTGACCGCCCTGGATCGTCAGAGCGGCGAGCTGCGCGAATTTTCCCTGGCCGACTGTGGCTTCGCCTATCGTGACAGCCTGTTCAAGCGTGAGGCGGGGCGTTGGGTGATCCTGCGCGTACGCTTCGCTTTGAGCCGCACGGCCGCGCTGCATCTCGAGTACGGTCCGCTGCATCAGCGCCTGGCGGAGCAGGGCATGACGACGCCGACGGCTGTCGATGTCAGCCAGGCGATCTGTGCGATTCGCAGCGAGAAATTGCCGGATCCGGCGGTGCTGGGTAACGCCGGCAGCTTTTTCAAGAACCCTTTGGTTTCAGTTGAGCTGGCGCAGCGCCTGGGCGCCGAGCATGCCGGCCTGGTGGCTTATCCGCAGGCCGATGGTCGGGTCAAGCTGGCCGCTGGCTGGCTGATCGAGCGCGCTGGCTGGAAAGGCTTTCGTGAGGGTGATGCCGGGGTGCATCGGCTGCAGGCTCTGGTGCTGGTCAATTATGGTCAGGCCACCGGGCAGCAGTTGTTGGCGTTGGCGCAGCGTATCCAGGCGGATGTATTCCGGCGCTTTGCGGTTGACCTGGAAATCGAGCCTAACGTGCTTTAAGCCGTATTCGGCGCTACGAGATGGCTATGCTCGCAGGCCATGATCCCGTTGGGGCTAGCCGCGTAGCGTGGGTAGAAGCATAAAAAAGGGGATGCCGAAGCATCCCCTTTTTTATTGCGCTGAATAGTCTCAGGCGTGCGGCTTGTCCGCGTGCTCATCCTGATGCTTTTCAGTTTCAGTTTCAGTTTCAGTTTCAGCGTCGGCATCTACTGCGTTTGCTGGTGTGCGCTCCGGCTCGCCGGTCTCAGCCGCTGGTGCTTCGTTGCTTGCTTCGCTTGCCTCGTCGCTGGCTGCGGTTTCAGTCGCAGGTTCAGTTGGGCTGGTCTCTTCTACCGCTTCGGCTGGCTGGGCGGCTGCGGCCTCGGCTGCTTCGCGCGCCAGGCGCTCGGCTTCGCGTTGACGGCGACGCACTTCGCGTGGATCGTTCGGCGCACGACCTGC
Source organism: Pseudomonas sp. (assembly GCF_033723075.1). Classification (GTDB taxonomy): domain Bacteria; phylum Pseudomonadota; class Gammaproteobacteria; order Pseudomonadales; family Pseudomonadaceae; genus Aquipseudomonas. Next base: position 277,200 of record NZ_JAWVXU010000005.1, read on the forward strand.
GGCGCTCGGTACGTTGCTTGCAGTCTCTGTGGTCTCTGTGGTCTGTGCGACCTCTTCCGTCACTGTGATTGCGGGCTCAGTCGGTTCGCTGGCAACGATTTCGACCGCCACTTCGGCTGGCTCTTCGCTTGGCGCGGGAGTGACAGCTTCTGTGCTGATCTCGGGGACTGCTTCAACGGCCTGCGGTGTGCTGGCTTCGACAGTCGCTACAGTCGCTTCTTCAGCCGCTTCAGTAGTGCCTGCTTCGCTGGGTTGTTCGGCCACTGGCAGCTCTGGCTGTGCAACAGACTGAGCCGGCGTTTCCTCGGTTGGTTGCTCGGTCACGGTGGGCTCGGCGCTGACCAGCTCGGCGCTCACTTCAGCGGCAACGGTTGCGGCTACTGCCAGTGGGGCAGAGGCTTCAGCCTGGTTTGCGCTGCTTTCTTCAGTGCCTTCGATCACATTGCCGCTGGCGTCGCTTTGCCGCTCACGGCGATTACTGCGACGACGCTGGCCACGCGAGCGGCGGCGTGGGCGCTCACCCTCTACGCTTTCCGGCTCATCGTCTTGCTGTGGCTGTTCGTTGCTCAGTGCTTCGTCATCAATGACTGCAGCCGTTTCGGGGCGTGGTTGGCGCTCTTCACGGGGCGCGCGCGGTTGGCGCGGTTCGCGTTGCGGGCGCTCGGCACGTACTTCTGCGGTGCTGCTGTCGCTGTCGCTTTCGCTGCTGTTGTCGGCGCTTTGCGGTGCATCCAGCGGCTCGCGCAGTTGACGGGCTGGGCGCTCTTCACGTGGCTTGCGCTCGCGGCGGTTCTCCTGGCCTTCGCGTGGTGGGCGCGACTGGCGGACTTCCTGTGGCTCGCGAACCTCAACGGCTTCACGCGGTTGGCGTTCTTCACGCGGTTGCGCCTCTTCGCGTGCTACGCGCGGCTGACGCTCTTCACGAGGTGCCCGTTCTTCGCGCGGGGCGCGCTCTTCACGGGGTTTGCGTTCTTCGTCGCGACGACCGCCGCGGCTGCGGTTCTGCTGACGACCACCGCGGCGTTCATCGCTGCGTTGCGGGCGTTCGCTGGCTTTTTTCTCGACTACAGCAGGTTTTGCTTCTTCTTCCTTGCTGGCGAACAGGCTGACCAGCGACTTGACCAGGCCCTTGAACAGGCTGGGTTGGCTGGCGGCTACTACCGGTTCGCTGATCTCGGTCACTGGCGCCGGCGTTGGCGCGGTGCGCTGGGGGGCGGTCTTGATCGCCGCCTCCTGGCGAACCAGGGTGCGGGTGGCCGCAACCGGTTGCACTTCTTCCACTTCGGCGGCAGCCATTTCATAGCTGGTCTGGGTGGATTGCGCTTCCGGGCTGTCGTCACGGATGCGCTGGACTTCGAAGTGTGGCGTTTCCAGGTGATCGTTCGGCAGGATGACGATGCGTGCACGGCTGCGCAGTTCGATCTTGGTGATCGAGTTGCGCTTTTCGTTGAGCAGGAAGGCGGCTACCGGGATCGGCACCTGGGCGCGAACCTCGGCGGTGCGATCTTTCAGGGCTTCTTCTTCGATCAGGCGCAGGATCGCCAGGGACAGCGATTCGACGTCGCGGATGATGCCTTGGCCGTTGCAGCGTGGGCAGACGATGCCGCTGCTTTCGCCGAGCGACGGACGCAGGCGCTGACGGGACATTTCCAGCAGGCCGAAGCGCGAGATGCGCCCAACCTGGACGCGGGCTCGGTCGGCTTCCAGGCTTTCGCGGACCTTTTCTTCCACGGCGCGCTGGTTCTTGGCTGGCGTCATGTCGATGAAGTCGATCACGATCAGGCCGCCGATGTCGCGCAGGCGAAGCTGGCGGGCGATCTCTTCTGCCGCTTCCAGGTTGGTCTGCAGCGCGGTTTCTTCGATGTCGCTGCCTTTGGTTGCGCGCGCCGAGTTGATGTCGATGGACACCAGTGCTTCGGTCGGGTCGATCACGATAGCGCCGCCGGAGGGCAGTTTCACTTCGCGCTGAAAGGCGGTTTCGATCTGGCTTTCGATCTGGAAGCGGTTGAACAGCGGCACGCTGTCTTCATACAGCTTGATCTTGCTGGCGTACTGCGGCATCACCTGATTGATGAAGCTGAGTGCTTCCTGCTGCGCTTCGACACTGTCGACCAGTACTTCGCCGATGTCCTGACGTAGGTAGTCGCGGATCGCGCGGATGATCACGTTGCTTTCCTGGTAGATCAGGAAGGGCGCGGCGCGATCGAGTGAGGCTTCTTTAATGGCGCTCCACAGTTGCAGCAGGTAATCGAGGTCCCACTGCATTTCTTCGCTGGAGCGACCGAGGCCGGCAGTGCGCACGATCAGGCCCATGTCGCTTGGGGCGACCAGGCCATTGAGGGCTTCACGCAATTCGTTGCGCTCTTCGCCTTCGATGCGCCGCGAGATGCCGCCGGCGCGCGGGTTGTTCGGCATCAGTACCAGGTAACGACCGGCCAGACTGATGAAGGTGGTCAGGGCCGCGCCCTTGTTGCCACGTTCCTCTTTTTCGACCTGAACGATGACTTCCTGGCCTTCCTTGAGCACGTCCTTGATGTTGACGCGGCCCTCGGTCGCCTTGCTGAAGTACTCGCGGGAGATCTCCTTGAGGGGGAGAAAGCCGTGGCGCTCCGAGCCGAAGTCGACAAAAGCGGCCTCGAGGCTGGGTTCGACGCGAGTAATGCGGCCTTTATAGATGTTGGCCTTCTTCTGCTCGCGGGCGCCCGATTCTATGTCCAGGTCATACAGGCGTTGGCCGTCGACCAGAGCAACACGCAACTCTTCGGGTTGAGTTGCGTTAATCAGCATTCTTTTCATGTTGTACCGTCGGTTTCCGGTGCTGGCGGAAGCGGCGTTCGGCACACACGACTCTCAGGGTCGGTGTCAGGCGCGTCAGAAACGGGCGTAAATCGTTTCATTGTCAAGCGACAGTCAGCCAGTTGGGCTGGGTCGCGACGGACATCTCCTGCTCGCTGTTGTGACAGAAAGCATTAGTCAGGAGGAGGAATCAACTGTCGGTAGCGGACGAGATGAAGCGTCTTCGATAAAGCTAATTGCTACGCAGACCGACGGTTGTACATCTCCACCCTACACGTATCACTGAAAATCGGGTGCCGCTCGCATAACATCCGCAGCGGGTTGGCAGTTATCGCAAACGCCCAATGGGGGCGGCTGCGCATCATGGCTTAAGGCTTTATTTCCGAGTTATTCGCGGCCTTTGCGGCTTTCTATCGTCTGAGTAACCCGTCGGACGGCCTTACGTCCCAAATGAATTGCGTCGGTTGGGGATGGCAGTTTTGGCGATCATCCGCAAACCGGACCGCTTTTGGCGGCGTTCGCGACTATAGCAGTTATGATTAAGTGCTTCAATTCCATAAAAAATTGTTATGATTGCGCGATGACAACTCCTACTTCTACAACCTCCGGCGTTCAGCTGCTCGAGGTTGCGCCGGAACTCGCCGGCCAGCGCATCGATAACTTTCTCCGCACTCAGTTAAAGGGTGTGCCCAAGACATTGATTTACCGCATTTTGCGTAAAGGCGAGGTGCGGGTGAACAAGGGCCGCATCAAGCCGGAGTACAAGCTGCAGGCGGGCGATATCATTCGTGTTCCGCCGCTACGTCTGGCTGAGCGCGATGAGCCGGCCCCCTTGGCGCAGGGGTTGCTCGAGCGCCTCGAGGCGGCCATCGTTTATGAAGACAAGGCCCTGATAGTGCTGAACAAGCCGGCCGGCATCGCTGTGCACGGTGGTAGCGGCCTCAACTACGGGGTGATAGAGGCTTTCCGTCAGCTGCGGCCAGATGCCAAGGAGCTGGAGCTGGTTCATCGTCTCGATCGCGATACTTCCGGGCTGCTGATGATCGCCAAGAAGCGCAGCATGCTGCGCCATCTGCATGAGGCTTTGCGCGGTGACGGCGTTGACAAGCGCTATATGGCGTTGGTCCGTGGACATTGGGCGACCGCCAAGAAACGGGTCAATGCGCCTTTGCAGAAGAGCAATCTGCGTTCTGGTGAGCGCATGGTCGAGGTCGACGATGAGGGCAAGGAGGCGCTGACGCTGTTTCGCGTGCTGCGCCGTTTTGGTGAGTTTGCCACCCTGGTCGAGGCCAAGCCGGTAACCGGGCGCACCCATCAGATTCGCGTACACAGCCAGTATGCCGGGCACTGCATCGCCGGCGACAGCAAGTATGGCGATGACGACTTCAGTCGCGAGATCCGCGAGCTGGGCGGCAAGCGTCTGTTCCTGCATGCCTATGCGCTGGTCGTGCCGCTGCCCGATGGTGGCGAACTGCGCTTGGAGGCGCCGGTCGATGCGGCCTGGGCGCGCACGCTGGAGCGTCTGAGTGCCTGATTATGAGCTGTTGATCTTCGATTGGGATGGCACGCTGGTCGATTCCATTGGTCGTATCGTCGAGTCGATGCATTGGGCGGCGGATTCTTGTGAGCTGGCGCGGTGTAGCGATGCGCAGGTCAAGGGGATTATCGGGCTTGGTTTGCCGGAGGCGATCGCCAGCCTGCATCCCGAACTGGTCGAGACTGCACGGGTCGAGCGCTTCCGTCACTGCTATAGCGAGCGCTATCTGGCGCTGGAGGCTCAGCCATCGGCGTTGTTCCCGGGGGTGGCTGAGGCGCTGGAGATGTTCCGTGCGCAGGGCTATCGTTTGGCTGTGGCCACGGGCAAGAGTCGCCATGGCTTGCAGCGTGTGCTGGAGGGGCGTGGCTGGCTGGACTACTTCGATGTCACTCGCTGTGCCGACGAGACGGCGAGCAAGCCGAGTCCGCTGATGCTGGAGGAAATCCTCGAACATTGTGGCGTGCCTGCTGGGCGGGCCTTGATGGTGGGTGACTCATCGTTCGATTTGCAGATGGCTCGGCACGCCGGGATGAGCTCCGTGGCGGTCGGCTATGGGGCTCAGCCCTTGGCGGTGTTGCGTGAGCATGGTCCGGCGCTGGCGATAGAGAATTTCATGGAATTGCATGCCTGGCTCGATCGGCGTGCAGGTGGGCAACCAATTGAGGTGGGTGAACATGTCGGATGAATGGAAAGCATCGGCTGCCGGCGAAGGTGATGAGAAAAGCTGGAAGTTGCTGGAAAAAACCCTGCTGGCTGGCGTCCAGGAGCAGCGTCGGGCGCGACGTTGGGGGATTTTCTTCAAGTCGCTGACATTTATATATCTGTTTGCTGCGCTGGCGCTATTTGCGCCGCTGCTCGATTTGAAGGAGAGCGTCAAGAGCGGTGCGAGCCATACCGCATTGATCGAGGTGCGCGGGATGATCGCCGATAAGGAGATAGCCAGTGCCGATAACATAGTCGGCAGCCTGCGCGCCGCGTTCGAGGACGCTAACACCAAGGGTGTGATCCTGCGGATCAACAGCCCGGGTGGCAGTCCGGTGCAGTCGGGTTATATCTATGACGAGATTCGTCGCCTGCGCGCCGAGTATCCGGCGATCAAGCTGTACGCGGTGATTACCGACCTTGGGGCCTCTGGAGCCTATTACATTGCCAGTGCCGCGGATCAGATCTATGCCGACAAGGCCAGTCTGGTCGGGTCGATTGGCGTGACGGCGGCTGGTTTCGGCTTTGTCGGGGTGATGGAAAAGCTGGGGGTCGATCGTCGGGTGTATACCGCGGGCGAGCATAAGGCGTTTCTCGACCCGTTCCAGCCGCCGAAAGAAGATGAGGCGCGTTTTTGGCAGGGCGTGTTGGAAACTACCCATCAGCAGTTTATCGAGAGCGTCAAGCAGGGGCGTGGTGATCGGCTGAAGTCGGCAGAGCATCCTGAATTGTTCTCGGGGCTGGTATGGTCGGGTGAGCAAGCGCTGCAGTTGGGCTTGATCGATGCCCTGGGCAATACCAGTTATGTTGCGCGTGAAGTGATCGGCGAGAAAGAGTTGGTCGACTTCACAGTCAAGGAGTCGCCGTTCGACCGCTTCGCCAAGCGCCTGGGGGCCAGCGTCGCCGAGGATCTGGCCATGTGGATGGGATTTCAGGGGCCAAGCCTGCGCTAGCTGATCTCGTGTTGCATGCAGGCCCGGTCATTGATCGGGCTTGTTGCTTTATGGGATATCGATGCCGGCCGCATGGAGCATGTCCACCAGGCGGATCAGGGGGAGGCCGATCAGGCTGGTAGCGTCAGTGCCTTCGGTGCTGCGAAACAGGCTGACGCCCAGTCCCTCTGCCTTGAAGCTGCCGGCGCAGTCGTAGGGCTGCTCGGCCTCCAGGTAGCGGGTGATTTGCGCATCGCTCAGCTGGCGAAAGTGCACGGTGAAGGGGATGCAGTCGATCTGGCAACGGTCGCTTTGGCTGTCGAGCAGGGCCAGGCCGGTGAGGAAGGTGATGCTGTTGCCGCTGGCGGCGAGCAGTTGTGCGTGGGCGCGTTCGTGTGTGTGAGGCTTGCCGAGAATCTGATTGCCCAGTACGGCGACCTGATCCGAGCCGATGATCAGGTGTTGCGGGTGCTGGGGGCTGAGCGCGCGGGCTTTTTCTTCTGCCAGGCGACGTACCAGTGTGCTGGCGTCTTCTTCGGGTCGAGGGGCTTCATCGATCGCGGGCGCCCCCCAAATAAAGGGCAGGCGCAGGCGGGTCAATAGTTCTCTGCGATAGGGTGAGCTGGATGCGAGCACCAGGGGCAGCATATTTGTGTATCTCCTTTTATATGGGCCGGCAATATTAGTCGGCACTCTTCGTGCTGGACAGGCCGAATATCCTTTGACAGGGGCAGGGTGCATCCATAGAATGCGGCGCCTATGTTAAATGCACCGATTCCACCTCATGTTGATCCGCGCAAATTGGCTGATCGTGGTACCACGCTTGAAGGCGAGGTATCGCTAGCTGATCTGGCGCGACTCTGCGAGCCACTTGCCGATAACCAAGGCATGGTGCGTGCGAAGTTTTTCTTCGAGCGTGATGAGCGTAATGCTGTGGTTTTCCATAGTGAGCTCGAGGTTGAGGTCAAAATGGTTTGCCAGCGTTGTCTTGAACTGGTTGCCCTGCCGATCCATAGCAGCTGTGATTACGCTGTGGTGAAAGAAGGTGCAAATACCCAGTCCGTGCCGAAGGGCTATGACGCGCTGGAGTTGGGTGAAGATCCATTGGATCTGCTGGCGCTGGTTGAGGAAGAGCTGTTGCTCGCCTTGCCCATTGTCCCGGTTCATGACCCTAAAGATTGCCAGCAGCCGGTCGGCCTCGAAGAGCCCGAGTCGAGCGAGGACGAGGTAACGCGGTCCAACCCGTTCAGTGTATTGGCGCAGTTAAAGCGTGACCCAAACGTTTAGGAGTTAATCAGTTATGGCTGTTCAGCAGAACAAAAAATCCCGTTCCGCCCGTGACATGCGTCGTTCGCACGATGCACTCGATGCCAGCACGCTGTCCGTCGAGAAAAGCACCGGCGAAATCCATCTGCGCCACCACGTATCGCCGGAAGGTGTTTACCGTGGTCGCAAAGTGATCGACAAGGGCGCTGACGAGTAATCCTTGTCCGTTCCGATCATCGCGATTGATGCAATGGGTGGGGACTTCGGTCCCCACAGCATTGTTCAGGCCAGCATTGCCTGCTTGGCCGAGTACCCTTCGTTGCACCTGGTCCTAGTCGGCCAAGCCCCTCTTATCGAAGATTTGATTGCCAGCAGTCCTGGTGTCGATCGCGCACGCCTGCATGTCGAGCATGCTGGCGAAGTGGTCACCATGGACGAGCGTCCAGCGCAAGCGTTGCGTGGCAAGGCGGATTCGTCAATGCGTGTGGCACTGGAATTGCTTCGTGATGGGCGTGTTCAGGCATGCGTCAGTGCAGGCAATACCGGGGCCTTGATGGCGTTGTCGCGTTATGTGCTGAAAACATTGCCGGGGATAGATCGTCCGGCCATGGTGGCGGCTGTGCCAACCCAGGCTGGCTGCTGCCATTTGCTCGACCTGGGGGCTAATGTCGACTGCAGTGCCGAGCAGCTCTATCAGTTCGCCGTGATGGGTGCGGTGGCTGCCGAGGCGCTGGGGGTGGTGCGGCCGCGTGTGGCGTTGCTCAATGTTGGCACCGAAGAGGTCAAGGGTAATCAGCAGGTCAAGCTTGCTGCGAATCTTTTGCAGCAAGCCCCTGGCTTGAATTACATCGGTTTTGTCGAGGGCGACGGGCTCTATCGTGGCGATGCCGATGTGGTGGTGTGCGATGGTTTTGTTGGCAATATCTTGCTCAAGTCCAGCGAAGGCCTGGCGGCGATGATCGCGGCGCGTATCGAGCTGTTGTTCAGGCGCAACCTGGTTTCGCGGTTGGCAGGCCTGGTGGCGATGCCGGTGTTGCGTCGCTTGCGCACCGAGCTGGCGCCCGCGCAACACAATGGTGCGAGCTTGCTCGGTCTGCAGGGCATTGTGGTGAAGAGTCATGGCTCGGCGGGTACGGAGGGTTTCAAGAGCGCCATTCGTCGCGCGCTGAGGGAAATTGAGGACAATTTGCCGCAGCGCCTGCATGGTCGTCTCGAGGATAGGTTGCTCTGAGCCGGTTTTGATGGGGTTTGCGGGCTTGCCTGCGGGGCGCTTGCGCTTGCGCGGCCTGCTAATGTGACCACGGCAGGTGGCCTGTCATCCAACTGTCAGTTTGTTGCGCTTGACTCTGCCAGGCGCGAATTTTTCGACGATAAGACCATAAGGGGCTCGTTTACATGTCTGCATCCCTCGCATTCGTCTTTCCTGGGCAAGGCTCGCAGTCGCTGGCGATGCTGGCCGGGCATGGCTCACAGCAAGTCGTTATCGATACGTTTGCCGAAGCTTGCGAAGTGCTCGGCTGCGACCTCTGGGCCTTGATCCAGCAGGGTCCGGAAGAACAACTCAATCAAACCGACAAAACCCAGCCGGCGATCCTTGCTGCGTCGACCGCTTTGTGGCGCCTGTGGTTGGCCGAGGAGGGCGCGCGTCCGGCCTTTGTCGCCGGCCATAGCCTGGGCGAGTACTCCGCACTGGTAGCGGCGGGCAGTCTGACATTCGCCGAGGCGGTGAAGCTGGTGGAGCTGCGTGGCCAGTTGATGCAGCAGGCTGTGCCTGCTGGTCAGGGTGGCATGGCGGCTATCCTCGGGCTGGACGATGCCGACGTGCTGGCGGCCTGCGCCGAGGCGGCGCAGGGTGAGGTGGTGAGTGCGGTGAATTTCAATGCGCCGGGCCAGGTGGTGATCGCGGGTTCGGCGGCTGCCGTGACGCGTGCGGTCGAAGCGTGCAAGGCGCGTGGCGCCAAGCGTGCCATGCCGTTGCCGGTCAGCGTGCCGTCGCATTGCGCACTGATGCGCCCGGCTGCCGAACGCTTCGCTGAGGCGATTGCGGCCGTTACCTGGCAGGCGCCGCAGATCCCGTTGGTGCAGAACGTCAGTGCGAGCGTGGTTGCCGATCTCGCTACGCTCAAGGCTGATCTGCTGGCGCAGTTGTACAGTCCGGTGCGCTGGGTCGAGTCGATCGTCTGCATGGCTGAGCAGGGCGTGAGCGATCTGGTCGAGTGCGGTCCGGGCCGTGTCCTGTCGGGACTGAACAAGCGCTGTGTCAAAGGAATCAATACGTATAATCTGGACACCCCAGACGCCTTCGCCGCCGCGCGCGCGGCCTTGGCCTGAATTAGGAGAGGTTGTTATGAGCCTGCAAGGTAAAGTTGCATTGGTCACTGGCGCGAGTCGCGGCATTGGTCAAGCCATTGCTCTGGAATTGGGGCGGCAGGGTGCCATTGTGATCGGCACGGCGACTTCGCCGTCTGGTGCCGAGCGCATCGCCGAATACCTGAAAGAACATGGCGTCGAAGGGGCTGGCCTGGTGCTGGATGTCAGCAGCGACGAATCGGTCGCTACGACTCTTCAGCACATTCAGCAGCACCTTGGTCAGCCGTTGATCCTGGTCAACAACGCCGGCATCACGCGCGACAACCTGATGTTGCGCATGAAAGATGACGAGTGGTTCGATGTCATCAATACCAACCTGAACAGCCTCTATCGCCTGTCCAAGGGCGTGCTGCGCGGGATGACCAAGGCGCGCTTCGGGCGCATCATCAATATCGGTTCGGTTGTCGGCGCCATGGGCAATGCCGGACAAGTGAACTATGCTGCGTCCAAGGCCGGGCTGGAAGGTTTCGGTCGAGCGCTGGCGCGTGAAGTAGGTTCGCGGTCGATCACCGTCAACGCGGTGGCACCTGGTTTTATCGATACCGATATGACCCGCGAACTGCCGGAAGCACAGCGTGACGCATTGCTGACACAGATTCCGCTGGGTCGTTTGGGGCAGGCCGAAGAGATCGCAAAAGTGGTCGCTTTCCTCGCTTCCGATGGCGCCGCCTACGTCACAGGGGCTACTATCCCGGTGAACGGCGGAATGTACATGAGCTGAATGTGACCCGGGCCTTCAGAAAACTGTCATAGGTGCTGTCTAAAATCCGTTATAAAGCTGCAACAGGGTTTAGGTGGATCGTTGAAGTGTTCTGGGGCAACCTCGCATTTTGCTTGAAATGCTGAAAACCCTTTATATACACTTGGCTGCAGACCAGCTGCCTGGATTTGTCCAATTAGGAGTGAAAACACGGTATGAGCACCATCGAAGAACGCGTCAAGAAAATCGTTGCCGAGCAACTTGGCGTCAAAGAAGACGAAGTAACCAACAGCGCTTCCTTCGTTGAAGACTTGGGTGCCGACTCCCTTGACACTGTTGAGCTGGTAATGGCTCTCGAAGAAGAATTCGAGACTGAGATCCCGGATGAGCAAGCCGAGAAGATCACCACCGTTCAGGAAGCTATCGATTACGTGACTACGCACGCGCAATAAGCTGATCGTCGGTTCCCGACCTGGAAAAGCCGCACAGCCCTCATCGGGCGTGCGGTTTTTCTTTGACGGGCGGTTGAAAGCGGCTATGCGCTTTGCAGGTAAAGTGTCGACGTGAGGTCTGACCGCGCTCGCGTAGTGCGTTTGCCCTGCGCACCAGCCTTTGCCTGTTGCTGCGCTGTGCGCTGTAGTGTCTTGCCTGTTCTTCGCTCGTTATCCGCTATCGGGGTAAGGGAGGGGATAGGCGTCGAATAACCGAAACAAGAGGAGATTGCTGTGTCGCGTAGACGCGTCGTGGTTACCGGTATGGGCATGCTGTCGCCGCTGGGTAACGATGTGACGAGCAGCTGGCAGGGCATTTTGGCCGGACGCAGTGGCATCGCCCCCATCGAGCACATGGATCTTTCCGCTTACACCACCCGTTTTGGTGGTTCGGTCAAAGGGTTCAATGTCGAGGAGTATTTGTCCGCCAAAGAGGCGCGCAAACTCGATCTATTTATTCAGTACGGTCTGGCCGCCAGCTTTCAGGCTGTGCGCGATTCCGGACTGGAAGTGACCGACGCCAATCGTGAGCGTATCGGTGTGGCACTGGGTTCGGGTATTGGCGGTCTGACCAATATCGAGAACAACTGCAAGTTGTTGCATGAGTTGGGTCCGCGGCGTATTTCGCCGTTTTTCGTGCCGGGTTCGATCATCAACATGATTTCCGGGTTCCTGTCGATCCATCTGGGGTTGCAGGGGCCGAATTATGCGATCGCCACGGCCTGTACCACGGGCACCCACTGCATCGGCATGGCCGCGCGCAACATTGCCTATGGCGAAGCCGATGTGATGGTCGCCGGTGGCGCCGAGATGGCTGCGTGTGGTTTGGGCATTGGTGGTTTTGCTGCGGCGCGGGCACTGTCCACGCGCAACGACGACCCGGCCAGCGCCAGTCGTCCATGGGATAAGGGCCGCGACGGCTTCGTGCTGTCGGATGGTGCCGGTGCACTGGTCCTGGAAGAGTTGGAGCACGCCAAGGCGCGTGGCGCGACCATCTATGCCGAATTGATCGGCTTTGGCATGAGTGGCGATGCCTACCACATGACGTCGCCGCCGGAGGATGGTGCCGGCGCCGCCCGCTGCATTGCCAATGCCATGCGCGACGCCGGGTTGAATGCCGATCAGGTGCAGTACATCAACGCCCACGGCACCTCGACTTTGGCGGGAGACAGGGCTGAGGTCGCGGCGGTCAAATCGGTGTTCGGCGACCATGCCTACCGGCTTGCCGTCAGCTCGACCAAGTCGATGACCGGCCACCTGCTGGGTGCGGCTGGCGCGGTTGAGGCAATTTTCAGCATCCTGGCGATTCGTGAGCAGGTGGCGCCGCCAACCATCAATCTGGACGAACCTGGCGAGGGCTGCGACCTCGACTTCGTCGCGCACCAGGCCAAAGCCATGCCGATCGATGTGGTGCTGTCCAATTCCTTCGGTTTTGGCGGTACCAACGGCTCGCTGGTGTTCCGCCGGTACGCCGGTTGATGCCGAGCTGGATCGACGGTCAGCCGATGGAGTGGCTCTCCGTCAAGGATCGTGGTCTGGCCTACGGCGATGGATTGTTCGAGACCGTCGCCGTCAGTGGCGGCAATCCTGCATTGCTGGAGCGGCACCTGGCGCGGCTCGGCGAAGGCTGTGCGCGCTTGCTGATCGATCTCGATCTGGAGCTGGTGCGTGCGGAGCTGTTGGCGTTCAGTCATGAGCTGGGCGATGGCGTGGCCAAGTTGATCGTGACCCGCGGCGACGGTTTGCGCGGTTACGCGCCGCCGCAGCCTGGGTTGCCTCGGCGGATTCTGCAGGGCAGCGCGAAACCCGCTTATCCGGCCGGCAACGCAGAGCTGGGTGTGCGCTTGTTTCCCTGTGCCACGCGACTGGCCGAGCAACCGCTGTTGGCCGGGATCAAGCATTTGAATCGGCTCGAACAGGTGCTTGCGCGTGCCGAATGGCAGGACGCCGAACATGCCGAAGGCTTGATGCTGGATGTCTCTGGACGGGTGATCGAGGGCGTCTACAGCAATCTGTTTCTGTTGAAGGATGGCGTCTTGCTTACGCCCGATCTTGCTCGTTGCGGCGTAGCCGGGGTGATGCGTGCCGAGCTGCTGGCGCAGGCGCAGGCCCAGGGGATCCGCTGCGATGTGCGCGATATCGGTGTCGATGCGTTACTGCAGGCCGACGAAGTCTTTCTCTGCAACAGCCTCTATGGCGTCTGGCCCGTCCGTGCCCTGCAACGGCATCGGTGGTCGGTTGGCCCGCTGACCCGTAAACTGCAGGTCATAGCCCGCGATCTACTGGACAGCTGATTAGTGATACGTAAATTGTTATTGCTGCTTGAAGGCGGCGTATTAGTGGCTGGCTTGCTGCTGGCCTTTGTCGCCTGGCAGCAGCACTCGGCGCTCGAGCAGCCGTTACAGCTGACCGAGGAGCTGATGCTTGAGGTGCCGGCAGGGGCCACGCCGGGTGGTGTGCTCAATCGTCTGCAGGCAGATGGTGTCTTGCAGGATGCCTTGTGGCTGAGGCTCTACTGGCGCTTCAATCTCAAGGGGCAACCTCTGCACAGTGGCGAGTATCGCCTCACACCGGAACTCAGTGTGCGCGATATGCTCGGGCTATGGCGGCGTGGCGAGGTGGTGCAGTACAGCCTGACGCTGGTGGAAGGTTGGAGTTTTCGTCAGGTTCGCGCGGCTCTGGAGCGCCAAAGCAAGCTGGATCTGACCTTGAGCGAACTGAGCGACGCCCAGTTGATGGCACGCCTGGGCTACCCGGGTGTCAATCCGGAAGGGCGCTTCTTCCCCGATACCTATCGTTTCGTACGCGGCATGAGCGACCTAGATCTGCTCAAGCAAGCCTACGTTCGTCTGGAGCAGGTCCTGGCCGAAGAGTGGCAAGGGCGCGCCGATGGCCTGCCCTATAAAGAGCCTTATGATGCCTTGATCATGGCCTCTATCATTGAAAAGGAAACCGGGGTGCCCGAGGAGCGTGGCGAGATTGCCGGTGTATTTATCCGGCGCCTGCGTATCGGCATGCGCCTGCAAACCGACCCGACGGTAATTTATGGCCTGGGTGAACGCTACAACGGCAAGTTGACACGCGCTCACCTGCGTGAGCCGACGGCCTATAACACGTATGTGATCGATGGCATGCCGCCGACGCCGATCGCCATGGTCGGGCGCGAGGCGATCAATGCCGCGCTGCATCCGGTGGCGGGCAAGAGCCTGTATTTCGTCGCCCGCGGCGATGGCAGCCATGTATTCTCCAATTCCCTTGAGGCGCACAACCGTGCAGTGCGCGAGTACCAGCTCAGTCGTCGCGAGGATTACCGTTCAAGTCCTGCCCCCGTGCAGTCGGACAATCAATAAAGGACAGCCTGTGAGCGGTTTGTTTATCACTCTGGAAGGCCCTGAAGGCGCTGGCAAAAGTACTAATCGCGAGTTCCTGGCCGAGCGCCTGCGGGCGCAAGGTATCGAGGTGCTGTTGACCCGCGAGCCAGGCGGTACGCCGCTGGCTGAGCGTATCCGCGAGCTGTTGCTGGCGCCGAGCGATGAGCCGATGGCGGCCGATACCGAGTTGCTACTGGTGTTCGCTGCCCGTGCCCAGCATCTGGCCCAGGTGATTCGGCCGGCACTGGCCCGTGGCTGTGTGGTGCTCTGCGACCGCTTTACCGATGCTACCTACGCCTACCAGGGTGGCGGTCGCGGTTTGTCGGAGACACGTATCGCCGTGCTGGAAAGCTTCGTGCAGGGCGATCTGCGTCCGGATTTGACCCTGGTGTTCGATTTGCCGGTAGAGGTCGGTCTGGCCCGTGCTGCGGCGCGCGGCCGACTGGATCGATTCGAGCAGGAGGGCCGGGTTTTTTTCGACGCGGTGCGCCAGACCTATCTGCGCCGTGCCAGTGAAGAGCCTCGTCGTTATCGGATTTTGAATGCCGCGCAGTCCCTGAGTCAGGTACAGCAGGATCTGGACGCCATGTTGGGGCAAATCGTGGAGCTGTGCCGTGGCTGATGGCTATCCCTGGCAAGCCACGCTCTGGCAGCAACTGGCCGGGCGCACGCAGCATGCCCATGCCTACCTGCTACATGGGCCGGCCGGCATCGGCAAGCGCGCACTCGCCGAACGTCTGATGGCCCGCTTGCTCTGTCAGCGGCCTGCGGGGTTGGATGCCTGTGGTCAGTGCAAGTCCTGCCATCTGCTGGCTGCCGGCACCCATCCGGACAACTACATTCTGCAGCCGGAAGAAGTCGACAAGGCGATCAAGGTCGACCAGGTACGTGAGCTGGTCAACTTCGTGGTGCAGACCGCTCAACTCGCCGGGCGCAAGGTGGTGCTGGTCGAGCCGGCCGAAGCGATGAACCTGAACGCTGCCAACGCCCTGCTGAAAAGCCTGGAAGAGCCTTCCGGCGATACGGTCTTGCTGTTGATCAGTCACCAGCCCAGTCGCTTGCTGCCGACGGTGAGGAGTCGCTGTGTGCAGCAGGCCTGCCCAGTGCCGAGCCAGGCGATGAGCCAGGCCTGGTTGGCCCAGGCGCTGCCGGAGTGTGCCGATGATGAGCGTGCCGAGCTGCTCTGTCTGGCGGCAGGCTCGCCATTGGTTGCCGCACGCATGCACGCCCAGGGCGTGCGTCAGCAGCGTGCCCTGGTGGTCGAAGGGGTCAAGAAGCTGCTCAAGCGGCAGGTTGCGCCGAGCCAACTGGCAGAAAGCTGGAACCCGGTATCCTTGCAGCTGTTGTTCGACTGGTTCTGCGACTGGGCGCAGTTGATCCTGTGTTATCAGCTGACCCGTGACGAGGCCGGGCTGGGGCAAACCGATATGCGCAAGGTTGTACAGTACCTAGCGGAGAAAACGCCTCAGCCGAAGGTCTTGCAGATGCAGGATTGGTTGCTGGCACAGCGGCAGAAAGTCATGGGTAAAGCCAACCTCAACCGTGTCTTGCTTCTCGAAGCCTTGCTGGTGCAGTGGGCAAGCTTGCCTGGACCGGGCTAGAATCGGCCATCACGTAATGAAAACCAGGAACGCCGCATGAGCTTGCCACCTAATTTGGGCCCGCGTAACGGAATCCTGTCTCTGACCATCAAAGACAAATCCGTGCTCTATGCCGCTTATATGCCCTTTATCAAGAATGGCGGGCTGTTTATCCCGACCAACAAGAGCTACAAGCTTGGCGATGAAGTGTTCATGCTGCTCAACTTGATGGACGAGCCGGAGAAGATCCCGGTCGCCGGCAAGGTGGTGTGGATCACCCCCAAGGGCGCGCAAGGCAACCGTGCAGCGGGTGTCGGTGTGCAGTTCAATGACGGCGACAACACCGCGCGCAACAAGATCGAGACCTATCTGGCGGGTGCGCTGAAATCGGATCGGCCGACCCATACGATGTAATAGCCGTAAGCGACAAGCCATAAGCTGCAAGCTAGAAGCGACAGGCGCTGAGTTTGTGGCTTGGCGCTTGAAACTCGCGGTTTGACGCTAGAGGCTTCCATGCTTATCGATTCCCACTGTCACCTCGATCGTCTCGATCTGGCCGCCCACGGCGGCTCCCTCGATGCTGCGCTGGATGCGGCGCGGGCGCGCGGCGTTGGGCATTTTCTCTGTATCGGGGTCAGCGCCGACAATGCGGCGGCGGTCAAAGGCCTGGCCGAGCGCTATGCCGATGTCGATTGCTCGGTCGGGGTTCATCCGCTGGATCTCGAGCCCGGCGCCGCGCCAGCCCTGGACTGGTTGCTGGCCGAGCTGAACCATCCGCAGGTGGTGGCCATCGGTGAAACCGGGCTGGATTATCACTACGAGCCGCAAGCGGCAGAACTGCAGCAGCAGGCCTTTCGCCTGCACCTGCAGGCCGCCCGGGTCACCGGCAAGCCGGTGATCGTGCACACCCGTGAGGCGCGGGCCGATACCCTGGCCTTGCTGCGCGAGGCCGCCTTGCCGCAGGCCGGGGTATTGCACTGCTTCACCGAAGACTGGGCGATGGCCAAGGCGGCGCTGGATCTCGGCTTCTATATTTCCCTGTCCGGCATCGTCACCTTCCGCAATGCCGAGGCGCTGCGCGAAGTCGCCCGCCAGGTGCCGGCCGATCGTTTGCTGGTGGAAACCGACTCGCCCTACCTGGCGCCGGTGCCGCACCGCGGAAAACCTAACCTGCCGGAATATGTACGCGACGTGGCCGAGTATCTGGCGCAGTTGCGGGGCGTGAGTTTCGAGCAGTTGGCCGATCAGACCGGCGCCAACTTCAAGCGTCTGTTCCCGCTGGCGCGGGTTGCCTGACAGCTGCGCATGATCATTGTGTGGGAGCTGTCGCTGCGCTATTGGCTCGACGCCGTCGACGGGTAGCGGCCGGGCGCACCAAGCATTCGCAGCCGATGGTGCACAGGATCCACCCGGTTGATAAAACCGGCGCAAAAAAAACCCGGGTTCTGGGGGGGAATCCGGGTTAAGACCATTAGGAGTAAATCAAGGCACGCGGTCCACGGTACCTTGCCTGGCGGGACACTTGGGGGGAGATGCCGCGCGCCAGTACTCTTGAGTATTGGCGAAGTTTGCCGAACGTCCAGGCCAATTAGGCTCATTTTTTAAACAGATTTGGAATACCTGGCCGGCTGTTGAGTCCTCACCCTGTTGCCAGCTGGTGCAGCAGGCTCAGGGTTTCCTCTATTACCCGTGCCTCGCTGTAAAAATGTGGGGACAGGCGGATACCGGCGCCGCGTTGTGCACAAATCACCTGCTCGGACCTGAGGTGCTGGAACAGTGCCTGATTATTCCAGCCGGCGAGGCTGAAGGTGACGATGCCGGCGCGCCGAGCCGGGTCAATCGGGCTATGCAGTGTGATGCCAGGCATGCCGGCCAGGCCGTCGAGCAGCCACTGCACGCGTTCCTGCACGGCCTTGCCGACCTCGACCATGCCGACTTCCTCGAGAAGCGACAGGCTGGCTTCCAGCGCCATGGTGCCAAGCATGTTCGGGCTGCCGCATTCGAAGCGCCTGGCCGAGTGTGCGGGTTGCCAGTCCTGGCGCAGGTAGTCGCCGCGGTGTTCGAGCATATGCCAGCCGTATTCATGCAGTTCAAGTTGGGTACGCAGGTCGCTACGGCAATAGAACACGCCGAGTCCTTCCGGGCCGAGTAGCCACTTATGGCCATCGGCCATGGCGAAGGCGCACTGGCAGGCCTGGACATCGAAGGGCAGGGCACCAAGCTGCTGGATCGCATCGACACAGAACAATACGCCGTGTTGCCGACAGCCATGGCCGAGGCGCTGCAGGTCCAGGCGCAGGCCGCTGGCGTATTGCACGGCGCTGATCGACAGCAGTCGGGTGCGTGGACCGCAGGCGTCGAGCAGCCTGGTTTCCGGGTCGCCGCCATGCAGGTCGACCTTGATCACCTCGACCCCTTGTGGTTCGAGTGCCTCCCAGACCACGCGGTTGGAAGGGAACTCCTCGTTGCTGATCACCACCTGATCGCCCGCATGCCAGTCCAGGCCGAAGGCCACGAAGGACAACGCTTCCGAGGTGCTTTTGACCAGCGCGATATCGTCGCTGCAGGGGGCATTGAGCAGGCGCGTCAGACGTTCGCGCAGGCTGTGCTCGACCAGTAACCAATCTGCGTAGTCGCGAGCGCCCACCTGGCTGTTCAGTTCGGCAAAGCGCGTGACCGCCCGCACGGCGCGCCGTGGCCAGGGCGCGACTGCGGCGTGGTTCAGGTAACGGAGACCGGGAACTTGCGGAAACTCGTCATGAATGCCGTGCATGGTCGGATGATCCGTGCAATTTTGCGTTAGTTAGGCATAATACTCGGCTTCGATTTTCGACCTCTTAGTCCTTCTTATGCAGAATGAACCCCGTAAGGTCCGTGAGTTTCGCCGCCGCGAACAGGAAATTCTCGACACCGCGTTGAAGCTGTTCCTTGAGCAGGGTGAAGACAGCGTCACTGTCGAGATGATCGCTGACGCCGTCGGTATCGGCAAAGGCACCATCTACAAGCACTTCAAGTCCAAGGCGGAGATCTACCTGCGCCTGATGCTCGACTACGAGCGCGACTTGAACGAGTTGCTGCACTCGGCCGACATCGATCGTGATAAGGAGGCGTTGTCGCGCGCCTACTTCGAGTTCCGCATGCGCGATCCGCAACGCTACCGCTTGTTCGACCGCCTGGAAGAGAAGGTGGTCAAGGGTAACCAGGTGCCGGAACTGGTCGAGGAGTTGCACAAGATTCGCGCCTCCAACTTCGAGCGCCTGACCCAACTGATCAAGGGCCGCATCGCCGAAGGCAAGCTTGAAGACGTGCCGCCGTATTTTCATTATTGCGCGGCCTGGGCGCTGGTGCATGGTGCGGTGGCGCTCTATCACTCGCCGTTCTGGAGCAATGTGCTGGAAGATCAGGAAGGGTTCTTCCAGTTCCTCATGGACATCGGTGTGCGCATGGGCAATAAACGCAAACGAGACACCGAGACGCCGACTAGTTGACGGTATTCGGCCCATTGATAGCGCATACAGTGCATGTGCCGTAGTGGATTGCGGCGATATACTCCGGGTAATGTTAATCGGAGTGCCCCATGATCGTTGATCGCCAAGGCAGACGTTTTCGCAACCTGCGAGTGAGCCTGACCGCTGCCTGCAATTATGCCTGCACCTACTGCGTGCCCGATGGCAAACGCCTGGTCGCGGCGCAGGACGAGCTGTCGGCCGAGGCCATGGTGCGCGGCGTTGCCTACCTGATCGAAGCCGCAGGCATCGAGCGCTTGCGCATCACCGGCGGCGAGCCTCTGGTCAGCCCGAAGCTGGAGGCGTTTCTGCGCGGCGTCAGCCCGCTCGGCTTGGCTGACATCAGCCTGACCAGCAACGGCCAACTGCTCTCGCGCAAGCTGCCGTTGCTGCTGGAAAACGGCATTCGCCGCCTCAACGTATCCCTGGATACCCTCGATCCGGTTGCTTTCCGCAGCATTGCCCGCGGTGGTGATCTGGCCACCGTGTTGGCTGGTTTGGACGAAGCGCATGCCGCCGGCATGCGGATCAAGCTCAACATGGTGCCGCTGCGCGGGCAGAACCTCGATCAAGTCCTGCCGTTGCTGGATTACTGCCTGGAGCGGGGGTTCGAGCTGCGCTTTATCGAGCTGATGCGCATGGGTCATCTGGCGCGCGATGGCAACAGTTTCCTGCGCCAGTTCGTCGGCATGCCCGAGCTGTTGGCCATGATCGGCGAACACCACGACTATACCCAGGCCGATGCGCCGGTGGATGCCACCGCGTTGCGCTACGAGATTCCAGACCAGGGCTTTTTCGGGGTGATTGCCAACGAAAGTGTGCCGTTCTGCCGGACTTGTTCGCGTTTGCGCCTGTCGTCGACCGGCTGGCTGCATGGCTGTCTGTCGTCGAGCAATCGCCATTATGTCGGCGACCTGCTCGATAAACCACGTCACCAGGCTTTGCCGGCCTTGCAGGGGTTGCTGGTCAAGGCGCTGGGTGACAAGCAGGAGGTTGCCTTTTCCGGCGGCGTGACCGTCATGAAGATTATTGGAGGGTGAGCGTCGCAAGCCAGCAACCGCAAGTCGCAAGAGGGGCATGCGAGGTCTCCCGGCCTGGAGCTTGATGCTGAAATTATGGCCGACTTCCCGATTGCCTGTATCGAACCGGTATTCCGCCTGCCCAGCGAGGCCCATGCGCTGATTCTGCCGGTGACCAACGGCTGCTCCTGAAGCAATCGCACCTTCTTCGATTGGTTACCCCGAAGACTTTTCCTGGAAAAATCAACCGCTTATCGATTTTTCAACGCCTCGAAAAGCTACTCCATCCGTAGGTCGGCCTTATGCATTCTGGTCATTAGATTCTTGCCACCTAATTTCCAGGCGTGAAAATTATTTCCGAGATGCATTTCAAGACCGTATTCGAGTTCTCTCATCGTGAGTTCCGGCCCTTTGTTGTGAGGCTTTCTGGAGCTCGATACGCCCTTCCAGTCGTCGTTACTGAGCGCGGTGTCCTGGATCAGTATCGTTAGATATATGCATCTAAAGCGACGAATGAGCCGATCCTGGCAAAACGCGCGACCTTCGCCATCCAGCTCCCCGCGGCCCGGCGACATGCAGCGGATGGCCGTAAGGCCATCCGCTGCGTTGCGATACTCAGCGTTCTTGCGTGGGCGCAGTTTGGACGTGAGCCAGATGACCTGTCTTTACCCAAAGCCTGCAACCTTGCGCGCCAGTCTTCGCCCTGAGCGCTTCGCCATCGGGTAACCGCAACCATGACAGCGCGCTGAAGTCTTCGATTGCGTCGTTGAACGTCCCATCCAGTACCAGAATTTCAATACCGCCAGGCACTTCGAGGGAGATCACCGAGTTGGGCTCCCAGCGTTCCAGGCGCACCTGCTCACGCCCATCACGAAACAGCGGGACTTCAGCCACGCCCGGCCTGTCCGCCACGGGCAGGAACGACTGTCTGCTGGTATCGACCCGCACCTGGGTGCGGTCGTCCGGGGCGAACTGCCAGAGCTTGACGAAGATGCTGCAACCCTTTGTCGAACGCGGAGTATGGCGCGAGGTCGGCGGATTGCGAACATACGAACCCGCCGGGTAATCGCCGCGCTCATCCTGGAAGACGCCGTCGATCACCAGGAATTCTTCCCCGCCATCGTGCGTGTGCGGGGAAAAATAACTGTCGGGGGCATAGCGGACGATGGTGGTGGCGCGCGCCACCTCGGCCCCTACTCGATCAAGCAGGCGACGTTCGACGCCGGGCATGGGGGAGGGAACCCAGGCGAGCGACGCGGCATGCACCGCGGCTCGACGGTTGAAATCGGCATTCAGTTGCATATCTGCTCCCTCCGCTCACGAATAGGCAATTGCTGGGCCTGGCCGCAACCCGTTTATGCCAGCTGATCAGATGCTGAAGTTCTCCCGGGATCTTGAGCTTGACCAAGTCGGCAAAGAGGAGACCGGCAAAGGCGGTTATTGAATCACCCCTAGTTCCGTAGACACCTCCATGCCTCATAATACGGCCCATTAGGAGATGCCATGAGCAACGCGCGTTATCCCGAAGAATTTAAAATAGAAGCGGTCAAGCAGGTGACCGAACGAGGTCTGCCGGTGGCCGAGGTAGCTGCTCGTTTGGGCGTGTCGACACACAGCCTGGACCCATTGCCAACCTAGCTACTAGGTCAGAGTCGAACAGATTTTCAGCTTTTAAACCTAGCTCAAGTCACCCCCCTCGATTCCAATTGGCTCCTTTGCTTCTAGCGGAGTAAAACGTCACTTGCGGCACTATTCTGGTCTGGATTTTTGCGAAGTGTATTGCTGTCGCTATGTCTAAAGATATTGAGGCACGCTGCAACGGGGGATCGATCACGGCGTGGCAGGTGAAGATTTAGGATGTGGTGTTTTGCTCGTCCCCCAAAAAATCCTAAAGTCGGGTCCCTGAAAATCAGCGTTGCAGCGATGGTTTCAGAGTTTTAGGACCCCGTTGAGCTCGGTGGATATGTCATACCCAGGAGCAGAAGAAAATCAGCGCCCGTAATGAGCGGGAGTTGCTGGACGAAATTCGCCGCGTTGGCGAGCGGCTGATCGTGCGGCGGGTGTTTCTCGCCGGTGGGGATGCCTTGGTGATCTGAGCGGGCAGCATGCCGATAACTCGGCGCGTCTGATGAATGCTGCGCAACCGGAGTTCCTCTCGACCCTGGTGGTCAATTTCCCCCAAGATTAGGCGCGGTTTCGCCAGGCGTTCGCCGATTATCAGCCGTTGGGCCAGTAGCAGTTGTTTGTCGAGGTCGGGCGTCTGTTGCAGGGCCTGGAGCTGCGCGACACGATGTTTCGCAGCGATCATGCCTCCAACTATCTGGTGCTCAAGGGCAACCTGGGTGCAGGCAAGGAGCGTCTGTTGGCGCAGGTGCACGCGACCATCGAACAGCCGTAGGGTGCCGGGTTGCGTTAGGAGTGGCAGCGCGGCCTGTGATGGCGTGGAACCTGCATTACTGGCCTGTCCGCCGGTATTCCGTCACCGGCAACGGGAGGAGAGTGATGCGCAGTCTGATATTAATCCTGGCGTTGTTGATCCTGGGTGGCTGCATGAAGGTCAGCGACCTGGCCGATGGCGCCACCTATCAATTGCGCGATGCCGGTTTTCTCGATCACGGGAAAACCGAGCGCCTGGCCTCGCGGCGCCTGCAGCAGGACTCTTTCATCTACATCGCCCAGGGGCACTTCGTTCCGCCCGGCGCGGCCTATCCGCGACCGAATGTGGTGGCGGAAGAGGCGTTCAAGGGGTTCGTCGAGTATTTTCCAATGGTCCGTCGGGCGCGCAGCCCGGCCGGCCTGGAGGAGGCCATGGAGCAGGCGCGTGGGGCCGGCGCGCATTATCTGCTCTACAGCCGCTTCGCCTATGCCGATGATCGCATCGGTACCGGGGAGGAGTGGACGGATCAGCAGGCGCTGGACCGGCTAGGCACTGACCGTAGCGTCATTCAGCTGATGCTGATCGAGACCAATACCCGTTATCTGGTCGATAGTGCGCGGATTCGCAATCGCGGCGGCTTCCTGACGTTCTATGATGCCAAACCAGAAGATTTGCTCGGTCCGCCGCTGCGCGACTATGCCCGCAGCCTGATTGGCCTGAGCCGCTAAGGACACTCGTATGACTAACCCAGGCAAAGCCGGCGACCTGCTGGCACAGATCCCCAAGAGCGAGACGCAGGGCTTGCCGCCCGTGCACCTGTGGAACCCGGACTTTTGCGGCGACATCGACATGCGCATCGCCCGCGACGGCAGCTGGTTCTATATGGGCACGCCGATCGGCCGCAAGCCGATGGTCAAGTTGTTTTCCACCATCATCCGTCGCGATGGCGACGACTACTTCCTGATCACCCCGGTGGAGAAGGTCGGCATCCAGGTCGACGATGCACCCTTCGTTGCCGTCAGTCTGCAGGTCGACGGCGAGGGTGAGGCGCAGGTGCTGCGTTTCACCACTAACGTCGAGGAGGAGGCCGTCGCGGGCGCCGAGCATCCGCTACGCGTGGCACTTGATGAGCAGACCCAGGAGCCGGCGCCCTACGTGCATGTGCGCAGCAACCTGGAGGCGCTGATTCACCGAAATGTGTTCTATCAGCTGGTCGATCTGGCGGTGCCGCGCGAGATCGACGGCCAGATATGGCTGGGGGTGTGGAGCAGCGGGCAGTTCTTCCCGATCGGGCCGCAGCCTTAGGGTTCGGCTATAAGAGCGAGATCGTAGGGTGCGCCGTGTGTTCAGCCGGGAGACATAGGTAACAGGTGTCGGGAGACATAGGTAACGCATTTAGGCTTACGGAATCTTTCGAATGAAGGGAGTTCGAGCGATGCCGTGGCAGGAGTGCACCACCATGTCGATA
>NZ_JAWVXU010000006.1:0-273531 GCF_033723075.1 Pseudomonas sp.
GATGCAGGCGGTGGCCGAGAGCATCATGCGTCTGGGCGAGCAGAGCCAGGCGATCGGCGAGATCGTCGCGTCGGTCGGCGACTTGGCCGAGCAGTCCAACCTGCTCGGGGTCAACGCCTCGATCGAGGCGGTCAAGGCCGGTGAAACCGGCAAGGGTTTCTCGGTGGTGGCGCAGGAGGTCAAGGCCCTGGCCGAGCAGTCGAAACAGGCCACCGCGCAGGTGCGCGGGATCCTCGGCGAGATCCAGAAAGCCATGACCCGGGCGGTGTTGCTCGCCGAGCAGGGCGGCAAGACGGTGGAAGCCGGTTACCTGCGCGCGCAGGCCAGCGGCGAGGCGATTCGCAGCCTGGGCGGCAGCATCGAGACGTCCAGCGAGATGGCCCTGCAGATCGCCGCCACCAGCCAGCAACAGCTGATCGGCATGGACCAGGTCGCCAGCGCCATGGCCAATATCCGCCAGGCCAGCCAGGACAATGTCGGCGGCACCCGTCAGGTCGACCTGGCGGCGCGCAACCTGCATCAACTGGGCCTAAAACTCAAGGGCCTGGCCGCCCGCTTCAAGCTGTGAGTGCGCCATGAGTCTGGATCGCAAAGCATTGCAAGAACAACTGCTGGCCAGTTTTCGCGTGGAGGCCCAGGAGCGCCTCGGCGTGCTTGCCGACGGCCTGGCCAACTGGCGCGAGGAGGGCGCCAGCGGCGAGTCCATCGAGTCGCTGTTCCGTGAGGTGCACAGCCTCAAAGGCGCCGCGCGGGCGGTTGGCTTGCTGCCGATCGAGCAGCTCTGCCATGCCTGGGAGAGCCTGCTCGGCGCAGTGCGGGCGGGCACCCTGGAACTGACCCTGGTGCGGGTCGAGCTGTGCCGCTATGCCCTGCGCGTGGTGCAGAAGCTGCACGCGGGGCAACCCGCGGACTCTGAAGAGCAGGCACAGTTGATCGAGGACCTGGAGGCTGCCGCCCAGGGTGTAGCGGTCAGTCTGCCCGAGAGCGTGGCGGCCATCCCCGCGGTGCCTGCCGAGCCTGGGACGCTGCGCGTCTCGGCCGGGCGCCTGGATGCACTGCTGTTCCACAGCGAGACCCTGTTGCAGCACAAACTCGAGGCCCGTGCCCATGCCCGTCTGCTCGGCGAACATCGCGCCGCCTGTGCACCGCAGCGCGGTCACCGACTACCCGCTGGTGGAACGCTGCAACGGCTGCGCGAAAGTGCCCAGGCGCTGCCCACGGCGAGCCAGGATGTGCTCAAGGCGCTGCTCGATCATCTGGATTGGAGTCAGGCGCAGATGGATCGTCTGCACTGCGAGGCGATCCACCTGGAAAAGGCCGGCAAGCATCTGTCGCAGAGCCTGACCCAGCTCTCCGAGTCCCTCGCCGAGGAGCTGCAGAGCGTGCTCCTGTTGGCTGGCAGCAGCCTGGTGGAAGGGCTGCCGGCAATGGTCCAGGACCTGGCCAGCCAGGCCGGCAAACGGGCGACGCTGCAGGTGCGCGGCGCCAGCCTGCAAGTCGACAAACGCATTCTCGACGAACTGCGCACGCCGCTCACTCACCTGCTGCGCAATGCCGTCGATCATGGCCTGGAAACCCCGGAGCAGCGTGCGGCCTGCGGCAAGCCCGAGGTCGGCCTGATCCAGCTGGAGCTGATCCAGGAGTCGGCGGACCGTTTTGAACTGCGGGTGCAGGACGATGGCCGCGGTCTCGATCTGGCGCAACTCAAGGCCAAGGCCGTGACCACTGGCTTGTTGAGCGAGGCACAGGCCCACGCCCTGAGCGCGGCGGAGGCCGGCAAGCTGATCTTCACCTCGGGGTTGTCGACCAGTGCGCTGCTCACCGATCTGTCCGGCCGCGGCTTGGGCATGGCCATCGTGCAGGAGGCGGTCGAACGTATCGGCGGGCGCATCGAGCTGGAGTCCGAACCCGGCCAGGGCGCCTGCTTCCACCTGCACTTGCCGCTCAATCTGTCGACCTTTCGCGCGGTCATCGTGCGCAATGCCGAGCGGACCTTTGCCGTGCCGGCGCTGGCGGTGGAGCGCTGCCTGCGCCTGCCTGCCGACGCCGTGAAAAACCAGGAAAACCGCCCGACCCTGGTATTCGAGGGAGAGGTGTTGCCCGTCTGGTCGCTCGCCGATGTGCTCGGCCTTACGCCCCTGGCGCGCGGCGACGGCTATCTGACCCTGTTGTTGCTCAAGGTCCGCGGCGAACGTTTCGTCCTGCTGGTCGAGGAACTGCTCGGCGACCAGGAGATCACCGTGAAGAACCTCGGTCGGCAGTTGCTGCGGGTGCGTAACCTGCTCGGCGCGACCGTGCTCGGCGACGGCCTGCTGGTGCCTATTCTGCATCCGGGTGACCTTTACCGCAGCGCCCTGGCCACTACCGCCAGTACGCTGGTTCAGGTGGCAGACAGCCCGGATGTGCGCAGCCAGCGGCTGCTGATTGCCGAAGACTCGTTCACCTCGCGCGGCCTGCTCAAGGCCATTCTCGAAGCTGCCGGTTATCAGGTGGCGACGGCGAACGACGGTCTGGAAGCCTGGAATGCCTTGAAACAGGGGCCCTTCGATCTGCTGGTTTCCGATGTGGAAATGCCGCGCATGGATGGTTTCAGCCTGACCAGCCGCATTCGCGCCGACCGCGAGCTGACGCAACTGCCGGTGGTGCTGGTGACGGCCCTGCATTCGGCCGAAGATCGCGCCCGCGGCCTGGAGGCGGGCGCCAACGCTTATCTGGTGAAAAGCGGTTTCGAGCAGGACAGCTTGCTCGACGCCATTCGACGATTGATCTGAGTGAAGGCCACGACCATGCGCATATTGATCGTTGACGACTCGCCGGTGCTGCGTGTGCTGCTGCGCGCGGTGCTCGAGGGTGCGGGTCACGAGGTGCGCGCTGTCGACAATGGCGAGCAGGCCCTGGAACTGTTGAAGAGCTACAGCCCTGACATTGTGACCATGGATGTGCATATGCCGGGCCTAGACGGCTATGAGACCACCGCGCGCATCCTTGAGCTCTATGCCTTGCCGGTCGTGGTGCTGACCGCCAGTGCCAATGTACGCGACTCGACAACCGCCATGCGCGCCCTGGCCGCCGGTGCGCTGGCGGTGCTGGAAAAACCCAGGGGCCTGGATGCGACGGATTTCGACGAGCGCATCGATGAGCTGCTGCGCACCCTGCGCAGCATGGCGCAGGTGAAGATAGTCCGGCGCCACCGCCCACCCGCCTCCAGCACGCCGCTGAAGCCGACGGCGGCGCCGATCAGCCTGGTCGGGCAGGTGGCCGCCAATACGCCGCAATTGGTCGCCATCGGCGCCTCGGCCGGCGGGCCGGCGGCACTCAAGGCCCTGCTACAGAACCTCCAGCCGGCGCAGCCCTGGGCGCTGATTCTGGTGCAGCACATCGCCGCGGGCTTTCTGCCGAGTTTCTGTCACTGGCTGGCGAGTACGGCCGCGCTACCGGTACAGATCGCCGAGGATGCGCAGGCGTTGCTGCCCGGCACGCTCTATCTGGCTCCGGACGGCTTGCAAACCGGAGTGGGTGCGGCCTTGCGCGTGCGTCTGCAGGCGGCCAGTGCGCAACAGACTTTCTGCCCCTCGGCCGATCACCTGTTCCGTTCGGTCGCCTGTGCGTTCGGCAAACAGGCCATCGGCATCCAGCTCTCCGGCATGGGCCGCGACGGTGCCGAGGGGCTGGCCGAACTGCGCCGGGTGGGCGGTTTCACCCTGGTGCAGGAGCCTGCCAGTGCGGTGATCGACTCGATGCCGCGAGCCGCCATTAACTTGCAGGCTGCCTGTCTGGTACTGCCACCGGAAGGTATTGCGGCCGTGCTTAACTCGATTGCGTTGCAGATTGCTACACAGAATGTCGTGAGAAGAGGGAGCGAGCCATGTACGACACCGCCGAAATCCTGATCGTCGAGGACAGCCCGACCCAGGCCACCGAGTTGCAGTACCTACTCGAAGCGGCAGGCTGCCAGGTGCGTGTCGCGCGCAACGGACTGGAGGCACTGGCAATGGTCGCCGAGCGCCCGCCGACCATCGTCATCAGCGATATCATCATGCCCGAAATGGACGGCTATGAACTCTGTCGCCGGCTGAAGAGCGATGCGCAGACTGCGGGCATTCCGGTGATCCTGGTCACCCGCCTGGCCGATGCGCGGGATGTGGTGCGTGGCCTGGCCTGTGGTGCGGACAACTTCATCGTCAAACCCTATGACGAGAAGTACCTGATGTCGCGAATCCGCTACTTCCTGGTCAACCTCGAACTGCGCAGCCATGAACGGGTGCAGATCGGCGTGGAGGTGATGCTCGAGGGCGAGCGGCACTTCATCACCGCTGGCCGCCAGCAGATTCTCGACTTGCTGATTTCCACCTACGAGCAAGGCGTACGCCTCAACCACGAACTGCAGAGCAAGCACGACGAACTGGCGCGCAGCAACTCGCTGCTCAACTGCCTGTTTCATTTCACCAGCGGACTGACCGACGCCAAGACCGAAATGCATGTCATCGATGCGGCCCTGCGGCGCATTCTCGAGTTCCCCGAGGCGATCGGCGCCTGGTTGTTGCTGGCCGATACGCGCACGGCCGACGAGACGGTGCTGCTTGCCGGTGCAAGGGGGCTGGGCGCGCTCTACAGCATCGAACACCTGCAAGGCTGTGTCGCCAACTGCCCGTGCCTGCACGCCTGGTTCAGCGACCGGCTGAGCACCCCGAGCAACATCGCCGGCTGTCCGGCGCTGGCCGAACTGGGCGGCGAGCACGCCCATGCCAGCATTCCGCTGCTGCTCGGCGGCGAGATCATCGGCATGCTCAACGTGGTCCGTCGGCATGGCCAAAGCTGGCCAGACGAATGGCTCAACGTCCTGGCCTCGATCGGTCGACAACTGGCCATGGCCGTGGGCCGCGCCCGTCTGTTCGAGAGCATGGAGCAACTGGTGGAACAGCGCACGCTGGCGCTGGCGCAGAGCGAGGCGCTGTTGCGCAAGATTCTCGACAACCTGCCGGTCGGCGTGTTGGTCGCCGACCGCAGTGGTCGGCTGATGATGAGCAACCCCGAGAGCAGCCTGATCTGGGGTCGTGCGCTGCCGAGCGAGCTGGCCGACCGCAGTCAGTATCAGGGTTGCTGGGCGGAAACCGGCGAGCCGGTGCAGGCCGATGACTGGCCGCTGGTGCGTGCGCTGTTGCACGGCAAGGCCGAGCGCAATCAGGTGATCGACATCGAGACCTTCGATGGCACGAGCAAGACCATTCTCAATTCGGCGGTGCCGTTCCTCGATGACCAGGGCGTGTTGCAGGGCGCCATCGCGGTGATCCAGGACGTCAGCGAACAGCGTCAGCGTGACCTGGAAATCCGTATTCGCACCCGTGCCGTGGAGGCCAGCGTCAACGCCATCATCATCACCAACAACGAACACGCGGATCAGCCAATCGTCTACGTCAATCCGGCCTTCGAGCGCATCACCGGCTACCGCAGCGAGGACGTGCTGGGACGTAATTGCCGCTTCCTGCAGGGCGAGGAACAGGATCAGCCGGCGCTGGACGCTATCCGCCGGGCGCTACACGGTCAGGAGGAGTGTGGAGCGATCCTGCGCAACTACCGCAAGGACGGCTCGGCCTTCTGGAACGACCTCAAAGTGGCGCCGGTGGTCAACGACCGCGGCAAGGTCAGCCACTTCGTCGGCATCCTCCACGACATCACCGAGGCCAAGCGCTACCAGGAGGAACTGGAACACCAGGCCAACCACGACAGCCTCACCGGGTTGCCCAACCGTAACCTGCTCAATGATCGGATCCAGCAGGCCATTGCCTTTGCCAGCCGCAATCAGGGCCAGTTCTCCCTGGTCTTCATGGACCTGGACCACTTCAAGGTGGTCAACGATAGCCTCGGGCACAACGCCGGCGACCAGTTGCTGGTCCAGATGGCCAGGCGCCTGCAAGGCAATGCCCGGGAAATCGACACCGTGGCGCGTCTGGGCGGCGACGAGTTCGTCATCCTGCTGGCCGACAGCGGCTCGTTCGCCGGGCGCATCGGTTGGTTGGAGCGGCTCAAGGAGCTGGTTGCCGCTCCGCTGGTGCTGGACGGCCAGGAATTGGTGGTCAGTTGCAGCATTGGCTTTTGCTGCTTCCCCGACGACGGCATGGATGTCGGTACCCTGTTGCGCAACGCCGACACCGCCATGTACCAGGCCAAGCATCAGGGGCGAAACCGCATCTGCGCCTTCACCCCGCAGATGAACGAGCAGATGCAGCACCGCCTGTTGCTGGAGCGGGAAATTCGTCATGCCCTGCAGAACGACGAGTTCTGCCTGGTGTTTCAGCCGCAGTTGGATCTGCAGAGTGGGCGTCTGTGTGGTTTCGAGGCGTTGGTGCGTTGGCAGCGCAAGGACAGGTTGGTGGCGCCCGACGAGTTCATTCCGCTGGCCGAGGAAACCGGGCAGATCGTCGGCATCGACTTCCATGTCTTCGACGCCGCCTGTCGTCAGCTGCAGTCCTGGAAGGCAGCAATGCAGGGCCTGAGCATGTCGGTTAACTTCTCCGCCATCAGCTTCATGGAGAGTGACTTCATCGAGCGGGTGCAACAGATCATCAACCGGCACGGCGTAGCCCCCAGGCGACTCAAGCTGGAAGTGACCGAATCGATGCTGATGACCAACACCGCCGAGGTGCTGGTCAAGATGCAGGCGCTGAGTGCCCTGGGGATTCGTTTTTCGATCGATGATTTCGGCACCGGTTACTCGTCACTCGGTTATCTGAAGCGTTTTCCCTTCAGCGAACTGAAGATCGATCGCAGCTTCGTTACCGATGTCCATCTGGATCCGGATAGCGCCTCGCTGGCCCGCTCGATGATTTCCATCGGCCATAATCTGGGCCTCAAGGTGATCGCCGAGGGCGTGGAGACACCAGAGCAACTCGGTTTCCTGCGCCGCGCCGGCTGCGACGAATTGCAGGGCTACTATTATTCGCCGCCGCTGCCGCCGGCGGCCTGTCTGGAGTTTCTCCAGACGGACTCGGTCCTGCGTCTACCCGCCGATATCCTCGAAGACCGTGAGCAGTGTCTGCTGCTGATCGACGACGACCCCGGCATTCTCAACGCCTTGCAGCGCGAGTTGCGCCTGGAGAACTACCGGATACTGACCGCCGCTAGTTGCACCGAGGCATTGCCGTTGTTGGCGAACCATGCGGTGGATGTGGTACTGACCGACATGCGCCTGGCCGACATGAGTGGCCTGGATTTCCTGCGGCGGATCAGGGGCCTCTATCCGGATATCATCCGCATGGTGCTGAGCGGTTCCAGCGAGGTCAACAGCATCCTCAAGGCGGTCAACGAGGGGGTGATCTATCGATTCCTCACCAAACCCTGGTCGGCCGACGACCTGCGCAGCCAGTTGCGCGAAGCTTTCCGTCAGCGCCAACTGGAGCAGGAAAACCAGCGGCTGCGCCAGCAAGTGCTGGGGCTCTAGCGAGTGTTTGAACGCTGCTGCACACCTATGCGGTGAGTCATCAGGCTCGCACCTGACCCGCGGCGACGAGCCAGCTCGTGGGTCAATTGCGCTGCTTGCGGTTGACTGTCTGCGCGGCTTTTAGCACGTCGCTGCCGATCTGGGCCTCGAACTGCTGCCACACCGGGCGCATGGCTTGGCGCCAGGCCTCGCGTTGTTGTTCATCGAGCGTAATCAGCCGGCTGCTGCCCGACGCTTCGATCCGTTGCCGATCGGCCTGGTTGGCGGCCTCGGCCTGACGATTCACCTCATAGGTCACCTCGTCGATGATGCCTTCCAGTTCGCTGCGGATTCGATGGGGAATGCTGTACCAGAAGCGTGGGTTGCTCACCAGCATGTAGTCGAGCACGCCGTGATTGGTTTCAGTGATAAACGGCTGGACGCTGTGCAATTGCTTGCTGTAGATGTTCGACCAGGGATTTTCCGCGCCCTGTACCTTGGCGTTCTTCAGCGCGTCGAAGACCTCGGCGAAAGGCAGAACCTGCGAGCTGGCGTGCAGCTGCTGGAACTGCGCTTCGAGCACGCTGGAGGGCTGGATCCGGAAACTCAGACCGGCCGCATCGCCTGGCACCAGCAACGCCTTGCTCGCCGACAACTGCTTCATGCCATTGTGCCAATAGGCCAGGCCGACGATGTTGTGATCTTCCATGGCACGCAACAGCTGGCGGCCCTTGGCACGTTTCTGGAAACGGTTGACCGCTTCCAGGTCGTCGAACAGGAAGGGCAGATCGAAGACCTGTAGTTGTTTGGTGTACTTCTCGAATTTGGCCAGCGAGGGTGCCAGCAGTTGCACCTCGTCATTGCGCAGTGCTTCCAGTTCATTGGCATCGCCATACAGCGTGGAGCTGGGGTAGACCTCGACCTTGACCTGGCCGCCCAGGCGCTCTTCAACCAGTCGTTTGAACAGCAGGGCGCCCTGGCCCTTGGGCGTATTGTCGGCGACCACATGGGCGAACTTGATCAGGATGGGGGCTTGTGTCCGCGCGCCGTAGGCGCTGGCAGAAGTGAACACCAGGGCGCAGGCGGCCATGGCGAAGATCGACTTGAGCATCTGGTTGTCCTTTCTTGTTATTGATCGGCCTGCAGCTTTCAGGCGCGTGCCTGTGAGGCATCCGTGGTTAGAGCGGCGGCTGGCGATCCGCCAAACGCTCGCCCTGTATCGCAATGCCTGTGCCAATCGCACGATCGCCGTGCAGCCCAGGCATCGTCGGTGCGAGCCTGTGATCCAGATCACATGGGTTGGCGGTTTTCCGCCTTTTCGGCGTGCAGGTGAGCGGCTATCCGCCGGTTTCGCAGTTGGCGAGTGTTGCTTCAGCGTCTCTCACGTGACCACCGGTCGAACATCCTGCGCCGATGGCAGCTATACCAGTTGTTACAACCGGTGCAGCGCGAGTTGCCTTCAGCGCAGGAGTCAGTATGTCAAAAGTAGCCATAGTTACCGGCGCCTCACGGGGTATTGGCGCCGCCATCGCCAAACGCCTGGCTGCCGGCGGCATCAGTGTGGTGGTCAACTACAGCGCACGGCCCGCGGACGCCGAGGCGGTGGTGCGCGACATCGTCGGCGCCGGCGGCGAGGCCTATGCGGTACTGGCCGACATCAGCGATTCGGTGGCGGTCGAAGCCCTGTTCGACCAGGCCGAGATGAAGTTCGGTGGTATCGATATCCTGATCAACAATGCCGGGGTCATCCAGCCCGGCATGGTCAGCCTGGCCGACAGCGACGATGCGCTGTACCAGAAAATATTCGCGATCAACACCAAGGGCACCTTCAATACCCTGCGTCTGGCGGCCAGGCACCTGCGTGACGGCGGGCGCATCGTCAATTTTTCCACCAGCGTGGTTGGCCTGGCGCTGCCGGGTTACTCCGTGTATGCCGCGTCCAAGGCCGCGGTGGAGAGCTTCACCGCGATCTTCGCCAAGGAGTTGCGTGGGCGGAATATCTGCGTCAACGCGATAGCCCCCGGCCCCACGGCGACCGAGCTGTTTCTCAGCGGAAAAACCAGCGAGCAGATCGAGCGCCTGGCCTCGCAATCGCCGCTGGAGCGTCTGGGCGCCCCCGAGGACATCGCCAATGTTGTGGCCTTTCTGGTCAGCGAGCAGGGTGGCTGGGTCAACGGCCAGACGCTGCGGGTCAATGGCGGCATCGTCTAGGACTGCTATCCCCTGGTTTTGCCGATGGCGCGCCACGCCACGAACAGGATGAGCGCGAACAGCAGGGTGACGCTCAACAGCGTCCAGTTGGTGAAGGGGACACCGAGGATGGTGTAGTCGTTCTGGCCACAAACGCCGGCGCTCATAAATACCTCGGGCAGGTACTCATGCAAGGGAAAGTAGAAGGCATAGAAGGGGAAGGGTGAGCAGCTGAAGCTTTCCATGATGCCGGTTTCGATCAGCACCAGATGGCTATTGTCGAACACCGCCATAAACCCCGCCGCCAGCAACAGCGGCCAGAATATCAGGGTCAACCAGCGTTGCCCGACAGCTTCCGCGGCGATTATCAGCAGGCTGAGCGCACCGCCCAACAACAGCCACAAACGAATCTGCACGCACAGTGTGCAGGGTTCCCAGGCGAACAGATGCTGCATAAGCAAGGCACCGCCAAGCATGGCGAAACAGGCGACGGTAATGATCGAGAGCAGCGGAATAAGGGATTTCTGGCGGGTCATGTGAAATTCCGTGGGAGGCGGGTAATGGCCTGAAGCAGTTGCCAAGGCGTGGCTCTATCGAGAGGGGTAACGTTTGTCGCAGTGCGCGCTATGGTGCCGACTGAAACCATAGCGTGCAATCGAGCAGGTGGAACAAAAGATGCTGGCCAGCCTGGCTGATTATAAAAAAAGCCCCACGGCAAGGAGCAACTGCCGTGGGGCGCGAAGGGGTTGGCGTGGCCAACCTGGGGAGAGATTCGACGTTAGGCGTTGGGTTGCCAACCGCCGCCAAGGGCTTTGTAGATGGCGACTATGCCGCGGTACAGCTCGACTTCCGCCAGGGCCTGGGCGTCTTCGGCGGCCAGGCGTTCGCGTTCGGCGTCGAGCAGAACCAGGAAGTCCACTTCGCCTTCGCGATAGCGCACCCTGGCTTGTGCGGCAGCGGCGCGGCTGGCTTCGGCTTGGCGCAGCAGGGCGAGCAGGCGCTGCTGGTTGTTGGCGTAATCGCTGAAAGCGTTGGCCGATTCCTCCAACGCCAGCAGCACCTGTTGCTCATAGTTGGCCAGGGCACCGTCTGCTTCGGCTTCGGCGCCACGCAGGCGAGCGCGCACGCTACCCAGGTCGAACGCCGCCCAGGTGATGGTCGGTGCCACGCCCCAGGCGCGCGCCGCCGATGAGCCCAGTTGCGAGCCACGCCCGGCGGTAAAGCCGAGAAAGCCGCTCAGGCTGACCCGCGGAAACAGGTCCGTCGTGGCTACGCCGATAGAGGCGGTGGCTGCCGCCAGCTGGCGCTCGGCGGCGCGGATATCGGGGCGGCGGCGCAACAGTTCAGCCGGATCGCCGATCGGCAAAGCCTTGGCAATCGCCGGCAACGGCCGGGCAGACAGTTCCACCGTCAATTGTTCCGGGCGCTGACCGAGCAGGGTGGCGATGCGATTCTGCGCCCGCACCTGTTCGGCCTGCAGTTGCGGCAGGCTGGCTTCGGTGGCGGCCAGGCGGGCATCGGCGCGCAGCACATCTAGCTCGCTGCCGACCCCGGCCTCGCGCAGTTGCTCGGTGATGGCACGCGATTCCTGCTGGTTTTCCAGGTTCTGGGTGGCGATGCGCTCGCGCAGCTGGGCACCGCGCAGGTTGCCGTAGGCATCCACCAGCTCGGCAATCAGACTGATCTGCAACTGGTAGTAGTCGGCTTCGGCCACCTCGATCTGCGCGTCGCTGGCTTCCAATTGGCGCTGGATGCGGCCGAACAGGTCGAGCTCCCAGGCCATATCCAGGCCCAGGTCGTAACGCTCGCTTTTCACCCGTCGCTCGCTGATGCCGGGCTGTTGGGCCTTGCCAATCTCGCTGCTGGCGCGGCTGCCGATGGTCGGCAACTGGTCGTTGGCGACGTCGTCACGGATCGCCCGGGCGGCGCGCAAGCGGGCGAAGGCTACGCGCAGCTCGCGGTTTTCCTCGAGCGAGTGCTCTACCAGTTGGTTCAGCGTCGGGTCATCGAACTGCTGCCACCAGAGCGCTTCGAAGCGTGAGCGGTCGTAGTCGCCGACTTCTGCGCTGGCCAGTTTGGCCGGCTCGAGGTGTGGACTCTTGTAGTCCGGGCCGACGGCGCAGGCGCTCAGAGTCAGCGCCAGCAGGCTGATTTTCAGGCTGTTGCCAGCGAATGCGCTCATGCCTGCACCTCCAGCAGACGCGCGGCTTTTTTGGCTTGGCCGTTCTCCACGAAGGCGCGGATCAGCACGTAGAACAGCGGGGTCAGCAGCAGACCGAAGAAGGTCACGCCGAGCATGCCGCTGAACACCGCAACGCCCATGGCATGGCGCATTTCCGCGCCGGCACCGGAGGACAATACCAGCGGCACCACACCCATGATAAAGGCGAAGCTGGTCATCAGGATCGGCCGCAACCGCAGGCGGCAGGCTTCCAGCACCGCGCTGACGCGGTCCATGCCTTCTTCCTGTTTCTCCTTGGCGAACTCGACGATCAGGATGGCGTTCTTGCAGGCCAATCCCACCAATACGATCAGTCCGATCTGGGTGAAGATGTTGTTGTCGCCGCCGGCCAGGATCACCCCGGTGATGGCCGACAGCAGGGTCATCGGCACGATCAGGATCACCGCCAGCGGCAGGCTCCAGCTTTCGTACTGGGCGGCCAGCACCAGGAAGGCCAGGAGCACGCAGAGCGGGAAGACGAAGATCGCGCTGTTACCGGCCAGGATCTGCTGGTAGGTCAGGTCGGTCCACTCGAAGCTCATGCCGTTGGGCAGTTCTTCCTTGAGCAGTTTGGCCATCGCCGCCTCGGCCTGGCCGGAGCTGTAGCCGGGGGCTGCCGCACCGTTGATCTCGGCGGTGAGGAAGCCGTTGTAGTGCATCACCCGATCGGGACCGGAGCTGGCACTGACCTTGAGGAAGGCCGACAGCGGCACCATTTCGCCCCGGTTGTTGCGCACCTTGAGCTGGCCGATCTGCTCCGGCTCCAGGCGGAACTGCTGCTCGGCCTGCACGTTGACCTGATAGGTACGGCCAAAGCGGTTGAAGTCGTTGGCGTACAGCGAACCCAGGTAGATCTGCATGGTGTCGAAGATGTCGCTGATCGCCACGCCGTGGGTCTTGGCCTTTTCGCGGTCGATGGCGGCATCGATCTGCGGCACGTTGACCTGGTAGCTGGTGAACACCGACATCGGGTCCAGTTCCGGCAGCTGGCGCGCCTTGGCGATGACGTTCTGGGTCTGCAGGTACAGCTCGTCGTAACCCAGGTTGCCGCGATCCTGCACCTGCAGGCGGAAGCCGCCGATGGTGCCCAGGCCTTGTACCGGTGGCGGCGGGAAGATCGCCAGATAGGCTTCCTGAATGGAGCCGAACTGGCCGTTAAGCTCAGCGGCAATGGCCCCGGCCGACATGTTCTCGTCCTTGCGCTGGTCGAAGTCTTTCAGGGCGACGAAGACGATGCCGCTGTTCGGGCTGTTGGTGAAACCGTTGATCGACAGGCCAGGGAAGGCGATGGTGTTTTCCACGCCGGGGTGCTTGCCGGCGATTGCCGACATATCTTTCATCACCGCTTCGGTGCGATCCAGGGTCGCGGCGTCCGGCAGCTGAGCAAAGGCCACCAGGTACTGTTTGTCCTGGGCCGGTACGAAGCCGGTGGGCGTCGTGGCGAAGCCCAGGTAGGTCAGGCCCATCAGCCCGGCGTAGACGAACAGGGCGATGCCGCTGCCGCGCAGCACGCGCTTCACGGTGCCGACATAGCCAAGGCTGGCGCGCTCGAACACCCGGTTGAACGGCTGGAACAACCAGCCGCCGAACAGCTTGTCGAGCAGCTTGGAGAAGCGATCCTTCGGCGCATCGTGGCTTTTCAGCAACACGGCGGCCAGGGCAGGGGACAGGGTCAGCGAGTTGATTGCCGAGATCACCGTGGAAATCGCAATGGTCAGGGCGAACTGCTGATAGAACTGCCCGCTAAGCCCGGAGATAAAGGCCGTGGGGATAAACACCGCGCACAGCACCAGGGCCGTGGCCACGATCGGCCCGGTCACTTCCTTCATCGCCTGCTTGGTGGCTTCCACCGGGGTTTTGCCCAGGCCGATATTACGTTCGACGTTTTCCACCACCACGATGGCGTCGTCGACCACGATGCCGATGGCCAGCACCAGGCCGAACAGCGACAGGGCGTTGAGCGAGAAGCCGAACATATGCATCACGGCGAAGGTGCCGATCAAGGACACCGGCACGGCGGCCAGCGGGATGATCGAAGCGCGCCAGGTCTGCAGGAACAGGATCACCACCAGTACCACCAGGATGATGGCTTCGAGCAGGGTGTGCACCACCGCCTCGATGGAACCACGCACGAAGATGGTCGGGTCGTAGACGATTTCGTAGTCCACGCCCTGGGGGAAGCTCTGCTTCAGCTCGGCCATACGGCTGCGCACCGCATCGGAAATCTCGATGGCGTTGGAGCCGGGGCGCTGGAATACCGGGATGGCCACCGCCGGCTTGTTGTTCAGCAGCGAGCGCAGGGCGTACTGGCTGGAACCCAGCTCGATCCGGGCGATGTCTTTCAGGCGAGTGATTTCGCCGTTTTCACCGGCGCGGATGATGATGTTTTCAAACTCTTCCTCGGTGACCAGGCGGCCCTGGGTGTTGATCGACAACTGGAAGCTGTTGCCCGCATCCGAGGGCGGTGCCCCGAGGGAACCGGCGGCGACCTGACGGT
The DNA here is from genome assembly GCF_033723075.1 of Pseudomonas sp. GTDB lineage: Bacteria > Pseudomonadota > Gammaproteobacteria > Pseudomonadales > Pseudomonadaceae > Aquipseudomonas. The sequence goes on from NZ_JAWVXU010000006.1 coordinate 14,326, forward strand.
TCTGCTCGCGGATGGCGTTGACCACGTCGGCGGCGGTCAGGTTGCGCGAGGCCACCTTGTTCGGGTCGAGCCAGACCCGCAGCGAGTAGTTGCCGAGGCCGAACAGCTGCACGTCACCCACGCCATCCAGGCGCGCCAGCTCATCCTTGATATTGAGCGCGGCATAGTTGGACAGATACAGCATGTCGTAGCGGTCGTCCGGCGAGGTCAGGTGCACCACCATGGTCAGGTCGGGCGAGGCCTTGTCGACGGTCACACCGAGGCGCTGCACTTCGGTGGGCAGGGTCGGCATGGTGCGGGTGACGCGGTTCTGCACCTGCACCTGGGCCTTGTCCAGATCGGTGCCGAGGGCGAAGGTCAGGGTCAGGGTCATCTTGCCGTCGGCAGTACCCTGGGACGACATGTAGAGCATGCCTTCCACTCCGGTAATCGCCTGTTCCAGGGGCGAAGCGACGGTTTCACCGATCACCTTGGGGTTGGCGCCGGGGAAGGTGGCGCGTACCACCACGGTGGGCGGCACCACTTCCGGGTATTCGCTGATCGGTAACTGGAACAGCGAGATGGCACCGCCGATCAGGATCAGCAGTGACAGCACGGCGGCGAAGATCGGCCGCTGGATAAAGAATTGCGAGAAATTCATTTGAGGATCCTTGGGCGCTGGTGCGCACGGCCTAGGCGGCCCCGCGCATCCTACGAATCAGCTGATCGGGTAGGGTGCGCTGCGCGCACCAAGGCGTCTTGTCAGCCGCGCGGCTTGTCGTTGTTGATGTCTTGTTTGGCGACCCGTGGGCTATCACGGTCCTCCACGGATTGGCGCAGGCGGGCCAGTTGGGCGAGGGTAGCTTCGTCGGCCATGGGCACGCTTTGCGGGTCAACCGTGGAGCCGGGGAAGGCGCGCTGCAGACCGTTGACCACGATCTTCTCGCCTTTGGCCAGGCCACTACGCACGATGCGCAGGCCTTCCAGCTTCGGCCCCAGCTCGATGGCGCGGTACTGCACGGCGTTGTCCTTATCGAGCACCAGGACGAACTTCTTGCCCAGATCCGTGCCGACTGCTTCATCCTTGATCAGCGCAGCGGCGTACTGGTTGCTGCCGACCAGCTTGAGGCGGGCGTAGAGGCCGGGGGTGAATCGCCCGTCACGGTTATCGAACACCGCACGGCCGCGAATGGTGCCGGTCTGCGGGTTGACCTGGTTGTCGAGAAAATCCAGCTCGCCCAGGTGCGGGTGGCCCTCTTCGCTGGACAGGCCCAGGTACACCGGGCTGGCATCGCGGGTCTGGCCGCCGGCCTGGCGCGCCAGTTCGACGTATTTGAGGAACACCCGTTCATCGGCATCGAAATAGGCATAGACCTTGTCGGTACTGACCAGGGTGGTGAGCAGGCTCTGCCCGGCATTGACCAGATTGCCTTCGGTGATTTCCGCCCGGCTGACGCGGCCATCAATCGGCGCGGTAACGCGGGTGAAACTCAGGTTGAGGCGAGCGTTGTCCAGTTCGGCCTGGATGCCGGCGACCGCGGCCTGGGCTTCCTGGGCGGCACTGGCGCGGGCGTCGGCCAGCTCGGCGGAAATCGCGTTGCTCTTGCGCAAACGTTCGCCGCGGCGGGCTTCGCTAAGGGTGCGGGTCTGGCTGGCACGGGCTTGTTGCAGCTGGGCTTCGAGGCGCTTGACCTCGGTCTGGAACGGCCGTGGGTCGATCTGGAACAGCAGGTCACCCTTTTTCACCAGGCTACCTTCATCGAAGGCGACTCGGTCGATGAAGCCGGACACCCGAGGGCGTACATCCACCGACTCCGGCGCCTCCAGGCGCCCAGTAAACTCATCCCATTCGTTGATCGGCTGCTCGATGACTTCGGCGACGCTGACTTGCGCCGCAGGCATCTGCTGGGTGGCTTCCGGAGCCTGGCCGCAGGCGCTGAGAACCACTAGAGCGGCCAGCGCTGCGGGAAAATGCCAGAGGGTTTTCTTCGACTGATCCATGTGAGACTCCGCCATAGTAAGTTTTAGACGGGCGGAGTGTGCGGCGCTGGGCTGGCGGGGACGAATCGAACGACTCGAAGATGAGTATCACTGTTAGTGATGGTTTGCAGGGTTGTATCGATGGTTACGGATGTGAACAAAGCTCCTGTAGATCCTATGTTTATTTGCAATACCTACGACCTTGTAGGGTGGATGACGCTTCACCCATCCACCAACTGCAATGGTGGATGAAAAAGGCGTCATCCATCCTACACAATCCCCGTAGATCCTATGTTCCTGCGCAATCCGGGAGCAGTTGCACAGGCACCAGGCTCCCCGGATTGCGCAGGCGCTTATTCGGGCTACGGCTTGGCAACCATCGATAGATGTGCAGGGCGGTGTCTATGCGGGGTGCTGTTTACAAACTGTCCGGGTCGCCGCAGAACATCTGGATCCGCGAGCGCAGCCAGCGCTCGGCGGGGTCGTTGTCCTGGGCGCCGCGCCAGGCCATGGACATCTCGAAGCTGTTGGTATCGAAGGGCACGTCCTCGGCGCGCAAGCCGCCGGCGGCGGTCAAGGCGGCGGCGGTATAGTCCGGCACCACCGACACCAGGTCGGTGCCGGCCAGCAAGGTTCCCAGGCCGTTGAACTGCGGTACCGCCAGCACCACTTTGCGGCTGCGGCCCATCTCCAACAGTTGGTCGTCGATAAAGCCGTTGAGGTCGCCGGCAAAGGACACCAGTACATGCGGCCTGGCGCAATAGTCATCCAGGCTCAGAGTTCCCGGCACCGAGTCGGCGCGCAGCAGCTTGGCCTTGCTGCGGCGCAGGGTCTTGCGCTTGGCGTTGGCCGGCAGCTCCTCGGTGTAGCTGACGCCCACCGAAATCTCGCCGGAGGCCAGCAAGTTGGGCATCAACAGGTAGTTGGCCCGGCGCACCACCAGCACCACCCCGGGTGCCTCGGCGCGCAGGCGCCGGAGCAGGGCGGGCAGCAGGGCGAACTCGACGTCATCCGAGAGGCCGACGCGAAATACCGCGGTACTGGTCGCCGGATCGAAGTCGGCGGCGCGACTGACTGCGGTGGAGATCGAGTCCAGAGCCGGCGAGAGCAGGGTGAAGATTTCCTCGGCGCGAGCGGTTGGCTCCATGCTGCGGCCGGTGCGAACGAACAGCGGGTCGTCGAACAGGCTGCGCAGGCGGGCGAGGGCGGCGCTGATCGCCGGTTGGCCGAGAAACAGTTTTTCCGCCGCGCGGGTCACACTGCGCTCGTGCATCAATGTTTCGAACACGATCAGCAGGTTGAGATCGAGGCGGCGCAGGTCGTTACGGTTCATCCGGTTACCATTCGAAGTGAAGCGGCCTTGATGCGATCAGGCGTGGCATGCTGCGCTTTCTAGTATTAACGTTGCTAGTAATACGTTGCCAGTGAGAGCCTTTGCCGGGCAATAGTACGAGCTGTAATGCCGATAAGGAAAGCCGGCAATCACTGCCAGGCATGACAACTATCAATGGCCGCGGGTGGTGTTGGCGGACATCAGCGGATAGAGTCCACAGTCATTGAAGTGTCAATTCGTGATCAGAGGTTGAGGTAACGATGTCCCACATGATCCGTTTCCATAAATTCGGCGACGCAGATGTTCTTCGGTACGAAGAGTTGCCCACCCCCACCCCTGGCCCAGGCGAGGTGCTGGTGCGCGTCCAGGCCGTAGGCCTGAGTTGGAGCGATGTACTGTGGCGGCAGAATCTGGCCGCCGAGCAGGCCCACTTGCCGGCCGGCATGGGCAGCGAACTGGCCGGCACCATCGAAGCCCTGGGCGAGGGCGTCGACGACCTCGAGCTCGGTACCCCGGTCGCCAGCTTCCCGGCCGGCACCGCCAATCGCTACCCGACCTGGGGCGATCTGGTGCTGATGCCGCGTTACGCCCTGACCCGTTATCCGCAGGTGTTGTCACCGCTGCAAGCCAGCGTGCACTACACCGCCTTGCTGTTCGCTTATTTTGCCCTGGTCGAGCTGTCCAAGTTGCAGCCCGGCCAACATGTGCTGATCACCGAGGCCAGCCATTGCCTGGCGCCGCAGACCGTGCAACTGGCCAAGGCGCTGGGCGCCAAAGTCATCGCCTCGACCAGCGAAGCGGCTAACCGCGAGTTCCTGCGCGAGTTGGGCGCCGACAAGGTGGTGGTCACCGAAGAGCAGGATCTGGTTCTGGAAATCGAGCGCTATACCGACGGCAAGGGGGTCGAGGTGATCCTCGATCAGTGTGCCGGGCAGCAGATGAAGTTGCTCGGCGATGTCGCCGCGCAACGTGGCAAGCTGATCATGTGTGGCGTCAACGGGGGCAACGACACGGCCTTTCCGGCGTGCGCCGCATTCAAGAAGCACATGCAGTTTTTTCGCCACTGCGTGCTCGACTTCACCGGCCACCCGGAACTGGGCATCGAGCCCAATCAGGAGGCGGTGCAGCGTGCCTTGCAGCACATCAATCAGTTGACCGCGGACCACTTGCTCACGCCGGTCATCGACAAGGTGTTCGCCTTCGATGACTTCATCGCGGCTCATCGCTACATGGAAACCTGCCCGAATCGCGGGCGAGTGGCGCTGGTTCTGCCCTGAGAGGTTATGAAGAAATCGCTTGCCTGCTGCCCCCGCCTGCCCTGGGACCGCGTTGCCTTGACGCGCGGGTCCCGGGGCTGAGCAATCCCCCCGCTGCAACTCCTGCCTTTCCCGTCAGCACCTGTCGGTGCTGAGTCTGTAGCTCACTTTTGAACTGGCCGACAGGGTGCTCTCGCACCCGTGCCAGCACTCCCGTCTGTCTGTCGCGATGCCGTGTGGCAATGTAGTCATTTGGACTTTATAGGGTCATAAGTACCTTTTGTTGCTTGGGTTCTATATACCATCTAATTCTCAACTTGTTGATATGAAAGCATTTAAATGTTGGCACGATTTCTGAATTGCTAATGGTTGAGCGAATCAATCAACCGGAGCGAGCCATGAAATTGTTCAATGTGTTTTTCCTTAGTGCAGCGCTACTCGGCGCTGCCGCGGTACGGGCCGACGAAGTGATCAAGGAAACCCCCGATAACAGCGTAGGCGCGCTGTATGGCGGGCTCAGCGGCGTGCTGATCGGTGGCGCCGCCGGCGGTCCGCTGGGGGCCTTGGTCGGTGCGGGCATCGGCTTGTTTGCCGGGGAGGGGGCTCAGCAGGTCAGCGGTTTGAGCCAGCGCGCCTATGTGGTCAGGACCGCGCAAGGCGAGGAAGCAACCGTGCGCTCGCCGAATGCGCAGTTCCGCGCGGGCGACCAGGTCACCCGTCAGGCGGGTCGTTTGCACGCAAGCCACTGATGAGCAGAGCCGGCGGGACGAGCCATGTCGATGGCGCCCCGCATCGGTCCATTCGACAGGGCAAAGTCAGTGCTTGTTGGACGCTGGACAATGACCTGTCGCAGCAAAGGAGCAATTGTTATGTTTGAAGTCATGGCTGGCAATCTCGAGCAGGGCGCCGAGTGTTTTGCCGCACAGCTTGCTCGCCGCGGGCGACAGGCTGCCATCGCTGGCGCATGCTCGCGCTTGAACAGTCGCTGGTCGCTGCTGGGGCTGCTGTTGCTGGGCCTGGTTGCCGGCGTGCTGGTTGGGTAAGGATCGATGGGCCATTTAAAGGAACTGCATCATGCAAGTACTCGACCGCCGCAAGGCATTGGCGATCACCCCGCTGTGGCGCCTGGGGTTTCGCCCGTTCTTTCTGGGTGGCTGTCTGTTCGCATTGCTGGCCGTGCCGCTGTGGCTGGTGGCATTCAGCGGCTGGCTGGGTGAGTGGCAACCGGCCGGCGGCTGGCTGGCCTGGCACCGACATGAGCTGCTGTTCGGTTTCGCCCTGGCGATCATCGCCGGTTTTCTCTTGTCTGCGGTGCAGACCTGGACCGGCCAGCCGGGGCTGCAGGGCAGTCCGCTGACCCTCTTGGCGCTGCTCTGGCTGGCGGCGCGACTGGCCTGGCTGAGCAACCTGCCGTTGCCCGTACTGGTCGTGCTGGAGTTGGCGTTCCCGCTGGCGGTGGCGGCGGTGATGGCGCGCGCGCTGTGGCAGGCCAGGCAGAAACGCAATTACCCGATTGTCGCCGTCCTGCTGCTGCTGGCGGCTGCGGATGCGCTCGCGATGGTCGGGCTGGCCAGTGCCAGCGAGGTGCTGCAGCGTCAGGGCGTGCTGGCCGGGGTCTGGCTGGTGGCGGCGATGATGGGGCTGATCGGCGGACGGGTGATTCCTTTCTTCACCCAGCGCGGCCTGGGTCGGGTGGAGGGCGTCAAGCCCTGGCCCTGGCTCGACCTGCTGTTGCTGCTGGGCTCGGCCCTGGTCGCCATGCTGTATGCCGCCGGCATCGCCCTGCAGGCCAGCGCCTGGATCGGCCTGCTGTTCGCCCTGCTCGCGGTCGGCCATCTGCTGCGCCTGGCGCGCTGGCATGATCCGGGCATGTGGCGGGTGCCCTTGCTCTGGTCGCTGCACCTGGCCTATGCCTGGCTGGGCCTGGCTTGCCTGGGCATGGCGCTGTGGCATCTCGGCCTGCTGAACAACCTCAGCCAGCCGCTGCATGCCCTGACCGTCGGGTCCATGGGCGGCCTGATCCTGGCCATGCTCGCCCGTGTCAGCCTGGGCCATACCGGTCGCCCGCTGACGCCGCCGGCCGGGATGACCCTGGCCTTTATCCTGCTGCAGTTGGCCAGCCTGTTTCGCGTTGGCTTGATAGAAGTCTGGCCGTTCTGGGGCCTGTGGCTGGCGGCCGCGTGCTGGAGCCTGGCCTTTGTCCTGTTCGCCTGGCGTTACGGGCCTATGCTGTGCAGCGCCCGTGTCGATGGGCATCCGGGATGAATGCGGATCTACCTACTGTTGCCTTGCCTGCCGAGTAGCCGATGACTTATCCGATCCTGCTGATCCTCCATCTGTTCGCCGCGCTGATCTTCATCGGCACGGTTTTCTTCGAAGTGCTGATCCTGGAAAGCGTGCGCAAGCAGGTGCCGGCCGCGGCCATGCGCCTGATCGAGCAGGGCATCGGTCGGCGTGCCCGGCAGTTGATGCCCTGGGTGTTGCTGGCGCTGTTCGGCGCCGGCCTCGGCATGCTCTGGCTACGTTATCTGCCAGCGCTGGGCGCGCCGTTGGCGTCGTCCTTCAATACCCTGCTGACCCTGAAGATCATGCTCGCCACCAGTGTGCTCGGGCATTTTTTCAGCGCCATGTGGCTGTTCAGGAGCAAGCGCATGAATGCGCGTTATCTGCGCATCATTCATGTCAGCCTGTTCGCGCATATGGTCGGCATCGTGCTGCTGGCCAAGGGCATGTTCTATCTGAGCTGGTGATGGTGCACGGTCTGGAGGGCACACGGAGATCGCCGGCATGCCGACGATTCGGCGGCTAAGCGGATAAGCGGCTAAGCGGCTAGGAGCCTGTCGGACTTGACCGTCCGTAGCGAGGGAACGTCCGTGGTCCGACATTTCGGTTCGAGTCAGTTTTGTTGATCTTTCGAGGCGAATAGCTAGCTATTTAACGAGAAAGAGCAGCAAAAATGGCCGAATCCGGCTTTTCCGCAGTAGGACAGCGTTAAGTCCGACAGGCTCCTAGGCCTGGTCGGCGACGAACAGCACGTTGTTTTCCAGGTGGATGTGCTGCATCAGGTCATCGTGCAATTCGTTCAGCCCGCGGTACAGCGCACACCAGGTGTTGCAGGCGTCTTCCGGCGGCGTGAGGCCGTGGGTCAGGGCTTCCATCCGTTCCAGGGCCAGGCCATGGTGGTCGTGCTCGAAGCGCATCACCGAGATCGGCGCACTGGCCTGTCTGGCGTAACCGCTCAGCAGCATGGGAAAGAGGATCTGCTCCTCCTTGAGCATGTGGCTCTCCAGTTCCTGTTGCATGTCGCGCAGCAGGTCGGCCAGGCCGTTCGGGCAATCGCTGCGGCTGCCGTGGACCTGCTCCACCCGGCAGGCCAGGCGGATCAGTTCCGGCAGTTGCTCGCGGTGACGGGCGTGGTAGCGCTTGAGGATATGCTCGATCAAGCGTGCGCTGGGCTCGGTGCGCCAGTCCAGCTGCGTGCCACCCCGGGCCTGCAGGCTGTCCAGTTCGGCGGCGATTTCTTCGGGCTCGATGCCGCGCAGGGCAGCGGCCTCGCGCAGGCTCTTGTGACCGCCACAGCAGAAGTCGAGATTGAAGGCATGAAATACCCGGGTGGCACCGGGTATCTCGCAGGCCAGGCTGCCAAGGGGCTGGTCGAGAAGGGTCATACTCATGGCGATTTCCTTGTGCATCGATCAATGGGGATTACTAGATCGATAGCAGTACCCGTGCCAGGATCGAGCACTTGAAAACACAGGACTTTATCGTTCACATGGTCGATCGAACCCTGATCTGTTAGGGTTCGATCGACCAATTAGGGTGGTAAATACCATGCTGGAAAGCAGTCTGCTCGCCGATCTGATCACCGAACTGCCCAATGCCGTGCGCTTGCAGCGGCTGGTGCATACCCTGCGCGAGCACTTCAATTGTGGCGCGGTGGGGTTGTTGCGTCTGGATGGCGACAGCTTGCGGCCCCTGGCCGCCGTGGGCCTGGTGCATGAAGCGCTCGGCCGGCGTTTCGTGATTGCCCAGCACCCGCGCCTGGCGGCGATCATGGCCGCCCGCGAGCCGACCTGGTTCGAGCCGGACAGCCGCCTGCCGGATCCGTATGACGGCTTGCTCGACGAGCATGTCGGCGAGCCCTTGCCGGTACACGACTGCATGGGCGTGAGCCTGTATGTCGAGGGCCAGCTGTGGGGCGCGCTGACCCTCGACACGCTGCATGCCGGCACCTTCGACAGCAACGCCCGGCGCGATCTGCAGCGCTACGCCCTGATGATCGAGGCGGCGGTGCGGGTGACCCGCCTGGAGCAGGAAAACCGCAGCCTGCGTCTGGCCCGCAGCGATGTGCAGACGGCCGCCCTGGTCACCGAGGAAAGCGAAATCCTCGGCCATAGCCAGGTCATCCACCAGCTGCTGAGCGAGCTGGAGGTGGTGGCCGACTCGGAGTTGCCGGTGCTGTTGCTGGGCGAAACCGGGGTGGGCAAGGAATTGTTCGCCCGCCACCTGCATCGTCTGTCGCGGCGCCGCAACAAGCCGCTGATTCAGGTCAACTGCGCGGCATTGCCCGAGTCGCTGGCCGAAAGCGAACTGTTCGGCCACGTCAAGGGCGCCTTTTCCGGCGCCACCACCGATCGCCCCGGGCGCTTCGATGCGGCCAATGGCGGCACCCTGCTGCTCGACGAGGTGGGCGAACTGCCCCTCAGCGTACAGGCCAAGCTGTTGCGCACCCTGCAGAATGGCGAGATCCAGCGCCTGGGCGCGGACAAGCCGCTGCATGTGGATGTGCGCATCATCGCCGCGACCAACCGCCACCTGCCGGACAGCATTCGCGACGGGCATTTCCGCGCCGACCTCTATCACCGCCTGTCGGTGTATCCGGTGCCGATTCCACCGTTACGCGAGCGCGGCAACGATGTGCTGATGCTGGCCGGACACTTTCTCGAACTCAATCGCGCTCGCCTGGGCTTGCGCAGCATGCGTCTGTCGCCTGCGGCGGAGCGTGCCCTGCTGGCCTATGCGTGGCCGGGCAATGTGCGCGAACTGGAGCATGTGATCAGCCGCGCGGCCCTCAAACTGCTCAGTCGCGGCGCCAGCCGCACGCAGATTCTGACCCTGGAACCCGACCTGCTCGACCTCGACAGCGGGGTTCGTCGGCCCGGCGCCAGCGAGCCGCTGGAGCAGCAGGACACGCCCGTACCTGCCGCCTGTTCGATGCGCGAGGCAGTCGAAGCCTGTCAGCGCCAGAGCATCCTGCAAGCCCTGGAGTTGTGCGCCGATAACTGGGCCAGCGCGGCGCGCCTGCTCGACCTCGACCCGAGCAACCTGCACAAACTGGCCCGGCGTCTGCGCTTGAAGTGATTGATCGCAGCCAAGGCCGCTCCTACGGGTTGGGATGGCCAAAGCCAAGCGGTTCCTCACCAATACGCGGCTTTCCCCGAGGTTGATTCAGCCGAGTAGGGCGGACTCAGGAGCGCAGCGAACAGTCCGCCGCTGGCAGGAAGGCGGTGTACTGCTTCGCGAGCACCCCCTACGCGTCTTTGGCGGGGCAAACCAATGCCTGGCGCGCTATCTGGGCGTCCTCTCCTACGGGAAGCCCGTTGTTCGGTAGTTCGGATGCAAATCGGGGGATCTGGCGCCTGGTCCGGGCTAGGCATTGGGATGACCCGCGCGAACCAGATCGTCACAGACACACGGCTTTTCCCCGCGGTTGACTCAGGTCAATGAGGTTTGCCGGCAATACCCCGACACTGATGCTCGTGGTCATACGGGGGAGAGCCAGATGCGTGAAGCCATCAGTTGGGACAGCAAGCTGCTCGGTCGCTACGCCCATGGCGATGTAAGCCATAGCGGCTATCCCGATACCACAGCCTTTCATCGCGGTATCGGCTCGCTGGATCTGCTGCGCGCCTTGCGTGGCAGCCGGCAGGCCCAGCGCGCGCTATCGCTTGCCGTGCAGTTGCCGATCAACCGCGCCTACGGCCGGTCGCGTGCGAGTTGTTCGTCAAACACCTTCGCCGCCTACCTGGAGCGCCTGGAGCGGGAGATCGACATGATCGGCTGCCACCTGGGGCCGCTGCAGCGCGTCGAGCAGTTTCACCTGGCCGGCGGCAGCACGCCCAGCGCCGAACAGCTGCACAGGCTGATCGGTCATCTGCGCCAGCGCTGCAATTTTCTCGATTATGACGAGGGCGACTACGGCATCGATATCCAGTTGCCCCATTCGGATTGGGCGACCATGGGCCGGCTGCGCGAGCTGGGCTTCAACCACGTCAGTATCGGCGTGCCCGATATCGCCGCGGTCAGTGGCGCAGCGCTGGCCTGGCAGGACCCGAGGCAAATTCGCTCACTGATCGATGCCGCCCGCACACTCAACTATCGCTCGGTGAATATCGACATCGGCTATGGCCGTGCCTGGCAAACCCGGGCAAGTTTCGCGCGCAAGGTGGCGGCCATCATCGAGCTGCAGCCGAACCGGGTGACGGTCTTCGACTATGCCGATCCGCCACAGCGCTATCGGCCGCTGGGGCGGTTTGCCGCAGGTGGCCTGTCCGACCGGGAGGATAAGCTGGCCATGCAGCGGCAATGCGTCGAGCAGCTCGGCCTGGCGGGCTATCGCTATGTCGGCATGGGCTTGTTCGCCCTGGCGGATGACGACCTGGTCATCGCCCAGGAAACCGCCAGTTTGCAGCTCAACTGCCAGGGCTTTAGCCAGCACGCGGGCTGCGACCATATCGGCCTGGGCGTCGCCGCCATCAGCCAGATCGACGGCCTGTACGTGCAGAACAGCCGCGATCTTCAGGGCTATCAGGCCCAGCTCGACAGGGGTCAGTTGGCGAGTTGGCGCGGCTTTCGCTGCGGGCCTGACGACCGCCTGCGGGCCGAGGTGATCGAGCGCCTGATCTGTGACTTCGGCCTGGATATTCGGCGCATCGAGGCGCGTTTCGGCCTGCTGTTTCGCGAGTATTTCGCCGATGCCTGGCCGGCCCTGGAGCAGATGCAGCGCGACGGTCTGCTCAGGCTCGACGAGGCCTCCATCGCCATTCTTCCGGCCGGGCGTTTGCTGGTGCACGCGGTGTGCCGGTTGTTCGATCGCTACAGCGGGGCCCCGCGTATGCAATCCGTTTCCCGGGCGGTTTAGCCGCGTGCAAGGCGGCTGCGACCCTGGGTCGCAGTCGCTGCAAAATCCGCGCAAAGCCCCTGGCCATAAGGGCTTGAGGCTTGCCAAGGGCGTTCTGCTCCCCAGGGCATACCTCCAACGAGGAATGGGCTGTACCAAAGTAGCGGTGCAGTCTGCGGCCAGACATTCTATGGAGGCTTCCAGCATGGCTCATCTGTCCCGCGCCGATTTCCAGGCATTACGCATCGCCGTCCTGACCGTCAGCGACACCCGCAGTCTGGCTACCGATACCTCGGGGCAGACCCTGATCGAGGGGCTGGAGGCGGCCGGTCATGCGCTGGTCGAGCGGGCCCTGGTGATCGACGATATCTGGCAGATCCGCGCGCGGGTTTGTGCCTGGATCGCCGACCCGCTGGTGCAGGTGATACTGATCACCGGCGGCACCGGTTTCACCGCACGGGACAATACCCCGCAAGCCGTGGGGCCCTTGCTGGACAAGCTGGTCGATGGCTTCGGCGAACTGTTCCGCCAGGTTTCGCTGGCGGAGATCGGTACCTCCAGCCTGCAGTCGCGCGCCCTGGCCGGGATCAGCAATGGCGCGCTGGTCTGCTGCCTGCCCGGTTCGCCCAACGCCTGCCGCACGGCCTGGGAGAAGATCCTGCGCGAGCAACTGGACAGTCGCACCGGGCCGTGCAACTTCGTCGCCCACCTCAAGCGCCTGGCCGATCAGCCGCAGGCCGAGCGCTGCGGAGCCCGCTCATGAGCGCCTGCGGCTGCGACGGCAACAACCTGCGCCCGGTTGACCAGGCCATCGCCGAACTGCTGGCGCGCGCCCCGGCGCCGCCGCCAGTGGAGCGGGTGGCCCTGCGTCAGGCGCTCGGTCGGGTGTTGGCCGAGCCGCTGCATGCTCCGTTCGAGGTGCCGGCCTGGGACAACAGTGCGATGGACGGTTATGCCCTGCGCGCCGCCGATCTGCCGGCCGCCGGTGGCTGCCTGCCACTGGCCGGGCGGATCGCGGCCGGCGATGCGGCGGCGCAGGTGTTGCCCGCCGGCCATGCGGTGCGCATTTTCACCGGCGCGCCCTTGCCGCCGGGCGCCGACAGCGTGGTGATGCAGGAGCAATGCCGGCTCGAGGAGGGGCGGGTGTGGCTGCCGCCGGTACAGGGCGGCGAGCACGTGCGCCAGTGTGGCGAGGAACTGGCGGCCGGCACTCAGGTGCTGAGCGCCGGGCAGCGCCTGCGCCCCCAGGAGCTGGGCTTGCTGGCCAGCTTCGGCATCGACCGGGTGGCGGTCTATCGGCGCCTGCGGGTCGGCCTGCTGAGCAGCGGTAACGAGTTGCGCGAGCCGGGTGAGGCGCTGCAACCCGGACAGATCTACAACGCCAACCGCTACAGCCTGGCCGGCGTACTGAGCAGCCTCGGCCTGGAAGTCCACGATTACGAGATCATGGCCGACGAACTGGCGGCCAGCCGCGATGCCCTGAGCCTGGCGGCTTCGGAGTGGGACATGCTGATCACCTCCGGCGGGGTGTCGGTCGGCGAGGAGGATCACCTGAAGCAGGCGATCCGCGAACTGGGCGAGTTGCACCTGTGGCGCCTGGCGATCCAGCCGGGCAAGCCGCTGGCCTTCGGCGAAGTGGGCGGCAAACCCTGGATCGGTTTGCCGGGCAATCCGGCGGCGGCCTTGATCACTGCGCTGGTGGTGGCGCGGCCCTTTCTGCTGCGTGCCCAGGGCTGCCAGGACGTAGTGCCGCAGGCCCTGCGCCTGCCGGCCGGTTTCGCCTGGTGCAAGGCCAATGGCCGCCGCCAGTATCTGCGGGCCCGGCTGGAAGCGCGGGACGGTCAGCTGCGCGTGTGCCTGCACCCGCAGCAGGGCTCGGCCATGCTCACCTCGGCCTGCTGGGCCGACGGCCTGGCGTTGGTCGAAGTGGGACAGACCCTGGAAGAGGGCGATCTGCTCGACTACCTGCCGTTCAGTGCGCTGCTGCATTAAGTGGCGTAGGGAGGGCGAGCGCTCTTATCAAACAACCCGTATGTCATTGATTTTATGGGTTATGACATTTCCTGTAGGAGCGGCCCATGGCCGCGATGGGTTTCGCGGGCATGGCCCGCTCCTACAGGTGCCCACAAGCCGACAGACGCGATTGCCTCCAGTTTGCCGCACGGGGCAGCCGTTCCAACACGTCAGGCGATATGGCGAAGGTTCGGCACGACCCAGTAACCGTGGGCCTGGCGAGTCGAGGCTTGTTGACCGCGGTCAAGGCCTCGTCCGGAGCCAACCCCTACAGTGCCCGGCAGTATCCCGTCCGCAAGGAGTTTCCATGCAACTGGTTTGTCCCGCAGGCAGCTTGCCTGCCCTCAAGGCCGCGGTTCGGCAGGGCGCCGACGCCGTCTATGTCGGTTTTCGCGATGACACCAATGCCCGCCATTTCTCGGGCTTGAACCTCGACGACAAGCAATTGGAAAGCGGCCTGCAGCTAATCCGTGAGCAGGGCCGGCAGCTTTATATCGCGGTCAATACCTATGCCCAGCCGGATGGCTGGGCACGCTGGCAACGTGCGGTCGACCAGGCCGCGGCGCTCGGGGTGGATGCCCTGATCGCCGCCGATCCGGGGGTTCTGGCCTATGCCAGCCGCCGCCATCCCAACCTCAACCTGCACCTGTCGGTACAGGGCTCGGCGACCAATGCCGCCGCGCTGGCGCTCTATCAGCAGCGCTACGGCATCCGCCGCGCGGTGCTACCGCGGGTGCTGTCGCTGGCCCAGGTGCGCCAGGTGGCGGAGAAGAGTCCGGTGCCGATCGAGGTGTTCGCCTTCGGCAGCCTGTGCATCATGGCCGAGGGGCGCTGCCATCTGTCCTCCTATCTCACCGGAGAATCGCCCAACCTGTGCGGCGTCTGTTCGCCGGCGAAGGCGGTGCGCTGGCAGGAAGATGCCGAGGGGCTCAGCTCGCGGCTCAATGGCGTGCTGATCGACCGCTATGGCAAGGATGAGCCGGCCGGTTACCCGACCCTGTGCAAGGGTCGCTTCCTGGTTGGCGGTCAGCGCTTCCATGCCCTGGAGGAACCGACCAGCCTGAACACCCTCGACCTGATCCCGCAGCTCGCCGCCATCGGCGTGAGCGCAGTGAAGATCGAGGGACGCCAGCGCAGCCCGGCCTATGTCGAGCAGGTCACCCGGGTCTGGCGCTCGGCGCTGGATGCCTATGCCCGCGCGCCACAGAATTTCACGGTGCAGCCGCAGTGGCGCAGCGCACTGGACAGCTTGTCCGAGGGCAGCCAGACCACGCTGGGCGCCTACCATCGTTCCTGGCAATGAGGAGACCATCATGAAGCTCAGTCTGGGCCCCGTCCTGTTCTACTGGAGCCGCGAGAAACTGCTGGATTTCTATGCCGAAATGGCCGAGCAGCCACTCGATGTCATCTACCTCGGCGAGACGGTGTGCTCCAAGCGTCGCGCCCTCGGTCTGGATGACTGGCTCGGCCTGGCCCGCGAGCTGGGTGAATGCAGCCGTGCCGAGCTGGTGCTTTCTGGCCTGGCGCTGGTCGAGGCGGCTTCCGAGCTGTCGAGCCTGAAACGCCTGTGCGACAACGGCGAACTGCTGGTGGAAGCCAACGACATGGGCGCGGTGCAGTTGCTGCGCGAGCGCAAGCTGCCCTTCGTCGGTGGTCCCGCCCTCAACCTGTACAACGGCCACGCCCTGGCCGAGCTGATCGACTGCGGCCTGCAGCGCTGGGTACCGCCGGTCGAATGCTCCGGCGCGCTGATCCGCAACACCCTGGAGCAACTCGACGGCCTCGGCCTGGCGCGCCCCGAGGTGGAGCTGTTCGCCTACGGGCATCTGCCACTGGCCTACTCGGCACGCTGCTTTACCGCCCGCGCGGAAAACCGGCCCAAGGACGACTGCCAGATCTGCTGCGAGAGTTTCCCGGAAGGGATCGTGCTGCACAGCCAGGAGGGCGAGGCCTTGTTCACCCTCAACGGCATCCAGACCATGTCGGCCAAGGTCAACAACCTGCTCGCCGACTATGCACAACTGGCCGCGGCTGGCGCCGACCTGCTGCGTTTGAGCCCGCGCGCCGAAGGTATGGCCGGGGTTATTGCGGCCTTCGATACGGTGCGTTGCGGCGCGCTGCCGCCCCTGGCGGTGGAAGGCTGCAACGGCTATTGGCACGGTCGCCCCGGCATGCTGCGCGCCGACGAGGTGCTGTTATGAAGACCTTTGCCCGCCTGGCCATGCGTGTCGGCCCGCCATTCTTGCCGCTGGGCCGCCATGTGCCATTCCCACTGCAGCGCCTGGTGCTGGAAAAGGTCATTGCCCGGCTGTTTGCCGAACCCCTGGCGGCGGGTGAATTCGACCTGCTGCAGGGCCGCTGGCTGCGTCTGGAAATCAGCGATTTGCAGCTGGCCTGGTGCCTGACCCGCGATAAGAGCGGCCTGCGCATCGCGGCCGAAGCGCCGGTGGATGTCTGCATCCGCGGCAACTGGCGCGAGTTCCTGTTGTTGGCCAGCCGTCAGGAGGACCCGGATACCCTGTTTTTCCGCCGCCGCCTGATGATCGAGGGCGATACCGACCTCGGTCTGGGCATCAAGAACCTGCTCGACAGCCTCGACCCCGACGGCTTGCCGCCGCGCCTGTGGCAGTTGATCTGCGCGCTGGGCGAGGCGGTTGAAATTCCAGTGAAGCAGGCCAAGGCCGAGGTGGTTGCGTAAGCGAGCTGCAGAGCAACTACGCCAAATGATGTGGCGCGGTTCTGACGATGATCAATCAAATTGCATGATGCAAAAGGACTCGATATGTCTGACACCTTGGCGCACGGAATTCAGTGGCTATTGCGCGGTTTTGGCCTGCGCACCCTCAACACCCAGTTCTTCTTCTCCTACAGCCTGATTTTCCTCTGTGCAGCACTCACCGCCGGGGTGCTGTTCAGCTCCGACCAGGATGCCCGGCAACTGGACATGGCCGGTGCGCAACGCATGCTCAGCCAGAAAATGGCCAAGGAAAGCCTGCTGGTCGCGCAAGGGGCGTTGCCGCTGGCGAGCCTGGAGGCGACCCTGCAACGCTTTGAGCGCGCTCATCGCCTGCTGGTGCAAGGCGATCCGGGACAGGGCGTCGCCGCGGTGGAGCTGCCGGCCGCCCAAGAGCGTCTGCGCCAGGTCGATCAGGCCTGGAACCGTTACCGCACCTTGGTGCTGGCTGTTGCCCGGGGCGACAGCGCCGCGCTGACAATGCTGGGCCGCGACTCGGAAGCCCTGCTCGCCGCGAGCAACGACGTGGTGCTGTTGATGTCGGCCGCGGCCAACCGCAGCGCCACTGTGCAGCTGTGGGTGGCGCTGGGTTCGACCCTGGCCATCCTGTTGCTGGTGATACTCGGTCGGGTGGCCGGGATGAGCTGGCTGATGCGCCAGCTCGATGAGCTGCGCGGCAGGCTCGAGGGGGTCAGCCAGGGCGATTTTTCCCAGCAATTGGCGGTGGCTTATACCGACAATGAATTGGGGCAGATCGGCAGCGCCTACAACCGACTGCTGCAGCAGGTCGGCGAGATGATCCGCGCGGTGCGCCTGGCCGCCGATCAGGCCGATGGTCACTGCAGTCACATGGCTGCAGTTGCCGGCGAGAGTGCACGCAGCGTGGTCGGCCAGCAAGCCGAGATTGACCAGGTGGCCACCGCCATGCAGGAAATGCTTGCCACCGCCCAGGAGGTTGCGCGCAGCACCGTGGCGGCGGCGACGGCGGCCGATACGGCCGACGACGAGACTGGCAATGGTCGTGAAGTCATGCGCAGTTCGGTCACCGCCATTCGCGAACTGTCCGGGCATGTCGATGGATTATCCGAATTGATGTTGCAGCTGGCCGCCGACAGTCAGGAAATCGGTCGGGTGCTGGAGGTGATCAGCGCGATTGCCGACCAGACCAACCTGCTCGCGCTGAATGCCGCCATCGAAGCCGCCAGGGCAGGGGAACAGGGCCGCGGCTTTGCCGTGGTCGCCGACGAGGTGCGCAGCCTGGCCGCGCGAACCCAGAGTTCTGCCGGCGAGATCAGCGGCCTGATCGGACGCCTGCAGCAGCAGACCGGGCGCGCCGGCCGGGCCATGGACGAATCGCGGCGGGGCAGCGATGCCACCTTGCTGCAGATCGAAGCCGCCCAGGGCGCGCTGGAAAACATCGTCGGTGCGGTGCAGACCATTCGCGGCATGACCAACCAGATCGCCACGGCGGCCGAGGAGCAGTGCCAGGTGGCCGACGACATGCACCGTTCGCTGACCCATATCGCTGGAGTCGCCGATCAGGCAGCTGTGTCTACCCGCGATACCGCGTCTACCAGCCAGGCCATCACCCGCAGCATGGATGGGCTGCAGGTGTTGACCGGGCGTTTCCGTTTGCAGGGTTGATCGGGCGAACGATGGGCAGAGCACGTCTGCCCATCACACCTGGGCAGTGATGTCGAAGCGGCGGCAGAACATCCCGCGGCCTATTTCACTCGTAGTAGCTGGCCAGTCTGGGCGTATTGATGATGCGGATATTGCGCCGCTCCATGGCGATCAGCCCGGCATCGATCAGCCGATGGAGGATGCGCGAGAAGGTTTCCGGCTGGATCCCCAGCTGCGAGGCAATCAGGCGTTTCGGCACGCTGAGTTTGATCTGGCCATTGCCGGCCGCCTGTTCCTGACAGAGGAAGCGCACTACCCGGCGGCTGGCATTGGCCACGGCCAGGGTGTCGATTTCAGCCAGTCGCTGGTCCAGGCGGGTACTGAAACTGGCCAGCAGTTTCAGGCAGATACTCGGCTGTACTTCGAGCAGGTGCCGATAGTGGGCACCATCGATGCTCACCAGGCTGCTGGGTTTCAGTGCGCTGGCGGTTACCGGGTAGTGGCGGGAGTCGCAGAACAGCAGGGAATCGGCAAAAATCTGCCCTGGCTGGATGACCTCGACCAGTTTTTCGTTACCTTCCGGCAGCACGCGGGTCAGGATGATCTGTCCTTCGAGCAGCAGGTAGAAACGCTCCGCCAGATCGCCCTGGTGGAAGAGGATGTCGAGGCTGTGCAAGCGTCGATGAATCGCCAGGTTGCCGACTTCCTGAAAAGCGCTGTCGGGCAGCCTGTCGAACAACTGGTGCTCGCGCAGAATGGCAAGGGTCGTAGAGTCGCTCAGCATGGTTCACCTCAGTAGGCACCATCTTAGGTGTGCCAGCCGGGCGGGAACATTCCTCCTAGGCACTACCTCTTTGGAGGCATTGCGATGAAGAGGAGGCAGGTCGATGGATTCTTGACCGCCGACAATTCTGCCCCGGGTGGAGCATGCCTATCCTTCGCCATGCCCTTGCCGTCGCCGGGGAGATCGGGAGCTTCGATGGACGTAGAACAACTGTTGGCCAATAACCGCTTCTGGGCGGAGTCGCTCAAGGCCAGGGATCCGGAGTTCTTTGCCCGTCTGGCGCGGCAGCAACGGCCGGAGTTTCTTTGGATCGGTTGCTCGGACAGCCGGGTGCCGGCCAATGAGGTGGTCGGCCTGATGCCGGGCGAGCTGTTCGTGCACCGCAACGTGGCCAATATGGTGGTGGCCACCGACATGAATTTTCTCTCGGTACTGCAATACGCGGTCGACGTATTGCAGGTCAAACAGGTGATCGTCTGTGGCCACTATGGCTGTGGCGGGGTGCGCGCGGCCCTGGGGCATGAGGCGCTGGGCCTGATCGACAACTGGCTGCGGGCGCTCAAGGCGCTCTATCACCAGAATCTGGAACGTTTTCACGGCTTGCAAGCGGAAGCCCAGGTCAACCTGTTGTGCGAGCTGAACGTGCAGCGCCAGGTGCGCAATGTCTGCCATACCACCATCGTGCAGAACGCCTGGAAACGCGGCCAGCCGCTGGCGGTGCACGGCTGGATCTACGGGCTTACCGACGGTCTGGTCAACGATCTGCAAGTGACGGTCAGCGGCGCGGATCAGCTCGACGACAGCTTTCTCTATGATCAGTGAGTACAGGCGGACGCGGATGCCTGCCGATCCGCGCAGGATCCTAGATACCGTTCGAACCTTGCGAGGGAGTGTGGAGGGCCGGAGCACTATCTACGAAACAGGCTCGGGGCCTGAGGAGGGGTACGTCTTTTTGGCACTCCTCCGATGATCAGTCGGGAATAGTCGCGATACAAGGATGGGTCGGGTCGCGTGGGTTAGCTGCCACGACGATGTCAGGTAGGCTGCATTTTAAACGCGGCGTTACCCCTCAGCGATATTCGCCCTGCCAACGGGTACAGGCATCAATCGCCGGATGGTATCGCTGCGCTCAGCCTGCGCGGGCCGACCCAGGCGGCCCCACCTAGGCGGCCCCACCCATCCTGCGGACGTGTTGCGCCGGCTGCTCCTATGGCCTGTGTTTGTCTGAAGTGGCCACCCTGACCGATACGAGCCTCTATTCGAGGTCCCAGGCGGTGGATGCGAGCCCCGCGTCCGCTCAGCGTCATCTAGATGCCTGGAGCGCAAAGCTGATCGCGGTCAAGTCGCCAAAGCACTTGCTCCCTGTAAAAAGAACGTAACGGCTGCCAGTTCCCATGCAGCTGTAATGCTCCGGCTGGTGCTGCTCAAGCAGCTGCTTGCCGGGTGCTTGACGATCTTTTCAGGAGGCCTGCAGTGCACGTTCTCGACCGGCGTACCGCCCTGAGTATCCCGCCCATCTGGCGTCTTGCCTTTCGCCCGTTCTTCCTTGCCGGCAGCCTGTTCGCGTTGCTGGCCATTGTCCTCTGGGTGCTGGCCTGGAGCGGCAACGGCCCGGACTGGCAGCCCGCCGGTGGTTGGCTCGCCTGGCACCGGCACGAAATGCTGTTCGGCTTCGCAGCCGCAATAGTCGCCGGCTTTCTGCTGACCGCGGTGCAGACCTGGACCGGTCAGCCGGGCCTGAGTGGCACGCGCCTGATGGTGCTCGCCGGGCTCTGGCTGGCGGCGCGCCTGGCCTGGTTGTTCGGCTTGCCGCCCCTGCTGTTGATTCCGCTCGAGCTGAGCTTCCTGCTTGCGGTGGCCGGCCTGATGGCGCGCATGCTCTGGGTGGTACGGCAGAAGCGCAACTACCCGATCGTCGTGGTGTTGAGTCTGTTGGCTGCGGCCAATGGCCTGCTCATGGCCGGCCTGGTGCAGGGCGACGATGAGTTGCAGCGCCGTGGCGTGTTGGCCGGGTTGTGGCTGGTCGCGGCGCTGATGGGCCTGATCGGCGGGCGGGTGATTCCCTTCTTCACCCAGCGCGGCCTGGGTCGCCTCGAGGCGGTCAAGCCCTGGGGGTGGTTGGAGATTGCCCTGCTGCTCGGCACCGGACTGATCGCCGCGCTCTACGCCAGCGGTCTGGCCCTGCAGGCCCAGCCACTGCTGGCCGGGCTGTTCCTGGCGGTGGCGGCGGGGCATCTGTTGCGGCTGGCGCGCTGGTACGACAAGGGCATCTGGGCGGTGCCGCTGCTGTGGTCGCTGCACCTGGCGATGCTCTGGCTGGTCGTCGCCTGCGTCGGCCTGGCGCTGTGGCATGCCGGCCTGCTGGCCACGCCCAGCGCGGCCTTGCATGGCCTGACCATGGGCGCCATGAGCGGGCTGATTCTGGCCATGATCGCCCGGGTCACCCTGGGCCATACCGGCCGGCCGTTGCAATTGCCGGCGGGCATGGCCGCGGCCCTGGTGTTGTTCAATCTGGCTTGCGTGGCACGGGTCTTGGTTTACCCGCAATGGCCGCTGGCAGGGCTGTGGCTGTCGGCCAGCGGCTGGTCGCTGGCGTTGGCCATCTACGCCTGGCGCTATGGGCCGATGCTGGTCAGGCCACGGGTGGATGGCCACCCGGGCTGAACGCTGACGACCGTTTATTCATGCAGTGCTGCCTGCGCCGCGCTGCCCAACCATTGATATCCGCTTGCCTGTGCCTTGCGCATGGGTGGCCTTGCCGCTCGGCACTGCCGAGCATCGGAGAAGCTGATGAAAACCGAGTTTCAGGATCGTCTGGCCGTCGTCACCGGCGCCAGTTCAGGTATCGGCCTGGCGCTATGCGCCGCTTTGCTGCAGCGCGGCGCCAGGGTGCTGGCCATGTCGCGCAGCCTGGGCGGCTTGCAAGATCTGCAGGCAAGCTACCCGGAACGTCTGGTCTGGCATGCCGGCGATGTCACCTCGAGCGCGGATCTGGCCAGCCTCGGTGTGCGCGCAGCGCAACTGGGACAGGTGGATTATCTGGTGCCCAACGCGGGTATCGCCGAACTGGCCGAGAGCCTCGACCTGGCGGCATTCGATCGGCAGTGGGCGGTCAACGGGGCCGGCGCATTGAATACCCTGGCGGCGCTGCGTGACACGCTGGCGGCGCCCAGTTCGGTGGTGTTCATCGGCACTTTCCTCACCCGTTCGACCTTTCCCGGTCTGGCCGCCTATATCGCCAGCAAGGCGGCGCTCAGTGCCCAGGCGCGCACCCTCGCGGTGGAAATGGCGCCAGTCGGTGTGCGCATCAATCTGGTCTCGCCCGGTCCCACGGCAACGGCGATCTGGGGCAGCCTGGGGTTGAGCGACGAGCAGTTGGATGAGGTCGCCGACAGCGTCACCCGGCGCCTGCTGCCGGGTCACTTTCTCGACGCGGCGGCTGTCGCCAGCGTGATCCTGTTCCAGTTGTCGGCCGGCGCGCGCGGCGTCTATGGCCAGGACTGGGTAGTCGACAACGGCTATACCTTGAGCTGAGGACACATTGTGCCTCTCGCGCATGCTGTACCTCTTTAGAGCATTAATTTTGCTGGTTAGGAGCAATAGTATTCATTAGAGATGAATTAACATCCCCCTCACACTGCGTAGGCATTAATGCCTACGCGCCATCTTCTGCTGCGCCAACCCGGCCGAGACCCTCAAAGCGGCTGCGTATAAGCGCGGTGCGTCTGCTTGCAGGCGGTCGTGCTTGCTCGCGCAAACAGGACGAACCAAGTGCCAAACCATCTTGTTTCGGCTGTCCGCAACTACCGCCGGACCGGTTGCTCCCCAGAGCACGAATGCCATGGTCGGCTATTGGCCGCGCCATCTGTGCCAGCGATTGGTTCCGGTCTTGACCAGTGAAGGTTTTTTGGCCTGCGTAGGATCCGCTATTGCAACTATCCCGATCCCAGGCAGGAATAATGCAAGAACACCGTCTCGAATGGTTGAGGTCTTTCGCCCCCGCGCCACTCAATGCCCGCGCCCAGGAATGGATGCGCGTGGCCATCGGTATCGCTATCGGCATGTCGCTGTGCGTTTCGCTTGGCGTCTGGTGGTTCGGGGCACCGATCACCTTGCACATCGCCGCGCCTATCGCTGCTTCCGCGGTGCTGCTGTTCGGTGCTTCGTCCAGCCCGTTCGCTCAACCCTGGTCGATCCTCGCGGGCAATATGTGCGCCGCCCTGATCGGCATCAGCCTGGGCTTGAGCCCGCTGGACAGCGTGTCCGCGACTGTGCTGGCCGCCAGCCTCTCGCTGGTCTGCCTGTTCGCCTTGCGCTGCCTGCACCCGCCAAGCTGTGCATTGGCTGTATTGGCCGCCAGCGGTGGTTTTGGGGTCGACGACCCGGGGTATGCCTTGCTCTATCCGGTGGCGCTCAACTCGCTGCTACTGGTGGCTGTAGCCTTGCTTTACAACAACCTGACCGGCCACGCCTACCCAAAACCGCGTCTGTCCAGGGAGAACCGCCACCACACACGCGATCCATTACCGGGTGAGCGTCTGAGCTTCAGTCGCGACGACATGGATCGGGCTCTCGAGGAATTCGGCGAATATGTCGATGTCACCCGTGACGATCTCGAGCGGCTGATCAAGCAAACCGAGAAACATGCCTTGCGCCGCAGCATGGGCGAGATCAGCGCGGCCGATATCATGTCCCGCGATCTCTATTGGGCGGCGCCGGACAGCTTTATCCAGCAGGCTTGGCAGACCCTGCAGGAACACCGCCTGCGTTCGCTGCCGGTAGTGGAGGAGGGTAGCGGCAAGCTGGTCGGCATCGTAACCCTGGTCGATCTGCTCAAGCAGTTCCAGCCCAGCCAGGCACGGGTCAATTTCGGCCGCCTGAAATACCTGCGCGGAACCAAGCTGCGCTCGATCATGAGTGCGCCCGTGGTTGCCGTGAAGCAGGACGTGCACATGGTCGAACTGGTGTTTTTGCTCTCCGACCGCGGCCTGCACTGCCTGCCGGTGGTGGATGAACACGAGCGGCTGGTGGGCATGATCACCCAGACCGATCTGATCGCGGCGCTATACCGCAACTGGCTCAAGCAGCTGCCGGATTGAATCGTTGCCGGCGTGTTGCTGTGGTGTCACGGACACTGCCCTGGCGCTTCAGATCTCGTAGTCCCAGCGTGACCAGTCGAAGTCGTCCAGGATCACCTCGCGCAACAGTTGCAGTGCACTGTGCAGGGCCGGGTTGTCGGCCGCTCTGGGGTAAACCAGGTAGATCGGGTAGGAAAATTCCGGCGCCATCTCCACTCGCTTGAGGATGCCTTCATCGAGATAGCGCTGCACCACGCGGGTGCGGAAGTAGCCGCGACCGCCACATTGCAGCAGATACTGGAGCGCCAGTGGGCCGAGGTCGAAGGAGAGGGTGGTGCGGGTGTGTTCCGGCAGGGCGTTGTCGTGCAATTTGCGAAACGTCGGTCCCCAGTCGACATACATGTAGGGCTCGGGGTTATGGGTCTGCACCACCTGGATCAACTTCTCCTCGAGCAGTTGTTCAACCTGCAGGTTCGGCCAGTATTCCGGCTGGTGGACCAATGCCGCGTCGAGTACGCCGAGGTCGAGTTGTTGCTGGAGCAGGCTGCCACTGGTTACCACGCTGCGCACCGCGTGCGCAGGCAGAATCTGGTGCAGGCGCTGTACCCAGGCCAGCATCAGCGGGTTGCACAGGCACATTTCAGAACCGAGGGTAATCAGGTTGCCGGAGCCGCGAGGCAAGGGCAGATCGCGCCGCGCAGCTTCCCAGGTCTGTACCAACTGGGTGGCATAGGCGACGAAACGCTCGCCGTCGGCGGTCAGCCGCGCGCCGGCACGGTTGCGCACGTACAGCCGGCAGCCGAGCTGGTTTTCCAGGTTGTGGATTCGTGCCGTCACCGCGGTCTGGGTGATATGCAGACGCTCTGCGGTGGCGATGAAGCTGCCGCTGCGCATGATATCCAGAAAGGTGCGGGCGAGATCGATGTCCATTGCAGGCACTTCACTTCAATAGAATTGATGAGAAGCGGCATTGTATGACACTAGGAGTATGGCGCTGAGGGTGGATTGAACGCGCGCCAGATCCCTTGGACTATCAGTCGGGGGCTGCGGATAGACAGCGAGGAGGGGGGTAAGGACGTCACCGCCGATCGCGAAAAGCGCTGGATGTGACGTCCTTGATGGCTTACTTGAGGCTCAGCACCCATTCGGCGAGGATCTTCGCTTCTTCGTCGGTGACCGGGTTAGCCGGCATCGGCATCTGCCCCCAAGCGCCTACGGTGCCATTCTTGATGCGCCCAGCCAGCAATTCGGCGGCGCCTTCGGTCCCGGCGTACTTGGCGGCGACCTCCTTCAGCGCCGGGCCGACCATCTTCATGTCGACGTTGTGGCAAGCCGCGCAGGGCTTGCTCTTGAACAGCGCTTCGGCGGCAGCAGCGTCGGCGGCAAAGGCGGGTTGCACGCTCAGCGCAGCCCCCAGGGCGAACAATGGGATCAGGATTTTCTTCATGATGATTATTTCCTCAAGGCTATTGAGAGCAGGGCATAGGCCCTACCAATTTTTCGCTGCAGTTACTGTTTGCGTCTTCTTGTGGGCGCTGCCTGAGCCTCTCGCTGCGAGCACGGATCCCTGCGGTTATAGCTATGGACCCGTGATGCTCGTAAAGGGTTCGTTTGCGAGTACAGACAGTAGCAGTTGCGTGGCTGAGACGTGAATCGGCTAGTTCCAACGATCGATCAATTTAACTGTAGGGGCAGCATAACCAAGCGGATTGCCGATGGGCTTGACCGGAATCAAGAGTTGCCCGCACGCGGCTTGAGAACGGCGGCTGGTCGCGGGTAGCGTGCAGGCATGATTAATCACCTCGGTGAGGTACTGACTGTGAATGCGCCTGTGAAACTAGTCGACACGGCTGCCGTGCTGGATGCGCCGTTCTACCAACCGCTGGGCAATGAGCAGGTGCTGTTCGAACAGGCCTGGCAGCACGGCATGCCGGTGCTGATCAAGGGCCCGACCGGCTGCGGCAAGACCCGCTTCGTCCAGTACATGGCGCACCGCCTGCGTTTGCCGCTGTATACCGTGGCCTGCCATGACGATCTGAGCGCCGCCGACCTGGTCGGCCGCCATCTGATCGGTGCCCAGGGCACCTGGTGGCAGGACGGCCCGCTGACCCGCGCGGTGCGCGAGGGCGGTATCTGCTACCTCGACGAGGTGGTCGAGGCGCGCCAGGACACCGCCGTGGTCCTCCATCCGTTGGCCGATGACCGTCGCGAACTCTATCTGGAACGCACCGGCGAGGTATTGCGCGCGCCACCGGGTTTCATGCTGGTGGTGTCCTACAACCCCGGCTACCAGAACCTGCTCAAGGGCATGAAGCCGAGTACCCGCCAGCGTTTCGTCGCCTTGCGTTTCGCTTATCCGCCGGTGGCCGAGGAAGAACGCATCGTTGCCAACGAGGCGCGGGTCGGTGCCGAGCTGGCCGCGCAGGTGGTCAAGCTCGGGCAGGCCCTGCGCCGACTGGAGCAGCATGATCTGGAGGAGGTCGCCTCGACGCGCCTGCTGATCTTCACCGCGCGCATGATCGGCTCCGGCATGAACCCGCGGGATGCCTGCCTGGCCTGTCTGGCCGAGCCGCTATCGGACGATCCGCAGACCGTCGCCGCGCTGATGGATGTAGTCGATGTCCACTTCGCTTGAGGCCGTCGCCAGCCCGGTTCGGCATCTGCCGGGCGACCTGGCGATGTGGTTCTTCATCCTCGCCGAGCTGACGGTTTTCGCCCTGCTGATCCTCACCTTCGCGGTGGCCCAGGCATTGCAGCCGCAGCTGTTCCACGATGGCCGCCAGTTGCTCGACAGTTCCACCGGCCTGGCGTTGACCCTGAGCCTGCTCACTTCCGGCTTGTTCGCCGCGCTGGCCCAGGAGCAGGTGCGCCAGGCCCGCGCGCGGCGCGGCGCATGGCTGTTGCTGGCGGCGCTGCTGTCGGCCAGCGTCTATGTGCTGTTGAAGCTTGGCGAGTACAGCCATCTGGCCGGTGCGGGGCTGGGCATGGAGCACAACACCTTCTTCACCCTGTACTGGATCCTCACCGGCTTTCATTTCGTCCATGTGCTGCTCGGCCTGTTCATCCTCGGCTGGCTGGCCGAGCGCTGTCGACGCCGCGTCTATGGCCCGGGCAATTGCAGCGCGCTGGAGTCCGGCGTGCTCTATTGGCACATGGTCGATCTGGTCTGGGTGCTGCTGTTTCCGCTGGTCTATGTCCTGAATTAACCATGCGGCGCATTGACCCATGCGCTGCATCGACGAGGTCGCCATGTCTGCTTCCACCACCCTGATGTTCTGCTGGCTGGCGCTGGCCGTGCTGTCAGTGACCAGCGTGCAGCTGGGTAATGCCGGGGCGACCCTGCTGATGGCCGGCGCGGTGTTGCTCGCGGCCCTGGGCAAGGCCTGGCTGATCGCCGACGGCTTCATGGAGTTGCGTCACGCCCCGCGCATGTGGCGCTGGTTGCTGCTGGGCTGGCCGGTGGCAATGGCGTTGGGCGTGTTGCTGACCTTGCGGTTTTCCTCATAGCCCGGATTGCATCCGGGCTATGAAACCTGTGTAGGGTGGATCGGGGCGCGTAGCTGGCGCCTTTTTCATCCACCGTCGCGATTTGGTGGATGGATAAAGCGTCGTCCACCCTACGATGCCGCAAGCCTTGAACATGAACATAGGATCTACGGTTGCCACGGCAGCCTTGTCCACCGAAGCTGGCCACCCGCATTTTCCCGCCTTCTCTTCCCCCGTTTCCCGCCCCCATCGCTATACCCGAGCAAAACCATCGGACTTTCTTGATTTTCATCAAGCAGGTTTCGTTAGCAGGCTTTCTAGAATGGTCACGCCAAGCAAAGAGGAAGCGACCATGTCAGAGACCTTCACCAAGAGCATGGCTCGGAATATCTACTTTGGGGGGAGCGTGTTCTTCTTCCTGGTATTCCTAGCCCTGACCTATCACACAGAGCAGACCTTTCCAGAACGCAGCAACGAGTCGCAGATGAACGAGTCGGTGGTGCGCGGCAAAGCGGTCTGGGAGAACAACAACTGTATCGGCTGCCACAGCCTGCTGGGCGAGGGCGCCTACTTCGCGCCTGAACTGGGCAATGTGTTCACCCGGCGTGGCGAGGATGCGGCCTTCAAGCCGTTCCTGCAGGCCTGGATGAAGGCGCAACCCCTGGGCATTCCAGGCCGCCGGGCGATGCCGCAATTCAATCTGACCGAGCGGGAAGTGGACGATATGGCGGAGTTCCTCAAGTGGACTTCGAAGATCGATACCAACGACTGGCCGCCAAACAAGGAGGGCTGATAGATGACCATTGCCAATCCACATCTGAAATTCGCCTCGCAAGCCGTGGCCAAGCCGTACTTCGTGTTCGCCCTGATGCTGTTCCTCGGGCAGATCCTGTTCGGCTTGATCATGGGCCTGCAGTACGTGGTCGGTGACTTCCTGTTCCCGCTGATCCCCTTCAACGTGGCGCGGATGGTGCACACCAACCTGCTGATCGTCTGGTTGCTGTTCGGCTTCATGGGCGCGGCCTACTACCTGATTCCCGAGGAAGCGGACCGCGAACTGCACAGCCCGATGCTGGCGATGATTCTGTTCTGGGTGTTCGCCGCCGCCGGCGTGCTGACCATTCTCGGTTATCTGTTCGTGCCCTATGCGGGCCTGGCCAAGATGACCGGCAATGACCTGCTGCCGACCATGGGCCGGGAATTTCTCGAGCAGCCGACCATCACCAAGATGGGCATCGTGGTGGTCGCCCTGGGCTTCCTCTACAACATCGGCATGACCCTGCTCAAGGGGCGCAAGACCACCATCAGCATGGTCATGATGACCGGCCTGATCGGTCTGGCGGTGTTCTTCCTGTTCTCCTTCTACAACCCGGAAAACCTGGCGCGCGACAAGTACTACTGGTGGTTCGTGGTGCACCTGTGGGTGGAAGGCGTGTGGGAATTGATCATGGGGGCAATGCTCGCCTTCGTCCTGATCAAGGTCACCGGGGTGGACCGTGAAGTGGTCGAGAAATGGCTGTATGTGATCATCGCCATGGCCCTGATCACCGGCATCCTCGGTACCGGTCACCACTTCTTCTGGATAGGGGCGCCCGAGGTCTGGCTGTGGGTAGGCTCGATCTTCTCGGCGATGGAACCGGTACCCTTCTTCGCCATGGTGCTGTTCGCCTTCACCATGGTCGGCAAGCGGCGTCGGCAACACCCGAACCGCGCCGCCACCCTGTGGGCCAAGGGCACTACCGTGACCGCGTTCTTCGGTGCTGGCGTGTGGGGCTTCCTGCATACCCTGGCCCCGGTGAACTTCTACACCCACGGCTCGCAACTGACCGCGGCGCATGGTCACCTGGCCTTCTACGGCGCCTACGCAATGATCGTGATGACCATGATCAGCTACGCCATGCCGCGTTTGCGTGGCCTCGGTGAGGCGCCGGATGAGCGGGCACAGACCATCGAGATCTGGGGCTTCTGGTTGATGACCCTGTCGATGGTGGCGATCACCCTGTTCCTCACCGCCGCAGGCGTGGTCCAGGTGGCACTGCAACGCTGGCCGGTGGATGGCACCGCGCTGTCGTTCATGAGTACCGTCGACCAGTTGGCCGTGTTCTTCTGGCTGCGCCTGGTGGCCGGGGTGTTCTTCCTGATCGGCTTGCTCTGCTACCTGTACAGCTTCAAGCAGCGTGGCCGGGCCACGGCCCGCGACGAAGCCGCCATAGCCGTTTCGGCCTGAGCGGTGCCTAGTAAATAAATCTCGGCCCGGCTGGTATAGCGGGCCGTTTTTGCATTGGTTATGTACCCATTAGGTGTTGCATGGGGGAAGAGTGGTCGCAATACGTAGGGTGCGCCATGCGCACCAAGGATGATGCAGCCTGCGCTGGTGCGCATGGCGCACCCTACGAGGACTGCATTCGGCTCCTACAGGCCTGTTAGCCATTGCAACAACCCCATTGGATATAGGCATAAACGAGGTAATGCAGATGGCCTTTACCGTCGAACTGGAAGAGTGGGTGGGCAGCGTCTGGCACCGCTTTATCACCCGCCGCGCCAGCCCGGATTTTCCCGAGGCGCGGGTCGAGCTGGCCAGCATGCAGCGGCCCCTGGCGTTACTGTTCCGCGCCATGGGCGGCGCCAGCGGGGTCGGCGTGGAGGCCGCCAGCGCCCGTGACCTGGTGTTGCGGCGCACCCTGCTGCAACAGGTGGCCGGTAGCTGCAAGCAACTGCCGGTGGCCTGGTGCGATGCCAGCAACCTGCGTCTGCCGCCGAGCCTGGCGGTGTACCCCGAGGTCGCGCTGAATCAGGACCTCTATCGCTGGCTGGCGCTGCTGGCCGCGCACGCGGGAGAGATGCGTCACTGGGCGCGCGATAACCAGCGCTGGACCCGACAGTTGCTGCAGAGCTACCCGGCCCTGCGTCCGCGCTACCAGCGCCTGGTCGAGGCCCATCTGCAGTTGCGCCCGGATCCGGATTCGTTGGGCAAGGGCGAGGCCGAGCTGGAGATTGCGCTCTGTCAGGCCCTGCGCGAACCGGGCAGCGTCGAGCATTTTCCGCGTAGCGAGCTGGCCCCCTGGCCGTTGCCGCTGTGGCTGTACCCGGCGGAAAACCTCGGCGAACCCCAGGCCTGTGACCTGGGCGAGGAAAGCGAGGGCAACCTGCTGACCCCTCCGGGCGAAAGCAAGGGTGGGCCCAAGCGCGCCAAGCGGGTCGAGGAGAGCACCAGCAAGGGCGGCCTGCTGATCTTCCGCCTGGAGAACCTGTTCAGCTGGTCCGAGCATGTCGAGCTGGATCGCTGCACGGACGACAGCGAAGACCTGGACGCCGCGCGGGTCGCCGAGGATCTCGACGAACTGGCCCTGTCCAAGCAACGCCTGCGCAAGGGCGGCGGGCTCAAGTTGCACCTCGATCTGCCGCCGGCGGATGTCGACGATATCCTGCTGGGCGAGGGCATCAAGCTGCCGGAGTGGGACTATCGCAAGCAGAGCCTGCGCGAGGATTTCGTCAACTTGCAGATGATGGTGCCGCGTGGCAGCGAGGCGCAGCCACTGCCGTTGCGTCTGGCACCGCTGGCCAAGCGCCTGCGCCGCCAGTTCGAGCACCTGCGCAACGATCGCCAGTGGCTGCGTCAGCAACCCCAGGGCTCGGAGCTGGATATGCAGGCCTGGCTGGATTTTCATGTCGAGCGCCAGCATGGCCAGTGCGCCGAGCGTGGCCTGTTCATGGAGCAGCGCCCCACCCGGCGCGACCTGGCCTGCCTGCTGCTGGCAGATGTGTCGATGTCCACTGACGCCCACCTGGACGACCAGCACCGGGTGATCGAGGTGATCAGCGACAGTCTGCTGCTGTTCGGTGAGACCCTGTCGGCGCTGGGCGACGATTTCGCCCTCTACGGTTTTTCTTCCCTGCGTCGCCAGCAGGTGCGGATGCTGGAACTCAAGTCGTTCAAGCAACGCTACGACGACAACACCCGCGGCCGCATCCAGGCGCTCAAGCCCGGCTATTACACTCGTATGGGCGCGGCCATTCGCCAGGCCACCGTGCTGCTCGGCGCCTGCAAGCAACGGCGCAAACTGCTGCTGTTGGTGACCGATGGAAAACCCAACGACCTGGATCTCTACGAGGGCCGCTACGGCGTCGAGGACACCCGCGAAGCGGTGCTGGAGGCACGGCGTCAGGGTCTGTTGCCGTTCTGCATCACCATCGACAGCGAAGCCGGCGATTACCTGCCATACATGTTCGGCGCCAATGGCTACACCCAGATCCGCCAACCCCAGCAATTGCCGCTGCGCCTGCCGCAGTTGTATCGGCAGCTGACCCAGGCATGAACAATCGTGAAGCCTTGGTGCGCGCTGCTAGTGCCGCGACACCGTTGAGATGTCGGTTAAATGTCGAACCTGGCAACCGGGCGCTATCTGCTGTGGTCTCTGGCGTGGCACCGTCCCATCGAAGCGCTGTCCAGCGCGCTCATTGGTGCGGCTTCGCGGCGGCGTAACGCGGCACTCGGCAAGCACGCGGTCAGCGCCGCTAAGGCAACTGTCTGCATGCGACAGTTGAACATTGGCTCTCAATCCCAACCCTGCGGACACGCCTTGCAGCCAGCCATATACGCACCCTGAAAATTGCCGTAGTGGGTGCGCGTACCGCTGAGATCGGCGTTTTCAAGGTTGGCGCCAGACAGCTTCACTTCCTGCAAGTTGGCATCGATCAGGGACGCGCCCTTGAGGTCGGCTTTGCTCAGCCAGGTCATCTCCAGGTTGGCCGCTTGCAGGTCGACGTCATGCAGTTTGGCGCCGGACAGGCGAGCGAATTCCAGGTCGGCTGCGCGCATATCGGCATTCTGGAACTGCGCGGCCTGGGCGAACAGGCCCCAGCCGCGGATGGCCACCAGGGTGCTTTCGCTGAAATCGGCCAGGCGCAGGTTGCTCTGTTGCAGGCTGGCGCGGGTCAGGTTGGCGCCTTGCAGGTTAGCCTGCTCCAGATTGGCCAGGTCGAGGCGGGCGTGCCGAAGGTTGGCGCCACGCAGATCGGCACCGGCCAGGTTCATCCGGCGCATGTCCTGGTTGCTCAGGTCGGCATTGCGCAGGTCGGCATCGGGGCATTGGCTGTCGGCTTCGATGCGGCAGCCGTTGATGGTCAGTACTTCGTCGGCAAACGCTTCGCTGCCGATCACCAGCAAAATCAGGGGCAGAAACAGGGGCAGGTAGTTCATGGCGATTGCTCGGTAGGGGGTGCGGGCCGCCTAGGCTGTGCGCACCGAGGTATACGGAGTCGGGTGCCTGACAGAGCACCCGAACGAGGAGCACCGGTGCGCATGGCGCACCCTACGGGGGGCACCAGGCGGGCTGGACTCAGCGCTTGGCCGTGGTCTTGTCCCAGCTCGGTAGCTTGAACACCCAGAACGAGCCGCCTTGGGCGATCGGCTTGGTCAGCTCGGCCATGTCTCCGCCCCACAGCGGCACCGCGCCGCCGTAGCCGGAGGTCACGCCGATGTACTGCTCGCCATCCTGTTCCCAGGTGATCGGCGGGGAGATGATTCCGCTGCCGACCTGGAACTTCCACAGCTCCTTGCCGTTTTTCGCGTCGAAGGCCTTGAAAAAGCCGTCGCCGGTGCCGGTGAACACCAGGTTGCCCTTGGTCGCCAGCACCCCGGCCCACAGCGGCAGTTTTTCCTTGTGCTCCCACTCCACCTTGCCGGTGGTCGGGTTCATGGCGCGCAGGATACCGACGTGGTCGTCGAACAGGCGCTTGATCCGAAAGCCCATGCCCAGGTAGGCGGAACCCGGCTTATAGATGGCCTCTTCGGCCCAGTAGTCCTCTTTCCAGTGGTTGGCCGGCACGTAGAACAGGCCGGTGTCCTGGCTGTAGGCCATCGGGTTCCAGTTCTTGCCGCCGAGGAAGGGCGGCGAGACTTCCACCGACTTGCCCTTGGTTTCGCCCGGCTCGGGCTTGGGCGGACGCTGACCTTTATTCTCTACCGGCCGGCCGGTTTTCAGGTCGATATGGCTGGCCCAGGTGATCTTGTCGACGAAGGGGAAGGCGTTCTGCAGCTTGCCGTTGGCGCGGTCGACCACATAGAAGAAGCCGTTGCGGTCGGCGTGGGCACTGGCCTTGATGGTTTTGCCGGCCTTGTCCTTGTAGTCGAACAGCACCAGTTCGTTGTTGCCGGAGAAGTCCCAGGCATCGTTCGGTGTGTGCTGGTAGAACCACTTCACTTCGCCGGTACTGGCGTCGACGCCGACTTGCCCTGAGGTGTAGAGGCTGTCGAAGTCTTTCGGATCGCCGCCTTCGGCGGTGCGCGCCCAGCCGTTCCACGGAGCGGGGTTGCCGGCGCCGACGATGATGGTGTTGGTCTCGGCATCGAAGCTGGCGCTCTGCCACGGCGCACCGCCGCCCTGGCTCCAGGCGGCTTTCTTGCCGGTCGGCGAGTTTGGATCATCCGGCCAGGACGGCGCCTTGACATCGCCGGTCGGCGTGCTGTCCTTGCCGTTCATGCGGCCCATGTGGCCTTCGACGAAGGGGCGCATCCAGACTTCTTCGCCGGTATCCGGGTCGCGGGCGAACAGCTTGCCGACCACGCCGAATTCATCGCCGGAGCTGCCGTGGATCAGCAGGGTCTTGCCGCTCTTCTGGTCTTTGACCAGGGTTGGCGCGCCGGTCATGGTGTAGCCGACCGCGTGGTCGCCGAACTTCTTGTTCCACATCACCTTGCCGGTGTCTTTGTTCAAGGCCACCACGCGGGCGTCGAGGGTGCCGAAGTAGACCTTGTCGCCGTAGATCGCTGCACCGCGGTTGACCACGTCGCAGCACGGACGGATGTTGTCCGGCAGGCGATGACTGTAGGTCCACAGGCGCTTGCCG
Organism: Pseudomonas sp.; assembly: GCF_033723075.1. GTDB lineage: Bacteria > Pseudomonadota > Gammaproteobacteria > Pseudomonadales > Pseudomonadaceae > Aquipseudomonas. Next base: position 48,561 of record NZ_JAWVXU010000006.1, read on the forward strand.
GTCTTGGCGTCGAGGGCGAACATCCGTGAATAGGAGCCGGTGACGTAGATCACCCCGTCGTGGATCAGGGCCTGCGACTCCTGGCCGCGCTGCTTCTCGTCACCGAAGGAGTAGGACCAGGCCGGGGTCAGCTTGAACACGTTCTGGTCGTTGACCTGGGCCAGCGGGCTCCAGCGCTGGGCGTTGGTGCCCATGCCATATTGCAACACGTTGCTGGTGCTCAGGTGGTCGTTGGCGATGTCGTCCCAGGTGACATTCTTGGCTAGCGCACTGCCACTCAGCGCCAGGCCGCCGACCAGCAGCAGGCCGTGGATGGCGAGGGCCACGGGGTGTGGCGTGCCGGGTAACGATCTTATTGTCATGGTTGTGGTTCCCATTGGTGGTGGAGATAAGGTCGCCGTTCAGCGACCTGTGAACCGATAGTGGAACCACGCCCGTTTCGCCGAAACGGAAAAGCTCCCGCTGGCGCCGGGAAAAATGCCCAAACCGCCTATGACTTGGCCTTGCTGCGAAAGCCCTGCCAAGTGGCCGCCACAAGCTCTACTACCAAGGGACTAGGCACGAGCCACCAAAGCAGCATTCGATGCTTGCCGAGGTCTTTCTAAGATGGCTACAACCAAGCTCCATAAAGTCTGTGTTGCGTGTATTCGAAGAGGTCTCGATCATGAAAATCCAACAAAAAACCGGTGCCGCCCTGCTGCTATTGGCTTTCTCGGCCAATCTCTGGGCGCATGGCGATGTGGTGCCGCAAGACGTCAAGACCGAAGGATTGGAACCGCTGGGTGAAGAGTGGCTGGAAGAAAACCCCTACCGCGATAACCCCAAGGCGATTGAAATCGGCGCCTCGGCATACAACCAGAACTGCGCGGCCTGCCACGGCCTGGAAGCCAAGTCGGGCGGCATCGCCCCGGATCTGCGCCTGCTCGAAGTCGGCGCCCTGGGCGATGAGTGGTACAAGGAACGGGTGATCAACGGCGCGGTACGCGACGGCCGGGTGTATATGCCGAAGATGGCCGATTACCTCAGCCAGGAAGCGCTGTGGGCCGTGCGCAGCTACCTGGAGAGCGTGGCAGTCGAGGAGTGACGGTCATGCGCCTAAATGTCCTGCTGCTGAGTGCGTTGCTGAGCATCCTGGCTCTGGTGGCTGCGCCAGCCCAGGCCCAGGCGCCGGTGCGTAGCTACGACTCGATCATCGAGTCGGGTGTGCTCAAGGTCGCCCTCTATGAGGATTTCCCGCCTTACAGCTTCCAGCAGGATGGTCAGCCACGCGGGGTCGACTACGAGGTGGCCCAGGCACTGGCCAGCGGTTTGGGTCTCACGCTGGAGCTGATCTGGGCGCCGGCCGGGGAGAAGCTCGACGACGATCTGCGTGACTACATCTGGCGTGGGCATTATCTGCGTCCGCAGGTACTGGCCGACGTGATGCTGCGGGTGCCTTATGATCGCGAGTTTTCCCACATGAGCAACGAGTTCGGCGAGCTGGTCAACGATCTGGTGGTGATGTTCGGCCCCTACCAGCGCGAGCGTTGGCAGGTCGCCTTCGATCGGCGCCGGCTTGAGGCCGTGCCCAGTGTGGCGGTATTCCAGAAACACCCGATTGGCGTCGAGGTCGACAGCGTGCCGTCCTTTTACCTGTCCTCGGTGTTCGACGGCATGCTCAGTGGCAAGACCCATCACTTCACCAATCCCCAGGCCGCCTTCGCCGGGATGAAGGACGGCGAAGTCGATGCGGTGATGGCCCTGCGCGGCGAGATCGACTGGCAGGTCAAGCAGGCCGCAGACAGTAACCTGGCCTTGGCCGAGAACGCCTATCCAAACATGGGCAGGCAGGTCTGGGACATCGGCATGGCGGTGCACACAAGCAACCGGCAACTGGCCTACGCCCTGGAGGAAAAGCTCGAAGAGCTGATTCTCGCCGGTGATATCAAGCAACTCTATGGCCGCTATGGCCTGCATTACGAACTGCCGGGGTTGTATCAGGAGGTCGAGTAGCGGTTTACCGCGCGCCGGCCTGAAGCAGGCGTTCGCAATGGGTTCGCCAAGCAGGAGATGTGTGATGGATGGCCGGTCTTTGCTGCTGTTGGCGTTGTTCGCCTGGCCCTGTGCGGGTTGGGCAGTGGAGGGTGATCCTGTCACTTCGGTGATGTGGGACTACCACCACGCGCGCCTGCTCGATGGCGCGCCTTTCGTCTTCGATGAGCAGGTTCGGGTCGTAGTGCCACCCTTCGCCGAAGATGCCCGCCAGGTGCCGATCCTGGTGGATGCTAGCGCCTATCAGGGCCAGGTGGTGCGGATCCTGGCCTGGGCCGAGCTCAATCCCATCGCGCAGATTTTCGATTTCGCGCCGGGCGCCGAGGTGCTGCCACGCCTGGCGATGCGCATCCGCATCGAGCAGGCTACGCCGATCCGCGCGGCGGTCTTGACTCGTGACGGTCTCTGGCATGTCGGTTCCAGTTATATCGACGCCGCCGGCGGCGGCTGTACCGCACCGAGTGTGGTGCGCGCCGAAGCTGGCTGGGAAGAACGCCTCGGCCAGGTGCTGGGTAAGCGCTTCGCGCTGGCAAGCACCGATCGCCTGCGTCTGCAGATCGCCCACCCGATGGACAATGGCCTGGTCGGCGGTATTCCCGAGTTCTACCTCAATCAGGCCGAGTTGCGTGACGAAGATGGCAAGGTATTGGCCACGCTCGAGCTGTTTCCCTCCGTCAGCGAGAACCCGACCCTCAGTCTGGAGGTGCAGGGCGAGGGTGAAACCGAGCTGTGGCTGCGCGATAACAATGGCAACGAGTTCAAGGCGGTGTTGTAGGGCCGCGAGGGAACTGCTGGTTCCTGCACAAAGGGCGTCAGCAGATTATTTTATAGCGGTGGATTTATCCGCAACCCACCGATAACAACTCAGGGGAAATCCAATGATCAAAGTCAGCGTGCTCTACCCCAACAATCCGGGCGTGCGTTTCGACCATCACTACTACTGCAACCAGCACATGGATATCGTGCGCAAGTGTTTGGGCGATGCCTGCAAGGCCATCGCCGTGGATCAGGGCCTGGCCAGCGCCGACCCGGGCAGCCAGGCACCCTTCGTCGCCATGGGCCACCTGTATTTCGACAGCGTCGAGAGTTTCCAGAAAAGCTTTGCCCCGCACGCCGAGCGGATCATGGGCGATCTGTCCAACTTCACCGACAGCCAGCCACTGATCCAGATCAGCGAGGTCAGGCTGGCGCCCTGATGCCAGTCGCGCCAAATCCAGGGCGCCGTTTGAATTAGACATAGAGGTGCCTATGCGCTGGTTGCCGATATTGGCCCTGATCTGCTTCTCGCTCACCGCGCGGGCCGACTTCGACTACGGCCTGCAGCCCCGGCAGATTGCCGACGGCGTCTGGTTGCTGGAAGGCAGTACCGAGAATTTCGCCCAGAGCAATGGCGGCAATATCGTCAACAGCGGGTTCATCGTCACCGATCAGGGCGTACTGGTGATCGACAGCGGCCCGTCGAAGCGCTATGGCGAAGCCCTGCGTCTGGCGATTGCCAGGGTCACCGACAAGCCGGTGCTCATGCTGCTGCTGACTCACCATCATCCCGATCACGTATTGGGCAACCAGGCCTTCAGCGATGTGCCGATTGCGGCCCTGGCCGCAACCACGACGTTACTGGCCGAACAGGGCGAGGCCATGGCAGAGAACATGTACCGCCTGGTCGGCGACTGGATGCGCGGCACCGAAGTCGTATTGCCGACGCAAACCCTGACCCCCGGGCTCCTCGAAGTCGGTGGTCGACGTTTACGTCTGTTGGGGTTGCGCGGCCATACCGGCGCCGACCTGGCTATTCTCGACGAAGCCAGCGGCGTGCTGTTTGCCGGCGACCTGCTGTTCTACCAGCGCGCGCTGACCACACCGGGCACGCCGGGACTGGATGTCTGGTTGAGCGACCTCGAGCAACTGCAGGCGTTGCCCTGGAAGCAGATCGTCCCCGGTCACGGACCGGTCGCCAGTAACGCCGCGCCGTTCACCCAGATGCGCGACTATCTTGGTTGGCTCGATAGCGTGATGCGCGAGGGTGCCGCCCAGGGGGCGGAGATGAGTGAGCTGATTGGCGTCGCCATCCCGCCACGCTTTACCGCTATCAGCCTGAGCCGCTACGAACTGATCCGCAGCGTCAGCCACCTCTATCCGCGTTATGAGCAGGCCCAGTTCGAGCGCCTGGACAGGTAGGACGCGGCAGGCGATGCGTTGGGGCGGTCTGCAGACATCCCGGCAAGCAGTCACCCGGCGCCGGGTTCAACCGAGCGTGCCAATTCGCCGTGCTGGACCACTCCAGGCGATTTTTGCTCTGCAAGCCGCAGGGTATTGCGTCCGCCGGCCTTGGCCGCATACAGCGCGGCATCCGCCTGGGCAATCAGGCTGGCGATGCTGTCCTCGGGACCGGGCACGCCGCACCAGACCCCGGCACTGAAGCTGAGTCCGATACTGAGGTCGCCAAATTGGGCGGGGGTGTCGGTCAACGACTGGCGCAAGTCATCTAGAGCGGTCATCACCCCGGCTGTGCCGGTGTCGGGCAGCAGCAGAAGAAACTCCTCGCCCCCATAGCGGCCGATAGTGTCGGACTCGCGCAGACGCTGCTTGAAATGACGGACGCAATGACAAAGCACCTCATCACCTGCCAGGTGACCATACAGGTCGTTGATCTGCTTGAAATGATCGAGATCGATCATGGCGAGTGCCAGGTTCGTGTGGGCGCGGCGAGTACGTTCCAGCTCGCTGGAGAACTGCTCGAGGATGGCCCTGCGATTGAGAATGCCGGTCAGCGAATCGAGCAGGGCCATCTGTTGAAGCGTCGATTCGCTGCGCTCCCTGGAGAGCAATACCAGGCCGAGGGAGAGCATCATTACCGTGACCGTGCCAAGGCTGACGGAGATGGTCTGCTTCAGATTGCTGGCGTCGTACTGCATCTCGCTGGCCGTGCCGCTGAGGATCGCGGCCACGCGCATCAGCAGGCCAACCAGGCTGATGCTGGCGCCGATGATCAGCAGCAGGTGCGCCCGTCCGCCCGGTAGGGCATGTTGCCGGGCCCAGCGAATGACCAGCAGGCATTGCATGATCAGTACGGCAGAAGCGGCGAGCATGCGCGGTTCGCGGGTGTCGATCAGCAGGGCCATCGACAGCAGCATCAGGGCCGGCAGGCTGAGGATGTGCAGCCAGGGCACCGGCAGCACCCGGATGCGGAAAATACCGACGCTGTAGAACGCCAACGCTACAGCCAGCAGCGTATTGGCGACGCCGTAGGTGAGCCACAGCGGCGCCTGTCCATAGAGGGTGTAACAGACATAGGCCAAGGCATGCGCGAGCAAGCCGCAGCCACTGGTAAGCAGGCCGTCGCGCAGGTTGAACTGGCCAACGAGAATCAGGCAGAAGGCCATGATCGTCGCCACGAGAGCAACCGAGGCAAAGATGGTCGGGGTATGCGCGATCATAGCGTCTCAGCAGGTCAGCAGTCATGGCCAATGGCTATAGCGTAGTCGCCAGGCACTGCGCACGCTCGGGGCTTGTTGCCCGGTCTAGTCTAGTGGTCTGGGTGATCGGTTCAATCAGACCAAAGCTGGGGCTATTGCAATACCAGGTCTTCCCCGCGCTCCTGCTGCCAGTCGTCGTGGCTCGGTACGGTGGCCTCGCCGGACATCCGGTGGATGATCTGCGAGGCACTGTTGCGGGTCAGTAGTTGCACGGGGCGCCCGAGCAGGCCGCCATTGCCGTTGATGGCCCATGGGCTTTCTCCTTGGCGCGGGGGGTCACCTTCTAAACGTTGCGAGGCCTGCTGGGTATGCTCTTTTCAGGTGGGCAGGGTGGCACTTAAGTCGGGGTGGCGAGCGTTCGCGGCTGTTGCAGCGGCGGCTTCGGTCACGAGCGCTGCGGGTCAGGCTCCAAGAGCTGCACGACTGCAGCTGATCGTCACCCGCTTGCGCTGACGGGAATAGTGGGCTGGCTGTAGTGGCTGACATTGCCGGCCGGTGAGCGAGTATTGCTACCAAGGGAGTAGTTAAATCGGTACTGCGTTCAATTGTTGCATTGCGCCTTGCAGCCAAGAATTACTGCAGACCGGGAAAATTTCCCGGGGATAACAATTAACCCGCAGAGGTAACCGCAATGAAACACTCCGGTCTACGCAAGCCGTTCGTGCTTAGTGCACTGTGTGCCGCCATGTTCTTCCCCGCCGCGTCGGCGTTGGCTGTCACCGATAAGGAAATTCTCAACGATGTGAACACCACCAATGAGATCGTCACCAACGGCATGGGCCTGCAAGGTCAGCGTTACAGCACCCTGGATATTCTCAATACCGAGAACATCAAGGATCTGCGTCCGGTCTGGGCCATGTCCTTCGGCGGTGAAAAGCAGCGCGGCCAGCAAGCCCAGCCGATGATCAAGGACGGCGTGATGTACGTCACTGCCTCCTACTCGCGGGTTTTCGCCGTGGATGCGCGCACTGGCAAGGAACTCTGGCAATACGATGCGCGCCTGCCGGATGACATCCGTCCATGCTGCGACGTGATCAACCGGGGTGTCGCCTTGTACGGCGACCTGGTGATCTTCGGCACCCTGGACGCCAAGCTGGTGGCCTTGAACAAGGACACCGGCAAAGTTGTATGGCGCAAGAGCGTCGCCGACCACAAGGCCGGTTACTCGATCACCGCGGCGCCGCTGGTGATCAATGGCAAGCTGATCACCGGGGTGTCCGGTGGCGAGTTCGGCGTAGTGGGCAAGATCGAGGCCTATGACCCGAAAAATGGCGAACTGCTGTGGACCCGTCCGACCGTAGAAGGCCACATGGGCTACGTCTACAAGGACGGCAAGAAGGTCGAGAACGGCATCTCTGGCGGCGAAGCCGGCAAGACCTGGCCGGGCGACCTGTGGAAGACCGGCGGTGCGGCGCCTTGGCTGGGCGGCCTGTACGACCCGGAAACCAATCTGTTGCTGTTCGGTACCGGTAACCCGGCGCCATGGAACTCGCACCTGCGTCCCGGCGACAACCTCTATTCGTCCTCGCGTCTGGCCCTGAACCCGGACGACGGCACCATCAAGTGGCACTTCCAGACCACCCCGCACGACGGCTGGGACTTCGACGGCGTCAACGAGCTGGTCTCCTTCAACTACCAGGAAGGCGGCAAGACCATCCAGGCCGCGGCTACCGCCGACCGTAACGGCTTCTTCTACGTGCTCGATCGCACCAACGGCAAGTTCATCCGCGGCTTCCCGTTCGTCGACAAGATCACCTGGGCCAAGGGCCTGGACAAGAATGGCCGGCCGATCTACGACGAAGCCAACCGTCCGGGCGCACCGGGTGGCGAGACCAAGGGCAGTTCGGTATTCGCCGCACCGGCCTTCCTCGGGGCGAAGAACTGGATGCCGATGGCCTACAGCAAGGACACCGGTCTGTTCTATGTGCCGTCCAACGAATGGGGCATGGACATCTGGAACGAGGAGATCGCCTACAAGAAGGGCGCCGCCTACCTCGGTGCCGGTTTCACCATCCGTCCGTTGAACGAGGACTACATCGGCGTGCTGCGCGCCATCGACCCGAAGACCGGCAAGGAAGTCTGGCGCCAGAAGAACTTCGCGCCACTGTGGGGCGGGGTGATGACCACCAAGGGCAACCTGGTATTCACCGGCACGCCTGAGGGCTTCCTCAAGGCCTTCAACGCCAAGACCGGCGAGCAGGTCTGGGAATTCCAGACTGGTTCCGGCGTACTCGGTTCGCCAGTTACCTGGGAAATGGACGGCGAGCAGTATGTCTCCGTACTCTCCGGCTGGGGCGGCGCGGTGCCACTGTGGGGCGGCGAAGTGGCCAAGCGGGTGAAGAACTTCAACCAGGGCGGCATGCTCTGGACCTTCAAGCTGCCGAAGGACCTGGTCGCCAAGCGCTGATCGGTTACTCCTGAAACACCAATGATGCACAAGGCCGGCTTTTAGCCGGCCTTGTGCTTTCTGTCGTCTGACGAATCGTCCCGGATTGTATCCGGGCTGCAAGAGCTGGGTAGGGTGGATGACGCCTTTATCATCCACCATCGGAATTTGGTGGATGGGTAGAGCGTCATCCACCCTACGGTCTGCGCCACGGGTAGGGTGCGCCGTGCGCACCAAGCGGTTGTGAAGATATCGAGCGCCGTCGCGAGAGCGACTTCAGGCGTCCGCAACAGGCGAGAGTTTTTTCACTGCCTCTCAGGCCTGCCGCCGGCGAGCAGGCGCTGCACATTCCAGGGCCAGCCATGCAACAGGACGCTGTGCACCTGCACCAGCTCGGCGCCGGCGGCGAGCCGGGTCTGGAGGTGTTCGGCGCTCTGGATGCCACCGACCGACATCAGGGCGATTTGTCCGCCGCACAAGCGTCGCAGCTGCTCGATCTGCGCGCAGGCTTGCGCCTGCTGGGCGGCGTCCTGCCAGGCGCGATAACGCTGGCGGGTCGCCGGTGGGCCGGGATCATGGGCGGCGAGCAGGCCGTCGTAGCCCAATTCCAGCAGCAGTTCGGCCAGGGCCAGGGGCACCTGGCCGGGCAGGCAGCGCAGTTTGACTGCCAGCGGCACGCTGCGTCCGGATCCGTTGAGTCGCCGCTGTTCGCTGCGTGCCGCGGCCAGCAGCTGGCGCAGCCGTGGCCGTTGCTCGGCGCCGAGCAGCGCCGCGCTGCCTGGACCGATCAGGTTGAGCATCAGGTAGTCGGCCAGCGGCCAGGCGCGGGCCAGACTGCCACGCAGTGTGCCTAGGCTAATGTCTGGGGCCAGGCTCAGGTTGATCCCAAGTCGCGCTGTCCCGGGCGAGTGCGCCTGCGCCGACAGTTGAGCTATCGCGCCATGATCGAGGCTGCCGATTTCGTTGAAGCCGAAACCCAGGCTGCCGGCACGTCGAGCGAGTCGGCCAAAGCGGTCGAAACCGGCGGCGATGCCCAGCTTTGACGCGAAGCGCAGACCCATCACCTCGACGGGGTGCGCGCAGGCAGGCGACGTCAGCCAGCGGGCGCTGGTGCAAGCCAGTTGCAGGGCCAGCTTATGACCAAGGCTGCCCATGGCATCAGCCATGCTGGCGTTCAAAACCGTGCATGAAGGCCACCAGCCGTTTGACCCCGGCCATCGGCATGGCGTTATACAGGCTGGCGCGGATGCCGCCGATGGCGGCATGGCCCTGAAGGTTGAGCAGGCCTGCCGCTGCGGCCTCCCTGAGAAAGTCCGGCAGCAGGCGTGGGTCGCGCAGGTGGAAGCAGGTATTGATGGCGGAGCGATCCGCCGGCTGCTGGCGGCAGTGGTAAAGGTCGCTGGCATCGATGTGCTGGTAGAGCAGTTGGCTCTTGCGCGCGTTGGCGCTGGCCATGGCTGTGAGCCCGCCCTGCTGGCCGATCCAGCGCAGCATCAAGGCGGCAACATAGAGGGCGAAGGTCGGCGGGGTGCACAGGCGACTCTGCTGCTCGGCCTGCAGGGCGTAGCTGAACGGCGAGGGCAGCCCGGGGCGCGGCGCCTTGAGCAGGTCGTCGCGCACGATCAGCAGGCACAGGCCGGCGATGCCGAGGTTCTTCTGCGCGCTGGCGTAGATCAGGCCGAAGCGCTCGACCGGCAGCGGGCGGGTGAGGAAATCCGAGCTCATGTCCGCCACCAGCGGCACCGACAATTCGGGGAAGTGCTGCAGCTGCAGACCGTTGGCGGTCTCGTTGCTGGTGACGTGGCAGTAGCCGGCCCGCGGGTCGAGGCGCCATTGCTCGGGTGGCGGAATTGCGCGCAAGCCTTCGCTGGCGCTGGCGCTGGCGATGATGTTCAGCGGCGCATGGCGGCGAGCCTCGGCAATCGCCTTGGCTGCCCAGTAGCCGCTGTCCAGGTAATCGGCCGACTGGCCGGGCGCGAGCAGGTTCAGCGGCAACAGGCCGAACTGGCAGGTCGCGCCGCCATGCATGAACAGCACACGGTAGTTCGACGGGATCGTCAACAGTTCGCGCAGATCCTGCTCGGCCTCGTGCATCAGCCCTTTGAACGGCGCGCCGGTGAACGGCAGTTCCAGCAGGGACTGACCGCTGCCGCGCCAGTCCGGCAGCTCGTCCTGGATCTGCGCGAGCACCGTCGGCGGCAGCATCGCCGGCCCGGCAGCGAAGTTGTAGCGCTCGCCGCTGCGGGCTGCCGGCGCGTCTTCAGGAAAACAGATGCAGGCCATGACCACCAGCCGCCATCAGAAACAGCAAGGGCATCGATAGGATGGTGTTGCTGCGCGAGGAGAGGAAGGTGATCCGCGAGCAGCGCACCCGCTCCTCCAGGCTAGCCGGAACGAAACCCAGCAGCTTCTTCTGGTGCGGCCAGAGCACCAGCCACAGATTGAGCAGCATCAGGGTGCCGATCCAGGCGCCGAGGCCGATCACCGCAAGCGGGCCTTGCAGCAGCAGGGCGTCTTCCAGCCAGCCGCGCTGCCAGAGCATCAGCATGCCGGAGAGCCAGACCACCAGCGAGGCGTAGCGGAAGATGCCGTGCTCGCGCTTCATCCGTTGTTCCAGGTCGCGGTTCAGGGTGCTGGTGTCGATGCCGTTCTGCAGAGGCACGAACCTGGGATTCTGGATGAAGCTGGCGTAGTTGTGACCGACCCAGACCAGGGCGAACAGCAGGTGGGCGTAGCGAGCCAGTAGATCGATGACGGCCATGGGCAACTCCTATTGCAGCCAGAACAGGAGCAGCAGGTAGCAGCCCAGGGTCAGCGCGAGGCCGGCGCCGACGGTGCCGGCGAAGGAGTCATGGGGTAGTTTCAAGTTTCACCCCCTGGCTGGCGTGGCGCGCAATCAGTGTGCCCGGTGGCTGTGGCGCCTGCTGCGCCAGTGCCACCGCCTGCTGGATCAGGTGGTGATGGGGCGACTTGCTGCACGCCGGATCGGTGTTGTCGCCGGAACCGGTGAGCAACAGCGCCTGGCAGCGGCAGCCGCCGAAGTCCTTTTCCTTCTCGTCGCAGCTGCGGCACGGCTGCGGCATCCAGGCATCGCCGCGATACAGGTTGAAGATCGGCGAGTCGTGCCAGATTTCGCCCAGGCGCTGCTGGCGCACGTTGGGGAAATCCAGGTGCTCGAAGCTGCTGGCCTGGGAGCAGGGCAGTACGTTGCCATTGGGCGCGATGGTCAGGTGGATGGCGCCCCAGCCGTTCATGCAGGCCTTGGGCCGGCCTTCGTAGTAGTCGGGGATGACGAAGAAGATGGTCAGGCGATCGCCCAGGCGCTCGCGGGCCTCCTGCACCTGGGCCTCGGCGCGCAGCAGTTCTTCGCGGGTCGGCATCAGTTGCTCGCGGTTGAGCAGCGCCCAGTTGTAGTACTGCACGTTGGCCAGTTCGATGTAGTCCACCCCCAGCTCGGCGGCGAACTCGATGATTTGCGGGATCTGGCCGATGTTCTGCCGGGTGATCGGCACGTTGAGCACCATCGGGAAGCCATGGGCCTTGATCGCGCGGGCCATGCCGAGCTTACGCTCCAGGCAATCGACGCCGGCCAGCTGCTGTGCCGTGGCCCGGTCTGTGGACTGGAAGCCGAGCTGGATATGCCGCAGGCCGGCGTCCTTGAGCGCGCGCAGGCGCGCCTCGGTGAGGCCGATGCCGGAGGTGATCAGGTTGGTGTAGTAGCCCAGGCGATCGGCCTCGGCCACCAGAATTTCCAGATCCTTGCGCAAGGTCGGCTCGCCACCGGAAAAGCCGATCTGCATGGCGCCGAGCTCGCGGGCCTGGCGCATCACGTCGATCCACTCGGCCGTGCTCAACTCGTTACGACGGTAATCGGCAAAGTTGCGCGGGTTGCTGCAGAACACGCATTGCAACGGGCACTGGTAGGTTAATTCCAGCAACAACCAGACCGGGTTGCCATTGCCATCAAGTCTTAATTCGGATCCAGCCTTTGTCACGGGACACCTCCAGGAAACGCAGGACGCCATTGCTGATTACATTCGCGTCGGCTACTTCATACAGTGCGCCAAGTTTCTCGATCAATTCGGCTACGTCAGTCTGGCCATCGCAGCAGTTGAGAATATCGCCGCCGGTTTTATTAAGTTTGACGATGCCTTCCGGATAGAGAAGAACATGGGCTTGCTGCGACTGTTCCCAACGGAACATGAAAGGCGGACGGATTTCGAAACGATCTGCCAGGTCTATCGGAACGGTTGTCATGGCCTGCCTCGCGACTGCAGCGGCGGGGCGCCATCTCAGGCGCTCCGCCGGGTTAACGGCTTAGCGCACGTAAACGTACGCGGTGACTTCGAAGCCCAGACGCAGGTCGCAAAAGTCCGGATCTATCCACTGCATGGTCTATCTCCTGTTGAGGGGTAAGTTCACTGTTTGCGGTGTTGCAAATCGAGGCTACAGGCAAGTGCTGGCGAATATTAATAAGACTTTGGAATGAGCTGTCCGGGTAGTTGGTAGTGGATTTGCTGCGTGATTTAAATAGTTGAAGTAGGCTGTCCGGTTGTTGATTTTAATCAAGGGTAAGTATGCAGTTGGTCAGTAAGATAAACACCTTTTGCCTCGCGGGTATTGTGTATGGATTGCCCGTTTGAATGAAGGGTGAAACTTGCTTGGCGAGTTATCTGCTGAAGCGAAACCTTGACCGAACACGAACTGTCTTAAGGAAGGCTGGGCGGCAATCCGTTCGCCGCGCAGCGACAACCCCCAGCTTTTGTGCCGTGCCAGTGAACCAATGGTGCACCGCCTGCGGCAAGCAACACCCTACGGTCTGCTTTGCCAGGATGCCGACGGCATGCACTGGCAGAAGCAGCTACGCTGAACTATCCAGCTACATGGCCAGCTGGACGAGCCAAGACCCTGCATAGACAACCTGCGCACCTACTACCAAATGACGAGATGTTCTGTGCCATGGGCGCATACCGGTCGAGCCGGCAGCTTCCTAATATCGAACCATGACCTGTTCCACGTTCCCGGGGGCAGGCTCCGACAAGAGAAGAGAGGTCATCATCATGATTTACGCTAAACCCGGCACGCCAGGCGCTGTTATCACCCTCAAGCCGCGCTACGGCAACTTCATCGGTGGCGAGTTCGTCGCGCCGGTCAATGGCATGTACTTCAGCAACACCAGCCCGGTCGATGCCTCAGTAATTGGTGAATTTCCCCGTTCCAGCGCCGAAGATATCGAGCGCGCCCTGGATGCCGCCCACGCCGCCGCCGATGCCTGGGGCAAGACCTCGGTGCAGAACCGCTCGCTGGTGCTGCTGAAGATCGCCGACCGCATCGAAGCCAACCTTGAACTGTTGGCCGTGGCCGAAACCTGGGACAACGGCAAGGCCGTGCGCGAAACCCTGAATGCCGACGTGCCCCTGGCCGCCGACCACTTCCGTTACTACGCCGGCTGCATCCGTGCCCAGGAAGGCAGCGCCGCCGAGATCGACGAACACACCGCCGCCTATCACTTCCACGAGCCGCTGGGCGTGGTCGGGCAGATCATTCCGTGGAACTTCCCGCTGCTGATGGCCGCCTGGAAACTCGCTCCGGCCCTGGCCGCCGGCAACTGCATCGTGCTCAAGCCGGCCGAGCAGACGCCGCTGTCGATCACCGTGCTGATGGAGCTGATCGGCGACCTGTTGCCGCCGGGCGTGCTCAACGTGGTCCAGGGCTTTGGCCGCGAAGCCGGTGAGGCCCTGGCCACCAGCAAGCGCATCGCCAAGATCGCCTTCACCGGCTCCACCCCGGTCGGTTCGCACATCCTCAAGTGCGCCGCCGAGAACATCATTCCGTCGACCGTGGAGCTGGGCGGCAAGTCGCCGAACATCTTCTTCGAAGACATCATGAACGCCGAGCCGGCCTTCATCGAAAAAGCCGCCGAAGGTCTGGTGTTGGCCTTCTTCAACCAGGGCGAGGTGTGCACCTGCCCATCGCGGGCGCTGGTGCAGGAATCGATCTACGACGCCTTCATGGTCGAGGTGATGAAGAAGATCCAGGTGATCAAGCGCGGCGATCCGCTGGACACCGAGACCATGGTCGGTGCCCAGGCCTCCGAGCAGCAGTACGACAAGATCCTCAGCTACCTGCAGATCGCCCAGGAGGAGGGCGCCGAGCTGCTCACCGGCGGCGCGGCGGAACGCCTGGAAGGCGACCTGGCCAGCGGTTACTACATCCAGCCGACCCTGCTCAAGGGCAACAACAAGATGCGCGTGTTCCAGGAAGAGATCTTCGGCCCGGTGGTGGGGATCACCACCTTCAAGGACGAAGCCGAAGCCCTGGCGATTGCCAACGACACCGAGTTCGGCCTGGGTGCCGGCCTCTGGACCCGTGACATCAACCGCGCCTACCGCATGGGCCGGGCGATCAAGGCCGGTCGCGTATGGACCAACTGCTACCACCTGTACCCGGCGCACGCCGCCTTCGGTGGCTACAAGAAGTCCGGTGTCGGCCGCGAGACCCACAAGATGATGCTCGACCACTACCAGCAGACCAAGAACCTGCTGATCAGCTACGACATCAACCCGCTGGGCTTCTTTTGAGTCGCCTGCTGGGCTTTTCCTGAGTCAAATGTTGCTCCTCGGCGCACGTGCTCCCGTGCGCCGGGTTACCCTGCGATAGGCCCCTTAGGGCGAGATTTGCAGCAGGCTGGCAGTGGCCTGATCTTACGGCAGCAAATCACTCTCGCAACGCGGCTTCGGCCGCGTTTTTTATGTGCGCCCGGCATGGGAGCAATCTTGCGGGGGAAAGTCCCGCCGCAAGCTGACCACGGCGAACGAAGTGAAGCGCAACCGTATGCGGGTGACCGAGTGTGGCGAGGAGGGTGCGCGAAGCTGTACAAGAGCCGTCCAGGGCGAACCGGGATTACCACGCCGCTCATGACTTCAAACTCTCGACGTCCGCTGCGGATCGGCATGCCGGATGCGGTGCCAGGAGTACGGCCTTTGCCGATTGGGTGCGCCCAATACTCCATGGATACATGTGAGCATCTGTCCACGTGCTTTACGCAGTAGGCGATACAACGGATGAAATCAGGCCTCGCTGAGGTGGATGCTCAGCGGGCAGTCAACGTGCTGGACTATGTGGCGGCTGTGCCCCCAGCCCGAGCTAATCGCTTCACCGGGTAATAGGAGCGCCCATAAAAAAGCCGATCCTTAGGGGGATCGGCTTTAGTTAGCCTTGAGGGCTATTACTTGCGGCTGGCTTTGTCCAGCATACGCAGAGCGCGCTCATTGGCTTCGTCAGCAGTTTGCTGAGCCTTCAGAGCAGCTGCCATGGCGTCATCAGCCTTGCGATAGGCTTCATCGGCACGGGCTTGAGCACGGGCAGCAGCGTCTTCGGTAGCGGTCAGACGTGCTTCAGTTTCTTTGGACATGCTGCTGCAACCGGTAGCCAGAACTGCGGCCAAAGCCAGAGCAGAGAATTTCAGAACGTTGTTCATCGTGTTCCCCTTGAGGTGGAGTTTTCCATAAAGCAATTTCCAGAAAGTAGGAAATTAGCCGGCGTATATACTACCCATAACTTTTAGTAAGTAAATGAAGGCGGTGCAAGCGCTGCAAGTTTTTTTTTATGTTGGCCAAGGGCGTCGCGGCAACTTCTGGTGCTTTGTATGAAAAGCATACAGTTCTCGTTGTTGCTGCGCTGTCGCGGAGTTTACTGCTATACAGCATCACAGCATCACAGCATCACAGCATCGCAGGGTTCAGCGACGCTGCCTGCCTGGGACTGCCTTACTGCGGAAATCTGGATGTCTGCTGCTTTTCCGTCGACCCGGCGAAAGAGTGCGCTTGCTTCGTTTGTCGCAAGCATGGGTTTCGTGCCTGGCCCGGATGCAATCCGGGAGTGGTTACAGGTGCCGGATTTCAACCGGGCTACAAAAAATGCGCTCACTGGGTTTAAGTGAGCGGCATTGCGGCAGGCTCCAGGCTTGCGCAGGCAAGGTGTGCGTTGCGGTATAAGGTGGTCCGACAAGTACAAAAATAACGGAGGTTACGCATGCTTGGGAATGCGGGGTTGTTGGCTGGCTTGGCCTTGTTGATTTTCATGGCATTGCGCGGGGTGAACATATTTATTGCGGCCTTGCTCTGCGCCCTGGTGGTGGCGTTGAGCAATGGCTTGCACGCGCCACAGGCGTTACTCGAGTATTTCCCTTTCGGTCCCTTGGGTGCCTTCACCTTTGCTGGCAAGTTCTTCGTGCTGTTTCTCTGCGGCGCCATATTCGGCAAGGTCATGGCCGCGAGTCAGGCGGCCAGCAGCATTGCCCAGGCGATTACGCGGAGCCTCGGCATTCGCCGGACCCTGTGGGTCACCATGCTGGTCTGCGCGTTGCTGACCTATGGCGGGGTGGTTGTGTTCGTGGTGATTTTTACCATGTATCCCCTGGGTATCACCTTGATGCGTGAGGCCAACCTGCCCAAGCGGCTATTCTGTGCCGCCACTGCCTTGGGCGCCGGCACTTTCACCATGACCGCGATGCCGGGCACGCCCTCGATTCACAATGTCATCGCCGCCAGCGCCTTGGGCACCGACTTGTTTGCCGGTGCATGGATTGGGGTGGCCGCGAGTGTGTTGATGGTTGCGCTGGGCATGGCTTATGTTCAGCGTGAATGGCGCCTGGCGCGTGAGCAGGGCGAGGGTTTTGAGGCCAATACGCAGGACTTGCGCATGGAGCAATTGGCCAGTGCGCCGGGTTCCGGGCCGCATTGGGGGTTGGCTCTGGTGCCTATCCTGGTGGTGCTGGGTATCATCATACTGCCACGCTTGCTGCTGTTAAGCGGCGCGGTCGTCCCGGGGCAGGGCGTGCTCGGTCAGGTGGTAGGCTTCAGCCTGCAGCAGCCAATTCTCTGGCCAAGCCTGGCTCTGGTGATCGCCACTGGGGTTGCGGTCATGCTGTTCGCGGGCTTGCGGCGCAATACGCTCGCGCTGCTCGGGCAGGGAGCCGACGATGCGATCATGCCGCTGCTGAACACCGCTGCGGTGATTGGCTTTGGTGGCGTGGTCACCCAGACACCTGGCTTTGCCCAGTTTTCCCAGTGGATTCTGACGGTGGACTTGCCGCCGCTGTTGTCGATTTTTGCTTCGGTCAGTGTGGTTTCCGGGATTGTCGGTTCCTCCTCCGGCGGCTTGCAGATATTCATGCAGACGCTGGCACCCAAATACCTGGAAATGGGCGTCGAGCCTGAAGTCCTGCACCGTATAGCCACTATTGCCTCGGGCGGGTTTGACTCGCTGCCCCACTGCGGAGCAGTGATTGCCATGCTGATGATCATGGGCTTGACCCACAAGCAGGCTTACAAGGACCTTTTCGTCGTGACGGTATTGATTCCGGTGATCGCGGTGCTGTGCTGCATCGCTTTCCTGAGCGTGTTCTAGGGGAGGCGAGGTCAAGGGTTGTCGGCACGTCTGCGCCTTCGCCTGAGCATGCAATCCGGGGGCGACAACGCCGATCAATGCGGGCGATTGCGACTGCAAGTGCGCTGATGGCGAAATGCCGAGGTCGCTTCGCCCGGAAAATATCGCTAAGGTGCGGGTATGGTTTGCAGGTTATTTTCAGAGGAGTTGCGATGAGCGAGGCGTTGTCCATTCACCATGACCTCAAGGGTCACCAGTTCGAGACCACAGTGGATGGTGATCGTGCGTACCTGGCCTATATGGATCTGGGCAAGCAGACCTTGGATATTTACCGTACCTTCGTGCCGAACTCGTTGCGCGGTCGTGGTATTGCCGCGGCATTGACCGAGCATGCCTTGCAGTACGCCGAGCGCATGGATTACTCGGTGATTCCTTCGTGTTCCTACGTCGAACGTTATATGGAGCGTCGCCAGCGCCATAGCGTCAGAGGCTGACGTAACCGCTTACAAAAACGCCGGGCATCGCCCGGCGTTTTTATGTGTGTGGCGTCTAGCCGCGATGGCGCTTGGGCAGTACATCCTTGAGTTTGGCATGCATGCTGCGCAGGGTTTTTTCGGTGCTGTCCCAGTCGATGCAGGCATCGGTGACGGACACACCATATTTCAGCTGGCTGAGGTCTTTCGGTATCGACTGGTTGCCCCAGCCCAGATGGCTCTCGACCATCAGGCCAACGATCGATTGGTTGCCTTCGAGAATCTGGTTGGCAACATTGTCCATCACCAGGGGTTGCAGTGCCGGATCCTTGTTCGAGTTGGCATGGCTGCAGTCGACCATGATGTTCGGGCGGATACCGGCCTTGGTCAGCTCCTGCTCGCAAACGGCGACGCTGACCGAATCGTAGTTCGGCTTGCCATTGCCGCCGCGCAGCACCACGTGACCGTAGGCATTGCCCTTGGTGGTAACGATGGACACGCCACCTTCCTGGTTGATGCCGAGGAAGCGGTGTGGGCTGGAAACCGATTGCAGCGCATTTATCGCTACGGTCAGGCCACCATCGGTACCGTTCTTGAAGCCAACCGCCGAGGACAAGCCCGAAGCCATTTCCCGGTGGGTCTGCGATTCTGTGGTGCGGGCGCCGATGGCCGACCAGCTGATCAGATCCTGCAAGTACTGTGGGGAGATCGGGTCGAGGGCCTCGGTAGCGGTTGGCAGGCCCATTTCCGCCAGGTCACGCAGCAATTGGCGGCCGATGTGCAAGCCGTCCTGAATCTTGAACGAGTCGTCAAGGTAGGGATCGTTGATCAATCCTTTCCAGCCCACCGTGGTACGCGGCTTTTCGAAGTACACGCGCATCACCAGATACAGGCTGTCCGACACTTCTGCTGCGAGCGCCTTGAGGCGTTCGGCGTATTCGTGGGCAGCTTTGATGTCGTGAATCGAGCAGGGGCCGACCACCACGAACAAACGATGGTCTTTACCATCGAGGATGTCGCGAATCACCTGGCGGCCAGTGGCGACAGTGTGCAGCGCGGCATCGGTCAGCGGAATTTCGCGCTTGAGCTGATCGGGAGTGATCAGGGTTTCGTTGGAGGCAACGTTAAGGTCGTCGATCGGTAAGTCAGCCATCGTGCTTTTCATCAGGTCAGGGTCGTCAGGTCACGGGTGCCGGCCGCCAGCGGTCCCCGTGTGGCGGAGCACAGCATTTATGAGCACAGCGGGGATGCAGAACCTTAGCGCGTTACAGGCGGGCTAGACAATGGGTCTAAGGTCGTTAACCGGAATGAAACAGGGATTGCAGGCTTGCATTGGAGAATTCGGCCGCGTGATGTGCGATCCATTCCTCGGCGATGCTCTCGATCGCCAGATGTTCGCCCAGCGCCAATTCGCGTTGCTGGCGATAATGTTCGATCTGACAGACCTGCTCGACCATGCGTGCGCGAAATAACGTGTCTTCGTCGATAAAGGCGATACCGACCAGGTAATCGTCGGGCTGCCTGCGACACCAGGCGACTACGCCGGGGTAGCGTGCCAGCTCGCCAAACAGCGGGATGCGCAGCTCTATCGCGGTGCCACGGCGAAAGCCACATCTGGAGTTGCACGCCACTCCGCCGAGGCTGATATTGTTCAGCCGTTGTTTGGGTATAAAGGTTTGTTTGCGGAGCACCAACTCCACTGGCATATCGCTGGGGTGACGCAGAAAACGGCGCATGGCAACCGACTCCCTATGCCATCAATTTGACATCGTTATAGATAGTATAGTGACTGACATTGCAACTGGCCGACTTTGATGCGGGTCGTTGGCAAGAAAACGCCCGCCCAGACCGTTGTCTCCAGCCCACACCAAGCGGCCTCGCATGGCAGCCGACTTTTACAGACACCGAGGTAAGCATGAGCAAGGGGATGGGCGACAAGCTGGTGCTGGCGATTTCCTCGCGGGCGCTGTTCGACCTGCGCGAGAGTCACCGCGTGTATGAGGGCGAAGGGGTCGAAGCCTATCGTCGCTATCAGATCGAGCATGAGGACGAAATCCTCATGCCTGGTGACGCCTTTCCCCTGGTGGAGAAGCTGTTGGGGCTGAACACCGCATTGGGTCAGGCGCGGGTGGAGGTGATTCTGGTGTCGCGCAACAGTGCCGATACCGGATTGCGCGCCTTCAATTCGATCCAGCACTACGGCCTGG
The DNA here is from genome assembly GCF_033723075.1 of Pseudomonas sp. Classification (GTDB taxonomy): domain Bacteria; phylum Pseudomonadota; class Gammaproteobacteria; order Pseudomonadales; family Pseudomonadaceae; genus Aquipseudomonas. Next base: position 68,524 of record NZ_JAWVXU010000006.1, read on the forward strand.
GTATCTCGCGTGCAGCCTTCGTCGGCGGCCGCAGCCCCGATCCCTATCTGGCGGCGTTCGGCTGCCATCTGTTTCTCTCGACACACGCCGAAGATGTACGTAGTGCACTGCGTTCGGGGTTCGGCGCGGCCACCATTCTCTCCGGTGGGGCGCGGCGAGCCGCGAGCAATGAGCTGCGCATCGCCTTCGACGGCGATGCCGTACTGTTCTCCGACGAGTCCGAGCGGGTCTATCAGCAGGGCGGCCTGGAAGCCTTCCAGAGCCACGAACGTGAGTCGGCTCGCGAGTTGCTCGGCGGTGGCCCCTTCAAGCCTTTCCTCGCGGCGCTGCATCTCCTGCAGCAGGAGTTTCCCGAAGAGGCCTGCCCGATTCGTACGGCCCTGGTTACTGCCCGCTCGGCACCGGCCCATGAGCGGGTGATCCGCACCTTGCGCGAGTGGAATATTCGCCTTGATGAGTCGTTCTTTCTGGGCGGGCTGGAGAAATCGGCGATTCTCGAGACCTTCGGTGCCGACGTTTTCTTCGACGACCAGGCGGGACACTGCGAGAAAGCCCGCGAGGTCGTCGCTACCGGGCATGTCCCCCATGGGGTGAGTAACGAGCCGCAACTCTAGGTTTGTGGGTTGTCCTGCTGCGCAAGCCTGAATCCGGATGCCGCCCCAGCGGCTCTCAGGCCATGCGCATATAACCATTCGTCCTGAATAACTGCAGTTTTGTTGACTTGCAGATGGCGCTGCTAAGCTCAAGTTAGGCCTGCCAGCGAGGCAGTCTGGGAGACTAGGAGACCGCATGATTCGCTCGATTCTCTATGCTACCGATCTTGGTCTTTATGCCCCCTACGTCTTGCAGCATGCCTTGGCGCTGACCCGTGCTTTCAATGCCAGCCTGTATGTCGTGCATGCGGTGGAACCTATGGGGCTGTTTGCCGAGTCGGTGCTGCAAACCTATCTGGATGAAGAACGGCTCAAGGAATTGCGCCATAACGGCCTGAGTACGGTTATGGCGAGTATCGAACAACGGGTATTGGAGGGCTTTCGCGATGAGCTCGGTGAGTCCCAGCACGAGCTCGAGGTGATCCGTTCGGTGCAAGTGGTGCAGGGCGATCCACCCTTGGTGATTCTCGAAGAGGCACAGAAGCGTGGGGTGGATTTGTTGGTCGTCGGCAGTCACAGCCATGGCTCCGGTCCGGATACTCCATTGGGCCGCACGGCCGCACGCCTGGTGCAGTTGTCCGAAGTTCCAGTGTATTTGGTGCCGATGTTGCAGCACCGCGCTCGGGGTGAGGACTGAGAAGGCTCTGCGCCTCCAGGGTCGTTTTTTTATTTCGAAGAATAATCAGCAGGCCTAAATAAAATCGTCTAAATTTAATGGCTAAACCATGTATATGGTTATATAACGTCGTCGGCCACTGGACGGCTGCTTATCTGCTTTGAGGGATTTTTATGAAGCTTCAGCAACTGCGCTACATCTGGGAAGTCGCGCATCACGAACTCAACGTTTCGGCCACCGCACAGAGCCTCTACACCTCGCAGCCGGGCATCAGCAAGCAGATCCGTTTACTCGAGGACGAGTTAGGCGTTGAGGTCTTCGCCCGCAGCGGCAAACACCTGACCCGGGTCACCCCGGCGGGCGAGCGGATCATCACCACCGCCGGGGAAATCCTGCGCAAGGTCGAGAGCATCAAGCAGATTGCCCAGGAGTTCTCCAACGAGAAGAAGGGCACCTTGTCCATCGCCACTACCCACACTCAGGCGCGCTATGCCTTGCCGGCAGTGATCAGTGCATTCATCAAGCAATATCCGGATGTCGCCCTGCACATGCACCAGGGCACACCGATGCAGATCGCCGAGATGGCCGCCGATGGCACCGTGGATTTCGCCATCGCCACCGAGGGGCTGGAGCTGTTCAATGACCTGGTGATGATGCCGTGCTACCGCTGGAATCGCTGTGTGGTAGTGCCCCAGGGCCATCCATTGAGCAAGCTGCCGAAGCTGACCCTGGAAGCCCTGGCCGAGCACTCGATCGTCACCTACGTGTTCGGATTCACTGGCCGCTCCAAGCTGGACGAAGCCTTCAGTCATCGCGGCCTGACCCCCAAGGTAGTCTTCACTGCCGCCGACGCCGACGTGATCAAAACCTATGTGCGCCTCGGCCTCGGGGTGGGCATCGTGGCCAGGATGGCGGTGGACGCCACGCTCGACCCCGATCTGGTGGTGCTCGATGCCAGCGATCTGTTCGAGTCCAGCGTGACCAAGATAGGCTTTCGCCGTGGCACCTTCCTGCGTGGGTTCATGTGCGATTTCATCGAGAAATTCGCCCCGCACCTGACCCGCGAAGTACTGGCCAAGGCGGTGCAATGTCACAATAAATCCGAGCTGGAAGAGTTGTTCCGCGATGTCGAACTGCCAACTTACTGAGTGGCTTGCAGGCATGAAGACCCCGGTCGAGTCAGAAGGTGATGGTCAGACGGCCGCTCCATCGTTGCGCCCCCTTCGGTCGTCTCAAGCACTGGCCGTTCGGCAACGACCGCTTTCTCATGCGTAGCCTGCAAAAGCTGCGTGCGCCACGTGACAGGGACATCGCCTTTTCTTTGTCCAGAAAAAAGCCCGGCGTAAGCCGGGCAAGAACTACTCCGCAGGAGCGAAGGGAGTTAGGCAATCGCAGCCATGACTTGCGCTTGATGTCCGGCAGTGACTTCGCCAATTACCAGGATGGCCGGGCTTTTCAGCTGGAAGGCCAGAGCATCTTGTTGCATCGCAGCCAGAGAACTGCGGCATTCGCGCTGGTGCGGTAGCGAGGCATTTTCGATCATGGCCACCGGCATATCGGCGCACATGCCGCCGGCCAGCAGGCTATCGCGGATGTCTGCCAGCTTGGCTACCCCCATGTACACCACCAGGGTGGTGCCACCCTGGGCCAGCGCTTGCCAGTTCAGGGTGCTGTCGTCCTGGGTGTGGGCGGTAACCAGGGTCACGCCACGGGCAACGCCGCGCAGGGTCAGCGGAATGCCGCAGTTGGTGGCACCGGCCAGCCCTGCGGTGATGCCATTGACCATCTCCACTTCGATACCGTGCTGCTGCAGCCAGTCGAGCTCTTCGCTGCCGCGGCCGAAAATGCACGGGTCGCCACCCTTCAGGCGCACCACGCACTTGCCCTGGCGCGCATAGCGCAGCATTAGGCGATGGATAAAGGCCTGCGGTGTCGAGCGACAGCCGCCGCGCTTGCCGACCGGCACTATGCGTGCTGTTGGGCAGTGTTCCAGTACGGCCGGATTGACCAGATCGTCGATCATCACGATCTCGGCCTGGTTGAGTGCCTTTACTGCCTTGAGGGTCAGCAATTCCGGGTCGCCGGGGCCTGCGCCCACCAGCCAGACTTTTGCACTCATAGTTAGATCCTCGTCGCAGGGTGCGCCATGCGCACCCACTGCCTGGGTTACTGGTGCGCATGGCCAAGGCGGCCCCGCGCACCCTAGGGTTATGCGTTAAGTGCCGCCGGCCGGTTGACCAGCAGACGCTTGATTTCGGGGACGCAGGACCCGCAACTGGTGCCGCATTTCAGTTCCTGCTGCAGTCCGTCGAGGTCGAGGCCGCGGGCAATGCCGGCGCAGACCGCGTCTTCGCTGACGTTCAGGCAGTTGCACAGGGTCTTGCCGGCTTTCTTGCCAGCGGCAGCACCCGGCGGAGTGGATAGCGGCGCGAGCAGCCAGCGGCGCAGGTCGGCATCGGCCCGGCCTTCGCTCCACAGGCTCTTCAGCCAGTCGCGGGCGGCAGTTTCCCCAGCCAGACGCAGGCTGACGATACGTCCATCCTCGATCCGCACGCGCTTGCCGACGGCTTTGCGTGGGTCGTCATAGGCCAATACCGGGCCTTCGTGCAGACCCAGCAGGCGGTCGATCTGCGCCAGCAATTCAGGCTCGGGAGCCACAGCCCCGGCTGCGCGAATCAGCAGAGCAGGGCGCTCGCGTCCGGTAAGCGTCAGATTGGCGTAGGCGAAGCCTTCGAATAGCGGGCGTAGGGCCTGGAAACGCGCTTGTATCTCACCTTCGACCAGGGCGAAGAAGGTCCAGGGCAGATCGACCTTCTCCACCAGGATGGCGGCATGTTTGAGCTCGGGCTGTTTCGACAGCGGGTCGAACGCCGGCTGGGTCAGCACGTTGGTGCCCAAACCCTTGAGAAAGCGATTGCCCCAATGCATCGGCAGATAGGCTTGGCCGGAACGCACCGAGTCATCGGCTTGCACCGGCACTATCAGGCTGCCGCGGCGGCTGCGCACCTTGACCAGGTCACCGGCTTGCAGGCGCAGGCGGCGCAGTTCGTCCGGGTGCAGGCTGAGCAGCGCATCTTCGACATGGCCAAACAGGCGCGCAGCGGTGCCGGTGCGACTCATGCCGTGCCATTGATCACGCAGGCGACCCGTGTTGAGGGTCAGCGGGAAACGCGCCTCGCGTTTTTCCTTGGGCGCGCGGTAGGGGTCGGCATGAAACTGTGCACGACCATTTGCCGTGGGGTAATGTCCATCGCCGTACAGGCGCGCAGTACCCTGGGTAGCGCCGGCCGGGAACGGCCATTGCTGGGGACCTTGGTTATCCAGAATCGCGTAGCTGAGTCCCGACAGGTCGAGATCACGCTTGGCGGTCAGGTGTTTGTACTCTTCGAACAACCCCATGGGGCTGGCGAAGTCGAACAGGCTGGGCAGGCCGGGGCGGAGCAGTTTTTCTAAACGTTGGGCGAAATCCGTGGTGATCGTCCAATCCGGCCGCGCCTCTGCGGGTGCTGGCACGGCGCGCCGCACATGGCTGACGCGGCGTTCGGAGTTGGTCACAGTGCCTTCCTTCTCGCCCCAGCTGGCGGCGGGCAGCAGCAGGTCGGCGTAGTGGCAGGTCTCGGTGGTGAAGAAGGCTTCCTGCACCACCACGAACGGGCAGGCGGCCAGTGCTTCATGAATCTTGTTCTGGTCCGGCATGGATTGCGCCGGGTTGGTGCAGGCGATCCACAAGGCCTTGACCTTGCCGACGCGCACCGCCTCGAACAGTTCGATGGCAGTCAGGCCGGTGCTTTCCGGCAGGGCGTCGACGCCCCAGTGCTGGGCGACTTCGGCGCGGTGTTCGGCATTGGCCGCATCGCGGTGGCCGGGCAGCAGGTTGGACAGGCTGCCGGTTTCGCGACCACCCATGGCATTCGGTTGGCCGGTGAGGGAGAAGGGGCCAGCGCCGGGCTTGCCGATCTGGCCGGTGGCCAGGTGCAGGTTGATCAGGGCGCTGTTTTTCGCGCTGCCGCTGCTCGATTGGTTGAGGCCCATGCACCAGAGCGAAAGGAAGCTCGGCGCGCTGCCGATCATCCGTGCGCATTGCTGCAGGCTGTCCTGGCTGATGCCGCACAGCTCGCTGACCATCTGCGGGCTGTAATCGCGCACCAGGGTTTTCAGTGCCTCGAAGCCTTCGGTGTGGGCGTCTATGTAGGTGCGGTCGATCCAGCCCTCCCACATGAGGATATGCAGAATGCCGTGGAACAGTGCGACGTCGCTGCCGGGCTGGATCGGCAGGTGCAGGTCGGCCAGGTCGCAGGTGTCGGTGCGCCGCGGGTCGATGACGATGACCTGCATGTCCGGACGCTTGGCCTTGGCTTCTGCCAGGCGGCGGAACAGCACCGGGTGGGCATAGGCCATGTTGCTGCCGGCGATCAGCACGCAGTCGCTCTGCTCGATGTCTTCGTAGCTGCACGGCGGCGCGTCGGCACCGAGGCTGCGCTTGTAGCCGACCACCGCCGAGGACATGCACAGGCGCGAGTTGCTGTCGATGTTGTTGGTGCCGACCAGGGCCCGTGCCAGCTTGTTGAAGGCGTAGTAATCCTCGGTCAGCAGTTGTCCGGAAATGTAGAAGGCCACGCTGTCGGGGCCATGCTCGCGGATGGTCTCGGCGAAGACGTTGGCGGCATGATCCAGGGCGCTGTCCCACTCCGTGCGCGAACGTGCCAAGCCTTTACCCAGACGCAGCTCGGGATAGAGCGCGCGGGCGTCGAGGTCGCCGGTCAGGTGCAGGGTCGAGCCCTTGCTGCAGAGTTTGCCGAAGTTGGCCGGGTGGTCTGGATCGCCTTGGACGCCGAGGATTTTCTCGCCGTCATGTTCGATCAGCACACCACAGCCCACGCCGCAGTAGCAGCAGGTGGAGGCAGTGATCTGATGGGAGTGGGTCATGGCGTCATCTCTCTGCGGTAATCCCATAGGCCGGGCCGAACAGGCCCGGGCTACATCGGACCTGTCAGGCACATTCGGTCGCGGTGTTCAGGGTCAGCAGTACCCGGCCGTTTTCGACTTTCGCTGCATGCCGGTGTGCGCAGCCGACATCCGGAGCTACCGCTTCGCCGGACTCCAGTTCGATCTGCCAGTTATGCAGCGGGCAGGCCACGCGCTTGCCGTAGATCAAACCCTGGGACAACGGTCCGCCCTTGTGCGGACAGCGGTCGTCGAGGGCGAACACCTCGTCGTTCGAGGTACGGAAGATGGCGATGTCGCCCTTGGGCCCGGCGACTATGCGCGAACCCAGCGGGTTGATTTCTTCCAGGGAGCAGATATCCAGCCAACTCATGCTTGCACCTCCAATTCGCGCAGGGCGATGCGGTCGAATTCTTTCTTCAGTTGCGGTTTGGCCAGTTGTTCCTTCCACGGGTCCTGTTCGAAGGACAGCGAGAACAGCAGGCGAGCGTGCAGTGCCTTGCGCTTCTCGGCGTCGTCCAGCACGGCTTTCTTGATGTGCTCCATGCCCACGCGCTGCATGTAGTGCACGGTGCGTTCGAGGTAGAAGGCTTCTTCGCGGTAGAGCTGGAGGAAAGCCAGGCTGTACTCCATGACCTCTTCGGCGGTCTTGAGCTTGACGAAGAACTCACCGGCTTCGGTCTTGATCCCGCCGTTGCCACCGATATACAGCTCCCAGCCGGAATCGACGCCGATGATGCCGACGTCCTTGATCCCGGATTCGGCGCAGTTGCGCGGGCAACCGGAGACCGCCAGCTTGACCTTGTGCGGCGACCACATATTGAACAGCGCGTGTTCCAGGTCGATGCCCATCTGCGTGCTGTTCTGTGTGCCGAAGCGACAGAACTCACTGCCGACGCAGGTCTTCACGGTGCGGATGGACTTGCCGTAGGCGTGGCCGGACGGCATGTCGAGGTCTTTCCAGACGCCCGGCAGGTCGTCCTTCTTGATCCCCAGCAGGTCGATGCGCTGACCGCCGGTAACCTTGACCATGGGCACGTTGTACTTGTCGGCGACATCGGCGATGCGGCGCAGCTCGGCGGCATTGGTCACGCCGCCCCACATCCGCGGAATCACCGAGTAGGTGCCGTCCTTCTGGATATTGGCGTGGACGCGCTCGTTGATAAAGCGCGACTGCGGGTCGTCCTTGGCCTCGCCCGGCCAGGTGGAAATCAGGTAGTAGTTCAGCGCCGGGCGGCAGGTGGCGCAGCCGTTCGGCGTGCTCCAGTTGAGGAAGGCCATGGCCGCGGGGATGCTGGTCAGGTGTTCTTCGCGGATGGCCTTGCGAATCTGCCCATGGTTGAGATCGCTGCAACCGCAGATGGCTTTCTCGCTCTTGGGCTTGACGTCCGCCGCGCCGCCCACGGTGTTGATCAGAATCTGCTCGACCAGGCCGGCACAGGAGCCGCAGGAACTGGCGGCTTTGGTGTGCTTCTTCACCTCGTCGACGCTGAACAGGCCGTTTTCCTGAATGGCTTTGACGATGGTGCCCTTGCACACGCCGTTGCAGCCGCACACCTCCATGTCGTCGGGCATATTGGCGGTGCTGCTCTGGCCCTGGTGGCCGGCATCGCCAATGGCGTTTTCGCCGAACATCAGGTGGTCGCGGATCTCGCTGACGTTGTGGTTCTCGCGGATCTGCCGGAAGTACCAGCCGCCGTCGGCGGTGTCGCCATACAGACAGGCGCCGACCAGTACGTCGTCCTTGATCACCAGCTTCTTGTACACGCCGCCGATGGGGTCGGACAGGGTGATGGTCTCGGTGCCTTCGGCGCCCATGAATTCGCCGGCGGAGAACAGATCGATGCCGGTTACCTTGAGTTTGGTCGAGGTTACCGAGCCCTTATAACGGGCGAAGCCGAGCTGGGCCAGGTGGTTGGCGCAGACCTTGGCTTGCTCGAACAGCGGCGCCACCAGGCCGTAGGCGATGCCACGGTGGCTGGCGCATTCGCCGATCGCATAGACCCGCGGGTCGTAGGTCTGCATGGTGTCGTTGACCAGGATGCCGCGGTTGCAGGCGATCCCGGACTGTTCCGCCAGCTCGCTGTTGGGGCGGATGCCGGCGGCCATCACCACCAGGTCGGCGGGAATCACCTCGCCGTCCTTGAACTTCACCGCGCAGACCCGGCCTTCGCCGTTGTCCAGCAGCTCGGCGGTGTGCTTGGGCAGGAGAAATTTCAGGCCGCGGTCTTCCAGCGATTGCTGCAGCAGACGACCGGCGGTGACGTCGAGCTGGCGTTCCAGCAACCAGTCGCCGATATGCACCACGGTCACGTCCATGCCGCGCAGCTTGAGACCGTTGGCGGCTTCCAGGCCGAGCAGGCCGCCGCCGATGACCACCGCGTGCTTATGGGTCTTGGCGGTGTCCATCATCGTCTGGGTGTCGGCGATATCGCGGTAGCCGATCACGCCCTCCAGGTCCTTGCCGGGAATCGGCAGGATGAAGGGATTGGAGCCGGTGGCGATGAGCAGGCGATCGTATTCGGCCTCGCTGCCATCATCGGCCACGACTACGCGGGCCTTGCGGTCGATCTTCACCACTTTGCGACCGAGCAATAGCTTGATGCCGTTATCCGCGTACCAGTTGAGGTCGTTGAGCACGATTTCCTCGAAGGTCTGCTCGCCGGCCAGTACCGGGGAAAGCAGGATGCGGTTGTAGTTAGGGTGTGGCTCTGCACCGAACACGCTGATGTCGTACAGGTCCGGGGCGAGCTTGATCAGCTCTTCAAGGGTACGAACTCCGGCCATGCCATTACCGATCATTACCAGCTTGAGTTTTTTCATGGTTCCTCACCGTCATGCATAACCGGAAAACAAAAAAGGCGTCCCGCTAGTCACCTAGCGAGGACGCCTTTGTCCAAGTCCCGTTCTCTCGGGAAGTGCGGCCTTCATCGTTGAAGGAGACACTTGATTTAAATTTGCCAATACCAATGCAGGGCTTGTGCCAACTTTTTGAGTGCCTGGATATTCGCGGGGTAGAGCGGTTTTTCGCTGCTCTATGGCTGCCTTGTCGCACTGGTATAAGGCGTGGCGCGCCGTTCTGGTGCGTTTGCCGGGCTACTTGAGCAGTAGCACCAGCAGAACCAGGTTCAACAGCAAGGACATCAACGCCACTGTTCGCCAGACTTTCACCGGCTCGCGTTCGAGCAAGGGACGCGGCCTGCTGGTCAGTGACTGACGTTCACCCTGTTCCAGGGCCAGCAGCCACTCCTCGGCGGTCTCGTAGCGTTGTTTGGGATCGGCGCTGACGGCGCGATTGAGGCTCTCGTCGATCCAGTTCGGCAGGTCGGGACGATAACGGTTGGCCGGCGTCGGGTTGCCGAAACGTGGATGCTGGAAAGCCTCGATCTCGCCATAGGGGTAGTGGCCGGAAAGCAGGTGGTAGAGGGTCACTCCCGCCGCATAGAGGTCTTGCTGGGTACTGGGTGCGACGCCGGCAAATGCCTCCGGGGCGATGTAGCTGGGGGTGCCGGGCAGGTCGTTAGCCTCGTCGCGGGACAGGCCGGGACAGTAGGCCAGGCCGAAGTCCAGCACGCGCAGTTCTCCGTCGTCACCCCACAGCAGGTTTTCCGGCTTGATGTCGCGGTGCAGAATGTTGCGCCGGTGCAGCATGCCCAGGGCTCTGACCAGGCGCGGGGCGAGATCCAGCCACTCGGGCAGGCCAAGGGGGCCGGACAGGCGCAGTTGTTCGGCCAGAGTCTGTCCGGCGTATTCGCGCTGCACGTAGTACAGGTGCTGGCGTTGCGGCAGGGGATGGATTTCGGCGAAATAGCGCCCGGCCACCCGGCGCAAGAACCACTCCTCGAGCAGCAATGAAGGGCCTGCTTGTGGTTCGTCGGCACGGCTGGCGGGCAGGGTCTTCAACAGCCAGCGGCGCGCCTGGCCATCGCGCACGCGGTAGACCAGCGACTGGCGCGACTGGGCCAGCAGGCGCTCGACCTGCCAGCCTTCGAAGTCCTGGCCTTCGCGCAGCTTCGGCGGCAAGGGCCAGTGCTCGAGTTGTGCCAGGGTATCGGCCAGGGCGCTTTCTGGCAGGCCTTCGACCCTCACCAGCAAGGCGCTGGCGTTGTCCTGGCTGCCGGCCAGATGAGCGGCACTGACCAGCGCGCGGGTCGCGGCGCTGGGGTCCTGTTCATCGTGCAGGATGCGCTGGATGCCCGGGTCGCCGAGGGTCGCCCAGACGCCATCGCTGACCATCAGGAAGCTCTCGCCCTCGCGCAACTCGCCGTCCAGGTAGTCCACCACCAGGTGTTGATCCAGGCCCATGGCGCGTTTGAGCACATGTTGCATGCCCGGTTGTTCCCAGACATGTTCTTCGCTGATGCGCTCGAGCTGATCCTGGTGCCAGCGATAGGCGCGGCAGTCGCCGACATGTGCCAGGGTGAAGCGCCGGCCGCGCAGAACCAGGGCGGTGAGGGTAGTCAGCAGCGGTTGGCCGCCACCATTGGCTTGCAGCCAGCGGTTATGCGCGACCAGCAGGCGATCCAGCGATTGCGCCACCGCCCAGGTTTCCGGGGTGGAGTAGTAGTCCAGGGCCAGCGCTTGCAGGGTCGCTCGAGCTGCCAGGCCGCCGTCGGCGCATTGGCTGACACCGTCGGCCAGGGCGAACAGGTAACCCTTGCTCGCCGCCAGGGCTGGGGTTGGGGTCACCACGCGAATGGCGTCCTGATTCTCTGGACGCGGGCCGGTGGCACTGGCTTCGCCAAAGGTGAACTGCAGGGCCATGGCGATGTTCCTGAGGGGAAGGGCTGAGGCAAAGGCGGGGCCGGGGCATGGTTGCCGGGTTGGCCGTTGCCGGCTTCACCCATCGTTCCTGACCAGTGCGATGCAGTTCTGCCGGTCAGCCCCACCTTTGCCTCAACTCTCCAGTGGTTGGGCGTAGGGTGGATCGCGCTTTGTCGATCCACCCTACATGCTTTGCAATTACACCCGGGCGGCAGTCACTGCAGCCGAGCCCCAGGTGGTGCGCCAGCGGCGTTTGACGCTATACAGACCGAACCAGGCGAGTACGCCGAGGCTGGCAAAAAACCACAGGGCCAACTGGTAGTCGCCGGTCTGTTGCTTGATCGCCCCCAGGCCTGCGGCCAGGAGAAAGCCACCGATACCGCCGGCCATGCCGATCAGGCCGGTCATGACACCAATCTCCCGGCGAAAGCGCTGTGGCACCAACTGGAAGACTGCGCCGTTGCCAGCACCCAGGCCGAGCATGGCGCAGACGAACAGAGCCAGGGCCGCGGTTGAGCTGGACAGGTTGAAACCGACGGCGGCAATGCTCAGCGAGGCGAGGGTGTACATCACCAGCAGGGCGCGGATGCCGCCGATGCGGTCGGCCAGGGCGCCGCCAAGCGGACGCATCAGGCTCCCGGCGCAGACGCAGGCGGCCGTATAGTAGCCGGCGGTCACCGGATTGAGGCCGTACTGATCGTTGAAATAACCAGGCAGCGCGCTGGCCAGGCCAATGAAACCGCCGAAAGTGACGCTGTAGAAGAACATGAACCACCAGCTGTCGCGGTCGCCCAGGGCTTTCAGGTAGTCGGACGCGGCCTTCGGCTTGGGCCGCTCAGGCGAGTTCTTGGCCATAAAGGCGAAGATCAGCAGGGTGGCCAGCAGCGGGATAAGGGCCCAGCCGAACACGTTCTGCCAGCCGAACAGCGCCGCCAGGCCTGGGGCGAACAGGGCGGCCAATACGGTGCCGGAGTTGCCCGCACCGGCGATGCCCATGGCCTTGCCCTGGTGCTCCGGCGGATACCATTGCGACGCCAGGGGCAGGGCCACGGCGAAGGCGGCACCGGCAAAGCCGAGGAACAGGCCGAACAACAAGGCATGTTCGTAGCTGCTAATGCCGATTTTCCAGGCGCAGAACAGCGCGACTATGACTATCACCTGGCCAATCAGGCCGGCGGTCTTGGGCGACAGGCGATCGGCCAGAAAACCCATCAGCAGCCGCAGCACGGCGCCCGCGAGGATTGGCGTCGCCACCATCAGGCCGCGCTGTTGTGCGCTCAGGTCGAGATCGGTGGCGATCTGCACGGCCAATGGGCCAAGCAGGTACCAGACCATGAAACTCAAGTCGAAATAGAGGAAGGCAGCAAACAGCGTTGGAGTGTGGCCGGCTTTCCAGAAACTTTTGTTCATCGAATACCTCGTCAGCAAAAAGGGTCCCGGCCGGGTGCACTGCGTCGTGGTCGTGGACACGGCGCCCGCACCCGCCGGGGAGGCACTGCACTTGTGGTGCAAGGCCCTGCGGCCGAGGCCACAGCTGGGTTGAGAGAGTGACAAGCAGAACCTCTGGATCACAGAGAAACCACCATCCCCGGGCGTTGGGGCGGAAACCAAAAAACGCCGCATCACCGTTCGCACGTGGGCGAGGGTGAGGCGACGTCTTTGTCGTTCGTGAGAGCAGCCGCCATTGGCTGCCTATGGTCATCTCCTAGCAAGAGCCAAGCCAACACAACGAATCAGCGGTTCTCGGGGGTCGGGTAGATAACGATCCGTTCCTTTGTGGTGCAAAAAGGGGCCAGCTACCTATTTGTGCGCCGAGATGGGGCGATGTGTCGGGGCGCAGTGGTGCGATTGCAAGCACGGTTGGTTCCCGGAAAGCGCCGGCATGGAGCCATTGGTCAGAAAGGCCGCTTGCTGCGGTGATGGCCTGAATCGATAGCACAGGCTCTACATGGAGTGTTCGTGGCTGTTTTTTATTTTATGCCTTGACTTTTTAGGTTTTGTGAATATTTCACGGTGCTATACTTGGATTTGATCGAAAAGCAGGGACCTTTCATTCACCCATGTTGGGCTCTGACTGTGACTTTCGGGCGATCGCGGCAGTGGAGGGGCGATTGCAGCTATGCGAGATGGGAGGTAGGTCATGAATCGGCACTATTACACCAGTGACAATCTCGACGAACTCGAAACCGTTGAACAGGAGTTGGAGGCCAAGGGCATCAGTACCGAGCAGATTCATGTGCTCAGCGAAAAGGATGCCGAAGTTGAGCGACATCACTTGCACGATGTGCCCTCGTTCATGAAGCAGGATGTTGTCCACTCAGGCGAGATAGGTGCGGTCGTCGGTGTGGTACTGGCCGCGCTGGTGCTAGGCGGCGCCTATCTGCTGGGTTGGACCGCAAGCGCTGCGGGATGGGTACCCTTTATCTTCCTGGCGATCGTGCTGCTGGGTTTTTGCACTTGGGAAGGTGGCTTTTTCGGTATCCAGGTACCGAATTCCCACTTCCGCCGCTTCAGGAAAAATCTGCAGGAAGGCAAACACGTCTTTTTCGTCGATGTTGAGCCGGAGCAGGAAGCGCTGCTGGAGCAGGTCGTCAACCATCATCCGCAGCTGCAGATCGCCGGAACGGGATCCGCAGCCCCCCACTGGATCGTGGCCTGGTTGCACAGGTGGCATCAGTTCAAGCGGACGATCTAGCAACGCGTGCACAGATCGCAATCGCGGGATCATCAAGGTGATTCCGCGGTTATGCCTTGGCCAAAGAAGATCACCCGGCTGAGGAAGATATAATCCGCCTCGCTGGCCATGAGCCCCACCAGCACCAGCAGGCACAGGGGTGGCACCAGAATGGCGTAGACCATGGCCAGGCGCTCCCAGGCCATGTGCATGAAGATGGCAACGATCAACCCGGCCTTCAGCAGCATGAAGGTGATGATCAGCGACCACCTGAGATAACCGGCGAAGTGGAAGTAGTCGACCAGATAGGACAGGGTGCTGAGGACGAATAGCAGTCCCCAGATCTTCAGGTACAGGCTGATCGGATGCTGTTGTCCTGTTTGTGTGGTCATGGCTAATGCTCCTCCGCAGCGTTACTGGCGTTAAGCGCTACCACAAATAGAAGAAAGCGAAGATAAACACCCACACCAGGTCGACGAAGTGCCAGTACAGCCCGGCTATTTCGACGTTCTGGTAGTTGCCGGAGCGCTCGTAGTCCCCGCGCAAGACTTTCCCCGCGACGATGCACAGGTAGAGCACGCCGATCGACACGTGCAGGCCGTGGAACCCGGTGATCATGAAAAAGCTCGCGCCAAACTGCGCCGCACCCATGGGGTTGCCCCAGGGGCGTACGCCTTCGGCGATCAACTTGCTCCATTCGAACGCCTGCATGCCGACGAAGGCCGCGCCACAGAAGGCGGTGGCCAGCATCAGGGCGGCGGTCTTGCCGCGGTTGCGGCGGTAGGCATAGTTGACCGCCATGGCCATGGTGCCGCTGCTGCTGATCAGCACGAAGGTCATGATGGCGATCAGGATCAGTGGAATGTGGTTGCCGGCGATGGTCAGGGCGAAGACCTCGCTGGTGTTCGGCCAAGGCTCGATGGTGGTCATGCGCACCGCCATATAGCCGGTCAGGAAACAGGTGAAGATAAAGGTGTCGCTGAGCAGGAAGATCCACATCATCGCCTTGCCCCAGGGCACCTGCTTGAACGCATCCTTATCCGACGACCAGTCGCCTGCGATACCCTGCCAGCCCGCGGCAGACGCATCGGGCGCAAGCGCTGGGTGATCTGTGGGTGGTGCTGAGTGCGCTGCCATGGCTTCACCTCAGGCCGCAGAATGCGGCGATGGCCTCATAGGTTTCGGGTGTACTGGTCAGCAGGGCGAAGAGCAGTAGCCAAAGCCCCAACAGGTAATGCCAGTAGATGGCGCAGAGTTCGACGCTGCTGGCGAGCCGCGCCAGGGGCGCGTGCCGCAAGAGCTTACCCAGGGTTTTGCCCCAGGCCACCAGGCCGCCCAGCAGGTGCAGGCCGTGCAGGCCGGTCAGCAGGTAGAAAAAGCTGTTGGCCGGGTTGCTGGCGACGAAATAGCCCCAGGCGGCGAATAGCTGCCAGACCCAGAGTTGGCCGAGCAGAAAGACGATCGCCAGCACCCCGCCCAAGGCGAAACCGGCCAGCGTCGCCTGCGCGTTACCCCGGCGGGCGGCCACGCGAGCCCACTGCAGGGCGATGCTGGCGCCTATCAGCGCGGCGCTATTCAGCCAGAGCGCGCCGGTGTGGGCCAGGGGCGCCAGCGGCTCGGTCAGGGGCAGCCAGTCGGGTACTTGCGCGCGGATGATGAAGGCGACCAGGAACAGCAGGAAGAGCGAGCTGACCACCACGAGAAACAGGCGCAGGCCGACTTTCGCGGTGTGCGCCCTGTCAGCTCCGGCAGGGCTAGGGATACCCGCGTCTGGATGCCAGCTGCCACTGGGGTCGATGCTGGCGGTGTTTCTCAAAAGCAGCCGGTTCATGGTTTTTCACCCGTAGGCGCGGTCTCGGCGCCGCGTCGTTTCATCCCCTCGAGCTCCTCGGCGGACACCGTCTGCGGCACAAAATCCTGTTCAATCCCCGGTACGCTGTAGTCATAGGCCCAGCGGTGCACCACCGGCAGCTTGGCGCCCCAGTTGCCGTGTACCGGCGGGGTCTGCGGCGTCTGCCATTCCAGGCTGGTGGCTTTCCAGGGATTGCCGCCGGCGGGTTTGCCGTTGAAGGCGCTCCAGAACAGGTTGAACAGGAACAGCAGCTGGGCCACCCCGACGATCAGGGCGGCCACGGTGATGAAGGCATTGAGGTCCTGCGCCGACTGCGGAATGAAGGCGTAGTCCTCGTAGGCGTAGTAGCGCCGCGGCATACCGAGGAAACCCAGGTAGTGCATGGGGAAGTAGATGGCGTAGGTGCCGAGGAAGGTGATCCAGAAGTGCAGCTTGCCCAGGCGCTCATTCATCATCCGCCCGGTTATTTTCGGGTACCAATGGTAGATAGCGCCGAACACCACCAGGATAGGGGCGACGCCCATGACCATGTGGAAGTGGGCGACGACGAAATAGGTGTCCGACAGCGGGATGTCGACGATCACGTTGCCGAGGAACAGCCCGGTCAGGCCGCCGACCAGGAAGGTGAGGATAAAGGCCAGGGAGAACAGCATGGGCACGGTCAGGTGGATGTCGCCCTGCCACAGGGTCAGCACCCAGTTGTAGACCTTCAGCGCGGTCGGCACCGCGATGATCAGGGTGGTGGTGGCGAAGAAGAAGCCGAAGTAGGGGTTCATGCCGCTGACGTACATGTGGTGCGCCCAGACCACGAAACTGAGCACCCCGATCGCGATGATCGCCCAGACCATCATGCGGTAGCCGAAGATGTTCTTGCGTGCATGGGTGCTGATCAGGTCGGAGACCAGGCCGAAGGCGGGCAGGGCGACTATGTAGACCTCCGGATGGCCGAAGAACCAGAACAGGTGCTGGAACAGGATCGGGCTACCGCCCTGGTGCTCCAGCGACTGGCCCATCGAGATGATCGCCGGCATGAAGAAGCTGGTGCCCAGCAGCTTGTCGAACAGCATCATCACCGCGCTGACGAACAATGCCGGGAAGGCCAGCAGGGCCAGGATCGAGGCCATGAAGATGCCCCAGACCGACAGCGGCATGCGCATCAGGGTCATGCCGTGGGTGCGCGCCTGCAGCACCGTGGTCACATAGTTCAAGCCGCCCATGGTGGCGGCGACGATGAACACCGCCAGAGACACCAGCATCAGCACGATGCCCCATTCGGTTCCCGGGGTGCCCTGGGTGATCGACTGCGGCGGGTAGAGCGTCCAGCCCGCGCCTGTGGGACCGCCGGGGGCGAAGAAGCTGGCGAGCAGGATCACCACCGAGAGCAGGTAGAACCAGTAGCTGAGCATGTTGACGTAGGGGAAGACCATGTCGCGCGAGCCCACCATCAGCGGGATCAGGTAGTTGCCGAAGCCGCCGAGGAACAGGGCGGTCAGCAGGTAGATGACCATGATCATGCCGTGCATGGTCATCGCCTGATAATAGGCGCCGGCGTCCATGAACCCGATACTGCCGGGGAAACCCAGTTGCATGCGCATCAGGCCGGACAAGACCAGGGCGATCAGGCCGACGAAGATCGCCGTCAAGGCATACTGAATGGCTATTACCTTGTGGTCCTGGCTCCAGATATAGCGGGTCAGGAAGCTCTTGGGTTCGTGTAGAGCCTCTGTTTCGACCTGTTCCGCGTAGGCCATCACATCATCCTCCGGGTGAGGGTTGAGTGCATATTGGCGGCTTAGGGTGCTGCTCCCGGTGTGCCGTCGCCTTCGCCGGCTGTGGACTTGATCAACGCTACCAAGGCGTCGAGTTCATCATCCGTCAGTTCGAAGGCCGGCATGACCGGGGTAAAGCCCTGGGCGACCACCGCGCCGGGATCGCGAATGGACTCCTTGAGATAGGCCTCGTCGATCTCCCGCGGGGTGCCGTCGGCCCCGCTTTGGGTCTTGCCGTACAGACCCAGCCAGGTCGGCCCGACCCCCGGCTTGCCATCGACGCTGTGGCAGGTCAGGCAGCCGAGGGAACTGGCCAGTTGCCGGCCCTGCGCCACCAGAACATCGGGGGTTGCCGCTGCGCCGGCCGGAGCCTGTTCGTCTGGCGTCGCGCCGCTGAGCGACTTGATCAGGGTGAGCAACGCATCCAGCTCCTCCTGCTTGAAAGTGTAGGGCACCATGACCGGCGGGTAGCCTTGCACCAGCTTGGCCTTGGGTTCGAGGATCGATTCGATCAGGTAGGCCTCGTCGACCTGCACGCTGCTGCCGTCGGCCAGTTGCTCGGTGCGGCCGTACAGGTCCTTCCAGCCCGGGCCTAGACTGGCGCTGCCATCCAGGCTGTGGCAGGCCAGGCAGCCGGAGTTCTGCGCCAACTGGCGGCCCTGCTCCAGCACGCTTTCACGGCTGGGTTTGGCGGCGCTACGCAGGGTCTGGGCAAAGGTCGGCTGGTTGTTCAGCCACTGCTCGAAGGCCGCGGGTTCCTCGATGATCATGTTGCCGCGCATATTGTAATGGGCGAGGCCGCAGTACTCGGCGCAGAGCACGTCATAGCTGCCGAGCTGGGTCGGGGTGAACCAGAAGTAGGAGACCATGCCGGGAACCATGTCCATCTTGCTGCGGATTTGCGGGACATAGAAATTGTGCAGCACGTCCTTGGAGCGCAGCAGCACCTTCACCGGTCGATCGAGTGGCAGGCGCACCTGATTGGTGCGGATCAGCACATCGTCCTGCCCGGCGGGGTCATTGGGGTCGAGACCGAGGGGATTGCTGCTGCCGATCCATTTCACATCCGACTTGCCCAACTTGCGGTCCTGGCCGGGAAAGCGGAAAGACCACTGCCACTGCTGGGCGACCACTTCCAGTTCGTGGGCGTCTGCCGGAACCCGGACGAAGTCGTGGTAAACCACCAGGCCCGGTGCCAGCAAGCCGATGATGCCGACGCTGGTGACGCCGATTAACCACCATTCCAGCTTCTTGTTCTCGGGCTGATAGGCCGCCCGGCGTCCTTCTTTATGGCGGTACCGAATGATCGCCAGCGCCATGAACAGGGTGACGGCGATGAAGAAGATGCCGGTGATGAGCAGGGTGATAAACAGTGCGGCGTCTATCGAACCCCAGTTGGAGGCTGCCGCCGTTGCCTGCCAAGGGCTCAGTACATGGAACAGTACCGATGCCACAACGATTAGCACCAAGACAATTGCAAATACCATGTGTTTTGCATCCTGTTCCTGTCGCACGCTGGCTACACAAACATCCTGCCAAACAGCAAGGTCGAATAAATTCGGCCAGCAATTCATCCTGCGTCGCGCCAGGCATTGGCAGTAGGCCGGCGAGCAACGCTGGGGGAAGTATAGGGGAGGAAAAGTCCCGCTGCCCAAGTCAACCGGAGGTGTGCCAGGCGAGGGGTCGCCGGTCGGGCGGATTGGCCGTGTGCTGGTGCAGCACCTATAAGTTAAGGCGTCATTCCGACTCGGCAATGCGATCGACAGGGTCGCGGAGGGCCAAGACGATGTCCGCCAATCCCTTGCTCGACATGATCGGCAATACCCCGATCTTGCCGCTTACCCACCTCGACACGGGCCCGTGCCAGCTGTTCGTCAAGCTGGAAAACCAGAACCCCGGCGGTTCGATCAAGGACCGCATCGCCCTGAGCATGATCGAGGCCGCGGAGCGCAGCGGCGCGCTCAAGCCGGGCGGCACCATCATCGAGGCCACCGCCGGCAACACCGGCCTGGGCCTGGCCCTGGTCGCCGCGCAGAAGGGCTACCACATGCTGCTGGTGGTGCCGGACAAGATGAGCCGCGAGAAGATCTTCCACCTCAAGGCCCTCGGCGCCGAGGTGCGCCTGACCCGCTCGGATGTCGCCAAGGGCCACCCCGACTATTACCAGGACCTGGCCCGCAGCATCGCCGCGCAGACCCTGGGCGCCTTCTACATCGACCAGTTCAACAACCCGGCCAATGCCTGGGCGCACGAGAGCGGCACCGGCCCGGAAATCTGGCGACAGATGGAGCAGCGCGTCGATGCGGTGGTGGTCGGCGTCGGCTCGGGCGGCACCCTCGGCGGCCTGACCCATTTCTTCCAGAAGGTGGCGCCGCAGGTCGAGATGGTTCTGGCCGACCCCGAAGGCTCGGTGCTGGCCGACTATGTCGAGACCGGGCAGTACGGTGAGGCCGGCAGCTGGCTGGTGGAGGGCATTGGCGAGGACTTCGTGCCGGCCATCGCCGACTTCGCCCTGGTCAGGCGCGCCTACCGCATCGGCGATGCCGAGAGCCTGCACACCGCGCGCCTGCTGCTCAAGGAGGAGGGCGTGCTGGCCGGCTCGTCCACCGGCACCCTGCTGGCCGCGGCGCTGCGCTACTGCCGTGAGCAGACCACGCCCAAGCGGGTGCTGACCTTCGCCTGCGACAGCGGCAACAAGTACCTGTCGAAGATGTTCAACGACTACTGGATGCTCGACCAGGGCCTGATCGAACGACCCAAGCAGGGCAACCTGCGCGACCTGATCGCCCGGCGCTACGAGGAAGGCACCACGGTCACCTGCAAACCCGAGGAAACCCTGGCGGCGGTGTATGGACGCATGCGCTTCCACGACATCGACCAGGTACCGGTGATGGAGGGCGACCGGGTGATCGGCCTGATCGACGAGTGGGACCTGCTGCGCGCGGTCAAGGACGCCCCCGCGCATTTCCAGTTGCCGGTGCGCGAAGCGATGGTCAGCAACCTGCAGACCCTCGACCCGGACGTGCCGCTGGAGCGCCTGCTGCAAACCTTCGACGAGGGCCATGTGGCGCTGATCGTGGAGAAGGGTCGTTTCCTCGGCCTGATCACCAAGAGCGATGTGCTCAACCTCTGGCGCCGCACCCTGCGCTAGAGGCCCGCCCCATCCTGCGGCCTTGGCCGTGCCCGGACTTGATGAATGCAGGAGCCAGCATGAGCGAATTCGAAACCCTGACCGTGCACGCCGGCTACGAGCCGGACTGGACCGGCGCGGTGATGCCGCCGATCTACGCCACCTCGACCTTCCGTCAGCAGTCGCCGGGGGTGCACGCCGGCTATGAATACGGGCGCAGCCAGAACCCCACGCGCCAGGCGCTGGAACGGGCCATCGCCGAACTGGAGGGCGGTGCCCACGGCTATGCCTTCGCCTCGGGTCTGGCGGCCTGCGCCACGGTGCTGGAACTGCTGCCGGCGAACAGCCACATAGTCGCGGTGGACGATCTCTACGGCGGCACCTATCGCCTGTTCGAGCGGGTGCGCAAGCCCAGTGCCGGTCTGCAGGTCAGCTACGTGCCGGCGGACGCCGACGCCGCCAGCCTGGCCGCCGCGCTCAGGCCCGAAACGCGGATGATCTGGGTCGAGACGCCGACCAATCCGACGCTGAAACTCTGCGACCTGGCGCTGGTCGGCCAGTTGGGCTGTTCCCGCGGCATCCTCACCGTGGCCGACAACACTTTCGCCTCGCCCTACCTGCAACGGCCGCTGGAACACGGTTTCGACATAGTCGTGCATTCGGCGACCAAGTACCTCAATGGCCACTCCGACGTGATCGCCGGGCTGGTGGCCATCGCCGACCGCGCGGAACTGGCCGAGCAGCTGGCCTTCCTGCAGAACTCGGTGGGCGCCATCCTCGATCCCTTCTCCAGCTTCCTCTGCCTGCGCGGCATGCGCACCCTGGCCCTGCGCCTGCAACGCCACGTCGCCAATGCCGGCGAGCTGGCCGCCTGGCTGGAGCAGCAAGCGCAGGTGGCGTCGGTACTCTATCCCGGCCTGAGCAGCCATCCGCAGCACGAGCTGGCGGTGCGCCAGATGCGCGGTTGCGGCGGCCTGATCAGCCTGTACCTGGCCTGCGACAGCGAAGGCACCCGGCGTTTTCTCGAGGCCACCCAGCTGTTCACCCTGGCCGAGAGCCTGGGCGGAGTGGAAAGCCTGATCAGCCAGCCGGCCAAGATGACCCACGCCTCGATTCCCGCCGAGCGCCGGGCGCAGCTCGGCATCAGCGACAACCTGGTGCGCCTGTCGGTGGGCATCGAACATGTCGAGGATCTGCGCCGCGATCTGCAGCAGGCGTTGGCGGCCATAGCTGTTTAGCCGAGCCAGGCGTGTCGTCCGGCGCTTACTCGAGCCAGTTGACTGCGGGAAACAGGACGCTGAACGACTCGGGCATCGCCACTACCTGGCCGGTTCTGTAGTTGAAGAACACGAAGCCCGACTTGGCCATCGCCACCAGGCTGCCATCGGCCGGGCGGCTGATGCGGAAGCTGATGTCGCCACCGTATTTGTTGAAGTCCATCACGCCGACCTCGAACAGCAATTGATCGCGCGCATGCGCTTCCGTGCGGTAGGTGGTGGCGAGGTCGGTGACGATGATGCCTGTGCCATCTCCGCGGGTTTCGTGAATGCCGAATTCGAACAGGAAGCGTGCCCGTGCCTCGGAAATCATCGAGATCATCGAGTCGTTGCCCAGGTGGTTGGACGCGTTGATGTCGGTCACGCGGACGGTCAGGTGGGTGCTGTAGCAGTATTGGTCTTCGGGGAACTCAAGTTTCAGACGGGCCATGGGCAGCTCTCGTGCAGGCGGGATAGGGCGGCGCAATTGTACGTGGGCTTTTGTCGATTTCACCCTATCGGCCCGGTGAATGATGCACCGCCCTGGCGACCCGTTCGCCCTCAGCGGTGCAGGGAGTTCAAGTGATAGAAGGTCACCCGCCCGCCTTCATTGGATGGGCCGTAATTGTCCTGAATATAGGCGCCGGCCTTGAAGTACAACTGTTGTTTGCTCCAGTACCCGCTCAATTGCTGATAAAGCGAGCCGTTGTCGCCGTCACTGCTGATGACGCTGACCCCCAGTTTGCCGCTTGGTGTGATGCGCAGTTCATAGCTGAAGCGCTCGTTTAGCTGGATGTTCTCGGTCAGCAGGATGTTCTTTACGTCATCATCGCCCGGGCGTTTGCGCAGCAACAGCTCAAGCCGACCAACACCGCGCAAGTAGTGGTATTGCAGTTTGGCCAGCGGGTCATTGTCGCTGCCGGGTTCGTCCTTGCTGTGGATCTGGCCGATGACGACCTTGTTCTTGCTCGGCACCTGGTTGATCGTCAGCACCGCATTCAAATAGCTGTCGGAACTGGCGTGGTACCAGTTGCTCAGGGTGCCGTCGGCCTGGGTTTCGCGCAGCTCGCTGCGCGGGTAGCGGGCGTCTGCGGTGTGCGATCCCGTGACGGGTACCCAGAAGGTGACACTGCCGTCGTTATTGCGGCGGAAGTATTGGCTTTCATAGCCATTGTTCAGGCGCGGGGTTTCGATGGTAGTGGGGGATGGGTCGGTGGGAACCGAGAGGTTCCAGGTGGTGAGGTCAAGCACGACTGATCCTTAATGGTCTTGAAAGTCTGAAAAGGGCTTGGCTTCGGTGGCCACCAGCGCAGTAAGTTCAATCGGATCGGCAATCTCTCCACCCGGCTGTCGGGATTTAGCAGCCTTTAGCGCAGCCTGGAGCAGGCAAGCCCGCTGCAACCCGCGACCTGGAACGCGGGTTGTAGCAGGCTTATAGGGGCACCGCTCAAGCCGCTGGCCGCTGCTGTTTCTGGTAGAGGAACTCCAGGACGGCGGCGCGGTATTCGTGATAACGCGCGTTATGGGCCAAGGCGATGCGATCGCGCGGGCGCTGCAGTTCTATGTGAAGGATCTCGCCGACACTGGCCGCCGGGCCGTTGCTCATCATGACGATACGGTCGGACAGCAGCACGGCCTCGTCGACATCGTGGGTGATCATGATCACGGTGTTGCCCAGTTCGGCGTGGATCTCCATCAGCGAGTCCTGCAGGTGGGCGCGGGTCAGGGCATCCAGGGCGCCAAAGGGTTCGTCCATCAGCAACACCTTGGGCTGCATAGCCAGGGCACGGGCGATGCCGATGCGCTGCTTCATGCCGCCGGATATCTCGCTGGGGCGCTTGTCCTTTGCGTGCATCATGTGCACCAGTTCCAGGTTGTGCTCGATCCAGTCGCGCATTTCGCCGCGCGATTTGCTGCCGCGGAACACCTGGCGCACCGCCAGTTCGACGTTCTGGTAGCAGCTTAGCCAGGGCAGCAGGCTGTGGTTCTGGAACACCACGGCGCGCTCGGGGCCGGGTTCGTCGACCTCACGGCCATCGAGGATGACCCCGCCGGTGGTGGCCTGGTACAGGCCGGCGACGATGTTCAGTACGGTGGATTTGCCGCACCCGGAGTGGCCGATCAAGGATACGAACTCGCCCTTGTCGATGCGCAGGTTGACGTTCTGCAGCGCGCGGTACAGGCCCTTGTCGGTGGGGAAGTCGATGCCGACGCCGCTGAGTTCGAGGTGTGAATGGCTCATGGAAAGGCTCCTGATTAGCGCAGTACAGCATTCTTGTCCCAGCTGAACTGGCGTTGCAGCAGGAGCATGAGACGGTCGAGAGCGAAGCCGATCAGGCCGATGACGATCACCGCCACCATGATCCGACCGAGGGAGTTGGAGCTGCCGTTCTGGAACTCGTCCCAGATGAATTTACCCAGGCCCGGGTTCTGCGCCAGCATCTCGGCGGCGATCAGCACCATCCAGCCGGTGCCGAGCGACATGCGCAGGCCGGTGAAGATCATGGGCACGGCGGCGGGCAGGACGATGCGGCGGACATGCGACAGGGGCGACAGGCTCAGCACCTTGCTGACGTTGTTCAGATCCTGCTCGATGCTGGCCACGCCCACCGTGGTGTTGATCACCGTCGGCCACAGACAGCACAGCGCCACGGTGATGGCCGAGGTGAGGAAGGACTTGGCGAACAGCGGATCGTCGCTGACATACAGGGCGCTGACCAGCATGGTCACCAGGGGCAGCCAGGCCAACGGGGAGACCGGTTTGAACACCTGGATCAAGGGGTTGATGGCGGTGTAGATGGTCTTGCTCAGGCCGCAGACGATACCCAGCGGAATGGCGATCAGCGAGGCGATGGCAAAGCCGGCCATGACGGTGTAGAGGCTGGTAAAAATCTGCTGTACGAAGGTTGGTTTGCCTGTATAGGGACGCACCTTCACTTCGGCGGCCGGGTTTTTCACCAGCAAGGCGGCGTTGCGCGTGTCCTGACGCTCGTAGAAGCGCCGGGCCTTTTCGCCCTCCCTGAGGTGGGCGCTGACCAGTCCGGAGAATTGTTCGGAAACCTGCACCGGGCCCGGGAACTGGCCGAGGCTGGTCTGAATGTTGTTGGCCACCAGCTGCCAGCACAACAGGAAGCCGATAATGCCGAGCAGTGGCAGGATCAAGGGCGGAGCCCAGCGCTTGAGGAGCGCACTGGTACGAGCCGTTTTCAGTGTTTCGGTTATCGGGGTGGCGACGCTCGGATTGCTCATCGTCCTGTCCTCTTTGTTAGAAGGGAGCCGGCGTACCGGCTCCGGGAGTGCCTATTAGATCTTGGTGTCGCCCTTCAGACCGATCTCGAACTGCTCGAGATAGGCATTGGGCGTGCGACCGTCGTAAGGCACGCCGTCGATGGTGTCGATCAGCGGTGCACGGAAGCCATCGTCAGCTGCCGGCGGGAAGTCGCTGGCCGCGAACTTGCCTTCTGCCACCAGTTCGGCGGCTGCCTCGCGGTAGATCGCCGGCAGATAGACCTTCTTGGCCATCTCCAGGTACCAGCTGTCCGGCTTGGCGTCGGCGATCTGGCCCCAGCGGCGCATTTGCGTCAGGTACCACACGGCGTCGGAGTAGTAGGGGTAGGTGGCGTGGTAGCGGAAGAACACGTTGAAGTCCGGAATCTCGCGCTTGTCGCCCTTCTCGAACTCGAAGGTGCCGGTCATCGAGTTGGCGATCACCTCGGCGTCGGCGCCGACGTACTCGGGGCGGGAGAGGATTTCCACGGCTTCCTTGCGGTTGGCGTTGTTGTCTGCGTCCAGCCACTGGCCGGCACGAATCAGCGCCTTGACTACGCGCTTATGGGTTTCCGGGTTGGCGTCGGCCCAGCTCTTGGAGACGCCGAAGACTTTCTCCGACATGTTTTTGCGGATGGCGTAGTCGGCGACCACAGGTACGCCGATGCCCTTGAACACGGCGGCCTGGTTCCACGGCTCGCCGACGCTGTAGCCGTGAATGGTGCCGGCCTCCATGGTGGCCGGCATCTGTGGTGGCGGGGTTACCGAGAGCAGTGCCTTGGCGTCGATCTGGCCGCTGATGTCGCCCTTGTGCGGGGCGTAGTAGCCAGGGTGGATGCCGCCCGCGGCGAGCCAGTAACGCAGCTCGTAGTTATGGGTTGAAACCGGGAATACCATGCCCAGGTTGAAAGACTTGCCGCCGGCGTTGACCTTGTCGATCACCGGTTTCAGGGCATCGGCCTTGATCGGGTGGACCGGCTTGCCATCGGCCATGGGCACATGTTTCTTCATCTCCTCCCAGACCGCATTGGAGACGGTGATGGCGTTACCGTTGAGGTCCATGGTGAAGGCGGTGACCACATCGGCCTTGGTGCCGAAACCAATGGTGGCGCCGATCGGCTGGCCGGAGAGCATGTGCGCCCCGTCCAGTTCGCCGTCGATCACCCGATCCAGCAGCACCTTCCAGTTGGCCTGGGCTTCCAGGGTGACGTAGAGGCCTTCATCCTCGAAGAAGCCCTTTTCATAGGCGATGGCCAGCGGCGCCATATCGGTCAGCTTGATAAAGCCGAATTTCAGCTCGTCCTTCTCCGCCTCGGCGGCGAGGGCGATCTGCAGGCTCAGTGGTGACAGCAGCATGACCGCGGCACAGCCGAGGCCAGTCAGGGTTTTTTTCAGTAGCGAACGGCGAGTGGTGGAGTTACGCATAATGGTTCCTCAAGTCCCAGAAACGAAAAAAGACGTCGCGGACAGCCCTGCCAGTAGTTGGCCGAGTGTCGTTGACGTCTTTGTCAATTCGTCCCGATCACCGCCGTTGGCGATCCGAAGACGTGTGTTGGTGTCTTGAGGTGATATAAGCAAAGGGCTTGCCAGGTTTGCTGGGCGATCGACGTTGCAGGTTTGACGTATGCCTTTTCGGTAGCTCGAGTGAATCTAGAATGGTAAAAATATATGATATAAATCATGTGGATAAGATATATATCTAATCCTTTATATCGTTTTATCGTCGGCGCGAAGGCCGCGATATCGACGAGCCGGTCCCCCAGCGCTTAGCGGCTTTTGAGCCATTGGTGTGCATGCTCCAGGTGCCTTGAGCGCTTTTGGTTCGGCTTTCACTCGGACGTTGATGGGGCCGGCGAACAACAACAGCTTGAACAGTTCATCCGATCCGGCGACAACTATCCTGGCTCCGAGGACGGGATACAGGTTGCGCCTGCGCCTCCTCGACAAATTCCTTCAGCCACTTGAGCACGTCAACGGCCTCCCAGCGCACCGGGTCGAACATGGCGTAGGCCAGCCCCTGGTAGCCCACCACATCCAGCTGTCTGTGATAGCCGGCGCGTTGCAACAGGGCTTCGATTTCGGCGAAGCAGGTATTGAAGTGCACGCGGGTGAAAGGCGTTCGGCCCTCGGTGACAATGCCCTCCAGGTGCAGTTCGGCGACTGTGGCACGGACTTTTTCCAGTGGCATCCGGTTTACGCTGTGTTTCAGTTGCAAGACGTCCAGCATCGTTGTGCTCCCGATTGACGCTGTGGATTGGCCAGGTGTCGCTGCCTCGCAGACCTGACGATATGGTGAGAGAAGGCTAGCTGAAAATACTGTACAAATAAACAGTATTCGGCAATAGTAAAGCCAAGACCCATCCAGGTGTCGATCACCCTTGCCAGCTGCTTGCGCAGCCACTGGCTGTCGGGACTGCAGAGGAGCGACTAGTAATGCAACAGATGCTGATGACAATCGTGTTGTCGGGGCTGCTGGCAGGCTGTGCCCAGCCGCAGGTCGAGCAACCCAAGGCCAATGGCTCTTATCTGGTGATTGAAAACAGCCAGGCCTGGGCGGTGCTGGTCTCGGATGGCAAGCGGATGGAGGAGCGCGGCACCGTGGTGGATGTGATCAAGCGCCAGCATGCTGCAGTCGCCGCCAGTTATGTGATCGAAACGGCCAATTGCGGGCGGGTGCAATGGCTGACTGAGCGCATCGATGCCGCGGACGGCGCCACCACCCTGATGTCGCTGCACAACAATCAGCAGCTTGGCGACGCCGACTGCGTGATTGGCGATGGACTGACGCGAGTGTGGACGGTGCTGGATTATTCTGGCTGATGCGCAAGCGGGGAGGCCAGACGCTACGGCTGCAGCAGCTCGTTTCGCGGGCGCTGCAGCAAAGCGGCCTATTGCTTCAATTCTGTGCGCTTAAGGAAAAACGCCGCTTACCCCGAAACTGGAAAGCGGCGTTTTCCTTGGGCTTCGCCGTAGAATCGAAAAGCAAAAGTATCCGGTCAACGGCTTAAGCAAACAGCAGTGCGGTATTGCTTAGCTATTGCTGGGCGTTTTGCGCGGCTTGCTCGGCACTGGCCCATGAATCAAGCCATCGGCCCGGAACATCGCCTTTATCCCGCGTACGGCTTGGCGAATGCGATCCTGGTTCTCGATCAGGGCAAAGCGCACATGGTCATCGCCATAATCGCCGAAGCCTATGCCGGGTGAGACGCAGACCTTGGCATCCAGCAGCAGTTTCTTGGCGAACTCCAGTGAGCCAAGTCCTGCGTAGGCTTCGGGAATCTTCGCCCAGACGTACATCGAGGCTTTCGGGTTCACCACCATCCAGCCGATCTCATGCAACCCTTTGACCAGCACATTGCGGCGCTGGCGGTACTGTTCGGCGATATCGCGCACGCACTGCTGATCGCCCTCCAGCGCGGCGATGGCGGCGACTTGCAGCGGGGTGAAGGTGCCGTAGTCGTGGTAGCTCTTGATCCGTGCCAGGGCGTTGACCAGCTCCTTGTTGCCGACCATGAAGCCGATGCGCCAGCCGGCCATGTTGTAGCTCTTGGACAGGGTGAAGAACTCCACGGCAATGTCCTTGGCCCCCGGCACCTGCATGATCGAGGGCGCTTTCCAGCCGTCATAGACGATGTCGGCGTAGGCCAGGTCGTGGATCACCAGCACGTCGTACTGCTTGGCCAGGGCCACCACGCGCTCGAAGAAGTCTAGCTCCACGCACTGGGCAGTGGGGTTGGAAGGGAAACCGAGGATCATCATTTTCGGCTTGGGAATCGACTCGCGAATGGCCCGCTCCAGCTCGGCGAAGAAGTCCACGCCGGGGATCAGCGGTACCGAGCGCACCTGGGCGCCGGCAATCACTGCGCCGTAGATATGGATCGGGTAGCTGGGGTTGGGCACCAGCACGGTGTCGCCATGGTCCAGGGTGGCGAGCATCAGGTGTGCCAGGCCTTCTTTGGAGCCAATGGTGACGATGGCTTCGCTTTCCGGGTCGATCTCGACCTGGTAGCGATCCTGGTACCAGTGCGATATAGCGCGGCGCAGACGCGGGATGCCACGGGAGGTGGAGTAGCCATGGGTGTCTTCGCGTTGGGCGACCTGCACCAGCTTCTCGACGATATGCGGCGGTGTTGGCCCGTCGGGATTGCCCATGCTGAAGTCAATGATGTCCTCGCCACGGCGCCGGGCAGCCATCTTCAGTTCGGTGGTGATGTTGAATACGTAAGGCGGGAGTCGATCGATGCGCGCAAAGCGGCGCGGAGCTTGGTCAGCCATGCTTTCCTCGGAAACGTAAGCGCCCGGAACCGTCCGAGCGACGTTGGCCAGTGCGCTGGCCAGGTGGCGACGATAATACGCGGCGCCTCGGCCTGTCGAGCGGGCGGCGAAAAATCCGTGTGGATCCTTCGTCGCCGCGATCAACGACAGAGGTGGCGACTAAGGCTTGACCAGGATAGAGAGCTTCTTCGAATAGGTGCTGCCGTTGGCGTCGGTCACCCGCACCATGAAGTCATTGGCTCGATTAGTGCCCACGCTCGCGACCGGTGTGCCGCTGATGGTGCCGTTGCGCTCAAGCAGCAAGCCCTGGGGTGGAAAGCCGCTGACCAGCGACCAACTGCCACCGCCGGTGCCGCCGCGAAATTGCAGCTGAGTGGCATAGACGCTGCCGACTTTGGCGTTGGGCAATGCGGCGTTGCTGGAGATTTGCAGGCCATTTCCCGGGTGGCTGGTGGCCAGACGGTAAAACTTCACCAAGGCACCTTCGGTGCTGCTGGTGCCGTAGGTGTGCAGGTAAGCGCCAGCCTTGAAGTAGAAGGTTTCGCTATCCCAGGACGGGTCCATGACCATAGTGGCCGGCGTGCCGTTGTTCACCGACACCGATGCCACCGCCAGGCTGCCGCTCTGGCGCTCGACGCGGATCTGGTAGGTAAAGGTCTGGCCCAGCTTGATGCTGCTTGCAACCTGATGTTGCCAGAACGGCGGGCCCTGAATCGGCGTACCTTGCAGCTTGGCCATGACCACGCCGGTCTGGGTCTTCGCGTTGTATATGTAATACACCAGTACCAGTGGTGCCGAGCCGTGGCCGTGAACCTGGCCAACAATCACCATGCCGTCCTTGCTCGGCACCTGCATCACGCGAAGCTGCGCATCGAGTAGCGCGGTACCGCTGCTGTCCCAGTTGATGTAATTACTGGACGGATCGATCATTTCGCGCAATTCCGAGCGCGGATGTTTGGACCCGCCGCTGGTCGCGCCGTTGAGGGGGGCCCACATGGTCATCGCGCCGTCCGTGTCGGTATAAAGCGATGGTGGGTTGGTGTAGCCGTTGGGCCCACTCAGGGCTGAAGGCAGAATAGTCAGTGGTTTGCCCGTTACGCCGTTGCTGGCATCCACTGGAATGGTGATGTTCCAGTTTCCCAGGGCGAAGTTGCCACCGGGTGGTAGGTCGGGATTCAGTTCGGCAAGAACTTGACCGCTAAACAGGCCGATTAAAGCGGATGGCAGCAATAAGCTGCGGGTAACTGCGTTTTTAAGCATTACGGGATCGTCCTGATTCGTATGGCTGAGGTTGAGCAGCTCTTATCGCGACCTTGCGATGTCGTGTGGGGTCACAGCTTGCCGTTGCCGATGCTAGGCGCATCGGTGAGCTACCAGCACAGTGACCGGCGTGTGCCGGAAAGGTTCGCGGGTAGCCGAATAAATGTGTGTGCGTTGTGCTGGGGGAGTGTCGCTTGGCAGCAGCCACGCGACACCGATGCACAGGAAAGTGCGCGTCGTAGCGGCGCAGTTCTTTTGCCGGAGATCGGAGGTCGATCCTGCCGAACAGGATAAAGCGTCCAGTCCGGCGTTCATCCACGGCTCAATTACCCAGCATGTCGTGCATGGCGATGATCTGTTCGGCGACTTGCGACAGTTTTTGCTGCCGGCTCATGGCTTGGCGACGCATCAGGGTGTAGGCCTCTTCCTCGTTGCAGCTTTTCATCTTCATCAGCAGGCCTTTGGCCAGCTCGATGCGCTTGCGCTCGGCTAGCTGCGCATCGCGGGCCTGCAGCTGGGCGCGCAGCGCCTGATCACTTTCGAAGCGGGCGATGGCCACATCGAGTATCGGCTGCAGGCGCTGGGCATGGATGCCTTCGACAATATAGGCACTGACCCCGGAATGAATGGCCTGGCGCATCACATCTGGATCGTGCTCGTCGGTGAACATGACGATCGGGCGTGGTTGATCGCGACTGACCAGTACCACTTGCTCCATCACATCGCGGCTGGGGGAGTCGGTGTCGATCAGGATCACGTCGGGGCGCACGGCCTCGACCCGTTCGGGCAGGTCGATGGTCAGCCCGGATTCGTCTATCACCTCGAAGCCGGCTTCGATTAGCGCGGCTTTCAGGCGACCGACCTTCTTCGGGGTGTCGTTGATCAATAGGATACGCAGCATGGGGGTGGCTCTCCGGGCAGTTACAGGGCGACAGCGTCGCTGTCGGCCAAGGCGTGGAGGGTAAAGCTGCGGGCATAGCCAGCCGGATCTGAGCCGTCCCAGGTCTTGCCATCGAGCAGCGTCGCGCTGCGTTGTTCGGCCGGCACCCTGATATTCAAAGCCTCCGCCGCTTGGCGGTAGAGGTCAAGCTGTTGTACCTGACGGGCGATGCCGAGGTAGTCGGGGTCTTCGCGCAGCAGGCCCCAGCGGCGAAACTGGGTCATGAACCACATGCCGTCTGAGAGGTAGGGCATATTGACTGCGCCGTCAGCGTGGAAGCGCAACGGGTGCCTGTCCAGCCACGCATGGCCAAGACCATCCTGATACTGGCCAAGGAAACGCGGCTGGATGGCGCTCAGTGGTGCATCCACATAGTCACTGCCGCTGAGCAATTGCGCTGTGCTGCGCTTGTTTTCTTCACTCTCGTCGATGAAGCGGCTGGCCTCCAGCACAGCCATCAACAAGGCGCGCGCGCTGTTGGGGTGGTGCTCGACGAATGCGCGGGTGCAGCCGAGCACCTTCTCCGGATGGTCCGGCCAGATCGACTGGGTGGTGGCCAGGGTGAATCCGAGGTTTTCATCGACCGCCTGGGCGCACCAGGGCTCACCCGCGCAGAAACCGTCGATGCGTCGGGCTTTGAGGTGAGCGACCATTTGTGGTGGTGGCACCACCACGCTGTCGACATCGTTGAGCGGGTGAATGCCCTGGCTGGCCAGCCAGTAATACAGCCACATGGCGTGAGTGCCGGTGGGCAGGGTCTGGGCGAAGCTCAGTCTTGCGCTTTTTTGGTGCGCGCGCAATTTTAGTGCATCGCTTGAGGTCACGCCGGCGAACTGCAGTGCATGTGACAGGTTGATGCTCTGGCCGTTCTGGTTCAGACCCATCAACACCGCCATGTCGGTGGCCGGTGCACCGCCAAGGCCAAGCTGTACCCCATAGATCAGGCCGTAGAGGCTGTGCGCGGCATCGAGTTCGCCACTGAGCAGCTTGTCGCGCAGGCTGGCCCAGGACGCCTGGCGCTGCAGGTTGATGGTTAGCCCATACTTCTCTGCGAAGCCCTGGGTGGCGGCGACAATCACCGAGGCGGCATCGGTCAGGGCCATAAAGCCCAGGTTCAGTACGCGCTTTTCCGGAGCCTCGCTGCCGGCAGTCCCTGCCTGTGTATCGATACGGCCGTTTTTATGCTCGCTCATGGCGCTTTTCCCAGATCAACACAAAAAGGTGCCGCACCAATGGCTTAATGACCCAGCGATTGGAGCGACACCATTGTCTATTAAGCCGATTCCGCCGTTGGAAGGGCTCTGTTGTCAGGAACTAAGCAAGTGGTATGCCACTACGCGATAGGGTTTGCGGAACCATGGTTGGCGCGATCGCGATAATGGCGTGGGAGGTGGGGGAGGCCTGACTCAGCGTTCAAGCATCTGTTTGACGTTGTCTTGCGGAATCTGCTGTTTGCGGCCCTCGCTGTCAGTGAACTCGATCATGCCGGTATCTTTATCCATGTGAGGCTTGCCGTCGCTGGTCAACATCTGGCCATCGGTGGTGGTGATGATGTATTCGCTGCTGCAGCCCGCCAAGGCGAAAACGCACACTGATGCGATAAGCCAGTTTTTCATGAATTTCTCCTGATGCTGTAAATGCGTCCGCTGATATTCCTATTGAAAAGGTAGCTGCCGGGCATTCACCTGCAAGGGCTTCAGGCAAGAAAAAGCCCCGCACGGTGGCGGGGCTCTTCTTGTCGCGTTGTAGCGCTAGGCTTGAAC
The DNA here is from genome assembly GCF_033723075.1 of Pseudomonas sp. Lineage (GTDB taxonomy): Bacteria > Pseudomonadota > Gammaproteobacteria > Pseudomonadales > Pseudomonadaceae > Aquipseudomonas. Next base: position 101,687 of record NZ_JAWVXU010000006.1, read on the forward strand.
GACCGGGATGTTGGCGTTCGCTGCAGCTTCACGGAACTCGGCGATCTGGTCGAAACTCAGGTAGCGATAGACATCGGCTGCCATGGTGTCGATTTCCTTCGCGTAGACCATGTACTCCTCGACGGTCGGCAGTTTGCCGGTGATCGCCGCAACCGCAGCCAACTCGGCCGAAGCCAGGTAGACGTTGGCACCATCACCCAGACGGTTGGGGAAGTTACGGGTCGAGGTCGACACCACGGTGGAGTTCGGTTCAACGCGTGCCTGGTTACCCATGCACAGCGAGCAGCCTGGCATTTCCAGACGGGCGCCGGCTTTGCCGTAGATGCCGTAGTAGCCTTCTTCGGTGAGCTGATGCTGGTCCATCTTGGTCGGCGGCGAGAGCCACAGGCGAGTAGGCAGGGAGCCTTCGACTTTCTCCAGCAACTTGCCAGCCGCGCGGAAGTGACCAATGTTGGTCATGCACGAACCGATGAACACTTCGTCGATTTTTTCGCCTTGAACGCTGGACAGCAGACGGGCGTCGTCCGGGTCGTTCGGGGCGCAGAGAACCGGCTCGTTGATATCGGCCAGATCGATTTCGATGATTTCGGCGTACTCGGCGTCCTTGTCGGCAGTCATCAGCTTAGGATCGGCCAGCCAGGCTTCCATCGCCTGAGCGCGGCGCTCCATGGTCCGTGCATCGCCGTAGCCTTCGCTGATCATCCAGCGCAGCAGGGTGATGTTCGATTGCAGGTACTCGGCGATGGCCTTTTCCGGCAGCTTGATGGTGCAACCGGCAGCGGAGCGCTCGGCGGAGGCGTCGGACAGCTCGAAGGCTTGCTCGACAGTCAGCTCGTCCAGGCCTTCGATCTCGAGGATGCGGCCGGAGAAGGCGTTGATCTTGCCTTTCTTCTCGACCGTCAGCAGGCCTTTCTGGATGGCGTAGTAAGGGATGGCATGGACCAGGTCACGCAGGGTGATGCCTGGTTGCAGTTTGCCCTTGAAGCGCACCAGGATGGACTCTGGCATGTCCAGCGGCATGACGCCGGTGGCGGCAGCGAACGCGACCAGGCCGGAGCCGGCCGGGAACGAGATGCCCATCGGGAAGCGGGTGTGCGAGTCGCCACCGGTGCCGACGGTATCCGGCAGCAGCATGCGGTTCAGCCAGCTGTGGATGATGCCGTCGCCTGGGCGCAGGGACACGCCACCACGGGTGCGGATGAAATCCGGCAGGGTGTGGTGGGTGGTCACATCGATCGGCTTCGGGTAGGCCGCGGTGTGGCAGAACGACTGCATGACCAGGTCGGCGGAGAAGCCCAGGCACGCCAGGTCTTTCAGCTCGTCGCGAGTCATCGGGCCAGTGGTGTCCTGGGAGCCGACGGTGGTCATCTTCGGTTCGCAGTAGGTGCCAGGGCGTACGCCTTGACCTTCCGCCAGGCCGCAGGCCTTGCCAACCATCTTCTGCGCCAGGGTGAAACCCTTGGTGCTGACCGCAGGCGGCTCAGGCAACTTGAACAGATCGGTTGGGCCCAGGCCCAGTTCGGCCCGCGCTTTCTCGGTCAGACCGCGACCGATGATCAGCGGGATACGGCCGCCGGCACGGACTTCGTCGAGCAGCACCGGAGTCTTCATCTCGAAGCGGGTCAGGACTTCGTCGCTGCCATGCTTGCAGACTTTACCGGCATGCGGGTACAGGTCGATCACGTCGCCCATGTGCATGTTCGACACGTCGAATTCGATCGGCAGAGCGCCGGCGTCTTCCATGGTGTTGTAGAAGATCGGCGCGATCTTGTTGCCGAAGCAGAAACCGCCCGCGCGCTTGTTCGGCACGTTTGGTACGTCGTCGCCGAAGAACCACAGCACCGAGTTGGTGGCGGATTTGCGCGAGGAGCCGGTACCGACCACGTCACCCACGTAAGCGATAGGGAAGCCTTCGCCACGCATGGTTTCGATTTGCTTCATCGGGCCGGTGACGCCTTGCTCATCGGGCACGATGCCATCGCGAGCCATCTTCAGCATGGCCAGGGCGTGCAGCGGAATGTCCGGGCGCGACCAGGCATCAGGCGCAGGGGAAAGGTCGTCGGTGTTGGTTTCACCCGTCACCTTGAACACGCGCAGGCTGATCTTGTCGGCCAGGGTCGGGCGGTTCTTGAACCACTCGCCATCGGCCCAGGACTGCAGCACGCCTTTGGCGTGAGCATTGCCGTTCTTGGCTTTTTCCGCGACGTCGTGGAAAGCGTCGAACATCAGCAGGGTGTGCTTCAGTTGGGCGGCAGTAGTAGCGGCCAGTTCGCTGTCGTCGAGCAGCTCAACCAGGGTGGCGATGTTGTAGCCGCCCTGCATGGTGCCGAGCAGTTCGACGGCGTGTTGCTTGTCGATCAGCGGGGAAGTGGCTTCGCCTTTGGCGATGGCAGAGAGGAAGCCGGCCTTGACGTAGGCGGCTTCGTCCACGCCTGGCGGTACGCGGTTGGTGATCAGGTCGAGGAGAAAGGCTTCTTCGCCAACCGGCGGGTTCTTCAGCAGCTCGATCAGGCCTGCGGTTTGTTCGGCGTTCAGCGGCTGGGGCACGATACCCTGAGCGGCACGCTCTGCTACGTGTATGCGATAGGCTTCAAGCACAGTTATTACCCTCATCAGTGGTCCCAAAGGGTTGTCCGGGACGCGATCCAGAAAACCCTGAACCAGGCGCTTCGTGGCTTTTTGGGCCCCTCAGCCGAGGTTTCAGAGGTTTCTTGCAGAAGCTGTTTTCAAAGTTTTACGCCGGCAGGACGGTTTGATGAGGGCTGGCGCAGACACTTGAAAAGTCGTTCCAAGGGCCTGCGTCAACATCGTACCTGCAGGATCTACTGTGCTCGTGACGCTTTGAAAACAGCTTCCAACGGACATTGGTGCCTATAAAAGGCGGGCCGATTCTACTGGAAAGCTTCGATAAAGTTAAGCTAAAGCCCCACGGCGAGCCGACCGGGAAAGTATCCTGTTTGCAACGGGCAGATGCAGAGAAAGTCGGCGAAAACCCTGATTTCCATACGGTTAAGACGCTTATCCGGCCTTTTATCCATGCCGCAGCCAGGTGCGCGGTAGTTTTCATTCGCCCCGTCGACAGAGGTGAACTGACTTAGACAAAGGGCTAACATGCCCGCCTTTCCGTCAGCATGTATCCACCTTCGCCATGTCCAACCAGCGCATCAAAACCCCATGTGTCGGCCTCTGCTCCACTGTCTACGGTGACCTGGTGTGCCGTGGCTGCAAGCGCTTTCACCATGAAGTGATCAACTGGAACGGCTATAACGACGAGGAAAAATACGCAGTCTGGCTGCGCCTCGAGGTGCTGTTGGTGCAAGTGATGACGGCCAAGCTGGAGGTCTTCGATGGCCTGCGCCTGCGCCGCCAGTTGGAGCAGCGGAAGATTCGTTTCGTGCCGCAGCAGTCGCCTTATTGCTGGGCGTATCAGCTGATTGCCCGTGGCGCTCGGGCGATCAATCAACTGGAAGCCTACGGCATGGTGTTGCTGCCCGAGTTTCGCGACTGGACTCTGCCGGAGCTGCGTGACGCCATCGACCGCGAATTTTTCCTGCTCTCCGAGGCGCATTACGAACGCTATATCGCGCCGAAATTCCTCCAGGAAGGTCTGCGGCCGCGCGAGTGATGCGTAGCACAGATAGAACAAGGCCACCTGAATCGGTGGCCCTGTCATATCTGCCTATACCCAGTGGTCTTCAGTGCTGAGCCACCAGTTCCTCCAGGTGGGCGATGATGTCATCGGGCTTGAGCACCAGCACGTCGCAATCCAGCGCGTCGAGGATCACTTCGGCAGTGTTGCCGATCAGTGCCCCGGAAAGGCCGGTGCGAGCCACTGTGCCGATCACGGTCACGGCGGCATTCAGTTGATGGGCAATTTGTGGAATCAGCACATCGGCCGGGCCTTCGGCGATATGCAGGCGCTCCTCGGCAATGTCGTATTCGGCCTGGAAGGCTTTGCACTGATCGCGATAGCGCGCCTCAATGGTCTCTTTCAACTGGAAGGTCGGGTCTGCGGCCGACAGCATCGGTGCAGGATGGGCGCTGATTACATGCAGGTTGGCCTTGGCCAGCGCGGCGATGTCATAGCCGTGGTTGACGATGCTGTTGTGCAGGGTGCGGTGCTCACCGTCGGCATTACCGACATCGACCGCAGCGAGTATGGTGCCGCCGGCCCAGGGTTTGTCGGTCTTCACCATCAGCACAGGGGTTGGGCAATAGCGCAGCAGTTTCCAATCGTCCGGGGTGAGCAGGGCTTTTTTCAATGGGTTGTCGGTAACGTGCTGCTTGATCACCAGGCCACAGCCTTCAGCCTGCTGCACGGTGATGATGGTCTGGTGCAGGTTTTCATGCCAGGCCTGCTGACTGGAAGTGCTGTAACCCTCTTTGTCGAGCGTGGCGCACAGGTCGCTGAGATAGGCCGAGTGGTCATGTTTCTTGCCGCAGACAAGCAAGTGCAGGTTCGATTGGGTCACACCAGCGATCAATTTGGCCCGCTTGAGTGCCAAGCCTTCGGGTCGTTCTGGCTCCATGACCACTAAAATGTTGCGAATGGCTTGCATGCTCGTCTCCGTTCGAAGTGGGTTGTGGCTCGTAACACCTAACTATAGATACAGCATAGATGCGGCAACAGTACTGTGCTGTTGACCGGTATCAACTGACCGGCTGGTCGCGCGCCACTTCATTCGTATAATGGCCGGCCCAGCCCGTCAGACCAGGCTGCCATTGGATCTCGTGAGCTTATGCAACTGTTACCTGAAATTGAAGCCTTCCTGTTGTGCCCAACGCCTGATGCCTGGATTGCCCAGGCCTTGCAGAATCAGGACGTGATGCTGATAGATCACGCCAATTGTGAGAAAAAGGCCGCGTCAACCGCTTTGACCCTGCTTTTTCGCTATATCGAAAAGGCCGATTTGCAGCACAACTTGTCGCGTTTGGCCCGTGAGGAACTGCGTCATTTCGAGCAGGTCGCAGCGCTGATGAAGAAGCGTGGGATCGCCTATCGTCCGGTCAGTGCCGCCCTGTATGCCCAGCGCCTGCACAAGCACATGCGCAGCAGTGAGCCGCACAAGCTGGTCGATACTTTGATCGTCGGCGCTTTTATCGAAGCGCGCTCCTGTGAGCGGTTCGCTCGCCTGGCGCCGCATCTGGATGAGGAGCTGGGGCAGTTCTATCGCTCGCTGCTCAAGTCCGAGGCGCGGCATTACCAGGGTTACCTGAAGATGGCGCGCGACTATTCGGCAGGGCCTATCGATGAACGAGTGGCGTACTTCGCCGAGGTCGAGCGCGAGGCGATCCTCACGCCCGACAAGGAATTCCGCTTTCACAGCGGCGCGGCCGCTTAGGGCGTCCGGCAAGCCTCATGCTTGCCGTTCTCTGCAGGCCAAGGCGGCTGCCGGCTTCGCGGCCAGCGCTGCCTGGCGGTCGCCGCGCAGGATGACGATGGCCAGGGCCAGCAGCAGCAGGGAGGCGCCTGTCAGCACGAAGAACACGTCCTGCAGCGAGCCGGTGGTTTCGCGGATATAGCCGGCCAGCAGGTTGCCCAGGGTGCCGCCCAGGCCGAAGGTGACCATGCAGATGCCGCTGATCTGCATGGTCGCGGTCGATGAGTAGTGCTGGTTGAGCCAGCCGGCGACGATGCCCCACATCGGGAAGTACATCAGGCCATAGCCGAAGCCGGCGACCAGGGCGAACTTGCCCGGGTCCGCGACAAATGCCAGCAAGCCCAGGGTGAAGCCGCTGAAGATAACCATCAGCGCGGTGCCATGGCCCTTGCGGTCGGCCAACTTGCCGGTGAGGAAACCGGCCACCATGCCGGTGCCGCCGACCGTCGCCCAGGTGTAGCCGCCCAGCGCCGCCGGCAGGCTGAGTTCATCCAGGTAGCTGTTGAGCCAGTAGGAAAACGGCATGGTGGTGAAGCCGACGAGCAGGCAGATGAGGCAGGCGAACAGGGCGGTGCGCTCGCCAATGATGGTGGCGAACAGCCGGGAAGTTGGGATCACCGAGTCGACCGGGCCGGCGCTGGCGGTCGGACTGATGGGCGCCGGCTTGAGGTCGCGCAGCATATGCCAGGTCAGGGCCACGACCAGCAGGCCGAACAGCCCGGCGAACTGCCAGCTGGCCTGCCAGCCAAGCAGCGGCACCACGACCAGGATCAGTAGGCCGTTGAGCGCATAGCCCCAGGCCGTGCCGCTGGAGGCGCAGGACAGGTAGGTCGAGCGCGACTCGGCGCGGGCGCAGCGGCTGACGATCTCGACGATGCAACCCCAGCTGATTGCCGCGCTGGCGGCCAGGCAGGTCAGGGCCAGCGTGATCAGCAGGGGGTCACGCAGCTGCGACATGGTGAGCAGCAGGGTGCTGGAGGTGATGCCGGTGATCAGGGCCAGGCGGCCGGTGCCCAGGCGATGGCCGAGCAGGCCCAGGAGCATGGCGCCACCGAGATAGGCCAATTGGGTCAGGGCGCCGATGGTCGCCAGCTGCCAGGCACTGATTTCAATGGATTCGCGCATAAACGGCATCAGGGCGGCGAACAGGAACATGCCGAAACCGTGGCTGACGATCTGGTTCATGCCGAACGTGGTGGGCATTCGCATTATTCGAACTCCGTGATGGCCGCTGGGGCGCATGGGGCTGGCTGGATGCGACTAAGATATCCACTTGCCAGAATTCGCAAAAACGATAAATATTGATCGTGACCTTCAATAAAGTTGAATTCTGCCATGCGCGACCTGCCAATTGTCTTGCTGCGTACCTTCGTCATGGTCGCCGAGACGCTGAACCTGACCACCGCGGCCCTGCGCCTGCATCGCGCGCCCTCGACCATCAGCATGCAGCTCACACGACTGGAGGAGCTGGTAGCGGCCGAACTGCTACAGCGCGGCCAGTACGGGGTCAGGCTGACCCCCGCTGGAGAGCAGCTGAAGTCCTGCGCACAGGAGTTGCTTAACCTGCATGACCGCATCCTCGGCACCTTCCGGCACGCCGATGTAGGCGGGCAGGTGCGCCTTGGTACCCATGACCAATACGCCACGCGTAACCTCGCGCCTCTGCTGGAAATATTCGTGATGAGCTACCCGGAGGCCAATCTGGAGGTGGTCTGTGATCATCGGCCCGATTACCTGGCGTCGCTGGTGGCCGAGGGCAAGTTGGACCTGGCCCTGGTTGAGATGCCGGCCTTGTCGGATGGCGGGCAGCGCCTGTTTCGCGATGAGCTGGTCTGGGTGTGCAACGAGGCACATTCGACGCACCGGCGCGAACCGCTGCCGCTGGCGGTCTTTGCCGAGGGCTGCTATCACCGTGATTCGGCGCGCAAGGCCCTGGCCAGCGCGCAAATCCCGTACCGGATTGCCTTCACCAGCCAGAGTCGGGCTGGCGTCCTGGCGGCCGTACGGGCAGGGATCGGCGTGGGCATCATTCCCCGTTCGACCCTGGAGCCAGGTCTGCACGTAATCGAGGAAGGACTGCCGTCTCTGCCCGGCACGAATATCACCTTGTTCGTCGCCGATCAGGTCAACGAGGCGACTCAACGCCTGGCGCAGACCATTCAGGCAAGCCCGCAATACCGAGGCAATGAGCAGCAGTCGCCGCTGCAGCGCCAAGTCGGCGGCGGCACTGATTAACCGAGAGGGAAGGGTGTCAGCTGCCAGTTTTGCTCGTCGATTTGCAAGGCCCAGCCCTGGCTGTCCCAGTCACCCAGGACAATCCGCCGGGCCGGCTGACCTGCCACTTGCAGTTGGTGTACCGCGGGGCGGTGGGTATGGCCGTGAATCAGCGTGCGCACGCCATGAACGGCCATGATCCGCGGCACTTCTGTCGGAGTGACATCGACAATGTCGCTGGCTTTCAGGCGGGTTTGTGCGCGGCTTTCATTGCGCAGTTTGCGCGCCAGCTTGCGGCGGGTGGCCAGCGGCAGGTTGCGCAGGATCAACAGCGACAGCGGGTTGCGTAGCCAGCGGCGCAGGCGCATGTAGGCCTCATCCTGGGTGCAGAGGCTGTCACCGTGCATCAACAGGACTTTCTCTCCGCCGAGTTCGACCAGGCTGGGGTCGCGAAGCAGGGTGCAGCCAGCCTCGCGGCAAAAGGCCTGGCCAATCATGAAGTCGCGATTGCCATGCATCAGGTAGATGCGCGTGCCACTGTCACTGAGGCGGCGCAGGGCTTGGGCGATGCTGCGCTGGAAGGGGCTGATGGCGTCGTCGCCGATCCACACCTCGAAGAAGTCGCCAAGGATATACAGCGCCTCGGCTTCGCGTGCGCGGCTCTCTAGAAAATGCAGAAACGCCCGGCTGATGTCCGGGCGCTCCTGTTCAAGATGCAGGTCGGAGATCAGCAGGATCACTCGGCGATCTCGGCCTTCTCGATGATTACATCGTCGACCGGTACGTCCTGGTGGCCGGATTTCATGGTGGTGGCTACGCCCTTGATCTTGTCGACCACGTCCATGCCTTCGACCACTTCACCGAATACCGCATAGCCCCAGCCCTGCACGGTCGGTGCGCTGTGGTTGAGGAAGCTGTTGTCGGCGACGTTGATGAAGAACTGCGCGGAGGCCGAATGCGGCTCCATGGTGCGGGCCATGGCCACGGTGCCGATCTTGTTGAGCACGCCATTGTTGGCTTCGTTCTTGATGGTCGCGCGGGTGGCTTTCTGCTTCATGCCTGGCTCGAAGCCGCCGCCTTGCACCATGAAGTTGCTGATTACACGGTGGAATATGGTGCCGTCGTAATGACCTTCCTTCACGTATTGCTTGAAGTTGGCCACGGTTTCCGGGGCTTTGTCTTCGAACAGCTTGAGGGTGATGACGCCGTGGTTGGTGTGCAGCTTGATCATGTAGGTAATCGCTCTGTCGAGAAATCCACAAGCCTGCTCACTATCCTTTGCTGACACCGTGGTAGCGATGTGCGGTGGACAGAGAACGGGCTCATGGGCCTGTCAGGGGGTTGACAGCTTCGGCTATGATAAGCGCTTTGTATAAGTCGGCCTACCCTGCGCCGCGCACCTGCATGATCAAGGACCCCATGAGCAAGCCAGAGATTGTCGCCGCTTCGAACTTTCTTCGTCCCATCGTCCAGTCCGACCTGGACGCCGGCAAGCACACGAAAATCATCACCCGTTTCCCGCCGGAGCCCAACGGCTACCTGCATATTGGCCATGCCAAGTCGATCTGCCTGAACTTCGGTCTGGCCAAGGAGTTTGGTGGCGAGTGCAACCTGCGCTTCGACGACACCAACCCGGCCAAGGAGGACCAGGAATACATCGACGCGATCAAGAGCGACGTGCAGTGGCTGGGCTTCCAGTGGGCCGGCGAGGAGCGTTACGCCTCCAACTACTTCGACCAGTTGCATGACTGGGCCGTCGAGCTGATCAAGGCCAGCAAGGCCTACGTCTGTGACCTGTCGCCCGATGAGGCGCGCCAGTACCGCGGCAATCTGACCGAACCGGGCAAGAACAGCCCGTTCCGCGAGCGCTCGGTGGAGGAGAACCTCGAGCTGTTCGCTCGCATGAAGGCCGGTGAGTTCGCCGATGGTGCTCGTGCCCTGCGCGCGAAGATCGACATGGCATCGCCGAACATGAACCTGCGCGACCCGATTCTCTACCGCATTCGCCATGCCCATCACCATCAGACCGGCGACAAGTGGTGCATCTACCCGAGCTATGACTTCACCCATGGCCAGTCGGACGCCATCGAGGGCATTACCCACTCGATCTGCACCCTGGAGTTCGAGGATCATCGCCCGCTCTACGACTGGTTTCTCGACAACCTGCCGGTGCCGGCCAAGCCGCGTCAGTACGAGTTCGCCCGTCTCAACCTGAACTACACCATCACCAGCAAGCGCCGGCTCAAGCAGTTGGTCGATGAAGGTCATGTGCAGGGTTGGGACGATCCACGCATGTCGACCCTCAGTGGCTACCGCCGTCGTGGCTACACCCCGGGTTCGATCCGCACCTTCTGCGATATGGTCGGCGTCAATCGTGCCGGCGGCCTGGTGGATATCGGCATGCTCGAATTCGCCATTCGCGAAGACCTCGATGCTTCCGCTTCGCGGGCCATGTGCGTATTGCGGCCCTTGAAGGTCGTGATCACCAATTACCCCGAAGGTCAGGTAGAAAATCTCGAACTGGCGCGCCATCCCAAGCAGGACATGGGCGTACGCCAGCTGCCATTTGCCCGCGAGATCTATATCGACGCCGGCGACTTCGAAGAAGTCCCGCCTGCCGGTTTCAAGCGCCTGATCCCTGGTGGCGAAGCCCGCTTGCGTGGCAGCTACGTGATCCGCGCCGAGGAGGCGATCAAGGACGCCGCCGGCAATATCGTCGAACTGCGTTGCAGCTACGACGAAAATACCCTGGGCAAGAACCCCGAGGGACGCAAGGTCAAAGGCGTGATCCATTGGGTGCCGGCCGCCGCCAGCATCGAGTGCGAAGTGCGCCTGTACGACCGCCTGTTCCGCTCGCCGACCCCGGAAAAGGCAGAGGAGGGCAGCAGCTTCCTCGACAACATCAATCCCGAGTCGCTGGTGGTGCTCAAGGGCTGTCGCGCCGAGCCTTCGCTGGCCCAGGCCCAGCCCGAGGAGCGCTTCCAGTTCGAGCGTGAAGGCTACTTCTGCGCGGACATCAAGGACAGCAAGCCCGGTGCCCCGGTGTTTAACCGGACTGTGACCCTGCGCGACTCCTGGGCCTAAAGCCCAGACGCTCTGATTAGAACCGGGCCGGTACGCTGGCCCGTGGTTTCCAAGGATTCCCGATGCTCTCGATCTACAACACGCTGACCAAAAGCAAAGACGTCTTCAAGCCGCTGCTGGACAACCAGGTGCGCCTGTACGTGTGCGGCATGACGGTTTACGACTTCTGTCATATCGGTCATGCGCGGGTGATGGTGGCGTTCGATGTGGTGACCCGCTGGCTGCGCCATCGCGGCTATGAGGTCACCTATGTGCGCAATATCACCGACATCGACGACAAGATCATCAGGCGCGCCAATGACAATGGCGAGCCGTTCGAGGCCCTGGTCGAGCGCATGATCGCCGCGATGCACGAGGATGAGGCGCGCCTCAACGTGCTGCGCCCGGATCAGGAACCGCGTGCCACCGAGCACATCGCCGGCATGCACGCGATGATCCAGACCCTGATCGACAAGGGCTTCGCCTACGCACCGGGCAATGGCGACGTGTATTACCGGGTCGGCAAGTTCGTCGGCTATGGCAAGCTGTCGCGCAAGAAGATCGAAGACCTGAAAGTCGGTGCACGCATCGAAGTCGACGAAGCCAAGCAGGATCCGCTGGACTTCGTCCTGTGGAAGGGCGTCAAGCCCGGCGAGCCGAGCTGGCCGTCGCCCTGGGGCGCAGGCCGGCCGGGCTGGCATATCGAGTGTTCGGTGATGTCCACCTGCTGCCTGGGCGAGACCTTCGACATCCATGGCGGCGGGCCGGATCTGGTGTTCCCCCACCACGAAAACGAGATCGCCCAGAGCGAGGCGGCCACTGGCAAGCTCTACGCCAATGCCTGGATGCACGCCGGTGCGGTACGGGTGGACGGCGAGAAGATGTCCAAGTCATTGGGCAACTTCTTCACCATCCGCGAGGTGCTGGAGAAGTACCACCCGGAAGTGGTGCGCTACCTGCTGGTGTCCAGCCACTACCGCAGCCCGATCAACTACTCGGAAGACAGCCTCAAGGAAGCCAAGGGCGCCCTGGAACGTTTCTACAATGCGCTCAAGGGCCTGCCCATGGCTGCACCTGCCGGTGGCGAAGCCTTTGCCGAGCGTTTCGGCGCGGCCATGGACGACGACTTCAACTCGCCGGAAGCCTGTGCCGTATTGTTCGAGCTGGCCCGCGAGATCAATCGTCTGCGCGAGAGCGATCAGCAGGCCGCCGCCGGCCTGGCGGCACGCTTGAAGGAACTGGCCGGGGTGCTCGGCGTGCTGCAACTCGAGCCCGAGGCTTTCCTCCAGGCCGGTGCTGCAGGCAAGGTCGATGCCGCCGAGGTTGAGGCGCTGATTGCCGCGCGCCTGCAAGCCCGCACCGAGAAGAACTGGGGCGAGTCCGACCGCATCCGCGACCAGCTCAGTGCCATGGGCGTAGTGCTGGAAGACGGCAAGGGCGGCACCAGCTGGCGCTTGGCTGAATAAGTGGTGGGTGAATTGAAAAAAGGCCGCATTGCGGCCTTTTTCATGTTCAGGAAGTGAAGTGACCTGGTAAGCAAGGCGCCTTAATCAACTGCCGCATACATCTCCATCGTGCCTTGCAGGTATTTCAGGACAGTGTCGAAAGCGTCGTCATCCGAGCGCGCCAGCATGGTCTTGCTTTGCGGGTGCAGTGACTCCGGCACGGCATAGCCCAGAGCGATTTGCGACAGCACCAGGTCATCGTCGAGCTGGTTGCGCGAAGCGACGCGATGTTGCACCTGGGCAACCTCGGCATCGAACCAATCGGACCCGGTATCGGCCTGTACCAGAGGTGTCGAGGCGGCGGCAAGAAGGGCGCCTGCGGCGATGAGAATGTGGATAGAAAATTTCATCGTAGCCTCCATTTAGGCTGTATGGACGGCATCGATAAAACATCAATGACATCTTTATAATTATAGGCCGCCGCAGAAAGGCCGTGAGGACCGCTCGGCGGTGGCCGCAGCACCAGTGGCGCGCACGATGGCCCGCAAGCCGCTGCCAGCCCCGCGGCATGCATGCGCCGCGGGCGGTCCGCTGTGTGGAGGGCCGCTTTCCAGCGGCTCGTTTATTTTCCGCGGAACTATTGATTGAGCGAAGCGATACCCGCTGCGCCGCTCAATTCCATAGCCAGTTCCACACGCCTGGCAGGCGGGCATACTGCAGCGGGTCGCCCAGGGTGCGCTTCAGCGCCGCGCGTTCGAGAGCGGCGCGTTGGTCGTAGAACGGCATGGCCGCGGTGGCCAGCCCCACGTCCCCGGCCACATCCAGGAGGATCTGCAGGTACTCCTGCATATGCCGTGCGGTGTAGGGGTTGAGGTCATGGAAGGTCACGACCACCGGGATGACGCCATCCACCACAGGCATGCTGCTGGCTTGGATCTGCGTCGCTATCCGTGCCAGTTGGGTGCGCAGGTTGCTGCGCCGGCGCAGGCTGCCGTTGATGCCCCAGGTCTTGCCATCGTTGGCACTCAGGTCGGTCAGCAGCAAATGCAGGCCATGGGCCCGATAGGCGGCGAAGGTGCGCTGGTTGTAGTTCCAGAACGGTGGCCGTACCAGGCGCGGCGGCTTGCCGCTGACGGCACTGAGGTCGGCCACGCCATCGCGTAGCGACTGCTCCAGCTCGGTCGGGCTGAGGAAGCGGTGATTGGCGTGCCTGGGGGTGGCGGTGTGAAAACCCAGCAAGTGGCCGTCTTTCTGCTGCCGACGCAACAGCGCCTGCCCCTGAGCACTGCCACCGGCGTAAGGCGCGCGCGTCTGGATAAAGAACAGCGCCTTGATCCCGGGCTGGACGGGGTTATTCGCCAGGGCGTCGAGAATCTGTCGGGTCGGATTGACTCCCAGGCTCCCGCTCGGGCCGTCGTCGAAGCTGAGCAAAAAGCGTATCGGCGCAATGCCGGGTGATGGCTGGGGCGGTGGTGGGCTGACGCAGGCGCTCAGCAACACCAGCGCGACAATCACGCCGCCCCATGGACGCAGTTTCCGTGGCGCAGGGCAACACAATGCCAATGCTCGTGACGTGGCGACTGTAAGACGGGAGGTAAGATTCATCAGGGCGTTTGACTCATGAAGACGGGCGCGTGGGACGCCGTGAGCGTCAGCAGATATTGGCTAACAGCGGAAGGAAGATAGAAGGCTAGGGGCGAGCTGTAGGCAGGTTACTGGTTTCGACAGCCGTCGACGGTCATAGATCCATTGCCGCCGCTGAATACCCTTGGTCGCGATGCTTCGTTGGCGGTTGCTGTCCATCCATCGCTTAAGCGTCGTTTGCGCGCTTGCGTGCATGAAGGCTGCGCGTCACTCCTTCAACCCCTGGGCTCTCAAGCGCTTGTAAAGTGTATTCCGGCTCACTCCCAGACTTCGGGCCAGGTGCGAAATATTTCCGCCACAAGCCTCGTACTGGCTCGCCAGGTCATCATCGCTGGCGGTCAATAAGTCCGCCTGCACCGGTTGGCCATGCACCGATTTCCTGGCGTTCTCGTCCAGTAAATCCTCGAAAAAATCATCCGGCAGATGCTCCGGTTGAATCGGCTGGTCGTCGGCCATGGCCAGGGCAATCTGCAGCACGCTGCTCAGTTGGCGCAGGTTGCCCGGCCAGGGGTGACGTTCGAACAGTTCCATCACCTCGGCGCTGGGCCTGGCCCATTGCTGGGGTTCGCGGTGATGTTCCCAGATACGTTGCACCATGGCGGCTTTGTCGGTGCGTTCGCGCAGTGGCGGCAGTTCCAGGTTGAGGCCGCTGATGCGGTAATAGAGATCCTGGCGGAACAGACCGGTGTCGACGTCGTGGCGCAGGGAGCGGTTGGTGGCGGAGATCAGGCGGATATCCACCGGGTAGAGTTCGCTGCTGCCCAGCGGTTGCACGCAGCGTTCCTGCAATACCCGCAGCAAGCGGGCCTGCACGCGCAGCGGCATGTCGCCGATTTCATCGAGAAACAGCGTGCCTTTATCGGCCTTGCGGATCAGGCCGACGCTGCCTTTCTGATTGGCGCCGGTGAAGGCGCCTTTCTCGTAACCGAACAGTTCTGACTCCACCAGCTCGGCAGGAATGGCGGCGCAGTTGACCGCGATCAGCGCCTGATTGGCGCGCGAGCTGGCGTGGTGCAGGGCTTTGACGAACACCTCTTTGCCGACGCCGGTTTCGCCGTGGACCAGGATCGGAATGTCTTTTTCCAGCAGGCGTTCGGCCTGGCGCACGGCTTTATCGACACGCGGGTCGCCGAGGTTGATCGAGGCCAGGGTAAAGCCTTTGTCACTGACTTCGGGCTCGACGGCCTGGCGGAAATCGCGCGCCTGGATCGGTGCTGGCTGCTGCGGGCGTTTGACTTGGGCGTGGAAGCGGAAACGGCCGCCGGCGCGCAGGTTGAAGGGCAGGGCTTCGGGTTGGTTGAGCAAATGCTGCAGGGGCGCATCGAACAGGCTCTCGATATTTACCCGTGCCAGGCCGACGCCGAGCAGGCTGTCGGCGCGGCGGTTGGCCGAGACCACCTGGCCTTGCTCATCGAAGATCAGCAGCCCGGCCCAGGGGCTGTCGAGGTTGTCCAGGCTGGTATTGAAGCTGAGCTGGAAGTAGCGCTGCTGGAACAGGTTGAGGATCAGGCGATTTTCCACCGACTGGCTCATCATCTTGACCATGCCCAGGGTGTGGGCGGGCGGCAGGTAGCTGTCGCTGGAGACGTCCAGCACCGCGATCATCTGCCGCTGCTCGTCGAAGATCGGCGAGGCCGAGCCGGTCATGAAGCGGTTGGCCTTGAGGAAGTGTTCGTCGTGCTGGATATGCACCGGCTGGGCGCAGCTCAGGGCGGTGCCTATGGCGTTGGTACCGGTGTAGCGCTCCAGCCAGCTGGCACCGGCGACGAAGCCGGGCGCGCGACTGGGTTCGATGAAGCGTTGGTCGCCCCAGGACTGCAGCACCTGGCCCTGCTTGTCGGCGAGCATGATCAGGCAATTGGAATTGGCCAGGATGTTGCCGTAGTAGGGCAGCACTTCCTTATGGGTGGTGTGCACCAGGGCGTGCTGGCTTTGCAGCAGGGCAGAGACTTCGCCGGGGCTGGGCTGAGTGAAGATGGGCGTGCTCTGGTGAGTCAGGCCGAAGTCGCGGCAACGCGACCAGGAGTCCTGAATGATGGTCTCGTGGGGTAGGGCACTGGCAGCTTCAGCCATGACGAAGGTCTCATTGTGGGTCTTGTTTTTATCGGCGCCCGGTCTTCGCCGAGGTGCACCCAGTGTCGCCTATGGCTGTTCAAAGTCAACGCTTCGGCTGTTCAGTTGTTCATGGTCAACTGTGCAAAATTGTTCATTTACGAAAATTGCGCGAACTGGGTTTCTTTTAAAATCATAGATAAATCAGTTGATTAGGTTATTTTTTAGGTGATTGGCACGGAACTCGCTTTGTTACTGGGCAGCTAGAACGCAAATAACAAGAAAATAGGACGGCCCATGTCACTTACGCTTGAGCATGTCACGCGTATCGTCGATCAGCAGGTGCACATCGACGACGCCTGCCTGAGTTTCGAACCCGGTTCCTTCAATGTGTTGCTCGGCCGCACCCTGTCCGGCAAGACCAGCCTGATGCGCTTGATGGCTGGCCTGGACAAGCCAAGCAGCGGGCGCATCCTGATGAATGGCGCGGACATGACCAATGTCTCGGTGCGCCAGCGCAACGTCTCCATGGTCTACCAGCAGTTCATCAACTATCCGACCCTGACGGTGTTCGAGAACATCGCTTCGCCACTGCGTCAGGCCGGGGTCAGCAAGGCCGAGATCCTCGAAAAAGTGCATGCCACGGCGAAGATGCTGCGCATCGAGGCCTTGCTCCAGCGTCATCCGCTGGAGCTGTCCGGCGGCCAGCAACAGCGCACGGCCATGGCTCGCGCCCTGGTCAAGGATGCTTCGCTGATTCTGTTCGACGAGCCGCTGGTCAACCTCGACTACAAGCTGCGTGAAGAGCTGCGCCAGGAAATGCGCGAGCTGTTCGAGGCCCGCCATACCATCGCCATCTACGCCACTACCGAGCCGAACGAGGCCTTGGCCCTGGGCGGCACCACCACCATCCTGCACGAGGGGCGCGTGGTGCAGAGCGGCAAGACCGCCGAGGTCTATCACCAGCCGCAGCAGGTGCTGGCCGCCGAGTTGTTCTCCGAACCGGCGATCAACCTGATGCCGGGGCGCATCAGCGCCGCCGAGGTGAGCTTTGCCGACGCCGTGCATTTTCCGCTCAACTCCGATCTGAAAAGCATCGCCGAGGGCGAGTATCGCTTCGGCGTGCGTCCCAGCCATATCGGCCTGGTGCCATCCAACGACGACGACCTGGAGCTGGCGGTGACGGTCGAGTTGGCGGAAATCAGCGGCTCGGAAACCTTCCTGCATGTGCGCAACGAGCAGTTCGTGCTGGTGCTGCACCTGCCAGGCGTGCACGAGTACGACGTTGATACGCCGATCCTCATCTATATCCCGACCCACAAACTGTTCGTCTTTGAGGCCGATGGCCGCTTGATCCAGGCACCGAGCCGCCGTTTAGCGAGGAGCGCCTGATGGCCGAGATACGCTTGCACAACCTGGCCCATAGTTACAGCCGCGCCCCTAATGGTAATGGGGATTACGCGATCCGCGAGATGAACCATGTTTGGGCGCAGGGCGGTGCTTACGCCTTGCTCGGGCCATCCGGCTGCGGCAAGTCGACCCTGCTCAATATCATTTCCGGGTTGCTCAGCCCCTCCCATGGCGAGGTGCAGTTCGACGGCAAGGTGGTCAACCACCTGCACCCTGAACAGCGCAATATTGCCCAGGTTTTCCAGTTTCCGGTGGTCTACGACACCATGACGGTGTTCGATAACCTGGCGTTTCCGCTGCGCAATCAGGGCATGAACGAGGCCAGGATCCTGGCCAAGGTCAACGAGATCGCCGAGGTGCTGGAGCTGCATCCACTGCTGCGCAAACGAGCCAGCAACCTCACCGCCGACGAGAAGCAGAAGGTCTCCATGGGCCGCGGTCTGGTGCGCGACGATGTGTCGGCGATTCTGTTCGACGAGCCGCTGACGGTGATCGACCCGCACCTGAAGTGGAAGCTGCGGCGCAAGCTCAAGCAGATCCACGAGCAGTTCAATATCACCATGGTCTACGTCACCCACGATCAGCTGGAGGCCTCGACCTTCGCCGACAAGATCGCGGTGATGTACGGCGGCCAGATCGTCCAGTTCGGCACCCCGCGCGAGCTGTTCGAACGGCCCAGCCACACCTTCGTCGGCTACTTCATCGGCAGCCCGGGAATGAACCTGATCGAGGTCGAGCGCTGCGAGGGCGGAGTGCGTTTCGCCGATACCGTCCTGCCTCTGTCGGCGGCGCTCAACCAGCGCCTGGACGAGTTGCAGTGGACCAGCCTGAAAGTCGGCATCCGCCCCGAGTTCGTCCACGTCTGGGAAGGCCCCAGCGAGGACGCCCTGTGCGGCGAGGTGGTGCATCTCGAAGACCTGGGTACCTATAAGATCCTCACCCTGCGCCTGGACGGGCAACTGCTCAAGGTGCGCCTGCAGGAGGACCAGCCGGTGCCGCAACAGCAGGTCTACCTGAGTTTCCCGGCGCAGTGGCTGATGCTCTATGCCGACGAATACCTGGTGCAAGTGCTGCCGACGCAAGCTCAGTCGCAGTCATCGGAGGTGCAGCCATGAAGGTGCAGAACAACAAGGCCTGGTGGCTGGTATTGCCGGTGTTTCTGCTGGTGGCGTTCAGCGCCATTGTGCCGATGATGACGGTGGTCAACTACTCGGTGCAGGACATCTTCGACCATTCGACGCGCTATTTTGTCGGGGTCGACTGGTACAAACAGGTGCTGCAGGACCCGCGTTTGCACGATTCGTTGCTGCGCCAGTTCATCTTTTCCGGTTGCGTGCTGTTGATCGAAATTCCCCTGGGCATTGCCATCGCCCTGTGCATGCCGACCAAGGGACGCATGGCCTCGCTGGTGCTGATCGTCATGGCGATTCCCTTGCTGATTCCGTGGAACGTGGTCGGCACCATCTGGCAGATCTTCGGCCGCGCCGACATCGGCCTGATGGGCTGGGCGCTGAACAGTCTGGGTATCAGCTACAACTACGCCTCCAATACGGGAGATGCTTGGGTCACGGTGCTGATCATGGACGTCTGGCACTGGACCTCATTGGTAGCGCTGCTTTGCTACTCCGGGCTGCGCGCGATACCCGATGTGTACTACCAGGCGGCGCGCATCGACCGCGCTTCGGCCTGGGCGGTGTTCCGCCACATTCAGCTGCCCAAGCTGAAAAGCGTGCTGCTGATCGCGGTGATGCTGCGCTTCATGGACAGTTTCATGATCTACACCGAGCCCTTCGTGCTCACCGGCGGCGGGCCGGGCAACGCCACCACCTTCCTCAGCCAGACCCTGACGCAGATGGCCATCGGCCAATTCGACCTGGGCCCGGCGGCGGCGTTCTCCCTGGTGTACTTCCTGATCATTCTGCTGGTGTCCTGGCTGTTCTATACCGCCATGACCCATAACGACAAGACGCGCTGAGGCCGACCATGACCCTACGTAAAAAAGTGGTGCTGGGGCTCTATATCCTGTTCCTGCTGGTGCCCATCTATTGGCTGCTGAACATGTCGTTCAAGAGCAACACCGAGATCCTCGGTGGCCTGAGCATGTGGCCGAGCACCTTCACCCTGGCCAACTACAAGGTGATCTTCACCGACCCGAGCTGGTATGAGGGCTACCTCAACTCGCTGTACTACGTGACCTTGAACACGCTGATTTCCCTGACGGTGGCGCTGCCGGCGGCCTATGCCTTCTCGCGTTATCGCTTCCTCGGCGACAAGCACCTGTTCTTCTGGCTGCTGACCAACCGCATGGCGCCGCCGGCGGTGTTCCTGCTGCCATTCTTCCAGCTGTATTCCTCGATCGGCCTGTTCGATACCCATATCGCCGTGGCCCTGGCGCACTGCCTGTTCAATGTGCCGCTGGCAGTGTGGATTCTCGAGGGCTTCATGTCCGGGGTGCCGAAGGAGATCGACGAAACCGCCTATATCGACGGCTACAGCTTCCCGAAATTCTTCGTGAAGATTTTCATCCCGCTGATCGGCTCGGGCATCGGTGTCACCGCGTTCTTCTGCTTCATGTTCTCCTGGGTCGAGCTGCTGCTGGCGCGCACCCTGACTTCGGTCAACGCCAAACCCATAGCCGCGGTGATGACCCGCACCGTCTCGGCTTCCGGTATCGATTGGGGAGTGCTGGCGGCTGCCGGCGTGTTGACAATCCTGCCGGGCATGCTGGTGATCTGGTTCGTCCGCAACCACGTGGCCAAGGGCTTCGCCCTGGGCCGGGTTTAAGGAGCAAAGATTATGGATTGGATGGCTTGGACTCTGCCTACCGCGCTGTTCTTCGGCGCTATCGCGACGATTCTGGCGGGTATGACCGTTTGGGAACTGCGCTCCCCCTGTATTGAGCGCAAAGGCTTCTTGCCGATCAGCACCACCCGTGGTGATCGGCTGTTTATCGGTCTGCTGGGAAGCGCCTACCTGCATCTGCTGGTGGTGGGCACGACCGATTGGAGTGTCTGGGTAGCCTCGGTGCTGTCCCTGTTCTGGCTGTTTGCAGTGATGCGTTGGGGCTAAGCCGGGTGCTTTTGGCCGCGCCCGCTGGCGGGTTGCAGCCATACCGACTTACCTCGCCTAAAACCCTGAGATGGAGGTCTCTCTATGTTCGACAATAACAACAAAACTCGACATAGCATGGCGCTGGCTGCCTTGCTGACGTTGTCCGGATTGAGCGGCGCGGCCTGGGCCGATGCCTATGAAGAGGCGGCAAAGAAATGGATCGCCGATGAGTTCGCGCCCTCGACCCTGACCGCCGAGCAACAGCTCGCAGAGCTGAAGTGGTTCATCAAGGCGGCGGAGCCGTTCCGCGGCATGGATATCAGTGTCGCATCGGAAACTATCGCCACCCACGAGTACGAGTCCAAGGTGCTGGCCAAGGCCTTCAGCGAAATCACCGGGATCAAGCTCAAGCACGACCTGATGCAAGAAGGCGACGTGGTCGAGAAGCTGCAAACCCAGATGCAGTCGGACAAGAACATCTATGACGGTTATATCAACGACTCGGATCTGATCGGTACCCACTTTCGCTACGGCAAGGTCGTGCCGCTGACCGACATGATGGCCGGCGACGGCAAGGACTACACCTCGCCGACCCTGGACCTGGAAGATTTCATCGGTCTGGACTTCACCACCGGGCCGGATGGCAAGCTGTATCAGCTGCCCGACCAGCAGTTCGCCAACCTCTATTGGTTCCGCGCCGACTGGTTCGAACGTCCGGAACTCAAGGCCAGGTTCAAGGAACTCTACGGCTACGAGCTGGGCGTGCCGGTCAACTGGTCGGCCTATGAGGACATCGCCGAATTCTTCTCGGAGAAGGTCAAGGAAATCGATGGCCAGCGCATCTATGGCCATATGGATTACGGCAAGAAGGATCCGTCCCTGGGATGGCGCTTTACCGATGCCTGGTTCTCCATGGCCGGCGCTGGCGACAAGGGCCTGCCCAACGGTCTGCCGGTGGACGAGTGGGGTATCCGGGTCGAGGGTTGCCAGCCGGTCGGCTCCAGCGTCGCCCGCGGCGGTGCCACCAATGGCCCGGCGGCGGTCTACGCGACCACCAAATATGTCGACTGGATGCGCCAATATGCGCCGCCGGAAGCCCAGGGCATGACCTTCTCAGAGTCCGGCCCGGTGCCGGCGCAAGGCAGCATCGCCCAGCAGATCTTCTGGTACACCGCCTTTACCGCGGATATGACCAAGCCCGGCCTGCCGGTGGTCAACGAGGACGGCACGCCGAAATGGCGCATGGCGCCGTCGCCGAAAGGCCCGTACTGGGAGGAGGGCATGAAGTTGGGTTATCAGGACGCCGGCTCCTGGACCTTCCTCAAGTCCACGCCTGACAAACAGCGCCTGGCGGCCTGGCTGTATGCCCAGTTCGTCACCTCGAAGACGGTGTCGCTAAAGAAGACCCTGGTCGGCCTGACGCCGATCCGCGAGTCGGATATCAACTCGCAGGCGATGACCGATATCGCGCCGAAGCTGGGCGGTCTGGTCGAGTTCTATCGCAGCCCGGCACGGGAGCAGTGGACACCGACCGGCACCAACGTACCGGACTACCCGCGTTTGGCGCAGCTGTGGTGGCAGTTCATTGCCGAAGCCGCCAGTGGCGACAAGTCGCCGCAAGAGGCGCTGGACGGTCTGGCGGCGGCCCAGGACACCATGCTCGGTCGCCTTGAGCGCGCCGGCGTGCTGGGTGAGTGCGGTCCCAAGTTGAACGAGGCGAAAGACCCGCAGTACTGGCTGGATCAGCCGGGCGCACCCAAGCCGAAACTGGCCAACGAAAAGCCCAAGGGCGAAACCATCAATTACAACGAGCTGCTCAAGTCCTGGGAACAGGCGCGTGAATGATCGTTAACCGGTCATAAAAAACGGCACCCTCGGGTGCCGTTTTTTATGACTGTCGAGTACGCTATTTGTGCAGGTGCTCGGCTGCGTGCAGGGTGTTTTCCAGCAGGCAGGCACGGGTCATGGGGCCAACGCCGCCCGGTACCGGAGTGATCCAGCCGGCCCGGGGCAGGGCGGCGTCATACTCCACGTCGCCGATCAGTTTGCCGTCCGCCTGGCGGTTGATCCCAACATCGATGACGATGGCGCCTGGTTTGACCCACTCGCCCTTGACCAGACCCGGTTTGCCGGCGGCGACAACCACTATGTCGGCCTGTGCCACATGGCTGGCCAGGTCCTTGGTGAAACGATGGGTGATGGTGACGGTGCAACCGGCCAGCAGCAGTTCCATGGCCATGGGGCGGCCGACGATGTTGGATGCCCCGACTACCACGGCATGCAAGCCATACAAATCCACCCCGGTGCTGTGCAGCAGGGTCATGATGCCTTTCGGTGTGCAGGGCCGCAGCAGCGGCATGCGCTGGGCCAGGCGGCCGATGTTGTAGGGATGAAAGCCGTCGACATCTTTATCCGGGCGGATGTGCTCAAGCAATAAAGACGCATCCAGGCTTTCCGGCAGCGGCAGCTGCACCAGGATGCCATCAATGCTCGGGTCATCGTTCAATCGTTCGATCAGCGCCAGAAGCTCGTCCTGGCTGGTGCTGGCGGAAAGGTCATAGGCCTGGGAAACGAAGCCGACTTCCTCGCAGTCCTTGCGCTTGTGCGAGACGTAGACCTGAGAGGCAGGATCGCTGCCGACCAGAATCACCGCGAGGCCAGGTGCTCGCAGACCTTGCTGGCGCCTTTCGGCAACCCGCTTGGCGATCTGCTGGCGGAGGCTGGCGGCGATCGCTTTGCCATCGATCAGTTGTGCGGTCATTGCGCTTGGTTAACCATTGGAAAGGATTGAAAAAGGAGGCGCATTCTCGCATGGCGAAACCCCGGGGCAAAGGCGCGCGCAAGGGTTTTCGCGTAACTCCTTTATATAACTGAATTTTTTTAGCGTTGCCTGTTGACGAGCTGTTGGTGCCTCTATAACATTCGCCCCGCTTGTCGAGCACAGCCAGTCGCTGGGTAAGACGGCAAACGCAGGGGCCGCAAGGTTTCTGCTGCAGCCGAAAGCTTTAAATCTGCTCTTGCAGATGGATAGGCGCCCGTAGCTCAGCTGGATAGAGCATCCGCCTTCTAAGCGGATGGTCGCAGGTTCGAGTCCTGCCGGGCGTGCCATTTGGCAGCTTTGGCACAGGTAAATGCAATATGGTGGGCGTAGCTCAGTTGGTAGAGCGCAGGATTGTGACTCCTGTTGTCGTGGGTTCGATCCCCATCGTCCACCCCATATTAAAAGGCGCCAGGTCAAAAGCCTGGCGTTTTTGTTTGAAAGCCTTACCACGCGGACGTGGTGGAATTGGTAGACACACTGGATTTAGGTTCCAGCGCCGCAAGGTGTGAGAGTTCGAGTCTCTCCGTCCGCACCATCTTTTAGCTCCCTCCCGTTTGCCGCTAGCATCTAGGGTGACTTCTGCAAATTGACCCTCTAGAATGTATGCCCTTGATTCGGGGCCGGTAAACGGCCGGCCTATGTCTGTGCAACGAGGAATACCCATGCAAGTTTCTGTTGAAAGCACTTCTGCTCTTGAGCGTCGCATGACCGTCGGCGTTCCCGTCGAGCGCATCGAGACTGAAGTCAACAAGCGTCTGCAGCAGACTGCCCGCAAGGCTAAAGTTGCCGGCTTCCGTCCTGGCAAGGTGCCAATGAGCGTCATTCGCCAGCGCTACGAAGATGCCGCTCGCCAGGAAGCCCTGGGCGACCTGATTCAGTCTACCTTCTACGAAGCCGTGGTCGAGCAGAAGCTCAATCCGGCGGGTTCTCCGGCCGTCGAGCCGAAAACCTTCGAGAAGGGCAAGGACCTGGAGTACGTTGCGACCTTCGAAGTCTTCCCGGAATTCCAGGTGTCTGGTCTCGAGACCATTGCCATCGAGCGCCTTCAGGCCGATGTGGCCGATGCCGATCTGGACAACATGCTGGAAATTCTGCGCAAGCAGAACACCCGCTTCGAAGTGGTCGAGCGGGCCGCCGAAGATGGCGATCAGCTGAATATCGATTTCGCTGGTCAGATCGACGGTGAAGCCTTCGCTGGTGGCTCGGCCACCGGTTCTCAGCTGGTGCTGGGCTCCGGGCGCATGATCCCCGGTTTTGAAGATGCCCTGGTCGGTGCCAAGGCCGGCGATGTGCGGGTCATCAATCCGGTGTTCCCGGAGGACTACCAGAACCTCGATCTGGCCGGCAAAACTGCCGAGTTCACTGTTACCGTGAACAGTGTTTCGGCCCCCCAGCTGCCTGAGCTCAACGATGAGTTCTTCGCCCAGTTCGGTGTCAAGGAAGGCGGCCTGGAAGGCTTCCGCGCTGAAGTGCGCAAGAACATGGAGCGCGAGCTGCGCCAGGCCATCAAGTCCAAGGTGAAGAGCCAGGTGATGGACGGTCTGCTGGCTGCCAATCCGATCGAAGTGCCCAAGTCCCTGGTCGGCAACGAAGTCAATCGTCTGCGTGTGCAGGCTGTGCAGCAGTTCGGTGGCAACATCAAACCCGAGCAACTGCCGGCGGAGTTGTTCGAAGAGCAGGCCAAGCGTCGTGTGGTGCTGGGCCTGATCGTGGCCGAAGTGGTCAAGCAGTTCGAGCTCAAGCCTGACGACACCCGCGTGCGCGAAATGATTCAGGAAATGGCCTCGGCTTACCAAGAGCCTGAGCAGGTTGTGGCCTGGTACTACAAAAACGACCAGCAAATGAACGAAGTCCGTTCGGTTGTGCTGGAAGAACAAGTTGTAGATACTGTTTTGCAGAAGGCTAATGTGACCGATAAATCGGTCTCTTACGAAGAAGCTGTCAAGCCGGTGGAAGCTCCGCAAGCCGCCTGATTTCTTTACCTCGTTCGAGCACACCATAAGCCAGCCACCGTGCTGGCTTATGCGTATTTGATACATGACTGTTTAGGGAGCGAGTGCAAGAAATGTCCCGCAATCCTTTTATGCAACAAATGCCAGACATTCAGGCCGCTGGCGGCTTGGTGCCCATGGTCATCGAACAAACGGCCCGCGGTGAGCGCGCCTACGACATCTACTCGCGCCTGCTCAAGGAGCGTGTGATCTTCCTGATCGGCCCGGTCGAAGACTACATGGCCAATCTGGTAGCCGCGCAGCTGTTGTTCCTTGAAGCAGAGAACCCGGACAAGGACATTCATCTGTATATCAACTCGCCAGGTGGTTCAGTGACCGCTGGCATGTCGATCTACGACACCATGCAGTTCATTCGCCCGGATGTGTCGACTATCTGCATCGGTCAGGCGTGCAGCATGGGCGCCCTGCTGCTGACCGCTGGTGCTGCCGGCAAGCGGTTCTGTCTGCCGCACTCGCGGATGATGATTCATCAGCCGCTGGGTGGCTTCCAGGGGCAGGCGTCGGATATCGAGATTCATGCCCGTGAAATCCTGACCATCCGTGATCGCCTGAACAATGTGCTGGCTGGTCACACCGGTCAGCCGTTGGATGTGATTGCCCGCGATACCGATCGCGACAACTTCATGAGCGGTGAAACGGCAGTTGCCTATGGCCTTATCGACAAGGTTCTTGATAAACGCCTGGCTTCCAGCTAATTGACGCCGATTGTGCGCGGCCGACATGCAGTCGGTCGCATTGCGGGCTTGAAAATGCTCGCATTTGCCTCCATCTTGTTTTTCAAGCCTACCGTATTGGATTGATCGAATGACTGACACCCGCAATGGCGAGGACAACGGCAAGCTGCTTTATTGCTCCTTCTGCGGCAAAAGCCAGCATGAAGTGCGCAAGTTGATTGCCGGCCCCTCGGTCTTTATCTGCGACGAGTGCGTCGACCTGTGCAACGACATCATCCGCGAGGAGGTGCAGGAAGCTCAGGCCGAAAGCAGCGCGCACAAGCTGCCTGCGCCAAAGGAAATCAGCACCATCCTCGATCAGTATGTGATTGGTCAGGAGCGGGCGAAGAAGGTCCTGGCGGTGGCGGTGTACAACCACTACAAGCGTCTTAACCAGCGCGAAAAGAAGGACGATGTCGAGCTGGGCAAGAGCAATATCCTGCTCATCGGTCCAACCGGTTCGGGTAAAACCCTGCTGGCCGAAACCCTGGCGCGTTTGCTTAATGTCCCGTTCACCATCGCTGATGCCACCACACTGACCGAAGCCGGTTATGTGGGGGAAGATGTCGAAAACATTATCCAGAAGCTGCTGCAAAAGTGCGATTACGATGTGGAAAAAGCCCAGATGGGCATTGTCTATATCGACGAAATCGACAAGATATCGCGCAAGTCCGACAACCCTTCCATTACCCGTGACGTGTCGGGTGAGGGTGTGCAGCAGGCGCTGTTGAAATTGATCGAGGGCACAGTGGCCTCGGTTCCTCCGCAGGGAGGGCGCAAGCACCCGCAACAGGAATTTTTGCAGGTCGATACGCGCAATATCCTGTTTATTTGCGGTGGTGCTTTCTCCGGATTGGAAAAAGTTATCCAGGGCCGCTCGACCAAGGGTGGTATCGGCTTCAATGCCGAGGTTCGCAGCAAGGATCTGGGCAAGAAGATTGGTGAGTCGCTGCGTGCAGTCGAGCCGGACGATCTGGTCAAGTTTGGCTTGATTCCGGAATTCGTGGGTCGCTTGCCGGTTATCGCAACCCTCGACGAATTGGATGAAGCTGCGCTTATGCAGATTCTGACCGAGCCGAAGAATGCCCTGACCAAGCAATACGCCAAGCTTTTCGAGATGGAAGGTGTCGATCTTGAGTTCCGTCCTGACGCCCTGCGCTCCGTAGCGCGCAAGGCGTTGGAACGCAAGACCGGAGCTCGTGGTCTGCGCTCGATCCTCGAGGGGATTCTGCTCGACACCATGTACGAGATTCCTTCCCAGACGGAGGTCAGCAAGGTGGTTATCGACGAGAGTGTTGTCGATGGTTCATCCAAGCCCCTGTTGATTTACGAGAACAGCGAGCCGGCTGCCAAGGCTGCTCCTGACGCCTGAGTCCGCCTGTTACATGTTGAAAGCAAGGGGCCTGCG
The DNA here is from genome assembly GCF_033723075.1 of Pseudomonas sp. Taxonomy (GTDB): domain Bacteria; phylum Pseudomonadota; class Gammaproteobacteria; order Pseudomonadales; family Pseudomonadaceae; genus Aquipseudomonas. The sequence goes on from NZ_JAWVXU010000006.1 coordinate 128,901, forward strand.
GGCCCCTTTGCTTTTGCAGCCGAAACGCTTGTTTTTTGCTGGGGCTAGCCCCATCTTAGGGTGAAGGGTTATCCCATCTATCTAAGGCCTGACAGGCCGCTGTAGAGCCAAAAATCATGAAGACAACCATCGAATTGCCTCTCCTTCCGCTACGCGATGTCGTGGTCTATCCGCACATGGTCATCCCGTTGTTCGTCGGACGCGAGAAATCCATCGAGGCCCTGGAGGCCGCGATGACCGGTGAGAAGCAGATTCTGCTGCTCGCCCAGAAAAATCCTGCAGACGATGATCCCGGCGAAGACGGGCTCTACCGAGTTGGTACCGTTGCGACGGTATTGCAGTTGCTGAAGCTGCCCGATGGCACTGTCAAGGTGCTGGTCGAGGGCGAGCAACGCGGAGCCGTCGAACGATTTATCGAAGTGGATGGGCATTGCCGCGCCGACGTGCAGTTGATCGACGAGGTCGATGCGCCAGGACGCGAGTCCGAGGTGTTTGTCCGCAGTCTGCTCAGCCAATTCGAACAATACGTGCAGTTGGGCAAGAAGGTTCCGCCGGAGGTGCTGTCCTCGCTCAACGGTATCGATGAACCGAGCCGCCTGGTTGACACCATGGCTGCGCACATGGCGTTGAAAATCGAGCAGAAACAGGAAATCCTGGAAATCACCGATTTGTCGGCGCGGGTCGAGCATGTGCTTGCCTTGCTGGATGCCGAGATTGATCTGTTGCAGGTCGAAAAGCGCATTCGTGGCCGGGTCAAGAAGCAGATGGAGCGCAGTCAGCGCGAGTACTACCTGAACGAACAAATGAAGGCCATTCAGAAAGAACTCGGTGACAGCGAGGAAGGTCTCAATGAGCTGGATGAGCTGAAAAAGCGCATCGAGAATGGTGGGCTGAGCAAAGAGGCCTATGACAAGGCTCAGACCGAGCTGAACAAGCTCAAGCAAATGTCGCCGATGTCGGCAGAAGCCACGGTAGTGCGCTCCTACATCGACTGGCTGGTGAATGTACCGTGGACTGCGCGGAGCAAGGTGCGCCTGGATCTGGCGCGTGCCGAAGCGATCCTGGATGCCGATCACTACGGGCTCGATGAGGTCAAGGATCGTATCCTCGAGTACCTCGCCGTGCAGAAGCGCGTGAAGAAGATCAAGGGGCCGGTGCTCTGCCTGGTCGGACCGCCGGGTGTGGGCAAGACCTCGCTGGCAGAGTCCATCGCTCACGCCACCAACCGCAAGTTCGTGCGCATGGCGCTTGGCGGTGTGCGTGACGAGGCCGAGATCCGTGGCCACCGGCGCACCTACATCGGCTCGATGCCGGGTCGTATGATCCAGAAAATGACCAAGGTCGGTGTACGTAATCCGCTGTTCCTGCTCGATGAAATCGACAAGATGGGCCAGGACATGCGCGGCGATCCGGCTTCCGCGCTGCTCGAGGTGCTCGATCCTGAGCAGAACCACAATTTCAATGACCATTATCTGGAGGTCGACTACGACCTTTCCGATGTGATGTTCCTCTGTACCGCCAACTCGATGAATATTCCGGCAGCGTTGCTTGATCGAATGGAGGTGATCCGTCTGCCCGGCTATACGGAAGACGAGAAGATCAACATCGCCATCAAGTACCTGGCGCCCAAGCAGGTTCAGGCCAATGGCCTGAAAAAGGGCGAGCTTGCTTTCGAGCGAGACGCCATTCGCGACATCATTCGCTACTACACCCGAGAAGCGGGTGTGCGCAGCCTTGAGCGGCAGATTGCCAAGGTTTGCCGCAAGGCGGTGAAAGAGCACAGCCTTGAAAAGCGTTTTGAGGTGCTGGTGACCGCGGACTCGCTGGAGCATTTCCTTGGTGTGCACAAGCATCGTTATGGCTTGGCAGAACTGCAAGATCAGATCGGGCAGGTGACCGGGCTGGCCTGGACTCAGGTGGGTGGCGAGTTGCTGACCATCGAAGCCGCAGTGGTGCCGGGCAAAGGGCAGTTGATCAAGACCGGTTCGTTGGGCGATGTGATGCTCGAATCCATTACCGCGGCACAGACCGTGGTGCGCAGTCGGGCGAAGAGCCTGGGGATCCCTCTGGACTTCTACGAGAAGCGCGACATCCATATCCATATGCCGGAGGGGGCAACCCCGAAAGACGGCCCCAGCGCAGGCGTGGGGATGTGTACGGCGCTGGTCTCGGCCCTGACTCAGATTCCGGTGCGCGCAGATGTGGCAATGACCGGGGAAATCACCCTGCGTGGCCAAGTGTTGGCCATCGGCGGCTTGAAAGAGAAACTTCTGGCTGCGCATCGGGGTGGAATCAAAACCGTGATCATTCCGGAAGAGAATGTGCGCGATTTGAAAGAGATTCCGGAGAACATTAAGCAGGACTTGCAGATTAAACCGGTTAAATGGATTGACGAAGTCCTGCAAATTGCGCTGCAATACGCGCCGGAGCCCTTGCCTGATGCGGCTCCGGAGCTGGTTGCAAAGGATGACAAGCGCGAGACTGATTCCAAGGGGCGAATTAGCACACATTAGCCGAGAGGCTTCCTTGACACAATTTTAGAGCCCTTGTTATAAAGCGGCTCTTATTGTGTCGGAAGACCATCCTGCACTCGTTTTGCTTACACAAAAAATCAAGAAACAAAACTCATCAGAAATTAAGGGGACTTAGAGTGAACAAGTCGGAACTGATCGATGCCATCGCTGCATCTGCTGATATCCCGAAAGCTGTCGCTGGCCGTGCGCTGGATGCAGTGATTGAATCTGTCACTGGCGCTCTGCAGGCTGGTGATTCCGTTGTACTGGTTGGTTTCGGTACTTTTGCTGTCAAAGAGCGCGCTGCGCGTACTGGTCGCAATCCACAAACTGGCAAGCCGATCAGCATTGCTGCTGCCAAGATTCCAGGTTTCAAAGCCGGTAAGGCCCTGAAAGACGCCGTCAACTAAGCGTCTTTCAGGCTTTACCCCAAGTCAGCTTAATCGCTGACCTGGTCGCGGAGCGGTAGTTCAGTCGGTTAGAATACCGGCCTGTCACGCCGGGGGTCGCGGGTTCGAGCCCCGTCCGCTCCGCCAGTTACGAGAAGGCGCATCCTCGGATGCGCCTTTCTTCTATCCGGATTTTACCCACACTGCACGACTGCTTTTTTTGTACAGTCGTTCTGGGGGAAGCATGCTGCAGAATATCAGGGACAATTCACAGGGTTGGATTGCCAAAACCATCATCGGTCTCATCGTGGTACTGCTCGCGCTGACCGGTGTCGAAGCCATTTTCACCGGCACCAGCAATAGCCAGAACGCGGCTGAAGTCAACGGCGAAAAAATCACGATCAACGACCTCGGTCAAGCCGTCGAGATGCAGCGACGTCAGTTGTTGCAGCAGCTTGGGCGTGATTTCGATGCGTCTTTGCTGGACGAGAAGTTGCTGCGCGAAGCGGCACTCAAGGGTCTGATCGAGCGCACTTTATTGCTGCAGGGCGCGACCGATGCCAAATTCGCCTTTTCCCCGCAGGCACTCGATCAGTTGATTCTGCAAACGCCCGAGTTCCTGGTCGATGGCAAATTCGATTCCGCTCGTTTCGATCAGGTCATCCGTCAGCTCGGCTATACGCGCATGCAGTTCCGTCAGATGCTCGAGCAGGAAATGCTGATCGGCCAGTTGCGCGCGGGCCTTTCCGGCAGTGCCTTCGTGACCGATGAGGAAGTAACTGCTTTCGCGCGGCTGGAAAAGCAGACCCGTGATTTCGCGACCCTGACCCTGAAGGCCGATAACGACGCGGTTCAGCTCAGCGATGACGACATCAAGGCCTACTATGATGCACAGGCCAGTCAGTTCATGACGCCTGAGCAGGTCGTGCTGGAATATATCGAACTGAACAAGGATGCCTTCTTCGATCAGGTCGAAGTCAGCGATGAAGACCTGCAAAGCGCTTATGAAAACGAAATTGCCAATCTGGCCGAGCAGCGTCAGGCCGCGCATATCCTGGTCGAGGTAAGCGACTCGCTCAGCGATGAGCAGGCCAAGGCCAAGATTGACGAGGCGCAGAAACGCTTGCAGCAAGGCGAAGATTTTGCCGCGCTGGCCAAGGAGCTTTCCGACGATCCGGGTTCCGCTACCAATGGCGGCGACCTCGGTTACGCCGGGCCGGGCGTCTACGACCCAGCCTTTGAAGAGGCCCTGTATGCCCTTAACGAAGGTCAGGTATCCGCACCGGTACGCAGCGAGTTCGGCTGGCACCTGATCAAGCTGCTGGCTGTTCAGGCGCCCGAGGTGCCGAGTTTTGCCAGCCTGCGAGACAAACTGGTGCGTGATCTGAAAACAGGCAAGCTCGAGCAGCGTTTCGTCGAGGTCAGCAAGCAACTTGAAGATGCCGCGTTCGAAGCCTCTGACCTGGTGCAGCCCGCGCAGGAGCTGGGGCTTGAGATCAAAATAAGCGAAGCCTTCGGTCGTGAAGGTGGTGAGGGGCTGGCCGCTAATCGTCAGGTGATTCAGGCTGCATTCAGCGACGAGGTCCTAGAGGACGGCAGTAACAGCAGCGTCATCGAACTCGACCCGAATACCGCCGTGGTGTTGCGTGTAAAGGAGCACAAGAAGCCTGAGCAGCTGGCTCTCGAGCAGGTTGAAGGGAGTATTCGTGAGCAGTTGACCCGGGTGCGTGCCAGTGAAGCCGCCAAGGCTGAGGGTGAGGCACTTCAGGCCGCCTTGAGCGATGGCAAGACGCCGGTTGAGCAGGCTGAGTCGGGGCAGGTCTGGGAAGTGGTTGAAGCGGCTACACGCAGTCAGGAGGGGATTGAGCCGGCTGTACTGCAGGCGTTGTTCCGCATGCCCAAGCCGGCTGCCGCTGGCCAGTCGACGTTTGCCGGAGTCAGTCTGAGCAATGGTGATTTTGTGGTGGTGCGCCTGAATGGCGTGAGCGAGCCTGAAGCGCCATTGACGGATGAAGAAAAGACCATGTATAGCCGTTTCCTTGCCTCGCGCAGTGGTCAGCAGGACTTCGCGGCATTTCGCAAGCAATTGGAAGCCAGGGCGGATATCGAGCGTTTCTGATAGCTGTCGAGTATAAAAAAGGCCGCTATAAGCGGCCTTTTTTATTATTCACGGGGCGGCGATCAATCTTCCATTGCACCCATGGCGGTGGTGTTGAAACCACCGTCGACGTACATGATTTCGCCGCTGACGCCCGAGGCCAGGTCGGAGCAGAGGAAGGCGCCGGCGTTGCCGACTTCGTCGATGGTCACGTTGCGGCGCAGCGGGGTCTGCTTCTCGTTGGCGGCGAGCATCTTGCGGAAGCTCTTGATCCCTGAGGCCGCGAGAGTGCGGATCGGCCCGGCGGAGATGGCATTGACCCGCGTGCCTTCCGGGCCGAGGCTGCCGGCCAGGTAGCGTACACCAGCCTCCAGGCTGGCCTTGGCCATGCCCATGACGTTGTAGTTGGGCATGGTGCGTTCGGCACCCAGGTAGGAGAGGGTGAGCAGGCTGCCGTTGCGGCCTTTCATCATCTCGCGGCCGGCCTTGGCCAGGGCGACGAAGCTGTAGGCACTGATGTCGTGAGCGATGCGAAAGCCATCACGAGTGGTGACGTCAGTGAAGTCGCCATTGAGTTGATCGCCGGGGGCGAAACCGACCGAGTGAACGATGCAGTCCAGGCCATCCCATTGCTTGCCCAGGGCTTCGAATGCTGCAGCGATTTCTTCATCGCTGGCGACGTCGCAGGGAAAGCACAGCTCGGGACCGGAGCCCCAACCAGCGGCGAACTCTTCGACGCGACCCTTGAGTTTTTCGTTCTGATAGGTGAAGGCCAGTTCGGCACCCTCGCGGTGCATGGCCGCGGCGATGCCCGAGGCGATGGACAGTTTGCTGGCAACGCCAACGATCAGTACGCGCTTACCGCTTAGAAAACCCATGTGTGTTCTTCCTCTTCCTGCTTTAAGGATTTAGTCAGCAGCGCCCGGAGCCAATAAGGCGGCTTCCAGCAACTGCTGGGTATAAATATGCTGTGGCGCGGCAAAAATCGCGGCTGCCGAGCCTTGTTCGACCGCTTGACCCTCCTTGACCACTATCAGGTGGTGGCTGATAGCGCGGACCACCGCCAAATCGTGGCTGATGAACAGGTAAGTCAGGTTGTACTTGGCCTGCAATGAACGCAGCAACTCCACTACTTGGCGCTGAACGGTACGGTCGAGCGCCGAAGTCGGCTCGTCCAACAGTATCAGCGCCGGTTTCAGCACCAGTGCGCGGGCAATGGCAATCCGCTGCCGTTGTCCTCCGGAAAACTCGTGGGGGTAGCGGTGCCGGGTATCCGGATCCAGGTCTACCTCCAAGAGTGCGTCGATGATTGCCTGTTCCTGTTCCGCCTCTGTGCCCATACGATGAATGCGCAGGCCCTCGCCGACAATCATCCCCACTGTCATTCGCGGGCTCAGGCTGCCGAAGGGGTCCTGAAAGACCACTTGCATCTGTCGGCGCAGCGGACGAACCTGTTGCTGGGTCAAGCCATCCAGTGCCTGGCCTTGAAAGCGAATGGCACCCTGACTGCCGATCAGCCGCAGGATTGCCAGACCCAGGGTGGACTTGCCGGAACCGCTTTCGCCAACGATACCCAGGGTTTGGCCCTGAGGCAGGCTGAAATTGATCCCGTCCACCGCTTTCACATAGTCGACGGTACGGCGCAGCAGTCCCTTCTTGATCGGGAACCAGACGCGCAGATCGTCGACTTCCAGCAGCGGCTTGCCGGCAGGGTTGGCCACCGGCTCGCCACTAGGCTCGGCACCGAGCAGCTCCTGGGTATAGGGATGCTGCGGCGCATGGAACAGCTGTTCACACGACGCTTGTTCGACGATCTTTCCCTGCTGCATGACACATACACGATGGGCGATTCGCCTGACCAGGTTGAGATCGTGGCTGATCAGCAGCAGCGCCATGCCCATGCGCGCCTGCAGATCCTTGAGCAGTTCGAGGATTTTCAGCTGCACGGTGACATCCAGCGCGGTGGTCGGCTCGTCGGCGATCAGCAGCTCCGGTTCGTTGGCCAGGGCCATGGCGATCATCACGCGCTGGCGTTGGCCGCCGGAGAGTTCATGGGGGTAGGCCTTGAGGCGCTTGTGCGGCTCGGGGATGCCAACCAGCTCGAGCAGTTCCAGGGTTCGTGCGGTTGCCGCTTTGCCGGTCAGCCCTTTATGCAGGGCCAGTACCTCATTGATCTGCTTTTCGATGTTGTGCAGCGGGTTAAGCGAGGTCATGGGCTCTTGAAACACCATGGCGATACGGTTGCCACGGATTTTGCGCAGTTTGTTCTCGCTGAGCTTGAGCAGGTCTTGTCCTGCATAGTGGATGCTGCCGCTCGGATGCTGGGCCAAAGGGTAGGGCAGCAGGCGCAGGATGGAGTGGGCGGTGACCGATTTGCCTGAGCCACTTTCACCGACCAGGGCCAGGGTCTCGCCGCGGTGGATCGTGAAGTTGACGCCTTCGACCACTCGTTGCCTGGAGTCGCCATTGACGAATTCGACGGCCAGGTCGCGTACTTCGATAAGGGTATCGGAACGGGTCATCTTATTTCCTCGGATCGAAGGCATCGCGTGCCGCTTCGCCGATAAACACCAGGAGGCTGAGCATCAGCGCCAGCACGCTAAAGGCGCTGATACCGAGCCAGGGCGCCTGCAGGTTGGATTTGCCCTGGGCGACCAGTTCGCCCAGTGAAGGCGCGCCCGGCGGCAGGCCGAAGCCGAGGAAGTCCAGCGCGGTCAGGGTGCCGATGGCGCCGGTGAGAATAAAGGGCATGAAGGTCATGGTCGAGACCATGGCGTTGGGCAGGATATGGCGAAACATGATGGCCCCGTTTTCCATGCCCAGGGCGCGGGCGGCGCGCACGTACTCCAGGTTGCGGCCGCGGAGGAACTCGGCGCGCACCACATCGACCAGGCTCATCCAGGAGAACAGCAGCATGATGCCCAGCAGCCACCAGAAATTAGGCTGGACGAAGCTGGCGAGAATGATCAGCAGGTAGAGCACCGGCAGGCCCGACCAGATTTCCAGAAAACGCTGCCCGACCAGGTCGACCCAGCCGCCGTAGAAGCCCTGCAGGGCGCCCGCGAATACCCCGATTATCGAGCTGAGTACGGTCAGGATCAGGGCGAACAGCACCGAAATGCGGAAGCCGTAGATTACCCGGGCCATGACGTCGCGGCCCTGGTCATCGGTACCCAGCCAGTTGTCGCGCGATGGCGGTGCCGGTGCTGGCACTTGCAGCTCGTAATTGATGCTGGAGTAGCCGAAGGGGATCACCGGCCAGAGCATCCAGCCGTCTTTCTGTTCGATCAGCTCCTGGATGTAGGGGCTCTTGTAGTTGGCTTGCAGGGGGAATTCGCCGCCGAAGACGGTTTCCGGATAGCGTTTGAGCACCGGGAAATACCATTCGCCGTCATAGCGCACGGCCAGCGGTTTGTCGTTGGCGATCAGTTCGGCGCCCAGGCTCAGGCCGAACAGGGCGAGGAAGATCCACAGCGACCACCAGCCGCGTTTGTGCGCCTTGAACAGTTCGAAGCGTCGTCGATTGAGGGGGGAGAGCGTCATCTCAACCCTCCCGGCTTTCGAAGTCGATGCGCGGATCGACCAGGGTGTAGGTGATGTCACCGATCAATTTCACGACCAGCCCCAACAAAGTGAAGATAAACAGGGTGCCGAAGACCACCGGATAATCGCGGTTGATCGCCGCCTCGAAACTCATCAGGCCAAGACCGTCGAGGGAGAAAATCACCTCGATCAACAGCGAACCGGTGAAGAACAGGCCGATAAAGGCTGCCGGGAAGCCGGCGATGATGATCAGCATGGCATTGCGGAATACATGGCCATAAAGCACGCCGTTGTTGGTCAGACCCTTGGCCCTGGCGGTGACCACATACTGCTTGTTGATTTCGTCGAGGAAGCTGTTCTTGGTCAGCAGGGTCAGAGTGGCGAAGTTGCCGATCACCAGGGCGGTCACGGGCAGGGCCAGGTGCCAGAAGTAGTCGAGGATCTTGCCGCTGAGGCTGAGTTCGTCGAAGTTGTTCGACGTCAGACCGCGCAGCGGAAACCAATCGAAGTAGCTGCCGCCGGCGAAAACCACGATCAGCAGAATGGCGAAGAGGAACGCGGGGATCGCGTAGCCGACGATGATCGCCGAGCTGGTCCAGACATCGAAGGAGCTGCCATGGCGGGTGGCCTTGGCGATGCCCAGCGGAATCGAGACCAGGTACATGATCAGGGTGCTCCACAGCCCGAGCGAGATCGACACTGGCATCTTTTCGATGATCAGGTCGATCACCTCGGCGTCGCGGAAGAAACTTTGGCCGAAATCGAACCGTGCATAGTTTTTCAGCATGATCCAGAAGCGCTCGGGGGCCGGCTTATCGAAGCCGTACAGTTGTTCGATCTCGGCGATCAGCTCCGGGTCGAGGCCCTGGGCACCGCGATAGTTGGAGCCGGCGACCGCCACTTCGGCGCCGCCGCCCGCGATCCGGCTGGTGGCGCCTTCGAAGCCCTCCAGCTTGGCGATCATCTGTTCCACCGGCCCGCCCGGTGCGGCCTGGATGATGATGAAGTTGATCAGCAGAATGCCGAACAGGGTGGGGATGATCAGCAACAGGCGACGAAAGATATACGCCAGCATCTTATTGCTCCGTGCTCGCGGCTGTGGCGTTGTCCGTGGCGGCGGGTTCCTGTTGCGGGCGAGCCCACCAGGTATTCAGGCCGACGTCGTATTGGGGGGTGACTTTCGGGTGTTCGAAGCGGTTCCAGTAGGCCACGCGCCAGGTCTTGATGTGCCAGTTGGGGATGACGTAATGGCCCCACAACAGCACCCGGTCGAGGGCCCGGGTGTGGGCGACCAGGCTTTGTCGTGAATCGGCGTTGATCAGGCCTTCTACCAGTTGGTCGATGGCCGGGTCTTTCAGGCCGATGAAGTTGCGGCTGCCGGGGTTGTCGGCGCTGCTGGAATGCCAGTATTCGCGCTGCTCGTTGCCCGGCGAGTTGGACTGGCCAAAGCCGCCGACGATCAGGTCGAAATCCCGCGAGCGCAGGCGGTTGATGTACTGCGACACGTCGACCCGGCGAATCACCAGGTCGATGCCGAGATCGGCCATGTTGCGCTTGAGCGGCAGCAGCACGCGCTCGAACTCGGTCTGGGCGAGGAGGAACTCGAAACTGACCGGCGCGCCTTCGGCGTCGAGCATCTGGTCGCCTTCGATGCGCCAGCCGGCTTCCTGCAGCAGTTGATAGGCGCGTCTCTGCTGTTCGCGGATGATGCCGCTGCCGTCGGTGACGGGCACGCGGAATTCATCGGTGAACACCTGTGCCGGGATTTGCTCGCGCAGTGGTTCGAGAATCTTCAGCTCGTCGTCGCTGGGCAAACCGCTGGAGGCCAGCTCGGAGTTGTCGAAGTAGCTGCGGGTGCGGGTGTAGGCACCATTGAACAGCTGACGGTTGGCCCATTCGAAATCGAACAGCAGGCCCAGCGCCTCGCGCACCCGTTTGTCCTGGAACAGTGGCCGGCGGCTGTTGAAGATGAAGCCCTGCATGCCGGTGGGGTTATGGTTGTCGATCTCTTCCTTGATCAGTTGGCCATTGGCCACGGCCGGGGTGTCGTAGGCGGTGGCCCAGTTTTTCGCGCTGCTTTCCAGCCAGTAGTCGAATTGCCCGGCTTTCAGGGCTTCGAGGGCCACGGTGTTGTCGCGGTAGTAGTCGAATCGCATGTTGTCGAAGTTGTAGAAGCCGCGGTTGACCGGCAGATCCTCGCCCCACCAGTCCTTGACCCGCTCATAGCGGATCGAGCGTCCGGCTTTGACCTCGGCAACCTGATAGGGGCCGCTGCCGAGCGGAATCTCCAGATTGCTCTTGCTGAAGTTCCGCTTGGTGGGCAGTACCTGCAGTTGTTTGAGCGCGGGCAGCAGTGCCTCGGCGCTGCCTTTTTTCACCTCGAGGCGCAGGGTTCGCTTGTCTGGCGCGCTATAACCGGTGATCGATGCCAGGGGTTTGAACGCCTCGCTTGGCGAATCGGCTGCCGCTTGCAGGTTGAGTCGCAGCAGTTCGGCGTCGGGTTTCTCGTCGCGGACCAGGCGGGCATCCTCGTGGATGCGCAGGCTGATGCTGGCCTTATCGGGCGCTACGACGATGTCGACAATGCCCTCGTTGCCCAGCAGCGGTTGCTGCGCTGCGTCGCGCTCATCCAGTTCGCTCCACCAGTGCTTGGGTAGTACCGGCAGTTGTCCGAGAATCAGCGGCAGTTCACGGTTGCCCGCATGCTTGAAGATGAAGCGTACCTGGCGGGGACCTTCGACTTCGGCTCGATCGACATCGGCATAGTAGCCGCGGTAAGTAGGCGCGCCATGGGTCATCAGGGCTTCGAAGGTGAACTTGACGTCCTCGGCGGTTACCGCCCGGCCGTCGTTGAAACGGGCCTCGGGGCGCAGGTAGAAGCGCACCCAGCTGTTGTCCGGGGCTTTCTCGATTTTTTCCGCGAGCAGGGCGTACTCGGTAAAGGGTTCATCGAGGCTGTGGCGAGTCAGGGTGTCGTAAATCAGGCCGATATCATCGGCCGCCACACCTTTGTTGATGAAGGGATTGAGGCTGTCGAAACCGCCGAAGCCGGCCTGGCGCAAGGTGCCGCCTTTGGGCGCATCGGGGTTCACGTAGTCGAAATGCTGGAAATTGGCCGGGTATTTAGGCGGTTCGTCATACAGGGTCAGGGCGTGCTTGCCTGCGGCCTGGGCCAAGCCGGCCAGGGCGAGCAGTGCGATGCTGCTGCCATGCAGTAGAAATGAGCGCAGAGACGGCGTCATCGGGCATTCTCCGTGGGTTTCAGCCACCAGGTGCGCAGGCCCAGGGTATAGGGCGGCGTGGTGACGAAGGCAAACCGGTTGCGGTAGGCCAGGCGGTGATAGTTGATGTACCAATTGGGGATGCTGTAGTGCTGCCACAGCAGCACCCGGTCGAGTGCGCGGGTGGCGGCGATCTGTTCATCGCGGGTTTGCGCCGACAATAGTTTGTCGAGCAGGGCATCGACCACCGGATGGTTCACCCCGGCGTAGTTCTTGCCTCCTTTGACCTTTGCCTGGCTGGAGTGGAAGTACAGCCATTGCTCCAGGCCCGGGCTGAGGGTTTGTGGCAGGGTCAGCAGAATCATGTCGAAGTCGAATTGATCCAGGCGTTGTTTGTACTGCGCGCGATCGACGGTACGCAGGTTGGCCTGGATGCCGATGCTGGCCAGGTTTTCGGTGAACGGCTGGAGGATGCGCTCGAGGTTCGGGTTGACCAGCAGAATCTCGAACTGCAGCGGTTGGCCCTTGGCGTTGAGCAGATACTGGCCGGACGGTTTCCAGCCAGCCTCGGCCAATAGACCGAGGGCGCGGCGCAAGGTTTCCCGGGGGATACCGCGACCATCGGTTTGCGGCATTGCAAAGGGTTCACTGAACAAGCGTTTCGGCAGTTGCTTGCGATAGGGCGACAGCATCAGCCATTCGGCGCCTTCGGGTGTGCCGGTGGCGGAGAACTCGCTGTTGGGGTAATAGCTTTTGGCGCGCACATAGGCGCTGTTGAACAGTGCACGGTTGGTCCACTCGAAATCGAACATCAGCCCCAGGGCTTCACGTACCTTGCGCTCGGCGAAAGTCGCCCGCCTGCTGTTGATGAACAAGGCCTGGGTCTGCGTGGGAATCTGGTGCGGGATCTCGGCACGAATCACCTCGCCACGCGCCACCGCCGGGAAGCGATAGCCGTTGGCCCAGTTTTTCGCCTGGTGCTCGATATAGAAGTCGAACTCACCGGCCTTGAACGCTTCGAAGGCCACATGGGTATCGCGGTAGAACTCCACCTCGACCCGATCGAGGTTGTATTTGCCGCGATTGACCGGCAGTTTCTCCCCCCACCAATTCTTCACCCGTTCGAAGGTCAGGCTGCGCCCCGGGCTGACCTCGGTGATGCGGTAGGGGCCGCTGCCCAGCGGCGGCTCGAAGGTGGTGGCCTTGAAGTCGCGGTCTTTCCAGTAATGCTGCGGCAGTACCGGCAATTCGCCCAGGCGCAGGATCAGCAGCGGGTTGCCCGAGCGTTTGAACACAAAGCGGATGCGGTGGCGATTGAGGATGTCGACCCGCTTCACTTCCTGCAGGCTGGTACGGTACTGCGGGTGTCCCTCTTTGAGCAGCAGCCGATAGGAAAACGCCACGTCATAGGCGGTGATCGGCTTGCCGTCATGGAAGCGCGCTTGCGGGCGCAGGTTGAACACCACCCAGCTGCGATCTTCGCTGTACTCGACCGACTTGGCGATGAGGCCGTAGCTGGAGGTCGGCTCATCGCCGGAAGGGTCGTAATAGCCGGTGCCGGCCATCAGCGGTTCGTTGAGTCCGGTGACGCCGTACTGGAGGAAGTTGGCGGTGGAAATCGGGCTGGTGCCCTTGAAGGTGTAGGCATTGAGGGTGTCGAAGGTGCCCATACCCATGAACCGCATCGTACCGCCCTTAGGGGCGTCGGGATTGACCCAGTCGAAATGGGTAAAGTTGGCCGGGTATTTAAGGGCACCAAACTGCGCATAGCCGTGGCTTTCGCTGACGGCCGCCCACACGGGAGAGACGATGACCAAGCTGAGGATTAGCGAGAGGAGGGGACGTATCAAGTGAAAGATCCGATCCGGAGCGGCTTTTGGGCTTCTTGTCCGGTACAGTAACAGCTTGTATCCGCAGGAAAAAGGCCGAGTCTATTGGCAGGGTATGCGGACATTATTACTCTCTTTCGATTAATCACAACGAGGCCTTGAACTTGGATATGCGTAGCCATGGTCTGCAGGCATGGATTGATCGTCTGAACCAGGCCGAATTGCCGGCCCTGGCCGCAGTGGTGCAGGATCTGCAACGCCTGGCGCAACAAGAAGACGCCTCTGTGCAGCAACTGGCGGACGTCCTGCTGCGCGATGCTTCGCTGACGTCCAAGGTGCTGCGTGTCGGCAATAGTGCTTACTACAACCCTTCGCAAGAAACCATCAAGACCATCTCGCGGGCCATCGTCCTGATTGGCTTCGACAATGTACGCCTGATCAGCCTCTCCGTGAGCCTTATCGATGGCTTGCTCACCCGTGCTCCGCGCGAGCAGCTGCAGGAGCTGCTCGCGCGGTCGTTTCATGCTGCCGTGCAGGCACGCAATATTGCCGGCTACGTGCTGTCAAGACATGAGGAGGAGGTCTTCATCGCAGCCTTGCTCCATGACTTGGGTGAACTGGCCTTTTGGGGCTGTGGCGGTGAGCAGGCGGACGAGTTGGCCAGCGCCTTGGCCCAGCCGGGTGTCGATGTCGAGGAAGCGGTGCGTGCGGTGCTTGGTACCAGTTTCCGTCAATTGACCCACGGTTTGGTGAAAGGCTGGAACATCGGCGAGATTGCCAGCTTGGCGCATAACAGCATCAACCATAACGATCCGGCGGTGCGCGCGGTCAGTCTGGGTGCACGGATCAGCGAGGTGGCTCTCGACGGTTGGGACTCGCCGGCGATGGAGGCGTTGGTCAATGAGATGGCGACATTCGTCGGGGTCAGTCCGCAAGAGGCCATGCAGCAAGTGCTTGCCAGTGCCGATGAAGCGGTCAAGGTAGCCGCGACCTTTGGCGCCAGCCAGCTCTGCCGTCTGATTCCCAATACCGATCCCGAACAAATCCGCCTGCAGCAGGAGCAGCGCAAGGCTCGCCTGTTGCAACCCAATCTGCAACTTCTGCAGCAAACCTTGCAGGATCTGGGCTTGATGGCGTCTCGCCGTAGCGATCTCGGCTTGATTCTCGATACCCTGCTCAAAGGCCTGCATCAGGGCGCAGGGCTGGAGCGGGTGATGTTGGTGGTACTGGCCGACGGGCAGCGTTGTTTTCGGGCCAAACGGGTGGTCGGCGAAGGGACCGAGGGGTGGATGAACGATTTCCTGCTGCCGGTCGAGCCGCGCGAGCAGCCGCACATCTTCAGCTATGTGTTGCGCAATAAAGAAGCCTTGTGGATGGGCGTACCTGCCAGCTACAGCCTCAACGAACTGGTGACCCAGCCGATACGGCAGCGCCTGGGGCAGGGCATGTTCTTTATCGCCCCGCTATTGGCCGGCAATCGTGAGATTGGCGTGATCTATGCCGATAACCGGGTATCCGGGCGCGCCTTGAAGCATGAGCAGTTTGTCGCCTTTCAGCGCTTTACCCAGCTCACCCGGCGTTGCCTGGAGGCGCTGAGCCCGCGGGCTTGAGCGCGGTTAACGCGCTAGGCGCAGGGTCAGGGTCTGCCCGGGCTTGATGGCGCTGCCGGCGCGCGGATTCCAGCGTTGCAGGTGCTGCATCTCGACCTTGAAGCGCTTGGCGATGGCATACAGCGAATCACCTTTGCGCACCTTGTAGTAGGTCGTGTCACGTCCGTTAGCGCTTGATGTCGTTGGCGACTGACTGCCGTGCAAGGCCAGGGTCTGGCCGACACGCAGGGTGTTGCCGGTGATCTTGTTCCAGCGTTTTACATCTCGCACCGAGACCTGGTTGGTGCTGGCGATTTGCCAGAGGCTGTCGCCCTTTTTCACCCGATAATTGCGTGAGCCGGTGGCACGAGCGGCAACTGGCTGGAACAGCGGCTCCTTCGGCGTGACGCCCGGTTGTGCGGGTATGCTGAGTACCAGGCCAATGCGCAAATGATTGCCGGACAGCTTGTTGATATCTTTGAGGGTGCCGACCGTCAGGTGGTAACGGTTGGCGATGCCACTGAGACTGTCGCCCGAGCGGACGCTGTATTGCTGCCAGTCCACCAGGTCCTGGGGTTTCATCAGCGCCAGGTTGGCAGCCAGCAGTTCCGCCTTGGCGGTCGGCACCAGCAGATGTTGCGGGCCGTCGAGGGTGATGCGTTGTTTGAAGGCCGGGTTGAGCTGGTACAACTCGTCTTCGTCCAGGTCGGCCATGGCGGCAACCCTGGACAGGTCCATGCGCTGCTTGAGCACGACCGCCTCGAAATAGGGCTCGTTGACGATCGGTTCGAGTGCGACGCCGTAGGCTTCCGGGGACATCACTACCTGTGACAGGGCCAGCAGCTTGGGTACATAGTTCTGCGTCTCCTTGGGCAGTGACAGGTTCCAGTAGTCGGTCGGCAGGCCGAGTTTCTGGTTGCGCTCGATGGCCCGGCTGACGCGCCCTTCGCCCGCATTGTAGGCGGCCAGGGCGAGCAGCCAGTCACCGTTGAACATCTCATGCAGGCGTGACAGGTAGTCCAACGCCGCATTGGTCGACGCAGTGACGTCGCGGCGTCCGTCGTACCAGCTGGTCTGGCGCAGGTTGAAATACCGACCGGTGGAGGGAATGAATTGCCACAGACCGACCGCATTGGCGTGGGAATAGGCGAAGGGGTTGTAGGCGCTTTCTATCATCGGCAGCAGCGCCAGCTCCATCGGCATGTTGCGTTCGGCCAGACGTTCGACGATGTAGTGGATATAGGGGCTGCTGCGCTCGCCGGATTTTTCGATAAAAGCAGGGTTGCTGACGAACCACAGGCGCTGTTGCTCGATGCGCGGGTTGATGCCGATCTCGTCCTGCATTTGATAGCCGTCGCGGACGCGCTGCCATATATCCTCGGGCTCAGCCGGGGCGAGACTGGCGGTCAGCCATTCGGGTTCGCGCTCCAGACCCACGGTCAGGTCTGTGTCGCGGCCGCTATCCTCGGTATTTTTGCCCGTGGTCTGGCAGCCGGCCAGGGTTACACAAAACACCACCACCAGCGCCTGTGCGCCTTGTGCTAATGCCTTTAAATTCAAGGTGTTGCGTGGTGATAAAGGCATTAGCTGGCTGGGGCTTCCCGAGGCAAAGATCGGGCAATTCTAGAAACCGATGCCGGAGTGGTCAAGTTTTAACCACTTTCTTTGCGGTGTTATCGACTTTTTAGAAATTATCCTTCCATGCCCGCAGACGCGCGAAAACCTCGCTGGGCGAGCGTTTCTGCGGGCCGTCATGTTCGTCAATCCTTGTCTTGACCGCTTCTTCGGCGCTACGCAAAAAAGGGTTGGTCGCGCACTCCAGGGCCAGGTTGGAGGGCAGGCTGATGCGCCCTTCGGCGCGCCAGGCACTGACTTCCTTCAGCCGTTGGGCGATCTGCGGGTTGTCTGGCTCGACCGCCTGGGCGAAGCGCAGGTTGCTCAAGGTGTATTCATGGGTGCAGTACACCTGGGTTTGCCCGGGCAGGGCGGCCAGGCGGCTGAGCGAGTCGTGCATTTGTGCGGGACTGCCTTCGAACAGACGGCCGCAGCCGGCGGCGAACAGGGTGTCGCCACAAAACAGCCAGTGCTGCTCGGCCTGGTAATAGGCGATATGCCCCAGGGTATGACCCGGTACTTCGATCACCCGAAAGCGCTGACCGAGCACCTCGACCTCGTCGCTTTCGCGCAATGCCAGATCGCGTGCGGGGATATGTTCGTGCGCCGGGCCGAGTACCCGTGCCCCGGTGGCCACCTTTAACGGCTGGATGCCACCCACATGGTCGGGGTGATGGTGGGTGATCAGGATATCGCTCAATTGCCAGCCGGGATGGCTGTTCAACCAGGCGAGTACCGGCGCCGCATCGCCGGGGTCGACTACCGCGCAACGGCGCTGTTCGAGGTCTTGCAGCAACCAGATATAGTTGTCCGAGAAGGCGGGCAGGGCGTCGATCTTTATCATCAGGCGGGTCGCTAAGCAGGTCATAAAGGTGCATCTTAGGACTCATTGGCGGTGCTGGCTACGCAGGTAATCCTTTATGTCCGATCATCCTTTCGCTCAGGCCGATGCCGATTGGCTCAAACTTATCGGCACGGCACGCCACTGGTTCAACGGGCCCTATGGGCAGTTGCTGCTGGAGGACGAACAGCGCTTGCTCGAGGAAGAGCTGGCACGTTTCTTTGGCGGTTACATGGTGCACTACGGCCCTTCCGCTCAAGCTTCGCCGAATGCCGCACAGATCCAGCGCAGCGTGCGGGTCGGTGCGCCCTTCAGTGGGGTGGAAATTGTCTGCGAAGAACAAGCCTGGCCGCTGACCGAGTATGCCGCCGATGTCGTGTTGCTGCAGCACGGCCTGGACTTCAGTCTGTCGCCCCATGGCCTGTTGCGCGAGGCGGCACACAGCGTGCGCCCGGGCGGCCATCTGCTGGTGGTCGGCATCAATCCGATGAGTGCCTGGGGCGTACGCCATCTGTTCGCCCGCGATGCCCTGCGTCAGGCTCGTTGCATTGCACCCAATCGGGTCAGTGATTGGCTTCACCTGTTGGGCTTCGCGCTGGAGAAACGCCGCTTCGGGTGCTATCGTCCGCCGCTTGCTTCCACTGCCTGGCAGGCTCGTCTGGCTCCGCTGGAAGCCTGGGGCGACGCTTGGCAATCGCCAGGAGGCGGCTTCTATATATTGGTGGCGCGCAAGCTGGTGATCGGCTTGCGCCCGTCACGGCAGACGCAACGAGCGCCCATGGGCAAGCTGGTGCCCATGCCGGTGGCCAAGGTCAGTCGCCGCGAGCCGAAGCCGTAAGTCTTAGGGCCTGCCGAGCGGAATTTATTGAGAGATTGGCTCTGCATGAATGAACAAGTCGAGATTTACACCGATGGTGCCTGCAAGGGCAATCCCGGCATCGGTGGCTGGGGCGCGCTGATGATTTTCAAGGGCGTGGAAAAGGAACTCTGGGGCGGCGAAGCCGAGACCACCAACAACCGCATGGAACTGACTGCGGCGATTCGCGCTTTGGCCGAGTTGAAGCGTGCCTGTGACGTGCGTCTGGTGACCGACTCGCAATACGTCATGCAAGGTATCCAGGACTGGATGCCGAACTGGAAAAAACGCGGCTGGAAAACCGCCGCCAAACAGCCGGTGAAAAATGCCGATCTGTGGCGCGAGTTGGACGAGCAGGTCAACCGGCACAAGGTGACCTGGCAGTGGGTGCGCGGTCATACCGGCCACCCCGGGAACGAACGTGCCGACCAATTGGCCAACCGTGGTGTCGAGGAAGTGAGAGGATTGCAACGTGCGTAGCATAGTTTTGGATACCGAAACCACCGGCATGCCGGTCACCGATGGTCACCGGATTATCGAGATCGGTTGTGTCGAGCTGATGGGCCGGCGCCTGACCGGGCGGCATTTCCACGTCTACCTGCAGCCGGATCGCGAGATCGACGAGGGCGCCATTGCGGTGCACGGCATCACCAACGATTTCGTCCAGGACAAGCCGCGCTTCAAGGAAGTGGCCGACGAGTTCTTCGAGTTCATCAAGGGTGCGCGGCTGATCATCCACAACGCGGCGTTCGACGTTGGCTTCATCAACAACGAATTCGCCCTGATCAAGCAGCAGGATCGCGCCGACATCAGCGAGCATTGCTCGATTCTCGATACCCTGCTGATGGCCCGCGAACGTCATCCGGGGCAGCGCAACAGTCTCGATGCCCTGTGCAAGCGCTATGGCGTCGACAACTCCGGCCGCGACCTGCACGGCGCCTTGCTCGATGCCGAGATCCTCGCCGATGTCTACCTGACCATGACCGGCGGGCAGACCAATCTGTCCCTGGCCGGCGATGGCTCTGAGGGCGATAGCAATGGTCGCCAGCAACCCAGCGCGATTCGCCGCCTGCCTGCCGAGCGTTCGCCCACCCTGGTGGTGCGCGCCACCCAGGCCGAGCTGGAAGCGCATGCTGCACGCCTGGCGGCGATCGAAAAAGCGGCCGGCGGCCCGGCGCTGTGGGCGACGCTGGAGCCTTAGGGCGAACCGACAGATCTTGTTTGGCAAAGCTGTTCGGCAGCGCCCGCCGGCTGGGCCTGTTTGCCGGCGCCGCCGATCATCGAGCCGCAGCAGCTGGGGTTTTTCGAGCGTTGCCTGGGCGCACTACCGCTCGTTCGTGATCAACGCCACAGATGTGCGCGGGTTATGCGGATGTGTCCAGCGGCGGGCGGGGTGAGTCTAGAAAGTTCTAGGTCACCTTTTTCCGCCGCAGAGAGTTGCCATGCACCCGCTACGAGAAAGCCTGCACGATGAGCTGCATGCCCGGCCGTCGATCTACTTCGACGGCCCGGCCCATGTCTACCATTTCGCCTTGCTGGACGACGGTGTTTGCATCGATCCGATCATCGCCCAACTCGAAGGGCTGGCCGATCGGCACAGCCATGGCGCCTCGCGCCATGGCCTGCTGCGGATCGACGGCCACCCGTTCAAGTGGGAGCGCCACAGCGAATTCCTCTCCCTGACCTGGGTGGTGCCGCGCACGCCACAGGCGCCGCTCTGGGCCGAGCTGCCAGAGCCGCTGCGCGGCCTGCTGCAGACCCATCAGGCGTTGATCATCAATGCCCTGGTGGTACTGGTCGAAGACGCGCAGGAGGCGCTGGACGATCCCGCGGCCTATGGCTTCAAGGATCCCGCCGGCTCCCATGTGGGCGGTGGCGATGCCACGGTGTGGAGCGATTTTCGCCTGTCGGAGCAGGGCTTCAACCGCATCCTGCTGATCAACCGGGGCCTGAATGCCTACCGCCTCGGCCGCATGATCCGCCGCCTGCTGGAGATCGAAACCTATCGCATGCTGGCCTCCCTGGCCCTGCCCACCGCGCAGAACATCGGCGTCACCCTGCAGGAGCTGGATCGCAGCCTGATCCGTCTGGCCGAGCGCAATGCCGGGGCGGGCAATAGCGAGGCCAAGGAACTGCTCGACGCCCTCACCGAACTGTCCGCCCGCCTGATGCGCTGTGGCGCCGCCTGCCGGCCACGCTTCAGTGCTGCCGAGGCCTATGCGCAGATCGTCTTCGAGCGCATTGGCGAACTGCGCGAGCGGCATGTCGGCGGCAGTCAGCGTCTCGGCGTGTTCATCGAGCGGCGCTTCAAGCCGACGGTGCGCTATTGCGTCGCCACCGAACGCCGCCTCGACCGTTTGGCCAGCGGCATCGCCAACCTCGGCGACCTGCTGCAGGCCCGGGCCCAGGTGGAGGTGGAAGAGCAGAACAGCAAGATCCTCGAGAGTCTCAACGCGCGCACCAGCACCCAGCTGAAAATCCAGAAGGCGGTCGAGGGCTTCTCCCTGATCGCCATCAGCTACTACCTGGTCGGCCTGCTCAAGCTCACCCTGGAAGGTTTGGCGGCGCTGGGTACGCCGCTCTCCAGCAAGGTGCTGTTCGCCCTGTTGGCGCCACTGTTTCTGCTGACCCTGTTGCTGCTGGCCCGGCGCCTGAAGGTCGCGGCCCGGCATTAGGCGGTCGTCTGGACATGCCGATCTGTCGGGCCTCGCGCGCAGAGCGTGGCGCCGCCAGGATTTGTGCCACCCCATGGCGCACGGTCTGCGGCGAGTTGCAGCCCGCGGGCGGCTAGTCCGGTGCGCCAGCGGCTTCGCGCGCCTGCAACCAGGCAAATAGCCGGTCGGTATCGGCGCGGCGGCACAGTTCGCTGCCGGCGGTCATGATCGCCGCGCTGCCAGCGGCAACGCCGTAGCGTGCCGCCTCGCTCAGGCTGGCGCCCAGGGCCAGCTTGAGGGTGACGGCGCCGACCAGGCTGTCGCCGGCACCCACGGTGCTGAGCTTCCTTACTGTCGGCGCATTGATCCGCTCGGTCAGCTCGCGGGTCGCCAGGAGCGCGCCCTGGGGACCGAGCGAGACCAGCACGGCGGTACATTTGCCGGCCTCGACCAGGCCGCGGGCCACCCCGGCCAGCTGATCCGATTCGTCGATGTCCTCGCCACTCAGGGCGCGCAGCTCGTTGAGGTTGGGCTTGATCAGGTACAGCCCGCCGAAGTCCAGCGCCTGGCGTAATACATCTCCCGAGCTGTCGAGGATGCTGCGGGCGCCGCGTTGCGCGACGGTTTGCAGCAGGCGCGGGATGAAGTCCGCGGCGATCCCGGCGGGCAGGCTGCCGCTGATCACCAGATAGTCCAGTTCGGGCAGGTCGTCCAGCGCCGCCAGCAGCTGCGCCTGCTCGGCCTCGCTCAGGCGGGCGCCGGGCAGAACGAAGCGGTACTGCTGGGCGCTGGCCTGCTCCACCACGTTGAGGCATTCACGGGTCCAGGCGTCGATCGGCAGGGTCTGGCACGGGATGCCTTCTGCGGCCAGCAGGTCGGCCAGGTGCAGGCCGGTGGGGCCGCCGGCCGGGAACAGCGCCAGCGCACTGCCGCCGAGTTGGTGAATGGCCCGAGCGACGTTGATGCCGCCGCCTCCGGGTGCATAGCGGGGTTCGCTGCAGCGCAGCTTGGCGTCCGGACACAGGCGCGCAATGCTGGTGGCGCTGTCGAGTGCCGGGCTGAGGGTCAGGGTAACGATGCTGGTCATGCAAGACTCCCCGGGCCGCTGGATGGCCGTCCTGGCCGCGCTCATTGGCTGGCCTCGAGGATAAAGATAGTGCCTGGGAGGAGGAGTCGGCACTCAGCGGCTGTGAAAAACCTCCCGCTACAGCGGCGTTCGCTTCTTTCGCAAGCTCTGACCGCCGCGGTTGTCACAGGGTTGTCGAAACCGGGCAATCCGCGACTCGATAAGGCCACGGATCCTGCAATGATTCAAAAATGCGACAAAGCATTACCGAGGTCAACGGCCCGGTTTCCTAAAAGGTCATTGCATGGTGTTTACTGAGTGCCGTTGCCCAATCGCTCAGCGGATGCCGGATTGCCCCCATGTATAAAGACCTCAAGTTTCCCGTACTGATCGTGCACCGCGACATCAAGGCCGACACCGTGGCCGGCGATCGGGTGCGTGCCATCGCCCACGAGCTGGAGCAGGACGGTTTCAGCATCCTCTCCACCGCCAGCTCGGCCGAGGGGCGCATCGTCGCCTCGACCCATCACGGCCTCGCCTGCATCCTGGTGACTGCCGAGGGCGCGGGGGAGAACAAGCACCTGCTGCAGGACATGGTCGAGCTGATCCGCATCGCCCGGCGGCGGGCGCCGCAGCTGCCGATCTTCGCCCTCGGCGAACAGGTGACCATCGAGAACGCGCCGGCCGAAGCGATGGCCGACCTCAACCAGTTGCGCGGCATCCTCTACCTGTTCGAGGACACGGTGCCGTTCCTCGCCCGCCAGGTCGCCCGCGCCGCGCGCAACTATCTGGACTGCCTGCTGCCGCCGTTCTTCAAGGCGCTGGTGCAACACACTGCACAATCCAACTACTCCTGGCACACCCCCGGCCATGGCGGCGGGGTGGCCTATCGCAAGAGCCCGGTCGGCCAGGCCTTCCACCAGTTCTTCGGCGAGAACACCCTTCGCTCCGACCTCTCGGTGTCGGTGCCGGAGCTGGGCTCGCTGCTCGATCACACCGGCCCCCTGGCCGAGGCCGAGGCCCGCGCCGCACGCAACTTCGGCGCCGACCACACCTACTTCGTGATCAACGGCACCTCGACCGCCAACAAGATCGTCTGGCACGGCATGGTCGGCCGCGACGATCTGGTGCTGGTCGACCGCAACTGTCACAAGTCGATCCTCCACGCGATCATCATGACCGGCGCGATTCCGCTCTACCTGTGCCCGGAGCGTAACGAACTGGGCATCATCGGGCCGATCCCGCTGTCCGAGTTCAGCCGCGAGTCGATCCAGGCGAAGATCGACGCCAGTCCGCTGGCCCGCGGCCGCGTGCCCAGCAGCAGCGGAGCCATGGTCAAGCTGGTGGTGGTAACCAACTCGACCTACGACGGCCTGTGCTACAACGCCGAACTGATCAAGCAGACCCTGGGCGACAGCGTCGAGGTGCTGCATTTCGACGAGGCCTGGTATGCCTATGCGGCCTTCCACGAGTTCTATGCCGGGCGCTATGGCATGGGCACGACCCGCACGGCCAATGCGCCACTGGTGTTCAGTACCCACTCCACGCACAAGTTGCTGGCGGCGTTCAGCCAGGCCTCGATGATCCATGTGCAGGATGGCGGTGCGCGCCAGTTGGACCGCGACCGCTTCAACGAAGCCTTCATGATGCATATCTCGACCTCGCCGCAGTACGGCATCATCGCGTCGCTGGATGTGGCCTCGGCGATGATGGAAGGCCCGGCCGGGCGTTCGCTGATCCAGGAAACCTTCGACGAGGCGCTGAGCTTCCGCCGGGCCCTGGCCAATCTGCGGCAGAACCTCAGCGTCGACGACTGGTGGTTCAGCATCTGGCAGCCGCCCCAGGCCGAGGGCGTCGACGAGGTGGCGACCGAGAGCTGGCTGCTGCAGCCGCAAGCCGAGTGGCACGGCTTCGGCGAGGTGGCCGAGGACTATGTGCTGCTCGATCCGATCAAGGTCACCCTGGTGACCCCCGGTCTGACCGCGGGTGGCAAGCTCGATCAGTGCGGGATTCCTGCGGCGGTGGTCAGCAAGTTCCTCTGGGAACGGGGCCTGGTGGTCGAGAAGACCGGCCTGTATTCCTTCCTGGTGTTGTTCTCCATGGGCATCACCAAGGGCAAGTGGAGCACCCTGCTCACCGAGTTGCTGGAGTTCAAGCGCAGCTATGACGTCAACCTGCCACTGACGGTCGCCTTGCCCTCGATCGCCAAGGCGGGCGGCGCGCACTACCACGGCATGGGCCTGCGCGACCTGTGCGATGCGCTGCACCGTTGCTACGGCGAGAACGCCACGGCCAAGGCGATGAAGCGTATGTACACGGTGTTGCCGGAAATCGCCCTGAGGCCGGCCGATGCCTACAACCAGCTGGTGCGCGGCGAAGTCGAGGCCGTGCCCATCGACCGGCTCGACGGGCGCATCGCCGCGGTCATGCTGGTGCCCTATCCGCCGGGTATCCCGCTGATCATGCCGGGCGAGCGCTTTACCCCGGCGACCCGCTCGATCATCGATTACCTGGAGTTTGCCCGCACCTTCGACCGCAGCTTCCCCGGCTTCGACGCCGACGTGCACGGCCTGCAACGCAACGAAGGGCCGGACGGCAACGCCTACACGGTGGACTGCATCAAGCTCTGAAGTGCGACTGGCGCGTTGTCGGCTGGACAACGCGTCAGCCGTCACCGGCCCTGCCGGACTATCTCCACTAGATCAAGTGGTTACCGCCAACAGTCAAAACGCTGCTTAAGTCCAATGGCGTGTTCTGCGTCACAGAGGCCGGCATCGACATTTAGGCCGTGCTTGTTATAGTTGCCCGGTTGTAATCACAAGAATGTCTCTGTGCGCGTGCGCGCCGTTTTGCTGCTGAGGATGACTGCCGTGTCCGACTACCAAGCCTTTAGTGTCGAGTTGGCAGATAAGATCGCCCACGTGGTGATCGACCGCCCGGAAAAGATCAACGCCATGAACGCCGAGTTCTGGACGGAGATCATCGAGATCTTTCGCTGGATCGACGCCACGGACGAGGTGCGGGTGGTGGTACTGTCGGGTGCTGGCAAGCATTTTTCCTCCGGTATCGACCTGATGATGCTGGCTCAGCTGGGCAGTCAGATGGGCCCGGATGTCGGTCGCAACGCGGAAAAGCTGCGGCGCAAGATCCTCGAGCTGCAAGCCTCTTTCAATGCCGTCGACCAGTGCCGCAAGCCGGTACTGGCGGCGATCCAGGGCTATTGCCTGGGCGGCGCCATCGACTTGATTGCGGCCTGCGATATGCGCTACTCGACCGTTGACGCCCAATTCTCGATCAAGGAAATCGACATCGGCATGGCCGCCGATGTTGGTACCTTGCAGCGCCTGCCACGGATCATCGGCGACGGCATGATGCGCGAGCTGGCCTTCACCGGGCGCACCATCGGCGGTGAAGAAGCGCGCAGTATCGGTCTGGTCAATCGCACCTTCGCCGACGCCAGCGCGCTGCTCGAGGGGGTGATGGGCATTGCCGGTGAAATCGCCGCGAAATCCCCGGTGGCAGTGCGCGGTACCAAGGAAATGATTCGCTACATGCGCGACCACCGGGTCGACGATGGCCTCGAGTACATCGCCACCTGGAACGCCGCGATGCTGCAATCGGTCGACTTGCGCGTGGCCATGGCCGCGCACATGAGCAAGCAAAAGCCGGAGTTCGCCGACTGATGCGACCACTGTCTTCTCTACCGGCGCGGGAGGCGCACTAGCGCATGGTTTCTGGAGCCACGTCACTCAGTTTGGTGCGTAACGAACTGTTCACCACCATGGAGGAGGCCGAGTCGAGCCTCGAGCATTTCATTGCCGAGCGGCATAACGGCAGCCTGCTGCAACAGGCGGTGGAAAGCCTTCATCAGGTCCGCGGCACGCTCAACCTGGTCGAGTTGACCGGTGCCGAGTTGCTCGCTCAGGAAGTGCTCGAGCAGGCCACCGACATTCCCGCCGGCGCCGGTGAGGAGCGCGATGTGCAGCTCTCGGCGCTGAGCAACGCGCTGCATGTGCTGCGCCGTTATCTGGAAAACATCGAGGTGCACCGCCAGGAAATGCCCGAGTTGCTGCTGCCGGCAATCAATGACCTGCGCCAGGCCGGCGGCCAGTCGGCGCTGCCGGAAAGCTTCTTCTTCAGCGTACGCCTCGACCATGCACGCCCGCGCACCGCGCCGGCCGCCCTGGATGCGGCGGCCAAGGAAATCGAAGGGCGGCGCTTGCGCCAGATGTATCAGGTGGGCCTGCTCGGTTTCATCCGCGAACAGAACCCGCAGGCCAGCCTGAAGCTTATGGGCCGTGCCATGACCCGGCTGGACAGCCTCTACGCCAACGAGCCGCGGGGCCGTCTGTGCTGGATCGGTGCCGCGGCGGTGGAGGCGCAGCTCGAGGGTCAGCTACTGACGCGCAAGTCGCGCAAGCACCTATTCTCGCGGATTGATCGCGAACTCAAGCAAGTACTCGCCAACAGCCTGTACGAGACGCCGCGCAGCCTGCTCAAGGAACTGCTCTATCTGGTGGCCCTGGCCGACAGTCGCGGGCCTGTGGTCACGCCGGTACGCGAGCTGTTTGGCCTGACCTCGCTGCCTTTCACCGATCACCTGCTCGAAGAGGAATACCAGCGCCTGGCCGGCCCTGGACAGGCGGTCATGCGCTCGCTGAGTTCGGCCATTCGTGAAGAGCTGACCAGCGTCAAGGACATGCTCGACCTGATCGAACGGGGCACCGTGCAGGCCGAAAGCCTCGGCAATCTGCATGCGTTGCTCGGCAAGCTGAGCAAGACCCTGGGCATGGTCGGCCTCAGTTCGGCGGGCAATGCGCTGAATGCGCAACTGCAGACGGTTGCCGGCTGGAGCGAGGAGCGCGCCCCGCAACAGCAGGAGCTGCTCAAGCTGGCCGATGCCGTGCTCTATGTCGAGGGCATGGTCGCCAGTCTGGAGCGCGGTGAGCGGCGCGACCACAGTGCAGGGGCGCAGGCGCCGGGCAAGGAGCTCGAATCCTTCGCCTACTACCAGCTCAACGAGGCCCGCATCGTCGTGGTCGACGAGGCCCGCGGCGGCCTGGCGCTGGCCAAGCGCGCGATCACCGCCTACCTGGAAGCCGACGGCGATCGCATGCACCTGTCCAATGTACCGTTCAGCCTGCAGGCGGTGCGCGGCGGGTTGTGGTTTCTCGGCCAGGAACGGGCGGCCTCGCTGGTCGGCGCCTGCGCCGAATACATCCAGAAGCAGATGTTCGAAGCGCCACAGATGCCTTCCGAGCAAATGCTGGAAACCCTTGCCGACGCACTCAGCAGTCTTGAATACTACTTGGAAGCGGGCGCGGTAATGCGCCCGGAAACCCAGCCCAGCGTGCTCGACCTGGCCGCAGACAGCGTGCGTGCCCTGGGCTTACCGGTAGCCGCATAAATGACCCAGCGTTGGCAGCCCGCCTTACTCGACAGCCAGCAGCCCGGTGGCTGGGCCCTGGTACATTGCCGACAGCAGTTTCTGGCGGACAGCAACGGCGTGTTGTTTCCCCGCGAATGGCTGAAAAAGCAGGAGCTGCCAATTCTGGCCGAACATGGCATCGGTCATTTCGACGGTGATGCCATCTACCTACTGGAGCTGCAGCAGCCGGTCGATATGCCCGGTTGCAGTTGGCAAAGCCTGCGTCAGTTCATGCTGCAAGGCGATGCCGATACCTTCAGGATGCTCGGCTATGCGACACAGATCGGCACCTGGGCGCGCCAGCACCGGTTTTGCGGCAGTTGTGGTGAGCCGATGGTGCATTTCGCTGGCGAGCGCGCGATGCATTGCCCGCGTTGCGAGCTGCACCACTATCCACGCCTGTCGCCGAGCATGATCGTGTTGGTCACCCGCGGCGATGAAATCCTCCTGGCCCGATCGCCGCGTTTCGTCCCCGGCGTCTACAGCACCCTGGCCGGTTTCGTCGAGGCCGGCGAATCGGTCGAACAGTGCGTGGCGCGTGAGGTGCACGAAGAGGTCGGGGTCGAGATCAAGAACCTGCAGTACCTGGGGAGCCAGGGCTGGCCGTTCCCGCATTCGCTGATGCTCGGCTTCCATGCCGAATACGCGGCTGGCGAGATCGTCATGCAGGTCGACGAGATCGAGGATGCGCAGTGGTTCAGCGTGCACCAGTTGCCACCCTTGCCGGCGCCACGCTCGATCGCCCGCTACCTGATCGACGTCTACGTGGCGCAGCGGCTAGGGCTGCCGGAGCCGTCGCTGACGGTCTAGTCAGATTTAGGCCAGGCCGAACCAGTGCTGCCAGGCTAACCGCGCGGCGAGCGCCAGGACCATCAGGATGAACACCGGGCGGATGAACTTCGAGCCGCCGCGGATTGCCGAGCGGGCCCCGAGAAAAGCCCCGGCCATCAGGGCGATGCCCATGCTGATGCCGAGTACCCAGGCGACCTGGCCGGCGACGATGAACACCACCAGGGCGCAGGCGTTGCTGACGAAGTTCATGCTGCGGGCCACGCCGCTGGCGCGGACCAGATCGAGCGGGTAGAGCAGCAGGCTGCTGACCGTCCAGAATGCCCCTGTGCCCGGCCCGGCGACGCCATCGTAGAAGCCCAGACCGAGGCTTTGCGGCCACTGCCGGCCCTGGGCAATGGGCGCATCGGCGTTTAGCGGTGCCGCCGGGGTGCGACCGAACAGCAGGTAGAGCCCGCAGGCGAATACCACCACTGGCAACAGTTGATTGAGCCAGGCAGCTGGCAGCCAGTGCACCAGTGTGGCGCCGAGCAGGGCGCCGATCGCGGTACCGATCAGCGCATTGCGCCAGGGCAGGGGGGCGAACAGCTTGCGCCGGTAGAAGGTGTAGCTGGCGGTGGCCGAGCCAAAGGTGGCACAGAGTTTGTTGGTGCCCAGCACCAGATGCGGCGGCAGGCCGGCCATCAGCAGGGCCGGAATGGTCAGCAGGCCGCCGCCGCCGGCAATGGCATCGATGAAGCCGGCGACGAAGGCCACCAGGGCGAGAATGACCAGGATTGCCGGGTCAACGGCAAGCTCGAAAGGCAAGGGCATGGAAAAGACGACCTGTGTCCGATTGTGCAGCGAAGCTGCTGTTCGCTGGCGGGGTTGCTGCGCATAATGCCGGCATTTTCACGGACAAGGAACTGACTCGATGCAATATGACGGTCTGGCATGGGCAACGGCACTGCTGGCATTGCTGGCGGTGCTGGTTGCCGTGCGAATTCTGTTCAATAGCCACTGGTTTCTCGGCTGGCTGCGCGGCACCTGTGGACTGGCCGTTCTGGCCCTGGCCGGTTTCATCGGCCTGGTGGCCTACGACCTCTATAGCTATGCGTCGCTGCCGGAGGGCAAGCCGCTGGTGACCTTGCGCTTCGAGGCCGATGGCCCACGTTATCGGGTCAACCTGCTGGAGGGCGAAAACGAGCGTAGCGTGCTGCTGGAGGGCGACTTGTGGCAATTGGATGCACGTCTGCTGCAATGGCAGGGACTCGCGGCACTGATCGGCCTGCAGCCGGGCTTCCGCCTGGAAAAACTCTCGGGGCGTTTCCTCGCCATCGAGCAGCAGGAGCAGGCTCAGCAGGCCCAGGTCGAGCTGGCCCGCAGCCCCTATGGCATCGACCTGTGGCGCTGGCTGCGCCTGGGTCAGCACGACCTGTTTCTGTTCGATGCCCAGGCACGCCGGGTCACCTACCTGCCGATCGCCGACCAGGCGGTATACAGCGTCAGCCTGACGCCGACCGGCCTGCTGGCACAGCCGATGAACCAGGCAGCCAAGCAGGCACTGCAGGATTGGCAGTAGCGTGCGCTGAGTAGCGCCGGCGGAGATCCGCTTGAGGTCACCCCGGTTGATAGTGGTTGAATGCAAAAAAAGGGACCCGAAGGTCCCTTTTTGTGTGCTGCCGACCTTTATCAGGACAGGAAGCCGCCGTCGACGTTCAGTGACACGCCGGTGGTATAGCTGGAGGCGTCGCTGGCCAGGTACAGCACGGCGCCGGCCATTTCGCTCGGGGCGGCCACGCGCTTGAGTGGGATGCGTTGCAGCGCCAGATTGAGGATGGCGTCGTTCTTGGTCAGGGCGGAGGCGAATTTGGTGTCGGTCAGGCCCGGCAGGAGGGCGTTGCAGCGGATGCCGAACTGCGCGCATTCCTTGGCGAAGACCTTGGTCATGCTGATCACCGCGGCTTTGGTCACCGAGTAGATGCCCTGCATTTCGCCCGGGGATACGCCGTTGATCGAGGCCACGTTGACGATGCTGCCACCGCCGTTTTCCTTCATCAGCTTGCCGCCTTCGATGGACATGAAGTAATAGCCGCGGATATTGACGTCGACGGTCTTCTGGAAGGCCGACAGGTCGGTTTCCAGTACGTTGCCGAACTGCGGGTTGGTGGCCGCGTTGTTGACCAGGATGTCCAGACGACCGAACTGTTCGCGAATCTGCGCGAACACGTTGCTGATCTGCTCCATTTCGCCGATATGGCAGGCAATCGCGGTGGCCTTGCCACCGTCGGCGATGATCGCATCGGCAACACCCTGGCAGCCGTCGATCTTGCGGCTCGAGACGATCACGTGGGCGCCCTGCTGGGCCAGCAGCTTGGCAATGGCCTCACCGATACCGCGGCTGGCGCCGGAGACGAAGGCGATCTTGCCATCGAGGTCGAACAGTGTGGTTTTGGACATGGACGTTTCCTTTCTGGTTAAAGGCCTGTTCGGCCGATTACAACTGCGACTTGGCGATGACCTGCAGGCTCATCTGCTCCAGCAGCTTGTTCATTTGAACGAACTGGGCGAAGCGTTTGTCCTGGGTCTGGCCATGGTAGTAGCGGTAGTAGATCTGCTGCACGATACCGGCCAGGCGGAACAGGCCGTAGGTGTAGTAGAAGTCGATGCTCTTGATCTCGATGCCGGCGCGTTCGGCGTAGTAGTCGGCGAACTCCTGGCGGCTAAGCATGCCCGGTGCATTGCTCGGCTGGCGGCGCATCATTTGCACCGGCGCAGGGTCGTCGGCCTCGATCCAGTAGGCAAGGGTGTTGCCCAGATCCATCAGCGGGTCGCCGATAGTGGTCAGCTCCCAGTCCAGTACGCCAATGATCTGCATCGGGTTGTTCGGGTCGAGAATCACGTTGTCGAAGCGGTAGTCGTTGTGCACGATGGCCGGCTTGGGGTGGTCGGCCGGCATCTTGTCTTTCAGCCAGGCCTTGACCGGTTCCCACAGCGGCGCGTCAGGGGTCAGGGCCTTCTCGTAGCGAGCGCTCCAGCCGCCGATCTGGCGCTCTACATAGCCTTGCGGTTTGCCCAGGTCGCCGAGACCGCAGGCGGCGTAGTCGACGTTGTGCAGCTCGACCATCTTGTCGATGAAGCTCTTGCACAGCTGGCGGGTCTTGTCGGCATCGAGGTTCAACTCGGCCGGCATGTCGGAGCGCAGGATGATGCCGTTGACCCGTTCCATTACATAAAATTCGGCGCCGATCACCGCTTCGTCGGTGCAATGCACATAGGCTTTCGGGCAGTAGGGGAAGGCCTCGTAGAGCTGGTT
Organism: Pseudomonas sp.; assembly: GCF_033723075.1. Lineage (GTDB taxonomy): Bacteria > Pseudomonadota > Gammaproteobacteria > Pseudomonadales > Pseudomonadaceae > Aquipseudomonas. The sequence continues at coordinate 160,626 of NZ_JAWVXU010000006.1, forward strand.
GAGAATGCGGTACTCGCGGCCCATATCGTGAGCGGATTTGGCCTTGTGGCCAAATGGCGGGCGGCGCAGGACGAATTCCTTCTCGGGGTATTCGATCAGGTAGGTGAGGTTCGATGCACCGCCGGGGAACTGGCTGATCCGTGGCTCGCCAGTCAGGCCGGGAATATGTGCCTTGAGGTACGGATCAATGATCGCAGTGTCGAGCTCTTCACCCTCGCGGATGCGAGTGGACTGGTCAGTAAGCGCCATGCTTATCCCTTCTACTTATAATGGGGGCCCTAGATTATTGGTTAATCTAATACTGCACCCTGGCCGTAACAAGTACTACACGCCGTTATAGGTGGTCGTGTTGCCGCTTGATCAAGCAGCCTGATTGAGTTGCAGGCAAGTCTGCAGGCGAAAAAAAACCGGAGTACGAAACTCCGGTTTTTTGGCCAGACCACTGCAATGAAGCTTAGACCGGGAACAGTTCGCCCAGCTTCATGGCCAGCATCATGTCGCCTTCGGCGCGCAGCTTGCCGCCCATGAAGGCCTGCATGCCATCGGTCTCGCCGCTGGTGATGCCCTTGAGGGTTTCGCTGTCCATGATCAGGGTCACATTGGCGTTGTCGGCATCGCCTTGTTGGACATCGCAGGTGCCGTCCTTGATGACCAGGTAGTGGTTCTCACCGTCTTCGATGTTGAACTGGAACACCAGGTCCAGGCCCGCAGCGGCAGAGGCGTTGAACTTGGACTGCATGGTATTGATGATGTCTGCAACGCTCATGATGTCTTCCTTTATTTTCAGGGTTTTCTCGCGCCCTTATGGGTGCGGTAGGCCGGAACTCAGCGGTAGGTGATGAGTTCCGGCTCCTTCAACAGCTGTAAATGCACATGGCTGTTGAAGGAGGCCAGGCTCACTTGGCTGCCACGAAATTTCAGGCAGCTTAGCGAGGTGTTGACGATTTGCCAGTTCAGTTCGAAGGCCTTGGCGGCGGGCACGCCGGTGATCAACTGAAGCAGTGCGGTAATGGTGCCGCCGGAGGTGAAGATTGCGATGTTCTGTTTGCTATCGGCCTGTTGCAACAGGCGGGTCAGCCCGCCCTGGACCTGTTCGACAAAAGCCGGCCAGCTTTGCAGGCCGGGTTGCTCGTGGTCGCCGGAAATCCAGCGGCCGATCAGCAACGAGAACAGGCGTTGGAACTCGGCGCGGTTCTGCGCCCCGTTGCGTAACACATGCAGGGCTTCGGGTTCTTCGTCGAGCAGGCCGGGAAGCAGGCTGCGGATCACCGCGTCGGCATCGAACTCGTTGAAGGCGGCATCCACCTGCAGATCGGGTATTGCCTGACCGCTGCTGCGCAACTGGCTCATCGCCGCGTTGGCGGTGTGCTGTTGGCGGCGTAAAGCGCCACTCAGGCTGCGATCGATGCGAATACCCAGCTCAGCCAGGTGCGCACCCAGCACTTCGGCCTGACGAATACCGATGGGCGAAAGCACATCGTAGTCATCGGCGCCGAATGAGGCTTGGCCATGTCTGATCAGGTAAATGCTGCCCACGTTGGCCACTGTCCCGGTTCGCTGAAAGTTCGCCGAGCGTATGGGGATCAAGCAGGCCTGTCAACGAAAAAACATACGCTTGTTTGAATTTATGAGCTGTCATTCATGCCAGCGTGCCAGGCAACTGGTCGCCAGCTGGTGGCGCCGGTATGCTTGGTCGCAACGAGCGCTGAGCGACACTGCGCTGAAATGAATAATGAGGGGAAATGCGTGGAGTTTTTCGCAGAATATGCGGCCTTTCTGGCCAAAACGGTAACGCTGGTTGTGGCTATTCTGGTGATTCTGCTGGCAGCCGTTGCAGCGCGGAGCAAGGGCCGGCGCGTTGTTGGGCAGTTGCAGGTGGATAAGCTCAATGACTTCTACAAGCAGCTGCGCCACCGTCTCGAACATGCCGTGCTGGACAAGGACCAGCTCAAGGCTGCTCATAAGGACGAAGCCAAGGCGGCCAAGTTGGCGAAAAAAACTGGCGCGCACAAGCCCCGGGTATTTGTCCTGGACTTCGATGGCGATATCAAGGCATCGGCCACTGACAGCTTGCGCCATGAAATCACCGCCTTGCTGAGTCTGGCCACGCCTGAGGATGAAGTGGTGCTGCGCCTGGAAAGTGGCGGTGGCATGGTGCACAGCTATGGCCTGGCATCCTCGCAGCTGGTGCGCATTCGCCAGGCGGGCATCCCGCTGACCGTATGCATCGATAAGGTCGCGGCCAGCGGCGGCTACATGATGGCCTGCATCGGCGAGAAGATCATTTCCGCACCCTTTGCCATGCTCGGCTCCATCGGTGTGGTTGCCCAGTTGCCCAACGTGCACCGCCTGCTAAAAAAGCACGACATCGACTTCGAGGTGCTTACCGCTGGCGAGTACAAGCGCACCCTGACCATATTTGGTGAAAATACCGAGAAGGGCCGGGAGAAGTTCCAGGAAGACTTGGAGATCATTCACGAGCTGTTCAAGAACTTCGTCGCCCGCTATCGACCGCAACTGGACATCGATGACATCGCCACCGGCGAAGTCTGGCTGGGCCTGGCTGCGCTGGAAAAACAACTGGTCGATGAACTCAAGACCAGCGACGAATACCTGGCCGAGCGGGCCAGGGAGGCCGAGCTGTTTCACCTGCACTACGCCGAGAAGAAAAGCCTGCAGGAACGAGTCGGTCTGGCGGCCAGCGTTGCACTGGACCGTTTCACCTTGAATTGGCTAAGCCGCCTCAATCAGCAGCGTTTCTGGTAATCCAATCTTTTACCCCAGGGGATGATGATGGCTACGTTCACGGCACTGCAAGCCCGCGAAAATGCGGCGGGCGAGTTCGAACAGGCGCTTGTCCAGCGCGACACCAGCGAACTGCCGGCTGGCGAGTTGCTGATTCGGGTCAGCTACTCGTCGCTGAACTACAAGGATGCCCTGTCCGCCAGTGGCAACCGTGGTGTGACCAAACATTTTCCACATACCCCCGGCATCGATGCCGCGGGAGTGGTCGAGCAGTCGAGCGTTGCCGAATTCAGCGTAGGCGATGAAGTGATCGTGACCGGCTATGACCTGGGCATGAATACCGCAGGCGGCTTTGCCCAGTACATTCGTATTCCATCGGCCTGGGCGCTCAAGCGACCGCAGGGTTTGTCCCTGCGTGAGGCCATGGTGCTGGGTACTGCGGGCCTCACCGCCGCGCTCTGCATCGACAAGCTGGAGCAAGCCGGCGTGCTCCCGGACGCCGGGCCTGTTCTGGTGACGGGGGCGACCGGGGGCGTGGGCAGTGTTGCCGTAGCGTTGCTCAACCAGCTTGGCTACAGCGTGGCGGCGTCCACTGGCAAGGCCGAACAGGGCGAGTTCCTCAAGGGGCTGGGCGCCCGGCAGATAGTCCCGCGTAACGAGCTGCAGGAAGGCGCGGAGCGCCCGCTACTCAAGGAGCAATGGGCCGGCGCGGTGGATACTGTCGGCGGCGATATTCTGTTCAATGTGGTCAAGTCGCTGCGCTACGGTGGCAGCGCCGCGTGCTGCGGGCTAACTGCCGGAGTGGCGTTCAAGGGCAGCGTACTGCCGTTCATCCTGCGTGGGGTCAACCTGCTGGGGGTCGACTCGGTCGAACTGCCACTGGTGGCAAAGGCTTCCATGTGGGACAAGCTCTCGTTGCAATGGAAGCTCGACGATCTTGAGCGTCTGGTCACTGAAGTTACTTTGCAAGAGCTGCCCGAGGCCATAGCCCAGATACTCGCTGGCAAGCTGGTTGGCCGGGTATTGGTGCGGGTGGACTGACTCCGCTCGGGCATGTTGGCACCCGTCCGGTTTCAGGCACGGCTGAGGTACCGGGTTATCTTGGCGCGAAACACGCCTTGGTGCGTACTGGCGCTGCCCGACCCTGTCGAGAGCCGACGCCCTGTTGGGCTTTGCACCAACTTACCGCATCGAAACCTGTAGCCCGGATGCAGTCCGGGCTACAAAAAATGCCGCTCACTTGGCTTAAGTGAGCGGCATTTTGCATTGCAGGGCTTCTTGTTGCAGCTGACGATCAGGCGCGGCGACGAAACAGTGGCTGCGGCTGGTCGCTGGAGGCTTGATAAACCTGCGAGAACTCCTCGAAGGCTTTTAGTGCGTCCAGTGGGTCCTTGTCTTCGCGCAGGGCGAAAGCATCGAAGCCGACGCGCTGGTAGGAAAACAACTGGTCACGCAGCACATCGCCGATGGCACGCACTTCGCCTTTGTAGCCATAGCGGGTGCGCAGCAAATAGGCAGTGGAGCAGTGGCGTCCGTCCGTGAAGGCAGGAAAGTTCAGGGCGATCACCTGGAAGTTGTCCAGTTGATCGGCGATCTCTTCGATCTCTTCGCCGGCGTCCAGCCAGACACCCAGGCCACCGTCACGGGCCTTGAGGGCACTTGGGTGTTCGATCCACAGCGCCAGGGGCACGATCAGATCATCACAGTTGCTCAGGCCGTCGAGGGTCGTGTCCTTGGGCAGCAGATGCCAGGTTTCGTCGACCACCTGGCCATTCTTAATGATTCGCTGCATATACGCGCTCCTTGAACGGGGCGACACCGACACGACGGAAGGTGTCGAGGAAACTTTCTTCATCGGTGCGTTGCTCGACGTAGACCTTGATGATCTTGTCGATCACATCGGGCATATCATCCTGGGCAAAGGATGGACCGAGAATCTGCGCCAGGCTGGCCTCGCGGCCGGAGTTGCCGCCGATCGATACCTGGTAGAACTCCTGACCCTTCTTGTCCACGCCGAGAATGCCGATGTGGCCGACGTGGTGGTGGCCGCAGGCGTTCATGCAGCCGGAGATGTTCAGCTCGATGTCGCCGATGTCGAACAGGTAATCCAGATCATCGAACCGACGCTGGATGGCTTCGGCTACCGGGATCGACTTGGCGTTGGCCAGCGAGCAGAAGTCGCCACCCGGGCAGCAGATGATATCGGTCAGCAGGCCCACGTTCGGGGTGGCAAAGCCGTGTTCACGCAGTTCGCCCCAGAGGCTGAACAGTTGGCTCTGCTCGACGTCGGCGAGGATGATGTTCTGGTTATGGCTGTTGCGCACCTCGCCAAAACTGTAGCGATCAGCCAGCTCGGCGATGCTGTCGAGTTGCTTGTCGGTGACATCCCCCGGCGCGACGCCGGTTGGCTTGAGCGACAGGGTGACAGCGACATAGCCGGGTTGCTTGTGGGCGAAGGTGTTGCGCTGCCGCCAGCGGGCGAAGCCCGGGTGCTCGGCGTCCAGTTGCGCCAGCAGCGCGTCCTGGTCGTGCAGGGGCTGATAGGCCGGGTCGACGAAATGCGCAGCGACGCGCGCCACTTCGGCTTCGGTCAAGGTGGTCGGGCCATCCTTCAGGTGGGTCCACTCGGCGTTGACGCGCTCGGCGAACACCTCGGGGGTCAGCGCCTTGACCAGAATCTTGATGCGCGCCTTGTACTTGTTGTCGCGCCGGCCATAGCGGTTATACACACGCAGGATGGCGTCGAGGTAGCTGATCAAATGCTGCCAGGGCAGGAACTCATTGATAAAGCTGCCTACCACCGGGGTACGGCCCAGGCCGCCACCGACGGAAACGCGGAAACCCAGCTCGCCGGTGTCGTTGTTCACTGCCTCGAGGCCGATGTCGTGCACTTCGATAGCCGCACGGTCAGTGGCTGCGCCATTGACGGCAATCTTGAACTTGCGCGGCAGGTGGGTGAACTCGGGGTGAAAGGTCGACCACTGGCGGATGATTTCACACCAGGGCCGTGGATCGATGATCTCGTCCTTGGCCACGCCGGCGAACTGGTCGGTGGTGGTGTTGCGGATGCAGTTGCCGCTGGTCTGGATCGCGTGCATCTGCACGGTGGCCAGTTCGGCAAGGATCTCGGGTACGTCTTCCAGGTCAGGCCAGTTGAACTGAACGTTCTGCCGGGTGCTGATGTGGGCGTAGCCCTTGTCGTAGTCGCGGGCAATCTTGGCCAGCATGCGCACCTGCCTGGAAGAAAGCAGGCCATAGGGCACGGCAATTCGCAACATGGGCGCAAAACGCTGAATGTACAGGCCATTTTGCAGGCGCAGTGGACGGAATTCTTCGCCACTCAGCTCACCAGCCAGGAAACGGCGGGTCTGATCACGGAACTGCTGGACGCGGTCCTCGATGATTTGTTGATCGTACTGGTCGTATACGTACATGAAGGGTCCTGTTTTCAGGCTGCTTGCAGCAATTCTGCGCGCACGGCCGCGCACCCCTAACGGAGCTGCAGGAAGATACCAGCTCAAGGTTATGCGCAAAAGTGAAGTTTTAGTATATGGACAGAACTTTGAGTGCTAAGGATGGACGAGAACATAACCTCAGCGGTTGAGAAATTATCGAACGCCGCTGTGAGGCGGTCTCCAGGCGTTCGCGGCCAGGTACACCACCTCACCTTCCTTCAGGTGTGCCCAGAATCATCAGGCCACTTGATTACTTGACCACAACAGTAATTGGTCGCAGCGCAGGGCGTTTGCAGGCGACCGCAGTGGGCGGGCGTCTGTTCACTGCATTTCAGTGCTTGAGCAAGCGTGCGACCTAGGCTTAACTGCATGAGCGAACCACTCATAAGCACAAAAAAGGGTAGCTAATGACCGACCATACCGAACCCGAAAGCCGAGACAGTGTTGTCGACGCCAGAGCGATCTTTGTCCTGATTCTATTGGCTGTAGTCACAGCGGTATTCTGGGTAAGCCAGCAATAACCCAGGCTGCTTGAAAAGCCGGCTGCAGCGCACTGTCGCCGGCTTTTTCATGCGTTTGCGGATGGGTGGCGGCAAAAAGCCACCGCTGGACGCTTATACTGCGCACGCTTTTTGGGAGGTGTGTGCGTGATCTGGTCAGGCTTGGGTATTGTTTCTCTGTTGTGCCTCTCGATGCTGAGTGGCCTGGCGTCTGCGGCCAGTGTGGCCAAGCGCGCCACGGCCAAGTCGCCCGTGTCCGTGGTATTTATCAATCCCGGTTATGCCGATGAGCCGTTCTGGCTCGGTTATATCGATCACATGCACGATGCTGCGGATGATTTGGGGATGCAGCTGCGTGTGCTCCATGGCGAGCGGGACTCGCTCAAGGTGCTGCGTCATGCACGTGACGTCCTGCACTCCCGGAAACAACCGAGCTATCTGGTCTTCGTCAATGAACACTATGTTGGGCCCGAGATTCTTCGCCTGTTTGCCGACAGCAAGATCAAGCTGTTCGCCCTGCATAGCACCCTGACCTCGGATCAGCAGGCAATGGCCGGGGGCAGTCGGGAGAAATACCGCAACTGGATCGGCAGTCTGGTGCCCAACGATGAAGAAGCCGGCTACCTGATGGCCAAGGCTTTGATCGCCATGGCACCGGCTGGCGCTGGCGAAATGGTCGCGTTCTCGGGCATCAAGCAGACGCCATCTGCCACATTGCGCGAGGCCGGCCTGCACCGTGCGCTGGCCGAGCACCCGCACATGCGTTTAAAGCAGCTGCTATACGGCGAATGGTCGAGCCAGCGAGCCTATGAGCAGGCTCGAGTCCTGCTTGCGCGTTATCCCGATGTCAGTCTGGTGTGGGCGGCGAATGACGAGATGGCGTTTGGTGTCATGCGCGCGGCTGAGGAGCAGGGGCGGCAACTGCGTTATTCGGCATTGAACAATTCAACACGAGTGCTGCAGGCGCGGGTTGACGAGCGTATCAGTGTGCTGGTCAGCGGTCATTTCATTCTTGGCGGCTGCGCCATGGTCATGCTCCACGATCACGCCGCCGGCCTGGACTTCGCCGCGCGCGACGGCAAGGATCAACAGGCTGATTTGTTCCGCATGCTCAACAAGCAGGAGTCGCTACGTCTGCTGCGGCGCATCGACAGGCATGAGGCCAACCTGGATTTTCGCCGTTTCAGTGCCGTGCTCAATCCACGTTTGCAGGGCTATGACTGCTCTATCGAGGCCTTGTTGCGCTAATTCAAACGCCTGCGAAATGCAGCACCAGTTTGACCACGGCAAAGATCACCAGCACGAACAGCAGGGTGAACAGCAGCCCGAGGATGATGAAATGGCTGGGTTTGCCGCGGCTGAAGTCACGGCTGCGCTTCTTGCCGCTCTGTACGCCAATGGCCGCTGCGAGGATACTCTGCAGCATTTCCCATAGCGTCAGCGGCTTGTCGTCTGGATCATCCTGCTTGCTCATATGAACCCCTGAATTGCGGTTGGTCAGGCCTGTCGATCATCCAGCGATAGTCTCTCACAGCTGGATCTGGGTCCAGCCCCGCCGTTGCCACATCACGGCGAAGATCACCGAGGCGAGGCCGCGCTGGAGAATCTGCAGGCTCCAGATAGCGAGCAAACCATAGCCCAATATGGGGCCGAGCAGATAAGCCAGAGGCAGAAAGAACAGCCATTGGTTGCCCAGGCTGACCAGCATCACCGTGCGGCTGGCGCCGGCACCGAGCAGTGCCTGGGTGAGCACCAGGGCGGTGGCATCCAGCACCATGCCCATGCCGGTCAGGCGCAACGGCCAACTGCCCAGTTCGATCAGCGCCGGATCGCTGACGAATAGTCGCAAGATCAGTTCCGGGTAAAGCCAGAAGGGTGTGCCCAGCAGCATCAGGCCGACGGCCGCGACCTTGACCACCTCCCAGCCCCAGCGATGGGCGGCGTCGAAGTCCTTTTCGCCCAAGCTGTGGCTGACCAGAGTGGTGGCGGCCATACCCAGGCCGATGGCCGGCAGGATCAGCAGCAGCGCCAGGTTGATCAGCACATGGGCGACCGCCAACTCGGCGGTGCCGACCTGGCCGATGATCCAGAACAGCGCGGTAATGCCGGTGGCGAAGAAGAATTGCTGGGCCGAGTTGGGCAGCGACAGGCGCAGCATGCTGCGCAGGTCAATGGCGCTGGGCAGGCGGGTCAGAAAACCCTGGCGGCGAGCGCTGTGCCAGGTCTGCCCGGCATAGATCAGTGAGCCCAGGTACAGCGCCAGAGCGGTGCCCAGCCCTGAGCCGGGCGCGCCCATCTGCGGTAAGCCGAAGAGGCCGTGGATCAACGAGTAGCTGATCAGCACATTGGCCAGGTGCATGATCACCAGGGTGCGCATATAGACGCCGGAGCGGTGGCTGCCATTCCAGTAGCCGCGGAAGGAGAAGTTCAGACCGACGGCGAAAATCGCCAGCACCCGCCACTCGAAGTAGGCGGTGCCGATGCCCAGTACTTCGGGGTCGCCCGACAGCAGTCCAATGATCGGCTGGGCGTTCAACCAGCAGAACACCGTCAACGGCAGGGCGAGGCACAGCGCGATCAGCATGCCGACATTCAGCGGCGCCGCCAGTTCGTCCAAGCGTCCTGCTCCGCGGCGCCGCGCGACCTGGGCCTGCACGCCGGCACCAAGACCCATGACCAGGGCGATGGCCATGAAGTTGGCATAGCTGCCGATGCCGACGCCGGCCAGTGCCTTCTCGCCGAGATGGCCGACCATGGCCGCATCCACCAGGTTGAGCAGGCTCTGGCTGAGCATGCCGCCGATAATCGGTAGGCCGAGAGTGAGGATGTGGCGAAGGCGTTGACGCTCGATCATGCAGGGTTCGCTGTGGGCCTGTTAACCCGGCAGGCAGGATGCTAGGCGCCGGAGGTGGTGCGCATCTTAACCCGTGGGCGGACGTCGAGGCATGCGGTGGGACATCGACAATCGCCTATGTCAGCAGCGGCTCGCCGCGTGCCTCGGTCTCACACGCCAGCTGTGCGCTCAACCAGGCGACGGCGGTCGAGCACCTCGACCGCCCGCGCACGCAACTGGCCGCAGCCACCGTCGATATCCTGGCCGGCGGAATTGCGTACCTTGGTCAGCACGCCGCGGCTGTGCAGATAGCGCACGATCTGTACGATGCGCTCGCCGTCCGGGCGCTGGAACTCATCCTCTTGCAGGCTGTTATAGGGGATCAGGTTCATGATCGCGTACTTGCCCCTGAGCAGACGCAGGATGCCGTCCATTTCGGCCTGGCTGTCGTTGATGCCCTTGAGCAGCGTCCACTGGTACTGGATCGGATAATCGATCTGCCGGGCGTAGGTTTCACCCAGCTCGACCAACTCCTCGGGGTCGATACGTGGCGCGCGCGGCAACAGTTGCTGGCGCAGTTCTGCATCGGTGGTATGCAGCGACAGGGCCAGCGCCGGTTTGATGCGCTGTTGCGGCAGACGCTCGAACACCCGCGGATCGCCTACGGTGGAGAACACCAGGTTGCGCTGACCAATGCCGCCATCGGTGCCGAGCAGGTCGATGGCCTGCAGCACGTTGTCGAGGTTGTGCGCCGGCTCGCCCATGCCCATGAACACCACCTTCTTCACCGGGCGGAAACGCCGGGCCAGCGCCACCTGGGCGACGACCTCGGCCGTGCTCAACTGGCGCAGCAGGCCGCTCTTGCCGGTCATGCAGAACACGCAGCCGACCGCGCAGCCGACCTGGCTCGACACGCACAGGCCATCGCGCGGCAGCAGCACGCTTTCCACCATCTGCTTGTCGGCCAGCTCCACCAGTAAACGCGCCGAGCCGTCCGCCGCCGGGTGCTCGGAGCTGAGGCGGGCGAGGGCGTCGAGCGCTTCCGTCAACTGCGGCAGGGCATTGCGCACCGCAAGCGGCAGAAAGTTCTCGGTCTTCTGGTTGCGCGTGCCACTATCCAGCGGTTTGCCTTGCAGCCAGGCACGGCTGATCCGCCCGATATGCATGGGCTTGGCACCGAGGTCGGCGAGGCACTGGTGAAAATCTTCGATCTGCATGGGGCGCGCATGCTATCACCGCGCAGGCGGCAGCGGTATCCGTTGCCTGGCGAGGTTTATTGCATGGCGGCGTGACGAGTGCTTTGCTCAAGCCCGCCCGCACACTCATACTAGCGCCTTGATTGGCCTGACCCAGCAGTGCGGAGCGGTAGATGAAATACATACACCAGCGCGAACACCTCAATGAAGACGACGTCGTCGTGATCGAGTGCTCGCAGACCTGCAATATCCGCCTGATGAGCGACGCGAATTTCCGCAGCTTCAAGAATGGCGGCCGGCACTCCTACCACGGCGGCGCTTTCGATAGCTTCCCGGCGAAAATCACCGTACCGAGCAGCGGCTTCTGGAATATCACCATCGATACCGTTACCCGCAAGGCGATCAGCGTGACGCGCAAGCCGACGCTCAAGCATTCGATCAAGATCATCCGCAAGTCGACTACGCGGCTGAGTTGAGTGGCGGATATCGCTGCACATCAATGCGGCGGTAAATAGGGTGGATGAATAAGCGTCATCCACTCCTGCGGAATTTAAAGCCCCGATGCCTTTTCCACCGATAGCTTCGCCGCCATTCCCAACAGTTGGCTGCCAGCCAGCACTGTCGTGTGCCTGCGCTGGCTTGGCCCCGTGTTGCCTCAGCTTGACTCAAGCCACTGCCGCACCACCTGCAAGGCCTGGGTCTGGCGCTGCTGCCAGTCGCCCTGGATGCACTGCAAAGGCTGCCGATGCAGGCGCAACCAGCGTTCACAGCGCAGATGGAACTGTTGCCGTTGAGTCAGCTCTGGCTGACAGCGCTGGCCATCATCCATCCACGGCACCTGGTCTGGGCTGAGCAGCAGGTGCAGATGGTATTCGCGCTCAAGCAGCGCCTGTTCCATCCAGGCGGGGCAGTCGGCAAACAGTTCCTGGCTCCAGAGCATATTGCTGAGCAGGTGGGTGTCGAGTATCAGCAACTCCGGTCGGGTGGCGCGGGCCTGGTCTTCCCATTGCAGTTGGCCGCGCGCGATCTGCTCGATATCCGCATAACAGGTGTCGCGCTGGGTCTGCTCGATGAAGTAGCGAACGTACTCACCGACCACGACACCGCCAAACTCGCTGTGGAGTTTGCCAGCCAGCCAGCTTTTGCCGCTGGACTCCGGCCCGGTCAAGACCAGCACCTTCATGCCAGGGCCAAGGCGCGGTCACGGCGCCAGGTCAGCCAGCCATTGAGCGCCAGCACGGTGAACAGCGCATACAGCCCTGCGGTCAGGTACAGGCCGTGCTGCAGGAACAGCGCCACGAACAGCACGTCGAGGATGACCCACAGCGGCCAGCACTCCACGCGTTTCTGCGCCATCCAGACTTGCGCAACCAGGCTGAAAGCGCTGAGCGTTGCATCCTGCCAGGGCGCGGCGGCATCGGTGAATGCCACCATCAGGTAACCCAGCAGCAATGCGCCTATAGCCCCGGCAGCCAGGCTCAACAGCACACCGTGCTGGTTCAGCCGATTGACGCGTACGCCCGCCTGGCCATCGCCGCCACGCGTCCACTGCCACCAGCCATAGAGTTGCAGGGCGGCATAAACGCCCTGCAGCAGCATGTTCGAATACAGCGCTGCGTTGTAAAAAATCCAGCCATACATGACCACCATGACCAGGCCGATGGGCCAGCACCACGGGTTTTGCTTTACCGTCAGCCAGACAGCCACAACGCCAATAACCGATGCAATTAATTCCAGGGTCGACATAAGACTCCAGCACGAGGGATATCGAAATACGCGAGGTGGCGATTGTAGCGATTACCCCGATCCATGGCTTGGCTTGGCTTGGCTTGGCCTGGTCATGGTTTGGCCTGGCCTGGCCGGAAACAACCAGGCCCGCATTGGCGGGCCTGGTTATGGGCTAGTTGTCGTAGCCGAGGTTGGGCGCCAGCCAGCGTTCGCTGACATTCAGGGCCTGGTTCTTGCGCGCCGTGTAGCTTTCCACCTGATCCTTGTCGATCTTGCCGACGGCGAAGTACTGCGCCTGCGGGTGGGCGAAGTACCAGCCGCTGACCGAGGCGGCGGGGAACATGGCGTAGTGATCGGTGAGGAACACGCCGCTGCGGCCGGCCTGGCCTTCCTTGGCGGCCGGATCGAGCAGGTCGAACAGGGTGCCTTTCTCGGTGTGATCCGGGCAGGCGGGGTAGCCGGGGGCGGGGCGGATGCCCTTGTAGGCTTCCTTGATCAGCTCGTCGTTGGAGAGCTGTTCGTCCGGCTCGTAGCCCCACCAGGTCTTGCGCACCTGCTGGTGCAGCCATTCGGCGCAGGCTTCGGCCAGGCGGTCGGCCAGGGCCTTGACCATGATCGAGTTGTAGTCGTCGCCGGCCTCCTGATAGGCCTTGGCCACTTCCTCGGCGCCGATGCCGGCGGTGGTGATAAAACCGCCGACATAATCGGTGATGCCGCTGTCCTTGGGGGCGACGAAGTCGGCCAGGGAGAAGTTCGGCTTGCCGTCGGGCTTGATCGTTTGCTGGCGCAGGTGGTGCAGTTTGGCCAGCGGTTGGCCGTCATCGCCGTAGAGTTCCAGGTCGTCGTCCTGCACCTGGTTGGCCGGCCAGAAGCCGAATACGGCGCGGGCGCGGATCAGCTTCTCGTCGATCAGCTTCTTCAGCATCGCCTGGGCGTCTTCGAACAGCGCAGTGGCGGCTTCACCGACCACTTCGTCACCGAGGATGCGCGGGTACTTGCCGGCCAGGTCCCAGGCGATAAAGAACGGTGTCCAGTCGATGTATTCGGCCAGGACGGACAGGTCGATGTCCTCCAGCACCTTGACCCCGGTAAAGCTCGGCACGCTGGGCTGATAAGTCGCCCAGTCGAATTGCGGTTTGTTCTCGATCGACTTGGCGTAGCTCAACCGTTCGGTGCGCGCGCTGCGGTTGGCGGTGCGTTCGCGCACCTGGATGTAATCGAGGCGGGTGCGCTCGACGAAATCGGCCTTCAGCTCCTTGGACAGCAACTGGGTGGCCACGCCGACCGCGCGCGAGGCGTCGGTGACGTAGATCACCGCGTCGTTCTGGTACTTGGGCTCGATCTTCACCGCGGTGTGGGCTTTGGAGGTGGTGGCACCGCCGATCATCAGCGGCAGGTTGAAGCCCTGGCGCTGCATCTCGCGGGCGACATGGACCATCTCGTCGAGCGACGGCGTGATCAGCCCGGACAGGCCGATGATGTCGCACTTCTCAGCGATTGCGGTCTGCAGGATCTTCTCCGCCGGCACCATCACGCCCAGGTCGACGATGTCGTAGCCGTTGCAGCCCAGGACCACGCCGACGATGTTCTTGCCGATGTCGTGCACGTCACCCTTGACCGTGGCCATGAGGATCTTGCCCTTGGCTTCCGGCTTGTCGCCTTTTTCCAGCTCGATAAAGGGAATCAGGTGGGCCACCGCCTGCTTCATCACCCGCGCGGATTTCACCACCTGGGGCAGGAACATCTTGCCCGAGCCGAACAGGTCGCCGACGATGTTCATGCCCGACATCAGCGGGCCTTCGATCACCTCGATCGGGCGGCTGAAGCCTTGCCGCGACTCCTCGGTGTCTTCGACGATGTGGGTGGTGATGCCCTTGACCAGCGCGTGCTCGAGGCGCTTGTTGACGGGCCAGGTGCGCCACTCCTCGGTCTCGACTTCCTTGACGCTGCCATCGCCCTTGTAGTTGTCGGCGATCGCCAGCAAGGCCTCGGTGCCGTTCGGCGTGCGGTTGAGCACCACGTCTTCCACCACATCGCGCAGCTGCTTGGGAATCTGGTCGTAGATTTCCAGCTGGCCGGCGTTGACGATGCCCATGGTCAGGCCGTTCTGGATCGCGTAGTAGAGGAACACCGAGTGAATCGCTTCGCGCACCGGGTTGTTGCCGCGGAACGAGAACGAGACGTTAGACACGCCGCCCGAGGTCAGGGCATGGGGCAGGTGGTCGCGGATGTAGGCGCAGGCCTCGATGAAGTCCACCGCGTAGTTGTTGTGTTCCTCGATGCCGGTGGCGATGGCGAAGATGTTCGGGTCGAAGATGATGTCTTCCGGCGGGAAGCCGACTTCATCGACCAGGATGTCGTAGCTGCGCTTGCAGATCTCGCGCTTGCGCGCGGCGGTGTCGGCCTGGCCGTCTTCGTCGAAGGCCATCACCACCACGGCCGCGCCGTAGCGCTTGCACAGTTTGGCGTGATGCTTGAACTGCTCGACGCCTTCCTTCATCGAGATCGAGTTGACGATGCCCTTGCCCTGGATGCATTTCAGGCCGGCTTCGATCACCTCCCACTTGGAGGAGTCGATCATGATCGGCACGCGGGAGATGTCCGGCTCGCCGGCGATCAGATTCAAGAAGGTGACCATCGCCTTCTGCGAATCGAGCATGCCCTCGTCCATGTTGATGTCGATCACCTGGGCGCCGGCTTCGACCTGCTGCAGGGCGACTTCCAGGGCTTCGGTGTAGTTGTCGTCGCGGATCAGTCGGGCGAACTTGGCGCTACCGGTGATATTGGTGCGCTCGCCGACGTTGATGAACAGCGAGTTGCGGTCGATGGTGAAGGGCTCCAGGCCCGACAGGCGGCAGGCCTTGGGGATCTCCGGAATGGCCCGCGGCGGATACTTGCTCACCGCCTCGGCAATCGCCTGGATATGCGCCGGGGTGGTGCCGCAGCAGCCGCCGACGATATTGAGGAAGCCGCTCTGGGCGAACTCCTCGATCACCGCCGCGGTTTCTGCCGGGGTTTCGTCGTATTCGCCGAAGGCATTCGGCAGGCCGGCGTTGGGGTGGGCGGAGACGAATGTTTCGGCCTTGTTTGCCAGCTCTTCCAGGTAGGGGCGCAAGTCCTTGGCGCCGAGGGCGCAGTTCAGGCCCACGGAAATCGGCTTGGCATGGCGCACCGAGTTCCAGAACGCTTCGGTGGTCTGCCCGGACAGGGTGCGGCCGGAGGCGTCGGTGATGGTGCCGGAGATCATGATCGGAAGCGTAACGCCATCGTCCTCGAACACCTGCTGCACGGCGAAGATCGCCGCCTTGGCGTTGAGGGTGTCGAAAATGGTCTCGATCAGGATCAGGTCCGCGCCGCCTTCGATCAGGCCGCGGGTCGCTTCGCTGTAGTTCTCCACCAGCTCGTCGAAGGTGACGTTGCGGTAGCCGGGGTTGTTGACGTCCGGCGACAGCGAGCAGGTGCGACTGGTCGGGCCGAGGACGCCGGCGACGAAACGCGGTTTGTCCGGTGTTTCCAGGGTCTTGGCATCGGCCACCCGACGCGCCAGGCGTGCGCCTTCGACGTTCAGTTCATAGACCAGCGCTTCCATGCCATAGTCGGCCTGGGATACCTGGGTGGAGTTGAAGGTGTTGGTTTCGAGAATGTCGGCGCCAGCATCCAGGTAGGCCTTCTCGATGGCGCCGATTACATCCGGACGGCTGAGGATCAGCAGGTCGTTATTGCCCTTCACATCGCTGGGCCAGTCGGCGAAGCGCGTACCGCGGTAGTCCTCTTCCTCCAGTTTGTAGCTCTGGATCATGGTGCCCATGCCGCCGTCGAGGATCAGGATGCGCTCCTTCAAGGCTTGCTGAAGGGCGTGGAGGCGGGCACTACGATCGGACAGGGACATGGGAGGATCTACCTGAGCAAAGCTGACACAATGGGATGCGCAATGATAACAAAGCTGCACGCTTTTGCAGTGCCTCGGTCTTTTGCATGAATTGCGCTCATGTTGCGCACTGAGCTATGTGCGCTGCGCGAGAGTCGAACTCACTAGTTTCAACGGCCTGCTAATTACGGTTACCCAAGGAATAGGTACATGCCTTATCGCGCAATGCTCGGCGCTTGCTTGTTGTTTGTCAGTGCGCTGGTGGCGGCAGAGCCGATTTCCTACAGTCGCGATATTCAACCGATTTTTACCCAGTATTGCGTGGCCTGCCATGCCTGCTACGACGCGCCTTGCCAGCTCAATCTGGGCAGCGCCGAGGGCGTCGAGCGGGGGGCGAACACGCTGCCGGTATACGACGGCAAGCGCCTCAAGGCGCAGAACACCACGCGGCTGTTTCTCGATGCGCATGGCAGCGCGGCCTGGCGGCGCAAGGATTTCTTTTCGGTGCTGGAACAGCAGGGCAGCCAGGCGGCGTTGCTGACCCGCATGATCGAGCTGGGCCACAGCAAAACGATCAAGGCCAATGCCAAGTTGCCGGCCGGGCTGGATATCGGCATCAGACGCGACAATCAGTGTCCGCGGCCAGATCAGTTCACTGACTTCGCCAAGGACAACCCACAGGCCGGCATGCCCTTCGCGGTTGCCGGTCTGAGCGAGGTGGATTATCAGACCCTGCAGCGCTGGCTGGAGCAGGGCGCGCCCGTCGATCGGCACGCACTCGAGGCGAGTAAGGCCGAGGCGGCGCAGGTCGAGGCCTGGGAGCGCTTTCTCAATGCGCCGGGTGCGCGTGAGAGCCTGGTCTCGCGCTGGCTGTACGAGCACCTGTTTCTCGCGCACCTGTATTTCAGTGGTGGCGAGTCCGGGCATTTTTTCCAGCTGCTGCGTTCGCGCACCCCAACTGGACAGCCGGTCGACCCTATTGCTACGCGTCGACCCAATGAAGATCCGGGTGGCACATTCTATTATCGTCTGACGCCGGTTCAGGGCGTGATCGTGCACAAGACTCACATGACCTATCCGCTCAGCGCGAACAAGCTGGCGCGCGTCAAACAGCTGTTCTTTGCCGATGATTGGCAGGTGGAGGCGCTGCCCGGCTATGGCGCCCAGCGCCGCGCCAATCCATTCGAGACCTTCGCGGCGATTCCGCCTCAGGCGCGCTACCAGTTCATGCTGGATAACGCCGAATACTTCGTGCGCACCTTTATCCGTGGCCCTGTATGCCGAGGCCAGATTGCCACTGACGTGATCCGTGACAACTTCTGGGTGGTGTTCCAGGACCCGCGGCACGATCTGTATATGGTCGATGCCAACTACCGCGCCGAGGCGACACCGCTGCTGGCCATGCCCGGTCAGTTCGACGATATCGGCAATCTGCTCAGTCTGTGGCGGACTTATCGCAACCGGCGCAATGAGTACGAGGCCTTGCGCATGCGCAGCTACGCCGCTGCCCCGGCACCCAGCTGGGCGCATATCTGGGCCGGCAACGACAATGCGCTGCTGAGTATCTTCCGCCAGCACGACAGCGCCTCGGTGCGCAAGGGCCTGATCGGCGAGATCCCGCAGACCCTCTGGTGGATGGACTATCCGCTGCTGGAGCGCGCCTATTACCAGTTGGTGGTCAACTTCGATGTGTTCGGCAACCTGTCGCATCAGGCGCAGACGCGCTTGTATTTCGATCTGATCCGTAACGGCGCCGAGCAGAACTTCCTGCGCTTGATGCCGGCTGACGCTCGCCAGACGATCCTCAATGACTGGTATCAGTACAGTGGCCAGCTGAAGCTGTGGCTGGACTACCAGCGCATCGATACCGAGACTCGGACTGCCCTGCAGTTGCCTGCAAAAGAGCCCAAGCGTGGCTTTGCCGAGGCGCTCTTGAGCCGCTATGGCAGCCTCAACGCGCGGCCCGACCCGATCAACCGCTGCAGTGGCGTGCACTGCCATCGCGCCGGGCTGCCGGCCGAGCTGCAAGCGGCCGAGCAGGCGCTGAGTCGCCTGACCGGCAAGCCGGCCGGCGGACTCAAGGTCATTCACCAGCTGCCGGAAGCGACCCTGTTGCGCGTCGAACTGGCCGATGGCAAGCGCGAGGTCTATAGCCTGCTGCGCAACCGCGCGCACAGCAACGTGGCCTTCATGTATGGCGAGGAGCTGCGTTATCAGCCGGCGCTGGATACCCTGAGCGTGTACCCGGGGGTGCTGACCAGTTACCCGAACTTCATGTTCAGCCTCGCGGCGCAGGAGGTTCCGGAGTTCGTGCGCAGCCTGGAATCGGCGCGTGATGCCCGGGCCTTCGACAAGCTGGTCGAGCGCTGGGGCATTCGTCGCAGCCATCCCGAGTTCTGGCGCTATTTCCATGACCTGTCGGCGTATATCCGCGAAACCGAACCGGTCGAGGCCGGCGTGCTGGATATGAACCGCTATGAGAATCTGTAAAAGCTGGCGGTCTGGGTACTGAGAGCTTGTGAAATGACGCTCGTCTACTGCGGCCGCACCTTCTGAGGCGAGTGGGCAGGCGCAGAGTGAAAGGCTACCTCGGTAGCGCAGGAGCACCGCCGGTCCATGCCGCTATAAACCGCTTGTGCTTGCGTCAGGCAGCCAGGTGCCGACGGCCTGATAGGGTGCGGGCTGACCTGGCGTGCTCAGCCAGGCGACCAGGGCCTGGCGCTCACCGCGCGGGTCGGCTGGCAGGCGCGCTTGCCAGCGGTGGGGCGCACTGGCATCGATTTGCTGCAGGGTCAGCACCACGAAGTCGTGTTCGAGGGTACGCCCGGCATTCTCACCGCGGGTCACGGCACTGCGCAGCCCAAAGCCGAGTCGCGCGACATGGGCGACCAGCCCCGCAGGTGCCGGCTGACTCTCGCTGAAGGACAGGCGCAGCCTGTCGCCGTCCAGGTGCAGGGTCAGCGTCCCGACGGGCGCGCTGCTCGGCAGCTTCAGTGCTTCGCCGCGGAACCAGCCACGCCACTCTCGCCCGGCCAGGATGAAGCCGGGGGTATACACCGCACGGCTGGCACCGCTGCGCGCGTAAGCCCGCTGACGTGCGCTGTAACCCGGATTGGCAAAGGGATCGGGCCAGCCCAGCCGGTCCCAGTAGTCGACATGGAAGGCAAGCGGAATAAAGCCGCGCCAGAGCTGCGGATGCTCGCTGAGCGCGGACAGCCAGCGTTCGGCGGGCGGGCACGAACTGCAGCCTTGCGAGGTGAACAGTTCCAGCACCGGGGTGGCCATTTCCCCGCTGCGGATAGTCAGACCTCGCTCGGCCTGGGCGAGCGGACTTGCGATCAGCAACGCGGCGCATAGGGCTGGCAGTAGGCGCTTCATATCAGGCGGTTCCGGCGATGGCTATGCAGTGTGGACTCGCAGGTGCGCCTCTTGTTACATCTGTCTTTCTCCGAGTTAAACGCTCGGGCTTTATCGGAGGCCGGAGGTTGGCGTACACTGCGTTCATGTTTGCGAGGAGTTGCCATGAGCACCATTATCATTACCGACGCTGCCCACGATTATCTGGCTGACCTGCTGAGCAAGCAGAACACCACGGGCATCGGCATCCGTGTCTTCATCACCCAGCCGGGCAGCCAGTACGCCGAAACCTGCATCGCCTACTGCAAGCCGGGCGAGGAGAAGCCGGATGACACCGCAATTGCCCTGGCCAGCTTCACTGCCTGGATCGATGCGGTCAGCGAACCCTTCCTGGAAGATGCCGTGGTCGACTACGCGACCGACCGCATGGGCGGCCAGCTGACCATCAAGGCGCCGAATGCCAAGGTGCCGATGGTCAATGAAGACAGCCCGCTCAACGAGCGCATCAGCTATTACCTGCAAACCGAGATCAATCCGGGGCTGGCCAGCCACGGCGGTGAAGTGAGCCTGATCGATGTGGTCGAAGACGGCATCGCGGTATTGAAGTTTGGCGGTGGCTGCCAGGGCTGCGGCCAAGTCGACCTGACCCTCAAGGAAGGCATCGAGAAAACCCTGCTTGAGCGCATCCCGGAACTCAAGGGTGTGCGCGACGTGACCGACCACAGCAACAAGGAAAACGCCTACTACTGAGGCGTCTGTTCAGTCAGTTCTGCAAAAGGTGGCCCAATGGCCACCTTTTTTGTTTGTATCTTTACCATTGACTGGTGTTTTGCCGTAAAACTGCTGTCTACCGCTAAGATGAAGCACCGGCAAACTTGCCTATCGATACTGGATACAGCTGATCTGCCGGGATCCCGGCCGGCAGACAACAATAAAAAGTGATGCGCATGACCGCCAGTACACTGCTTATTTGTGACGACTCCAGCATGGCGCGCAAGCAATTGCTGCGTGCGCTGCCTGCCGACTGGCCGGTCGCCATCGAGCAGGCAGCCAACGGCATCGAGGCCATGGCGATTCTGCGGCGGGGGCAGACCGATGTGATGCTGCTCGACCTGACCATGCCCGAGATGGATGGCTATCAGGTGCTGACTGCCCTGCAGGCCGAAGGTCTGTCCTGCAAGGTCATAGTGGTGTCTGGCGATGTTCAGGAGCAGGCATTGCAGCGGGTCATGGCGCTTGGGGCGCTGGCCTTCGTGCAGAAACCGGCCGATCCGGACCTGCTGCGACAAAACCTCGAGCGCCTGGGGTTGCTCGCTGGTAGCGCGAGAGAGTTGAGCTTGCGCGCGGTCGACGATGAGTCCGCCATCAACTTTTTCGACGCCTTCCGTGAGGTGGTCAACGTCGCCATGGGCCGTGCGGCGGCCTTGCTGGCCAGGCTGCTGGGCGTGTTCGTGCAATTACCGGTGCCTAATGTCAGCCTGTTCGAGGTCGGCGAATTGCACATGGCCCTGGCCGATGCCCAGCGTGGTGACGGGCTTACCGCCGTATGCCAGGGGTTTATCGGCAGTGGCATCGCCGGTGAGGCGCTGCTGATCTTCCACGACTCGGAAGTGGGCGACATGGCCCGGTTGATGAGTGGTTTTTCCTCCGACTATTCCGACATCGAAATGCTCCTGGATTTGTCCACCCTCTTGATTGGCGCCTGCCTGAACGGCATTGCCGGCCAGATCGATGTGCAGTTTTCCCAGAGCCATCCCATAGTGCTGGGCGAGCATGCCTCCATCGAGGAGCTGATCAGGCTCAACCGGCCGCGCTGGAAAACCACCCTGGCGGTGGAAATCAGCTACAGCATCGAAGGTCACCATATCCATTTCGACCTGCTTCTGCTGTTCACTGAAGACTCGGTGCCGTTGCTCTCCAACAAGCTTGCTTACCTGATGAACTGATATGAACGAAAACCCGGATCTCAACGAGTTCCACTGGCTACTGGCCGTGGTGCAGAGCATCGATGTCGGCGTCGTGGTGCTGGATCGCGAATACCGCATACAGGTCTGGAATACCTTCATGGAGAACCGCTCGGGCCTGCAGCCCCATGAAGTTCACCAGCAGTCATTGTTCAGCCTGTTTCCCGAAATCGAGGAGAACTGGTTCCGCCACAAGGTCGAAGGGGTAGTGACGCTGGGCACGCCGGCTTTCACCATCTGGGAACAGCGTCCCTACCTGGTGAAGTTCAAGAACTACCAGCCGATCACCGGGCAGGAAGAGTTCATGTTTCAGAACACTACCATTCTGCCGCTACAGGCCACCAATACCAGTATCGAGCATGTCTGCCTGATCATTTACGACGTGACCAGTGTGGCGACTAACAAGCAGCAATTGCAGGCGGCGAACCTGCAGTTGCAACAACTATCGCGTACCGATCGCTTGACCGGCCTGAACAACCGCGGCTATTGGGAAGAGTGCCTGCAGCACGAATATGCCCGGCACCGGCGCTATCAGAGCAAGGCCGCGCTGGTGATGTTCGATATCGATCATTTCAAGAAGGTCAACGACACCTATGGTCACCCGGCCGGGGACAAGGTGATTCAGGCCGTCGCCGAGGTGATGCGCGAGCAGGTGCGCGATACCGATTATGCCGGGCGCTATGGCGGCGAGGAGTTCGTGGTCCTGCTGCCGGATGTCGACAGCGCCGGTGCCATGCTGTTTGCCGAACGCCTGCGTCGGCGCATCGAATCCCTGCAGGTCACCTATGAGGGGCAGGGTATTCCGTTCACCATCAGCCTGGGGGTGGCGGATCTGAGCGACCCAACTGAGGGATATCAACAGTTGATCGAGCGGGCTGACCAGGCCCTTTATGCATCCAAGGAGGGTGGTCGCAACCAGGTCAAGGTTTACCGCAGCAACCAGATAGCGCTGCCGCCGCAGGCCTGAAGAAAACGCCCAGCGCTGCTGCCTTTATCGGTATTTGTGGGGCGGCCGCTATGGCTGGCGATGTTGTACAGCCGTGCCAGCAGAACCAGCACCAAGGCGCCGAGCGGCAGGCTGATCGACAACAGGTCGCCGGCATTGGCGACGGCGACAATCGCCAGGACCATGGCGACGCGATAAACGATGGTAGAGCGCGTGGCATTCCGCAGCGCACTGGTGCTTGATTGGCCCGGCGCCACCTCAGCAGGCTGAACATCCGTGTTCAATGCGCCGCTGGAACCGTTCAGAGGCCCAGTTCCGAAAGGCCCGGGTGGTCATCGGGGCGACGGCCCAGGGGCCAGTGGAACTTGCGTTCGGATTCCTTGATCGGCATGTCGTTGATGCAGGCAAAGCGGTTGGCCATCAGCCCGTTATCATCGAATTCCCAGTTCTCGTTACCGTAGGAACGAAACCAGTTCCCCGAGTCGTCATGCCACTCGTAGGCGTAACGCACGGCGATGCGGTTGTCGGTGAACGCCCACAGTTCCTTGATCAAGCGGTAGTCGAGTTCCTTGGCCCATTTTCGGGTGAGGAAACCCTTGGCTTCTTGCCGATTGAAGGCGAACTCGGCACGGTTGCGCCATTTGGTATCCAGGGTATAGGCCAGCGATACCCGCTCCGGGTCGCGGCTGTTCCAGCCGTCCTCGGCCAGGCGGACCTTCTCGATGGCGCTTTCCCGTGTGAAAGGCGGCAGGGGTGGGCGAACGGAGGTTTCAGTAGTCACGGTGTTTCTCCTTGGTGAGTCGGGTCGGGTCGCTTCGAATTTTGCTGCCGGACGGACTGGTCGTCTGACCAGTTCACCGCCACAGTTCGGGCAACTACCGTGCAGGCGCTGATCGGCACAGTCGCGGCAGAAGGTGCACTCGAACGAACAGATCAGCGCCTCAGACGAGTCCACGGGCAGATCGCGGTTGCAGTATTCACAGTTGGGGCGCAGTTGCAGCATGCTTGGCTCCTGCTTTGGTTAAGTCTCAGGCGAAGCGCTCGACGTATTCCTGTGGACTCACACCCAGGTGTTTGTGGAAGGTGCGGCGCAGGTTTTCCGGGTGGCCGAAGCCGGTCAGGCGCGCCACCGTGCTGATCGACGCTTGCGCGTCCTGCAGCAGATTGCGCGCGGCTTCCAGACGAATGCATTCGACGTAACGCCCCGGTCCCATGCCCAGTTCCTGGACGAACACCCGCGATAGCGTGCGTGGCGTCATGTGTGCCTGAGCGGCCAGCACCTCCAGCGACAGGTCGCCATCCAGGTGCACAGGGATCCACTCGAGCAGGGCAGCCAGACGTGGCACGCGGCTTGGCTCGGGAGTGAGCAGGGAACTGAACTGGGCTTGCCCGCCCGGGCGGCGCAGGAACATCACCAGCCGTCGCGCCACCGCCAACGCGGTGACACGTCCGAGGTCGGCTTCGATCAGGGCCAGGGCCAGGTCGATGCCCGCCGTGACACCCGCCGAGGTAAAGATATGACCATTGCCGTGCAGGTCCTGCGGGTCATAGGTGTGCAGGCAGTCCGCGAGTACCTCGACGCCTGGATAATCCTGGCGAAGGTTGTCCGCATCGGCCCAATGGGTAGTCGCACGGCGGCCATCGAGCAGGCCGGCGGCGGCGAGGATCAGTGCGCCGGAACAGACCGAGCCCAGGCGGCGCACCTGTGGTTCGGCGGCACGCAGCCAGGCCAACAGTTCCTGATTCTGGCATTGGGCCTGTTCGCCCAGGCCACCAGGAATCAGCAGGGTGTCGATCTGTGCGACGTCGACCTCGTGCCAGCTCTGCTCGGCAACCAGGTGGAACCCGGCCGAAGTGGCGACAGCGCCGACCTGCTGGCCGAGCACGACAAGACGATAGAAGGCCGGCAAGCCCTGACGTTGGCGCTCGACATTGGCCGAGGCGAATACCTGCAACGGGCCGGTCACATCCAGGCTCATCACATTCGGGTAGAGCAGGCAGGCAATGGTTTTCAGCGCATCCATGGGGGCGTCTCGATGAGCAATGGATGCAGTCTGCGCTCAGCGAAAGGATGGCAACAAGGACAATAAGCCCACAGATATTGCCAGTTCGACCTGTTCCAGATCAGATCAGGGGAGGGCACCGCTACCCTGGGTTCACAGTGCCCTTAGCGGCCTGAGGATTACTCCGGCATGCTCCAGGGAGCCAGGTCGTAACCCTGCTGGCTCAATTCGGCGCGCGACTTGTTCAGCACGTTAGCCAGCTGTATCGGGTCGCTGTAGATGCTGCTCGACAACTGGGTGCGACCCAGTAGGCGGGTGCTGGTACGGTCGATGACCGTCAGGCTGAGTTCGCCGGTACCGTCTTGCGGTGCCCAAGCGACGCACTGGAAAGGTTGAAAGGCGCGATCGGCGATCAGCAGTGCTTCGTTAAAACGCAGCGGGGCGTTCATGGGGGCGGTTTCTCCGAGTAATCCCAAAAGTCATAGGGGCCAGCGGCGCGTGGTGCTACGTCGGCCAGTCATACATGTTGATGACAGCAGTCGACCGTAAAGTCACATTTGCAAGTGAATAATGTGCGGCCTGTCATACGCGCTTTCCCTGAGCTGTTTTGCATGGTTGTGCCGAGAAAATCTTTGAACCTTCGATAATACCGTCAAGCACGGCGCTGTCAGGTGCCTCCACGCGTTGCCAGACG
This sequence comes from Pseudomonas sp., assembly GCF_033723075.1. Classification (GTDB taxonomy): domain Bacteria; phylum Pseudomonadota; class Gammaproteobacteria; order Pseudomonadales; family Pseudomonadaceae; genus Aquipseudomonas. The sequence continues at coordinate 185,915 of NZ_JAWVXU010000006.1, forward strand.
TCGTTCTAGGCCATGAAAGCACTGCCGTTTGTCGGCTTCAGCGATCAAAAAATGAACATAATCGGGTTTTTCTGCTCATAAAATAGCCAGACGAGAGCGAGAGCTTTGCCCTCGTTTTCAGCAATCCAGGAGCTTTTCTCAACATGAGCGAATCATGTGTGGGGGGGAGTTTTACCTTTGAAAGAGGAAATCGGATGATGAGATGTTCATTCGCCAGGCTGTTATGCATTTGATGTTTCGCATATGAAACCGAAAACTGCACTGGAGTATTTCTTCACTGCAAACGTAAAAACTAAATGAATCATATGACGCAGATAGTCTGATTCACCTGAATAAAAAAAGAGGCACCCATGGATTTTACAATTATCACTTCGTTTTTTGATCAAAAAACGACCATGGAATTTATGCGTTTAGGGATTGTTTATGCGCACCTGATCGCCTGTTGCGTTGCAATTGGCATGGTATTAACCAGCGACGTCGCAATGATTAAAGAATTATTTAAAGGCAAGCAGAGCCACCTGCAAAACGCTCAACATATGGAAAGTTTGCAGAAAACTGTCTCCGGTGCGCTGGTGATACTCTGGATAACCGGTCTCGCGATTATCTGGGTCGATATTGGTGACAACGGCTTGTCTTATCTGCTCAACCCGAAGTTGCAGGCTAAAATCACCATCGTCATGTTATTGACCTTTAATGGCATGCTGCTGCACAGCCTGGTGCTTCCTGCGCTGCAGAAGGCTGGGTCACTGCTCAAACTAGAGTTCAACATGCGCATGTTCGCACTCTTTGCAGGCGCGCTCTCTGGCGTCTCCTGGTTCTATGCCGCCATGTTGGGGGTCGGTCGTCCGCTGTCCTGGAAATACTCGCTGACCGAAATTCTGGCCGCTTATCCCCTGTTGATCACCGCCGGCTTCATGGTCATGGCACTGCTGACACAGTGGGCGAAAAACCGTGAACAAGGCGAGGGGACTCCTGCTAACGCCTATGCACTGAGGAATCCGGCTCTGGCAGCTTGGTAATAGCTTTAAATCGCATCGGTAATCTGACCGTTAATCGCGCTCCATCCTAGCGCGGCGCAATCGAGGCGCCCCCGAATCCCGACAGTAATTCTGCGACTGTCACGGATTCGGGGGCGTCTTTATTTGGATCGAATCAAGGCGCGGTGGTCGCGCAGGCCGATAGTAGTTGTTCCAGGTAACTCGCTATATAACGCTGAAAGTGCCTATCGTCCCAATACTCCAGGTGGCTTAACGGTGTATGTCGCTGATACCAGCGCCCGACCGGCATGGCGCGGTCTTCCGCGACGACATCTGCATAGCTCGGTAGGGGACGTAGTGGGTAGCCCAAGAGGTCAGCTGGCGCGTAAAGGTTGAGCCAGCGAGCTTGCTCGCGAACCGGATCGTTCAGGCAATGGCCGGGAAAGCGTATCGGCACCACCGGGTCGTAGGCGAAAGTGAACAGAGGGATATTGCAGCCGAAGGTAACCAACCCGGCCAGGGTTTCCAGGGCGAGGAATGGGTCTTGTGGGCAACTGGCGGTCTTGTTGATGCGCTGCTGGTCCCAGACGAAGTTGGAGAAGATATGCCCGCCCAGCGAATGCGCCAGCACCACCAGCGGTGTGTCTGCATCGACCTTGGCGCGCAGGGCATTGAGACCATTGCGCAGGCACTGGTGGACTTCTTCGTAGGTGGTGTCGTAAGCCTGGCTGACCTTGCGGTAGCCACTGGCATCGCCGAGGAACAGCGTGACCAGACGGCGCATCCAGCGCCAGCGAATCGGCTGGTCGTGCAGACGCTCGAGATAGGCCAGCTGACGCTTGTCCAGCACGCTGGCCCAGTACAGACTTTGGAAGGCCACGTCAGCGGTTCGCACGCCCAGGCGTCGGCGCAGACCAGCGATCAGGCCTTGGGCGAAGGCATGCTGGCCCTCGTCATTGCGGCTGTCGGGTTGGGTTCCGATGCCGTGGATGATCGCGACCGCAAGTTTCATGAACGTCCTTCCGTGGTTGAGCGCGAGTTAACCTAACCGTCCGCGATTGCCGATGCAATCGATCGATGAGTCAAAGTGCCAGCATGCGCTCGGCCAAGCGGCCGCTGTCCGCCAGTTCGAGGAACTCGTCACCCAGTCGCTGGCTTTCGTCCATGGCCTTGCGCCAATAGCGTTCGCGGCCGGCGTCATCATCCAGATAACGCTTGAAGTCCTTGCGATCCGGCAGTTTGCCGTGGGGTAAACGGGCCAGGTAGTCACGCGAGGGGGCCAGCAGCAGTACATCCTGCAAGCGTCCGGCATTGCCACGGCGCCAGGGCATGCCTTTGTCGAACCAGCCGGGGATGACTCTGTCGGTGAAGTGCGGATAGAGCACTATATCGTTGCCGCTGTAGGGCAGGTCGAGGTGGTAATCGAGCAGGCCGCCGTCCCGGTAGGTTCCCGGACCTGCGCTGGGGATGTCACGCACGCCTTGCATGATCATCGGGATCGACCCGGAGGCGAGCAGGGCATGGCGCAGGTTGCTGCTGTCCAGCGCCAGGTAGCACGAAGGAAAGTCATTCAACTCAGCCAGCGGCGGGGCCAGGCGTGCGTCGTGCAGGATCAAGCGCTCGAAGTGCCGGGCCAGTCGCGATCGCCCGAGCAGGTTGCTGCCGATCACCGAGGACAGACCCAGGCCCAGCACGCCGCGGTGATCATGTTGGAGCAGGCCATGGCTCTTCACCACGACGATATTCAAGCGGTAGTGCGGGTTGCTCAGCACTTGGGCGTCCTGGCCGGCCAATAGGTCGTCGAGCATCTGCCGGCAACTGCGTGAGACTTCGGCCATGCTCACACCCTTGGCAAAGCGCTGCGCGCTGTAGAGTTCGCCCAGGCGGCGAATACCGGCGACAGCATCCGGCAAACAGGCACTGGCGAAACGCCAGGAGCCAATCGAAGCACCGATCAGCGAGCGCTCACGTGGCGCCCGCGGCAACCAGTCGCCAAACAAGACCAGATCCAGGCCCTGGATACCGAGGGCTTTGGGGCCACCGGCAGCCCCGGGCAGAATGCCCACGTCGGCGGGTTGCAAGCCGCGCTCGCGGATGCGTGTCAAGGCCCGTGAGCCGGCCTTGATCGTCAGGGCCGGATACTTGATTCGAATCGCACTCATGTTCGCCTCCATCACGCAAGATCGCGATTATAGAGCCCCGGATGGGCAGGCCAAGCCACTTGATCCGCTGAATGATGCTGGTACGGTTTGTCGCGGAGTTGGCTGAATTCAGCTTGAGTTAAGTCCTGCACCGTAACCTGACTCCTGCTGCTGCCACCCTATGGAGACTGACCATGAAAGCCTTGCTAGCACTAGTTGCCGCTGCTGCCCTGAGCGTCGCTGCCGGTATCGCCCAGGCGCGTGACCTGGGCCCGGATGAGGCGCTGAAACTGCGGGATGCGGGCACCGTCCAATCGTTCGAAAAACTCAATGCTGCTGCCCTGGCCCAGCATCCCGGTGGCAAGATCGAAGAAACCGAACTGGAGGAAGAATACGGCCGCTATATTTACCAGCTCGAAGTGCGTGACGCGCAAGGCGTGCAATGGGACATCGAACTGGACGCCAGCAACGGCCAGATTCTCAAGAATCAGCAGGACGATTGATGCAGACCGCTCTGCGCAATAGTGCGCTGTGCGGCCTGCTTCTGCTCGCACTGAACGGCGGTGCCAGCGCCCGCGACCTGGACCAGGATGAAGCCTTGCGCATGCGCCAGGCCGGGCACATTCTGCCCCTCGAGCAACTGTTGGATTCGGCCTTGCAACATTACCCCGGCGCCACCTTGCTCGAGGCCGAACTGGAAGAGGAAGACGACATCCTGGTCTATGAAGTCGAGTTACTGACGCCGCAAGGCGTGGTTCGCGAATTGGAGCTGGACGCTCGTGATGGGCGCATCCTGAAGGACGAGGTGGACGACTGAATGCGCCTGTTGTTAGTGGAAGACCATGTGCCCCTGGCCGACGAATTGCTCGCCGGCCTGAGCCGCCATGGCTATGCGGTGGATTGGCTGGCCGATGGCCGCGATGCGCTGTATCAGGGGGCCAGCGAGCCTTACGACCTGATCATTCTCGACCTCGGCTTGCCCGGCACGCCCGGTTTGCAAGTGCTGGAGCACTGGCGTGCGGGTGGCCTGGCAACCCCGGTGTTGATCCTCACCGCACGCGGTTCCTGGGCTGAGCGCATCGAGGGCCTGAAAGCCGGTGCCGACGATTACCTGAGCAAACCGTTTCACCCGGAAGAACTGCAGCTGCGGATTCAGGCGTTACTGCGGCGTGCGCACGGCCTGGCCAATCAGGCGCAATTGCAGGCGGCCGGTTTGCTACTGGACGAAAGCCGTCAGTGCGTCAGGCGCAATGGCGAGGAAATAGACCTGACCTCCGTGGAGTTTCGCCTGCTGCGTTATTTCATGCTGCATGCCGGGCAGATCCTCTCGAAAAGCCACCTGGCCGAGCACCTCTATGACGGTGAGACAGAGCGCGACTCGAATGTCATCGAGGTGCACGTCAATCACCTGCGGCGCAAGATCGGCCGGGAAACCATCGAAACCCGGCGCGGTCAGGGTTATCGGTTCAGTGGAGATGCTGTTTGAAATCGATCCAGCGGCGCTTGAGCCTGGGCTTGATCGGCATATTGCTGGTGATTGGCCTGCTCCTGGTGCAGACCAGCCTATGGCTGTTCGATCTCGGCCTGCGCAGTTACCTGCAAGCCGATTTGCGCGATGAAGCCGAGTCGCTACTGGTTGCCATGGTGCGTGGCCCGCAGGGCATCCAATTGAATGAACAACGCCTCAGCGCGGCTTTCCAGCGGCCATTCTCCGGGCATTATTTCCGCATCGACTTTGCCGACAAGAGCTGGCGCTCGCGCTCGCTGTGGGACAGCGAGATGCAGCCGGCATTGCAGCCTGGGCTGCAGGATGAGCTGGGCGACGGTCCGCAGGGCCAGTTGCTGCTGACCTACCGCGGCGACTATCAGCGCTTCGGCCAGCAGCTGGCGGTCCAGGTGGCCCAGGACTACACGCCGGTGCTGCAGAGCTTTCGCCGTGTACGGCAAATGGGCCTGGGCCTGGGGGTAGCCGCCTTGCTGCTGATCCTGCTGTTGCAGCGCCTGACCGTCAGCCGCGCATTGCGCCCACTGGAACAGGTACGCCAGCAGATCGCCCAACTGCAACAGGGGCAGCGTAGCGAGCTGGACAGCAGCGTGCCCCGCGAGCTGGAGCCATTGGTGGCGCAGATCAACCATCTGCTGGCGCACACCGAAGACACCCTCAAGCGTTCGCGCAATGCCCTGGGCAACCTTGGCCACGCGCTGAAAACGCCACTGGCGGTGCTGGTCAGTCTGGCCGGACGTGACGAGTTGCAAGCCTATCCCGAAGTGCGCGCCAGCCTGCTCGAGAGCCTGCAGCAGATCGAACAGCGCCTGACGCGCGAGCTGGGCCGTGCGCGTCTGGCCGGGGAGGCTTTACCTGGTGCGCACTTCGTCTGTGCCGAGGAGCTGCCAGGGTTGTTCGCCACCCTGGCAATGATCCACAACCGCGGCTTGCGCCTGGATTGGCAGACGGCAGCCGGCTTGCGTCTGCCCTGGGATCGCGAGGATATGCTCGAGCTGCTCGGCAACCTGCTGGATAATGCCTGCAAATGGGCGGCGAGTCAGGTGTGCTTGAGCATCGAGTGCACGGCCGACGGTTACCTGCTCAAGGTGGATGACGACGGCCCAGGTATCGAAGCCGAGCAGCGTGCTGAAGTCCTCAACCGCGGTACTCGCATGGATGAGCAGGTTGCCGGGCACGGTCTGGGCCTGGGCATCGTACGCGACATCGTCGATGCCTGGGGTGGGCAGCTGGAGCTGATGGACAGCCGATTGGGCGGTTTGTGCGTGCATATCCAGTTGCCGCAACCGTCGCTGCGCAAGGCCTGACGAATGCGCCACGACTGAACGTTGTCCTCTCGTGCATAAGCGTTATGCCGGGCGTTGAATACGACCTGCTTGGCGCCTCGTAGCGGCGGCCTTGCCTGCATTTTCAACAAATTGGTCGTCGTTAAAAACTGACCTTGGCTGCATCAGACAGGGCAACGTCTTCGCGTTTCATCCTGCTCATCAGCACTTGCCAGTGAGGCAGTAACTCGGTGTTGCCGGCTACCTGCAAGCTGCTCTGCTCGAAGCGGTACAAGTGAGTGGGGCCAAAGGCGAACTGCATTTGCAGGTCTAGGCGCTCGATGATCGGCAGGATCTGCATGTTCAGATTGTCCAGCAGCAGCGGCGCCGCTCCATCATCGGACCAGAAGCCCAACACCATATGAGCCTGCTTGGTAGAGGCCAGGGTCGTGTAGACGAGGCGCAGGCTTTGCTCGGAGATACCCAGCAGGCGCAGGGTGAAGTACTTGGCCAGGGCGAAGTCTTCACAGTCGCCGGCACCCAACTCGAGGGTTTCCAGCGGCGAGGCCCAGTAGTCGGGTTGCCCCCACAGATCCTGATCTTCGCCATAGCGAATTTGCTCATTGAAGAACGCGTTGACTGCCTTCAGCTTCTCGGTATCGCTCAGATGCATCGACAGGGCGACCAGTGACTGCCAGTCCTGAAACCGCTGCGCCAGCTGTTCATTGCGATGATCTTTCGGTGGTTGCGGCATCGCCTTGGCCGTTCCCATGATCAGTCCGCCACCAAGCAGGAGGCCGGCCAGAATCTGCCGCCGGCGACCGATAAAAACCAATAAGAGGTAGCGCAGTCCGAGCAATCGATTTTCCTATATTCATGTCACAACAAGACCTGCCGGATGATTTTGACAGGCATTTTCACCATAAAGCTGGAGCTTATCCGCGAGCAAGATCCGTTTATCGGCTAGTGATTGCAGCCGACCGGTTGCCTTGTAACAGAACGACTCGGCAGTAATCTGAACAAGGGGGGAAGTGCTTCATTTGGAGGATTAGACTATGACATTGATACTGCATACAACGGCACTGGCCGTATTGATGGCGTGGACAGTGACCTCGGTACAGGCCAACGAAACCGGGCTGTTGCTGGCAGAAAGTGGCAGCGACCGATTGATGGACTATCGCCTGCAGCAAGAGGCTCTTCTGAGCAACAACCGCAGCCAGGACTCCGGCCAACGTTTTGCGCGGATGCTCGAGGAGCAGCCCACTGCTGCAGGTACCGTGCTCGAGCAAAAGGAGCAAAAGGAGCAAAAGGAGCAAAAGGAGCAACAAGTCGGTGCTTCGGAAACCCGTTTTAAGTCGCCTATTCTGAGGGATAGGGCACTTTATGGCAGCCCTCATTGATCGATATCGTTGTTACTCGAAATAGTGGTGGGCCCGGCAGAATCGGGATGAGCCACCCCTTTGGCACAGGGAGGTGCCTCTAGATCGACTAGCCAGCAGCGCCTGGCATCCAGTCCGATTTTTCTGCGCCAGCACGTGCAAGCAGTTGCAGCGCTGGGCTTCCTGCATGACCACTTCGGTCACATGCCGTTGGCAAACGCCGGGTTGCTCATGTCGATGCTTTCACGCACGGGCTGCAGAGCCTTGGCGTATTTGCCCAGAATATCCAGGTCATAGTCGATGCGGCCGCGCAGACGCTGGTCGTCTTCGCTGGCGGGCTCGGGGCTGTTGAGGACTTTTTCGACCTGGCGCACGATCAGGTGCTAGGGGACGTAGCAGAGACGACAGTTCTTGTAGCTGGAGGCGCGCAGTTCGCTGATCGGGTAGGCACCACCGACGCCGGATGAAACGCCGACCAGCAGGCCCGGTTTGTGCGCCAGCTCGGCTTTGCTGGCGTAGATGAAGAAGTTCTTGATCGCCGGGCAGGCCATGCCGTTCCACTCGGGGGCGACGATCACGACGGCATCGGCGTTTTTCAGCTGTTGGCTGTAGAGGTTCCAGGGGCCGGCGTCCTCGGCAGGCCACAGCGGCAGTGGCGCCAGCCCCAGGTCGATCACGCAGCTCAGTTGGTCGGTGGTCTGTTCGAGTTGAATCAGGCGCTGACGCAGGAAGCGGGCGACTTTGCCCGACTGGCTGTTGTTGCGGCCGGAGCCGGCAACCAAGGCGATGTTCAGCATGGTGATATCCCATAGAAATTGATCGCCCAGGCTAGCGGTCGCCGGCCTGGGCGGCAAGTCATGAGGCACCAGCCGTTCAGACGCGGAACTGATCCATCAGGCTCTGCTGCTGGTTGGCCAGGCGGTTGAGGTTCTGGCTGACCTGGGCCGACTCGTCGGCTTGCCCGGCCATGGTCTCGGTGACGTCGCGAATCGAGGCGACGTTGCGGTTGATTTCTTCGGCTACCGAGCTTTGTTCCTCGGCAGCGCTGGCGATTTGCAGGTTCATGTCGGTGATCACGCTCACCGCCTGGCTGATCCGCTGCAGTACGGCCACCGCTTGCTCGACCTGTTCGACACTGCCCTGGGCCTGGCGGTGGCTGCTGTGCATGGTACTGACCACCTCGCGGGTGCCCTTTTGCAGGCCTTCGATGACCTGGCGGATTTCCTCGACCGAATCCTGGGTGCGTTTGGCCAGGTTGCGCACTTCATCGGCGACAACTGCGAAGCCCCGTCCGGCCTCGCCGGCACGGGCCGCTTCGATGGCGGCGTTGAGTGCCAACAGATTGGTCTGCTCGGCAATCGAGCGGATTACTTCGAGCACCGAGCCGATCTGTTCGCTGCTGTTGGCCAGGCCTTCGACTTCCTGCATGGCCACATTCATTTCGTTGGCCAGCAACTCGATGGTCGCGGTGGTCTTGCCGATCACCCCCAGGCCTTCACTGCTGGCCTGGTCGGCGCTGCGCGCGGCATCGGCGGCTTGCGCGGCGTTGTGCGCAACGTCATGGGCAGTGGCGCTCATTTCCTGGAAGGCGGTGGCCACCTGGTCGACCTCGCGGAACTGTTGCTGCATGCCGGCACTGGTCTGGCCGGCAATGGCGGCGGACTGGTCGGCGGTGCCGCGGGCGTCCTGCACGCTGCGTTTGACCTCGGCGATGATCGGCTGCAGCTTGTCGAGGAAACGGTTGAACCAACCGGCCAGTTCGCCCAGTTCGTCCTGTCCGGGGTAGTCGAGGCGACGGGTCAGATCACCTTCGCCGCTGGCGATGTCTTTGAGCATGGCGGCGACACCCAGGATCGGCCGGGTCACCCCGCGGGCGGTCAGCCACATCAGCAGCAGGCCGAGGAGCATGGCCAGCAGGCCGATGGTCAGCGCCACTGCGCTGTCGCCGGTGCGTCGCTGGTCCAGTTGCCGCTCCAGTTGCAGAGCCGGTGCGAGCAGTTCCTGCTCGGGCACTTCGAGCACTACGCTCCAGGGGTTGGCCTCGGGAATCGGCTTGAACGGCTGCAGCACGCGGAGCATCCCGCCGTGCTGCAGTTGGGCGACTTGGCCGCTGCTGATCAAGGGCCGCAACTCGCCGGCATGCTCGCTGTAAGCCTTCTCGACCGCACTGCTGAGCAGGCTGGCATCGCGGCTGTGGCCGGCCAGCAATGCCGCCGGGCTGAAGATGCTGACGTGGCCGGCACCATCATAGAGTTCGCGATTGGCTTGCACGCTCAGCTGTTGCAGGCTGTCCAGGCTGATATCGAGACCGACCACGCCGATCACCTTGCCGTCCAGTTCGAGCGGGAAGGCGATGCTGGTCATCAGCACCTGCTGGCCGCCGACCTCGTCGTAATAGGGCTCCAGCACACAGGTCGTGCCGCTGTCGCGTGGGCAGGTGTACCAGGCGTTGTAAGGGTCGCCACTGGGGCCGGTCTTGGTGTCGTTGAGCATCTCCTCGCTCATCGTTTCAGATTCCAGTTGCCCCGGCTTGGGTTGCGACCAGTACAGCGAGAAGCGCCCCTGGTCGTTGCTGCCGAGTTCGGTTTGTTCGGCGAACAGTTCGTCCTTGCCATCCAGCCCATTGGGCTCGAACACCAGGTACAGACCGAGCAGCGAGGGGTTGGCTTCCAGGCTGCTGCGCACTTGCCGGGTGAGGTCTTCGCGCAGGTCGAAGGCATCGAGAAAACGCTTCTCGGCCTGCTCGCGGAGAAACAGGATTTGCCGGGACAAGCCTTTGCCGTATTGGTAGGTGTCCATGAAATAGCGCTGGATGCGGATCGCCTGTAACTCGCCACGGGCCTGCAAGCGCAACTTGGCACTGTCGGCCAGCATGCTGCTGCTGGCAGTGCGCACCAGTTCGGCGCTGCGGGTGGCTTGATAGAGCGAGGCACCGACCAGCAGCGTCACGATCGCGAACAGGCACAGGCCGGCAAGCAGGGTGATTTTCCACTGGATCGAAAGACGGCTGAACGGCATGGAACGCTCCTGACTTGGTTGTTCTACTGGTCGGCTATCGGCGCGGGTGCGGTTTTCTTGAACGAACCAGTGGCGTCGCGGCGAGATGACTGTGGTTTGTTGGGGCTGTGGGTTGGTGGTCGGGCGGGATTATGCACGGCCCGGTCAATATTCCGCACGCTGTATTTTTGACAGCCCGCAAGGCTTACGGCAGAGTACGCGACTTTTTTCAGGGTGCAGGCGGTTGCCGGTCAGTCTGCTGTTTGGCGGCTGGCGTCGCCGATCAGGGGGCGGTGGCCAGGCATCGTCGACGTGGCCAGGCAGCATCCAATTTCGGGTCTTTCCAGCAAAGTTTCATCAGGAGCGCTTCATGAATGCAGTAATCGCAGCGGTCGGCATCATGCTGATCCTCAGCCTGTGCCGCGTGCACGTGGTGGTCGCGCTGATCGTCGGTGCCCTGGCCGGGGGTGTGCTCGGCGGCTTGGGGCTGGAAGGTTCGCTGTCGGCGTTCAACCGGGGGCTGGGTGGCGGTGCCACGGTGGCGCTGTCCTATGCCTTGCTCGGTGCCTTCGCGGTGGCCATCGCCAAGTCCGGCCTGGCTCACGCGCTGGCCGACAGGGCCCTGGCGCTGGTCGGCAAACAGGATGCGCAGGGGGGTGGGTTACTCAAGTGGCTGTTGATCGCGTTACTGCTGACGGTGGCAATTGCCTCGCAGAACGTGCTGCCGATCCACATCGCCTTCATTCCGCTACTGGTGCCGCCGTTGCTCTATGTGTTGAGCAAGCTGCAACTGGATCGCAGGCTGATCGCCTGCGTGCTGACTTTTGGCCTGATTACGCCCTACATGTTCCTGCCGGTCGGCTTTGGCGGCATCTTCCTCAACGAAATCCTCCTGGCCAATGTGGCCAAGGCCGGGGTGGATGTGACGGGCATCAGCATCACCGAGGCCATGGCGATTCCGGCGCTGGGCATGCTGTTCGGCCTGCTGGTGGCGGTGTTGTTCAGCTACCGCAAGAAGCGCGTCTATGACCTGGCGAAGATCGAGCAGGCCGAGCGCATCGATGTGGCCTACAACCCGTTGAGCCTGCTGGTGGCCGGTGTGGCGATTGCTGCGGCATTCGTCGTGCAGCTCTGGCTGGACTCGATGATCATCGGCGCCCTGGTCGGTTTCGTGATCTTCTCGGTATCCGGGGTGGTGCGCTGGAAAGAGGCCGATGACCTGTTCACCGAAGGCATGAAGATGATGGCGATGATCGGCTTCATCATGATCGCCGCCGCTGGTTTCGCCGAAGTGATGAAGGCCACCGGCGAGGTCAAGACCCTGGTCGACAGCGCGGCCGAGCTGGTCGGGCAGGACAAGGCCATCGGCGCGCTGCTGATGCTGCTGGTCGGCCTGCTGGTGACCATGGGCATCGGTTCGTCGTTCTCCACCGTGCCGATCATCGCGGCGATCTTCGTGCCGCTGGGCGTCCAACTGGGGTTCAGCCCCTTGGCCATTGTCTGCATCGTCGGTACTGCCGGCGCCCTGGGCGATGCCGGATCGCCGGCCTCGGACTCGACCCTCGGGCCGACCTCTGGGCTGAACGTCGACGGCCAGCACAACCATATCTGGGACAGCGTGGTGCCGACCTTCCTGCACTACAACCTGCCGCTGCTGGTGTTCGGCTGGGGCGCGGCGATGCTGTTGTAAGTCAATGCAGGCTGCTCGGGGTTGGCGTCGGGTCGACAAATAACGAGGCCTGTCGGCGCTGGGCTGGCACTTGACGGCTATTCTGCTGACTAACCAGAGATATCCTAATGCCAGTACCCAGCCATGTTGCCGCCCAGCATTGAACAAAAGACCTTCCTGATCCTGTTGGTCGGCGTGACCCTGGCCTTCGGCTGGCTGCTCCTGCCGTACTACGGTGCGCTGTTCTGGGCGGTGGTACTGGCGGTGGTGTTCGGCCCGGTGCAGCGGCGTCTGATGCTGCGCATGGGGGGGCGGGGCAACATGTCGGCGCTGCTCACCCTGGTTATCTGCCTGCTGGTCGCGGTGCTGCCGGTGATCGTGATCACCGGCATGCTGGTCCAGGAAGGGAGTTCCATCTACGAGCGCCTCGAGTCCGGGGAGCTCGACATCGGCATGTCTGTGGCACGGATGAAGGACATGCTGCCACCGTCCCTGCAACGTCTGCTCGACAGTGTCGGCATGGGCAACTTCGATGACCTGCGTGAGCGAATCGCCAGTGCTGCCCTTGCGGCTAGCCAGTTCCTCGCCACCAAGGCCTTCGACATCGGCCAAGGCACCTTTCACTTTGTTGTCGGTTTCTTCGTGATGCTCTACCTGCTGTTCTTCTTCCTGCGCGATGGCCCGGAACTGACGCGCAAGCTGCGCATGGCGATTCCGCTGGGTGCCACGGAAAAGCGTCGTTTGCAGATCAAGTTCACCCGGGTGGTGCGTGCCACGGTGAAGGGCAATATTGTCGTGGCGATTATCCAGGGCGCTGTCGGTGGGCTGATCTTCTTGCTGTTGGGTATCCCCAGCCCATTGCTCTGGGGCGTGCTGATGGCATTTCTGTCCCTGTTGCCGGCTGTGGGTTCGAGCATCGTCTGGGCGCCAATTGCCGCTTACCTGCTGCTTAGTGGCAGCATCTGGCGCGGGCTGGCGCTGGTGCTCTGCGGGATCTTCGTGATTGGCCTGGTGGACAACGTCCTGCGACCGCTATTGATCGGCAAGGACACCAAGATGCCGGATTATCTGGTGCTGATCTCCACCCTCGGCGGGCTGACGGTGTTCGGCCTCAACGGTTTTGTCATCGGCCCCTTGATTGCCGCGCTGTTCATCGCCACCTGGGATCTGTACACCAGTGACAAGGTCACCATCAATCTGCCCTGAACCAGGCGGTTACCGGATGATCCCCGTCAGCCCGGCGTGTTGCACCAGATCCAGCAGCGGTTGCGGGTAGACGCCGAACACGAAGGCCAGCAGGGCGACCAGCAGCAGCATGATCCCGCCAGCCCGCTGGCCCCAGTTGAACGGCGCATCGTGGCGGCGCAGGTTGGGTTCAACCATGAACAAGGTGACCATTACCCGCAGGTAATAGAACACCCCGATCGCGCTACCCAGTACCAGCGCGCCGAGCAGCCACCAGAGTTCGGCCTGCACGCCGACGGTGATGATGTAGAACTTGCCGATGAAGCCCGCGGTCAGCGGAATGCCCGCCAGTGACAGCATCATCACCGTGAGCACCGCGGTCAGGTAGGGCCGCCGCCAGAACAGCCCGCGGTATTCGTACAGCGCGTCGCAGTCGCGGCCGTTGTAGGGCGTGGACATCAGGGTGACCACGCCGAAGGCACCGAGCACGGTCAGCACGTAGGTGGCCAGGTAGACGCCGACCGCTTCGACCGCCAGACCCTCGCTGGCGATCAGGGCGACCAGCAGGTAACCGAAGTGGGCGATCGAGGAGTAGCCGAGCAGGCGCTTGAGGTTGCTTTGCAGCAGGGCCAGCAGGTTGCCGAAGAGGATCGAGGCGACTGCGATCAGCGTCAGCAGGTCGTGCAGCGCCGGACTTGCGGCGGCGGGCGACAGCTGGAACAGGCGCAGCAGCACGGCGAACACCGCCACCTTGCTGGCGGTGGCGAGAAAGGCCGCGACCGGTGCCGGCGCACCCTCGTAGACATCCGGCGTCCACAGATGAAAGGGCACCAGCGACAGCTTGAACGCCAGCGCCACCAGCATCATGGTCATGCCCAACTGCACCAGCGGACCAGGTTGCGCGGCCGGCGCCAGGATGGCGCCGATCCCGGCAAAGCTCAGACTGCCGGCGTCGGCATACAGCAGGGCCATGCCGAACAGCAGGAACGCGCTGCCTGCGGCCGACAACACCATGTACTTGAGGCCAGCCTCCAGTGAGCGCTTGTTGAAGAAGGCATAGGCGACCAGCCCGTAGGTCGGCAGCGAGAGCAGTTCCAGGCCGATGAACAAACCGGCCAGGTGCTGCGCGCTGACCAGTACCAGGCCACCGGCGGCGGCCAGCAGCATCAGCAGGTAGAGTTCTTCGCGGTTGCCCGGGTAACCCTTGGCCTGCTTCTCGCCGAGGTAGGCGTGGGCCAGGGTGATGCAGGCCAGGGTAGCGACCAGGATCAGGGCCATGTAAAAGCAGGCGAAGCGATCGACCATCAACAACGCGGTGACTGGCAGCGGGGTGACCTGTAGCGCCGGGAGCAGGGACAGCAGGGCCAGGTTGAGGCCAATCACCGCGAGCAGAAAACTCTGGGTATGGTTGCGCCGCCAGGCGATCCCGAGCATCACCAGCACGGCGGTGGCGCTGGTGATCAGCAGCGGCAGCAGGGCGATGAAATGATGCAGAGTCAGGTCCATGAGCGCTACCGGGCCGAAAGCAGTTGAGAGAAGGCCGTGGCCAGCCATTGCTGGACGCCGTGCATGCTCGCCGCCGAGGTGTCCAGCACCGGCTGCGGATAGACCCCGAGCAGCAGCAACAAGCCGATCAGGCCGAGCATCATGCTCAACTCGCGGCCATCCAGGCCCTGTAGTGGTCCTTCGGCTTTGGCCGGGCCATAGAACGCGCGCTGGATCATGATCAGCGAATACACCGAGGCGAGTACCAGGCCACCGGTGGCGATCACGGTGATCAGCGGGGCGACCTTGAAGGTGCCGAGCAGGATCAGGAACTCGCCGACGAAGTTGCCGGTGCCGGGCAAGCCCAGCGAGGCGGCAGCGAAGAACAGCATCACCCCCGGCAGGTAATTCAGGCGCCCCCACAGACCGCCCATGAGGCGCAGGTCGCGGGTGTGCAGGCGCTCGTAGAGTTGGCCGCAGAGGATGAACAGCGCCGCGGCGGACAGACCGTGGGCGAGCATCTGGATCACCACGCCTTGCAGTGCGAGCTGAGTGCCGGAATAAATACCGATCAGCACGAAGCCCATGTGCGACACGCTGGTGTAGGCGATCAGGCGCTTGATGTCGGTCTGGGCGAAGGCCAGCAGGGCGCCATAGACGATGCCCAGTACGCCGAGGCCCATGGCGATCGGGGCGAACTCGGCCGAGGCATTGGGGAACAGTGGCACGCCGAAGCGCAGCAGGCCGTAGGCCGCGGTTTTCAGCAGGATCCCGGCCAGGTCCACCGAGCCGGCGGTCGGTGCCTGGGCGTGGGCATCCGGTAGCCAGGAATGCAGCGGCACCACCGGCAGCTTGACGGCGAAGGCGATGAAGAAACCGAGCATCAGGGTGTATTCGACTGCCGGGTCGAGTTTGGCTTGCAGCAGCAGGGCGTAGTCGAAGGTCAGCACGCCGCTGCCGTGGAAGTTGGCGAATACCAGGCCGAGAATCGCCACCAGCATGATCAGGCCGCTGGCCTGGGTGTAGATGAAGAACTTGGTCGCCGCGTTGATCCGCGAAGTCTTGCCGTCTGCCGCGCTGTGGCCCCACAGGGCGATGAGGAAGTACATCGGCACCAGCATCATTTCCCAGAAGAAGAAGAACAGGAACAGGTCCAGGGCCAGGAACACGCCGATCACGCCGCCGAGAATCCACATCAGGTTGAGGTGGAAGAAACCGACCCGTTTCTGGATTTCCTGCCAGGAACAGAGCACCGAGAGTACCCCGAGCAGGCCGGTGAGCAGGATCATCAGCAGCGACAGGCCATCCAGCGCCAGGTGCAGGCTGATGCCGAAGCGTGCGATCCACGGGTACTTGAACTCCAGCTCCCAGGCAGGCTCGCTGCCGCCGCTGGGCGCCAACTGGAAGTCGCCCTGCTGCCACAGCCACAGGCTGATCAGCAGCACCAAGCCCATGGTCAGCAGCGCCAGCCAGCGCGGCAGGGTGCTGCTGTGGCGCTCGGCCAGCCAGCAGAGCAGGCCGCCGATAAAGGGAATCAAGACCAGCCAGGGCAGAATCACGCGGTCACGCTCCTTGGTTCCATGATCAGAGCACCTTCAACAGGCCGAGCAGCAGCACCGTGCCAGCGGCCAGGCTTAGCGCATACCAGCGCAGCTGACCGGTCTGGCTGCGACTGAGCAGCAGGTGCAGAACCCGCGCCAGGCGTGGCAACAGGCCGATGCTGCGGTCGAACGGGTCTCGGCGCAGCACCCGGCAGAGCCACAGGTAGGGTTTGACGAACAACCGGTCGTAGAGCCAGTCGAAGCCCCAGGCGGCGAACCACCAGGCACTGAAGAAGCGCCCCGGCGCACTGGCGGCCAGGCGCCTGACCAGTTCGCGCTGGCCGAGGAACAGGGCCGCGGCAGCAGCGATGCCAAGCACCGCGATGAGGCCGGAGAACAGTTCCAGGCTGTGTTTGCCTGCGCCGCCAGCGTGGCCGACGCTGTCTGGCAGCACCCCGGCCAGGGGCGGCTCGATCAGCGCGCCGACGAAGGTCGAGAGCAGCATCAACAGCGTCAACGGCAGCCAGTAGGCGACGCCCTGGCCCGCGTGGGCCTCGGTCTGCTGCGGGCCGTGGAAGACGATGAAGATCAGACGGAAGCTGTACAGCGAGGTCAGCACCGCACCGACCAGCCCGGCCAGCAACAGCGGCTGGTTACCGCTGGCCAGGGCTTCCCAGAGGATTTCATCCTTGGAGTAGAAACCGGCCGTGACCAGGGGCAGGGCGGCCAGTGCCGAGCCGCCGACCAGGAAGCACAGGTAGGCCAGCGGCAGCGGTTTGCGCAGCCCGCCCATTTTGAAGATGTTCTGCTCGTGGTGGCAGGCGACTATCACCGCACCGGCGGTGAGAAACAGCAGGGCCTTGAAGAAGGCATGGGTCATCAGGTGGAAGATCGCCGCCTGCCAGGCGCCGACGCCGAGGGCAAGGAACATGTAGCCGATCTGGCTCATGGTCGAGTAGGCGAGAATGCGTTTGATGTCGGTCTGCACCAGGGCAGCGCAACCGGCCAGTAGCAGGGTCACGCCGCCGACCATGCCGACCAGGCCCAGGGTCAGGGGCGTCAGGCTGAACAGCGCGTGGCAACGGGCGATCAGGTAGACCCCGGCGGTGACCATGGTCGCCGCGTGGATCAACGCGGAGACCGGGGTCGGGCCGGCCATGGCGTCGGCCAGCCAGGTCTGCAACGGCAGTTGCGCCGACTTGCCCACCGCTCCACCGAGCAGCAGCAGGGTTGCGGTGGTCAGCAGTGGATCGCCGCTGGCGAATTTCTGCGGCGCCAGCGCCAGCATGTCCTGGATATTCAGGGTGCCGAAGGCATGGAACAGCACGAACAGGCCCAGGGCCATGAATACATCGCCGATGCGGGTGACGATAAACGCCTTGAGCGCCGCGCCGCCGTTGGCCGGGTTGCGGTAGTAGAAACCGATCAGCAGGTA
This sequence comes from Pseudomonas sp., assembly GCF_033723075.1. Taxonomy (GTDB): domain Bacteria; phylum Pseudomonadota; class Gammaproteobacteria; order Pseudomonadales; family Pseudomonadaceae; genus Aquipseudomonas. Next base: position 203,493 of record NZ_JAWVXU010000006.1, read on the forward strand.
GCTGCACAGGCCGACGCCCTCCCATCCGAAATACAGCAACAGCAGGTTATCGCCGAGCACCAGTAGCAGCATGCTGGCGATAAACAGGTTCATGTAGGCGAAGAACCGCGAATAGCCTTCCTCGCCGCGCATGTACCAGGAGGCAAACAGGTGGATCAGAAAGCCCACGCCGGTGACCACTCCGAGCATGGTCAGCGACAGGCCATCCAGGTGCAGGGCGAAACGCGGGGTAAAGCCATCCACCGCCAGCCACTGCCAGAGCACCTGCACATACACACCGTCGACTGGCGTGGCAGTGAGAAACTGCCAGCCGGCAAACAGGCTGAACAGTGCGGCGAGGCCCACCGAGCCGACGCCGATCAGCGCCGTCAGCTGTTCGGTAAAGCGCCCACGGGAGAAGGCCAGCAGGCAGAAACCCAACAAGGGCAGCAGCAGCGTCAGGTAGAGAAGGTTCATCCGTGCATCTCACTGGCAGCGTCGATGTCCAGGGTGTGAAAACGGCGGTACAGCTGCAGCAGTATGGCCAGGCCGACGGCCGCCTCGGCGGCCGCCAGGGTGATCACCAGGATGAACATCACCTGGCCATCGGCCTGGGCCCAGCGACTGCCGGCGACGATGAAGGCCAGGCCGGCGGCGTTCATCATGATTTCCAGGCTCATCAGCACGAAGAGGATGTTGCGCCGCACCATCAGGCCGACCAGGCCCAGGCAGAACAGCACCCCGGCCAGCGCCAGGCCATGTTCCAGCGGGATCGACGCGATCATGATTTCGCCTCATAGCGGCCCAGGTGAAAGGCGACGACCAGCGCCGCCAGCAACAGCAACGAGGCCAGTTCGACCACCAGCAGATAGGGGCCGAACAGGCTGATGCCGACGGCCTTGGCCTCCACGACCCGGGTGCCCAGCACGGCGCCGCTGGACGTGCCGAACAGTACATAAAGCAGCTCACCGAGCAGCAACAGCGTCAGCAGCGCCGGCCCCAGCCAGATCCCCGGGGTCAGCCAGCGGCGCTCCTGTTCGATGGCCGCCGGGCCGAGGTTGAGCATCATCACCACGAAGACGAACAGCACCATGATCGCCCCGGCATAGACGATGACCTCCAGGGCGCCGGCGAAAGGCGCGCCGAGGGCGAAAAAGCACATCGCCACCGCCAGCAGCGAGATGATCAGGTAAAGCAGGGCGTGCATCGGGTTGCGATTGGTGATCACCCGCAGGGTGGCCAGTACCGCGATACCCGATGCGAAATAGAAGGCGAACTCCATCAGCGACTCCTCGACGTCATGGCAGCAACCCCTTGACGTTGACCGGCTTGGCCTCGTTCTGCGCCGCGCCCTTGGGTTTGCCGGCGATGGCCAGGCCGGCGACCCGGTAGAAGTTGTAGTCCGGGTACTTACCGGGGCCTGCGATGAGCAGGTCGTCCTTCTCGTAGACCAGCTGCTGACGATCGAACTCGGCCATCTCGAAGTCGGGGGTCAGCTGGATGGCGTTGGTCGGGCAGGCCTCCTCGCACAGACCGCAGAAGATGCAGCGCGAGAAGTTGATGCGGAAGAACTCGGGATACCAGCGCCCATCGGCGCTTTCGGCCTTCTGCAGGGAGATGCAGGCCACCGGGCAGGCCACCGCGCAGAGGTTGCAGGCCACGCAGCGCTCCTCGCCGTCCGGGTCGCGGGTCAATACGATGCGTCCGCGGTAGCGCGGCGGCAGGTACACCGGCTCCTCGGGATATTGCAGGGTGTCGCGCTTGCGCCAGGCATGGGCAAAGATCATCCCCAGGCTGCGCAACTGGGTGAAGGTGCCATGCAGGATATGTCCGATGTACTTGAACATGGCGTACTCCTCAGGCGGCGGCCAGCACCAGGGCGCCGGTCACCAGCAGGTTGAGCAGGGTCAGCGGCAGGCAGAAGACCCAGCTGAAAGTCATCACCTGGTCATAGCGCGGCCGCGGAATGGAGGCGCGCAGCAGGATGAAGACCATGATGAAGAAGCCGGTCTTCAGGGCGAACCAGATAAACGGCGGCAGCAGCGGGCCGTGCCAGCCGCCGAAGAACAGGGTCACCAGCAGCGCCGAGATCAGCACGATGCCGATGTATTCGCCGACGAAGAACATGCCCCATTTCATCCCGGCGTATTCGATGTGGTAGCCGTCGGCCAGTTCCTGTTCGGCTTCCGGCTGGTCGAACGGGTGGCGGTGGGTGACCGCCACTCCGGCAATGAAGAAGGTACAGAAACCGAGAAATTGCGGAATGATGAACCACAGGTGCTGGTGCTGGTAGTCGACGATGTCGCGCAGGTTGAACGAGCCGGCCTGGGCCACCACGCCCATCAAGGACAGGCCCATGAATACTTCGTAGGACACCGTCTGCGCCGAGGCGCGCAGGCTGCCGAGCAGGGCGAACTTGTTGTTGCTGGCCCAGCCGGCGAACAGCACTGCATACACCGACAGCCCGGCCATGGCGAAGAAGAACAGTAGGCCGATATTGAGGTCGGCCACGCCCCAGGTCGGGGTGATCGGCACCACCACGAAGGCGATCAGCAGCGCGCTCATGGCCATAACCGGCGCCAGGGTGAAGATCAAACGGTCGGCGAACGGCGGCGTCCAGTCTTCCTTGAAGAACATCTTGAGCATGTCCGCGGCGATCTGGAACATGCCGAACGGGCCAACCCGATTGGGCCCGTAGCGATCCTGCCAGAGACCGAGCAGGCGGCGTTCGACCCAGCTGAGCAGGGCACCGAGAATCACCACGCTGAGCAGAATCACCACGGCCTTGAGTACCGCGAGCAGGATCGCCAGCAGGTCGGGGGTCAACCAGTTCATGGCGCCACCTCCTGCAGCGCGGTGACCACGGCGCCGGCGATAACCGCCGGGATCCCGGGCAAGCCGACCGGCAGGCCGATCAGGCCGCTGGCCAGCTCGTCACACACGCGCAACGGCAGACGCAACAGCTGGCCGTCGATGGTCAGCGCCACTGGCGCACCGTCGCCAAGCCCGAGGCGCTCGGCATCGACGCGGCCCAGCGTCACATAGGACGGCGGGATACGCTGTTGCAGCGGCGCGGCGCGGGCGGAGGTTTCTTCGCTGCCGAACAGGTGATGCAAAGGCACGGCCTGCCAGGTGCCAGGTGCCGGCTCGAACGCGGCGGGCACGCCGAACCAGGGCAAGACCGTGCCTTTGCTTTCGATCAGGCGCACGCCCGGATCGCCGGCGCGCAGATGGCCGCCGACTTCGTCCTGGAACTTGTTCCAGGCCTGCGGCGAGTTCCAGCCCGGCGCCCAGGCGAAGGGAATCTGCTGACGCTGTTCCTGGCTGCCGGAATAGCCTTCCATGGAGAAGGCCAGGGCCGAGTCCTGATCCTGCGAGGTGCGCGGCTCGTGCACGCTGATGTTGGCGCGCATGGCGGTGCGCCCACTGTAGCGCAAGGGTTCGCGCGCCAGCTTGAGGCCCTTGATGCGGAACGCGGCATTCGGCGCGGCTTCGCCGATTCGAGCCAATAGAGGATTGCTGGCCGCGCAGGCGGCGGTGACTTCATCCAGTTGGGTCCAGTCGACCGGCTTTCCGAGCAGGGTGCTGTGCAGCGCATGCAGCCAGCGCCAGCTTTCGCGCACCAGGTTGCCGGCGTCGTAGTAGGCGGGGTCGAAGACCTGGAAAAAGCGCTGGGCGCGGCCTTCCTGGCTGACCAGGGTGCCGTCGGCTTCGGCAAAACTGGCCGCGGGCAGCAGCAGATGCGCTTTGCCGCTGGTGGCCGTGTGTTGATGGTCGACGACTATCACCAGCTTGGCGGCCTGCAGCGCGGCGTCGACTCTGGCGCTGTCGGCGCGGCGATAGAGGTCGTTTTCCAGCACCACCACGGCATCGGCCTGAGCGCTGCTCAGGGCCTGCAAGGCTGCGTCCAGCGACTGTTCGCCGAGCCGTTCGCCGAGTAGCAGTGCCAGCCCCATGCTGTTGGCTTCCGCCACTACCGGGCTGATGGAGGCGTTTTTTCCCCGGTTGTGCAAGGCGCTGGCGATGTTCGCGGCCGCCTCGATCAGCGCCGTGCAGCCCAGGGAGGCGCCGCAGACCAGCAGCGGGCGTTCGGCTTCGAGCAGGGCCGCGGCGATACGCTGCGCCAGCTCGGCGGCGTCGCCTGGCAAACCGGGCACTGGCGGCGCGTTCGGGTCGATGGCGTGGGCCACGGCGCAGCCCAGGCGAGCCAGGTCGACCGGGGCGGCATGCACGCACTCGGCGGCGATGTCATCCAGGCGGGTGGCCGCGACGCTGGCGATAAACAGCGGGTTCAGCGCGTGCTGGCCGACGTTGTGCACGGCGGCGTTGTGCCATGGCGCGATGTTCAGCGCGGCGGCCATGGCGGTCGCCTTGCCTTTCACCGCCTGGCGCAGGGCCAGCGCCAGACGGGCGGCGGTCTGGGTCAGGTCTTCGCCGAGGATGAACACGGCATCGTGGCTTTCCGCCTCGCGCAGGGTCGCTACCGGCAGCGGCCCGTTCAGCAGCAGATCGCGGATCAGTGCCAGGTTTTCCAGCTCTGCGGCGGCGATGCCGCAATAGTAGTTGTCGCTGCCGACCAGCTCGCGCAGGGCGAAGTTGCTCTCCAGGCTGGCGCGGGGCGAGCCGATGCCGATCACCTTGCGCGGCCTGAGCAACGCCGCCGCCTGGTCGAGGGCCGAGTCGAGGCCCATCTTCATCTGGCTCAGCATCATCATCGGCTGGCGCGGGCGGTCTGCGCGGTTGACGTGGCCATAGCCGAAGCGCCCGCGATCGCAGAGGAAATACTGGTTCACTGCACCGTTGAAGCGGTTCTCGATGCGCCGGATCTCGCCGTAGCGCTCACCGGGGCTGATGTTGCAGCCGAGCGAACAGCCATGGCAGATGCTCGGGGCGAACTGCATGTCCCACTTGCGGTTGTAGCGCGCCGAGTGGGTCTTGTCGGTGAACACCCCGGTCGGACAGACCTCGGTGAGGTTGCCGGAGAACTCGCTTTCCAGCACACCGTCCTGTATCCGGCCGAAGTACAGATTTTCATGGGCACCATACACGCCAAGGTCGCTGCCGCCGGCGTAATCCTGGTAATAGCGCACGCAGCGGTAGCAGGCGATGCAGCGGTTCATTTCGTGGCCGATGAAGGGGCCCAGGTCCTGGTTCTGGTGGGTGCGTTTGCTGAAGCGGTAACGCCGGCGGTTGTGCCCGCTCATCACCGTCATGTCCTGCAGGTGGCAGTGGCCGCCTTCCTCGCACACCGGGCAGTCATGCGGGTGGTTGGTCATCAGCCACTCGACCACGCTGGCGCGGAACTGCCGGGCTTCCTCGTCGTCAATGGAAATCCAGCTGTTGTCGCTGGCCGGGGTCATGCAGGACATCACCAGGCGTCCGCGCGTGTCGTTCTCGTCGCTGAACTGCTTGACCGCGCATTGCCGGCAGGCGCCCACGCTGCCGAGCGCCGGGTGCCAGCAGAAGTAGGGAATATCCAGGCCCAGCGACAGGCAGGCCTTGAGCAGGTTATCTGCACCATCGACTTCGAACGCCTTGCCGTCTACGTGAATAGTGGCCATGTCTTCAGTCTTCTTATGCCCATGGGAGCGGGCGGGCTAAGGTTCATCATTCATGTCCCACTGGTCTGACTCGCCAGGGGCGTCTGCGTTGGCGGGGCGGCGGGTGTTACCGCGATCCCCGCTTCGAATTCGTTGCGGAAATACTTGAGTGCGCTGGCCAGTGGCTCGACGGCGCCGGGGGCATGGGCGCAAAAGGTCTTGCCCGGGCCGAGGAAGGCGCACAGTTGCTCGAGGATTTCGATATCACCGGGTCGACCCTGGCCGCGTTGCAGTGCGTCGAGCAGCTTGACGCTCCAGGGCAGGCCATCGCGGCAGGGGGTGCAGAAACCGCAGGACTCGCGGGCGAAGAACACCTCCATATTGCGCAGCAGGCCGACCATGTTGACGCTGTCGTCCAGCGCCATGGCCAGACCTGTGCCCAGGCGCGTGCCGACTTTGGCGATACCGGTGCTGCACATCGGCGCATCGAGATGCTCGGGCAGCAAAAAACCGGTGCCGGCGCCGCCCGGCTGCCAGGCTTTCAGCCGATAGCCGTCGCGCATGCCGCCGGCGTAGTCCTCGAACAGCTCGCGGGCCGGGATGCCGAAGGGCAACTCCCACAGCCCGGGGTGCTTCACCTTGCCGGAAAAACCCAGCAGCTTGCTGCCCATGTCTTCACTGCCGGGGCGGGCCAGGGCCTTGTACCAGTCGACGCCGTTGCCGATGATCGCCGGCACGTTGCACAGGGTTTCGACGTTGTTAACGCAGGTCGGCTTGCCCCATACGCCGACGGCGGCGGGGAAGGGCGGTTTGGCCCGCGGGTTGGCCCGGCGCCCTTCCAGTGAGTTGATCAGCGCGGTTTCTTCGCCGCAGATATAGCGACCGGCGCCGCTGTGCACCAGCAGCTCGAAGTCGAAGCCACTGCCGAGGATATTGCGGCCGAGCAGGCCGGCCGCCTCGGCCTCGGCGATGGCGCGCTTGAGGTGCCGGGCGCAGTCGACGTATTCGCCGCGCAGGAAGATATAGCCGCGATAGGCCTTGAGCGCGCGGGCGCTGATCAGCATGCCCTCGATCAGCAGGTGCGGCAGCTGCTCCATCAGCAGGCGGTCCTTGTAGGTGTTGGGCTCCATCTCGTCGGCGTTGCACAGCAGGTAGCGCGTGTTCTGGGTTTCGTCCTGGGGCATCAGCCCCCACTTCACCCCGGTGGGGAAGCCGGCGCCGCCACGGCCCTTGAGGCCGCTGTCCTTGACCTGCTGGGTGATCTGCTCCGGGCTGAACTGGGCGAGGGCCTTGCGTGCGGCGGCATAACCGTCCTGGCGAACGTATTCGTCGAACCAGACCGGTTCGCCGTCGTCGCGCAGGCGCCAGGTCAGCGGATGGTTTTCGGCGCTGCGCGGGCTGAGGTTGGCGGTACTCAAGGAGACGCAACTCATGGGTAGCGCTCCAGTATCCGGACTACATTGTCGGCATCCAGGTGGCTGTAGGTGTCGTCATCGATCATCAGGGTCGGCGCCTTGTCGCAGTTGCCCAGGCAGCACACCGGCAGCAGGGTAAAGCGGCCATCGCTGCTGGTTTCGCCCAGACCGATGCCGAGCCGTTGCTGCAGCGCGGCCTGGATCGACTCATGGCCCTGGAGATAGCAGACCATGCTGTCGCACAGGAGGATGATGTGGCGGCCCACCGGTTGGCGGAAAATCAGGCTGTAGAAGGTGGCCACGCCTTCCACGTCGCTGGCCGGGATGCCGAGAATCTCGCCAATGGCCGGGATCGCGCCGTCCGGCACCCAGCCGCGTTGTTGCTGGACGATTTTCAGCGCCTCGATGGACGCCGCGCGCGGGTCCTCGTAATGCGCGAGTTCGTGCTCGATGGCCATGCGTTCGCTGGCGCTGAGGATGAATCGGTCGGTCTGGATCAAGGAGTCAGTCATATCAGCGGTCCACGTCGGCCATGACGAAGTCGATACTGCCCAGGTAGGCGATCAGGTCGGCGACCATGCTGCCCCTGATCACCGCCGGGATCTGCTGTAGGTGCGGGAAGCTCGGCGTGCGGATGCGGGTGCGGTAACTCATGGTGCCGCCGTCGCTGGTCAGGTAGTAGCTGTTGATGCCCTTGGTCGCCTCGATCATCTGCAGGGATTCATTGGCCGGCATGACCGGGCCCCAGGACACCTGGAGGAAGTGGGTGATCAGGGTTTCGATGTGCTGCAGGGTGCGCTCCTTCGGCGGAGGCGTGGTCAGCGGGTGATCGGCCTTGTACGGCCCGGCCGGCATGTTGCGCAGGCACTGCTCGATGATCCTCAGGCTCTGGCGCATCTCCTCGACGCGGATGGTGCAGCGGTCGTAGGCATCGCCATTGACCGTCAGGGGGATCTCGAATTCGAAGTGCTGATAGCCGGAGTAGGGCCGCGCCTTGCGCAGGTCGAAGTCGAGGCCGGTGGCGCGCAGGCCCGAGCCGGTGACGCCCCATTCCAGCGCCTGCGCGGTGTTGTAGGCGGCCACGCCGATGGTACGGCCGCGCAGGATGCTGTTCTGCAGGGCGGCTTTTTCGTACTCGTCGAGGCGCTTGGGCAGCCAGGTGACGAACTCCTGCACCAGCGTGTCCCAGCCGCGCGGCAGGTCATGGGCGACGCCGCCGATGCGGTACCAGGCCGGGTGCATGCGAAAGCCGGTGATGGCCTCGATCACCCGGTAGGCGCGCTGGCGGTCGGTGAAGGTGAAGAACACCGGGGTCATGGCGCCGACGTCCTGGATATAGGTGCCGAGGAACAGCAGGTGGCTGCTGATGCGGAAGAATTCGGCGAGCATCACGCGGATGAAGTCGACCCGGTCCGGCACGGTGATCCCGGCCAATTTCTCCACCGCCAGCACATAGGGCAGGTTGTTCATCACCCCGCCGAGGTAGTCGATGCGGTCGGTGTAGGGAATGAAGCTGTGCCAGCTCTGGCGCTCGGCCATCTTCTCGGCGCCGCGGTGGTGGTAGCCGATCTCCGGCACGCAATCGACGATTTCCTCGCCGTCCAGTTGCAGGATGATGCGAAAGGCGCCGTGGGCGGAGGGGTGGTTGGGGCCGAGGTTGAGGAACATGAAGTCCTCGTACTCGCTGTGGCGCTGCATGCCCCAGTCTTCCGGCCTGAAGCGCAGGGCTTCCTGCTCCAGGTCCTGCTTGGCGGCGGACAGGCTGTAGGGGTCGAACTCGGTGGCGCGCGCCGGGTAGTCCTTGCGCAGGGGATGGCCCTCCCAGGTCGGCGGCATCATGATCCGGGTCAGGTGCGGGTGGCCGTCGAAGCGGATGCCGAACAGGTCCCAGATTTCCCGCTCGTACCAGTTGGCGTTGGCCCAGATGCGCGTGCAGCTGGGCAGGCTGAGGTCGTTTTCCTGCAGGGCGACCTTGATCATCAGGTCACTGTTGCGCTCGATCGACAGCAGGTGATAGAACACGCTGAAGTCCGCTGCCGGCAGGCCGCGGCGCTGGGTGCGCAGGCGCTCGTCCATGGCGCTGAGGTCGTAGAGCATGACGTAGGGCTTGGGCATATGGCGCAGGTAGTCCAGCACCTGCAGGAGAATGTCGCGCTCGACCCAAAGCACCGGCATGCCGGTGCGGGTGTCTTGCACGATCAGGCTGTCGGCGCTGAAACGCGCCTGCAACTCGACGACCACGTCAGGTGTGGCAGGCGGTTGCGGCGGTGTATGCAGGGCGCTTGATGCAGTCATTCTCTCGCTCGCGTAATGCTCGATTCAAATCTCGTCGGGGCTGCGCAGGTTGGTCACTTGAATGCGTTCGGCGCGTCGTTGCTCGCGTTGCGAGGGCATGTCGGCGCGATAGATGCCCTGGTCGCCAACCACCCACGACAGCGGCCGGCGCTCCTGGCCGATGGACTCCTGCAACAGCATCAGACCTTGCAAGAACGCCTCGGGGCGTGGCGGGCAGCCAGGCACGTAGACGTCCACCGGGAGAAACTTGTCGACCCCCTGGACCACCGAATAGATGTCGTACATGCCGCCGGAGTTGGCGCAGGAGCCCATGGAGATCACCCACTTGGGCTCGAGCATCTGCTCGTAGAGGCGCTGGATGATCGGCGCCATCTTGATGAAGCAGGTGCCGGCAATGACCATGAAATCCGCCTGGCGCGGCGAGGCGCGGATCACTTCGGCGCCGAAACGGGCGATGTCGTGCGGGGCGGTGAAGGCCGTGGTCATCTCCACGTAGCAGCAGGACAGGCCGAAGTTGTAGGGCCACAGCGAGTTCTTGCGGCCCCAGTTGACCGAGTCGTTGAGCACCTCGTGCAACTTGCCCATATAGATGTTGCGGTGCACCTGACCGGCGAGCGGATCAGCGACGGTCTCCCTCTCGCCAATCGGGTACTGGGCATTGGCCGCGTCGGGATCGATTCGTGTGAGTGTGTACTGCATCCCCGTACCTCAAGGTTTGTGCTGGTTGGCGAGGCGTTTACGCCGCGCTTGCGGCGCCCAGTCGAGCGCACCGATGCGCGCCAGGTAAAACAAGCCGATCAGCAGGATCACGATGAACACCAAGGCCTCGATAAATCCGGGCCAGCCGCTTTCGCGCAGCGAAATGGCCCAGGCAAAGAGAAACAGGGCTTCTACATCGAAGATCACGAACAGCATCGCAACCAGATAGAACTTGGCGGAAAAGCGCAGACGCGCGCCGCCGGTAGAAACGATGCCGGACTCGAATGGCTGGTTCTTGCTATGCCCCCAGGCCTTGCTGCCGAGCAGACTGGAAACCCCAAGCATGAAGGCGCACAACCCGGCTACGCCCAACAGAAAAACCGCAAACCCCCAGTTATGGGCCAGGCTCGCTACCACATCAGACATGCCGTACTCCTCGACAAGGATGGGTGTTGCTGACGCATCACTCCCTGTGACTCAGTCACAGCGGTTTACTCAATACTAGGCGGGGTTTGGCGAGTCAGTGGCTTTCTGCTGAAAAAAACTCGATCCATGGCCTTGGTCGGTTTCCAAGCTGGTGCCCAGGGACAGCGCGTCGGGTCTGCCCGTTTGGGCGATTTCAGCCGGTCGTATCGGCCCCTGCCTGCTTGTCTAGGAGACTGTCGGACTTAACACTGTTCTACTGCGGAAAAGCCGGACTTGGTCATTTTTGCTGCTTTCCCTCGTTAAATAGCCAGCTATTCGCCTCGGAAAACCACCAAAACTGCCTCAACCCGGACTTTCCCTCGCTACGAACGGTCAAGTCCGACAGGCTCCTAGGGTGCCGAATTCGACCGGCGTTTTCACGTAGAACAAGGCGAGATCCTCCTGTTGCAAACGCTCGAACAGTCGACTGCATTCCTCTTCGCTGAGCACCAGGGAGACTTCCATCGGCTGATCGGCAAGTTCGAAGAAGTGGTAGGAGTGGAGCTTGCCCGTATGGCCGAAACCCTCGATGCCGGACACCAGGGTGGCGCCGCGCAGATGCATTTCCTTGGCCAGGGCGACCAGCCAGTCCGCCAGCATCTTGCCCTTGTAACGGCGATTCTGTTGGGTGAAGAAGGTCACCTGATAGCCGTGCATGATCGCTCTCCTGCAGTGTGCGCTTTCAGCATAGCGCCACGTCGACGACAGGGAAAATGGCGCTCAATGCCGGCCACTCGACTCTTCGCAGGAGCCAATGGGCTACACGGCTATAACACATGGCATGCGTTCTGCCGGGGCCCGGCGCTTCCACTCATGCACTGGCCACGTAGCGCAACGTCAGTAGCGGGCGCCAGCAGCCGCAGCAGACGAGCGTTTTTTTCACCGGCTCTCAGCTCCAGCCCCAAAACTGCAGCCACCAGCCATAACCGACCCCGGCCGTGCCCAGTGCCAGGCAGCAGAACGCCGCGAGCCGATTCAATCCGCGCGCGCCATGCCGGCCCAGTACCTGCCAGCCCAACCACAGGCTCCAGATCATGGCGGCGACGAGTAGCCCGGCGCGGGCCGGTTGCACCCAGGCAAGAGCCAGACCCTCGTAACGCAACAGCTTGACGGTGGTGGCGCTAAGGCCGAGAAACAGGCCGCTGGTGCCGAGCGGGATCAGGCTCAAGGCCAGGTGCTCGAAGGTATTGCCGGTGCGCGATACCAGCAAGGCCGCGGCGCGCAACAGCAGCCACAGACCGCCACCGAGCAGCAGCGCGCTGGCCGCCAGGTAAAACAGGATCAGCAGGCCATCGAGCCAACTGAACAGGTCGTTGGCCTGCGGGTAGTGGGTCAGCAGCCACCAGGGCGCATCGGCCTGCAGCAGCCAGTAGCTGTCGTGCTCGACCAGCCAGGTCGCCGCCGCCTGCTTCAGGCTGACGAACCAGGGGCTGACGGTCCATTGAAAGGCGCCCATGGCCAGGCCGATCACGCCGAACAGCAACAGGCTGCTGTCCCAATGGCTGGCGTGCCGGGCGCCGACGATCAGTATCTCCGCGTTCGGCGAGCGCGCGCTCAGCTTCACCGCGCCACGTTGCCCGCTGCAGCGCCCGCAGGCGTGGCAGTCGGCGGCGCCCTGCATGCGGCGAATATCCAGCAGGGGCGCGCAGTTGGGCGGCGGCTGGCGCGGCGGCGGATTGTCCAGCCAGCGTTGTTCGTCGACCTTGTAGTGCATCGGGGCCAGGCGGGCGAGCAGGGCGAACACACCGCTGACCGGGCACAGATAGCGGCACCAGATGCGCTTGCCGCGGCCATAGAGAAAGCCCACCAGCATCGCCGCCAGGGTCGAGCCGCCGAGAATCAGCAGGGCCGCCTGGGCATAGTCGTAGACGCTGATTAGCTGGCCATAAACAGTGGTGAGGATAAACGCCAGGGTCGGCCAACCGCCCCAACGAATCCAGCGCGGCGTACCGCGACCCAGGCCGCGCCAACTGATCCACTCGCTGAGCGAGCCTTCGGGGCAGAACAGCCCGCACCAGAGCCGGCCGAACAGCACGATGGACAGCAGCACGAATGGCCACCAGACGCCCCAGAAAATGAACTGGGCGAGCAGCGTCAGGTTGTCGAGAATGCGTGCCTGGCTGGACGGCAACGGCAGCAGCGCCGGCAGCACCAGCAACAGGCCATAGAAGGCCACGACCGCCCATTGCACGCCACGAATCAGCCGGGCATGGCGGCGTAGCGCGTCGCCCAGATCGCCGAGCAGGGCGTTCAGTTGGCGCATGGCGACTCGGCGGGCGAGCTGCGTCGCAGCCAGAAGACGACCAGCAACCAGTAGCCGGCGAGGGCGGCGACAGTGGCCAGGGAGGGCATGGCGCGGTAGCCGGCGAAGTTGGCCAGTACCGACCCCAGGCCCGAGGCGTCATCCAGACCGGCCGAGGTGTCCCAGAGCGCATTGCCGAACCAGGCGTAGACCTGCTCGGGCAGCTCCAGGGCCATCAACTGACCGCTGATACGGTCGAGCCCGGCGATCAGCATGGACGCGCCGAGCAACAGCAGCACTACTTCGCTGAACATAAAGAAATGCCGCCAGGACACCAGCCGGCTGCCGGCCTGCAACGCCACGAACGTCAACAGCGCCAGGGCAAAACCAGCCGCACCGCCGAGGGCGAATTGCCAGAGTGCGGCGCCTTGCTTGTGCACGCCCAGACCATAGAGGAAGACCACGGTTTCGCTGCCTTCGCGGCCCACCGCGAGCATCGCCAGGAGCAGCAGACCGACGCCGCCGTTGCGCTGCAGGTGAACGTCGGCCGCCTGTTGCAGGTCGCGCTTGAAGGTGCGGCCGTGGCGGCGCATCCAGCCGACCATCTGCAGGATCAACACACTGGCCAGCAGCACCAGCGCCGCCTGGAACCACTCGCCGGCCGCCCCCGCCAGCCATTCGCCGGCGAACAGGATGATCAGCGCCAGCGCCGCGGACAACAGCAGGCCCAGCGCCACGCCACCCCAGAGAAAAGCCATGGAGCGGCCGCGCTCCGCCCGCTGGCTGATCCAGGCATGCAGGATGCCGATCACCAGCAACGCCTCGACGCTTTCCCGCCAGACGATAAACAACGACTGATTCATTCAAGGCTCCGGTTGAAACGGCTTCATTTGGCGACTATGCCGCCCTCGGGCAACTCGAGGTGGAACTCGTCGAAGAACGGGTAATGGCCGGGCCGCAGCGGGTGAATCACCACGAACGAGGTGACCCCGGGCGACATCACCTTCTCCACGCGCAAGGGCGTGCTTTCGAATTCCGCCGGGCCCTGCCCCTGGTTATGCAGGACGATCTTGAAGCGTTGGCCCGCCGCGACTTCGAGCAGTGCCGGGGTGAAATGACCATCGCGGATCACCAGCTCATAGGTCGGCAAGCCGGCTGCGAACACAGGCATACCGAGGGTTGCCAGCAGCAGGGCAAATAACGGACGAGGCATAACGAGCTCCAGTGGGACGCGGCCTGCCAGGCCGCGCCAGTTGCGATCAGTAACCGCCTTTCTTGCCGATACCGGCGTAGGTGAATTCGTAGCTGAGGTCGCAGCGCTCGAACCAGGGGGCGACGCCGGTTTCCTTGTCGGTGTGGCGGCCGAACATGCCGTGGCCAGCGCTTGGCGGCAGGACGCTGAAGGTCAGGTGGTACTTGCCCGGGCCGGACAGCTTGAGGTTGTCGCCGTAGTGCGGGCCGTCGTTGGCGACCATGGCGTGGAAATCACCCTTGAGTTCCTCGTCACTGCCGTCCTTGCGCAGCACGAAGGCGATGTTCAGGTAGGGCACGAAGCTGCCTTCCTGGAAGCCGTTGGGGTTGTTTTCCAGTGCGCTGATATCGGCTTCCAGGTGTACATCGGAGTCGGCGGCGGGGCGCATCATGCCCGGCGGGTCCATCTCGATCGGTTGCAGGTACACGGCACCGACTTCCAGGCCGCCGCATTGCTGGGGTTGGCCAATCGGGTATTCCTTGGCCTGGGCACATGTAGCGACCAGCAGCAGGGCGAGTGAAAAGGGCAGTTGTGCGCGCATCGACGGTTTCCTCTGAGCGTTGGCTTGGATCGGCCTAGCTTAAGGACCCACAGCTCAAACAATAATGATTTGCATCAAGATTCTGTTTGGTTGGCGAAATAATTGAGCCAGGTCAGCATTGTGCGCACTACCAATGAAGAGGTATGGCGATTGGCCGGCAGTTGCTGGAACCTGTCAAACCTGTCGTCTCCTCACCGCGGATCCAAGCCTGCGGAGCTGTCAAACCTGGATCACGCATGGATGTCCGCCACAGAAACAGGAACTGGATATGCACCACAAACAACTCACGGCCTCGACCCTGGCTCGCCTGCATCAGAACCAGGTGGCGCTGGGGGAGGCCGTCTGGCAGTTGGCCAAGTGGATCGAGCAGCGTGGCTCGACAGAGGTGGCGCAGGGCGTGCAAGCGCAACTGCAGTTATTGACGATCAACTCGGCGGCGATCAACCAGGCCCTCATCGAGTTGCTCGACAACCACCTCAATACTTGAGACTCGACGGGTTACCACACTGCCAGTGTCTGCTATCGCGCTAACTCCTAATCGAGATCAAAAACACTGCAAAAAATCTGGCGCATGGTTATGACAGGCTTGCATGCTGGAGCATAAGAATGACTCGAGACGATGTGCTGGAAATCCCCATCCGCGACAGAGGTAGCGCAGGCCAGGCGCTGGCGCGGTTGTTGACGGCTTATCGCCGGCGACCTGACGTGATCGTGCTGGCCTTGCCGCGCGGTGGCGTGCCGGTAGCCTACGAGATCGCCAACGCACTGCAGGTGCGTCTCGATCTGATGCTGGTGCGCAAACTCGGCGTACCAGGCCATTCCGAGCTGGCCATGGGTGCCATCGCCAGTGGTGGCGTGCGGGTGTTGAACCACGATGTGCTGGCATCGCTGCATATCGATGGCGCTACCGTCGACGCCGTGGCCGCGCAGGAAAGCCTGGAGCTGCAGCGCCGCGACCGCGCCTACCGCGGCGAGCGGCCGCTACCGGTGCTGGACGGCCAGCAGGTGATCCTGGTCGACGATGGCCTGGCCACTGGCGCCACCATGCAGGCGGCGATCAAGGCAGTACACCAGCAGTCGCCCGCGCGTATCGTGGTTGCCGTACCGGTGGCGCCGCCCGATAGCGTGGCGCTGTTGCGCCGACAGGTCGATGAAGTCATCTGCCCGTTCACGCCCGAGATGTTCATCGCCATCGGCCGTTGGTATGTGGATTTTTCCCAGACCTCGGATCAGCAGGTACAGACGCTGTTGCGCCAGGCCTGGCAGCGTGAGCAAGGCGAACATGAGCGACAACCGTGAGCGATTACGGCTATGAGGAGGCCACATTCATGCGCAGCATAGCGTTGCGAACCCTGCAACTTCCTGTGAGCGATGCCGAACTGACCGCTGATCTGCTGTTGCCGGATGACGCAATCGGCGTGGTGGTGTTTGCCCATGGCAGCGGCAGCAGTCGCCTCAGTCCGCGCAACCTGCAGGTCGCGCGTTATTTCAACGAGCTGGGCCTGGCAACCCTGTTGTTCGACTTGCTTACCGCAGCCGAAGAACGAGTGGATCGCCTCAGCGCCGAGTACCGTTTCGATATCCCGCGGCTCAGTCGGCGTCTGGTCGGAGTGATCGACTGGCTTGCCGGCAACGCCGAACTGGGCGCCTTGCCCATCGGTCTGTTCGGCGCCAGCACCGGCGCAGCGGCGGCGTTGATCGCCGCGGCGCAGCGTCCGCAGGCGGTGCATGTCGTGGTCAGCCGTGGTGGGCGCAGCGATCTGGCTGGTGCAGCATTGGCCCAGGTGACGGCGCCAACCCTGCAAATCGTGGGCGGCGCGGATTCGCAGGTGTTGCGTATGAACCGTGAGGTCAGCCAGCAACTGCACTGCGAGCAGCAATTGGCCGTGGTGCCCGGGGCTACGCATCTGTTCGAGGAGCCGGACGCACTGGAGCAAGTGGCTTTGTTGGCCGGCGACTGGTTCTGCCGCCACCTGCGCGATGGCGGCAGATGAGCCACGCCTGTACGAGCGTGAGAGCTTGTCAAACAACGCTCGACTAACGCCAGCTAGAGCGTTGCGCTAGATTTTCGCAAGCGCTGAGCTCAGACAGTCTGTTGTTGTCGAGCCTCTATTCTGCCGATCTGGTTCAATGCCGCTGGATGCATGAGGCGTAACTCGCGGCCCTTGATTTCCAGCAGACCCTGCTGCCGCATTCGGCTGAATAGCCGGCTGACCGTTTCGGTGGTCAGGCCCAGGTAATTGCCGATTTCGCTGCGGCTCATCGACAGGATGAAACTGGTCGCCGACAGGCTGCGCCGCCCATAGCGCAGCGAGAGGTTGAGCAGGAATACCGCCAGGCGCTGTTCGGCACTTTCGCGGTTGTGACTGTAATGCTGCTGCTCTTCATGCAACTCGCGGCTCAGAGTGGCCAGCAGTTGCTTTCTCAAGCTGGGGATATACCCGGCCAGCTCTTCCAGCTCGGCAAGCGGAATGGTGCACACCAGGGATGTTTCCAGGGCCTCGGCATAGCTGGGGAAATTGCTGCTGCCAAAGGCATCCAGGCCGACCAGCTCGCCGGGCAGGATGAAGCCGGTGATCTGCTGGTTACCATCCTGATCCAGCAGGTAGGTTTTCAATGCGCCCGAGCGCAGCGCATAGATCTGCTGCATGGGTTCGCCGGCACGAAAAAGATGATCGCCTTTGTGCAGCGGACGATTGCGTTTGACGATGTTTTCCAGCAGGTCGACTTCACCATGATGCAAGCAACCTGGCAGGCACAGTCGGCTGAGCGTGCAGTCATGGCAATTCATCTGAATCTTGACCGGCGAGGTAAAGGCGCCGTGAAAGTCATGAGCAGACATGATCTGATATTCCTTTATTATCAAAAATATGATCTAAATCAATTGCTAATGATTTCTAAATGTAAGCTATGGGTTTTTCGTCGATTATCTGACTATCTTATCTTAGAGGAATACACAGGTAATGAAGGCGCTTCTGTTGAAATCGGACCAAAGGTCGCGAGCAGGGTGTAGTCATTGCTGGTTGAGGATCACTCGCGCCGCGGTGGTTCTGAGCACTGCCCGAGCAACAGCGGCTTCAGCGTTGCGAGGGGCTGAGTTACTGAGTGAACGCCGTGAGGATGAGTCATGGATCGAAGCAAGCTGCCGTTGCACCCGGATGACCTCGAGCTGTCAGCCCGCGACGGTTTTCACGCCAGGGACAAGGTTGAAAGCTTGCTGGAACTGGCGGGAATCGTCCTCAATGGCAGCCAGCCCTGGGACATGCAGGTGCTCGACCCGCGTGCCTACCCGCGCATGCTGTCCGAGGGCAGCCTGGGCCTTGGCGAGGCCTATATGGATGGCTGGTGGGAGTGCGAACAGCTCGACGAGTTCATCCATCGGGCGTTACGCGCCAATCTCGAAGCAAAAATACGCGTCAGCTGGTACGAAGCCTGGCAACGATTGCGCGGTCTGCTGGCCAATCTGCAGTCGAAAACGCGCGCCTTTATAGTCGGCGAGCAGCACTACGACCTGGGTAACCAGCTCTACCAGTGCATGCTCGATTCACGCATGACCTATACCTGCGGCTATTGGCGCAACGCCGCCGATCTCGAGCAGGCGCAGGCCAACAAGCTCGATCTGGTCTGCCGCAAGATTGGTCTGCAACCTGGTGACCGGGTGCTGGATATCGGTTGTGGCTGGGGCAGTTTCGCCGAGTTCGCCGCGCGCAACTACGCGGCCGAGGTGGTTGGCATCACCATTTCCCGCGAGCAGGCCGAGTTGGCCCGGGTACGTTGCAGCGGGTTACCCGTGGAGATCCGCCTGCAGGATTACCGCGACCTGCAGGAGAGCTTCGACCACATCGTCTCGCTCGGCATGTTCGAGCACGTCGGCTGGAAGAATTACCGCACTTACATGCAGGTCGTGCATCGCTGTCTGCGCGACAAGGGCCTGTTCCTGCTGCACAGCATCGGCGCCAACCAGAGCGGCCTGCACACCAATAGCTGGATCGACCGGCATATCTTCCCCAATGGCGGCCTGCCGTCGATCGCACAGATCGGCAAGGCCATCGAACCCGACTGGGTGATGGAGGACTGGCATAATTTTGGCGCCGACTACGACCTCACCCTGATGGCCTGGTATGCCAATTTCGAGCGGCACTGGGGCGAACTGGCGGCGCACTATGATCAGCGCTTCTACCGCATGTGGCGCTACTACCTGCTGACCTGCGCGGGCGCCTTCCGCGCGCGCAACATCCAGCTCTGGCAGATCGTGCTGTCCAAGGGCGGCGTGGCGGATGGCTATCGATCGCTGCGCTGATGGATCGCTGCCCGGCAACGGCTGGCTAAAGCTCAAATTCTGAGGGCAATTATATGGCTCATACGAAAATTCTGTTCCGCAGCAGCGCCCGGGAGAAGGTGCTGCGCGGGGCGACCCAGCTGGCGGATGCGATCCGGGTAACCCTGGGGCCGAAATCCAAATCGGTGCTGATCCAGAAAAAGTGGGGCACGCCGCAGGTCTGCAACGATGGCGTGAGCATTGCCAAGCAGGTGAATCTGGAGGATCCCGAAGAGAACCTCGGGGTGCAGATGCTGCGCCAGGCTGCCGAGCGCACCGGCGAGGCGGTGGGCGACGGTACCAGCACCTCGACGGTGCTGGCCCATGCGATCTTCGCCGACGGCGTGCGCAATGTGGTCGCCGGGGCCAGCGCCATCGATATCAAACGTGGCCTGGATCGCGGCCTGCAGGTGGTGATCGACTCGCTACGGGCCCTGTCAAAACCGGTGCGCACGCGCAAGGAGAAGGCCCAGGTGGCGACGATCTCGGCGCATAACGACGGTGCGATTGGCGAACTGGTCGCCGATGCCCTGGAGAAGGTCGGCAGCGAAGGGGTGATCAGCGTCGAAGAATCGAAGACCACCGAGACAGTGGTGGAGGTGGTCGAGGGCATGCGCTTCGACCGCGGCTATGTCTCGCCATACTTCATCACCGATACCGACAAGATGCAGGTGGAGCTGGAGGAGCCCTACCTGCTGCTCTGCGACCAGAAGATCGGCCTGCTCAAGGACCTGATTCCGCTACTCGAGCAGATCGCCAAGAGCGGGCGGCCGCTGGCCTTCATTGCCGAAGATATCGAAGGCGAGGCGCTGGCGACCCTGATCGTCAACCAGATCCGCGGCATTCTCCGCGCCGTGGCGGTCAAGGCGCCGGGGTTCGGCGACCGGCGCAAGGAGATGCTCCAGGACATCGCCGTCCTCACTGGCGGCCTGGTGATTTCCAGCGAACTGGGCATTCGCCTCGAACAGGTCGAACTGAGCCAGCTCGGCCGCGCCCGGCGAGTGGTAGTCGACAAGGAGAGCACCACCCTGATCGGTGGCGCCGGCGAACGCGAGGCGATCGAGCGGCGCATGCAACAGATTCGCAAGCAGATCGAGATGGCCAGCAGCGACTACGACAAGGAGAAACTCCAGGAGCGCCTGGCCAAACTCTCCGGCGGGGTGGCGGTGATCCGCGTCGGCGCGCCCACCGAGGCGGAAATGAAAACCCGCAAGGACGCCCTCGATGACGCCATCTCGGCGACCAAGGCGGCGATTGCCGAGGGCATAGTCCCCGGCGGCGGTCTGGCGTTATTGCGGGCGGTGCCGCTGCTCGCCAACGAGGAAGCGAAATGCGAGGGCGACGAGCGTACCGGCCTGCAGATCCTGCGCCGCGCCCTTGAGGCGCCGGCGCGGATCATCGCCGAAAACTCGGCGGTGGATGCCGGCGTGGTGTTGGCGCGGATGCTCGCGGAAAAGGCCAATGTCGGCTTCGATGCCGCGACCAACAGCTACGTCGACATGTACCAGGCCGGTATCATCGATCCGACCAAGGTGGTGCGGGTAGCCCTGGAAAACGCGGTGTCCGTGGCCAGTGTGCTGCTGTTGACCGAAGCCACCCTGACCGAGATCCCGGAAAAAGAAAGCCCCGCGGAGCCGCCATTTCCGACCTGACCGGCTGGCGGTTTCAGTGTGAAGTGGGCCAGACCAGGGCGAAGCTGCTCTCGCTGGTGGGGCGAACCGTGCAGGCGAATTGCGCCGACTCGCGTTGCAGGGTGTCCTGCAGCCATTGTCGATCCGCGCCTTTGGCTCGGTGGATGCTCAGCTGGCGCTGGCGGGTGGGTAGCAGTTCCAGCGCCGACAGGCGGCCGTCGTAGGTCAGGTCGGCAAAATACAGCAGGCCCAGCTCGCCGCGATAGGCTGCATGTCCATCGATGCCTTCATAGTCATTCAGCAGGTCGCCACAGCCATAGATAATCAGGCGCTGGCGGTAGACTTCCAGGCCCTTGATATGGTGCGAGGAGTGGCCATGTACCAGGTCCACTCCGGCTTCATCGATCAGCCCATGGGCAAAGCGCTGCTGCTCCGGCGCAACGGCAAAGCCCCAGTTACCGCCCCAATGCAGCGAGACAAGTACCCGGTCGCCAGGCTGTTTGAACGTCCGAATGTGCTGGGCGATACGCTGTACGCTGCGCGGAGAAAGGTCGTCGAGGCGCGCGACCCCGGGGCGCTGCTCGCTGGCCGCCCAATCCGGCGGCACCCCGCAGTCGCCAGTGGCATAGGCAAACACCAACAGGCGCCCGTCGTCGACCAGCGGCACAATTGCCGGAGCCTGGGCGCCGGCACGGTCCATACCGGCACCGGCATGCCGCAGACCATGGCCATCGAGGCTGGCCAGGGTCTCGGCCAGGCCCGCTTCGCCCCAGTCCAGCACATGGTTGTTGGCCAGTACGCAGCAGTCGATCCCGGCCACTTCGAGTACCGGTAGATTGGCCGGATTCATCCGGTAGTTGATGCCCTTGGGCAGCGGCCAGCCATCGTGGGTCACTGCAGTTTCCAGGTTGACCAGGCGAACATCCGGGCGGCGTTGCCTGAGCGCCTCCAGCACCACGCCCCAGACATAGGCGAAATCCACCGGCTGGGCGATCGCGCCGTTGCGCCGTTCCGCCAGTCGCACATAGTCGCCGGCATCCTTGACATAGGCTTCATACAGGCGTGGATCGCCGGGGTGGGGCAGGATCTGGTCGATACCCCGGGCGCACATCAGATCACCCGTGAGAAACAGTCGCACAGCAGAAGGATTGCCAGGCATACGGACCTCCGATTCCGATATGTCTTGCACGCTAAAGCCCGGTGCTGTGCCGAGTCTTGATCTGGATCAGGCTGCCGGCATCTGAGTGGATGGCACAGTGCAAATATCCGCCTATTGCAAGGGAGACCGCGTCATGTCGCGCGAACTACCAAGCCTCGCCAACCCGGGGGCACTGCTCACCGACCTCTATCAGCTGACCATGCTGCAGGCCTATTTCGAGCGCGACATGCTCGAGACCGCGGTGTTCGAGTTCTTCGCCCGCAAACTGCCGGCCGGGCGTAACTTCTACCTGGCTGCCGGCCTGGAACAGGCGCTGGATTACCTCGAGCAACTGCGCTTCAGCCAGGCCGAACTGGATTGGCTGGGCGGGCAGGGGCTATTCAAACCGGCCTTCCTCGACTACCTGGCCCTGTTGCGCTTCAGTGGCGATGTGCAGGCCATGGCCGAAGGCACGCCGTTCTTCGCCAATGAGCCGATCCTGCGCATCACCGCGCCGCTGCCCCAGGCGCAGTTGGTGGAGACGCGCCTGATCAACCTGCTGCATTTCCAGTGCCTGATCGCGAGCAAGGCCGCGCGCGTGGTCTTGGCCGCACCGGGCAAGCGCCTGGTGGATTTCGGCCTGCGCCGCTGCCACGGCGCCGAGGCCGGCGTCTATGCGGCCAGGGCCAGTTACCTGGCCGGCTTCGATGCCAGCGCCACGATACTTGCGGGCGCGCAATTCGGCATCCCGCTGGCCGGGACCATGGCCCACTCGTTTATCCAGGCGCACAGCGACGAAGTCGCGGCCTTCGAGCATTTCGCCCACAGCCTGCCGGACACCGTGGTGCTGCTGATCGACACCTACGACACCGAGACCGCGGCGCAGAAGGTGGTCGAGCTGGCGCCACGCCTGGCCGCTGCCGGCATTCGCATCCAGGGCGTGCGCCTCGACAGCGGCGACCTCGGCGCGCATGCGCGCAAGGTGCGCGCCATCCTCGACCGTGGCGGCCTGAGCACCGTCACCATCTTCGCCAGCGGCAATATCGACGAGTACCTGATCCAGCATCTGCGGCAGGAGGGCGCGCCGATCGACGGCTTCGGTGTCGGCACCCACCTGGGCACCTCCAGCGATGTGCCGGCGCTGGACTGTGCCTACAAACTGCAGGAATACGCCGGCACCCCGCGGCGCAAACGCTCCGAGGGCAAGGCCACCTGGCCCGGGCGCAAACAGCTGTACCGGCGTTACGACAGCGAGGGCCGCTGTTGCGGCGACACCCTGACCCTGGCCGACGACGCGGCCGAAGGCTTGCCGCTGATCCAGCCGGTGATGCGCCAGGGCCGACGCCTGCAGCCATCGCCGCCGTTGGCCCAGGTGCGCGCCTACACCCGCCAGCAACTCGAGCGCCTGCCGCTGGCGCTGCGCAGCCTGGAGCCGGCGGCGGACTATCCGGTGGAGGTCGCCCCGGCCCTGCGCGCGCTGGCCGACACCGCCGATCGCCTGAGCGGGATACCTTGAAGACTTAGCTGCCAGTGGTAAGTGTCGTAACCCGGATCTAATCCGGGCTACGAATCTGGAGCAATCCGCAGTCCGTAGGGTGTCACTCGCCGTAGGCAGTGCACCATTGGTTCACCGACGTGGCACAAAAGCTGGCGGGCTGTCGCTGCGCTCGGAACGGAACGCCGCCCGGACCGCCCTACCCGAACTGTTGGCCTACGCTGTCGGGCCACGTTCACGCCGCGTCCGTGCGGATTTCCACACCGGCCGCACGCATCGCCCTCAGCGCCTTGTCCAGCGAACCCTGGGTGTCGAGGCCGCGGCAGGCGTCCAGCAGCACCACGACCTCGAACCCTTCACGGCGACCGTCGAGTGCCGAGTAGTGCACGCAATAGTCGGTCGCCAGGCCGGCGAGGAACAGCCGCCGCAGCCCGCGTTCGTGCAGGTAGCCAGTCAGGCCGGTGGGGGTACGGCGGTCGTTCTCGTAGAACGCCGAGTAGGAGTCGACCTCGGCCCGATAGCCCTTGCGCAGGATCAATTCGGCATGGGCGATGGCCAGTTCGGCGTGCAGCTCGGCGCCGTGACTGCCCTGCACGCAATGGTCGGGCCAGAGGGTCTGGGCGCCGTAGGGCAGTTGGATGGTGTCGAATGGGCGATGGCCCGGATGCTGGCTGGCGAAGCTGCTGTGCCCCGGCGGGTGCCAGTCCTGGGTCAACAGCACATGGGTGAAGGCGGTGGCGAGGTGATTGATCTTGGCCACCACCTCGTCGCCCCTCGGGACGGCCAGGTCGCCACCGGCACAGAAGTCGTTCTGCACATCGACCACCAGCAGCAGATCCTGGGCACCGGGATTGAGTCGGCTTGTCATCGGAGTTCCTCCCTGATTTTCAGGCCATATTGCTCGGCCAGGATGGCCGCCAGCGCCGCACTGCTGTCGATGATCTGCAGCCGGCGGGCCGCCAGTTCGGGCTCCAGGCGAAACGGCGGCACGCTGTCGCAGATGACGATGGCTTCCAGCAGGGGGCTATCCAGCAGGGCGCTGCCGCCAGTGAACAGACCGTGCACCGCGGCGGCGAAGATCCGCCGGGCACCGGCGACCTGACAGGCCTGGGCGGCGCGCAGCAGGGTGCCACCGGTACTGATCAGATCATCGACGATGATCGTGGTCTTGCCGCGTACCTCGCCGACCAGCAGGGCGCCGGTGACCACATCGTTGCTGCGGTATTTCTCCATGTAGGCGCTGCCCACCGGCCGGCCGCTGCGCCTTTGCAGGGCCTGGCGGAATTGCTCGGCGCGCTTGGCTCCGCCGGCGTCGGGGGACACCGCCACCACCTCCTCGTCGGCGCCCAGGCGTTCGGCGAAGTACTCGGCGAACAGTTCGGCGCCCTGCAGGTGCCGGGTGGGGATGCGGAAGGCGTTGTCGAAGGCGGCGTCGTTATGCACCTCCAGGGACAACAAGCGGTCGACGCCACAGGCCTCGAACAGGCTGGCGACGTAGCGGCTGATGATCGGATCCTGGGGCTGGGTGCGGCGCTCCTTGCGCGCATAACAGAGGTAGGGCGCGACCACCTGCACCTGGCGGGCGCCGGCGTCCTTCAACGCGCCGCAGAAGAACAACAGGCGGCAGAGCTTGTCGTTGACGCTGTGCTCGGCATCGCCATAGAGCGAGTGGAACACCACCACCCGACGACCGTCGACCGGTTGCAGGGGCCGGCTCTTGTGCTCGCCATCCTCGAACGGCCGCTCTTCATGAGCCGCCAGCGGGCAACCGAGACGATGGGCCACGCGGGCGGCGTATTCCTGGCTGCCGTGCAGGGCGAACAGCAGGGGAGACTCTCTAGCCATGGCCGTGTGCTCCTCAAGGTCATCTAACTTCAGCATTGCCCCTGTGGGCGGCGCGTCAAGGGTTGACCGTCGCCGCGCAGATAGGCCTTGGCCTGCTGCAGCAGCGCCTGCGCCTGCTCGGCTTTTGCCGCCCGCATTTGCGCCTCGGGCAGGCGTACGGCGCTGCAGGCCAGGGTGAAACAGCGGGTGGCCGCGCGCAGCGAGAGAAACAGCGGCAACGGCCGGCAGTCCTCGACCAGGGCACTGTGCGCCAGGTAGCTGTGCAGCAGCCTGTCGGCATGTCCGGCAAGGCCATGCTGGCGCAGATCCATAAGCACGAACGCGAGGTCGTAGAGCACGTCGATGCAGGCGATCTGCTCGCTGAATTCGATGCCGTCGAAGAGCGTCGGCCGTCCCTCGTACAGGCAGATATTGGCCAGGCGCAGGTCGCCGTGGCAGCGCCGCACCCGGCCTTCGCGCCGACGTTGCTCCAGCAGTCCGGCGAGTTCGTCGAGGGCGGCCCGTGAGGCGTGGTGCAGGGCGTGCACGGCGACCGGGTCGAGCAGCGTCAGGTAGTGGCACAGCTCGCGGTGATTGTCCTCGATGGCCTGGCGGATTCCGGCCGCGCCGCCGAAGGCCTGGGTCAGTTCGGCGCTGGCATGGAAACGGGCGATCTCCGCTCCGAGGCGGTCCATCAAATCCAGGGTCAAGCGCCCGTCCAGCGCCATGCGCTCGAACAGCGCGTCCTGAGCAAAGCGCCGCATCACCACCACCCAGTCGAGCACCTGGCCGCCGCCATTGAAGCTCAGGCTGCCGTCGGCGGCGCGGTTGACCGAACGCACTTCCAGGTAGAGTTCCGGTGCGGTGCGCCGGTTGAGGCGCAATTCGGCCTGACAGGCACGTTCACGGCTGTCCAGGCTGAGAAAGTCGAGGGCGGCGTAGGCGATGGCGCGCTTGAGTTTGTAGGCGCGCTGGCCGTGCAGAAAGATCAGCGAGCCATGGGTCTCGATCAGTTCCACCACATTACCGGGCGCGCCATAGCTCTCGGGGCGAGAGAGAAAAGCGATGACTTCCTGCTGGACGTTCATGGGTGCCTCACCGCTGCCAGTTCGTCCAGCCACACCCGTGCGCTGGCATCGCTGGGTGCACGCCAGTCGGCGCGCGGCGACAGCGAGCCGCCGGAGCCGACCTTGGGCCCGTTGGGCAGGGCCGAGCGCTTGAACTGGCTGCTGGCGAAGAAGCGCCGGAGGAACACTTCCAGCCAGTCGAGGATCTCCTCCGGCGGATAGGCGACGCGCTCGGTGACGGGCAGGGTCGCCGGCCAGTCGCCGCGCTGCGCATCGGCCCAGGCCTGCTCGGCAAGGTAGGCGACCTTGCTCGGCCGGTAACCGAAGCGGCTCAGGTAATAGAGAAAGAAGTCCTGCAGCGGGTAGGGACCCACCGTGTCCTCGGCGCGTTGCAGCCCGTGTTGCGCATCGGCCGGCACCAGCTCCGGGGAGACCGGCGTGGCCAGGATGGTCCGCAGCACCCGGCCGACCGCCTCCGGCTGGTGCGTCAGTTGCCAGTGCAGCAGGTGGCGGATCAGGGTTTTCGGCAACGAGGCGTTCACCGCGTAATGGGCCATCTGGTCGCCCACGCCATAGGTGGTGTAGCCCAGTGCCAGCTCCGAGAGGTCGCTGGTGCCGATCACCAGGCCTTTGTTCAGGTTGGCCAGGCGGAACAGGTGCGAGCTGCGCTCGCCGGCCTGGACGTTCTCGAAGGTGATGTCGTAGAGCGCTTCGCCGCGCGCATAGGGATGACCGATATCGCGCAGCATCTGCAGGCAGGAGGGGCGGATGTCGATTTCAGCGGCGCTGAAACCCAGCGCCTGCATCAGCGCCATGGCGCTCTTGCGCGTGTGTTCGCCGGTGGCCAGGCCGGGCAGGCTGTAACCGAGGATCTGCTGGCGCGGCAGGCCGAGCAGATCGAAGGCGCCGGCGGTGACCAGCGCCGCCTGGGCCGAGTCGACGCCGCCGGAGATGCCGAGCACCGCGCGTTGGATGCCGCTGGCCTGGAGGCGCTTGGCCAGACCCTGCTGCTGGATCGCGTAGACCTCGGCGCAACGCGCATCGAGGCTGGCCGGGTCGCTCGGGACGAAGGGAAAGCGCGCGATGCGGCGTTGCAGCGCCAGCGGTTCGTGCGGCGCCAGGAAGTCCACGCCGACGCGGCGCCAGCTGCCGAGCTGCGCGCGGTGCTGGCTGGCGCAATCGCTGAAGCTGGTGGTGCGGGCGCGGTCCTGGCGCAGCCGGTCGAGATCGATATCGGCGACGATCAGCCCCGGGGCAGGGGAGAAGCGCAGGCTCTCGGCCAGCAGCTCGCCGTTCTCGTGAATCATCGCGTGGCCGTCCCAGGCCAGGTCGGTGGTCGATTCGCCGAAGCCGGCGGCGCTGTAGACGTAGGCGGCGATGCAGCGGCCGGACTGGGCGGCGCCGAGCAGGCGGCGGTAATCGGCCTTGCCGATGGTGGCGTTGCTCGCCGACAGGTTGGCCAGCAGCGTGGCGCCGGCCAGCGCCGCGTAGCTGCTCGGCGGCAGCGGCACCCAGAGGTCCTCGCAGACCTCCATATGCAGCACCAGCCCCGGTACCTGCGGCACCTCGAGGAGGATATCGCTGCCGAACGGCAGCGTCTGCCCGGCGATCTTGATCGTCGGCAGGATGACATCGCTGGCCGAGGCGAAGTGGCGCTTCTCGTAGAACTCGCGGTAGTTCGGCCGGTAGGTCTTGGGCACCGCGCAGAGAATCCGCCCGCGGTGGATCGCCAGCGCACAGTTGAACAGCACACCCTGCGCTCGCAGCGGCGCGCCGACCAGCAGGATCGGCAGCAGTTCGAGGCTGGCGCGGCACAGCTCATGGAGTACCTGGTCGACTTCATCGAGCAGGGCATCCTGGAAGAACAGGTCGTCATTGGCGTAGGCCGACAAGCCCAATTCCGGGAACACCGCCAGGCCGGCCTGTTGCCGGTCGGCCGCGCAGGCCAGCTCCAGGGTCGCGGCGAGGTTGCCGCGCGGATCCGCCGGTGCGACCCCGGGAGTACAGGCGGCGACCCGGAAAAAGCCGTGAGCATAGGGCGTTCGAGCGAGAGGCATCGGTCATGTCCCCGAATCCGCAGAAGCCAACAAGCAAGCCATTCTGCCATTGCGTAACGGCATGCACGCAGGATGCGCCCAGCAGCGGCGCATCGGCTTGATGTAAATCAACACGAACGCCAGGCCTGTGGCGCAGCGTGTAAGGCATTCGCTAGTGCGCAGATCCCTGCCCGCGGTAACGCACAGAATCAGCCCCACGGAGGTGCCCCCATGAGTCAATATCAACGCCTGTTTCTCATCGCCGACCGGGACATGCGTCATTCGCCGGGCCTGCAACGCGCCGCCGCCCTGGCCACCGCCAGTGGTGCCGCGCTGCATATTGCCGCCTTCGTCGAACCCTTTGCGACCCTCTCGCTGCTGGA
The DNA here is from genome assembly GCF_033723075.1 of Pseudomonas sp. Lineage (GTDB taxonomy): Bacteria > Pseudomonadota > Gammaproteobacteria > Pseudomonadales > Pseudomonadaceae > Aquipseudomonas. The sequence continues at coordinate 231,813 of NZ_JAWVXU010000006.1, forward strand.
CAAGAGTGTCCAGGAAAAAACCCGCGAGAGTTATTTGCAGGAACACCGCGAATGGCTCAAGGATGAGGCTGAATTGCTGCGCAGCAAAGGCCTCAAGGTCACCACCGAAGCGGTCTGGACCAACCATCCGCTGGAGGAAATTCTCCAGCACGCGGCGGAAATCCAGGCGGACCTGCTGATCAAGGATCTGCAGCACGAGCCGGCGCTCAAGCGGGCATTCATCACCCCGCTGGACTGGCACCTGCTGCGCGAATCGCCGATACCGGTGCACCTGGTCAGTAGCACGGGCAATCAATTGCCGCGCCGCGTGGTCGCGGCAGTCGACCCGTCCAACCCGCAAGCGCAGGCAAGCGGCCTCAACCAGCGCATCATCGAAACGGCCAATGGCCTGGCCCTGCAGTGCGATGCCGAACTGCATCTGTTGCATACCTACGACCCGACGCTGGCCTACCTGACCAACGCGGTGGCAGGCAGCGTGTCCAGCGGTGGCGACCTGGTCGAAGAATTGCGCAACAAACTGCAAACCGGGTTCAACGCGCTGGCCGACGAATACGGCGTGCCGGCCGAGCACCGCCATTTCATTATCGGCGCGCCGATCAGTGCCATCGCCGACTTCACCAGGCTGAACCAGACCGATGTGATCGTGATGGGCACCGTCCAGCGCAAGGGCCTGGACAAGCTGATCGGCAGCACCACCGAACATGTCCTCTACCAGGTGCCATGCAGCATCCTGGCGGTCAAGGCGTAGCAACACAGGCCTATAGGATGGCGCTGGCCGCGGCGGCTGAGCGTAGCGATTCCTTTCACAACCAATATCAGCCGTCGCCGGGACATGGGGCATCTGCAGGCGATCGCGCTACGCGGTGATAGGTTGATCGCCGAGCCGATGGGTATCGCTACGCTCAACCGCACCCTGCAAGTACCGAGGCTCACCAAGGCGGCTGTGCGCAAGCAGTTCCAACGCAAAAAAGAGGCCCCTGCGTGTTGCCGCCAGGGGCCTTGGTCATTGCCAGCACTCAGCTGACTTTGATGTCGATGTGTTTTTCCGGTTTTATCGCTTCTGGCTTCTTCGGCATGCTGATGGTCAACACACCCTTACTGAAGCTGGCCTCGATCTTGTCGGCATCGACGCCCTTGGGCAGGTTGAAGATGCGTTCGAATGACCCGTAGTGACGTTCGGAGAGGTAGTAGTCCTTCTTCTTCTCCTCGGTTTCTTCCTTTTTCTCGCCCTTGATCACCAGATTGCCGTTGGACAGCTTGATCTCGATGTTCTTCTCATCCATGCCGGGCAATTCGGCAGTGATCTCGAAGCTCTTTTCCTTCTCGGCGATATCCACGGCAGGGATGCCATGGCCCATCAGCTCGCGCCGAAAGAATGGCTCGACGTCGAGCATCCTGCGGCCGAAGGGCAGCTGCAGCGGGCCGCGGGAAAAGTCCTCGAACAGATGATCAATCTGCTGGCGCAGGTTGGCCAACGGGTGCCAAGGGGTCGCCAACTCCGTGCGTTTACTCGCAGTGTCTTCGGTTTTTACCGGCATTTTCTTTGCGGAACTGGGCATTTTCATTCCTCCTGAAGGTCGTCCTGGAGTGGACAAAACGATTCTGCTTGCACTCATGGCCAGCAACTTTGATCTTGATCAAACCGACGCCCTTCCTTGCGGGCACTGCACCGCGAATCGTTGATCTTGATCAAACGCGTTGCACCATCTGCGGCCTAGCCTGAATTGGTACAAGCCAACTCTGGAGATCGGCATGCGCGTGGTACCGAGTACTTGCACGTTTTGCGGGGTAGGGTGCGGCCTTGGGTTACGCATCGAGGATGGCCGCGTCATCGGCGTCGAGCCTCAACCCGGCCACCCGGTCAGCCAGGGCCAGCTCTGTTCCAAGGGCTGGGCCACCAGCTTCGCCATAGACCCGCACAACCGCCTGACCCAGCCGATGATCAAGGAGCATGGACATTTCCGTCCTGCCAGTTGGGACGAGGCGCTGGGTCGGGTCGCCGAGGAGTTTCGCGCCGCGCTGGATGAGCTGGGGCCGGCTGGCGTTGGCGTGATCAGTTGCGCCCGCGCCAGCAACGAGGATAACTACGCCGCGCAGAAATTCGCCCGCGCGGTGCTCAAGACCCACAACATCGATCACTGCGCGCGCATCTGCCACAGCCCCTCGGTGGCCGGCCTGGCACGCACACTCGGTTCCGGGGCGATGACCAACAGCATTGCCGATATCGACGTGGCCGACCTGATCCTGGTGATCGGCGCCGATGTCACCGAGAACCACGCGATGATTGGCGCGCGCATGTTGCGGGCCCAGGCCCGTGGCGCCACCCTGGTGGTGGTCGATCCGCGCAAGACGCGGCTGGCCCGCCTGGCGGACATCCACCTGCAAGTGCAGCTGGGCAGCAATATCGCGTTGCTCAACGGCCTGCTGCAGATCATTTTCGCCAACGGCTGGGAGAACCACGCCTTCCTCGAGGCCCGCTGCGAGGACATCCATCCGTTGCGCCAGCATCTGGCCGGACTGACCCCGGAGCAGACCAGCGCGGCCACCGGCGTGGCGGTGGCCGACCTGCAACGCCTGGCCTTCCTCTACAGCCACGCCAAGGCGGCGTTTACCGCCTATGGCATGGGCATCACCCAGTTCCAGAGCGGCACCAACAACGTCATCGCGGTCTCCAACCTGGCCCTGGTCTGCGGGCAGATCGGCCGCCCCGGCACCGGCATCAATCCGCTGCGCGGGCAGAACAATGTGCAGGGCGCCTGCGACATGGGCTGCCTGCCGAACGTCTACCCCGGCTACCAGGACGTCGCCGACCCGGCGGTGCAGGCCAAGTTCGCCGCGGCCTGGGCCACCGAACTGGCGCAGGCGCCCGGTCTGACCTCCCAGGGCATGCTCAAGGCGGCGCAGGCGGGCGAGCTGCGCGCGCTGCTGATCATGGGCGAGGACCCACTGTTGACCGACCCGGATCAGAACCAGGTGGCCCGCGCCTTCGCGGCCCTGGATTTCCTGGTGGTGATCGAACTCAGCCTGACCGAGACGGCCAAGTGCGCCGATGTGCTGTTGCCGGCCGCCGCGTTCGCCGAGAAGGACGGCACCTTCACCAACTGCGAACGCCGGGTGCAGCGCATCCGCCAGGCCATAGCCGCGCCAGGACTGGCCCGCTGCGATTGGCAGATACTGGCTGAACTGGCCCTGCGCATGGGTTATCCGGGCATGGCCTGGGCCGATGCCGAGGAGGTCTTCGCCGAGATGGCGGCGTTGACCCCAATTTATTCCGCGATCGGCTACCCGGCCCTGGACGCCCAGCATGGCCTGCAATGGCCCTGTGATGCCGCGCATCCGCAGGGTACGGCGATTCTCCACGAGCAGACGTTCCCCCTGGGGCGCGGGCGCCTGTTGCCGGTGACCCAGGTGGCGCCGGACGAATGCCCAGACGCCGAGTATCCGTTTGCCTTTACCACCCACCGCCTGCACTTTCACTACGGTGGCGGCTCGATGACCCGCAAGTCGCCGCTGCTCGAACGCGAGATCCCGGCCGGGCTGCTGTTCATGCACCCGGCCGACGCGGTGAAGCTGGGGCTGCACGATCACCAGGGCGTGCGGGTGAGTTCGCGCCGCGGGTATCTGGAAACCCGTGTGCAGCTCAGCGATGACGTGCCTGCGGGCACCCTGGCCATGCCCTATCACTTCCATGAAGCGCCCTGTAACCGCCTGACCAACGACGCCCAGGACCCGATCAGCAAGATGCCCGAGCTGAAAGCCTGCGCGGTGAGGGTCGAGCCACTACCGTCCGGCCAGGCGCCCAGCGCCCAGGCCGGTAGCCGCGAGGTTCGTCATGCAAGCCTATAGCCTGGATCAACCGGAGCGCCTGCGTGCTCATCTGGCGTTGGAGCACCGATTGTATGAAGTGCGCGACGATGGCCAGGGCGGGTACCACTGGCAAGTGGTCAGCGCCAAGGATTTCGAGGCATTCGACCCCTTGGCCGAACCACCGCCGTTTTCCGCCAAGAGTTTTTTCTTCGCCGAGCGCGAGTTGCTGTTCCGCTTCGACGGTGGACAGTTCTACTCGGCGCTGCCCGCTGTGGTGCCCCAGGTGCTGTTCGGCCTGCATGCCTGTGACCTCAAGGCCGTGGTCTACCAGGATCGCTTCTTCGCCGCAGACCCGCATTACCAGGCGCGCCGCCGCGTCACCCTGCTGGTGGGCGTAGATTGCCTGCACAGCTGTGTCGGCGGTTTCTGCAGCATCGTCGGCAGCGGCCCGACGGTAGGCGAGCAGACCGCCGATCTGATCCTGTTGCCACGCCAGGACGCAACGGCCGACTGGCTGTTGCTGGTCGCCAGCGAGGCCGGCCGCGCCGCCTTGCGCGGCCTGCGCTTGCCGCTTGCCAGCGATGACTGGCAAACCGAGCGTAGCGCCAACGAAGCCTGCGTGGCGGCTGAGCAGGGGCCGCAGCAAGAGATAGTCGACGGCATCCTGTCCCTCAACACCGGGCGAATCGACGCCGATACCTGGGAAGCGCTGGGGCTGCGCTGCCTGGGCTGCTCCGGTTGCACGACGGTGTGCCCGACCTGTTCCTGCTACGCCCCGCTGGACCGTCTCGGCGTGCCGGACAATATGCAGCGCGAACGGGTCTGGGACTCCTGCCTGTACCAGGGCTTCCAGCAAGAGGCCAGTGGGCACAATCCCAGCGTCACGTCGGGGCAGCGGGTGCAGCGCTTCTGGTCGCACAAGTTCGGCGATGGCTTCAAGGCACAATTCGAGGCCTATGGCTGTGTCGGTTGCGGACGCTGTGACCGGGTCTGTCCGGGCGGCATAGGGGTGCACGGGGTGATGCAGAGGGTGGCACAGCCATGATCAATCCAACGCCACGCAAACTGCTGTTGCTCGACCACTACGCGGACGGTGAAGAGGCGCGCCACTTCAGCCTGCGCATCGACAAGCCCTTGGACGGCGATCTGGCGGTGATCCCCGGGCAATTCTTCATGCTCGCGGTGCCAGGCTTCGGCGAAGCGCCGTTCACCTACCTCAGCCTGCCGGACCAGCAGGGTCGCTTCAACGCTCTGGTACGGCGCATGGGCGCACTCACCCAGGCCTTGTTCGAGCAACCAACGGGCGCCGTGCTGGGTTATCGCGGTCCCTTCGGCAAGGGCTGGCCGCTGTTCTTCTGTGCGCGCCGGGTGCTGGTAGTGGCGGGAGGCTGTGGCCTGGTGCCGTTGGCCGGGGTGATCGAAGAAGCCAGCCGGCACCGCCTGCCGGTGCAGCTGAGCGTCATCTATGGCGCACGTAACAGCGCTGCCCAGGTACTGGGCAGCGAGCGCGAGGGCTGGCGGCGGACCCTGCACTTCATCGAAACCTGCGACGAGGCCAAACCGCTCCAGCGCCAGGGCTCGCCGCTGGATCACTTCGACGAACTGTTTGCCGCTGAACCGCCTGAGGCGGTGCTCTGCTGTGGCCCCGAGGCGCTGATGCTGGCGACCGCCGAGGCGTGCGTGCAGCGCGGCATCGCCGCCGACAAGATCTGGCTCTCGCTGGAACGGCGCATGCACTGCGCCGATGGCCTGTGCGGGCATTGCTACCTGGGCACCAGCTACGTCTGCAAGGACGGCCCGACCTACCGTTATGACCGTTATCTGCAATTGCAGGCCGGTGGCTATCGAACATTCATTGCGCAGGATCAGCGGCTCTGTTGAGTCGGCACCCGGGGATTAGTCTATGCGAGCAGCCATCATCGAAAAAACCGCAACGGACCTGCGGGTCAAGCCCAACTGGGATGACAGCCCCGAAGCCCGCGCGGCCTTTTCCTGGGGAGCCCAGGCCAAGGGGTTGGCCGGCCTGCCCGATGGCGGCCTGAACCTGGCCTACGAGGCCGTCGACCGGCATGCCCATGGCCGGCGCAGGCGTCATGTCGCGCTGCGCATCCTCGAGCGCAATGGCGGCCATTGTTCGATCAGCTACGCGCAGCTGAGCAGCCTGAGCAACCGTTTCGCCAATGTCCTGCAGGGGCTTGGCATCGGTGCCGGGGCGCGTCTGTTCGTGCTCTGCGAGCGCGGCCTGGAACTTTACCTGGGGGTGCTTGGTGGCTTGAAGAACGGTTGCGTGGTATCGCCGCTGTTCTGCGCCTTTGGCCCCGAACCGCTGGAAACCCGCCTGCGCCTGGGCGAGGGCAGCGTGTTGCTGACCAGCGAGACCCTCTATAGGCGCAAGATTGCCGGCATCCGCGAGCGGCTGCCGGCGCTCGAGCACGTGCTGTTGTACGACGAAAACGGCGCCACCAGCACCCCGCCGGAGGGCACCCTGAGTTTGCACAAGCTGCTGGCCCTGGCGGCGGAAGACTTCAGCATTGCCCCGACCACTGCCGACAGCCCGGCCTTGCTGCACTTCACCAGCGGCACCACCGGCACGCCCAAGGGCGCCCTGCACGTGCATGGCGCGGTGCTGACCCATTACGTCAGCGGCAAGTACGCCCTCGACCTGCACCCCGATGACATCTACTGGTGCAGCGCCGACCCCGGCTGGGTCACCGGCACCTCCTATGGCATTCTCGCGCCGCTTCTGCTGGGTGTGACCAGCGTGGTCGACCGTGGCGAATTCGATGCCGAGCGCTGGTACAGCATCCTGGAAAAAGAAAAGGTCAGCGTCTGGTACACCGCGCCCACGGCCATTCGCATGTTGATGAAGGCCGGCCCCGAGCTGGCCCAACGGCATAATTTCGCCCAGCTGCGCTTTATCGCCAGTGTCGGCGAGCCGCTCAACCCGGAGGCCGTGTGGTGGGGCAAGGAGGTGCTCGGCAGGCCGATTCACGACAACTGGTGGCAGACCGAGACCGGCGGCATCATGATCGCCAACACCCTGGCCATGCCGATCAAGCCCGGTTCCATGGGCAAGCCGCTGCCAGGCGTCGAGGCGGCCATCGTTACCCGCGGCGAGGACGGCAGCCTGCAACTGCTGGCGGACGAGCAGGTCGGCGAACTGGCGTTGAAGCAACCCTGGCCGGCGCTGTTTCGCACCTACCTGGGCCAGGAGGAGCGCTACCGCCGCTGCTTCGTCGGCGACTGGTACCTGAGTGGCGACCTGGCCCGCCGCGATGCCGACGGCTATTACTGGTTCGTCGGCCGCGAGGACGACGTGATCAAATCGGCGGGCCACCTGATCGGCCCGTTCGAGGTGGAGAGTGCGCTGATGGAGCATCCGGCCGTGGCCGAGGCCGCGGTGATCGGCATTCCCGACGCGTTGCTCGGCGAACTGGTCAAGGCTTTCGTTTCGCTGAAGAGCGGCTTCGTGCCCAGTCAGGCGCTGCACGACGATCTGCTCGGCCATGCGCGCAAGCGTCTTGGCGCCGCGGTGGCGCCCAAGGCGCTGGCGTTCCTGCCGAGCCTGCCGCACACCCGCAGCGGCAAGCTCATGCGCCGCCTGCTCAAGGCCCGTGAACTGGGCCTGCCCGAGGGCGACACCTCGACTCTGGAGAAGCCGGCATGAGCGCGCCCGTACCGTTTGCGCGCGACTTCGCCCTGGCTCTGCTGCGCGACATGCTGCGCATCCGCCGTATGGAGGAGCGCGCGGCCGAGCTGTATGGCGCCGGCAAGATCCGGGGGTTTCTGCACCTGTATATCGGTGAGGAGGCGGTGGCGGTCGGCGCCCTGCATGCTCTGGCGCCCGACGATGCGGTGCTCGCCACCTACCGCGAACACGGCCATGCGCTGATTCAGGGCGTACCGATGACGGCGATCATGGCCGAGATGTATGGCAAGCAGGAAGGCTGCTCGCGCGGGCGCGGCGGCTCGATGCACCTGTTCGACGCCCGAACGCGCTTCTTCGGTGGCAACGCCATCGTCGCCGGCGGCTTGCCGCTGGCCGTCGGCCTGGCCCTGGCCGAGCGCATGCAGGGCGGCAGCCGGCTCGCCGCCTGCTTCTTCGGCGAAGGCGCGATGGCCGAAGGCGCCTTCCACGAAGCGCTCAACCTGGCCGTGCTCTGGCAACTGCCGGTGCTGTTCTGCTGCGAGAACAACCTCTATGCCATGGGCACCGCCCTGGCACGTTCGCAGTCGCAGACCGATCTGTGCGCCAAGGCCGCCGCCTACAAGATCGCCACCCAGGCGGTGGACGGCATGGACGTGGTCGCCGTGCACCAGGCCACCCGCACGGCGGTCGAGCAGGTGCGGGCGGGGCTGGGGCCGTATTTCCTCGAATACCAGACCTATCGTTTCCGTGCCCACTCGATGTTCGACCCCGAGCTGTACCGCGAAAAAGCCGAAGTCGAGCAGTGGAAAGAGCGTGGGCCTATCCTCGCCTACAAGGTCCGGCTGATGGCCGAGGGGTTGCTCGACGAGGCAGGCCTGGCGGCACTCGAGGCCGAGGTGGAGCAGGAGGTGGAAGCCGCGGTGGCTTATGCCGAGGCCGGCAGCCCGGAGCCGCTGGCAGACCTGTGCCGCGATGTCTACACGCCGGCGCCCGAGCCGACGAACCCGGAGGGTGCGCCATGAGCCCGCGCACGACCTACCGCGAAGCGCTGCGCGACGCCTTGCGCGAGGCGTTGCAGCGCGACCCACGGGTGTTTCTGATGGGCGAGGACGTCGGCCGCTATGGCGGCACCTATGCCGTGTCCAAGGGATTGCTGGAGGAGTTCGGTGAGGAACGCATCCGCGACACGCCCTTGTCCGAGCTCGGTTTCGTCGGCGCCGGCATCGGTGCGGCGCTGGGCGGCATGCGGCCGATCGTCGAGGTGATGACGGTGAACTTCAGCCTGCTCGCCCTCGACCCGATCATCAACACCGCCGCGACCCTGCGCCATATGTCCGGCGGCCAGTTCTCGGTACCGCTGGTGCTGCGCATGGCCACCGGCGCCGGGCGCCAGCTGGCGGCCCAGCACTCGCACAGCCTGGAGGGCTGGTACACGCATATTCCCGGCCTGAAGATCCTCGCCCCGGCGACCCTCGAGGACGCCCGCGGCATGCTCTGGCCGGCGTTGCAGGACCCCGATCCGGTACTGATCTTCGAACATGCCCAGCTCTACAACCTCGAAGGCGAGCTGAATCAGGCCGAGCCGGTGGACATCAGCTCGGCGCGGGTGCGCCGCGAGGGCAGCGACCTGAGCCTGATCGCCTACGGCGGCACCCTCGGCAAAGCCCTGGCGGCGGCCGAGCAACTGGCCGGGGAGGGCATCGCCGCCGAGGTCATCGACCTGCGTGTGCTGCGCCCGCTGGACGATGCGACCATTCTCGCCTCGCTGCGCAAGACCCGCCGCGTGCTGGTGGTCGACGAAGGCTGGCGCACTGGCAGCCTGGCCGCCGAGATCATCGCGCGGATCGTCGAGCAGGCGTTCTACGAGCTGGATGCAGCGCCGATGCGGGTGTGCAGCGCCGAGGTGCCGATCCCCTACGCCAAGCACCTGGAACAGGCCGCGCTGCCGCAGGTGCCGGTGATAGTCGCGGCGGCCCATGAGTTGTGCGGCTAACCAGTCGGTAACGGTTTGTAGGAGCGGGGGATGTAGGAGCGGGGGGACGCCTGGTTCCATGCCCGCGATAGCTTTGTGCGCATGGTGCCAGGCATCGCGCCCACCCCGAATCGATTCGACAGGAGCGACGCATGATCGATTTCAAACTGCCATCCCTCGGCGCCGACATGGACGAGGGCACGCTGCTGGAATGGCGGATCAAGCCTGGCGATACGGTCAGGCGCGGCCAGGTGATAGCCGTGGTCGATACCGCCAAGGCCGCAGTCGAGGTGGAGTGCTGGCAAGACGGCGAAGTCTTCGAACTGCTGATCGAACCCGGCGCCAAGGTGCCGGTGGGCACGCCGATCGCCAGTTTGCTGCAGGCCGGGGAAAGCGCCGCAACCGCGCGCCGCCAGGTACCGCCCAAGCCACCTGTTGAGCAGGCTGTACCGGCGCCAAGCACACCGGCCGAAGCCGTGGCGCCGGCCAGCCGGCCTCGGGTTTCCCCGGCGGCGCGCAAGCGTGCCGGCGAACTGGGCCTCGACCCGGCGGCGCTGATCGGCAGCGGGCCGCATGGCGTGGTCACCCTGGAAGACGTCGAAACTGCCGGCCGGGCGCCGGCGCCAACCGAACGCGGCCCGTCCGATCGCCAGGCCGCCATGCGTCAGGCTATCGGCGCGGCCATGAGCCGCTCCAAACGCGAGATCCCGCATTACTATCTCAGCCAAACCATCGCCCTCGGTCAGGCCATGACCTGGCTGCAGGTGCGCAATGCCAGTACCACACCAGAGAATCGACTGTTGCCCGGCGTGCTGCTGCTCAAGGCGGTGGCTCTGGCGCTGCGCGAGCATCCACAGCTCAATGGTTTCTGGCGCGAGGGCGCCTTCCAGCCGGCCGCCGACATCCACCTCGGCGTGGCCATCGCCCTGCGCCAGGGCGGCCTGATTGCGCCGGCGCTGCACGCGGTCGCCGACAAGTCGCTCGACCAATTGATGGGCGAATTCGCCGACCTGGTGCAGCGCGCCCGTAGCGGCTCGTTGCGCAGCTCCGAACTGAGCGACGCCAGCCTCACCGTCACCCAACTCGGCGATCAGGGCGTGGACACGGTGTTCGGGGTGATCTACCCGCCGCAGGTGGCCCTGGTCGGCTTCGGCTGCATCGCCGAGCGGCCCTGGGTCGAGAATGGCCAGCTCTGCGTGATGCCCAGCGTGGTCGCCAGCCTGGCCGCCGATCACCGGGTCAGCGACGGTCACTATGGCGCGCGTTTTCTCGGCGAAGTGCGACGCCTTCTGCAAAGCCCGGACAACCTCTGAGGAGCATGACAGTGGATCGACAACAGCTGCGCCAGCAGGTGCTCGAAGAGTTGCAGCACATCGCGCCGGAGCTCGAGCCAGAGATGTTGCGCAGCGACCGCCCGCTGCGCGCCGAGGTTGACCTCGACTCAATGGACTGGCTGCGTTTTCTCGGCGCCTTGCACCGGCGCCTGGGCGTGAATATCCCCGAGGCCGATTACCACAAGCTGGATAGCCTCGATGCACTGGTCGACTATCTGGAGCCGCGTCTGGCCGCTTCGTCGCCCTGATGCAATAGCAACAGCAGCACTTGATCTGCATCAAACCGAAGTTTGCGGCGGCTGATTAGGGTGAAGCCTCGTTTCTTGGGCGATTCCCTTGCGGAGTCGGAGGAAGCCTTGCGCATGACTACCGACCATATTTCTCCTGACTCGGCTCAAAACACCGCGGCGCTGCCTGCCAGAGGTTTTAGCCGGGTGGTGGCCTGCATTGGCACGGGTGAGCCACTCAGCAGGGTGATCCAGCATGCTATTGCGATGGCCAACAGCCTGTCTGTTCCGCTGCTGTTGCTGCGGGTATTCGTCACTCGCCCAACCGGCGAGGAGCGCCAGGATCCACTCGACTGGGAGATTCGCCGCCGCGAGGCCTACGGCCGAGTGGAAGTCCTGGTCGAACAGTATCGACACCTGTGTGGGGGCATCGAGGCCGAAGTCGTCGAGGGCCAGGCGGCCGAACAGATCAGCCTGTGGGCGCAAAGGCACCCCAACGAGCTGATTGTTCTGGGCTCCCACGGCGAATGGCGGCCGGAAGGCTGGGGACTGGGCGATACGGCGCGCGAAGTGGTCGATCATGTCCCGGGTTCACTGCTGTTAATCCCCTGTTCGGCGCCAAATATGCCGAAAACGGGGTATCGACGCCTGTTGGTGCCGCTCGATGGTTCCTGCCGGGCCGAGAGTGTATTGCCCTTCGCCATGCACCTGGCCAAGGCGCAGCACGCCGAACTGCTGCTGGTGCACGTGGTGCCGCCTACCGCGTTGACTGAAGTAGGGCCGGCCGAAAGTGAAGACGTCGAATTATGCGAACGTCTGCTGCGGCGCAATCAACGGGTTGCCCAGCAGTACCTGGCACGTTTGCAAAGCCGCGCCAGCGAACATGGCCTTATGGTGCGCGCCAGCGTGCTCTGCGAAGACGTGCGCAGCAGCTTGATGCGTATCTCTGCCCAGGAAGGTGTGGATCTGATTGTGCTCTCCGCGCACGGCTGCAGCGGGCGTCTGGATATGCCCTATGGCAGCGTCACCAGCTTCCTCATGACGCATATCCGCCAGCCCTTGCTGGTCATGCGCCAGCAGCCGCCGTTCAACGCCTTCGAGGATGCCGGAGGCGGTCAGTTGGAAATGCGTTTTGCCTTGCAGAGGGTACGGTGAACCTTACTGAACCCGGTCCTCCCAAAGGGTTGCTCGATAGGGTGGCCAGCCAGTTGCGCGAACGCCATCTGCTGGTCGCGGGCCAACCCGGTGATTTGTTGGTGTGGCTGCATATCGATAAGTTGGAGGCATGGCTGCAGGCCGCACAGCGGCATTGCCTCGATCCGGCACCGGAAGTTGCAAAAGCTGCCGAGTGGTTGCTGGACAATGACTACCAGGTGCAGCGCGCGGCACGGCAAATTGGCGAAGATCTACCGCGCGAGTTCTACCGGCGCCTGCCTTGCCTGAGCAATCCGGGCGAGGAGGGTATTCCGCGGATTTTCGCGGTTGCCCAGGGCTATCTGCACGCCTCGCGCCTGCAGTTGTCGCTGCCCGGTGCCGTACAGTTCGTCAGCACCTACCAGGCCGATGCGCCCTTGACCATCGCCGAATTGTGGGCGTTCCCGACCATGCTGCGCCTGGCCTGTGTGGAGATTCTGGTCAGCGCGTTCGGCCGTTTGCTACCGCAGCTGCAGGCGCCCTTCGAACCGACCCGGCATTGCGTCGAGCTGGCCGCCTTCGACGACACCGAATGCGTGGCCCGTGCCTTGGCTAACCTGGGCATCATTGCCGCAATTCCCTGGAAGGATTTCTTCGAACAAAGCAGTCGTGTCGAAGCGACTCTGCGCACCGACCCTGCGGGCGTCTATCCGTATATGGACTTCGACACCCGAGATCGCTACCGCAAGGCACTGGAGGAACTCGCAACAGGCGCGCAGTGCAGCGAGACTGAGGTGGCCGAGCAGGTACTGCAGCACGCCCTGGCCGGCAATCCGGCGGATGCCAGCGGGCATGTCGGTTACTGGCTGATCGGCCCGGGACGCGAGCACTGCGAGAGCGCCCTGAGTTATCGGCCAAGCCTGGCTGCGGCCTGGCGGCGCTGGCTGTTTGGGCATGCCGGACAGTTCTACGCCGCGGCGCTCGGCCTGGCCGGTGGCGTCGCCTTGCTGCTGCCAGCCTGGTATCTGGCACTGGTCGGTGCGACTCCGACGACCTGGGCTCTGGGCATAATGTTGGCCGTGCTACCGGCCTCGGTGCTGAGCATTACCCTGGTGCACTGGCTGGTCACCCTTAACCTGCCGCCACGGGTGCTGCCCAAGCTCGACTTCAGCAAGGCCATCGCCCACAACTGCGCCACGGCCGTTGTGGTACCGGTGCTGCTAGGCAGCACCGACGAAGCCATGGAGGTGCTCGAACAGCTGGAAATGCACTACCTGGCCAACCCGGACCCGCTGCTGCGCTTCGTCCTGCTCAGCGATCATGCCGATGCGCCTGCGCAGCGCATGCCCCACGATGCAGAGCTGGAACAGTTGCTGGTTGAGGGTATTCGCCGGCTCAACCTGCGCCATACCGACAACGATGGCGGGGTTTTTCACCTGTTGCAACGCCCGCGCCGGTACAACCCCGGTGAGGGTTGCTGGATGGGTTGGGAGCGCAAGCGTGGCAAGCTCGAACAGTTAAATCACTACTTGCTGGGCGCCGAGGAGGGCGCTTTCAACCTGCATGAAGGCGACCCTGCGGGCTTGCGCGGCATCCGTTTCGTGGTGACGGTGGATGCCGATACCGGCTTGCCCGCGGGGACGGTCGCGCGGCTGGTCGGTACCCTGGCCCATCCACTCAATGGCGCCGAGTTCGACCCCCTCAGTGGTCGGGTACTGCGTGGTTACACGGTGTTGCAGCCGCGGGTGGAAATCGCCCCGGAACGCGGCAACCGCTCGTTGTTTGCACGGTTTTATACCGGCGACACGGCCATCGATATCTATACCCGGGCGGTTTCCGACGTTTATCAGGATCTGTTCGGCTCCGGCATCTTCGTCGGTAAGGGCATCTACGAGGTCGCGCCTTTCCAGCGCAGCCTGGAAGGCCGCATCCCGGAAAACAGCCTGGTCAGCCACGACCTGTTCGAAGGTATCCACGGCCGCGCCGGGCTGGTCAGCGACATCGTGCTCTACGAGGGTTTCCCTGCGTCCTACCTCGACTATGCCCGCCGGCAGCATCGCTGGCTGCGCGGCGACTGGCAATTGCTGCCCTGGTTGTGGCGCAAGGTGCCGGCCAGCGATGGCTCCAGGCTGAGCAATCGCCTGCGCCCGCTCGACTGCTGGAAGATACTCGACAACCTGCGCCGCAGCCTGATTCCACTGTCACTGGTAGCCCTGGTGACGGCCGGTTGGCTGTGGTTGCCCGGCTCGCCCTGGGTCTGGACCCTGCTGGCCGTGGCCACACCGGGGGCCTCACTATTCACCGACCTGGTCACAGGCCTGGCAGCCGGACGCCGGCGCGGTGCAGTTAAAGGCATGTTCAGGCGCTTGCGTGACCATGCTGGGCGCTGGTTTTTGGCATTGGTATTTCTGGTCAACGATGCAGTGATTGCACTCGATGCGCTGGGCCGTACCCTCTGGCGACTCATGGTCTCGCGTCAACACTTGCTCGAATGGACCACTGCTGCGCACCAGGCACGGATGCTCACCGAGCGCGGCTCGCGCGCTTATGTCTGGCGGCACATGTGGGGGTCGCCGGTATTTGCCATGCTGCTGGGCAGCCTGCTGGTGCTGCTCAATCCAGCTGCATTGCTGCCTGCCGCGCCCTTGTTGCTGCTCTGGCTGCTGGCCCCGGAAATCGCCCTGGGCATTGCCAAGCCACGCCGGCCGGTCGTGGTTGAGCTGGATCAGACCCAGCGCACCTTCCTCCGCCAACTGGCGCGACGTACCTGGCTGTTCTTCGAAACCTTCGTCGGCCCCGACGACAACTGGCTCCCCCCGGATAATTATCAGGAAGAGCCCTACAGGGAGATCGCCCACCGCACTTCGCCGACCAATATCGGCATGCTGTTTCTGTCCACCCTAGCGGCGGCGGACCTGGGTTATGTCGGCGCCAGCGACCTGTCCACCCGCATCCGCCGCGGTCTGGACACCCTGCAACAGCTCGAACGTTACCGTGGCCACTGGCTCAACTGGTACGACACACGCCTGTTGAGTCCGTTGGAACCACGCTATGTCTCGACCGTCGACAGCGGCAATCTGGCGGTCTGCCTGTTGACCCTGCAACGCGGCTGTCTCGAAATCGCCTGCGGTACAGCGCTGCGCGAGCAACGCTGGGCAGGTCTGGTGGACGCGGTCGAGCTGCTGCGCGCCGCCCTGAGTATGGTCGAGCATGCCGAGGTGCAGGAGTACTTGGCGGCCTTTGTCAGCGAGTGCCAGCAAGCCAGTGGCAATGCGCTCGGTCTGGACGCGTTGCAAGAGCAGGAAAGCGTGTTGCGGGTGGCGATAACCCAGGCCATCACCCGCCAGCAGGGGTTGAGCGTCCAGCAGCTCAAGGAGATCCAGTGCTGGCTTGAGCGTATCCATCATCACCTGCTCGATATCCGCCGCGACCGCGAGCGTCTGCAGCCCTGGCAGAGCCTGCTGGAAGCGCCGCTGCCAGGCCGCAGGCAGTTGGTAGCGCAACTCGCCGCCTGCCTGCCGACAAGCATGAGCATGAGCGAAGTCGCCACCGCCTGCATTGAAGCTCAGGCCTTGCTGGCCAGCTTCGTTGCGACCGACGAGGCTGATCAACACTGGCAGAGTGAACTCAAGCTGGCGCTGGACAACGGCTGCCAGGCACAACAGCGGCTGCGGCAGCGTCTGTTGGAGGACGCCGCGCGGGCCGAGGCGATGGCCTTGGGCATGGACTTCAGGCCGCTCTACGATGAGCAGTCGCGGCTGTTCCACATTGGCTACAACCTCAGTGCCGACCGCCTCGACAATCACCATTACGACCTGCTGGCGAGCGAGGCGCGACTGGCCAGCTATTTCGCCATCATGAAAGGCGATGTGCCCCTTGAACACTGGTTCAGCCTCGGCCGGCCACTGGCGCAGATGGCCGGCGGGCTGTCCTTGCTGTCCTGGAATGGCTCGATGTTCGAGTACCTGATGCCGCCGTTACTGCTGCCCAGCCATGCCGGCTCCCTGCTCGGGCAGAGCGAGCGTGCCGCCGTCGAGGTGCAACGTCAGCATGGCCGCGACAAGGGCGTGCCCTGGGGCATTTCCGAGTCGGCCTTCGCTTCGCGCGACCCTGAACACCGCTACCGTTACCGGGCCTTCGGGGTGCCCGGGCTGGGCTTGCGCCGCGAACAGGCGCGCGACCTGGTGGTGGCGCCCTATGCGACGGCGCTGGCCCTGGCTGTCAACCCGGCCGCCGCACTGGATAATCTGCTGGTGCTGCAACGCCTCGGCCTGATCGGCAGCTACGGACTCTACGAGGCGGCAGACTACAGCGCTGAGCGGGTTGCCAGTGGCCGGCAATTCACGGTCGTGCGCGCATTCATGGCCCATCACCAAGGCATGATTCTCGCGGCGCTGGACAACGCCCTCTGCGCCGATGTGCTGGTGCGGCGTTTTCGCGAAGAGCCGCGGGTGCGGATCATGGAGCTATTGCTGCATGAGCGCGTCCCGCAGGAACTGCCTGCACAAGCTCAGCGCATTGAGGCGCGGCAGGTGCCTGCCAACAGTCGGGTGGCACCACCGCATGCCTGGGTGCCCAAGAACGCCGAGCTGTTTCCCCAGGTTCATGTCCTCGGCAACGGCCGCCTGTGCAGTTGGATATCCACGGCCGGTGGCGGCGGGCTGAGCTGGCATAAGCACGCGCTGACACGCTGGCAGGGCGATGCCACCCGCGACAGCCAGGGGGTGTGGATCTACCTGCGCGACGAGCAGAGCGGGGCGCTGTGGTCGGCTGGCCGACAGCCGACCGGCGTATTGTCCGAGCATGAGCAGGTGGTCTTCCATCCGCACATGGCGGAATTCCAGCGTTACGATCATGGCATCCGCCTGCGCATGGAAGTCGCAGTCGCCGCCGCCGACGACCTGGAAATCCGCCGCCTGACCCTGAGCAACGAGAGCGATCGACAGCGCACCCTGCAACTGACCAGCTACGGCGAAGTGGTCCTGGCGCCGCCGCTCGATGACGAGCGTCACCCGGCATTCAGCAAGCTGTTCGTCGGCAGCGAGTATCTCCCGCAGCTGCATGCCTTGCTGTTTACCCGGCGGGCGCGCCATCCCGGGGAAAAACCGCCGCTGCTCCTGCATCGCCTGGTGATCGACGACCCGCGCATGGCGGTGGTGAGCTTTGACAGCGACCGGCACAGCGTCCTCGGTCGCCACGGCGATGAGCGCCAGCCACAAGGCGTCCTTCACGGGCTAAGGGGTAACAGCGGCTGGACGCTCGACCCGGTAATGGCCCTGCAGCTGGGCCTGGTGCTCGAACCCGGCGAGCACCGGCAGTTGGCCTTCCTGACCCTGGCCGGCGGCTCACGGCAGTCGCTGCTTGAACACGCCGAGCGCTATTCCACCCTGGCCGCGCTGGAATGGGCTTTTGCCGATGCGGCCAGCGAGGCCAGCCGGGAAGCGCGCCAACTGGGCCTGGAACCGGCCTGGCTGGTGGAGTTGCAACTGCTTGCATCCTTGCTGCTGCATCCACATCCGACCCTGCGCGGCGCAGCGACGACCCGGCTGGGCAATCGTCTGGGCCAGCCGCGGCTGTGGGGCATGGGCATCTCCGGCGATCGACCGCTGCTGCTGTTGCGCATCGGCCATGGCGAAGAAACCGGCCTGCTGCGCACCCTGGTGCGCGGCCAGCGTTTCTGGCGGCGCCACGGCCTGCATGTCGATCTGCTGGTGTTACGCCTGGGCGCCTCCAGCTACGCCGAACCGCTGCGCGAACAATTGCACGCGTTGCTGCAGGAAGCCGGGGGGCAGGATGAGTTACCCAGGCACAGCGGCGGCGTGCACCTGCTGTTCGCCGATCAGTTGCCGGCCGACGAAATCGGCCTGCTCGAAAGCGCCGCGCGGGTGGTGCTCGACGAGTCGGCCGGAACGTTGGCCGAGCAACTGCAGGCCGCCATGCTGCCGCGGCCGTCGCTGCCGCCGTTCAGTGGCACGGGCCGGGCGTTAGCGGATGTCGACAGGCCCTTGCCGCGGCCGAGCGATCTGCGTGCGGATAACGGCCTTGGCGGCTTCAGCGCCGATGGCCGCGACTACCTGATTCACCTCGATGCGGACCAGCGCACCCCGGCCCCCTGGTGCAACGTGCTGGCCAACCAGGGCTTCGGCAGCATCGTCAGCGAGGCCGGCCTGGGTTTCAGCTGGGCGCTGAACAGCGGCGAGAATCGCCTGACGCCGTGGAGCAACGACCCGCTGGCCGACTGTGCCGGTGAGGCGCTATATCTGCGCGACGAGGAAACCGCGGCGATCTGGACCACTACGCCATTGCCGGCAGGCCAGGGCAGTGCCTGCCAGATTCGCCACGGCGCGGGCTACAGCAGTTGGCGGCGCAACAGCCAGGGCCTGGAGCAGGAGCTGCTGGTCTTCGTGGCCCTGGAGGATCCGCTGAAGATCGTCCGCCTGCGTCTGCACAATGTCAGCCCGCGGCCACGGCGGGTCACTGCGACCTACTACGCCGAATGGCTGCTCGGGGCGTTGCGTAGCACGGCGCGGCCCCATGTGGTCTGTGAATATGCGCGCGACAGTCATGCGCTGTTGGCGCGCAACCCATGGAACCCGGAGTTTGCCGAGCGGGTCGCGTTCCTCAGCGCCAACCGCCCGCCACACAGCCTGACCGCCGACCGTCAGGATTTCCTCGGTCTGGCCGGCCATCCAAGCCGTCCCGCCGGGCTGCAACGCTGGGCGCTGGGCGGACGGATCGAGCCGGGTGACGACCCCTGTGCCGCGTTCCAGGTGCACCTGGACATCGCCGCCGGTGCCACCGTCGAGGTGGTGTTCCTGCTCGGCCAGGGCAGCGATCGCGAGCAGGCCACGGCATTGGCCCGCCACTGGCAGCAGGAGGGCCAGGTCGAGCAGGCCCTGGCCCAGGTCACCCAGCACTGGGATCGCCTGCTAGGCGCGGTTCAGGTGCAGACCCCCGATCCGGCCTTCGATCTGCTGGTCAATCGCTGGCTGCTTTACCAGACCCAGGCCTCGCGCATTCTGGCCCGCGCCGGCTTCTATCAGGCCGGTGGCGCCATCGGCTACCGCGATCAGTTGCAGGACGTGCTGGCCCTGTTGCACTCCGACCCGCAACGCGCCCGCGCGCATATCCTCGCCTGCGCCGCTCACCAGTTCGAGGAGGGCGACGTCCTGCACTGGTGGCATCCACCGCAGGATCGTGGCGTGCGCAGCCGCTGCTCGGATGATCTGCTGTGGTTGCCCTACGTCACCAGCCAGTACGTCGAGGCTACCGGTGACCGGAGCATCCTCGACGAACAGCTGGCGTTTCTCCAGGCGCCGCCGCTGGCCGCTGACGAACACGATCGCTACGCGCGCTACCTGCCTGGCGGCCAGCTTTACTCGCTCTACGAACACTGCAAGCGGGCGTTGCAGCACGGCAACACCCGGGGCAGCCATGGCCTGCCGTTGATCGGCAGCGGTGACTGGAACGACGGCATGGACCGCCTCGGTCGCGATGGCCGTGGCGAGAGCGTCTGGCTCGGCTGGTTCGCGGTGGCGACGATGAAGGGTTTTGCCGGCTTGGCCGAACGTCAGGCCTGCTTCGATGAGCAGATCTACTGGATCAAAGCGGCCCAGGCGCTGACCCGGCAGATCAATGAGGTGGCCTGGGACGGCGACTGGTACCTGCGCGCCCTGGACGACGAAGGCCGGCCCCTGGGCAGCCACGTGGACGATGAGTGCAAAATCGACTCGATCTCGCAGTCCTGGGCGGTGCTGTCCGGTGGGCATGCCAACCCCCGGGCGCGACACGCCGTCGAACAGGCCGCCGCCCAGTTGATCAGCCAGCAGCACCGGCTGATCCGCCTGCTCTGGCCACCGTTCGCCAATACCCAACGGGAACCCGGCTATATCAAGGCCTACCCACCCGGTATCCGCGAGAATGGCGGCCAGTACAGCCATGCCGCCGCCTGGCTGGGCATCGCCTTTGCCGAACTTGGCGATGCCGCGGGTGCCTGGCGGATTTTCCAGCTGATGAACCCGATCCACCAGACCGACAGCCCCGAGCGGCTGGCGCGCTACCGGGTCGAGCCCTATGTGCTGGCGGCCGATATCGCCAGCGTCGCGCCCCATTGCGGGCGCGGCGGCTGGACCTGGTACAGCGGCTCGGCGGCCTGGACCTGGCGCCTGGCCATCGAGTCGATCCTCGGCCTGCGCCTGCGCGAAGGGCGGCTGGCGATTGCGCCTTGCCTGCCGCCAGGCTGGCCGGGTTTCAGCGCGCAGATCCAGGGCGAACAGGGCGCGCTGCGCATAGTGGTGGAGAAAATCACCAGTACCGAAACCGGCTGGCCGCGTATGACCCTCAATGGCCAACCGCTGCTGGAAGAAACCGTGGCGTTCCCCCGCGACGGCTCCACCGCCGAGGTCAGGGTCTGGCTGTACTAGCGCCCGGATCGGGCTCGCCACCACATCCTACAGACCTACAAAACCGTGTTCACTCCAGCGCCTGTGTTCCTTCAGTCGCGCTGCCAGTGGATGCTGACGTGGGTCTGGTCATCGTCGTAATGGTATTTGGTCTGGCCCTTGTAGGCTGAATCCAGGGCGTGACCGATGCGATTGGCCAGGTGGATACCGGTGGTGGTGACTTGCACGACATCATCCTGGGTCGTCACGTCGATGAGACGTTCCATGGCGTGCTCGGCCTTTTCCAGTGTCTCGGTGTTGTGGATCAGGTTGAGGATTTCGTCGTGATGGGCCTGCAGAAATTCCCCTGACAAGGTCAGGGTGCCCGCCGGAACCTTGTCTTCAATGCGCCGGCAAGCCGGACAGACAACCTCCGTGACATCGGCAGGGAGGCTGGTTTGTGGGGTTTGCCAGGCCCAGCTGCCGGCTTGATAAAGCGCGCTGCATCTGGGGCAGACCGCGGTACCAGCACTGCGCGGGCTGAGGGTTGGATCGTGCCGGTTGGGGCTGAACAGTTTGTTTTTCTGACTCTGCTGATACTTGTCCATGACATTCTCCGCGACGCAAAAACAGTGGATTGAGGGCTGGCTTGGAGACCAGGCTCGACAAGCCGCCACCTGTTATCTGTTTGCACCGATTTGCGCCAAGGCATCTTGATGTACATCAACGCGAGTCGCGGATGGCCTGGGAGCACCAGCAGCGCTGACAGGCGGTGCGTTGCCCGGCTGTCTGGCGGGCATCCAGTCAGCCGCCGTGGCGCAGCACCTCGATGCGAAACGCCTGCTCATAAGGCGGCACGTTGCATTCGATGATGTCGCCGGGGGCGATCTGCAGGCGCACGCCGACGATATCGGCATGCACCGGCTGGGTGCAGACGCAGCGATCGACCAGCACCGCTGCACGCACCCGCTGGGCCCCGAGGCGCGACAGATAGGCGCAGGTGCGCAACAGCGAGTGGCCTTCATATAGCACGTCATCGACCACCAGCAGGGTGGTGCTGGACAAGTCCAGCGCGGCCAGTTCGGGGCTCTCGGTCAGTGCGGTTTGCGCATGCAGCAGGCTGAGGTCATCGGCGTAGCGTTTGACCTTGAGCGCATACAGGGGCAATTCGGCTTGCCCGGTGAGTTGCGCCAGCTGCTGTTGCAGCAGGCGCGCCAATGGCTCGCCACGGCGCAGGATGCCCACCAGCGCACTCTGTCCGGGCGGTAACAGGGCCGCAGCCTGGTGGGCCATGCTGCGCACGATGGCGGCGAGTTCTTCGCTGTTGTACAGGCATAGCCTTTGCCCGGTGGATTTTCTCTGCATGGGGGTTGCCTCCATCTGAACGCTAGACTGGCAGCGGACGCAGCGCCGGGAACTCTTCGGGAGTCAGGGTTTCCTTTTCCAGCAGCAACTGGGCACCTTGTTCCAGCTCGGCGCGTCGACTCTGCAGCAGGGCCTTGGCCCGCGTATAGGCGCCATCGATCAAGGCCCTCACGCTCAGGTCGACCTCGCGTGCAGTCTCTTCCGAGTAGTCTTTCTCGCGCAGGCCGATCGCCTGTTCGCCCAGGTAGCTGGCACTTTGCCGCTCCAGCACGGCTTGGCCGAGTTCTGCGGTCATGCCGAAGCGGGTGACGATCTGTCGGGCGATATCGGTAACCTTGGCCAGGTCGTCGGCGGCACCGGTGGAAATCTCGTTGAAGATCAGATCTTCCGCCGCGCGTCCGGCGAGCAGCACCACCATGCGGTTCTTCAATTCTTCCAGGGTGATCAGGAAGCGATCCTCGGTTGGCCGTTGCAGGGTATAGCCTAGCGCGCCGACCGAGCGCGGGATGATCGACACCTTGTGCACCGGGTCCATGCCCGCCAGGCTGGCCGCGGCCAGGGCGTGGCCCATTTCATGGTGCGCCACCACCTCGCGCTCGTGGGGCTGGAGCAAGCGCCCGCGGCGTTCGCTGCCGATCACGATGCGCTCCACCGCGGCAGTGAAGTCGGCCATGCTCACCGCATCGGCGCCGCGGCGGGTGGCGAGAATGGCCGCCTCGTTGACCAGGTTGGCCAGGTCGGCGCCGGAGAACCCCGTGGTGATGCCGGCGATGCGCTCCAGGTCGAGGTCGGCGGTGGCCTGGATGCGCTTGGCATGCACCTTGAGAATGGCCACCCGGCCGCGTCGATCGGGGCGGTCGATGACGATCTGGCGGTCGAAACGGCCGGCGCGCAGCAGGGCCGGGTCGAGGATCTCCGGGCGGTTGGTGGCGGCCAGCAGGACCACGCCTTCGCGCGGGTCGAAGCCGTCCAGTTCGGCGAGCAACTGGTTGAGGGTCTGTTCCTTTTCGTCGTTGCCGCCGAAGGCGCCGACCCCGCGGGCCTTGCCCAGGGCGTCCAGTTCGTCGATGAAGATGATGCAGGGCGCGGCCTTGCGCGCCTGCTCGAACAGGTCGCGCACCCGTGCGGCGCCAACGCCGACGAACATCTCGACGAACTCCGAACCGGAGATGGAGAAAAACGGCACGTTGGCCTCGCCGGCCACCGCCTTGGCCACCAGAGTCTTGCCGGTACCGGGCGGGCCGACCAGCAGGATGCCCTTGGGAATCCGCGCGCCGAGGCGGCTGTACTTGGGCTGGTCTTTGAGGAAGGACACCACCTCGAGCAGCTCGGCCTTGGCTTCGTCGATGCCGGCCACATCGTCGAAGGTCACCCCGGTATCGCGCTGGACGAATACCTTGGCCTTGGACTTGCCGACGTTGACCATGCCACCGAAGCCCTGTTTCTCGGCAAGGCGCCGAAACAGGAACGACCAGAGGGCGAAGATCAGGATAAAGGGCAGCAACCAGCTCAGCAGGTTGCTGATCAGGCCGCCCTGGCGGGTGCCACTGAAGGTCACCTGCGACTGCGCCAGGGCCTCGGCCAGATCGGGTTCGACCCGCACGGTGACGAATTGGCTGCGGTTATTGATCGGTTCCTTGAGCTTGCCGGTGATCTGCTGCTGCTCGATGCGCAGGTCGCTCAGTTTCTCCTCCTTGAGCAGGCGCATGAACTCGCTGTAGGGCAGGGGTTCGACTGCGCTGCGTGTCCCCCACCAGTCCTGAAACACCAGGAGCAGGCTGAAGGCGACGAGAAAGAACCAGAGGTTCCATTGCTGCTGCTTTTCCATGACTCCTGCCCTCGGGGGAATGGTTCTTCAAGGCTATGTGTAACCCTGGCGGCCGGACGGGGTATTGATACCCGTCAAGCCGCGGTCGCTCAGGCTGTCGGTTGCGCCTGTCACCGCTAAACTAAAAAGAGGATAGAGCAGGTTGGAGGTGAACCATGGCCCTCCGCGAGGGTTTTAGTGGAACCATTGGCGACACGCCGCTGATTCGTCTCGGCAAGCTGAGTGCCGAGACCGGTTGCGAGATCCTGGCCAAGGCCGAGTTCCTCAACCCCGGCGGCTCGGTGAAAGACCGCACGGCCCTGGGCATCATCGAGGACGCCGAGCACAGCGGCCGCCTGGGACCGGGTGGTAGCGTGGTCGAAGGCACTGCCGGCAACACCGGCATCGGTCTGGCGCATATCTGTGCGGCGCGCGGTTACCGCTGCATCATCGTGATCCCGGATAACCAGTCGCGGGAGAAGTTCGACCTGCTGCGCCAACTGGGCGCCGAGGTGCGTCCGGTACCGCCCAAGCCGTACAACGACCCGGACAACTACCAGAAGATCGCCGCTCGCCTGGCCGCCACCTTGCCCGGGGCGATCTGGGCCAACCAGTTCGACAACACCGCCAATCGCGACGTGCACTACCGAACCACCGGGCCAGAGATCTGGCGCGATAGCGAGGGCAGGGTGGATGCCTTTGTCTGTGCGGTCGGCACCGGCGGCACCCTGGCCGGCGTGGCGCGTTATCTCAAGGAACACAAGCCGGCGGTGCGCATCGTCCTTGCCGACCCCATGGGCAGTGCGCTCTATCACTGGGTGCTGGACGGCGAGTTGCACGCCGAGGGCAAGTCGATCACCGAAGGTATCGGCACCAGTCGGGTGACTGCCAATCTGCAGGACACACCCATCGACTCGGCGCTGCAGGTGGACGACCAGCAGTGCGTGGACATGCTTTATCGCCTGCTGCGCGAGGAGGGTTTGTACGTCGGTGGGTCGAGCGGCATCAACCTCTGCGCGGCACACCGGGTTGCCCTTGAACTGGGGCCGGGACACCGCGTCGTGACCTTGTTGTGCGACCGCGGAGGGCTCTACGCCGGGCGCCTGTTCAATCCCCAATGGTTGCGCGAAGCCGGGCTGCAGCCGCCGGCCTGAGTGGGGCAGGGCAGCTTCATCGCTGCTCTATCCCCGGATCGAGCAGCGGTGCCAGCACGGCACGCATGCTGCGCCAATGCGTGCCTTCCCAGAACAGGCGCCGACACTTGTCGCAGTACATGAAACGCGAATAGCTGTAGCCGATACGGCTGGGCAGGCGCTCGCGGGCCTCCTCCTGATCGATCGGCCGCAGCGGCAGATTGCAGTGCAAACACAGGCTGAACGGGCATGCACTGCCCGCCAGGTCGAGTCGCTGGAACAGCTCGCGCACTTGCAGGGCGGGCTTGTGGGCCCGCACGTAGCAGCCATGGTCGATCAACCGGCGCTTGAGCAGCTCGCGGTCGCGGGTCAGCACGATGCGCCCCTCGCGCGCGGCTATTTCGGCGATCTCCTGGTCATCGAAGGCGTTGTCGTAGAGGGTATCGAAGCCGGCCATGCGCAGCAGGCGGGCCAGGCCGCCGAGGTGGGCATCGGCGATGAAGCGCAAGGCCCGCAACGGCTGCTCGCGCACCTTGAGCAGGGAGCGGATGTCCAGGCGTTCGAACTTGGGGTAGACCGCTACCCGGTCGCCGTCCGCCAATAACCGCTCGAAGCCGACCGACTCGCCGTTGACCAGTAGCAGTTCGACCTCGGTGTGGGGCACGCCTAGGGCCTCGATCATGTGCTTGGTGGTGGCTGCGCGGGCGCACACGCAGTCGAACTCCCGACGCCGGCGCTCGGCCGGCAGAAAGTCGTTGAGCTCCTCGTAGAAGCGAAAAGTGGCGCGGACCATGACTCAGGCCTAGCCCTCACGGGCCGCGGAAATTCTTGAATTGCCAGGGATCGTCGAAGTCGAGATCCGCGGGGAAAAGGCCGCGGTGGTGCTCGAGCGGGGTCCAGTCGCTGTACACCCCGCCCACTTCGCCGAGATAGGGCCGACACAGCTGCAGTATCGCCGCGTGGGGCATTTCGTCCGGCTCGACGATGCCGCGCCTGGGGTGCTGGATGGCCCAGATCACCCCGGCCATCACCGCGCTGGTGACCTGCAGGCTGGTGGCATTGTTCTCCGGGCACAGCGCCCGGGCCTGCTGGATGCTCAGGCGCGAGCCGTACCAGTAGGCGCCGCGCGGGTGGCCCATGAGCAGCACGCCGAGGGCATCCACGCCGTCGCTGATGTCCTCTTCGAGCAGGCGCTGGCGCCGCTGTGCGTGCCAGTTGCGGCCGGCCAGTTCATGCAGCGAGAGCACCGCCGCGTCGCAGGGGTGATAGGCATAGAGCACCGTGGGGCGGTACTCGGGCGCGAGTGGATCGCCGATGGTCAAGTAGTCGGCGATGGAGATGGATTCGCCATGGGTGATCAGAAAACCCAGTTGCGGCCCGGCCAGCGGCGTCCAGCTGCGCACCCGGGTGGCCGCGCCGGGGCGGGTCAGGTAGAGGGCGGACTGACAGCCGAAAGCATGCTGCGCAGCGTCGGGGGGGAGGTAGCGCTCATGACTGCCCCAGCCCAGTTCGGCCGGTTGGCAGGCCTCGCTGAGAAACCCGGGTACCGACCAGGTGTTGACGAACTCGCCAGCGGCCTTGGGTTCCAGACTGAATTGCGAATCGCGTTCGGCGATATGGATACTGCACACCCCAAGCCTTTGCGCCAGCCGCGCCCAGTCCGCGCGCGAGGTCGGTGGCGTATCCTTCAGACCGCTGTCGGCGGCCAGCTCGAGCAACGCCTGCTTGAGCAGATGGGAAATCAGGCCGGGATTGGCGCCGTGGGTCAGCACCGCCGTTGGCTGTTTGCCGCGTCTGCGGCGCAGGGCCAGAACGGCTTCGCGCAGGGCATAGTTGGAACGTTGCGAGAGCGACAGCGACGGGTCGTCATAACCGCCGGACCAGGGTTCGGTGCAGGTGTCCAGATAGAGTGCGCCACGCTCGCGACACAACTCGATCAACGCCAGGCTGGAGACGTCCACCGAGAGGTTGAGCAAAAAGTCACCTGCTACGAGCCGTGGCTCCAGCACCTGTCGATAGTTGTCCCGGGTCAACTCGAAATGGAGGAGGGTGATCCCATGCTCGCGGGCCAGGGGCAGCCCCCAGTGATCGGCGCTGATGATCAGCAGTTGCTCGGGTCTGAGGTCGATATGACGCAGCAGGAGCGGCAGTACGCCCTGGCCGATGCAGCCGAAGCCGAGCATGACCAGGCGTCCGGCGAAGCGCTGTTTGGCGGAAGACGTGAACAATGTCCGGCTCTCCAGGTAATGCATGCGCCATGGCGCAAACAGAATAGGCTAAGTCTGGCCGTTCAACGTGCTGACGCAAGGGGCAGGCCTGTAGCTGCAGCTCAGGGATGACGCCGGCTTGATGTGGATCAAGGTCTCTGCCGCGCCGGGTCAGAACAGCGCGCTGGCGATAGTGAAGTAGATCAGCACCGAGAACAGATCCTGGATCACCGTAGCCAACGGCCCGCTGCCGAATGCCGGGTCGAGGGAAAGACTGTTCAACAGCCACGGCAAGGTCATGGCTGCCAGGGTTGCCGTGGCGCAGGTGGCGAACACCGAGAGTCCCACGCATAGGGCAATCTCGGCGCTGCCCCAGCGCCACCAGACCAACGGGCCAGCGACCAGGGCCAGCGCCAGACCGATGGCCAGGCCCACCAGCAGTTCGCGACCGATCATCTGACGCATCCCGACCCCGACCGAAAGACCGCGTACGACCACGGTTTCAGTCTGGGTGCCGACCGCATCGGCGAGATAGACAATTCCCGGGATGAAGAAGGCCAGGATGATCTTGCTCTGCAATTGCGCCTCGAACTGGCCGACGAAGTCCGCCGCCAACAGTGCCCCGACGAGGCCGACCAATAACCACGGGATGCGATGGCGAAAGCGCCGCCGCACCGGTTCCTCACTGCTGCTGCGCGCGGCCTCAGCGCCCTTGGTAAAGCCTCCGAGGCGCGACAGGTCTTCCTCATGTTCGCAGAGCAGGACCGCGAGCAGGCGATGGGGCGGAATCACCCCGACCAGGCTGCCCTGCGCATCGACGACCGTCAGCGCCGACTCCTCATGGTTTACGGCGCGCCAGGCGGCGATTTCCTGATCCACGCCCGGCGCGACTATGGGCGCCTGCGCGTCCATCAATTGAGCCAGGGTGATATCCGCGGGTGCACTGAGCAGGTCTTCGATCCTCACCAGGCCGAGAAAGTGCCGATCCTCGCAGACCATGACGTGGCTTGCGCACTCGTAACGCTGGCCGAGCATTTCCAGGCGTGCGGCATCGACTCGGCGGTCCGGCGCAAACACCGGAACCTCGATGGTCGCGTGCTGTGCAGCCGTTTCGAAGCTGATGTGATCACTGCTGAGGATTGTGTCATGCGACATGGCGATCTCCTGACGCGACGCAACACTGCCTGGGCCTGGCTGGCCGGTGGGGCGGGGATGTCTGGACTATAGCTCTGGCCAGCGCACAGGGCGCAACGCCCCGGCCGAACTGCAAAAGTTCGACCCACCTCAGGCGCAGGCAGCCGTGACGAGGCAGCGCAACCGGATCGGTTTGATATAGATCAACGTCACAGGCGATCAGGCGGCGCAGGCTAAGCCGTGTCTATATGCATCGTCCGACATGGATTTTCGCTCACAAGAGAGCCAGGGCAAGGTGCCAATGGGGCAGGGCGGTGGCAACCGGAGTTCTGGAGGTTCCCATGAATCAGTACCAACGACTGCTGCTGATAACCGATCCCTCCATGCGCCAGTCTCCGGCCCTGCAAAGGGCTGTGGCGTTGGTCGAAGCCTGTGGCGGCTCCCTGCACATGGCCGCGATCAGCGGGCCATTTGCCACCTTGTGGTTACTGGACAAAAGCACCGAAGCGCAGGTGCGCGACGATTTCCTCATGCAGCAGCAGGCGCGGCTCAAGGCTGAAACCGACCGGCTCAGTGCCAAGGGCATTGCAGTGACGAGCGAAGTCGTATGGACCACGACGCCTGTCGAGGAAGTCCTCAAGCATATGACACTCACCCAGGCCGATCTGGTGATCAAGGACAGCCAGCATGAGCCGCTATTGAAGCGTGCCTTCATCACCCCGCTGGACTGGCAATTGCTGCGCGAATGCCCGGTACCATTGCATTTGGTCAGTGCTGCCGAGCACCCGCTGCCGCGCAAGATTGTCGCCGCAGTGGATCTGTCACAACCTGAAACCCGGGTCAGTGGCATGAACCAACGCATCCTCGCTGCAGCCAGTGACTTGGCCCTGCAATGCAAGGCCGAGCTGCACCTATTGCACGCCTATGAACAGTCGCCTGCCTACCTGGCCTATGCCGCGGCCCCGGTCGGTTGGACACCCGAGTTTCTGGAGGAGTTGACCAGCTTGATGCACGCGACCTTCAATCAGTTCGCCGAGCAACATGGCGTGCCGCAGCAGCGTCGCCATGTTGTTCAGGGCTCTCCGACCAGGGTCATCAGCGACTTTGCCACGCGCGAGCAGATGGATGTGGTGGTAATGGGAACGCTGGATCGCAAGGGGCTGGAAAAAGTCCTGGGCAGTACCACCGAGCAGACCCTGTATCAGATCCCCAGCAGCATCCTGACGATCAGGCCGGACTGATCCAGGCTCGGCGGCTGTGGTGCAGCGGACAGCTGGTGGGGTTTGGCCGCGGTTTAGCGTCGAAATTATTGTGCAATACGCGCAAATCGCATCCTGATTGAGAAGGGCCGATCTACGTCTGAACGCGAGCAGTAAAACCCAGTTGCGGATGCTTCGGTAACAGCCCTGGGGCAAATCGGTCTCGGTTAACAGGCCGTTGAACAACTACCGGTTAAAGCCGCTGGCTACGGATCAGAACGAATCGATAATGCGCCCGAGCACGGCCATTGCCTGTTCGCTCTGGGCGCTCCAGGGGTGGCCGTAGTTCAGGCGTGCGCAGTTGCCGAAGCGCCGGGTGGCCGAGAAGATCGGCCCCGGGGCCAGGCTGATGCCCTGGGCCAGGGCCAGCCGGAACAGCTGCAGCGAGTCGACCTGCTCGGGGAGCTCGAACCAGAGAAAATAGCCGCCGCTTGGCCGCGTTACCCGGGTGCTGGCCGGGAAGTGGCGGGCGGCGGAGGCGAGCATCGAGGCCTGTTGGGTTTCCAGGGCGTGGCGCAGCTTGCGCAGGTGGCGGTCATAGCCGCCGTGCTGCAGGTAGTCGGCCAGGGCGGCCTGGGCCGGCACCGAAGGCGAGATGGTGGTCATCAGCTTGAGCCGACTGATCTGCTCGGCATAGCGTCCGCCGGCCACCCAGCCGACCCGGTAACCGGGTGCCAGGCACTTGGAGAACGAGCCGCAGTGCATCACCAGACCGTCGCGGTCGAAGCTCTTCACCGGTTTGGGCGGCTGGCTGCCGAAGTACAGTTCGGCGTACACGTCATCCTCGATCAGCGGCACCTGATAACGCTGCAGCAATTCATACAGCGCGCGTTTCTTGTCATCGCTCATGCTCGCGCCGAGTGGGTTCTGCAGGCTGCTCATAAACCAGCAGGCTTTGATCGGCAGGCTGGCCAGGCGCTCGCTTAGCACGTTCAGGTCGATGCCTTCACGCGGGTGGACGGGAATTTCCACGGCCTTGAGCTTGAGGCGTTCGAGCACCTGCAAGGTGGCGTAGAAGGCCGGCGCCTCGATGGCGACCAGATCGCCCGGCTGGGTCACGCACTGCAGGCACAGATTGAGTGCCTCCATGGCCCCGCTGGTGATCACCAGCTCCTCCAGCGGCAGCATCACGCCGCTGACCATATAGCGCAGGGCGATCTGCCGGCGCAGGTTGGGATTGCCTTCGGTCATGTCGGCGATCACCGCCTGGGGCGGCATGTCGCGCACAGTCTGCGCCATGGAGCGGGCCAGGCGCTGCAGGGGGAACAGGTCGGGGCTGGGAAAGGCCGAGCCGAACGGCACGGTGTCCGGGTCCTTCAGCGAGGCGAGCACCGAGAACACCAGCTCGCTGACATCCACCTCGGTGGTCTGCGTCGGCGGCTGGCAGGTTTGCGGCTCGGCCAGGGAATGCCGGGCCAGCTCGCGGACGTAGTAGCCGGAGCGGGCGCGCGCCTGGATCAGACCGCGGTCTTCGAGCAGGTAATAAGCCTGGAACACCGTGGACGGGCTGACCCCATGGGTACGGCTGGCATGGCGTATCGAAGGCACCTTCTCGCCGGGGGCGAGCACGCCGGTGCGGATCAGTTCGGCAATCTGGTCGGCGAGTTTCTCGTAGCGTTTCATCGTGTCCGTAGGTGCGCTCTGCAGATCAGCGCACTCTACGGGGAGTTGCGTTGCCATGCGACTGTCAGCGCCCGCGCGGCGAGAGAAAGGTGCTCTGGGTCTGCGCCTGCTCGCTGGCATCGGCCAGGTTATGGATCGCGAAGCGCACGGGCAGGGCGCTAGCCTCAGCCTGTTCACTTTCCAGCACCACGGTCACCGGTACATCGAGAATCTCACCAGGGTTCAGCTGCAGCTGCTGCGGGGCATCCAGGCGCAGGCCGGGGCTATCGACCAGCGCCAGGCCATAGCGCTGCGGTTGCTGGGTCTTGTTGATCACCTTGAGCAGGTAGGTGTTCTCGATCTGCCCCAGCTGGTTCTCGCGGAACATGCTGCGGTCCTTGGCCGAATCGATGGACAGCATAGAACGCGCGCTCAAGGCCCAGGCAAAGGCGGCAAGCATCAGCACCAGGGCGATGCCATAGCCGATCAGTCGTGGCCGCAGCCAGTGGGTTTTGCCGCCTTGCAGTTCGCGCTCGGAGTGATAGCCGACCAGGCCTCTGGCGTAGCCCATCTTGTCCATGACCGAATCGCAGGCGTCGATGCAGGCCCCGCAGCTGATGCAGTCGATCTGCAGACCGTCGCGGATATCGATGCCGGTCGGGCACACCTGCACGCACATATAACAGTCGATGCAATCACCCAGCCCCTCGGCCTTGTGCTCGCTGTCCTTCTTGCGCGGGCCACGGCCTTCGCCGCGCTTGGCGTCGTAGGCCACCAGCAGGGTGTCATCGTCGAACATCGCACTCTGGAAGCGCGAGTAGGGGCACATATGCACGCAGACCTTCTCGCGCAGCCAGCCGGCGTTGAGGTAGGTGGCAGCCATAAAGAACAACACCCACACCAGGGTGCCGCCCTCCAGTTGCAGGCGCAGCAGGTCGCTGGCCAGCGGGCGGATAGGCGTGAAGTAACCGATAAAGGTCAGCGCCGTGAGCAGGCTGACGCCCAGCCAGATCCCGTGTTTGGTACTGCGCCGCGCCAGCTTGTTCAGCGACCAGGGCGCGGCATCCAGCTTGACCCGCTGATTGCGCTCGCCCTCGGTGACCTTCTCCGCCCACATGAATACCCAGGTCCACACGCTCTGCGGGCAGGTGTAGCCACACCACACCCGCCCGGCCACCACGGTGATGGTGAACAGGCCGAAGGCGGCAATGATCAGCAGCGCCGAGAGCAGGGTGAAATCCTGCGGCCAGAAGGTCGCACCGAAGATGTAATAGCGATGCTCGGCCAGGTTCCACAGCACCGCCTGGCGACCGTCCCAGTCCAGCCAGGCGGTGCCGAAGAAGATCAGAAACAGCAAACCTGCACCGTACAGGCGCAGATTGCGAAAGCGGCCGCTGAAACTGCGGGTATGAATCGGCCCGCCAGCTTGTGACGGCGTCAGGCGGATAGGCTGGCGCGGGTCGATGGTCTCGATGATCTGCGCGGGAATACGTTCGCTCATTACGGGCCTCGTCGGGCTTTATCAGGCGAGGCGAATGATGCGAGTGCGGCTGTTTGGATAACAGACTCAGGTTTTCAAATAAAAAGCGGATCAGATGGTGGGGGAGGCTGGGGGTGTGGTTTTAGTGGGCTGAGGAGTTGGTGGTGGCAGCAATCGGCCCAGGCTGTGTAAAAACTCCCGCTGAAATTCGCGGTTGGCGTCGCTACGCGAAATCTTTGAAATTTGACCGGGTTGGGATGCTCAGAATTCATTTTGTGGAACCAAGATTTGCTGAGCTACTACACAACCATTGCCACCCAGGCGTTGACAGCCGGGCTCTGCCGCGCCTTCCCTGCGACCCATCGTCGTTGCTAGCAGAATTGGGAGGCAGTGGAGCTGGCGACGCTGAAGTGGGTGGACTGGTTCAACCACCGATGGCTGCTGGGGCCCATCGGGGGCATGGCACAAGCCGAGGTCGTGGCCTTTTACTATCGACAACTTACCGAGTCAGCCCAAGCGGCATTACTCATACCAAAGAGCATCCGGAATAACGCCGCCGTCCTCACCTCATCAGACTAAAAGGCAGACCAGCGGACTTCCTGGCAGATATTCATCGGCTGAGGCAAGGCGGTCGGCCAGTTAGGCTCCATACACTTCACTACGAGTTAATCGCGCACAACAACAACGCGAGAAGTAGTGATGAACCTATATCAGCCTGACTTAGTTACCCAGCACAGCGGCCATATTGGTGCTCGCCAGACCCGTGTCGAGGACGCTGCATTGTTGCGTGGCCTGGGCTGCTATGCCGACGATGCTGCCACCCCGCCCGGTACTCTGCATGCTGCCATTGTCCGTTCACCCCATCCCCATGCTCGCATCACTTCCGTGGATTTCTCCCAAGCGCTGCTGATGAAGGGTGTGCACGGCGTACTCGTTGGCGAGGACGTCAAGCGTTGGGCCCTGCCATTCCCGGTCGGCGTGCGCCAGCCGATGGAGCATTGGTGCATCGCCGTGGATAAGGTGCGCTACGTCGGTGAGCCGGTGGCGGTAGTGATAGCCGAGAGCCGTTACCTGGCCGAAGACGCCCTGGACGGCGTACGTGTCGACTATGAGCAGCTGCCGCCGATCATCGATCCAGAGGCCGCCACCACAGAACAGGCGCCGGTGCTGCATGAGGCAGTCGGCAGCAACGTGGTCAACGAGCGGCATTTCCGCTACGGCGAACCGGAACAGGCCTTCGAGCAGGCGCCGCACCGAGTATCGTTGAAGGTGCGCTTTCCGCGCAGCTCCTGCACCCCCATCGAGTGCTACGTGGTGCTTGCCCAGTACGGGCGCGCTACCGGTATCTACGATGTGCTGGCCAACTTCCAGGGACCCTATGCGCTGCACACGGTGATGGCTCGCGCGCTCAACGTGCCGAGCAACCGCCTGCGTCTGCGCACGCCGAAAGACTCCGGCGGCAGCTTCGGTATCAAACAGGGCGTGTTCCCTTACGTGGTGATGATGGGGCTGGCGTCACGCAAGGTTGGCGCCCCGGTGAAGTGGGTCGAAGACCGTCTTGAGCATCTTCAGGGCGCGTCCTCTGCGACCAATCGGGTCACCGAGATCGAGGCGGCGGTACAGGCCGACGGTCGCATCACCGCCCTGCGTTATGACCAGATCGACGACTGCGGCGCCTACCTGCGCGCACCGGAGCCGGCCACCTTCTATCGCATGCACGGCAACCTAACGGGTGCTTATGCGATTCGTAATCTGCTGGTGCGCAACCGCGTGGTGCTGACCAACAAGACCCCCACCGGCCTCAACCGAGGCTTCGGCGGCCCGCAGGTGTACTTCGCCCTGGAGCGTCTGTTGCAGCATATCGCCGTGCAGTTGGACCTTGATCCGCTGGAGGTGATCCGCCGCAACCTGGTACCGGCCGACGCCTTCCCCTACCGTGCGGCGGCCGGCGCTCTGCTGGATTCCGGCGATTACCAGGCTGGCATCGATTTGGCGGTCAAGGATGGCGGTCTCGACGAGCTGTTGCACCGCCGCGACCAGGCGCGCAACGAAGGCCGGCTGTACGGAATCGGCTATGCGGCGGTGATCGAACCGTCGATCTCCAACATGGGCTACATCACCACCGCGATGACCCCCGAGGAACGGCGTAAGGCCGGGCCGAAGAACGGCGCGGTGAGCACGGCGACCATCAACGTCGGCCCGCTCGGCGATGTCAGCGTGCACGTCTCCTCGACGCCCCAGGGCCAGGGGCACCAGACCGCAGTGGCGCAAGTAGTCGCCGATGTACTCGGCGTCGCGTTGGAGTCGATCGTGGTCAACGTCGAACTGGACACCCAGAAGGATGCCTGGTCGATCGCCTCGGGCAACTATTCCAGCCGCTTCGCCGGCGCGGTGGCCGGTGTGGTCTACCAGGCCGCGCTGAAGGTGCGTGATCGCCTCGCCGCGATTGCCGCCGTGCAACTGCAAGCCAAGCAGGAAGACATCCGCTTCGGCGGCGGCAAGATTTTTGTCATCAACGGAGGTCTCTCGGCACCGTTCCACCGCATCGCCGGCGCCACCCACTGGTCGCCAGGTCTGCTCCCGGAAGGCGAGCCGGGTGGCCTGCGCGAGACAGCATTCTGGAGTCCCCCGCAGCTCACGGCTCCAGACGACAGCGATCTCATCAACAGTTCGCTGTGCTACGGCTTCGTCTTTGACATCTGCGGTCTGGAGATCGACCGCGTCACCGGCGAGATTCATATCGACCGCTACGTGACGTGCCACGATGCCGGCCGCCTGCTCAATCCCGCGCTGGTCGACGGGCAGATCCGCGGCGGCTTTGCCCAGGGGCTTGGCGCGGCACTAATGGAGGAGTTCGCCTATGGCGAGGACGGTAGTTTCCTCTCTGGTACCTTCGCCGACTACCTGGTGCCCACCGCACCGGAAGTGCCCGACCCAGTGATCCTGCATCTGGAAACGCCGTCGCCGTTCACCCCCCTGGGGGCTAAAGGCGTCGGCGAGGGCAACAACATGAGCACGCCGGTATGCATCGCCAACGCCGTGGCCGATGCCCTAGGTCGCCCCGACATTCGCCTGCCGCTGACACCGTCGAAAGTGCGCAGCATGATTGGCATCGACGAACCTCCGCGGCCGGCCGGCATGCAGCAGGACGACGGTTTTGACGCAGAACCGGCCGGCGGCTCGGCCCTGCGCGCCAACGATGCGGTGGTGATCCCGGCCCCGCCACAGCAAGTGTTCGACACCCTGCTCGACCCGGCCACCCTGGCTGCGATCATCCCGGGATGCCATGCCCTCGAGCTGCAGGGCGAGAATCGCTACCGTGCGGACGTTACCGTCGGCGTGGGCATGATCCGCGCACGCTTCGAGGCCAAGGTCGCCTTGAGCGAGCTGGACCCACCTCATTCGTTGCGCCTGTCCGGCTCTGGCACCAGCTCCATGGGCTCGGCCCAGGGCCACGCCAGGGTGCGTTTCGTCGAGTTGGAGAACGGTCACACGCGTTTGGAATACCGATACCAGGTCGTAGTCAGCGGCAAGGTCGCCGCGGTCGGCAGCCGCATGATGCAAGGGGCCTCGAAAGTGATCATCGGACAGATTTTCACCCGCCTGTCGCAGCGGGTCAGTGGCCAGGCGATCGCCGACGGCTGGTGGGCGCGCTTGCGTGCGCTGTTCGTCAGGCTGTTCGGCAAAGGAGGTGCGCAATGAAACCGGCTGCTTTCGATTACGTACGCGCCGAGAGCCGCCGCCAGGTACTCGAGCTGCTCGCCGAGTATGGCCAGGAGGCACGCATCATTGCCGGCGGTCAGTCGCTGATGGCGGTGCTGAACATGCGCCTGGCCCAACCCAAGCTGCTGATCGACATCAATCAGGTCGCCGAGCTGGACTATATCGAGCTGCGCAAGGACTGCCTGGCGGTGGGCGCCGCGGTACGCCAGGCGCAACTGCTGGCGCGGCCGACGCTGGCCGACGAAGTACCGCTGCTGGCCCTGGCGATGCCTTGGATCGGCCACTTCCAGACCCGCAACCGTGGCACCGTGTGCGGCTCTGTGGCCCACGCCGACCCTAGTGCCGAGCTGCCACTGAGCCTGGTGACCTTAGGCGGCGAGATCGTCCTGGAGTCGATCAAGGGAAAGCGCGTGATCAAGGCTGCCGAGTTCTTCCAGGGCATTCTCACCACCGACAAACGCGCCGACGAAATGGTCGTCGAGGTGCGCTTCCCGCTCAAGCGCGAGGGCATCATTTATCGCTTCCAGGAAATCGCCATGCGCCACGGCGACTTCGCCATCGTCTCGCTGGCCGCCTGTATCGGCATCGACGAGGTGCGCCTGGGTGTCGGCGGGGTCGCCGATCGTCCGGTGATGCGCAGCCTGCCGCGCGGTGCGGCGTTACCGGACGCGCTCAACGAAACCGCCTGGTCGCTTGATGCCCAGGACGATGTGCATGCCAGCGCGGCCTACCGCCGGCAACTGGTTCGCGAGCTGGGTCACCGTCTCATCGAAGGAGTCTGAACATGCGCGTAACCGCCGAACAACGTTTTGCCGTCCGTCTCGAGCTCAATGGCCGCACGCGCGAAGGCCTGGCCGAGCCGCGTACCCAGTTGTGCGATTTCCTGCGCCACGACCTCGGCGCCACAGGCGTCCATGTCGGCTGCGAACACGGCGTCTGCGGCGCCTGCACGGTGCTGGTGGACGGCGTCGCCATGCGCTCCTGCCTGATGCTCGCCGTGCAGGCCCACGAACGGCGCATCGAGACAGTCGAATCGCTGGCCGACGACGACACGCTCAGCGACCTGCAGCAGGCATTCCGCCGTAATCACGCCCTGCAGTGCGGTTTCTGCACTGCGGGCATCCTCATGTCCTGCGTGGATTTCCTCGAGCGGCAGCCCGACCCGAGCGAGGCCGAAGTGCGCGACATGCTTTCCGGGCACCTGTGCCGCTGTACCGGTTACACCGGCATCGTCCAGGCGGTGCTCGAAGTGGCCGCCCAACGTCAAACGAACGAAGAGGTATAACAATAATGTTCGATCTCGGACGCAGCTTCCTCGCTGCCGTAGAGCGCCGCCCACTGGCCATTGCGGTCAGCGACGGTACAGTGAAAAAAACCTACGAACAGTGGTTCGTCGATATTCAGTGTGCCGCCCACGGTCTCGAGTCACTCGGGCTGGGCAAGGGTGATCGTCTGCTGGTGGCGATGCAGAACCGCTGGCAGATGGCGACCTTGCATTGGGCCTGCCAGTTCGCCGGCATCGTCATGACTCCGCTGAACTGGCGTTCGACCGCCGAGGAGCTGGCCTACTGCATCGAGGATGCGCAGATCCGCGCACTGGCCTACGACGACTCTACCGCTACTGCGGTGGCTGCCTGCACGGCCGCCATCGATCTACCGCGGATCGCCGTCGGTGAGCGAGCCGCCGCGGGCGACCTGAGCTTCGCCGAGTTGTGCGCCGAGGCACCAGCAGCGACTATCCTGCGTGCTACGCCCGAGGATTTCTCCCTGCTGCTCTATACCTCAGGCACCACCAGCAAACCCAAGGGCGTGCCGCGCCGGCATTGCGCCGAACGCGCCGCAGCGGTCGCCCATGTGGCGCAGAATCTTTATCGCCACGGCGAATGCACCCTCGGCGTAATGCCGCTCTACCACACCATGGGCGTGCGCTCGCTGCTGGCCATGGCGTTGATCGACGGGCATTTCGTCTGCGTACCGAAGTTCGACGTCGAGGCCACCCTGCAGGCCATCGAGCGGGAGCAGGTCAGCAACCTGTACCTGGTGCCGACCCTCTATCACATGCTTATCGAGCACCCGGCGTTCGCCCGCGAGCGGGTCGCCAGCGTGGAGAAGATCGGCTTCGCCGGCGCGCCAATGAGCGACGGACTGATGCGCCGCGTCGAGCAGGCATTCCAGCCGCAGTTGTTCGTTAACCACTACGGCAGTTCGGAGATTTACACCTTCACCATCGACCAGCAGGCCAGCCGCAAGCCTGGTTCCTCAGGGCGCAGCGCGCTGAACCAGCGGGTGCGGGTGGTGCCGATCGACGCCGAATCGGCACAGGTGCAGACCAAGCCCATGGAGGAGGGCCAGATCATCGCCGACCTGGCCAGTGACGAGGCGTTCGAAGGCTACCTGAACCGCCCCGAAGCCACTGCCAAGGCGCTGCGCGATGGCTGGTATTTCACCGGTGACACCGGCTATTTCGATGAGGACGGCGACCTGTTTGTCACCGGGCGGGTGGACGACCTGATCATCACCGGTGGCGAGAACGTCAGCCCGGTGGAGATCGAGAACGTGCTCTCACTGCACCCCGCCGTCGAGGAAGTGGTGGTGGTCGGTTTGCCGGACGAGCAGTGGGGCAAGATCATCGCCGCCTTCATCAAGCTGCGTGCCGAGGTCAGCGAAGGCGAACTGGATGCCCACTGCATCACCTCCGGCCTGGCCAAGTTCAAGCGGCCGCGGCGTTACCAGTTCATCGAGCAGATTCCCAAATCCCCCGTTGGCAAGGTGCTGCGCCGCATCTTGCTGGCTCAGCACCAGGAACAGGCCCAAAAAGGCTGACCGCTCATTATCCCGAGGACATCTATCATGCAACTGCAAGCAATCCAGCAATTTCTCGAAACCCCGTTCGATGGCTTCCATGTCGAGGTCGATGCGGCCCGTGAGCGCGCCGATATCATCCTCAACCGTGCGCCGCTGAACGTCATCTCCATGGGCCAGCGCGACCAGCTGCGCCAGGTCTTCGAAGCGCTTGACGCGCATCCGCAGGTGCGCGTCATCGTGCTGCGCGCGGTGGGCGAGCACTTCTCCAGCGGCGGCGACATCAAGGGCTTCCTCGAGGCCTCGCCGGAGCACGTCTCCAAGCTGGCCTGGAACGTCGCCGCGCCGGTGCGCTGCGAGAAGCCGGTGATCGCCGCCAACCGTGGCTACACCTTCGGCGTCGGTTTCGAGCTGTCGCTGGCCTGCGATTTCCGTATCGCCTCGGAGACTACTCGCTACGCATTGCCCGAGCAGAATCTCGGGCAGATCCCCGGTTCCGGTGGTTCGGCGCGCCTGCAGAAGATCATCGGCGTGGCCCGCACCAAGCACATGGTCATGCGCGCCAAGCGCATAAGCGGCGAACAGGCCTACGAGTGGGGCATCGCCACCGAGTGCGTGGCGGACGCCGAGCTGGAAAGCACGGTAGACGCACTGGTCGATGAACTGCGGCGCTTCTCGCCGCTGGCCCAGCGCACGGCCAAGCGCTTGATCAACGACAACGAAGACGCGCCGCTGAGCGTGGCCATCGAGATGGAAGGACACTGCTACAGCCGCCTGCGCAGCTCGTATGACTTCAAGGAAGGCGTCGAGGCGTTCCACAGCAAGCGGCCGGCGGTATTTCGCGGCGAGTAATCTTCCCGTCGGGGCTTGCCTGCGGCAGGCCTCGGCAGACAACGGCCATACCGCAGTACAACAACAATCGCGGAGAACGGGTCATGCCTGGCAATAAAGCGAACACTATTTTTGCACCACCTACTGGCGCCTCATCGGGCTACTCACTCCGAGAGGCATTCACCATCAAGTCGGTCAGCGCTGGGGTAGTAGCCGCGCTGTTCGGCTGTTCCGGGCCTGCGCTGATCGTCATCAGCGCCGCCGAAGCCGGCCATTTGAGCGATGGCCAGACGGTTGCCTGGCTATTCGCCATCTACGTGCTCGGCGGACTGATCAGCATCGGCATGGCGCTGCGCTACCGCCAGCCGATCTGCGGCGCTTATTCGATCCCTGGCGCGGCGATCATGATCGCGGCACTTGGCGGTCTGGACTTTCGCGAGGCGGTCGGCGCCTTCATCATGAGCGGCGCGCTGGTCTTGCTGCTCGGCTTGAGCGGGGTGATTGGCAAGTTGATGCGCTGGCTGCCGATGCCCATCGTCATGGCGATGATCGCCGGGGCGATGATCCGCTTTGGTGTCGGCGCGGTAGAAGCGGTCGGCAGCGTTCCGCTGATGGCCGGTTTGGCGGCGCTGACCTACTTCCTGGTCATGCGTTTCGTCAAGGCGGTGCCGCCGGTGCTGGCTGCCGGGCTGGTGGGCTTCGCCGCGGCCTTGGCGCTGGGCCTGCTGAAACCGGCGGATGTGGATATCGCCTTCGTCATGCCGGCTTTCACCACTCCCATGTTCACCTTGGCTACCTTCTTTGCCATATCGGTGCCGCTGGCGGCGCTGGTAATCGGTGCCGAGAATGCCCAGGCCACCGGCGTGCTGATGGTCGAGGGCTACAAGCCACCGGTCAATGCGATGACCGTGGTGAGCGGCGTGGGCGGCATGCTGGCCGGGTTGTTGGGCGGGCACAACGCCAATATCGCCGGGCCGATGACGGCGATCTGCGGTTCCGAGCAGGCCGGCGACGATCCGCGTCAACGCTACGGAGCGACCCTGGTCAATGGCGTACTGTTCGCCCTGTTTGGCGTATTCGCCGGTGTCGCCGTGCCGTTCATCCTCGCCTTGCCGCGCGAGTTGATTCTGGTGATTGCCGGCCTGGCGATGATCGGCGTTTTGCTCAGCGCGTTGCAGCAGGCCTTCCACAAAGAAACCGGTTGCCAGATCGGTGCATTCGTCGCCCTGGTGGTGGCCATGAGCAAGTTCAGCCTGTTCGGTATCAGCGCGCCGTTCTGGGCGCTGGTGATCGGCGTGGCGGTGTCCTGGTTGCTTGGCGAGTTGCGCCGTGAGCGGGCCGCCTAGAGTCGCGTTGCCGTCGGCCAGTAACGACAAATCGCACACTTCTTAAACGTTGTATCCCACGAGAGTTCCC
Source organism: Pseudomonas sp. (assembly GCF_033723075.1). Taxonomy (GTDB): domain Bacteria; phylum Pseudomonadota; class Gammaproteobacteria; order Pseudomonadales; family Pseudomonadaceae; genus Aquipseudomonas. The sequence continues at coordinate 273,076 of NZ_JAWVXU010000006.1, forward strand.
ACTGCCACACATGGACCTGCAAGAGGCCCGTGGGAACTCTTTTGCCTAAAAACCTAATAAGAAAGAGAACTTACAACAATGATCTTTCCCTTAACTCGCCCATGCAAACCCACCCATTGCCTGATCTACACCGGCTTGCTGCTGGGGTTGCCGTTCCAGGTTTTGGCTGCCGACAGCGATTTTTTCAAGGACGCCACGGCGACCCTGCAAGCACGCAATTACTACTTCAGTCGCGACTTCTCCGACATCGTCGGGCCGAACCAGCAGTCCAAGGCCGAGGAGTGGGCCCAGGGTTTTATCCTCAACTTCAAGTCCGGCTATACCCCAGGCCCGGTCGGCTTCGGTGTCGACGCCATCGGCCTGCTCGGGCTCAAGCTCGACAGCAGCCCGGATCGGGTCAATACCGGCCTGCTGCCGGTGACCGACGAGGGCAGGGCGGCCGATGATTACAGCCGC
>NZ_JAWVXU010000007.1:0-247923 GCF_033723075.1 Pseudomonas sp.
CAACGCCATCGGCACCGGGGTGGCGGACGACAAGTCGACCTATCCCTACGTCACCGAGATGATCCGCTTCTACCTGGATGAGGAGCCGATCCTCAAGAACGTGCCGACCTGGCAGTGCAGCAAACCGGCTGACCTGTCCCATGTACTGGCCAACCTCGGCGAGCTGGTGGTCAAGGAAACCCAGGGCTCTGGCGGCTACGGCATGCTGGTCGGGCCGGCCGCGAGCAAGGCCGAGATCGAAGATTTTCGCGCCCGCCTGATCGCCAGGCCGCAAGCCTATATCGCCCAGCCAACCCTGTGCCTGTCGACCTGCCCGACCTTTGTCGAGACCGGCATCGCGCCGCGGCACATCGACCTGCGCCCGTTCGTCCTGTCCGGTCGTGAAGTGCGCCTGGTGCCGGGCGGGCTGACCCGGGTGGCGTTACGTGAGGGCTCGCTGGTGGTCAACTCGTCGCAAGGCGGCGGTACCAAAGACACCTGGGTGGTGGAGGACTTGAAAAATGCTGAGTAGAACTGCCTCCGATCTGTACTGGATGTCGCGTTACCTGGAGCGCGCGGAAAACCTCGCGCGCATGCTCGATGTCAGCTACTTGCTGTCGCTGATGCCGCAGGATGGCCGTGGCGATGGCCTGGAAGAGCTGGCGATGCCGCTGTTGATTACCGGCACGCTTGAGGAATACATGGCGCGCCATGGCCAGTTGCACGGCGAGCGCATGCTGTACTTCTTCGCCCTGGATGCCGAGAACCCGGCGAGCATTTATAGCTGCCTCGGCGCGGCGCGCAGCAATGCCCACGGCGTGCGCGGGCGTATCACCGCCGAGATGTGGGAGAACATCAACGCCACCTGGCTGGAGATTCGCGGCATCGCCGAGCAGGGACTGGGGCGTTACGGCATCAGCCGCTTCTGCGAGTGGGTCAAGGAGCGCTCGCACCTGTTCCACGGCGCCACTTCCGGCACCATCATGCGCGGCGATCCGTACCGCTTCATTCGCCTGGGCACCTTTATCGAGCGGGCCGACAACACCCTGCGCCTGCTCGATGCGCGTTACGAGATGCTCGGCGAGGACATCGACGAGGTCGACGGCCGCCCGGCGCGCAGCTACTACCAGTGGAGTGCGCTGTTGCGCGCGCTGTCCTCGTTCGAGGCCTTCGCCGAGATCTACCGCGGCTCGCCGGGTACGCGCAAGGTCTCGGAACTGTTGCTGCTGCGTCCCGAGATCCCGCGCTCCCTGCGCGCCTGCGTGGACGAACTGCATCTGATGCTCGCCAGCCTGCCTGGCGAGAATGGTCGTCCGGCCCAGCGCCTGGCGGCCGAACTGGAAGCCCGCCTGCGCTACACCAGTATCGACGAGGTGCTGGATGAGGGCCTGCATGCCTGGCTCACCGACCTCATTCTGCTGGTGCGCGACCTGGGCCAAGCCATCCACAGTTCCTACCTGGAGGTCGCATGAGACTGTCCATCAGCCACGACACCACCTATCGCTATGACAGCCAGGTACGCACGAGCATCCAGTACCTGCGCCTGACCCCCCACGACAGTGAACGCCAGCGCGTGCTCAACTGGCAGCTCAACCTGCCGCGCCCGGTGCACGCCCAGCTCGATCCCTATGGCAACATCTTGCATGTGCTGACGATGGATGAGCCCCACGAATCCATCGTCATTGGCGCCCGTGGCCTGGTCGAGATTGATGTGTTGTGCGAGTCCGAGCACGAGAGCCAGTCGGCGTTGCCGTTCCTGCGCTTCACCCGTCTGACCGAGGCGGATGCAGCCTTGCGCGAGTTCGCCCAGCAGCACTGCAAAAAACGTCGCGACCGCAGCGCCCTGATCGACCTGATGCATGGCTTGCATGGCCACATCAGCTACCTGACCGGCAGTACCGCCGTGGAAACCAGCGCCGCCGAAGCCTTCGCCGGCCAGCAGGGTGTCTGCCAGGACCATGCCCATGCCTTTCTCGCCTGCGCACGCAGCCTGGGCATCCCGGCGCGCTATGCGTCCGGCTATCTGTACACCGATAGCGACGACCACCTGGCCAGCCACGCCTGGGCCGAAGCCTGGCTGGAGGGTGCCTGGTACAGTTTCGATGTGACCAACTGCCTGGCCAGGCCGGAACGTCATTTGAAGCTGGCGATCGGCCGCGATTACCTGGATGCCTGCCCGGTGCGCGGCATGCGCCGTGGCGGCGGCACCGAGCAGATGCACGCGCATGTGGAGGTTGAAGTGGAGGTTGCTCCGATGCTGCAGGTGCAACAGCAATAACCTCAGCCGGATGAGTGCTCTATCGCCCCAGGCACAATATTAATCATTGCGCCTGGGAGCTGGATTCATGGCGACCCAGGTGCCAACCCTGGACCTCTCGGGCGGGATCGAGCGCTATGCCCCCGCCAGTTCTTCGCTGGTGGGGATCACGGTCACACGCACCTGCAGCTCTTGTTCGCCACCACCCAGCACCACGCCACGCAGGGGCGTCACATCGCTAAAATCACGCCCCCAGCCCAGGGTGATGTGCTCCAACTGGACCAGACAGCGGTTGGTCGGATCGAAGTCCACCCAGCCAAGCTGCGGGCAGAATACCGAAACCCAGGCATGTGACGCATCGGCGCCGATCATCCGCGGCTGCCCGGCCGGCGGGTGGGTGAGGATATAACCGCTGACGTAGCGCGTCGACAGGCCGAGGCTGCGCAGGCAGCCAATCATCAATTGGGCAAAGTCCTGGCAAACGCCGCGCCGGCCTTTGAGCACCTCGGCCAAAGGGGTGGAAATCTCGGTGGCGGTTTCGTCGAACTCGAAATCGTCAAAAATGCGTTGAGTCAGATCCAGCGCGGCCTCCAGATGCGGCCGGCCGGGGCTGTAACTGTCGCGGGCGTAACGCGCGAGCTCGGAACCGCACTGGATATGGGGTGAGTCATACAGATAGCGTACGGCTTCAAGCGTCGCCGGGCTGCGTACCTGTTGCAGCATCTGCGCCTGCGCTTCCCATGGCATGCTGCCTTTTATCTGCCCCAGCCCCGGGCGCGGGCGCAGCAGCACGGTCGACTCGGCATGCACCAGCAACTCCTTGTGCGACTCGGTGATGGTGATGTTGCGCGTGTGGTTGCCGAAGTAGTCCAGCGCGTCGAGGTGGTGCTCCTGCGGCGGATCAACCCAGATAGTCTGCGACTCGGTTTGCTGATACTCGAATGAACGCGGCGTCAGGTGCAGGTATTGCTGCGAGAGCGTCACCGGGAACTGGTAACTGTAATGGGTTTCATGCACCACGCGGTAGCGCACGGGGGCCGAATTAGCGGAGGGAAAATTGCTCATGCGGCGCCCTTGCCCTGGTGCTCGCTAGCGGTGTAACTGAAGAATCGCGCACTGATCTGCTGCGACAACTCCACGCTGGCATGGTTGATACGCTGCAACAGGCTGATCAGGGCTGGATTAGCGCAATACAGATCTTCATCCGGATCGAGTGCCAATAATGCGTTTTTCAGCGGCAGCAACAGTGTCTCGCCACAGCTGCCGTAGGTTAGCGCCAACTTATTCAAGCTTTTCAAGATACCGGCTATTTGGAACAGCACCGAGCGCGGGTTACTGCTGTCGAGCAGCAACAAATCCAGCACCGGTAACCACTCGGCCTGCGCCCGATAACGGGAGCGGTAGGTGACGATGCTATCGGCCAGTTCGAGCAGCCAGTCCAGGCTGCCGTCCGTCTCCATAGCCAACGCGCGCTGCAGCACCAGGGTCTGGAATTGCAGGCGCTCCAGGCGCCGGCCGATGGAGAGAAAACTCCAGCCCAGATCGCGGGTCATGCCATCGAGGGCGAAACCGGACAAGGTCATCAAGGACGCGGCCGCATCATCCAGCGCGCTCATGGCTTCCGCTGGTGTCAGTTGCTCATCGCTGTTGGCGTTGCGTTGGCGCATGCGGTTGAGGGCACGCCAATTATCCGCCGACAAGCGCTCGCGCAACTGGCTGGCAGTGTTGTACAGCTGCTGCTGCTGGCTGGCGAGACCGGGCACATCGGGCGATACCACGGCGAGTAGCAAGGCCGCCTCGATCCGGGCATCGCTCCAGCGCACCACCGGGGGTGCGCTCTGCGTCTGGCTTGGCGTTTGCCCCGCGACCTGGCTTTGCTGCAGCAGGGCATCCTTGTCCGGGGTCTCGATCAGTTGAAACCAGGCACATAGCGCCTTCACCGTGGCCCATTCAGGGCCGCGCTCCTGCGGGCTGACATTCAACAGCTCATGCAGAGTGGTACGCATCAGGCGCGCGATATTGTCACAGCGTTCGGTATTGCGCCCCAGCCAGAACAGGTTCTCGGCCATGCGACTGGACAGGTGGGTATCGTCGCGAATCAGGTCTTTGCTGGTGGTGGTGCGCGTGGGGTGGCGGTGAGCAGCGGCTTGCGCCCGCGCCTGCACCCAGGTGTCCTTGCTGCTGCCACCGCGCTGCATGGCGATGACCCGCGAGTCGGGTCCGGTAGCGACCCGGGTCAACCCACCGGGCATCACCACGTAGCCGTCGGCAGTGGCACAGGCGTAAACCCGCAGGCCGACGGCGCAGGCACTCAAACCGGCTGGGGCACTGGCCTTCCACACGGGCGACTGCGACAAGCGCACCAGTTCCTGGGCAACATAATTGCGTGGATTGGCGCGCATCTTGGCGATCAGGGCCGCGCGTGCTTCGCCGCTGAGGTCCTGGCCAAACACCGAGAGTTGGCGCAACTGCGGGAAGCTCGACTTGATCACCAACTGATCGAGATTGGCCAGTACCTGTTCGAGCGCGGCCGGTTCACCGCACCACCAGGTTGCTACCGAGGGCATCAGTAATGGCTCGCCGAGCAGGCGCTCACAGAGTGTCGGCAAGAAGCCCAGCAACGCCCCCGACTCCAGAAGGCTGGAGCCCAGACTGTTGGCGATCAGCACATTGCCGAGGCGCGCCGCCTCGGTCAAACCGGCCACGCCCAGTGCCGACTCGGTACGCAGTTCCAATGGATCGCAGAAGTCGTCGTCGACCCGGCGCATGATCACATGCACACGCTGCAGACCGGACAGGGTTTTCAGCCAGACGATACCGCCGCGCACGGTGAGATCACTGCCCTCGACCAGCGGAAAACCGAGATAACGGGCCAGGTAGGCCTGTTCATAATAGGTCTCGTTGTAGGGGCCGGGGGTGAGCAACACAATCAGCGGCGATTCGCTGCCACGCAGCGGCACCCCGCCATTGGCGGCGCACTGCCGCCCCCAATGGGCCAGGCTGTCACGCATGCTGCTGAAAAAGCCGGCTAGATCCTGCACCTTGAGGTCACGCAACTGATCCGGAAAGGTGCGCGCGATCACCGCACGGTTTTCCAGTGCATAACCGGCGCCCGAGGGTGCCTGGGTCCGATCGGCCACCACCCACCATTGACCGTTGGGGGCGCGCGCCAGGTCGACCGCATAAAAATGCAAGGCCACATTGTCGAGGTGCTGGATGCCGTGGGCCGGACGCAGAAAGCCGGCATGACCGTGAATCAATGCCGGTGGCAGCAGACCCTCCTGGAGCATGCGCTGCTCGCCATAAACGTCACCGAGTATCCGGTTCAGCAGGGTTGCGCGCTGGGCCACTGCCGCTTCGATGCCCGCCCATTCGTCATGGGGCAGAATCAGCGGCAGCACATTCAGATCCCAGGGCCGCTGCATGCCTTTGGTGTCGGCATAGACGTTGTAAGTCACACCGTTTTCGCGGATCTGGCTTTCCACCGCTTCCAGGCGCTGACGCATGATCTGCGGCGACTCTTTGGCCAAACTGCCGAGCATTGCGCGCCAGTGTTCGCGTGGCTGCTTGGCGGCATTGAGCAGCTCATCGTAGCTGTTGGGAGCGGCGCGGTACTCGGCGAGTAATTTCTTCAGCATTGGTTCGGTTCTTTTGCTCGCGAATGACGCACGGGAATGCCCCCGGGCTTAACAGGGCTGCCAGCGTAAATCGAGGGTCATCGGGAAACTCGGGTTGAGCTCTTCCTTGTACACGCGCATCGGTCCGGGGGTATGTCCATGGGCCCAGAAGCGGGAAAACCGCCGTGCTTCTGCGGCATTGGCATTGACCGGTGAACTCTCTTCACTGCGGCCACCCGGGTGCACCACATGGTAGGTACAGCCGCCGATGGCGCGGCCGCTCCAATTATCGACTAGATCGAAAGTCAGCGGTGCCTGCACCTTGATACTCGGGTGCAACGCCGACCAGGGGCTCCAGGCGCGGAAACGCACGCCGGCGACATACTCACCCGGCACGCCGGTCGGGTGCAACGGCAGACGCCGGCCGTTGCAGGCGATCTCGTGGCGGCCATCGGTCAGGCCGCGCACCAGCAGCTGCATGCGCTCCACCGAGGAATCGACATAGCGGGCCGTGCCGCCGCCGCTCATCTCCTCACCCAGGACATTCCAGGGCTCGATGGCCTGGCGCAGCTCCATCTCGACCCCTTCGTAGACCACGGTGCCGAAGCGTGGAAAGCGGAATTCGATAAAGGGTTCGAACCAGTGTTCCTCGAAGGCGTAGCCCGCCGCGCGCAGGTCCTTGACCACATCGCGAATATCCTGGGCGACGAAGTGCGGCAGCATCCAGCGGTCATGCAGTGCGGTGCCCCAGTTGACCAGCTTGGCCTGATACGGTTCGCGCCAGAAACGCGCGACCAGGGCGCGCAACAGGAGCATTTGCAGCAGGCTCATGCGCTCATGCGGCGGCATCTCGAAGGCGCGGAATTCGACCAGACCGAGCCGGCCCGTGGGGCCGTCTGGCGAATACAGCTTGTCGATGGAAAACTCGGCGCGGTGGGTATTGCCGGTCAGATCGACCAGCAGATTGCGCAGCAAGCGGTCGACCATCCAGGGCTTGTCGCCCGGCTGCAGCGTCGGCAGGATCTGATCCATCTGCTGGAAGGCAATCGCCAGTTCGTAGAGGTTGTCGTCACGTGCCTCATCGACCCGTGGCGCCTGGCTGGTCGGGCCGATAAAGGTGCCGGAGAACAGGTAGGACAAGGCCGGGTGGTTCTGCCAGTAGGTGATCAGGCTTTTCAGCAGGTCCGGCCGACGCAGCATCGGGCTGTCTTCGGCGGTCGCGCCGCCCAGGGTGGCATGGTTGCCACCACCGGTACCGGTATGGCGGCCGTCGTGCATGAACTTCTCGGTGCCCAGCCGCGTCAGGCGGGCTTCCTGATACAGGGTCGACATGTTGTAGACCAGCTCGTTCCAGCTGGCTGCCGGGTGGATATTGACCTCGATCACGCCCGGATCCGGAGTGACGCTGAGCAGTTTGATCCGCGGGTCGCGCGGGGGCTGATAGCCCTCGATGCGCAGCTTCAGCTTGAGCTTGGTGGCGGTATGTTCGATGGCCGTCACCAGCGCCAGATAATCCTCGATGCGCTTGAGCGGCGGCATGAAGACATGCAGGCGCCCTTCCCTGACCTGCACGCAGAGCGCCGTATGAATCACCTCGCGCGGCTCTATTTTGCTCTCGGCGGCGATGCTGGCGGCATTCTTGCGGCTCAGCGTCGGGCGTTTCTCACTCTTGCCGGGCGCTGCGGCCACGGCCGGGGCGACGGTCGCCAATGCCTCGCGCGGGGCAAAAGGATCGACATCGAAGCTCTGCGGCATATCTTCCGGCATGACCCAGGGCAGCGCGTTCAGCGGCAGGCGCAAGCCCATCGGCGAGTCGCCTTCGATCAGGTACAGATGCTCGCGCTTGAGCGGCCAGGGACAGGTGCGCCAGGCAACCCCCAGGGCAATAGTCGGGTCGAGCGTCTTGGTCGCCAGGGGCAGCACATAGCCGACCACCTCGCCCAGGCCTTGCTCCAGCAGACGGGCCAGGCGTTGCCGCGCCTCGGGCGCCTTGAGATCCAGCTGCAGCGGGTCGAGGTTGTTCGGCAGTCCTTGCTCCAGCTGGGCCTGCTGCACCACGTCCTCGTAGGCCGGGATCGGGCAGTTGGCCGGCAAGCCGAGGATTTTCACCAGTTCGGCGGTAAACCGCCTGGCTTCGTCGGCGCCATAGCCCTCGCTGTGGTCATCGGCAGAAAACAGCGTTGCATCGAGCCACATTGGCAGGCCATCGACCCGCCAGAAAATATTCAATGCCCAGCGCGGCAGCGGTTCGCCCGGATACCACTTGCCCTGGCCGTAATGCAGCATGCCGCCGGGAGCGAAGTGGTTTTTCAGACGCTGCATCAACTCCCCGGCCAGCTCGCGCTTCTGCTCGCCATGGGCCTCGGTATTCCATTGCGCGCCATCCATGTCATCGATGGAGACGAAGGTTGGCTCGCCGCCTTGGGTGAGGCGCACATCCTGACGTTTCAGGTCGGCATCGACCTGCTGGCCGAGCTGATCGATTTTCTGCCAGTCGGCTTCCGAGTAAGGCTTGGTTACCCGCGGATCCTCGTGGATGCGCGTGATGGTCATTTCATGCTCGAAGGTGACTTCGGCCTTGTCGGTAAAGCCGCTGATCGGCGCCGCCGAGGATGGCAGTGCGGTGCAGGCCAGGGGAATATGGCCTTCGCTGGCGAGCATGCCCGAGGTCGGATCGAGACCAATCCAGCCGGCACCGGGGATATACACCTCCGTCCAGGCGTGCAGGTCGGTGAAGTCGACTTCCGCCCCGCTCGGCCCATCGAGGGCTTCCTGGTCGGCGCGCAACTGAATCAGGTAGCCGGAGACAAAACGCGCGGCCAAGCCGAATTCGCGCAGGATCTGCACCAGCAACCAGGCGCTGTCTCGGCACGAGCCCGAGCGCTTCTCCAGGGTTTCCTCAGGCGCCTGCACGCCCGGTTCCATGCGCAACAGATAGGCGATATCCGCTTGCAGGCGCTGGTTGATGGCCACCAGAAAGTTATTGATCGGCTGCGCCTTGCCGAGCAGCTCGCTGCGGGCTGCCGCCATCCACTTGCCCAGCAAGGGGCCGGGCTCGTCGGCCTTCAGATAGGCCGCCAGCTCATCGCTCAATTGCGCCGGATAGCTGAAGGGGAACTGCTCGGCGTACTTCTCGACAAAAAAGTCGAACGGATTGATCACCGTCATATCCGCCACCAGATCGACGGTGAACTCCAGGGTCGCGGATTTTTCCGGGAAGACAAAACGGCCGATGTAGTTGCCGTAAGGGTCTTGCTGCCAATTGATGAAGTGCTTCTGCGGGGTCACGCTCAGTGAGTAGGACAATATTGGCGTGCGCGCATGAGGCGCCGGGCGCAGGCGCACCTCATGGGGCGACAAGCCAACCTGGCGATCGTAGTGGTAGCTGGTTTTGTGATGCAGCGCTATACGTATGGCCATTGACGTTGCCTTCCATGAAAATTGACGCGCTACGGCGGACACAGCCCTGCCGTCCCACTGAAAACGAACTCCTCGGCTTTTTTGCAGAAAGCATGCCATAAGGAATAACGCGCAAGCCCTGCTGCGCGCCCCATTATGGCCATCTACGCGCCTGCTGGTGGTGCGCCCATCCAGCGCTCGCACCGATATACGGCGCCGGCCAGCATGATAACGCTAGTGAACTGTGAGGCCAGTGTAATTTTCAGTGTCTGCCAGACCGTCGTGCCTGGCTAACAGCAGGCGTGTGGCGTCTAGCCCGAGCAGGATGAACTAAGAGTAAGGGTCGTCCTTGCTCCAGGCACCATAGCGCCGGTGACGCTGAAAGTGCAGCCCGCAATGGCGCAGGACGCGCAATCAAAACAGACCCGATGCGACCCAAGCGGGACACGCAAAACAAAAAGGCCAACCCAGTGAGGTTGGCCTTTTTGCTTGGATGCAGATGGTGCCCGAAGCCGGAATCGAACCGGCACGGGGTTACCCCCGAGGGATTTTAAGTCCCTTGCGTCTACCGATTTCGCCATTCGGGCGGTAGAGCTTTAGCGTGAGGCCTGGACTATATACAGCCCCATCGAGCCTCGCAAGGCTTGCTATTCCAAATAAAAAAGCCTCGTAAATCATAGATCTACGAGGCTTTTTATTTGGAGGCTGAGGTCGGAATCGAACCGGCGTTCACGGATTTGCAATCCGGTGCATAACCACTCTGCTACTCAGCCTTGAAACTAAACGGACCGTGCTAGACGGTCCGTTGAAAATGGAGCGGGAAACGAGACTCGAACTCGCGACCCCGACCTTGGCAAGGTCGTGCTCTACCAACTGAGCTATTCCCGCTTGTCTTGTAGACGGGCGCCATTCTATATCTTCAGAACGCCCAGTCAACCCCTTGATTCAAAAAAGCTTATTTCTTTTCAGTGGAAGTACTGAGGTGCGGCCAGGCAGCCAGCAGATACTGCAGCATCGACCACAAGGTCAGGATGGCGGCAACGATCAGAAGACCGTAGCCGAGCAGAACCCAGAATGTGAACAGCGGAGGATTCGCCAGCAGCATGATCAAGGCGAGCATTTGTGCTGCGGTTTTCCATTTGGCCAGTTCGGACACGGCGACATGGGCGCGTGCGCCCAGTTCAGCCATCCATTCACGCAAGGCCGAGACGACGATTTCACGGCCAATGATGATTGCCGCCGGCAACGTCAGCCACAGGTTGGCGTGCTCGGCGACCAGCAAGACTAGTGCAACCGCGACCATCAGTTTGTCGGCGACCGGATCGAGAAAGGCGCCGAAGGGCGTGCTCTGCTCCCAGCGACGCGCCAGGAAACCATCTAGCCAGTCGGTAGCTGCGGCAACAGCGAAGACCGCACTAGCGGCCCAATAACTCCAGCTGAATGGCATATAGAACAGCAGAATGAAGATTGGGATCAGTGCAACGCGGAGCACGGTAAGCAGGTTCGGGATATTCATCGGCGCAACTGGCTGCAAGGTGAGCCGGCATTCTACTCGCTGTGCAGTGCGGCATAAATCAGCTCTGCAAGCTTTTTACTGATCCCGGGCGCTTTGGCGATTTCTTCACTGCTGGCCCGAGATAACTCCTGCAGGCCGCCAAAGTGGTTGAGCAGCTCGCGGCGCCGCTTCGGCCCTACCCCGGCAACCTCCTCCAGGCTCGAGGTACGACGGGCCTTGCCGCGACGGGCGCGGTGCCCGGTAATGGCGAAACGGTGCGATTCGTCGCGAATCTGCTGGATCAGATGCAGTGCCGGCGAGTTGCCCGGCAGGCTGAACTCATGGGCAGCGTCGTTGAGGTAGAGGGTTTCCAGTCCCGGTTTTCGCGTCGATCCCTTGGCCACGCCAAGCAGGATCAGCTCGGGCACGGCCAACTCGTTCAGCACGTCTCGGGCCATGGCCAGTTGGCCCTTGCCGCCGTCGACCAGCAGGATATCCGGCAACTTGCCCTCGCCGTCCTTGATCTTGCTGAAGCGCCGCGTCAGCGCCTGGTGCATGGCAGCGTAATCATCGCCGGCGGTGACGCCCTCGATATTGTAGCGACGGTAATCGGATTTCAAAGGACCTTCCGGACCGAACACTACGCAGGACGCCACCGTAGCCTCGCCACTGGAATGACTGATATCGAAACATTCGAGGCGCTGCGGCACCTCGTCCATTTCCAGCACCTCGGCCAGGGCTTCGAAGCGCGCGGCCACATGCTGGCGGTCGGCCAGGCGCGCGCCGAGCGCCGACTCGGCATTGGTCACCGCCAACTGTTGCCAGCGCGCGCGGGTACCGCGCACCCGGTAGCTGATACTCGGCTCGCAGCCGCGCGACTCGCCGAGCGCCGCGATAAGCGTGGGAAAGTCTTCATGCTGCGCGTTGACGATCAGTTCGGCAGGCAGCTCGCGGTCCTGATTGCCCAGATAATACTGAGCCAGGAAAGCCAGCAGCACCTCGCTGGCCTCCTCCTCGATCGCCACTTGCGGGAAGAAATTCTTGCTGCCGAGTACGCGACCGCCACGCACGCTGATCAGGTGCACGCAGGCACCACCCGGATTGACCATGGCCGCGACTATATCGACATCGCCACTGCCGCCTTCCATGCTCTGCTGGTCTTGCACGCGGCGCAGCAGAGCCATTTTGTCGCGCAATTCGGCTGCCCGCTCGAAATCCAGGGTCGCGGCGGCTTGCTGCATGGCACTGGACAGTTCATCGCCGAGTGCATTGCTGCGGCCCTCGAGAAACATCACCGAGTGGCGCACGTCCTCGGCATATTCCGCCGGATCGACCAGACCGACACACGGCCCCTTGCAGCGCTTGATCTGATACTGCAGGCACGGGCGCGTGCGATTTTTGAAATAGCTGTCTTCACACTGGCGCACCAGGAAGGCCTTTTGCAGCAGACCGAGGCTTTCGCGAATCGCTCCAGCGCTTGGATATGGGCCGAAATAGCGGCCTTTCTGCTTCTTCGCCCCGCGATGGATGCTCAGGCGCGGGTAATCACCATCCGACAAAAATACATAGGGATAGGATTTGTCGTCGCGCAACAGGATGTTGTAGGGCGGTCGCCATTGCTTGATCAGCGTCTGCTCGAGCAACAGGGCTTCGGTTTCATTGGCGGTGATGGTGGTTTCGACCTGGGCGATCCGGCCGACCAGCGCCGCGGTCTTCGGCGCCAGGCCGCTCTTGCGAAAGTAGCTGGCCAGGCGTTTTTTCAGGTTTTTCGCCTTGCCGACATAGAGCAGCTTGGCGTCCGCAGCGAACATGCGGTAGACACCTGGGCGGCTGCTGCACGTAGCCAGGAAAGAGCCGGGGTCGAACGAGGGGTTCATTTCAACCGCAGGCAGCTCAGTAGGCAGCTCAACTGTTGGCATCGACCATGCCATGGCGCACGGCAAGCAAAGCAAGCTCCACGTCGCTGGTAATCGACAGCTTTTCAAAAATCCGATAACGGTAGGTATTGACCGTTTTCGGCGACAGGCACAGCTTGTCGGAAATGCTCTGCACCTTCTGGCAGCCGGCAATCATCAGCGCGATCTGAATCTCGCGCTCGGAAAGCAAATCGAAGGGCGAGTTATTGTTTTGCGGCTGAAACGACTTGAGCGCCAATTGCTGGGCGATTTGCGGGCTGATGTAACGCTGCCCGGCGAACACCTGACGAATCGCCTGCACCATCTCGGCCAGGGCTGCACCCTTGGTCAGATAGCCAGCGGCACCGGCCTGTAGTAAGCGAGTGGGGAACGGATCTTCCTCACAGGCGGTCACGGCGACGACTTTCAGGTCGGGATGACTACGCAGGAGTTTGCGGGTCGCTTCAAGGCCGCCGATGCCAGGCATCTTGACGTCCATCAGGACCACGTCGGGCTTCAATTCGCGCGCTTTCTTCAGCGACTCCTCACCTGAGTCGGCCTGCCCTACGACTTGCAGGCCGTCGATATCGGCCAGCATGCGCGTGATGCCTGTTCGAACCAGATCGTGGTCATCGACCACTAGCACCCTAATCAAGCGGACTCCTCATTGCGCATCAAGCAGCAGCCTCAATTGGTCTTATTCGCGACGCGCACCTTAGCAAAAAAGCATGGTGCAGACCTAGTTTTGCGCATGCCAGTCAGATAGCAAGCGCCAAAAATATACCATGCGAAGTGAGCAACTCATCATGAAGATACAACGTAGAAGCGAAAATACCACGACGCCCGCCTATGCCCCAAAGCGGCAGGAAAATTCTTTTTTTACAAACAGTTAGACGTTTTCCATGACAACTGCGCGGCCAGCCGGAACGTGTCATGGTTGTTGCTTGCGGTCAAGATGGCCTGTTTCGATCACTGACGCGCAGCAAGAGTGCACTATCGGAGTGCAAATGTCGCTCTGGTATGCCGGCTCGCGAGCTCCTGCGCCGCTTCTTTTTTACAGTAGTACTGCGGCTCACTGACGCCCTAACGGTTTCGCCTCCTTCGCCTCGGCGCATTATCGTTGCTGGGTTCGACTGTCGGGCCAGCCACCTCATCTTCAGCCGCAGGCGCATTCACCTGGTCGGCCAGGCTCGGGTCGGCCACGATGTCCCAGCGCACCATCATCGCGTGGTCTTCGTGGATCAGATTGTGGCAATGCATGACGTATTTGCCATAGAAGTCGCGGAAGCGCAGCAACAGCTTGATGCTAGAGATTCCGTTGAGGACAAAAACATCCTTGCGGCCCAGTTCGTGGGGCGGCACCGGCACTTCTTTCCCCTCCACGGTCTTGCTGATGATACGTCCCTCCTCGAAGTGGATATGGATCGGATGGCTCCAACCGTCGTCGATATTCACCAACTCCCAGACCTCGACGCCGCCCTGGGCGATCTTGGCGGCGGCACGCTTCGGATCGAAGAACTCGCCGTTCACCGTCCACATGCCGTTGGCCCGGTCGAAATCCCAGCGTCGCAGCGGAGCCGCGGCGATTTCCGCCGGGTCGAGTGGGCGCAGCTCACGCAGTACAGCCGGTATCTGGCTGACGTCCTGCTCCGGCGGATAGCGGTCGACGATGATCTTCAGCAGCCGATCGCCCGGGGCGCGCACGTCCTTGGGTCGTCGGGTTTCGCCCGGGCGGTGGGTCAGGCGATTGACCAGGTACAGCTCGGTGCCGAGCGGATATCGGGAGAAATCCACCACGATATCTGCGCGCTCGGTCACCCCTAGGCGCACCTTGTACTGGTTGAACAGCGGGGCCGGCAGCAGGTTGCCGTCGTTGCCGATATAGGTGAAGGTCTGCACCACATTGTTCGGTCTGACCAGGTAGAGCTCGTAGAAGCGACTCGGCCCGCCGTTGAGCAGGCGCAGGCGATACTTGCGCGCGGCCACGCGCAACACCGGTTCGATATAGCCGTTGACGATCACCTTGTCGCCGAGCAGCCCTTCGGGATTGACTTGATCCCAGAGCATGATCCCGTTCTGGTCGAAGATCCGGTCGGAGAAATCCAGCGGGTAATCGTAGGGATAGCTCGGCAGGCGCAATGCGCTGGGGCTGGGGTCGCGTTCGTCGCCCGAGTCAATATGGTCGAAGATCAGGAAGAAGCCCATGAGGCCACGAACCACGTTCGGTGCGGTGAAGTCCATCGTGTGGTCGTGATAGAACAGCGTGCCCAATGCCTCGCGCAGGTCACCGATGCCATTCTGCAACTCGTCGTAGCCGGCATAGATGTTGGCGTAGAAATGATCCTTGAACTCACCGGACGATGCCAGGGTCGGGCCGGCCTTGTTGACGCTGTAGTAGTCGCTGGGGAAACCATCGCTCTCCGAGGCCGTGTGCATGTTGTGCAGGTGGGTGGAGATCTCCGGTGCGCCAAAACCTACGTGATCCTGCGGCAGGCGGTTGTGCATGCGGAGGATGGTCGGCTGGCCGTAACGGGCGAAGATGGTCGGCCCCGGCGTGATCGCCCCGGGTGTATTGCCCTCGTAACCCCAGATGCGCTGCGGCGGATAGGCCGGGTTGAAGACCCAGGCGGGGTTCTCCTTGGCGCTCAGCTCGTAGTGGACCGGCGGGTACTGGCGTGGCGTCTCGTACAGCTCGCTCCAGCGCTGATGAGGGCCACGCCCGGCTTCGCCGGCAGCGGTGTTGGCCACTGCCATGGGTGGCGGATCGAGAACTATTGGCTGCAACTGATCGATCGCCGCGGGCAGCTCGAACTGCCAGGGAATGGTCGGCGGGCTGGGCGGCAGCAGCAAAACCCCAGCGTCGTCCCCGTCGTCATCACGTCGACGACTCCTTGCGCTACCGGCAAGGGGGGCCAGCAGCGGCGCCGCAAAGGCGGCGGCCGTGAGTTTGAGAAATGAACGTCGGGCTGCGCCACCCGACGCCCCCTCTGGTGCGTCGGGAATTGAGTCCCAACCTCCCGCCTTGATGGAAATCTTCCAGTTTCCCGGTTTCAGTGTGTCTTGGCAGTTCTCCAGGATAATCGCTTTCATGTGCATCGCCCTCACTGAGGCGCCCTGACTACTCCTTGCTGAAGAAACACCTCTCCCTGCTCAGATGATGGCAAGAACACTCGTAGCGGCCGTATGGTCTAGCCGAATTGAGCGGTACCGCCGCCCCCCATGTACGCGGTGTGCACCATGGCGTTGTCCACATGATTGATGGTGGTGATTATCCGTTCCGGATCGGCCAGCGCCGGCGCCATGGTCCAGCGCTGGTTGCGGTCGTTACCTACGCGCAGCATGCCGGTATGGGTCGCCAGGTTATTGTCGACTTCCGGGACGGGATCATAGAAACCAAGCCCGTAGCGCAGGCGCCTAATGTCGGCAGGAGAGCCAGTAAGGAACTTCCAACCCGGTAGGATACGTTGCTGTTCGACGTACTCCTTGAGGTGCTGCGGCCGGTCGACCTCGGGCTGCAGGGTAATCGAGTACATGAAGACATCCTGCCCCAGGCGCTCACCCAATAGCTGCTGCACTTTGCGCAGATTGGCGGTCATGGTCGGGCAGGCGCCGGTGCACATCACGTACATCATGTTGATGGCAACGATCTTGCCGCGCACCAGATCGTCGTAGAACCGTACCTTCTCGCCCTCATGGGTATAGAGCCAGACGTTGGGGAAATACGAATCGGCGTCGGCTTCCTCTGCCGCGGCATGCTCCAATTCCACCGGCAGACGATTCCACAGCAGCCCGCCCAATGCCACCGCACCCATTCCGGCCAGTAGATTTCTTCGCGTATTCATTGCAATACCTCCAGTCGCAGCAACTAGTCGTCGTCCCTGATATCCCAGCGCAGCATCATCGCGTGGTCCTCATGGATCAGGTTGTGGCAGTGCATGACGTACTTGCCGGTAAAGTCACGAAAGCGCAGAAACACCCGGATAGTCGACATGCCGTTGAGCACATAGACATCCTTGCGTCCCTGCTCATGCAGTGGCACCGGTATGTTGACCCCGTCTTTGGTCTTGCTGAGGATGCGCCCCTCCTCGAAGTGGATATGTATGGGGTGATCCCAGCCGTTGTCGATATTCACCAGCTCCCAGACTTCGGCACCGCCTTTGGGTATCACGGCGCGCGCGCTATTGGGGTTGAAAAATTGCCCGTTGATCGCCCACATACCGTTCTTACGTTCGAATACCCAGCGCCGTACCGGCGCGGCGGCGATCTCGGCCAAATCGAGTGGCGGCAATGGTCTCAACACATCCGGCACCTGACTGAGATCCTGTTCCGACGGATAACGGTCGACGATAAATTTCAGCACCGGCGTCCCCGGGGCCTTGACGTCTCCGGGCCGACGGGTCTCGGTCTGCTCGAGGCGGTTGCTCAAATACAACTCGGTACCGATCGGATACCTGGAGAAGTCGATGATGATGTCGGCGCGCTCGGCCACGGCGATGTGCACCCTGAACTGATTCTTCAACGGCGCCGCCAGCAGATTGCCGTCGTTGCCGATGTAGGTGAAGGTCTGCACTACACCGTTGGTTTTGGTCAGGTAGAACTCGTAGGTGCGACTCGGTCCTATATCGAGCAGGCGGAAGCGGTATTTGCGCGCCGCCACCCGTAACACCGGCTCGATCTTGCCATTGACCGCTATCTTGTCGCCCAGGGTGCCTTCGGGGCTGACCTGGTCGTAGATCAGCCGGCCACTGGCATCGAAACGCCGGTCGCCGAAACTCAACGGATAATCGTAAGGGTGGCTCGGCAGGCGCAGGGCGCCGGGGTTGGGGTCGCGCTCGTTGCCCGAATCGAGGTCGTCATAGGTCAGGTAGAAACCGGCCAGGCCCAGATACAGATTGGGCGCGGTGAAATCGAAGGTATGGTCGTGGTACCAGAGGGTAGACATTGCCTCGCGGTAATCGCCCAGACCGTTCTGGTATTCATCGTAGCCGGCACAGATATTCGGGTAGAAGTGATCCTTGAACTGCCCCGGAGCCGCCAGGGTCGGCCCGGCCTTGTTCGGGCTGAAATAGTCACCGGGGAAACCGTCGCTTTCCGAAGGCGCGTGCGCATTGTGCAAGTGTATCGAGATTTCCGGTGAGCCGAAGCCGACATGATTCTGCGGCAAGTCGTTATGGAAGCGCACGACCACCGGCTGCCCGTAACGGGTCATTATGGTCGGCCCCGGAGTGCTCGCGGCGGCAGAGCCTGCGGCGAAACCCCAGATACGCTGTGGCGGGTAGGCCGGATTGAAGACCCAGGCGGGGTTTTCCTTGGCACTCAGCTCATAATGAGCAACCGGATACTGCCGCGGCGTGCCAAACAACTCGGTCCAGCGCTGGTGTGGTGCGCGTCCGCATTCGCCTGCAGCCGTATTGGCGTCTAGTGCAGGGGCCGGATTCAGGGTGACAGGTGGCAACGGAGTGATGGCGCTGGGTAATTCCTCGACCCAGGGAATAGTCGGCGGACTCGGCGGCAACGCCGGTGGAGCTGGCTCCTCCTCAGGCGCGGGCTCGGGATCCGGTGCCCGCCGCCTCCTGGCATTGCCGTCGGGCGAAACGAATAAAAGCGGGACAGCCATCGCCGCAGCCGTAAGCTTCAGGAACGCGCGCCGGCCGTCGCGGCTATCCGGGAGTTTCTCCTCTGTAGCGGGCAATGGCTCCCAGCCGCCGCGCCTGATGGAAATCTTCCAGGCTCCCGCCCCTAGCGTGCCCACGTTCTCCAAGAATTGGGACGTCATGGCCTTGACCTCTCAGTGCTGTATTGTCCAACTGCAGCCCAGCCTCTATACCGATACCGGCCTCGACTGCTCCGTGTGCTCCTTGCTTGACTCGATGGCGACCTTCTCAATCACTGGCACGCACTTTCCCGCTGAATTGCATTCGCTCATCAGTGTTCTTTAGGTAGAAAAAGCCCCTAGCAGTACCGCGACACCTGCCTGAGGCTATCGCTCAGGAGGAAGGCAGCCCCGCCAAAGGGCATATAACAAGATGATCCCGCGCACGCGCCCTAGCGTTGCAAATTAAGCGCAATCCTGCACATCACGCATTCCTTCCATGGCGCGACAGATACCCTTGGAGCTGACGCCTTCTTCTGCACGGCAAGCCTCATCAATTCCACCCTCTCCCATGGCTAACTAAAGGATCACCCCCAGTATTTGTCAATAGAACGTCGAAATCGCAACCAGCCTAGCTCTTAGATCACAAGCTATTGTTTTTTTTGAAAATAGCCATAATCAGGCGGCGCTTATCAACATCGCTTACTGGACTTTTCGTGGAGGCAGTTGGGGAGTCAATTTGTTCTGCGCCGAGGAAAGCACAGCGACGCGCCGAGAGGCATGTAAACGGCAGCGCCCTTTAAGGTGCCGATGCGGCGGTGAGCAGCTGGAGGGGCAGGCGACCGGCTTACAGTGCGTTCACTCCAGGCATAAAAAAGCCCTCGGGACCGAGGGCTTTTTTATGACCACCAAACAAGCAGTTCGTGGCGTTTTGCTTTCGAGAGTAACGCTGTAAAGCGCTTGTCATGCATATGGCGGAAGCGTAGAGATTCGAACTCTAGGACAGTTTCCCATCGGCGGTTTTCAAGACCGCTGCCTTAAACCACTCGGCCACGCTTCCCAATTCTACGTAAACAGCCCAGAACCGTGGCTTCAACTACCCGGCTACACCTTGGCACGGCTGCGGGCGGCTATCTTACCGGAACGCAACACACTGTCAAACTCTAGAGGTTGGCAGCATGCAACGCTCTGTTATGATCAGTGCAGCTCTGATTACGGATCTATTTAGTCTTCATAGGAGTGTCGCCACCATGCACGAACAAAATTACGCACTCAGTCACGCTCAGGTTGAGCAGCAAGAAGTCAGCCGCGTACTGCGCAATACTTACGGCCTGCTGGCCATCACCCTGGCCTTCAGTGGATTGGTTGCCTTTATGGCGCAACGCGCCAATGTGCCTTACCCCAACTTTTTCGTGGTGCTGATCGGCTTCTACGGCCTGTTCTTCCTCACCGCCAAACTGCGTGACTCCTCCTGGGGCCTGCTCTCCACCCTCGCCCTGACCGGCTTCATGGGCTACACGCTGGGGCCGATCCTCAATCGCTACCTGGGAATGGCCAACGGCGCCGAAGTGGTCAGTTCGGCCTTCACCATGACGGCTCTGGTTTTCTGTGGCCTGTCCGCCTACGTGCTGATTTCGCGCAAGGACATGAGTTTCCTCAGTGGTTTCATCACCGCGGGCTTCTTCGTCCTGATCGGCGCCATAGTGGCAAGCTTCTTCTTCCAGATCAGCGGCCTGCAACTGGCGATCAGCGCCGGCTTCGTGCTGTTTTCCTCAGCCTGCATCCTGTTCCAGACCAGCGCCATCATCCACGGTGGCGAGCGCAACTACATCATGGCGACCATCAGCCTGTATGTCTCGATCTACAACCTGTTCATCAGCCTGTTGCAGATCATGGGCATCATGGGCAGCGACGACTGATCATCGTGTTGCACCCGAAGCCCGCTTCAGCGGGCTTTTTCATGTCTGCGGCGAGCATCTTGCGCGCTCAGCCTTTATCATTGGGGCAGATTTCCCTGCCGGCTTCTCTATGAAATTCGCCATCGCCCTCTTCGCCCCACCGCATGCGCCCTCCTCCCGGCGCGCCCTGTGTTTCGCCCAGGCAGCCCTGGCCGGCGGCCATCAGATCGTACGTCTGTTCTTCTATCAGGATGCGGTGCACAACGCATCGAGCAATGTGGTCAGCGCCCAGGATGAGTTGGACACCCCTGCCGAATGGCGCGAACTGGTACGCCAGCAGCAGCTCGATGGCGTGGTCTGCATTGCCGCAGCGCTACGCCGTGGCATCCTCAATGCGCAGGAAGCGCAACGCTACGGGCGTAGCGCCGGCAATCTGGATGCTCCCTGGGAGCTATCCGGGCTGGGCCAGCTACATGAGGCGGCGCAAACGGCCGATCGGCTGATCTGCTTCGGAGGGCCTTGAAGTGAGTAAATCCTTGCTGATCATCAGCCGCCAGTCGCCCTGGTCCGGGCCCAGCGCCCGCGAAGCGTTGGATATTGCCCTGGCTGGCGGCGCGTTCGACCTGCCTATCGGCATGCTGTTTCTCGACGACGGCGTGTGCCAGTTGGCGCCAGCGCAACGGCCCGCCGCCCTGCAGCAGAAAGACCTCGCTGCCAACCTGCAGGCGTTGCCACTGTTCGGCGTCGAGTCGCTGTATGCCTCGGCCCGCAGCCTGCAGGAGCGCGGCCTGGATCCACAGGCGCTGACGCTGGCGACCGAGGTGCTGGATGATGCCGCCCTGATCGCGCTTATCGACCGTTACGACCAGGTGATCACCCTCTGATGGCTACCTTGCATGTGTTATCCCATTCACCGTTCAGCGACAGTCGGTTGAGCAGCTGCCTGCGCCTGCTCGGCCCTGCCGACGGCCTGTTGCTCTGCGGCGATGCGGTATATGCCCTGCAACCCGGCACCGCGCAGCGCCAGGCCCTGGAGCTGATGCCGGACGCTATCGACCTGTTTGCCCTCGACGAAGACCTAGGCGCCCGCGCTCTCAACGCGCCGACGCGGGTCCAGGTGGTCGACTATCCGGGGTTCGTCGAACTCAGTTGCCGCTTCGACAAGGTCAACAGCTGGCTATGACGCATTTGATCGTTGCCGGTCGGCGCATCGAGCTGGACAAGGATGGCTATCTCCTCGCCCTAGCGGACTGGTCGGAACCGGTGGCCGAGGCCCTGGCGCAGCAGGAACAACTGGCCCTGACTGCCGAGCACTGGCAGATCCTGCGCTTGTTGCGGGCCTTCTACGCCGAGTTCCAGTTGTCGCCAGCCAACCGACCACTGATCAAATACGTGGCGCTCAAGCTAGGCCCGGAAAAAGGCAACAGCCTGTACCTCAATCTCCTGTTTAAAGGCGCTCCCGCCAAACTCGCCGCCAAACTGGCGGGCCTGCCCAAACCGACGAATTGCCTATGAACCTTGTCACCCCAGCGGAACACCCTTTTGCCCAATTCGTGCGGATCCTCGGCAAAGGCAAGCGCGGCGCGCGCAACCTGACCCGAGAAGAAGCCCGCGAAGCCATGGGCATGTTGCTCGACGGCAAGGTCGAGGACACCCAGCTCGGCGCCTTCCTGATGCTGCTCAGGCACAAAGAGGAAAGCGCCGAGGAGATGGCCGGCTTTGCCGAAGCAGTACGCGAGCGCCTGCAGGCACCGGCCATTGCGGTCGATCTGGACTGGCCCAGCTATGCCGGCAAGAAACGCCATTTGCCCTGGTTCCTCCTCGCCGCCAAGGCCCTGGCCAACAGCGGCGTGCGCATCCTCCTGCATGGCGGCGGCGCGCACACCGCCGGGCGGCTGTACAGCGAGCAGGTGATCGGGCTCCTGCAGATCCCTCTGTGCCATAGCTGGACCGAGGTGGAGCGCGCCTTGCAGCAGCAGCACCTGGCGTTTATCCCACTGGGCGACTGGATGCCGCAACTGCAACGAATGATCGACCTGCGCAACATCCTTGGCTTGCGCTCGCCGATCCACTCACTGACCCGCATTCTCAACCCCTTGTCGGCGCGCTGCGGCTTGCAGAGCATCTTTCACCCCGGTTACCAGGCGGTGCACCGCGAAGCCAGCCAGCTGCTCGGCGACACCGCACTGGTGATCAAGGGCGAAGGTGGCGAGGTGGAAATCAATCCGGACGCCACCAGCCATCTCTATGGCACGGCCAACGGCGAGAACTGGGACGAAGACTGGCCGCCGCTGTCGGCCCAGCGCCACGTCAAGCCCGAGTCGCTGCAACCGGAGCACCTGCGGGCGTTCTGGCGCGGCGAAGTCGAGGACGCCTACGGCAGGCTTGCGGTATTGAGCAGCATGGCCGTGGCCCTGCGCGGCCTGGGCATCCCCCGTGAAGAGGCATTCGTGCAGGCGCAGCAGCGCTGGGATGCACGAAACATATCGGGCTAGTCGATTTTTAGAGGCAGGTTTTTCTACCTTTCAATCGAACCACCACCGTTAGACTGAACGCCTGAGCCGTAAAGTCAAAGGAGTCGGGTAATGGGTTTGTTGATTGAAGGAAGCTGGCATGACCAGTGGTACGACACTGCAGCTGACGGCCGTTTCAAACGCGAGGATGCCCAGCGACGCAACTGGATCACCGCCGACGGCAGCCCTGGGCCAAGCGGCGAAGGTGGCTTCAAGGCGCAGGCTGGTCGCTATCACCTGTATGTTTCCCTCGCCTGCCCCTGGGCCCATCGCACCCTGATCCTGCGTCAGCTCAAGGGCTTGCAGGATCTGGTCGATGTATCGGTGGTCAGCTGGCTGATGCTCGACGATGGCTGGACCTTTGACCCGGCCCATGGCTCCACGGGTGATGCGCTGGACGGCCTGGAATTCCTGCATCAGCGCTACACCGCCGATGATGCCAACTACAGTGGCCGGGTGACCGTGCCGTTGTTGTGGGACAGACAGCGGCAGTGCATCGTCAGCAATGAGTCAGCGGAAATCATCCGCATGTTCAACTCGGCGTTCGACGGGCTGACGGGCAATTCCCTGGATTTCTATCCCGCAGCGCTGCGCGGCGAGATCGACGCACTCAATCGGCGCATCTATCCGGCGGTCAACAATGGTGTGTACCGCGCCGGTTTCGCCACCGCCCAGGACGCCTACGAGGAAGCCTTCGGCGAGCTGTTCGCCGAACTGGATTGGCTGGATGCGCGTCTCGGCGAGCACCGCTACCTGGCTGACGAATACCTCAGTGAAGCCGATTGGCGCCTGTTCACCACCCTGGTTCGCTTCGATGCAGTGTACTACGGGCACTTCAAGTGCAACCTGCGGCGTATCGAGGACTACCCGAACCTGTCCAACTGGTTGCGCGAGCTGTACCAGTGGCCCGGTGTGGCGGCGACGGTGGATTTCGACCACATCAAGGGCCATTACTACGCAAGCCATCGCACCATCAACCCGACCGGCATAGTGCCCAAGGGCCCCGCGCTGGACTTGTCCCGCGGCCATGACCGCGCGCGCTTGCCGGGCAAGGGCGTCTTGGCAAGGTAGGAGCGGTTCAGACTTCTGCCTGCGCGCCCTCGAACCAGGCGAGTTTTTCGCGCAGCTGCACCACTTCGCCGACGATGACCAGGGTCGGGGCATGGACTTCGTGGTGGGCGACCAATTCCGGCAGGTTCGCCAGAGTGCCGGTGAACACCCGCTGGTTATGCGTGGTGCCCTGCTGGATCAGCGCCGCGGGGGTGCCGGCGGCACGGCCATGGGCGATCAATTGCTGGCAAATCAGCGGCAAGCCGACCAGGCCCATGTAGAACACCAGGGTCTGGCTGGGCGCTGCCAGTTCCGCCCAAGGCAGGTCGCAGCTGCCGTCCTTGAGGTGGCCCGTGACGAAGCGTACCGACTGCGCATGATCGCGGTGGGTCAGCGGAATCCCGGCATAAGCCGCGCAGCCACTGGCCGCGGTGATGCCGGGCACCACCTGGAAGGGAATGCCGTGGGCCGCCAGCTGTTCGATCTCCTCGCCGCCACGGCCGAAGATAAACGGATCGCCGCCTTTCAGGCGCAACACCCGCTTGCCCTCTTTGGCCAGGCTGACCAGACGCTGATTGATCTGATCCTGCGGTACGGCATGGGCCGCGCGCTGCTTGCCGACGTAGATGCGCTCGGCATCGCGACGGCACAGTTCGATGATCGCCGGAGCGACCAGGCGATCATAAAGCACCACATCGGCTTGCTGCATCAGGCGCAGGGCGCGAAACGTCAGCAGGTCCGGGTCGCCCGGGCCAGCGCCGACCAGGTACACCTCACCTAGGGCGCGCGGTGCGGCACCGGCGATTTTTGCCTCGAGCAGGCGCTCGCCTTCGTGCAATTTGCCGGCGAACACGCTCTCGGCGATCTGCCCTTGAAATACGTCCTCCCAGAACACCCGGCGTTGCTGCACATCGGGAAACAGGCCTTTGACTTGCGCGCGGAATTTCTTCGCCAAGCTGGCCAGTTGGCCGTAGGTCGCCGGAATCCAGGTCTCGATCTTGGCCCGAATCAGGCGTGCCAGCACCGGCGCATCGCCACCGCTGGTGACGGCGACGATCAGTGGCGAGCGGTCGACGATGGCCGGGAAGATCACGCTGCACAGCTTGGGTGCGTCGACAACATTGACCGGAATGCCCAATGCCTGGGCCTGGGTGGATATCCGCGCATTCAGGGACTCATCGTCGGTGGCGGCGATGATCAACACCACGCCACCCAGGTCACCGGTTTGATAGTCACGCAGCAGCACCTCGCCGCCTCTCTGGCCGACCAGTTCGCGCAGTTCGTCGCGCACCCCGGGCGCCACGACCCGCAACCTGGCGCCGGCATCGGCCAGCAAACGCGCCTTGCGCAGGGCCACTTCACCGCCACCGACCACCAGCACCAGGCGATCCTGCAATTTGTGGAACAGAGGGAGAAAGTCCATGAGCATGATCCAAACAAGTAGCTGTGGCGCGGCACGAGGAACCTGCCCCGTAGGGAGGGCTTCAGCCCACCGGGGTTGCTGGCAGCGGCGACTTGAAAGCCACCCTACCAGGTACGTCCTCGCGATTTACCCGATGACTTCGATGCCGCCCATATAGGGCTTGAGCACGTCAGGTACACGAATGCTGCCATCGGCCTGCTGGTAGTTCTCCAGCACCGCCACCAGGGTGCGGCCCACCGCCAGACCGGAACCGTTGAGGGTGTGCAGCAGCTCCGGCTTGCCGGTTTCCGGGTTGCGATAGCGAGCCTGCATGCGCCGTGCCTGGAAGTCGCCGCAATTGGAGCAGGAGGAAATCTCGCGGTACTTGTCCTGGCTCGGCACCCAGACTTCCAGATCGTAGGTCTTGGTCGCGCTGAAGCCCATGTCGCCGGTGCAGAGGGCGAGCACGCGGTATGGCAGTTCGAGCAGTTGCAGGACCTTTTCGGCATTGCCGGTGAGTTCTTCCAGGGCCTGGTAAGAAGTACCCGGTTCGACGATCTGCACCATCTCGACCTTGTCGAACTGGTGCTGGCGGATCATCCCGCGGGTGTCGCGACCGGACGAACCGGCTTCGCTGCGGAAACACGGGGTGTGGGCCACCCACTTCAGTGGCAATTGCCTGGCATCGAGAATCTCGCCCGCGACGATGTTGGTCAGCGACACTTCGGCGGTCGGAATCAGGTACAGATCGGCCTCGTTCTCGCGGCTGATCTTGAACAGGTCTTCCTCGAATTTGGGCAACTGACCTGTACCCTGTAGCGCCGAGGCCTGGACCAGATAAGGTGTGTAAGCCTCTTCGTAGCCATGCTCGCCGGTGTGCAGGTTGATCATGAACTGGGCCAGAGCGCGATGCAGGCGAGCGATAGGCCCGCGCAACAGAGCGAAACGTGCTCCGGACAGCTTGGCGGCGGTTTCGAAATCCAGCCAGCCGTGTTGCTCGCCCAGGCTGACGTGATCCTGGATGGCGAAATCGAAGGCCTTGGGTGTGCCCCAGCGGCGCACCTCGACGTTGCCGTCTTCATCGTCGCCGACCGGCACCGACTCGTGCGGCAGGTTGGGTATATTCAGCAGCAGCCCGTCCAGTTCGACCTGAATGGCATCCAGCTCCTGCTTGCCCTGCTCCAGCTCGCTGCCCATGCGATCGACATCAGCCAGCAGCGGCGCTATGTCTTCGCCACGCTGCTTGGCCTGGCCGATGGCCTTGGAGCGACTGTTGCGCTCGGCCTGTAACTGTTCCGTGCGGGTCTGCACGGTCTTGCGCTGGGTTTCCAGCGCTTCGAAGCGTGCCACATCCAGTTGAAAGCCGCGGGTGGCAAGACGCTGAGCCACATCGTGGAGTTGGCCGCGCACCAGTTTGGAGTCGAGCATGTCGGGTTCTCGTCGATCAGAGTTTGGTGAATGATAGGCCGGCCCAGGTAGCGAGCAGGCCGCCCAACACACTCAGCGCCAGATAGCCGAAGGCCATTGGCGCCTGGCCGCTTTCCAGCAGGCGCAAGGTGTCGAGGGAAAAGGATGAAAAGGTGGTAAAACCGCCCAGAAAGCCAACGATCAAGCCGGCGCGTAACTCCAGCGGTATGTCCGGACGCAGCAAAAACAGCCCGTACAGGAAGCCGATCAACAGGCAGCCAAGGATGTTGACCGCCAGGGTGGCGGTGTAGAAATATTGCGGCCAGTTTGCATTGATCCAGTTGCCCGTGGCAAAGCGCAACAGGGTGCCGCACGCCCCACCGGCAGCCACCGCGAAAACCACCGCGATCATGGTTTTCTCCGTTTGCGCGGACTTGCCGCATCCTGGCTGGCCAGATGGGCCAGTTTGTCGCGAATTTTCTGCTCGAGACCGCGTGGTACGGGTTGATAGTACTGACGCGCCGGCAGTAGCTCGGGAAAGTAATCTTCACCGGCGGCGTAGGCATCCGGCTCGTCATGGGCATAACGGTATTCATCGCCGTAGCCGAGTTCTTTCATCAGCTTGGTCGGCGCGTTGCGCAGGTGCAGCGGGACTTCCAGGGAGCCATGCTCGGCGGCATCGCGCATCGCCGCCTTGAACGCGTTATACACCGCGTTGCTTTTCGGCGCGCAGGCCAGGTAAACGATGGCCTGGGCCACGGCCAGTTCGCCTTCGGGGCTGCCCAGGCGCTCTTGCACGTCCCAGGCATTGAGGCACAGCGTCAGAGCGCGCGGGTCGGCGTTGCCGATGTCTTCGCTGGCCATGCGCACGACCCGGCGGGCGATGTACAGGGGGTCGCAGCCACCATCGAGCATGCGCGCGAACCAATAGAGTGCCCCATCCGGACTGGAACCGCGCACCGACTTGTGCAGCGCGGAAATCTGGTCATAAAAGGCTTCACCGCCCTTGTCGAAGCGCCTGCCGCTGTCGCCGAGCAGGTCCAGCAACAGTTCGCTACTGATGGCGCCGCCGTCCTCGGCCAGATCCGCGGCGTTCTCCAGAAAATTCAGCAAGCGCCGGCCATCGCCATCGGCGGCGGCCAGGAGAATCTTGAAGCTTGCCTCCGGCAGGCTGAGCTGTCGTTCGCCGAGCCCTTTGGGATCAGCCAGGGCACGGGTCGCCAGCTTGTGCAGCGCCTCCTCATCGAGGCTTTTCAGGACATAGACGCGGGCTCGCGAAAGCAGCGCGTTATTCAGTTCGAACGAGGGGTTTTCGGTGGTGGCACCGATGAAGATCAGGGTGCCGTCTTCCACATAGGGCAGAAAGGCATCCTGCTGCGACTTGTTGAACCGGTGCACTTCGTCGACGAACAGGATGGTCCGACGGCCGTACTGGGCGGCGTGCTGTTGCGCGACCTCGACTGCCTGGCGGATCTCCTTCACGCCGGAGAGCACCGCGGAAATCGTCTCGAAGTGGGCATCGGTGACCTGGGCCAGCAAGCGCGCCAGGGTGGTCTTGCCCACGCCCGGCGGCCCCCAGAAGATCATCGAGTGCAGTGCGCCCTGCTCCAGCGCCTCGCGCAACGGCTTGCCGCGTGCCAGCAGATGCTCCTGACCGACGTACTCGTCCAGGCTGGCGGCACGCAGGCGCGCAGCCAGGGGCTGGGCGATGGGAGCATTACGGAACAGATCCATGGCGGCGGGCTACGACCTCTTACTCTTGAATGACATCCGCGCCTTCGGGAATCTCGAAGCTGAACAGGCTGTCGTCCACCGCTTCATTCATCTCCACGCCGAGGAACAGGATGTTGGTGCGCTGGCCGATGCTGTCGATCAGTTGCATGTCATTCAACACGCCACTGCGAAACGACAATCGCAGGCTGTCGAACAAGGTGTCCTTGGATTTCGGCTTGAGCATGAAGTCGACCACGTTGCCGCCTTCCTGATGACTGATCGCGAAGTTCTCCTGAATCTCGGAGACATCGCCGGACAGCAGCAGTGCCGGGGTATGGGTCAGGCGCTTGTCGAGGGTCTGAATGGTGACCTGCTCCAGATCCGGGTCATACAACCAGACCTTCTCGCCGTTGGACACCAGCAACTGCTCCATAGGGGCGTCGGTATGCCAGCGAAACAGTCCCGGCCGTTTCAGCACAAGCTGACCTGCGGTTTCCTGCAACTGCGCGCCACTGCCATCCAGGGTCAGCTGCGAGAAGCGCGCGCTGATGGTTTGCGCCTGGCTGAGCAATGCGGTCAGGCGTTGTGCCGACGCATCCTCGTCCGCCAGAGTGGAAACGCTGGAAAAGCTTAAAGCTGCCAGCAACAGCATTCGAATCAGGCCCATGGAACTCCTTATCACATTGATTTCTTGGCGTTAGTCACGAGTTGGGGCTGGCGCCATCACTTCGCGCGAGCCATTGGTGCTCATCGATGTCACCACGCCAGCCATTTCCATCGCTTCGATCATCCGTGCTGCACGGTTGTAGCCGATCTTCAATTTGCGCTGCACTGCGGAAATCGAGGCCCGACGGCTTTCGGTGACGAAACGCACGGCTTCGTCATACAGCGGATCTTCTTCACTGCCTTCGCTGCCTCCCTCGCTGCTGCCGTCGAAGCCACTGCCGGACTCCTCGACACCGGCCAGAATGTCTTCGATATAGTCCGGCGTGCCCCGCAGCTTCCAGGCCTCGACCACACGGTGAACCTCTTCGTCGGAAACGAAGGCGCCGTGCACGCGAATCGGCAAACCGGTGCCGGGCGGCAGGTAGAGCATGTCACCGTGGCCGAGCAACTGTTCGGCGCCACCCTGGTCGAGAATGGTCCGCGAATCGATCTTGCTCGACACCTGGAAGGCCATGCGCGTCGGGATGTTGGCCTTGATCAGGCCGGTGATCACATCTACCGACGGCCGCTGGGTGGCGAGAATCAGGTGGATACCGGCGGCGCGGGCCTTCTGCGCGATTCGGGCGATCAACTCTTCGACCTTTTTGCCGACGATCATCATCATGTCGGCGAACTCGTCCACCACCACCACGATGGTCGGCAGGGTTTTCAGCAGCGGTGCCTCGTCGTGCATGCTTTCGCGCTTGTACAACGGGTCCGGCAGGGGCTCGCCCGCCTCCTCGGCTTCCCTGACCTTGCGGTTGAAGCCGGCCAGGTTGCGCACGCCCATCTTCGACATGAGCTTATAGCGCCGTTCCATTTCGGCGACGCTCCAGCGCAGGGCGTTGGCCGCCTCCTTCATGTCGGTGACCACCGGGCAAAGCAGGTGAGGAATGCCCTCGTAGATCGACAGCTCGAGCATTTTCGGGTCGATCATGATCAAACGCGCCTCTTCCGGCGTGGACTTGAACAGGATCGACAGGATCATCGCGTTGACCCCGACCGACTTACCCGAGCCGGTGGTGCCGGCGACCAGCAAGTGGGGCATTTTTGCCAGGTCGGTGATCACCGGGCGACCACCGATGTCGTGGCCCAGGGCCAGGGTCACCGGGGACTTGGCGTCATCGTACTCGGGTGACGACAGTACCTCGGAAAAGCGCACGATCTGGCGGTCTTCGTTGGGCACCTCGATACCCACGGTGGTTTTGCCGGGAATCACTTCGACCACGCGCACGCTGATGATCGCCATCGAGCGCGCCAGATCCTTCGCCAACCCGGAAATGCGGCTGACCTTGACCCCGGCGGCGAGCTGGATCTCGAAGCGGGTGATCACCGGTCCCGGGTGCACCGACTCGACCATGACCTCGACGCCGAACTCCTTGAGCTTGATCTCGAGCAGGCGCGACATGGCCTCCAGCGACTCGGGGGAAAATTTCTTCTGCTTCTTTTCGGCGACATCAAGAATGGAAATCGGTGGCAAGGTGCCCTCGACGGCGCTGTCGACGAACAGCGGCGCCTGCTTTTCTTTCTGTACGCGCTTGCTCGGCTCGGCGACTTTAGGCTCTGCCGGCGGGGTAATCATTGGCGCCGTGCGGCTTTCACGGGCGCTCATGTGTTTCGTCAGCGCTTCCTCGCGCTCCAGCAGGCGCTCTTTGACTTTGGCCTGTTCGCGACGGTCGTGCACCATCGGCGCAGCCACCTCGCTGACCCGCTCATCGACTTCGCGCAACTGGGCAACCAGTTGCTTGCGCTCGGTACGTGCATTCCACCAGCGGTTGATCAGGCTCTGGATCAACTCGAAAAGATCCAGGGTGATCTTGCCGGTAAGGTCCATGACCTTGAACCAGGACAGATCGCTGAACACGGTCAAGCCAAACAGGAACAATGCAATGAACAGCAAGGTGCTGCCCTGCACGTTCAATACATCTTCGGCCAACTGGCCAAGACTCTCGCCCAATGCCCCGCCGGCAGCGGCCGGCATGCTGGCGCCCGCGTCAAAATGAATATCGGCCAGCGTTGCCCCGGACAGCACCAGGAACACCAGGCCGATCAATCGCCACGAGAACAGCCAGCCGCTCCACTGCCAGGGCTGATGGCGGGCACGGAATACCTGCAGGGTCTTGACCCCGAGCAACAGCGGGAACACATAAGCGAAATAGCCCAAGGCCATGAACAGGATATCGGCGAACCAGGCGCCAGCACGGCCGGCGGCATTTTGCACCTGATCGATATTGCTGGTATGCGTCCAGCCCGGGTCAGCGGGATCATAGGTCAGCAGTGCCATCCACAGATAAAGACAGAGTGCACCGAGAGCGATCAAGGCGCCCTCTTTCAACCTATATGGCAATTGCTGACGCCAGACTGGAGTCTGGGCTGTAGGGCTTGAATTCTTCAAAACACATCTATTCCTGCGCCAGCGGCGCGCCGAATAATCGGTTAACGGCAAAATTTTTGCCTATTGTACGGATTTACCCGGTTGCTGCCACGCTAGGCAACAGGTGGCAACCGGCCTGAACGGAGGTCTCTGCCACCGGCTCCCGCTCGCCCCCTGCTTCGGTGTAGCATAGCCAGCAACATATTACGTGCAGCTCAATTTGAGCACGCATTCTCTTTTGTGACAAAGGCTTATGAGGTGTTTTTATGAGTGAAGTCAAACATTCACGCCTGATCATCCTGGGTTCCGGCCCTGCCGGTTACGCTGCGGCGGTATATGCCGCCCGCGCCAACCTCAAGCCCGTAGTGATCACCGGCATCCAGCCCGGCGGCCAACTCACCACTACCACCGAAGTGGACAACTGGCCGGGTGACGTCGAAGGTTTGACCGGTCCCGCGCTCATGGAGCGCATGCAAAAACATGCCGAGCGCTTCGACACCGAGATCATTTATGACCACATTCACACGGCCGAGTTGCAACAGCGTCCGTTTATCCTCAAGGGTGACAGCGGCACCTACAGCTGCGATGCACTGATCATCGCCACCGGCGCCTCGGCCCAGTACCTCGGCCTGCCGTCAGAAGAAGCCTTTGCCGGCAAAGGCGTTTCTGCCTGTGCCACCTGCGACGGCTTTTTTTACCGCAATCAAGTCGTTGCAGTGATTGGTGGCGGCAATACCGCCGTCGAGGAAGCGTTGTACCTGGCCAATATCGCCAAGGAAGTGCACCTGGTTCACCGGCGCGACAAGCTGCGCTCGGAAAAGATCTTGCAAGACAAGCTGTTCGACAAGGCAGCCAACGGCAACGTCCATCTGCACTGGAATCACACCCTCGACGAAGTGCTTGGCGATGCCAGCGGCGTAACCGGCGTACGCCTGAAAGACACCACCAATGGCTTATCCAGGGAACTGCCGCTGACGGGCGTATTCATCGCCATCGGCCACAAGCCCAATACCGACCTGTTCCAGGGCCAACTGGAAATGCGCGACGGCTATCTGCTGATCAAGGGCGGCAGCGAGGGCAACGCTACCGCGACCAGTATCGAGGGTGTGTTCGCCGCCGGCGACGTGGCCGACCATGTGTACCGCCAGGCAATCACCTCTGCAGGTGCCGGCTGCATGGCTGCACTGGATGTCGAAAAATTCCTCGACGACAATTGATCGCCCCCTGGGCGGGCGCTACAGCCCGCCAGGCGGCCAAACCCACCCTCGCCTCTCGCGGTTTCGTCGTATGCTGACTTGGTTGCAACGCGACTCACTGAGTTTCCCGCCGCTCGCCAAAGCTCTGCATGAACCCAATGGCTTGCTTGCGGCCGGCGGCGACTTGAGTGCCGAGCGTTTGATCGCGGCTTATCGCCACGGCTGCTTCCCCTGGTTCCAGGACGATCAGCCGATTCTCTGGTGGTCGCCGGATCCGCGCACAGTGCTCCTCCCGGAAGAGCTGCATGTCTCGCGCAGCCTGGCCAAGGTGCTGCGCCAGGCACGCTACCAGGTGACCTTCGACCGAGACTTTGCCAAGGTAATCCAGGCCTGCGCCGAGCCACGCGACTATGCCGGGGGCACCTGGATAACTACCCCAATGCAGCACGCCTACCTTGAACTGCATCGGCGCGGCATTGCCCATTCGGTCGAAGTCTGGCGCAACGATGAACTGGTCGGCGGGCTATACGGACTGGCAATGGGCCGATTATTTTTCGGCGAATCCATGTTCAGTCGCGCCGATAACGCCTCGAAGGTCGGCTTTGTCACCCTGGTCGAACAACTAAAGGCCTGGGGCTTCGCACTCATCGACTGCCAGATGCCCACGCAACACCTGCACCGCTTTGGCGCCAAGCAAATTGCCAGGGCAGATTTCGCCGACTACCTGAAGCAGCACATCGACCAGCCCGACAAGGCACCGTGGATCGCCTAGGCGAGTACCTCAGGGTGGCTTACACTTGTTCAAGGCATTACCTCGAGAGTCGATCATGACCGAGCTGGCCCGCCTGAAGTTTTACGCCACCCAGCCTCATCCGTGCAGCTATCTGCCCGAAGAGCAGGCCACCACCCTGTTCCTCGACCCCAGCCAGCCAATGGATGTGGATGTCTATGCCGAACTTTCGGAAATGGGCTTTCGCCGCAGCGGTGATCATCTTTACCGACCCCACTGCCAACGCTGCTCGGCCTGTGTGCCCGCACGCATTCCCACTGCCCAGTTTCGCCCCAATCGCCAACAGCGGCGTATTTTCAAACGCAACCTCGACATCCAGGTCTTTGCGGTACGCCCGGCGTTCACCGAG
Source organism: Pseudomonas sp. (assembly GCF_033723075.1). Taxonomy (GTDB): domain Bacteria; phylum Pseudomonadota; class Gammaproteobacteria; order Pseudomonadales; family Pseudomonadaceae; genus Aquipseudomonas. The sequence continues at coordinate 33,633 of NZ_JAWVXU010000007.1, forward strand.
GAGTACTACGACCTCTATGTTCGCTATATCGAGCAGCGCCATGCCGATGGCGACATGTATCCACCGAACCGCGAGCAGTTCTCCACCTTTCTGGTACGCGACCTGCCGTTTTCCCGTTTCTACGAGTTCCGCCAGCACGGCCGGCTGCTGGCTATCGCGGTCACCGACGTGCTGCCCAACGGCCTTTCCGCGGTTTACACCTTTTACGAACCTAGCGAAGAGCGTCGCAGCCTCGGGCGCTTCGCCATTCTTTGGCAAATCAGGGAGTCGTCGCGCCTTGGGCTGCACGCCCTGTACCTCGGTTACTGGATCAAAAACTGCCGAAAAATGAATTACAAGACGCAATATCGCCCAATCGAGCTGTTCGTTAATCAGCGCTGGATCACTCTCACCTGAAGTCACTTGGCGTACACCCTCCTTTTCGGGCACAATGCACGCCGCTTTTGCCTGGAGCCAGTTGCACCTGGCCATGGTCATACTTTGGATACCGAGGGCTTTACTGAATGTCGAAAGAAGACAGCTTCGAAATGGAAGGCACTGTCGTCGACACCCTGCCCAACACCATGTTCCGTGTGGAGTTGGAAAACGGGCACGTCGTTACCGCGCACATCTCCGGAAAGATGCGCAAAAACTATATCCGCATTCTGACTGGCGACAAGGTTCGCGTAGAACTAACGCCTTATGACCTGAGCAAAGGTCGTATCACCTACCGCGCCCGCTAACAGGTTTTTGAAAACCGCTGCATTTGGTCATAGGCATGAGGGCAGGTTAAATGGCGCAGCCTCAACGCGCCTAGCCTGGCGCCAGGAGCCTGCCGGACTTGAGACTGCCTACAGCTAAAGTCCGACAGCCTCCTGGGTGAAGCGAGTAAAGCAGTTTGTTTTTTCGCTGACTGCACCAGCTGCGGCTCAACCTGACCTCCCGGCACGCGGTTTTCAAGTACTGATAAAATCAGGCGCCCACAAAAACGCCCGGCATTGCCGGGCGTTTTTGTGGGCGCTATTTAGCTAAAGCGAGAGCGACTTCAGGCCATTTCCGCAGCGGTTTCGAATTCGAAGGTCAATTCGTCGCCACTGAGATCGACATGGGCCACGCCCCCGTGCTCGGCCAGCTCGCCAAACAGGATCTGCTCCGCCAGGGGCCGCTTGATCTTCTCCTGAATCAAGCGCGCCATAGGCCTTGCCCCCATCTGCACGTCGTAACCTTTTTCAGCCAGCCAGCCGCGCGCGGCATCGCTGACCTCGAGCATCACGTGCTTGTCTTCAAGTTGCGCCTGCAGCTCGGTAAGGAACTTGTCGACGATACTCTTGATCACTTCATGGCTCAGTCGGCCGAACTGGATAATAGTATCCAGACGATTGCGGAACTCCGGCGTGAAGCTCTTCTTGATCACTTCCATGGCATCGGACGCATGGTCCTGGTAGGTAAAGCCAATGGACGCCCGCGCTGCGGTTTCCGCCCCGGCGTTGGTGGTCATGATCAGAATCACGTTACGGAAATCCGCCTTGCGCCCGTTATTGTCGGTCAGGGTGCCGTGATCCATCACCTGCAACAGCAGATTGAAGACCTCTGGATGAGCCTTCTCGATTTCATCGAGCAACAGAACACAGTGCGGCGTCTTGGTGATGGCTTCGGTCAGCAAACCACCCTGATCGAAGCCGACATAGCCTGGCGGCGCACCGATCAGCCGGGAAACCGTATGCCGCTCCATATATTCGGACATATCGAAGCGCACCAACTCGACACCCAGCGCCTTGGATAGCTGACGAGCCGCTTCGGTTTTACCAACCCCGGTAGGACCGGCAAAGAGGAAAGAACCGACCGGCTTGTCAGGCGCCTTGAGCCCAGCCCGCGACAACTTGATCGCCGTGGACAGGGAGTCGATGGCGGCTTCCTGACCAAACACTGTCAATTTGAGGTCGCGTTCCAGGTTGCGTAGCAGCTCTTTATCCGAACTGCTGACGTGCTTTGGTGGAATTCGCGCAATTTTTGCGACGATATCCTCGACCTGCGCCACTTCGATGCGTTTGACGCGTTTCTCCATTGGCTGCAGGCGCTGATAGGCGCCTGCCTCGTCGATGACGTCAATGGCCTTGTCAGGCATGTGTCGGTCATTGATATAGCGAGCGGCAAGCTCAGCCGCCGCGCGCAGAGCCTCGTCACTGTATTCGATGCCATGGTGCTGTTCGAAGCGCCCCTTGAGGCCCTTGAGGATGCTGTAGGTGTCATCCACCGAAGGCTCACCAACATCAACCTTCTGAAAACGCCGCGCCAGGGCTCGATCCTTCTCGAAAATGCCGCGAAACTCCTGGAAGGTGGTGGAACCTATGCAGCGAATCTCTCCCGAAGACAGCATCGGCTTGAGCAAATTGGAAGCATCCATCACCCCGCCAGACGCAGCCCCCGCACCAATTATGGTGTGGATCTCGTCGATAAACAGGATCGCGTGCGGGCGCTTGCGCAGCTCGTTGAGCAGCGCCTTGAGCCGCTTCTCGAAATCGCCACGGTATTTGGTGCCAGCCAGCAAGGCTCCCAGATCCAGGGAATAGACCACGCTGGTAGCCAGCAGGTCGGGTACCTGATTGTCGACAATACGCTTGGCCAAGCCTTCGGCTATGGCGGTCTTGCCCACACCGGCCTCGCCTACCAGCAGCGGGTTGTTCTTGCGCCGACGTGCCAGGATTTGCGCGACCCGCTCCACTTCCAGCTCTCGGCCGACCAAAGGATCGATCCGCCCTTGGCGAGCCAGTTCATTGAGATTGCTGGTATAGGCGTCCAGAGGATTGCCTGAAGCCGAAGACTCGCCACCCTCTTCGTCCTGCATTTCCTGCTCGCTTTCTGTATGGCCACCATGCCCTGGCACTTTGGAAATGCCGTGGGCGATGAAATTGACCACGTCGATGCGCGCAACACTCTGCTGCTTGAGCAGGAACACTGCCTGGCTTTCCTGTTCACTGAAAATCGCCACCAACACGTTGGCGCCAGTCACTTCGCGTTTGCCGGAGCTTTGCACATGGAATACAGCGCGCTGTAATACCCGCTGAAAGCCCAGGGTCGGCTGGGTCTCACGTTCTTCGTCATGCTGTGGAATCAGCGGGGTGGTGGAATCGATGAACTCCTGAAGGTCGTGGCGCAATTTGTCGAGGTTGGCGCCGCATGCGCGCAATACGCTGGCGGCGGCCTCGTTATCCAATAAAGCCAAAAGGAGGTGCTCAACCGTCATGAATTCATGACGCTTGGTGCGAGCCTCCTTGAAGGCCAGATTGAGGGTGACTTCGAGCTCTCGATTTAACATGGCTTCACCTCGTGCCCAAGCGGCCGGCGTTAACCGTCCTTCTCTATCTCACAGAGTAGCGGATGCTGGCTTTCTCTAGCGTACTGATTAACCTGCATTGCCTTGGTTTCGGCGATGTCGCGGGTAAACACTCCGCAAACTGCCCGTCCCTCTGTGTGGACGGTCAGCATGATCTTGGTCGCCAGCTCCCGATTTAAGTTGAAAAACACCTCGAGCACTTCGACCACGAAATCCATCGGTGTGTAGTCATCATTGAATATGACCACCCTGTAAAGCGGTGGTGCCTGCAGCGCGGGCTTGGATTCCTGCACGGCAAGGCCGGTGGAATCGTCCTCATGCGTTGCCGGACGGTCCTGATTGAATGTTAGTCGAATCTGGCTACGTGCATGCATGCTGGAATAGGGGTTCATGGCTGGGCGAGTACGGATGGTAGATGGAGTTTGACCTGTGTCTCAGGCAGTCGCAGCATCGCCTTGACTATCGGCAAAACGGTGTTACAAACAATGAATACCCACATGTGTAGGTATGAGGGATTCCGCGCCCTCGCCCAAGCCAGTTGATTCGCGCGCGGAATCAGAAGTGGATGATACTCCAGTGGTGGAGTTCTTTGCAGAGGGATATCAGCATGCTTAGCGGTAAGGTCAAGTGGTTCAATAATGCCAAGGGCTATGGATTCATTCTGGCCGACGGACGGGATGAGGACCTGTTCGCTCATTATTCGGCGATCCAGATGGACGGCTATAAAACCCTGAAAGCTGGTCAGGCGGTAAGTTTCGACATTATCCAAGGCCCCAAAGGGCTCCATGCCGTGAACATCAGCGCGCTTTCGGCCACCACCGAGGCACCTGCAAGCCAGCCTCACGGCAATACGATTGAGGCCTGAATAGCAGGATAACTGGCTACCCAAAATAAAAAAGACCGGTCACTTGACCGGCCTTTTTCTTACCGCTGATCAGCTCACATATGAGAGATCATGGCGTCGCCGAACTGTGAACAGGACAGCAACTGGGCGCCGTCCATCAGCCGCTCGAAGTCATAGGTCACTGTCTTGGCCGAGATAGCGCCATTGGTGCCCTTGATGATCAGGTCGGCCGCTTCGACCCAGCCCATGTGACGCAACATCATTTCGGCAGAGAGGATCAGCGAACCCGGGTTCACCTGGTCCTTGCCGGCGTACTTCGGTGCAGTGCCGTGGGTGGCTTCGAACATGGCGATACTGTCGGAGAGGTTGGCGCCAGGCGCAATACCAATGCCGCCAACTTCGGCCGCCAGTGCGTCGGACAGATAATCGCCGTTCAGGTTTAGCGTGGCGATTACATCGTATTCAGCCGGCCGCAGGAGAATCTGCTGCAGCATGGCGTCGGCGATGGCGTCCTTGACGATGACGTTCTTGCCGGTTCTCGGGTTCTTGAACTGCATCCAGGGCCCACCGTCGAGCAGGGTCGCGCCGAACTCTTCTGCGGCAATCTCGTAGGCCCACTCCTTGAAAGCGCCTTCGGTGAACTTCATGATGTTGCCTTTGTGCACGATGGTCAGCGAGTCGCGGTCGTTATCGACCACATACTGCAGCGCCTTGCGCACCAGACGCTTGGTGCCCTCCAGGGAAACCGGCTTGATGCCGATGCCGCAGTTCTCGTCGAAGCGGATCTTGGTGACACCCATTTCCTCCTTGAGGAACTTGATGACCTTGTCGGCCTCCGGCGAACCGGCTTTCCATTCGATCCCGGCATAAATATCTTCGGAATTTTCCCGGAAGATGGTCATGTCGACGTCGCCAGGCTTCTTCACCGGGCTGGGTACACCTTGGAACCAGCGTACCGGGCGCAGGCAAACGTACAGATCCAGTTGCTGGCGCAGGGCCACGTTGAGGGAGCGGATGCCACCACCGACGGGGGTGGTCAGCGGACCCTTGATGGAAACGACGTAGTCTTTGACCGCATCCAGGGTTTCCTGAGGCAGCCAGGTGTCCTGGTCATACACCTGAGTGGCTTTCTCGCCGGCATAAACTTCCATCCAGGAAATCTTGCGCTGACCGCCGTAGGCTTTTTCGACGGCCGCATCGACAACCTTGATCATCACCGGACTGATATCGACACCGATGCCATCACCCTCGATGTAAGGGATGACCGGGTTGTCCGGTACGTTAAGCGACATATCGGCATTGACGGTGATTTTGTCACCGGTTGCTGGCACCTGGATCTTTTGGTATCCCATGCTGGACTCCGCTTTGTGGTTAGAAATCATATCTCTCCCGAGCGTAACCCACTTGATTCGGGCGAGACCACCTGTTCCTTGGTCTATAGGAGACTGGCGAATTTAACGCCGCGCTACTACGGAAAAACCATTCTTCTTGGTAGGGAGGATCATTTTTGCTGCTTTTCCTCGTTAAATAGCCCGCTATTCGCCTCGGAAAAGCAGCCCAATTGCCTCAAACCGGACCGCCCCTCGCTACGAACGGTCAAGTCCGACAGGCCCCTGTAGGCACAAGGGCATTCTTCAGCACCTTAGTGCAATGGTATACTGCGCGCCGTGACTAACGAGTCATAAGGGCTTGCCTGTCTTGAACGAGGCAGCCGGCCCTTGAACCGGTCGAGTTGTTACCGCATCTCAATCGTTCAACTGCTCAACGCTCTACTGGTGCATCCCACATCAAATGCGGCAAATCCTCGACTTTCGGCTCATTGACGACTTTGAGCGAACGCGCCTACCTGCGCATCTCGAGATTCTGTGCTCGCTTAGCAAAGAAGAGAGTTAATCCCAAATGTCCAACCGTTCGAAGATCGTCTACACCTTCACCGATGAAGCTCCAGCCCTTGCCACCTATTCGCTTCTGCCAATTGTAGAAGCTTTCGCGGCATCCGCTGACATAGCCGTCGAAACCAGCGACATCTCTCTTGCAGGGCGCATTCTTGCAAGCTTTGCCGAGTACCTGGAGGCTGACAAGCGCGTCCAGGACGACCTCGCCAAGCTGGCTGTTCTGGCCACTACGCCAGAAGCCAACATCATCAAGCTACCGAATATCAGTGCCTCGGTACCGCAACTCAAAGGTGCCATCGCCGAGCTGCAGGCCCTGGGTTACAACATCCCCGACTTCCCGGAAGACCCGCAGAGCGACGCGGAAAAGCAAGCCCGCGCGCTTTACAGCAAGATTCTCGGCAGCGCCGTGAACCCGGTCCTGCGCGAAGGTAACTCCGACCGTCGCGCACCCGCCGCGGTCAAAGCCTTCGTCCGCAAGCACCCGCACTCGATGGGCAAGTGGAGCATGGCCTCCCAGTCCCATGCCGACTACATGCGCGGCGGCGACTTCTTCTCCAGCGAACAGTCGATCACCATGGACAAAGCCGGTGACGTGCGCATCGAGTTCGTCGACAAGAACGGCAAGGTCGAAGTCAAGAAACAGCTCGCCCTGCTGGAAGGCGAAGTCTTCGACAGCATGTTCATGAGCTGCCGCAAGCTGCGCGAGTTCTTCGAAGCGACCCTGCAGGACTGCAAGGAAACCGGCGTCATGTGGTCCCTGCACGTCAAGGCGACCATGATGAAGGTCTCCCATCCGATCGTCTTCGGCCACGCCGTCAGCGTCTACTACAAGGACGTGTTCGACAAGTACGGTGAGCTGTTCAAGGAGCTGGGCGTCAACCCGAACAACGGCATCAGCAGCGTCTACGACAAGATCAAATCCCTGCCCATCTCGCAGCAGGAAGAGATCCTCCACGACATCCATGCCTGCTACAGCGGTCGCCCGGAAATGGCCATGGTCGACTCGGTCAAGGGCATCACCAACCTGCACATCCCGAGCGACGTGATCGTCGACGCCTCGATGCCGGCGATGATTCGCAGCTCCGGGCAGATGTGGGGCAAGGATGGCAAGCTCAAGGACACCAAGGCGGTGATGCCGGAAAGCACCTACGCCCGCATCTACCAGGAAATGATCAACTTCTGCAAAACCAACGGCGCATTCGACCCGACCACCATGGGCAGCGTGCCGAACGTCGGCCTGATGGCGCAGAAGGCTGAAGAGTACGGCTCCCACGACAAGACCTTCGAAGTCGCCGTCGACGGCAGCATGCGCGTGGTGCTGGCTGACGGCACCGTGCTGATGCAGCACGAAGTCGAGGCCGGCGACATCTGGCGTGCCTGCCAAACCAAGGACGCGGCGATTCGCGACTGGGTCAAGCTGGCCGTTACCCGCGCCCGCCAATCCAACACGCCGGCCATTTTCTGGCTCGACCCGGAGCGCGCTCACGATCGGCAGCTGCAGAAGAAGGTCGAAACCTATCTGCAGGAATGCGACCTGAGCGGCCTGGATATTCGCCTCATGGGTTACAACGAAGCCATCCGCATCAGCATGGAACGCCTGATTCGCGGCCAGGACACCATCTCGGTGACCGGCAACGTGCTGCGCGACTACCTGACCGACCTGTTCCCGATCATGGAGCTGGGCACTTCGGCCAAGATGCTCTCCATCGTGCCGCTGATGGCGGGCGGCGGCATGTACGAAACCGGTGCCGGCGGTTCGGCGCCGAAACACGTGCAGCAGCTGATCGAAGAGAACCACCTGCGCTGGGACTCGCTCGGCGAGTTTCTGGCTATTGCAGTGTCTCTGGAAGAGACCGGCATCAAGAACGCCAACCCACGCGCCAAGCTGCTGGGTAAAACCCTGGATGCCGCCACCGGCAAGCTGCTCGACAACAACAAGTCGCCGTCGCGTAAAACCGGTGAGCTGGATAACCGTGGCAGCCACTTCTACCTGGCGATGTACTGGGCCCAGGAGTTGGCTGCGCAGACTGAAGACGCCTCCTTGCAGGCGCACTTCAGCCCGCTGGCGAAAACCCTGACCGACAACGAAGCAACCATCCTTGCCGAACTCGGCGCCGTGCAGGGCTCGCCGGTGGACATCGCCGGCTACTACCGCTCCAGCCCGGAGCTGACCAGCAAGGTCATGCGCCCGAGCGCAACCTTCAACGCCGCGATCGCCTCGCTGCTGTAAGGCGTAACATCTGGCGCCTGAGCGCGCCGCATGATCAGAAGCCCCGGCCAAGTGCCGGGGTTTCTGTTTGTATGCCCTGGCGCAGCACATGCAGTCCGCCGCCCGGCGGCTGCTTATGATCGACCCATTCCTACAGGACACACACATGGATTGGCACCCCCACATCACCGTTGCCACTATCGTCGAAAACCAGGGCCGCTTTCTCCTCGTCGAAGAGCTCAAGGGCGGCCGTCTGGTACTCAATCAGCCCGCCGGCCATCTTGAAGCCAACGAAACCCTGCGCGAAGCAGCGGTGCGCGAGACGCTCGAAGAAACCGGCTGGGATGTCGAACTCAGCGGCATCGTCGGTATTTATCTGTATACCGCGCCGAGCAATGGGGTGACCTATCAGCGCGTCTGCTTTGTCGCCAAACCGCTGCGTCATCACCCGCAACGCAGTCTGGACAGCGGCATCGTCGGCGCGTCATGGTTGAGCCGCGCTGAAGTGTCCAGCCAGCCAGAACGCTGGCGCAGCGAGTTGGTCCTGCGCTGCATCGACGACTACCTCGCTGGCCCGCTGCATGATCTGGAGCTGATCCGTGATTGAATACCGCCTTAGCCTTGGCACCGCCAGCCTGTTAGAATTTCGTCTTTTGTGCAGACACCCCCATGCGTGATCCAGCCCTCCCCAGCCCAGAACAGCAACGCGTCATAGTCGGCATGTCCGGCGGCGTGGATTCGTCCGTCTCGGCCCTGCTGCTGCTCGAACAGGGTTATCAGGTCGAAGGCCTGTTCATGAAGAACTGGGACGAAGACGACGGCACCGAATACTGCACCGCCATGGATGACCTGGCCGATGCCCAGGCCGTGTGCGACAAGATTGGCATCAAACTGCACACCGCCAACTTCGCCGCGGAGTATTGGGACAATGTGTTCGAGCATTTTCTTGCCGAATACAAGGCCGGGCGCACGCCCAACCCGGATATCCTGTGCAACCGCGAAATCAAGTTCAAGGCCTTCCTCGACTATGCCCTGGCGCTCGGCGCCGACCTGATTGCCACCGGCCACTATGTGCGCCGCCGCGATCGCGATGGCCGCACCGAGCTGCTCAAGGGCCTGGATCCGAACAAGGATCAGAGCTACTTCCTGCATGCCGTTGGTGGCGAGCAGATCGCCAGGACCCTGTTCCCCGTTGGTGAGCTGGAGAAACCGGCAGTGCGCGCCATCGCCGAGAAGCACCAGTTGGCCACGGCGAAGAAAAAGGACTCCACCGGTATCTGCTTCATCGGCGAACGGCGCTTCAGCGACTTTCTCAAGCAGTACCTGCCGGCCCAGCCCGGCGATATCGAAACCACCGAAGGCGAGGTCATCGGCCGTCATAGTGGCCTGATGTACCACACCATCGGCCAGCGTCAGGGCCTGGGCATCGGCGGGTTGAAAGACGCCAGCGACGAGCCCTGGTACGTGCTGCAAAAAGACCTTGAGCGCAATGTGCTGGTGGTCGGTCAGGGCAACGATCACCCCTGGCTGTTTGCCAGCGCCCTGCTCGCCTCCGAGGTCTACTGGGTTAATCCAATCGAGCTCAAGGAGCCGCGCCAGCTGACGGCCAAGGTGCGCTATCGCCAAGGCGATCAAGCCTGCATCCTGGAAAAAACCACCAGCGGCTATCGTGCCAGTTTTTCCATGCCGCAACGCGCGGTCACGCCCGGCCAGTCCGTGGTGTTCTATGACGGCGAAGTCTGCCTCGGCGGCGGCGTGATCGAAATAGCAGAACCCTGGAGCAGCAAGGATAAGCATCCATGAGTCCAACGCAGGAACAACTGGTCGCCCTGGGTGCGGTTTTCGAAGCCGCAGTGCTGGTCGACAAGCTGGCCAAGACCGGACAGGTTGGCGAGCCAGGGCTGGCATGCATGCTGGGCAGCCTGCTGGTGCGCGACCCCAAGAGCACCCTGGACGTATACGGCGGTGACGACCTCAACCTGCGCGAGGGGTATCGCGCCCTGATCAGCGCCCTGGAACGTGACCCGGCCAGCCTGCAGCGCGAACCGCTGCGCTATGCCCTGGCCCTGCTCGGACTGGAAAGGCAACTGGCCAAGCGCGACGACATGCTGCAGGTCATGGGCAGCCGCCTGGACCAGATCCAGAACCAGGTCGGTCATTTCGGCCTGGTGCACGACAACGTCATTGCCGGCTGCGGCAGTCTCTACGAGGACACCATCAGCACCTTCCGCCAGCGTATCCAGGTGCAGGGCGACATGCGCCACCTGCAGCAACCGAGCAACGCCTCGAAGATTCGCGCCCTGCTGCTCGCCGGCATCCGCTCGGCCCGACTGTGGCGTCAGCTGGGCGGCCACCGCTGGCAGTTGGTGTTCAGCCGCAGCAAGCTGCTCAAGGAACTCTATCCGCTGTTACGCGGTTAGCCGTGACCACCCGCATGGTCAAACCCATGCAAGGGGCCGCGCTGCTGGCGCTTTCGGCGATGCTGTTCTCGCTGATGGGGGGCGGCGTGCGCGAAGTCTCCACCAGCGTCAATAACGAGTCGGTGGTGTTCTTTCGCAACCTGGTCGGCGTGCTGTTCTTCCTGCCGCTGATCCTGCTCAGGGGTGTGGCTCCGCTTAAAACCATGCGCCTCAAGGCGCATCTCTGGCGCACCGGCTATGGCCTGGCGGCGATGTACTGCTTCTTCTACGCGCTGGCCCACCTGCCCCTGGCCGACGCCATGCTGTTCACCTACTCGGCCCCGCTGTTCACGCCACTGATCGCCTGGTGGTGGCTGAAGGAGCCGCTGAGTAAGCGCATCCTGCTGACGACCGGCATCGGCCTGCTTGGCGTGCTGCTGGTGGCTAAACCCTCGAGCGCCTTGCTCAATGGCAATACCTTGATCGGCATGGCAACCAGTGTTCTGGCGGCGTTTGCCTTTGTCTCCATCCGCGAGATGAGCGATACCGAACCGGCTTATCGCATCGTGTTCTATTTCTCGCTGTTCAGCGCGCTGGCCTCCGCAATCCCGCTGACCTGGGCCTGGCAACCCTTGAGCAATCATGAGCTGAGCCTATTGCTGGTGATCGGCCTGCTTGCCACCATCAGCCAGATCGTCATGTCCAAGGCCTATGGCATGGCGCCGCCCGGGTTGATCGGGCCCTTTGCTTACCTGGCCATCGTCTTCGCCGGCGTGATCGCCTGGTGGCGCTGGGGTGAAACCCCGGACCCGACCTCGCTGATCGGTGCCGCCCTGATTTTCGCCGCCAGCCTTCTGTCGATTGCCCGACGCAGCCGCTGAACGGCTAGCGAGCAAACGCGGCCAGAGCGACGATTTAATGTATGATATGCGCCCTTTTCGTCAGCCGATTGTCCGAGAACGCCCTCTTATGCAGCTTTCCTCGCTCACCGCGGTTTCCCCCGTTGATGGCCGCTATGCCGGCAGAACCAGCGCCCTGCGCCCCATTTTCAGCGAATACGGCCTGATCCGCTTTCGCGTTCTGGTCGAAGTGCGTTGGTTGCAACGCCTGGCCGCCCACGAAGGCATCGGCGAAGTCCCCGCCTTCTCGGCCGAAGCCCAGGCGGTACTCAACCAACTGGCGGACAACTTTGCCCTCGAGCACGCCGAGCGCGTCAAAGAGATCGAGCGCACCACCAACCACGACGTCAAGGCCGTGGAGTACCTGCTCAAGGAACAGGCAGCCAAGCTGCCGGAGCTGGATAACGTCAGCGAGTTCATCCACTTCGCCTGCACCAGCGAGGACATCAACAACCTGTCCCACGCCCTGATGCTGCGTGAAGGCCGCGATAACGTGCTGTTGCCGCTGATGCGCCAGACTGCCGAAGCCATCCGCGAACTGGCGGTGAAATTCGCCGATGTACCAATGCTCTCGCGCACCCACGGCCAGCCGGCCTCGCCGACCACCCTGGGCAAGGAGCTGGCCAACGTGGTCTATCGCCTCGAGCGGCAGATCGCCCAGGTCGCAGCCGTGCCGCTGCTGGGCAAAATCAACGGCGCCGTGGGCAACTACAACGCGCACCTGTCGGCCTACCCGCAGGTCGACTGGGAAGCCAACGCCCGCGCCTTCATCGAAGGCGACCTGGGCCTGCAGTTCAACCCCTACACCACGCAGATCGAACCGCACGACTATATCGCCGAGCTGTTCGACGCCATCGCCCGCTTCAACACCATCCTGATCGATTTCGATCGCGATATCTGGGGCTATATCTCTCTGGGCTACTTCAAGCAGCGCACCATCGCCGGCGAAATCGGCTCCTCGACCATGCCGCACAAGGTCAACCCGATCGACTTCGAGAACTCCGAAGGTAACCTCGGCATCGCCAACGCGCTGTTCCAGCACCTGGCCAGCAAGCTGCCGATCTCGCGCTGGCAGCGCGACCTGACCGACTCCACCGTGCTGCGTAACCTGGGTGTCGGCTTCGCCCATAGCGTTATTGCCTATGAGGCAAGTCTCAAGGGAATCAGTAAGTTGGAGCTGAATGCTCAACGTATTGCTGATGATCTGGATGCCTGCTGGGAAGTGCTGGCCGAACCGATCCAGACCGTCATGCGCCGCTACGCGATCGAAAATCCCTACGAGAAGCTGAAAGAGCTGACTCGCGGCAAGGGCATCTCTGCCTCCGCGCTGCAGACCTTCATCGATGGCCTGGACATGCCGGCCGCGGCCAAAGCCGAACTGAAGCTGCTGACCCCAGCCAACTACATCGGCAATGCGGTCGCCCAGGCCAAGCGCATTTAACCGATCGAGTCCTTTGCACGCCCGGCAGTGCCGGGCGTTTTTATTTTTGGGCTTTTATTTATTTCAAGGGCTTAGCGATGAATCCTGATACTCCGCTGCAGCTGTTGGGCGGCCTTACGGCCCGTGAGTTCCTGCGCGACTACTGGCAGAAGAAACCCCTGCTGGTACGCCAGGCCATGCCCGGCTTCGAAAGCCCGATCTCGCCAGACGAACTGGCCGGCCTGGCCCTGGAAGAAGAAATCGAGTCGCGCCTGGTCATCGAACACGGCGAGCGGCCATGGGAATTGCGCCGCGGCCCGTTCGCCGAAGACGCCTTCGCCCAGTTGCCGGAGCGCGACTGGACCCTGCTGGTGCAAGCCGTCGACCAGTTCGTACCGGAAGTGGCCGAACTGCTCGAGGAATTCAAGTTCCTGCCCAAGTGGCGCATCGACGACGTGATGATCAGCTTTGCCGCACCTGGCGGCGGCGTTGGCCCGCACTTCGACAACTACGATGTGTTCCTGCTGCAGGGCTACGGCAAGCGCCGCTGGCAGGTCGGCCAGATGTGCAACTCCGACAGCCCGCTGCTGCAACACGCGGATCTGAAGATCCTTGCCGAATTCGCTAAAACTGAAGAATGGGTACTGGAGCCCGGCGACATGCTCTATCTACCGCCACTCCTGGCCCACTGTGGTACCGCTGAGGATGATTGCATGACCTATTCCGTAGGCTTCCGCGCGCCGAGCGCCGCCGAAGTACTGACCCATTTCACCGACTTTCTCGGCCAGTTCCTGCCGGATGAAGACCGCTACAGCGACGCCGATGCGCAACCGACCAGCGATCCGCACCAGATCCAGCGTGACGCCCTGGATCGCTTGAAAGCCCTGCTCAATGAACACATGAGCGACGAGCGCCTGCTGATGACCTGGTTCGGCCAGTTCATGACCGAACCGCGCTACCCCGAACTGATCGCCGGGATCGAGATCGACGAACCGACCCTCCTCGGCAGTCTGGAAGCAGGTGGCGTGCTGATCCGCAACCCCAGTGCGCGCTTGGCCTGGTCCGAAGTCGGCGAAGACCTGGTGCTGTTTGCCAGTGGCCAGAGCCGCCTACTGTCTGCCAGCCAGCGCGAGCTGCTGAAATTGATCTGCTCGGCCGACGCGCTGCATATCGACAACCTCGGTTCATGGCTGGCCGATGACGAGGGGCGTAATCTGCTTCTGGAGTTGGCCAAACAGGGTAGCCTGGAGTTTGCCGATGAATAGCATTCACGTGCGCCTGGCCGATTGGCAAAAGGACAACGCCGACCTGCGACGCATTCGCGAGACGGTGTTCATTGCCGAGCAAGCGGTGCCGCCGGAGCTCGAATGGGATGCCGAAGATGTCGAGGCCTTGCATTTTCTCGCCTACGAGGGCGACTACCCGATCGGTACCGCGCGCCTGCTGCCAGATGGGCATATCGGTCGGGTTTCGGTGCTCAAGGACTGGCGCGGCCTGAAAGTCGGCGATGCACTACTGCGCGCAGTGATCACGGAAGCAGAAAAGCGGGGCCTGCAGCAACAAATGCTCAGCGCCCAGGTGCAGGCCACGCCTTTCTATGAAAGGCTTGGTTTTGCCATCGTCAGCGGTGAATACCTCGACGCCGGTATTCCCCATGTGGATATGGTGCGCCACAGCCAATAGCCGTGAGGTCAGAATGAACAAGGACGCCCCGTCAGACGCAACCGAGAGCAACGAGCCAGCAGCGCTTCCCGCCATCGAGTTTCAGTCGCCGGGGCGTTTTGCCGTGCGCAACCCCGAACCGGCTCCGAGCGAAACCCTGCAGGCAGAACCGGCGCCATTTATCCTCGGCGAGCACCTGGCGCTGGAGCGTTTCGATCAGCCCGAACTGGCCCGTGCCCACGCCCTGGCCATGCTCCAACAGGCCCGGCGCAGCCTGTGCATCTACAGCACTGACCTCGACCCCTGGCTGTATCACCACAGCAGCATCCAGGAGGCCTGCACCCGCTTCCTCCTGGCCAACCCGAAGAACCGCCTGCGCATCCTGGTCAAGGACCTCGGTCGCGCGGTCAAACAGGGCCACCGTTTGCTTGGCTTGTCGCGCCGCCTGTCGAGCAACCTGCATATTCGCCAGCCGCACCCGGACTACCCCAGCGAGGAAGTGGCCTTTTTACTGGCCGATGACCGCGGCCTGCTGCTGCGTCCCGAACCCGCGCAGTGTGCCGGCTATGCGCTATACCAGGACCCTGCCCGTGTGCGCTTGCGCCAGGCGCAATTCGATCAGGCCTGGCAGACCAGCATCACCGCCCCCGACCTAAGGAGTTTCCTGCTATGAGTGCGCGTACCCTGCTCGCGGGCCTGCTGCTCAGCATCGCCCTGCCCCTCTGCGCGGCCACCGAGGTCATCCCCCTGAATTACCGCACCGCCGATGATGTGCTGCCGCTGGTGCAGTCGTTGCTGGGCAGCGATGGACGCGTCAATGCCTATGGCAACCAGTTGATCGTCAACGCCACGCCGGCCAAGATCGAGGAAATACGCCAGTTGCTCGAGCAACTGGACACCCGCCCACGGCGCTTGCTGATCAGCGTCGACAGCTCGGAGTCCAGCTATCAGAGCGACCGCGGTTATCGCGCCGATGGCACGCTGAGCGCCGGCGATGCCCAGGTGCAGATTGGCCGGGGCGAAATCAACGGCCGCGACCAGGTGCGCATCATCAGCCGCACGACCGACAGCCGTGGCGGCGGCACCCAGCAGGTGCAAGCCACCGAAGGCTACCCGGCGCTGATCCAGGTCGGTCAGACCGTGCCCCTCAACTCGAGCAGCCGCGATCCTTACGGTCAGGTGTACAACAGCACGGAATACCGTGACGTCACCCGCGGGTTCTACGTGACCGCCAGCCTCACCGGCGAAATCGTGCATATCGATATCAGCAGCAACCGCGACCGCCTGAGCTCATCGCAGCCCGGGGTAATCGACATCCAGAGCACCAATACCCGGGTCAGCGGCCGGCTTGGGGAATGGATCAGTATCGGCGGCGTCAACCAGCAGAGCCAGGCCGAGCACGGCGACGTCCTGCGCCAGCGCTCGACCCGGGGGCGCGAGGACATGACCCTGCGGGTCAAGGTCGATATCGTCGATTGAAACCGGGAGGCTGTGAAAACCCTCGCCTACTGCGACCGCCTCCAGGCGCCCGCTGCTGACGTTGCGCCAGGTGAAAAACCGGGGGAGTTTAGTAAGCCAAATCCCCCGGCCTTTCAGCTGGCGCGCCTTGCCGCGAACGCGTGGGATCGCTCTTGCTACGGCGCTTGATATTTACACAAACCCTGACTCACCAGTCGTCGTAATACTTATGTAGTAGTCGCGAAAAAGCACTACAAAACGTTTGACGAACACTATTAGCAGAGGCATCATGGCCTCGCTCCCGCTAATCAGGGGCCCTGAAAAGGGTCTCCGGATCGAGTTCCAGCTTACCGCCAGAACCGATTCGTGTTGTAAAGCCCACAAGGCCGTTCGACGAGATTGCGACTGGAACGAAGTTGTCCTGAGGGACGGGGAAGCGCTTCAACGTAACAGCCAGCAGACAGTTACAGCCTACTGAGTCGTCCAACGGCATCTTTGATCCGGTAAACGCCAAATGCCCCGATCATTTGCAGCAGCTGTAGTCAAACGCGCTGTTCGTTTCGTCCCCCTCCTCCCGCCTGCAACCGCGTCCTGGTCACTCTCTCTCGTACTGCTGTGAGCCCCCGCAACCATGACCCTCACAGGTTTTGAGTGGGAAAGTCGGTGCTCAACCAAACACATACATTGAAGGATTGACCATGTCCGCTTATCAAAATGACATCAAGGCAGTAGCCGCTCTTAAAGAGACCAACGGCAACAGCTGGAGCGCTATCAACCCGGAGTCCGTGGCCCGCATGCGCGCCCAGAACCGTTTCAAGACCGGTTTGGAAATCGCCCAATACACCGCCGACATCATGCGCAAGGACATGGCCGAGTACGACGCCGACTCTTCCGTCTACACCCAGTCCCTGGGCTGCTGGCATGGGTTCATCGGTCAGCAGAAGATGATCTCCATCAAGAAGCACCTGAAGACCACCGACAAGCGCTACCTCTACCTGTCCGGCTGGATGGTTGCCGCCCTGCGTTCCGAGTTCGGCCCGCTGCCGGATCAGTCGATGCATGAGAAGACTGCAGTCTCCGACCTGATCGAAGAGCTGTACACCTTCCTGCGCCAGGCCGACGCCCGTGAACTGGATCTGCTGTTCACCGCCCTGGACGCCGCTCGCGAAGCCGGCGACAACACCAAGGCCGCTGACATCCAGAACCAGATCGACAACTACGAAACCCATATCGTACCGATCATCGCCGACATCGACGCCGGTTTCGGCAATCCGGAAGCGACCTACCTGCTGGCCAAGCGCATGATCGAAGCAGGCGCCTGCTGCATCCAGATCGAGAACCAGGTTTCCGACGAGAAGCAGTGCGGCCACCAGGACGGTAAAGTGACCGTTCCTCACGCCGACTTCCTCGCCAAGGTCGCTGCTGTTCGTTACGCCTTCCTCGAACTGGGAATCGACAACGGCGTGATCGTTGCCCGTACCGACTCCCTGGGTGCCGGCCTGACCAAGCAAATCGCCGTAACCAACGAGCCGGGCGACCTGGGCGACCAGTACAACGCCTTCCTCGACTGCGATGAAGTATCCACCGCCGACCTGAAAAACGGCGACGTGGTACTCAACCGCGAAGGCAAGCTGCTGCGTCCCAAGCGCCTGCCAAGCAACCTGTTCCAGTTCCGCAAGGGCACCGGCGAAGCGCGCTGCGTACTGGACAGCATCACCTCGCTGCAGAACGGTGCCGACCTGTTGTGGATCGAAACCGAGAAGCCGCACGTTGGCCAGATCGCCGAAATGGTTAACGAGATCCGCAAGGTGATCCCGAACGCCAAACTGGTTTACAACAACAGCCCGTCCTTCAACTGGACCCTGAACTTCCGTCAGCAGATGTTCGACATCATGGTCGGCGAAGGCAAAGACGTTTCCGCCTACGACCGCGCCAAGCTGATGAGCGTCGACTACGACGAAACCGAACTGGCTCTGCGTGCCGATGAAATGATCCGCACCTTCCAGCGTGACGGTTCGGCTCAAGCCGGTATCTTCCACCACCTGATCACCCTGCCGACCTACCACACCGCCGCGCTGTCCACCGACAACCTGGCCAAAGGTTACTTCGCAGAAGAAGGCATGCTCGCCTACGTCAAAGGTGTTCAGCGTCAGGAACTGCGTCAGGGCATCGCCTGCGTCAAGCACCAGAACATGGCCGGCTCCGACATTGGCGACAACCATAAAGAGTACTTCGCTGGCGAAGCGGCTCTGAAAGCTAGCGGCAAAGACAACACCATGAACCAGTTCGGCTAATAGCCTGAGGTTCACCCGGTCAGGACTTCGCGTCTCGACCGAGTCCGCTACAAGAAAGCCCCGGCAGCGATGCCGGGGCTTTTTCATTTGATATATGCCCATTCGGGGGTGCGCGCGCTGTTGGCATCAGGCTCGTCCGGCTTGCTGCGCAACAGCGATTTGCCGAAGACGGCGATCGATATTCACAACCTCTGAAAGATGACTGTTTCATTGCTGCCCCCAGACATGCGTTGAATTGGGGGCAGCGAATGTATCCACGCAGCCCTCCCTGAGGCTGTAGCCTTGCCATAGCCCGAACTTGTTCGAAATCAAGGAAGCCCTGGGCGCCGACCTTCTAGCATGCAATCCCGAGCAATCCCGAGCTGCGTCGTGGGAGAAACCATGCTGACCGAACCATCACTTGTCGCACAGTTGCGCCATCATCACCTGTTCAGCCGGCTGCCGGAGGCGGCGCTGCAGGAGGTATGCGCCTCAGCCAACCTCAAACGCCTGGCTGCTGGCGCCTCGTTGTTCCACCAGGGCGACAAGGCCGAGCGCTTCTATTTCATCTTCAGCGGCCAGGTCAAGCTGCATCGGGTGGTTTGCGACGGTCAGGAAAAACTGGTGGAAATCATCCGCGCCGGCGAATCCTTCGCCGAGGCGCTGCTGTTTACCGGCGTGCCGCAGTACCCGGTCAGTGCCACCGCGCTGAAGACCTGCCAGATGGCCAGCCTGCACGGCGCACAGTATCGACGCCTGCTGGAAGAACACCCGAGCATCTGCCTGGATATTCTCGCCACCCTGAGCATCCGCCTGCATCAGCGTTTGAACGAAATCGACACCCTGACCCTGGCCAACGCCTGCCACCGGGTCAGACGCTTTCTGGCCCAGGCCCATGAAGAAGGCGACGGGGTGATCATGCTCGATGTGCCGAAGCGGCTGATCGCCTCGAAGCTGGGCATCCAGCCGGAAACTTTCTCGCGCATCCTCCATCGTCTGATCGACTCGGGCGTGATTGCCGTACAGCGCCGGCGTATCGAGATCATCGATCTTCAGGGGCTGAGTAACTACGACGACTAGCAGGCCATAAGCCCGGAATTGACTCTAGTCAACGTCAGCTGCCGCACGCCGGTCAAACTGGACAGATTCTTGACGCTTGGAGGGCGCGCGCAATGTCCAAGACCACCCTGCCCCTGGTTTACTCCTGCTCTGGCTGCTCCAACGTGGCGCAACTGGCGAATACCCTCGCCGTGCGCCTGGATCGTGCCGGTCTGGCGGAAATGTCCTGCATCGCCGGGGTCGGCGGTCATGTCCCGGCGCTGGTGAACAAGGCCCGCTCCGGGCGACCGATCCTCGCCATCGACGGCTGCCCCCTGCATTGCGCCAGCGCCTGTCTGGCCCAGCATGGCATCGGTGCCGATGTGCATATCACCCTCAGCAGCTCAGGCCTGCGCAAACGCTATCGGCAAGATTGCAGCGCGGCAGAGGCCGACGCGCTGTTCGCGGACATGACCCGGATCATCGCCAGCGACCTCGGCCGCCCAGCTCGGGTGCAAGCAGCGGATTGAGCGACACGCCGCCAATACCATGGTCAAAACGACCCTAATGGTATTCATGACCCTGACCGAGGGCAGTCATATTTACCATAACAACCGATTAAAGCCTTTAAATTCAATGAATTGCAGATGGCACGCGGCTTGCTCAAGGATAAATAAGGATAGTTATCCATAATCGCGCCACGAGTGCATGACCGCCATGCAGGGAGTCTCCATGAAAAAAGTTCTGCAACCGCTAGCCTGGTATCTGGTCCTGACCTCGGTACTGGCCCTGGCCAGTGGCGTCGCCTTGAGTTTCGCCACCGACGTAGCGCTGGCCGCCAGCGGCGATCACCAGCACGGCGCCAACGCGCACCTGCCACTGCCGCCGCCAGGACAGAAATGGGCCACCGATCAACCCTTGCGTGAGGGCATGGCCCACATCCGCACAGCGGTCGAACAGGCACTGCCGACAACTCAGACGCCGATCGGTGTTACTCAGGCCAGCGAGCTGGCACTGATCATCGAAGCCGAGGTTGCCTCGATGATCAGCCACTGCGCGCTGCCGGAACAGGCCGATGCGACCCTGCACGGCCTGTTCGGTGAGCTGCAGCAGGGCAGCGAAGCCCTGCAGGCCAATGGCGACTCTGAACAGGCCATGCTCAGGGTGGTGACTACGCTCAACCGCTATCCGCACCTGTTCGACGATCCTGCCTGGCAGACGCTGGCTATGCCCACGCAGCATTGAGTCGCGGCAGCCCCAGGTGGGCTGCCTGATAGAACTTCGTTGACCAAGCAAGATCGATTCATCAGCCCGTCACGCCCAGGGCCGATCTTCACGCCAAACAATCAGGATGTCCTTTATGGTGCTTCATCGCGTTCATCACCAGATTCTCCGCAGTCACCACTTGTTCGAGCCGTTGAACGAAGAGCAGATGGATGAGTTGATGAGCACCAGTCAACTGCTCAGCATCGACAAGGGCGAGCCGCTGTTCCGCCAGGGCGAACCGGCCCATTCGTTCTATTTCGTCATCGCCGGCGCAGTGAAGATCTACCGCCTCACGCCGGATGGGCAGGAGAAGGTGTTCGAGGTCATCGGCAACCGGCAGACCTTCGCCGAAGCCATGATGCTGATGGACACGCCCAATTACGTCGCCTCGGCCGAGGCGGTGTGCCCCACGCAGCTCTACCGCATCGCCAACAGCACCTACATGCGCCTGCTGCAGAGCAATAGCCGGCTGACCTTTGCCCTGCTCGGCAAGCTCTGCGTGCGCCTGCATCAGCGGGTCAACGAGATCGAAACCCTGTCGCTGAAGAACGCCACTCACCGCGTGGTGCGCTACCTGATCACCCAGCTCGCGCGCCAGCCGGACGCGGGCAACAGTTTCGAGTTGCCAATGGCCAAGCAGTTGATCGCCGGACACCTGTCGATCCAGCCGGAGACCTTTTCACGGATCATGCGCCGCCTGATTGACGAGGAAATCATCTCCCAGGAAGGCCGCCAGATCGCTATTCTCGATCGCCTGCGCCTGGAACAGTTCGAATGAAATGCCTGCCCTCGCGCCTGAGCGAACAATGAGCGGTTGCCATGTCTAAATGCCTGTATTGCCAACAAGACAACCCGGTCCAGCAACCTGAATGCCGCAACTGCGGCATGCCGCTGCCGGCTCTGGCCGACAGCGCCGGCGAACGGCGGCAGCGGCGCTTCCTGTGGTTCTGCATCGGCCTGACCGCATTCTGCGCCGCAATGATCGTCTGGTTGCCGCGCAGCATCGCCTGAGCCGTGACGCGGTGCGCGTGCGCCCCCTACAGAAGCCTCCGTTCATCCACATCTCTGGTCGTCGAGGTGACAGAGGTTGTACCTGTTACCCCTCCACAGGACACGCGGATCAGCGCGGGGCCGATGCCACCGCCGATGGTGCCCGCAGGCTGGTGTTGGCCGATGGCAGGCACACTACAAGTTTCGCAGCTAAGTCACGCCGCCATCCAGCACCAGACCGAGCCGCAGGAGCGGGAGCAGGCATCAGGCGCTCTCCACCCCCACCCGGATCACCCCGGTATCGATGGCCAGATGCACCAGTTCGGCTTGTGAGCCGACCCGCAGCTTGTTCTTCAGCAGGGTCATGTAGTTGGACACCGTCTTGCCGCTGATACACAGCTTTTCCGCGATAATGCGGCTGGGTATGCCTTTGGCAAGCATTACGAAAATCTCGAATTCTCGCTGGGTCATGTCGCGCAGACGCGGGTCGATGCTGCCCTGATGCACTGGGTTGCAGGCCAGATGGGTGGCCAGCGGCTGCTCGATATAGGCATGCCCGGCCAGGGTCCGCTTGACTGCCTCGAGCAATACTTCCGGCGGCGAGGTCTTGGTCAGATAGCCGATCGCTCCGGCGTCCAGCGCCTGCCGCACCAGCGGCAATTCGTCATGCATGCTGAAGAACAACACCCGCAGTTGCGGCAAGCGCTGGCGCAGACGCCGGGTGGTTTCCAGGCCGCTGATGCCAGGCAGGCCGATGTCCATGATCACCAGATTGGGGATTTCTTCCTGCACCCGTTGCAGGGCCTGCTCGCCATCGCAGGCTTCGAGGACCTGCACGTCGGGCAGCAAGGCACGCAACAGGCTGGCATAGCCCTGGCGCACCACGGAGTGATCGTCGACCAGCAGGATCTTCATTGATCATTGCCCTTCAAGTGGAATACTCAGGCACAGCACCCAGCCGGCGCCGGGTCGACTGTTCAGGCGCAACACGCCGCCGAGGCAGCGCGCCCGCTCGCGAATCGAACGCAGGCCGATGCCCGCGCGCTGTGGCATCTGCGCGCCGATACCGTTGTCGCGCACCAGCAGACGCAAGCGCCCACCCTGGTATTGCAGGCGCACGCGCACTTCGCTGGCCTGGGCATGGCGGGCCACATTGGTCAGGGCTTCCTGGACCAGGCGATACATATGGGCTTTGCTCGGCAATGGCAGTTGCGGCAGGGCTTCGCTCAACAACAGCCGGCAACGCACCCCCTGGGTGGTTTGCCAGTCCTGCGTCAGCTGTTGCAGCGCCTCACCCAACTCGAGACGCTCGAGCACCAGCGGATAGAGATCGCGGATCAACGCACGAAAACCCTCCTGCAACTGCTGACAATTATCTTCCAGGCATTGCGCGGTGCTCCTTACCGCCTCCGGCTGATCGGCCACGGCACGCAGCAGGCAGGCCTGGGCGCGGATGCCACTGAGGTATTGGCCCAGGTCGTCGTGCAGGGTTTGCCCCAGGCGGGTGCGCTCGCGCTCTTGCAGGGCCAGCAGAGCCTGGGTCAGCTCGGCATTATCCACCTGCACCTGCTGCAAGGTGGTGGCCATGGAATTGAAATGCCCGGCCAATTGCCGGGCCTCGGGCAAGCTGTGCGTTTGCAGACGCGCATCGAGCTGCCCCTGGGTCACTCGCTGCAGGCCGCCGAGCAGTTCATCCAGCACCCGCAGGCCACGGCGCACCGCCCAGCGAATGGTCAGCAGACTCAACACCAGCGCCAGGGCACTGAGCACCAGTAGCTGCAGCAGGGAATCCCAGACTTCGTCGATCTCATCCTCGGGGTCGACGGTAATCTGCACCTGACGCCCGTCAGTCATCTGCAATAGCAGCGCAGGTTGCCGGGCCCTGAGCAGATGCTGGCCCAGCCAGCGATCCAGCCAACCGGGCTCGCTCTCGAGCGCCGTCTGCCCGACCTCCAGCCATTGCACGCGCACATGGCGCAGGCTGTCGGCCAGTCCCGGTTGCAAGCTTGCGGGGTCGCGCAACGCGGCCTCATGCAGGTACTCGACCATAGCTTCGGCGGCCTGCATTTCACGCTGCACATCGTAGCTGGCCTGACGCAGCAGCAGCGCCAGTCCGGCTGCGCTCACCAGGACGAAGAACAGGGTGACCAGCAGATTGATCCGCCGCAGCGCCGACATGACTTACTTGACCACGAAGTAACCGAGCATCCCCTTGCCTTCCAGGCCCTTGGCGAAGAAGCGGAATTTGCCGGGTTTGATCGGCACGAAGAAGATTTCCGCCTCGCCGGCATCCTCGAACTCGAGTTCGGTGAGGGTGATCGCCTTGATCTCCACGCCACCGGCTTCGACCTTGCGCAGGAAGATCGAAGTGGCGAATTCCGGCGCCTGGAATGCGTATTCCTTCTGCCCGCTGGCGATGATCTTCAACTGGTAGGCCTTGCCGGTTTCCAGTTGGTATTCCATCTGCGACATGCCGTAATCGCTTTCTGCGTTGCCCAGCACCAGGTCCGGCAGCGCAGTGCCACGACGGGTCAGGTCGCCGGCGGCATAGATATTGTCGAAGCCGATCAAGCTGCAAATCAGTAACAAGGGGAGAAACAGCGCTTTGAGAATACGCATGGCCAACACCTATTATTGTTATGGGTCGATACAGTCATGCTAGAACCCCTTGCCCTGCGCGGGTTTACTACCTTGGTACCGCCCGCCTGGTACTTTGTACATATTTCCCCGCCCGCTCTCTGTTCCTATGCTGGCAACACCTACACAGGAGTTGTCCATGCGCCAGATCAGTCGTCATCTCTTGCTCTGTGTCGCCGTCACCCTCGGTTATGCGGCCATGAGCCAGGCCAACAGCCCGCCAGCCGAGCTGCAAGTGCGCATCGGCTACCTGGCCTACGTCCCGGAAACCGGGCCGCTGCTGTCCAATGTCATCCCAGAACCAGAGGATGCCGGCCGGCGCGGCGCCGAACTGGCGATCGCCGACAGCAACAGCACCGGGCGTTTCCTCAAGCATGCCTACAGCCTCGACGTCGCCGAGCATGACGACAGTGAAAGCCTGCTTGAGGCCGCCACCGCGCTGCATGGCCAAGGCGTGCGCTTATTTGTCGTCAACGCCCCCGCGGCGACCCTGCGTCAGCTCAGCCAATCGCTCGATGACAGCCTGCTGATCAATGCCGGCAGTGCCGACGACACCCTGCGCCGGAGCGAATGCCTGGCCAACGTGCTGCACACCCTGCCCAGCAGGGCGATGCTTGCCGATGCCCTGGCGCAGTTTCTTACCGTGCGCAAATGGCAACGCTGGCTGCTGATCACCGGACCGACCGAAGACGATCAGGCCTATGCCGCCGCCTTGCGCCGGGCGGCCAAGCGCTTCGGCCACCAGATAGTCGCGGAGAAGACCTGGAGCTTCGACAACGACCAGCGCCGCAGCGCCCAGGCCGAGATGCCGCTGTTCACCCAGACCAAGGAATACGACGTGGTACTGGTGGCCGACGAGCGCGGCGACTTCGGCGAATACCTGCCCTACCAGACCTGGTACCCGCGCCCGGTGGCCGGCACCCAGGGCCTGACCCCGACCGGCTGGCACAAGACCGTGGAGACCTATGGCGCCGCGCAGTTGCAGAAGCGCTTCGAGGCCCACGCCCAGCGCTGGATGAACGACCGCGACTTCGCCGCCTGGCTCGCCGTGCGCAGCATCGCCAGCGCGGTGAGCAAACTGCGTCAGAGCGACGCCGGCGCGATCCGCGCCCTGGCTCTGAGCGATCAACTGCCGCTGGACGGTTTCAAGGGCCGCAAGCTGAGTTTCCGTAGCTGGAACGGCCAACTGCGCCAA
Source organism: Pseudomonas sp. (assembly GCF_033723075.1). Lineage (GTDB taxonomy): Bacteria > Pseudomonadota > Gammaproteobacteria > Pseudomonadales > Pseudomonadaceae > Aquipseudomonas. The sequence goes on from NZ_JAWVXU010000007.1 coordinate 59,131, forward strand.
CCCATTCCTCTGGTGCACCCCCGGGCGCTGGTCAGCAACTCGCCACAGGAAGGCTTTCTGCATCCCAGCAGCGAGCTGGACAGCCTCGGCTACGACGCACCGGAAGTCAGCTGCACGCTGGCTGCTTCATCCTGAATCCACCTTTGAATAACAAGAGGAATAATCCCATGCGTATCGCCTTGCTCGCCGCGAGCATCAGCCTGGCCCTGGCCAGCACTTCGAGCCTCGCCGCCACTGCCTATGTGTCCAACGAGAAGGACGACAGCGTCAGCGTGATCGACCTCAGCACCATGGAAGTCACTGCCACCCTGGACGTCGGTCAGCGCCCGCGCGGCCTGCTGCTGTCCAGCGACAACAAGCTGCTGTACATCTGCGCCAGCGACTCGGACCGGGTCCAGGTGATGGACCTGGCCACGCGTAAGATCATCAAGGAACTGCCCTCCGGCGCCGACCCGGAGCAGTTCGCCCTGCACCGCAACGACCGCTGGCTGTATATCTCCAACGAAGACGATGCGCTGGTGACTGTGGTCGACACCCAGAGCGACGAGGTGCTGGCGCAGATCGATGTCGGCGTCGAACCCGAAGGCATGGCCGTCAGCCCCGATGGCAAGTGGGCGGTCAACACCAGCGAAACCACCAACATGCTGCACTGGATCGACACCGGCAGCCACACCCTGGTCGACAACACTCTGGTCGACCAGCGCCCGCGGCATGTCGAGTTCGACGGCGACGGCAAGCGCCTGTGGGCCTCGGCCGAGATCGGCGGCACGGTAACGGTGATCGACGTCGCCAGCCGGCAGATCGAGAAGGTGCTGACCTTCCAGATCAAGGGCGTGCACCCGGACAAGGTGCAACCGGTCGGGGTCAAGCTCAGCGCCGACGGCAAGCTGGCCTTCGTCGCCCTCGGCCCAGCCAACCATGTGGCGGTGGTCGACGCCAAGACCTATGAAGTGCTCGATTACCTGCTGGTCGGCCGGCGCGTCTGGCACCTGGCCTTCACCCCGGACCAGAAGCAACTGCTGACCACCAACGGCGTCAGCAGTGACGTTTCAGTAATCGACGTCGAGTCGCTCAAGGTAACCAAGTCGATCCAGGTCGGCCGTTATCCCTGGGGCGTGGTCATCACCCCGTGAACGCCCTCGAGGTCAATGCCGTCGGCTTCGCCTATGGCGCTCGCCAGGCTCTGCAGGGCGTCGGTTTCAGTGTCGCGCCCGGCAGCTTCGCCGCGCTGCTGGGGCCGAATGGCGCCGGCAAGTCGACCCTGATCGCCCTGCTCACCCGCCTCTATGACCTGCAGCAGGGCGATATCCAGGTGATGGGCTGCAGCCTGCGCCAGCAACCGCGCCAGGCTTTGCGCCAACTCGGCGTGGTGTTCCAGCAGAGCACCCTGGATCTGGATTTGAGCGTCGAGCAGAACCTGCGCTACCACGCGGCCCTGCACGGTATGGCCAAGCCATTGGCCGGTACCCGAATCGACGAGGAGCTGGCGCGCCAGCAGCTCGGCGAACGGCGCCATGAAAAGGTTCGCGACCTCAATGGCGGCCACCGCCGCCGCGTGGAAATCGCCCGCGCCCTGCTGCACCGGCCGCGCCTGCTGTTGCTCGACGAAGCCAGCGTCGGCCTCGACCCGGCCAGCCGCCTGGCACTCAACCGGCATGTGCGCCAGCTCTGCCGCGACGATGGCCTGGCCGTGCTCTGGACCACCCACCTGCTCGATGAAGTGCAGGCCAGCGACGAGCTGCTGATCCTCAACCGCGGGCGCCTGGTGGCCCAGGGCCTGGCCAGCCAGATCGGCGCCGACGACGCCAGCCTGGCTGCCACCTTCGAACGCCTGACGACGGAGGTCACATGAGGCATCTCGTAGGGTGCGCCGCGCGCACCATGGACGCGACCCCTAACCTGCCGGTGCGCACAGCGCACCCTACCCGTCCGCATCGTCCGATAGAGAGTGCGCCATGAACGCCTACTGGTACTGCCTGCAGGGCATCGTGCAACGCGAATGGCTGCGCTTCGTGCTGCAGCGTTCGCGCTTCTTCAGCGCCCTGGTGCGCCCGCTGCTGTGGCTCTTGGTGTTCGCCGCCGGCTTTCGCGCGGCGCTGGGCATCGCCATCATTGCGCCCTACGACACCTACATCACCTACGAGACCTACATAGTCCCTGGGCTGGCCTGCATGATCCTGCTGTTCAACGGCATGCAGGGCTCGCTGTCGATGGTCTACGACCGCGAGATGGGCAGCATGCGCGTGCTGCTGACCAGCCCGCTGCCCCGCGCCTTCCTGCTCGCCAGCAAACTGCTGGCGATCGCCCTGATCTCGCTGCTGCAGGTCTATGCCTTTCTCGCCATCGCCTGGTTCTACGGGGTGCAGCCGCCGATCTGGGGCCTGCTCGCTGCCCTGCCCGCGTTGCTGCTGGTGGCGCTGCTGCTCAGCGCCCTGGGCCTGCTGCTGTCCAACGGTATCCGCCAGCTGGAGAACTTCGCCGGGGTGATGAATTTCGTGATCTTCCCGCTGTTCTTCCTCTCCTCGGCGCTCTACCCACTGTGGAAAATGCGCGAGGCCAGCGAATGGCTGTACTGGCTCTGCGCGCTCAACCCCTTCACCCATGCAGTGGAGCTGGTGCGCTTCGCCCTCTACCAGCGCCTGAGCCTCAGTGCCCTGCTGATCTGCCTGGGCCTGACCGCGTTGTTCGCCGTGCTCGCCGTAGTCACCTTCAATCCGCAACATGCCGCGCTGCGCCGGGCTAACTAAGCGGCGAACCCCATCGTTCCCAGGTTTCGCGCGGGCATGCAGGCCCAAACGCTCTGCGCCTGCCTAAGCCGCTCGCCCCTCCTACACAAGCCATCCGATCGCTCCCACGTCGAGGCGGCGAAACGCCCGCGTGGGCACGCCCCCGAGACGCTCCGCGTCTGTCGCCAGAGGACGCGGAGCGTCCGCGACGAGGTTACTGCGCGGAGCCTGGCAAGCATCAACCAACCACCTGCGTCTCGATAAAACAGCCATTTGCTATTATCCCTCTACTACTTTGGTACTGCTTTTCCTCTCCAATGTAGAATTTCCAAAGCAGGGGTATTGCTCTGTAATACGCACACAAAAAGAACCGAGACTTAAGGCGATGAAGCACTGCCTAGCCCTATCAACGGGTCTTCCACTGATCGCATGCCTGCTGCTGGCCGCCCCGGTCCAGGCGGAGACTGCGCTGTTTTCCGTGGATGGCTATCGCCTCGGCCATTACCGCAGCCCCACACCGGCACACACCGAGCACGCGCGCACTCTCGACACCCGGGCCGTGCAACATCTGCTCAACGAACAACCGCAGACCCAACTGATCGACGTATACCGGCGCCCGTGGCTGCATGGTCAGTTCATCGAGGATCAAGTGCACGCCAACCTGCCCGGCAGCCTCTGGCTGGCCAACACCGGCGACGGCGAGCTGAGCAGCCAATGGCAAGACTACTTCAGCCACCACCTGCAACTGGCCAGCCATGGCGACAAAGGCTGGCCGCTGGTGTTCTACTGCCGCTCCGACTGCTGGCTGGGCTGGAACGCGGTCAAGCGCGCCCATAGCCTGGGTTACCGCAACCTCTACTGGTACCGCGACGGCATCGACGGCTGGCAGCAGGCCGGTTTGCCCCTGGTCCGCGCACAACCGCTCGTCCTGCCGTAACCCTGCAGCATTTCCCTACGGCTATAGCCACACCATAATCAAAACAATGAGGTGAAAGGCCATGTACAAGATTCTGATTGCCGACGACCATCCGCTGTTTCGCGAAGCCATCCACAATGTCATCAGTGACGGCTTCCCCGGCAGCGAAATCATGGAAACCGCTGACCTCGACAGCGCCCTGGCCATGACCCTGGAAAACGACGACCTCGACCTGATCCTGCTCGACCTGAACATGCCCGGCATGCACGGGCTGAACGGGCTGATCAACCTGCGCAACGAAGCACCGACCATCCCGGTGGTGATCGTCTCCGCCGAGCAGGACAAGCAGATCGTCCTCCAGGCCATCACCTATGGTGCCGTCGGTTTCATCACCAAGTCCTCGCCGCGCGCGCAGATGACCGATGCCATCCAGCAGATCCTCAACGGCAACGTCTACCTGCCGCCGGACATCATCCGCTCACAAAAAACCAGTTCCCACCGCAACCACTCGGACCACCACGGCTTCCCTCAGGAACTGCTGCAAGCCCTGACCCGCAAGCAACTGCTGGTGCTGGAGCGCATGACCAAAGGCGAATCGAACAAACAGATCGCCTACAGCCTGGACATCGCCGAAACCACGGTCAAAGCCCACGTCTCCGCCATCCTGCGCAAGCTCAACGTGCATAACCGCGTACAGGCGATCCTGTCGGCGGGCGATATCGATTTCGCCGCCTATTTGCGCCGGTGAGCCCCATCCCCGACGCCTCGTAGGGTGCGCCGTGCGCACCGCCGACGGCCGGGACTTCCGTCGAATGGCCCGTTCCGCATTGCCCTCCTCCGACGCCTGGCCGGTGCGCCCGGCAGCGACAGATCAAGCCGGTGCGCGCGGCCTAGGCGGCCCCGCACACCCTGCGGTGGCGCCGCTCCGGGTAGGGTGCGCTGCGCGCACCGCGACTGGCCGCGGAGTTAACCCCGCCCCTGCTCCAGCAAATGGCTCATCGCCGTCTTCAGCTTCATCGGCCGTACCGGCTTGTGCATCAGGGTATGGCCGAGTTCGCGCATCTGCTGCTTGAGTTCGTTGCTGTAGTTGGCGGTGATCATCAGCGCTGGTAGTGGTGTGCTGCGCCTGGAGTTGATCAGGGCCACGGCATCGACGCCGTTATGGCCATCGTCGAGGTGGTAGTCGGCGATCAGCAGGTCGGCGTCGGCATGGTAGTTGTCGACCTGGCGCGCCAGGTCCTCCTCCGACAGCGCGGTGACCACCTGACAGCCCCAGGTTTCCAGCAGGGTACGCATGCCGGCGCAAATCGCCGCATCGTTATCCAGCACCCAGATGCGCGAACCGCTGAGGCGCTCGAGCAGCAGGTCAGGCGCGTCATGCACCACCCGGGCGCGTGGTGCGAGGGTGGTCAGGGGTACTTCGATGGCGAACATCGAGCCCTTGCCCAGCTGCGAGGACACACGGATGCGATGGCCGAGCATGCGCGCAATCTTGTCGACGATAGCCAGGCCCAGGCCGAGGCCACGGTCCTGTTTGCGGTGGGTCACGTCACCGCGTTTGAACTCCTGGAAGATTTCGCCGAGTTTGTCGTCGGCGATGCCGATGCCGGTGTCCCAGACCTCGATCGACAGGCTCTGCCGGTGCCTGCGGCAACCGAGCAGGATGCGCCCGCTGGTGGTGTAGCGGATGGCGTTGCTCAGCAGGTTGCGCAGGATCCGCGCGAGCAACTGGATGTCACTGCGCACCAGCGCCGAGCTGGCCACGAAGTCCAGGCACAGGCCTTCGCTGCTGGCGATCTGGTGGTACTCGGCGGCGAGGTTTTCCAGCAGTTCGCTGACGGCGAAGGGGGCGATATCCGGTTTGATCACCCCGGCATCCAGCTTGGAGATATCCACCAGGGTGCCGAGCAGGCTCTCCACATCCTCCAGGGAATTGCTGACGTTGCGCACCAGCGCGGCACTGTCGGCCAGTTCGCGCTTCTCCAGCAGCGCGCTGGTGAACAGCCGTGCGGCGTTCAAGGGCTGCAACAGGTCGTGGCTGACGGCGGCGAGGAATTTGGTTTTCGACAGGTTGGCCTGTTCGGCCTCACCCTTGGCTTCACGCAGGCGTGCTTCCATCTGCGTGCGCTCGTCGATTTCGCAGCGCAGTTGGGCATTGAGGTCGGTGAGTTCGGCGGTGCGTTCGCGCACCCGCTGTTCCAGGTGTTGATAGGCCTGATGCAAGGCCTCGGCGGTGCGTCGGCGCTCGGTGATGTCGCGGATCAGCACGAAGATGCCGAGCACCTCGCCGCTGGCCTGACGATTGGGCACATAGGAACGCAACATATAGCGCTCCTGGCCGTTGTGGTTGGTTTCCGCCACCTCGAAGGTCACGCTTTCGCCGGACAAGGCCCGCTCGATATAGGGCTCCAGGCGCCGGCAATGTTCTTCGTTGTGCACCTCGCGCAGGCTCTGGCCGAGCATGGCGCCACGCGGCCAGCAGTACCATTCCTCGTAGACCTTGTTGGTGAACTCGTAGACCAGATCGGCATTCAGGTAGGCGATCAGCGCCGGCACGTGGTCGGTGATCAGGCGGATCCAGCGCTCGCTTTCGCTGAGCGCTTCGGCATGTCGATAGCGCTCGGTGATGTCGGTGAACGTGTTGACGAAGCCACCAGTGGGCAGTGGATGGGTGCGCACCTCGAGCATCCGTCCGTCGAACAGGCGCAGTTCCAGTTCCTCGATGGGCTTGCCGCTGGCATCGCGGCTGTCGGGGGTCAGCAGTTGCAACTCGCTGTCGGCCATCACCTCGGCGAAGGGCCGATGGGCGTTGATCGGTGCCAGGCCGCAGAGGTCGAGAAAGCGGTGATTCCACAGCTCCAGCTGGCCCTCGGCATTGACCATGGCCATGCCTTGCGACAGGTTGTCCATGGCGCGCTGCAACAGCCGCGACTTCTGCGCCAGGGCCTGCTCGCGGCGCAGGGTTTCGTTGAGTTTGACCTCGGTAATGTCGGTGTAGAGGATCACCAGCCCGCCCTCGCGGGTCGGCCGCTCGCTGACCTGCACCCAGCGCCCGTCGCGCAGGCGGTAGAGCATATGCTCGCCGTCCTTGCCGCGCTGCTCCTCGACCACCAGGCCGGTGCTCTTGCTCAGGCGCTTGATCTCCGTCAGCCGGGTACCCGCGCTGATGCGTGCACGGCTGTGCTCCCAGAACGACTTGAAGCGACTGTTGAACAGGACGATGCGCTGTTCGCTGTCGAACAGCACGAAGCCATCGGAGATGCTCTCGATGGCATCGATCAGATGCTGGTGGGCGGTTTCCGCACGCAAACGCGCATCGCTGAGCAATTGGTTGCTGGACTTCAGCTCGGCCATCGCCTGGTTCAGCGCATCGGTGCGTTCGCGCACCTGTTCGGCGAGTACCACCGAATGCTGGAAGGCCGCGTAGGCATCGTCGCCGCGGGAGTGGACCGACTCGACCCGTTCGATCAGCGCGGTATTGATGCGCTTGAGCTTGTGGTTATCCCTTTCCAGCGCCGCACAGCGGGCTTGCAGCTCGGCGACATCAGCCTCGACCGGGACGGCCAATGGCGACTCCAGTGAAGGTTTGGTTGATGTGCATACCATTGAACTGCTCCCCGTAGGTATTGAACCCTATGACTTGCTGGCTACGCAGGAAGGCCGAAACCGGCTCGACGCCACCGTCGTCCTCGATTTCCAGGCGGCGCAGAAAACAATCGCAACCGATGGTCAGCAGCAAGGGGCCGAGGCGCTCGCGCAGACCGTCGAACAGATTTTCCAGATTGGGCAATAGCGGCCCGGGACGCATGGCAGTGAGGACGATGCCGTTCTCCACCGCACAATAGAAACTCAGGCTGAGGTCCTCGTTGACCCGCTGGATCGAACGCACGTAGTACTGGTCGCTGATCCGCACGGCCAGGGGGTTGGCGGCGAATACCCGATGATCGAGGGCCTCCAGCGGCACGCCGATCAACTCGGCGTATTCCTGCGCGGCCGGGGCCGCATTCAACTCAAATACCCGGCGGCTGGCGCTGTCGGCCCGGGTGACCACCAGTTTCTCGGCGCAGGGTTCGATGTGATGGGTGCTGAACACCTCGAAATCCAGCCAGGTGTTGAACAGCACCACCACTGCCGCGCCGGTGTGGAACTGGCCGCCGTAGTAGACGTGGGTATGGGTCAGATGATTGTCGTCGCCGGCCGAACCGCCGAAATGTGGAATGCTGCCGAACGCCGCGCTGAGTGCGCCGAGCACCACCTCCTCGCGGCTGGACAAGCCATCGAGCAGGGTCAGGGCGAAGCTGTGACCCTTGATCGAGGCCAGTTCGTTGGTACGGCAATCCTTGGCCAGACGTTCGACCAATTGCTGGGCGTCGATCAGGCTGAAACGCTCCATCTCGTCGATCAAGGCACTGGAAATCGAGAAACTGCGGTGATCGAAGCCCACCGCACTGACGCAGCCGCGGCCATAGCCTTGTGGGGTTATTTCGCCGGCGCTGGTGCAGCCGACCAGGCTGATGCCGCCGAAATACTGATCCAGCGCCTCGCCGAGGCTTTCCAGGTCATATTCCGCCGAACAGAAGAACAGCACAAAGCCTAGGTGCGGGTGAATCAGCTGGCGCGCCAGTTCCTGCGCCACCAGCTCCACATCCGTGGCGCTAGAGGTCGCGGTGACGACGCCTTCAGTCCGTTCCTGCTGCATAGCTTGCCCCAATAAAAAACCCACCTGTCATGGGATGATTCTACGAAGCTCTCCGGTTATGCCCCATGCAACTTGAGTCCTGTCGGCCTACTCCCTAAGTAGTGGTGCATCACAGCATCAGGAGGACAACGGCCAGAACAGCAGGGTCAGCAACAATAATCCGGCGTAGAAGGCGATTTCCAGCGTCTCGCTGAGCGGCTGGATACGCCGCAAGGCGCCATAGACGTGCACCACGATCATCATCAGCGCCGTGGCGGCGAGCAGTTCAAAAACCGTGTGAATGGCTTCACCCGTTAGGGCGGCGCGCAGCATCACGGCTTCGAGGATCAGGATAAATGCACCCAGACAGCGGCCGAAATACACCGCCAGGTCAGTCTGCGTGGGTATCCGCCACCCCATCAACCGGGCCCAGGTCAGCGGAACGAGAAAGATCGGTAAAGCAAAGACCAGCGTGGTCGCGACGGTCAGGATCAGCAGGTAATCAGCCGCCGAATCACTCCATATCCCCAGCATCGGTGCATCCTTTCATGAACCTTGGGTAAGTACGGCGCACTCAGAGGCAGCGCATCAGCACAATCGGCAGGGCGAGGAACAAGCCGGTTACCGGAAGCAGAATCAGCAACAAATCCAGGCTATCGATCAGCATTTCCACCTCCATCAAGGGCAACAGCCCCCAGGCGCCCCACTGGCGCCTACAAATAAAAACCGGACAGGTTTGCCCTGTCCGGTTGTTTCACCGCACGAATTACCAGTTCAGTACGGCACCGACGGCGAAGGTGTCGGTGTCTTCGTTCAGACCGCTGCCGGTGGCGGCGTCGATCTCGAACTGGTTGTATTCGGCAACCAGCTTGAGGTTGTCGTTGATGGTGCGGAAGTAGGCAATGCCGCGGGTCTCGTAGTCGGCGGCGGTGCCCAGGCCGTTACCGTCGTCCTCGGTCTTGCCGTAGGACAGCGCCACGCGGTTCTTGCCGAAGGTGTAGGAGGTCTGCAGCAGGTAACCGTCGCTGTCCACTTCGCGCAGCGTGGCCTGACCGGCGTTGTTGGTATAGAACGGGTTCATACCCTCGGCCTGGAAACCCGAACCGGTTACCGAGAAGCCGCCTATCTTGGCCTGGACGCCATAACCAAGACCCTGCGAGGTAACCGAGTCGACGTCGGAATCGGTGTTGTCCGAAGTCTGGTGGGCACCGTTGATCCAGGAGTAGATCTTCGCGCCGGCCACTTCGAACTCGTAGGTGATCTCGGTTTCGAAGCGCGGGCTCTCCTGGTAGGCCTTGCCGTCAGCGTCGATCTGGTTGGAGTCGTAGGGATCCATGATCCCGGCGGCCACCCGCAAGCCGCCCATTTTCGGACTGCGGTAGGTGATCTGCGCGGTAGGGAACGGATAGGGATAACCGCTGCCGATATTGCCGAAGGACACCCCGCCGAAGTCGACCAGACCGAGGGTATCGCTGACCTGGCCATAACCGGACAGCAGTTCGTCGAGGAAGATGTTGGAACGGGCGAACAGGCCGAAATCCTTACCCACCAGCACTTCGCCCCACTCGCTACCCACGGTACCGTAGAACTGCCGCACGTCGATGGCAGTGCTGGTGCCGTTCTGTTCACTGTCGTTGATGGTGACCCAGAACGAAGAACGCGCGCCGAGTTTCAGGTCGTCGACCTGCTTGCCGAAGTTGAAACCGATCCAGTTGGGCAGAAAGCCCATCTTCACCCGCGACTGGCGACGGTCGAAGGTGTCACCCTCGCGATCCACATCGCTGTTGACGTAGAAGGCGTTGATATAGCCATCGGTGGAGAAGGTGGTGTCGTCCTGGTCATACAGGACGATTTCTGCGGCCGCTTGCTGGGCTGTTGCCAGTGCGACGGCGGCAGTCAGAGCCAGAGGCAGGAATCGGGTGTTGGCGATCTTCTTGTTGTTCATAACGCTCTCCGCTTGAGGGACGACCATCGGTCAGTCGGTTCGGAGGCGATTATCGAAAAGCATGGCGCCCGGCCATACGCTGCTATGGCGCTGGTTGCCTGCTGCTTTGGCCGGTCTCGGCGGCGCGCACAATAAGACGTAAGACCTGGCCAGACTATGGAGCAAGCCAAAGGTCGTAGGCCTTTGTTGCGAAGCGCACGACGATCTGACGCCAGACCGGCGACATACCCGGGGCGGAGAAATATAAGGAGGAAGTAGCGCAGCTGATCAGCTTGGCGATGACCAACCCGATGTCGGCGTGGCGGCAGTGGCCAGTACCCGCCAACCACCCTGAGCCTCGCTCAGTCGACGATGGGCATCCAACAGCTGCGATCGTTCGAGCTTCGCCAAGGCCTGCAACACGGCCATCTCGTGCTGCCCGGACAAGCCGGCCAGGTGTGCTTGCCAGTGCCGTTCGGCAAGCTCCTGCAGACTGCTCGTTTGCGCCTGCCGGCGCAGCTCGGCGGCCATCAGCATCAAAGCCCGATCATCGATTGCTGCCAGGCGCTCACCCTGGGTCTGAAGAAAGGCCTCGATATGCTCGAGGACTTGTTCCGCCGACGCATGTGGCGACTGCACGGCAAATAGAATGCCGCGATGCGCCTGCACCTGGCGGAATCCGCAAAATACCGCATAGCCCAGTTGCAGCTCACTGCGCAGACGCCGGAAAAAATCCCCCTGGGAAAACTGCGCGAGCAATCGCCAAGCAGCCTCGGTCGCGGCATCCGTGGCCGGCAACGGGCAGAACAGCAGCAACGCCGAGTCACTGCAATCGATAACGGCGTCTTGCCAGTAACGCCCGGCAGGCCCCATTGCCGGCGCGTCAGCCGTATGCAGCGGCGCTACCGAGTGGAACATTCGCTCGATCTCGGCTTGGCCGGCGGTATCGACCCCCACGCCCAGACCGTCGAACCGCGCCTGCCGGTAGCACTCGTGCAGACGTTGCGGGTTCAAGGTGGCGCACTCGCGCCAGGGCGGCGCGAACAACTCGGGCAAGCGTCTGAGCAACTGACGAAAAGGCATCTCGGCTTGCGCCCGAGCTGCAGCCTGTCGGGCCTCGCGCCGGCCTTGCGGCCAGGCACCAGGCGCGGGGCGAAGCAACACTGGCAGCACCTGTTGCATTACCGCAGGCAACAAACCCACAGGTCCGTGCAGCGACAGTTGCCACCCCTCATCCCGGGCGACCAACTGCAAGGCGACCCCAACCTCCGCCGCATCGGCCTCCAGGCTACGCAACGCCACCCCGAGCAGTGCCTGCAACATGACTGCGTCGACCCGCTCGGCCAGACTACAGCGCCAGTAAAGCACGCCTTGTCCGGCCGAGGCTTGAGCTGGCAACCAACGCACCCGGGCCTCGATGCCAAGAGCAGGCACCACAGCAGCTGCAGGGTCGAGAAACGGATTGGCCGGCGGCAACTGCCACGCCCAGGTACAAGACGCTGCGCTTACCGGCGGCTCGGACTGCATGTGCAAGGCAAAGCCAGGCGCCGGCCAACTCGGCATTGACTCGGCGCTGGCGAATAGCCTGACCAGTCGCCGAGCATCCTGCATCTGCTCCAGCACCGCAGCCATCGCGACCTGGCCTGCCCCGCTCAAGCCGTCACCCGGATCCCAGTCAGCCGCCAGGCAATCCTGCCAATGAATGGCCAGGGCCAGTGGTGGCAAGCTGTGTCGGCGACAATGCTGGATCGCCCGATAGCGCTCATGCAACGCCTCGCCCTGACCGGCAGCAGCAAAGAAACCCAGCCAGCCCAGTACGGCGGCCACAACCGCTGCCTGGCTTGCGCCCGCCTCGTCGACGCCAGCAACGCTCAACAGCAACATGGCCTGATCGGCGTAGCGATACACCACCCGACTCTGCAACGCCTGGCACATGCCTGCCTCGCGCAAGCCGGCGAGCAAACCGCCCGGCGCCTCGGAACGCAGCCAGGTCTGCAGAAAATCCAGTGCCGCGTCCAAGCCAGGCGGCGCCCATTCGAGGGCGAACGCCAATTGCAGGGATGACACACCAGCGGGCTGGGTCATGCGCAACTGCTGCACCCGCAACGGTAATAACGGTGCCGGGGACGACTGCCGCTGCCTGCCGCGTCCCGGCAACGTTGCGCCGCGATGCCGGGCCAGCTCATTCAGCACATCGGTCGTCTGCGGGCCAACCAACAGCAGCGACAGTTGTCCGGCCTGGTAGAAACGCTGGTGAAATGCCTGCAACGCCTGCTGGAACGCGGCCTGTTCGACGGCCAGGGTGTCACGGTTGCCGGCCTGGAAAGCCGCAAAGCGGTGTCCGACTGGCAACGCCTGGCCCAGCGCCACCGACACCAGGGTGTCGGGATCCTGGCCGCGGGCGAGAAACTCGGCATGCACCACCTCGCGCTCGCGCAACTGCGACGCCTCCTCCAGCAGCGGATTGGCCAGCATGTCGAGCAACCGCGCCAGCGCCTCGTCGAGCCACTCCGCCGGCACCTCACAGAAATAATCGGTGTGCCGCGCCTGGGTCGAGGCATTGACCTGCCCGCCACAGGCCTGCACGAACGCCATCAGACTATGCTCGACGGCAAAGCCGCTGCTGCCGAGAAACAACAGGTGCTCGAGAAAATGCGCCATGCCGGGGTATTCATCCGGCTCGTCATGGCTGCCCGCGGCGACCCGCACGCTGATCGCCGCCTTGGCCGTACCCGGCAGGCTGAGCACGGCCACCTGTAGCCCGTTGGCCAACTGCCGGGACTCGGGCAGGGCAACCTTGACCGGCGGTAAGTTACAGGCGGCAGGCATAACGCGACTCGGCTCTGACAGATTTCGACATTTCAGCATCAAGCACCGGACGCGTGAAGGGCAATAGTGCTTTGGACGTAGCCGACTGTTTTTTTCCACAACCGTAATGCCGCTTGCGCCCTACGCACCGTCTCAGGCTCAGCGCGGCCAAAAGGCCGGGTAAAGAGTAGATAGCCCGGATAAACCGCGCTGCGTACGAGCGCAGGAAGACATCGGCTAGCGTCGCGGCCGCCAGGTCATCAGCAACGGCTCAGCCGCCGCTGGCGTTCATGAAGCGCAGGATTTTCACCTCGCCAGCGGCGCTGAATTCGTGGCGCAGTGGTTTGCGTTGCAGCGCCTGCTGCACCGCGTCGATGATCGGTTGATCGTCCAGCGGGTAGCGGCGCACCAGGGCGCGCAGGTCGATGGCGTTTTCATGGCCCAGGCACAACAACAGGCGGCCTTCGACGGTCAGGCGCACGCGGTTACAGGTGCTGCAGAAGTTGTGTGAATTCGGTGAAATGAAGCCGATACGGGTAGCCGCATGCTCCTTCAGGCGCATGTAGCGCGCCGGTCCGCCGCTGTGTTCGGCGCTGTCGAGCAGGGCATGGCGGCTGCCGATCAGCTTGCGTACCTCTTCGCTGGAGCAGTACGACTCGCCGCGCGAACGGCCGACATCGCCCAGGGGCATTTCTTCGATGAAGCTGATATCCAGCTGTTTGGCGATGGCGTAGTCGACCAGGTCGAGCACTTCATCGAAGTTGCGTCCTTTCATGACGACCGCGTTGAGCTTGATCCGCTCGAAGCCGGCATCGCGCGCCGCTTCGATGCCGTCCAGTACCTGGCGCAGGCTGCCGGTGCGGGTGATGCCGCGAAATTTGCCGGCATCCAGGCTGTCGAGGCTGATGTTCAGGCGCTTGACCCCGGCCTCGGCCAGCGGCCTGGCCAGCTTGACCAGTTGCGAGCCGTTGCTGGTCATCACCAGTTCGCGCAGGCCGGGCAAGGCGGCGATGCGTTGGCACAGCTCGACGATGCCGTTGCGCACCAGGGGTTCGCCGCCGGTCAGGCGGATCTTCTTCACTCCCAGGCCGACGAACAGCGCCGCCAGCCGATACAGTTCCTCGATCCCGAGCACCTGCTGACGTGGCAGGAAGGTCATGTCTTCGGCCATGCAATAGACACAGCGAAAATCACAACGGTCGGTAACCGACATGCGCAGGTAATCGACTGTGCGGCCGAAGCCATCCTGCAGTTGTGTGTCCATCGTTCCTCCGATAGCCGGGCTACCTATTGCTGTTAGCATCCAGCGTAAGGCCTGCGATCTCGTAGGGTGGATGACGCTTTATCCATCCACCAATTGCGGTGGTGGATGAAAAAGGTGTCATCCACCCTACCCACTTCCCGTAGCCCGGATGCAATCCGGGGAATTGCGCGCCGACAAGATTGTTCCCGGATTGCATCCGGGCTATGCATTACTGCAGCAGCGGCGAATCGGCGCCTTGCAAGTGGATGCCGACGATATCCGCCGCGCCAACCAGGGTTTGCAGATACTGGGCCACGGCCTTCTGCCATACGCCTTGTTGCAGCAGCGCGCGGATGGAGCCGGCGACCACCTCGTAGGGCAATTGCTTGCCTTCGATGCGCTGGTCGACGCTGACCACATGCCAGCCGTAGCGACTTTCAAGCGGTTGACCGGCCAGCCCGGCAGGCAGCTTGAACAGTTGCCGCTCGAACTCGGGCACGGTCTGGCCTTTGCTCAGTTGCCCCAACGCACCGGCCTGGGCCTTGGACGGACAGGCCGAGTGGGCCAGGGCCAGTTCGGCGAAACGACCGCCATCCTGACGCAACAGCTCGAGCAACTGATCGGCCTTCTCGCGCACCAGGCTGCGGGCCTCGGCATCGTCCGGGGCACATTCGAGCAGGATATGCCGCGCCGCCAGCAAGGGCGCGGTGACGTAGCGCGCCTGGTTGCTCTGGTAATAACGCTGGCAGCTGTGCTCGTCGCACTCCGGTAGCGCCACTTCCAGCTCGATCAGCTGGCGGGTGGCGGCCTCCTCCGCGCTTTCGCCGGGATCGGCCTGCACCGTCAAGCCCAGCTCGGCGATGCGCTGCTGCAGCAACTCACGGACCACCAGCGCCTGGGCGGCCAGAAACACCGCTTCCTCACGGTTTTGCGCCGGATGATATTGCAGCTCCTGGGCCATGGCCTCGGGCGCGATAGTCACGCCATTGACCGTGACCCGTGGCCATTCCTGCTCGCTGCTGGCGATCAGCGTAGGAGCTGACTCGACCTCTTCGGTGACTGCCTCAGGTTCATCGGCCGAGGGCCGCGATTCCGGGACTACCTCTTGTACGCCAGGGGCATCGATCATCAGATCGACTGGCGGCTTCTGTCCGCCGCAACCACCCTGCCCTGCATTGCCACCACCGCATCCGCATCCCATGACAAGTTCCTCGTTAATGCGTGAATCATCAGTTCATGTACCAGGCGTGTGCTGGGCCGCAGCGGATCGCCACCCGGCCCAGTACAGACGCTTAGAGCTCCTTGGCCTTGACCACACCCATCGCATAGCCGGGCTGCGGCGCTGGCGCGGGTGTTGCGCGACCAGGCTGGGCGAGCGGACGAACCTGCGGCCGTTGCGCGACCGGATGTACACCCTTCTGCCGGACGATCTGGTAGCGCCGCCCCAGGTACCACACCGGTGCGCTGATGATGTGCACCAGGCGGGTGAAGGGGAACAACACGAACAGGCTCAAGCCGAGGAACACGTGCAGCTTGTAGACCAGGCCCACCGGCGCGATGGCCGCAGCAGCTGCCATCGGTTGCAGGGTCACGGTGTACTGCGCCCAGTTGGCCAGCATCACCATCACCGAACCATCCATGTGGCTGGTCGAGGCGACGATAGTCAGCAGGCCCAGGACCAGTTGCACCAGCAGCACGACCAACACCAGCATGTCCGAGGTGCTGGAACTGGCCCGCACCCGCGGATCGCCGAGGCGACGCTTGAGCAGCATTACCAGGCCGATCAGGCAGAGAATGCCGAAGAAACCACCGGAGACCATGGCCAGCAGCTGCTTGTTCTGCGTGCTGATGACCGAGTGGTAGAGCGCCTCGGGCATCAACAGGCCGACAAAGTGACCGGCCAGGACGAACAGCACGCCGACGTGGAACAGGTTGCTGGCGATGCGCATGTAGCGTTGCTCGGCCGCCGAACGGGCGAAGATCTGGCTGGAGCCAGCCTTCCAGCTGTACTGCGACAGGTCGAAACGCGCCCAGCTGCCGATGATGCAGATGGCCAGGGCGATATAGGGATACACCCCGAACGCCAGCAGATTGATGTTAGACATTGCGCACCTCCTGAACCGGCTCGACGGCCGGCCCTTCTTGCTTGAAATCCACCCAGTGCAGCGGCACCGGCACGTCTTCGCGGGCCTTGCCCGGCGCACTCTGCATGCTCGGGCAGCGGTCCTGCTGCTCGGCCTGGAGGAAGTCCACGGCCTCCTCCTCCCAGATCTTGTCGAGGGCTTCGAGCGAGTCGTCACGCACCTCGGCGGCGACCTGCTCGCGCACCTCGGCCATGGCTTCCTGCGGCTCGACGCCGGCAATCTGCAAGAGCGCGCGGAAGCAGCTGGCATAGGCGCTTTCACGCTCATCCAGACGAGTGGCCAACAACGCCAGCAGGTGCGCGACATCGGCCAGGCCCTCGCGGGCCTCCAGGTCTTCGCGGGTGGAGAGGAACTCCAGGTACAGCGGGATATAGTCGGGCAGTTCCTTGATGCCGATGGTGAAACCGGCTTCCTCGTACTGCGCCATCATGTCGACCATGGCCTGGCCACGATCACGCGACTCGCCGTGGACGTGCTCGAACAGCAGCAGCGACAGCGAGCGACCACGACCGAACAACGCGCCGTAGTGCTCCTGGCCGTCCATCAGGTCGTTGTCGCAGATCAGCGCCAGCAGTTCGTGCAGCGCGCTGCGTTGCTGCGGGCTGATCTCACGAGTGGCGCTGATGGCCTGGGCGAGTTCGTCGCGAGCTTCCAGCAGCTGCTCGGTCGGGTAATCCAGCAACAGGGAAATCACCTTGAGAATTTGCATGCTCAGTCCTCCCACAACTGTACGGTTTTGAGGATGTCGCGCTTGTTGGCCTTCTTCGCCCCGAACATGTTGGTGTCGGAGGAGCCACTGCAACCGCTGCCGAAGCTGAAGCCACAACCGGAACGCTCGGCGAAGGCATCGCTGGTCGCCTCCTCACGGTGCGCACTGGGGATGACGAAGCGGTCTTCGTAGTTGGCGATGGCCAGGTAGCGGTACATGTCTTCGACCTGGGCCACGCTCAGGCCGACATCGGCCAGCACCTGCAGGTCCTGCACGCCGTCCACTTGCTCGGAGCGCTTGTAGGCACGCATCGCCAGCAGCCGCTTGAGCGCCAGCTTGACCGGGATGACGTCGCCGGCGGTGAGCAGGTTGGCCAGGTAGCGCAGCGGAATGCGCAGGCTGTCGACATCCGGGATCACCCCGTTCATGCCCACGGTGCCGGCGGTCGCGGCGTTCTGGATCGGCGACAGTGGCGGCACGTACCAGACCATCGGCAGGGTGCGGTATTCCGGGTGCAGCGGCAGCGCCAGCTTCCAGTCGACCGCCAGTTTGTACACCGGGGATTTCTGCGCGGCGTCGATCACCGACATCGGTACGCCGTCGGCCAGGGCCTGGGCGATGACCTTCGGGTCATTCGGGTCGAGGAAGATCTCCAGTTGCTTGTGGTACAGGTCCTGCTCGTTCGGCGTGCTGGCCACTTCAAGGATGCGGTCGGCGTCATACAGCAACACGCCGAGGTAGCGGATGCGGCCCACGCAGGTTTCCGAGCACACGGTCGGCATGCCGGCCTCGATGCGCGGGTAGCAGAAGATGCATTTCTCGGATTTACCGCTCTTCCAGTTGAAGTAGATCTTCTTGTACGGGCAACCGCTGATGCACATGCGCCAGCCGCGGCATTTCTCCTGGTCGATCAGTACGATGCCGTCTTCTTCGCGCTTGTAGATCGCCCCGCTCGGGCAGGAGGCCGCGCAGGTCGGGTTGAGGCAGTGCTCGCACAGACGCGGCAGGTACATCATGAAAGTATTTTCATACTCGCCATAGATGTCGGCCTGGATCTGGTCGAAGTTCTTGTCCTTGCGCCGCTTGGCGAACTCGGTGCCGAGAATCTCTTCCCAGTTCGGGCCCCACTCGATCTTCTGCATGCGCTTGCCGGTGATCACCGAACGCGGTCGTGCGACCGGCTGGTGTTCACCCAGGGGGGCGGTGTGCAGATGCTGGTAGTCGAAATCGAACGGCTCGTAGTAGTCGTCGATGGTCGGCAGGTCCGGGTTGGCGAAGATGTTCGCCAGCACGCGGAACTTGCCGCCGATCTTCGGGTTGATCGAGCCGTCCTTGTTGCGGATCCAGCCGCCGCGCCATTTGTCCTGGTTTTCCCATTCCTTGGGGTAGCCGATCCCGGGCTTGGTCTCGACGTTGTTGAACCAGGCGTATTCCATGCCTTCGCGGCTGGTCCAGACGTTCTTGCAGGTGATCGAACAGGTGTGGCAACCGATGCACTTGTCCAGGTTGAGGACCATGCCGACTTGTGAACGAATTTTCATGGCATCAATCCTCAAATGTCTTGTGGCAGGGGTTGTGGCAGGGCTTCGTCGCCCAGGCCGCCGACATCGGTACCGTCAAGCCAGTTGACCTTGTCCATTTTGCGCACCACGACGAACTCGTCGCGGTTGCAACCGACCGTGCCGTAATAGTTGAAACCGTAGGCCTGCTGGGCGTAGCCACCGATCATGTGGGTGGGCTTGAGCACCACGCGGGTCACCGAGTTGTGGTGGCCGCCGCGAGTCTTGGTGGTCTCGCTGCCGGGCACGTTCACGATGCGTTCCTGGGCGTGGTACATCATCACCATGCCGTCCTTGACCCGCTGGCTGACTACCGCACGGGCGGTCAGGGCGCCGTTGGCGTTGAAGCACTCGACCCAGTCGTTGTCCTCGATGCCGGCGCGCTTGGCGTCGGTTTCCGAGAGCCAGATGATCGGCCCGCCACGGCTCAGGGTGAGCATGATCAGGTTGTCGCTGTAGGTGCTGTGGATGCCCCACTTCTGGTGCGGAGTGATCCAGTTGAGGACGATCTCGGTATTGCCGTTCGGCCGCTTGCCTTTGACGTAGTCGATGGTGCGGGTGTTGATCGGCGGCCGGTAGCTCATCATCTGTTCGCCAAACGCCTGCATCCAAGGGTGATCCTGGTAGAACTGCTGGCGGCCGGTGATGGTGCGCCAGGGGATGAACTCGTGGACGTTGGTGTAGCCGGCGTTGTAGCTGACCTTCTCGTCTTCGAGACCCGACCAGGTCGGGCTGGAGATGATCTTGCGCGGCTGCGCCTGGATGTCGCGAAAGCGGATCGCCTCGTGCGCCTTGTTGATCGCCAGGTGGCTGTGATCCAGCCCGGTGAACTCGGACAACGCCGCCCAGGCCTTGAGCGCCACGTGGCCGTTGGTTTCCGGGGCCAGGGTGAGGATCACCTCGCAGGCATCGATCGCCGACTCGATCTGCGGCCGGCCTTTGCTGACGCCTTCGGCACGCACCTTGTGGTTGAGTTCGCCGAGGAACTCGACCTCATGCTCGGTGTTCCAGTTGATGCCCTTGCCGCCGTTGCCTTGCTTGTCGAGCAACGGGCCGAGGGAGGCGAACTTCTTGTAGACGTTCGGGTAGTCGCGCTCGACCACGGTCATGTTCGGGCAGTTCTTGCCCGGCACCGGAGCTTCGCCGGCGGTTTTCCAGTCGATGCCGCCGAACGGCTGGGCCAGTTCGCCGGGGCTGTCGTGCATCATCGGCACGGTGACCAGATCCTGCTCGACACCCAGTTGGCCGACCGACATCTCGGAGAAGGCCTTGGCGATGCCCTTATAGATTTCCCAGTCGGAACGCGATTCCCAGGCCGGATCGATGGCCGCGGACAGCGGGTGGATAAAGGGGTGCATGTCCGAGGTGTTCATGTCGTCCTTCTCGTACCAGGTCGCCGTCGGCAGAACTATGTCCGAGTAGACGCAGGTGGAAGACATGCGGAAGTCCAGGGTGGTGACCAGATCGAGCTTGCCGATCGCGCCTTCGTCCACCCACTCGACGTCGTTCGGCTTGAAGCCGCCACGCTTGCCGAGGTCTTCGTTCATCACGCCGTTCTTGGTACCGAGCAGGTACTTGAGCATGTACTCGTGGCCCTTGCCCGAAGAACCCAGCAGGTTGGAACGCCAGATAAACATGTTGCGCGGGAAGTTGACCGGGTTGTCCGGCTGCTCGCAGGCGAAGCGCAGCGAGTCGTCCTGCAGCGACTTGAGTACGTAATCCACCGGCGACATGCCGGCCGCCTTGGCGTCACGAGTGATCTGCAGCGGGTTGCGGTTCATCTGCGGGGCGCTCGGCAACCAGCCGGCGCGTTCGGCGCGGATGTTGTAGTCCAGCGCGTGCTCGGGGAACTGCGACTTGTCGGCCAGCGGCGAGAGCACTTCGTGCATGCTCATCTTCTCGTGACGCCACTGCGAACTGTGGGCATAGAAGAAGCTGGTGCCGTTCATCTGGCGTGGCGGACGGCTCCAGTCCAGACCGAAGGCCAGGGGCAGCCAGCCGCACTGTGGGCGCAGTTTTTCCTGGCCGACATAGTGGGCCCAACCGCCGCCGGTTTGACCGACGCAACCGCACATCATCAGCATGTTGATCAGGCCGCGGTAGTTCATGTCCATGTGGTACCAGTGGTTCATCGCCGCACCGACGATGATCATGGAACGGCCCTTGGTCTTGTCGGCGTTGTCGGCGAATTCACGGGCGATCTGGATCGCCTTCTCGCGCGACACGCCGGTGATCAGTTCCTGCCAGGCTGGGGTGCCCGGTACGCTAGCGTCGTCGTAATCCTTGGCAACGTTGCTGCCACCCAGGCCGCGGTCGATCGCCAGGTTGGCTGCCGACAGGTCGAACACGGTGGCGACCTTGGCTTGAGTGCCGTCGGCCAGGGTGATAGTGCGCACCGGCACCCGACGCAGTTGCACGGCTTCGCCGGCGACATGCTGGAAGTGCTCGTGGGTCTGGCCGCCGAAATACGGGAAGGCCACTTCGGCGATCTCTTCGCCGATCAGGCTGAGTTGCAGCTTGACCTCGCGACCGTCACCGCCTTCGCGGGCTTCGATGTTCCACTTGCCCTTCTCGCCCCAGCGGTAGCCGATCGAACCCAGCGGCGAGACCAGTTGATTGGTTTCGCTGTCCAGGGCAATGGTTTTCCACTCGGGGTTGTTGTCCTGGCCAAGGTTGTCGGTCAGGTCGGCGGCGCGCAGGAAGCGGTCCGGCTGGTAGCCGTTCAGCTCAGGCGTGGCACCGACGTGATCCTTGAGCAGCACCAGCACCGGGAAGTCGGTGTAGCGGCGCACGTAGTCGGTGAAGTAGGCGCTCGGCTTGTCGAGGTGGAATTCCTTGAAAATGACGTGGTTGAACGCCTGGGCCAGCGCCGCATCGGTGCCCTGCTTGGGGTTCAGCCAGAGGTCGGTGAGCTTGGCCACCTCGGAGTAGTCCGGGGTGATGGATACGGTCTTGGTGCCCTTGTAACGCACCTCGGTAAAGAAGTGCGCGTCCGGCGTGCGCGTCTGCGGCACGTTGGAGCCCCAGGCAATGATGTAGTTGGAGTTGTACCAGTCGGCCGATTCCGGCACGTCGGTCTGCTCGCCCCACACCTGCGGCGAGGACGGCGGCAGGTCGCAGTACCAGTCGTAGAACGACAGGCAGACGCCGCCGATCAGCGACAGGTAACGGCTGCCCGCGGCGTAGCTGACCATCGACATGGCCGGGATCGGCGAGAAGCCGACCACGCGGTCCGGGCCGTGCTCCTTGACGGTGTAGACGTTGGCCGCGGCGATGATCTCGTTGACTTCGTTCCAGCTCGAGCGGATGAAACCGCCCATGCCACGCTTGCTCTTGTAGGACTCGGCCTTGACCGGGTCTTCGACGATGCTCGCCCAGGCCTCGACCGGGTTCAGGCTGGCCCGGGCTTCGCGCCAAAGCTTGAGCAGGGGTTTACGGACCTTGGGGTATTTAAGGCGGTTGGCGCTGTAGATGTACCAGCTGTAGCTGGCACCACGTGGACAGCCGCGCGGCTCGTGGTTGGGCAGGTCGTTGCGGGTACGCGGGTAATCGGTCTGCTGGGTTTCCCAGGTGATCAGGCCGTTCTTCACGTAGATCTTCCACGAGCACGAGCCGGTGCAGTTCACCCCATGGGTGGAACGCACGATCTTGTCGTACTGCCAGCGCGCACGGTAGACGTTCTCCCAATCGCGGGACTCGATGCGGGTTTCGCCATGACCATCGGCGAATTCACCCTGCTTACGGTTGAAGAAACGCAATTGGTCGAGTAGATGACTCATCTCTTTTTCCTCTCAGGCTTGCTGCGGGATCTGCGTCCCGCACACGCAATGATTCGATTCTGTTAACGCGAGTCGCGCAGCGGCGACTTCCTCATGCCCTTCTCCCTCCGGGAGAAGGTGGCGCGCAGCGCCGGATGAGGGAGGCGGTACGCCGCTAGCAGGGGACTTCTGCGCCTTTGCGCGAGTACCACCACCAGGTCACCCCGATGCAGCTGACGTAGAAGCCGATGAACACGTACAGGGCCATTTGCGGGCCGCCGGTAAGGGCCATCGAGGTGCCGAAAGACTTCGGAATAAAGAAGGCGCCGTAGGCCGCCACAGCCGAACTGAAGCCGAGTACCGCGGCCGCTTCCTTGCCGGCGTTCTTGATCGCCTGCTCCTTGATCGCCGCCGTTTTACCGATGCTGCCGCGCTCGTGCAGGGTGCGGAAGATCACCGGAATCATGCGGAAGGTGGAGCCGTTGCCGATGCCGGTGGTGACGAACAGCAACATGAACATGGCCAGGAAGCCGTAGAAGTTGCCCGCGGTGCCGGCTACCGGGATGAAGGCGAGGACGCCGAACACCGCCGCGATCATCAGCACGAAGTTCCACAGGGTCACCCGTGCGCCGCCCAGCTTGTCGGCCAGCCAGCCACCCAGCGGGCGCACCAGGGCACCAACCAACGGACCGAGGAAGGCAAACTGCAGTGGATCGACGCCAGGAAACTGGGTCTTGATCAGCATCGGGAAGCCAGCGGCGAAGCCGATGAAGGAGCCGAAGGTGGCCAGGTACAGCCAGCACATCAACCAGTTGTGCTTGCGCTTGAAGATCACCGCCTGCTCGCTGAAGGATGCCTTGGCGCTGCTCAGGTCGTGCATGCCGAACCAGGCCGCCACGGCCACCGCGAGGATAAACGGCACCCAGATGAAGCCGGCATTCTGCAGCCACAGCTGGCTACCTTCGCCCAGTTCCTGGGCCTGACCGCCGACTGCGCCGAACAGGCCGACGCCAATCACCAGCGGCACGCTGAACTGCATCACCGATACGCCGAGGTTGCCCAGGCCGGCATTCAGGCCGAGCGCGGTGCCCTGCTGCGACTTGGGATAGAAGAAGCTGATGTTGGCCATGCTCGAGGCGAAGTTGCCGCCACCGAAGCCGCACAGCAGCGCGATGATCACGAACACGCTGTAGGTGGTGCTGGGGTCCTGCACGGCGAAGCCCATCCACACTGCCGGCAGCAGCAGCGAGGCGGTGCTCAGGGCGGTCCACCTACGGCCACCGAAGATCGGCACCATAAAGGAGTAGAAAATCCGCAGCGTGGCGCCGGACAAGCCCGGCAGCGCTGCCAGCCAGAACAACTGGTCGTTGCTGAAGGTGAAGCCGATGCTGTTCAGGCGCACGGTCACCGCGCTCCAGACCATCCACACGGCGAAGGCCAGCAACAGCGCGGGGATCGAGATCCACAGGTTGCGGGTGGCTATCTGCTTGCCGATGCTGCCCCAGAAGTGTGGATCTTCCGGGCGCCAGTCGTGAATGACCGGCCCCAGGACAGGCTGTCCGGCTATAGGGGGATTCTTGGTTGCGGACATGCTCATTCTCCTTCAAGCGGCAGGAAAGCAGGAACCGTGGCCTTTTCGGAGGCCAGGCCCATAACGGGAGTTTTGCGAACTTCGCTGAAGTACATCCAGATCAGGGAGACCCAGACCACGCCGTACATCAGCATGAAACTGGAGGAGCGCACGCCGGTCAGGTCGACCAGGGCACCGAACATGATCGGCAGGATGAAACCGCCGAGGCCGCCGGCCAGGCCGACGATGCCGGAGATGGCGCCCATGTTGTCCGGGTAGTCATCGGAGATGTACTTGAACACCGAGGCCTTGCCGAAGGCGAAGGCGATGCCGACGACGAACAGCAGCGCGGTGAAGGTCCAGGCATTGAGGCCGATGTTGTAGGTCTGCGGGCCATTGACGGTCTGCACGATCAGTTCGGTCTGCGGATAGGACAGCAGGAACAGGCACACCCAGCTCACCCACATCACCCACCAGGTCACGCTCTGCGCGCCCCACTTGTCCGACATCCAGCCACCCATGGCGCGCAACACACCACCCGGCAGGGAGAAGCAGGCGGCCAGCAAGGCGGCGCTCTGCAGGTTGAAGCCGTATTCCTCGACGTAGTACTTGGTCATCCACAGGGCCAGGGCCACATAGCCGCCGAAGACGATCGAGTAGTACTGGCAGTAGCGCATCACCTTGGGGTCTTTCAGGGTGCGCAGCTGATCGGCCAGGGACACGTTGCTACGCACCCGATGGCCCTTGTTCTCGTAGGTGCAGAACCAGAACAGCAGTGCGGTGATGAACATGATCGCCGAGTAGACCTTGGGCACCATCTGCCAGCTGGCCGCGGCGATGATCGCCGGCGCGACGAACTTAGTCAGCGCGGCGCCGGCGTTACCGGCACCGAAGATACCCATGGCGAAGCCCTGGTTCTGCCGCTCGAACCACTTGGCGACATAGGCGATACCGACCGAGAAGGAACCGCCGGCCAGGCCGACGAACAGGCCGAGGACCAGGAAGTGCCAGTACTCGGTGGCCAGGCTGATCATGTAGATCGGCAACACGCAGACCAGCATCAGCAGGAAGAACACGATGCGCCCGCCGAACCTGTCGGTGAGCATGCCCAGCGGCAGACGTACCAGGGAGCCGGTGAGCACCGGCGTGGCGGCCAGCAGGCCGAACTGGGTATCGTTGAGTTGCAGTAACTCCTTGATCGGAACGCCGAGTACGGCGAACATCATCCAGACCATGAAGCAGATAGTGAACGCCAGGGTGCTCATGCCCAGAACCAGGCCCTGTTGTGTTCTCAAACGTGCCATAGCGAACCCCCTAATTGCCGAACCATGGGCGGCACACTAGATAGGCAAGGGGCTGGCGCACTTGACCTGGGTCAATTAATTCAGAGCTGCTTGGGCCTACCCTGCCCCCGTCTACCTCTTAAGTGGTAGCTCGGCTTTTCACATAAAACGCTTTTAAAAACAGATACTTACAAACAATATAGATTCTTGGCCAGCAGGCTGCAGGCAGTCCGAGTTCTTTAGAGGTAGTCAGTGCGATGTTGAGATGGATGCGCAGTTCAGTGCCGGTCAGGGCCGGTTTGGCGGTGACCCTGATCGCCGTGCTGGCCCTTGGCAGCTCTATCAGCGCCGGGCTGATCGCCTGGTTCAGCGAGGACG
The DNA here is from genome assembly GCF_033723075.1 of Pseudomonas sp. Lineage (GTDB taxonomy): Bacteria > Pseudomonadota > Gammaproteobacteria > Pseudomonadales > Pseudomonadaceae > Aquipseudomonas. The sequence continues at coordinate 84,827 of NZ_JAWVXU010000007.1, forward strand.
ACGCGGCGGCGATCAATACCGCCGGCTCCCTGCGCATGGCCACCTACCGCCTGAACTGGCAACTCGAAGCCGGTGCGCCCCCGGAAAACATCGCCGCGCTGCGCGACGATCTGCAGCAGCGCCTGGACGGCACCCTGCAACAGCACATCAGAGGCAACCCGGATGACCCGCTGTACGACGCCTACGGCGATATTCATAGGCTGTGGCAGGAACAGTTGCGTCCGGCCCTGGATCGCGGCGACAAGGATGCCTTCCAGCAGCACTCCGAGAACTTCGTCGCCCAACTGGAACACTTCGTCATGCTCCTGCAGAAACAGAGCGAGCGCCGTCAGGGCTGGCAGCAGAGCATCCAGGGCGCCGCCCTGCTGATCACCGTGATCATCCTGCTGGTGGGCATGTACGAACTGCAGCTCAATGTGATCAGCCCGCTGCAGGAACTGGTCAGGGCCGCCGAACGCTTTCGCAACGGCGACCATGGCGCGCGGGTCGAATTCCGCTCGGAGGACGAGCTGGGGCAGATGGCCGAGAGCTTCAATGCCATGGCCGAGACCATCGAGGAATCGCACCGCACCCTGGAAAGCCGGGTGGCGCAGAAGACCCAGACCCTGGCGCAAACCAATGCCGCCCTGGAGCTGCTCTACCAGAACAGCCGCAGTCTGGCCACCCGCCTGGCCAATGCCGAGCACCTCGACGAGCTGATCAGCCGCTTCCAGCAACGCCTGCCGGGCCTGCGCCTGACCCTGTGCCTGCAGGACAATGTCCATGCACCCAGCGAGCAACTGCTGGCCCTGCATGGCAGCGAAACCCGCGAGGTCTGTGCGCGCAGCGATTGCGCCACCTGCGAGCGCAAGACCAACCCCGACCAGGCCACCTTCATCATCAGCAACCAGGGCAATAACCTCGGCGAGCTGAAAGCCTACTTCCGCGACGGACACCGGCCGCAGACCTGGGAAACCGCACTGATCCAGGCCCTGGCCAACCAGGTCGGCACGGCGCTGTCGCTCAAACGCCAGCGCGAGCAGGAACATCGCCTGCTGCTGCTCGACGAGCGCACCATCATCGCCCGCGAACTGCATGACTCGCTGGCCCAGGCACTGTCCTACATGAAGCTGCAAGTCAGCCGCCTGCAGACCCTGATCCGCCGCGGTGAAAGCGCACAAACCCTGGAAACCGTCAGCGACGAACTGCGCGACGGCTTGAACACCGCCTACCGGCAACTGCGCGAACTGCTGACCACCTTCCGCCTGCAGATCCAGGACGGCGGCCTCGACCAGGAACTCAAGGACACGGTGCAGGAGTTCGCCAAGCGTGGCGACTTCAGCGCCGAACTGCAGATCGACCGCCTGGCCTTTCAGCTCTCGGCCAGCGAGCAGATTCACCTGTTGCAGATTGCCCGCGAGGCGCTGTCCAACTGCGCCCGGCATGCCCAGGCCAAACACGCCTGGCTGCGCCTGCGCCAGGTCGGCGAACAGGTCGAATTGTCGGTCGAAGACGACGGCTGCGGCCTGGTTCCGGGCTTTGACCCGCGCCAGCACCACGGCCTGACCATCATGCAGGAGCGTGCGCGCAGCCTGCATGGCCAACTCGACATCGAACCCCGCGCGCCCCAGGGCACGCGTATCCATTTGCAGTTCCGCCCCGAGTTCCTCGGGCGTCATGAAGAAGGTAGCGCCGCATGAAGCCATCCATCGGCCACAGCAGTCCCCTGCGCCACAGCATCTTGCTGGTCGATGACCACCCGATGATGCGCCGCGGCATGCGCCAGCTGCTCGAACTCGAGGAAGACCTGGAAGTCGTCGGCGAGGCCGGGCATGGCCAGGAAGCCCTGGAAATGGTCGGCCAGCTACAGCCCGAGCTGATCCTGCTGGACAACAACATGCCGCAGATGAACGGCCTGGAAACCCTGCGCCGCCTGCGCGAGATGCATTATCACGGCAAGGTGCTGATCTTCACCGTGTCCGACTCCGAAGATGACATCCGCGACGCCATGCGCCTGGATGCCGATGGTTACCTGCTCAAGGACATGGAGCCGGAGCTGCTGATCCAGTCGATTCGCGATGCCCTGCAAGGCAGCCTGGTGGTCAGCCCCACCCTGACCCGGATTCTCGCCCAGGCGCTGCGCTCGCCGCAGGCCAGCGCGCAGGCCGACCTCACCGACCGCGAACGCCAGGTGCTGAAAACCATTGCCGCCGGCCACAGCAACAAAGTCATCGGCCACAAACTCGGCATCACCGAAGGTACGGTCAAGGTCCACGTGAAAAACCTGCTGCATAAACTCGGCCTGCGCTCGCGAGTCGAGGCCGCAGTCTGGGCGATGGAGCATTTGCGTTAGACCCCTGCTGTCCGTGCAGTTCGTCGGATGGGTTAACGGCGGGAAAACCCAGCTTCCAGGTACCGCATAACCCAACACCGTGTCAGCAAACACTCCGTGCCCTACAAATGCAGGTACACCCTCGGCCGTAGGAAGGCGTTGAGCGCAGCGATAACCATCCGGCGGTTTATGCCTGTACCCGTTTGCAGCCTACCTGACATCGTCTCGGCGGCTAACCTACGCGGCCCGACCCATCCTAGGGTCTTGATCCTCGAGCACACAGTCTGCTGCGCGACAGCGGGGCGTCGAGGACTGGGCGGCCGCTCCTACGGGGCTATTTGGCAGGCCGGGAGCAACCGGCTACGGCTGCTTGGTCGATTCCGGCTGCTGCGGTGCATCGTCGCTGCCCATCGATTTGCGAAAGCCGCCGATTGCCCCGCCAATGTCGGAGCCCAGGCTGCGCAGGCGTTTGCTGCCGAACAGCATGACCACGATCAGCAGAACGATCAGAAGTTGCCAGATGCTGATACCCATTTGGATCTCCTACTTTGCGAATAATGGCAAACATTCACGACCTGGACTCAATGCGTGGCTTGCCCATGCATACCCACATGTTGCGTGGCGGCGGCCTGTTGCAGCACGCCCTGGTCGATCTGCTCGAAGCGTAACACCCGAGCGCCGTGGATAGCGGCCAGTTTGCCGGCTGCCTGCTCATCGGCAAACGAGGCCAGCACCGCACCCATGGCGCCTTTCAACCCGCTGTCGCCGAGGCCGACCACATAGAAGGCGCTGGTGGCATCGATCAGGTGGCTGTCGTCGGGCTTGAGCCAGTCGCTACGGCCCATGTCGTGCACGTAGAGCTTGGCATCGCCGATTCGGTTTTCCGGTTGCAGCCACCAGCCGAGCATCTCGGCGGCGGAACAGAATTTCTTCACCCCGGCTTTATCCACCGCCTGGCCCTTGGGCCCAGGAAAGTCGGTGATGACCATGCCGCACACATGGCACTCGTCAGTGTCGTGAAACGCCACCGGGTCCAGGCTCCGCTGCAAGCTTTCGGGTTCGCTGCAGGCCAACAGGCCGGCACCGAGCAGCACGGCCAACAGGGTCCGTGTGGTGAGCTGGCAAATAGTCTTTATCACTGTTTTCTCCCTAGCGGGGATGCCGCGAGCGGCTCCCAAATCATCACGCCCTTCGCGGCATAGCCACTTTCGCGTTACTTGAAACAGACCTCGTAGGGTGCGCCGTGCGCACCAGGGCAAACGCCGGTGCGCGCGGCGCCCCCTACAGAAGCACGGTATAGGCAAAAATCAGGTCGGCCGGCGCAGAAACACCCAATAGGCCAACAGCAGCGGCGCGCCAACCCACAGCAACAGGCACAGCCACAGCAGCAGGCCGTCGACCGGCAGGTCGCCGCCCAGGGCCATCACGCCGACGGTATTGTCGCTGCCCGCGAAGCCGGACAGGTTGATCAGCCGGTAGACGTCGGCCGGGTTGAGCAGCAGCAGCCAGGGCAGCAGATCCGGGTTGAACTTGCCTTCGCTCAGCACCAGCAGCGCCAGCAAGGCCAGATCGAACACCAGCACGAAGAGGAACCACACGCCCAGGGCCAGCCCGGCGGCGCTGGATTTTTCACTGACCTTGCTGCTCAGCACATAAGCCAGGGCCAGAAACACCCAGCCGAGCAGCGTGCTGGACAGCATGAAGCGGCCAAAGGCCCAGGCCAGCAGGCCCAGTTCGACATCCTCAACCAGCACGGCGATGGCCAGGGCCGCGCAGCCGAAACCGATCAGGGTGGCCAGCGCCAGGATCAGACCGTGGCCGACGAACTTGCCCAGCAGCAACTGACCGCGACCCAGGGGGTAGGTCAGCAACAGCATCAAAGTGCCGCCCTCGTCTTCGCCGACGATGGCGTCATAGGCCAGCAGCAACGCGATCAGCGGTACCAGAAAGGTGGCCAGGCTGGCCAGGCTGGCGATGGTCGCCGGGATCGAGGTAAAGCCCAGTTGCCCGGACGCCGCCGCGCCGAGCCAGGCGATGCCTACCGCCAGTACCGCGAACAACAGGCTGATGGCGAGCAACCAGCGGTTGCGCAGGCCGTCGCTGAGTTCCTTGCGGGCGATATTCCAGATCTGCGTCATAGCGCACCCTCCCCGGCCCGAGTGCTCCGGGCCTGGTCCATGTAATGCCGGTACAGATCCTCCAGCGATGGCTGGTGGATATCGATGTCCTGCGCCTCGCCCTCGCCAAGCAACTGGCGCAGCAGGCCAAGCTTGTGACCGTTGATCGCCACCACTTCGATGCCATCGACGCCGACCGAGCGGGCTTGATGCCCGTCGGCGTGCCAGCGTTGCAACAACTGCGCGCTCTGTTTCAGCCCACTGGCACGGATCACTGCCGGCAGGCCGGCGTCTTCGCGCAGGCTGGCCAGGCTGCCGACCGCCTGTAGACGACCATGGGCCAGAATCGCCGCGCGGTTGATATGTGCCTCGACCCCCGGCAACACATGGGAGCAGAGAATGATGCTGGTGCCCTGCTGACGCAGGCGGTCGACCAGTTGGTAGAGATCCTGGGTGGCGATGGGGTCGAGGCCGACCGTGGGTTCGTCGAGCAGCAGCAGGCGCGGCGCGCCGAGCAATGCCTGGGCCAGGCCCAAACGCTGACGCATGCCTTTGGAGTAGGTCTTGACCCGTCTCTCCATGGCGTCGGCCAGGCCGACCTGTTCCAGCAGCGCGTCCACCTGGGTCAGTGCGGCGCCCTTGAGCCGGGCGAAATGACGCAGGGTCTCGCGTCCGCTGAGTTGTGCATAGAAGGTCACGTTCTCCGGCAGATAGCCGAGCTGACGGCGCACCAGCGAGTCATTCGGACTGCGCCCGAGCACCTGTACCCGGCCTCTGCTGGCCTGCAGCAGGCCGAGAATCAGTTTCATGCTGGTGGTCTTGCCGGCGCCGTTGTGGCCGAACAGGCCGAGCACTTCGCCTTCGCCCAGACACAGGTTCAAGTCGTGCAGCACGGTCATGCTGCCGTATTGCTGGCTGACGCCTTCGATCTCGACGGCATTCATGGCGTTGGCTCCTGGCGGGTTGGCAGCAGATCGGTGGTCGGCAGTTGCATCAGCGGGTGGCTGTCCTGCACGCCAGGGGATTTCATCACCGGGAAGGCGCGCTGCACCCAACGCAGCAACTCGATGCCCGGGCTGTTCATCAACAGACGCACCTGCGGGTACAGCCACAGCAGACGGTCGACGTTGTCGTTGGGTTCGTAGGCAATATCGCCGAGGCCATCGTCGTTGCGATCCCAGCCCAGATAATCGCTCCAGTAGTTGCCGCGCCCCTCCACCGACCATTCCTGGGTGCGCACCGCGACATACTTGACCTGCTGCTGGTTGTCCACAAAGGCGTTGCCGACGATGCGGTTGTCCTCGGAGCCGGCGGTCAGGTGAATGCCCAGGGCGCTGCCTTGAAAATGGTTGTGCTCGATGCTGTTGAACAGCGAGTTGTAGATAAACAGCGCCTTGCCCTCGGCACCGGCAATCATGTTGTCGCCGGTCGAGCCGCTACCGCTGCGCACATCGCTGACGAAATTGTCACGGATGGTCGAATAGGTGATGTAGTTCATCAGGATGCCGTAGTTCTCGTCCTGTTCGGAGCGATTGCCGATCACCGTCAGCTTGCGGCTCTGCATCAGCGCATAGCCGGTGCGGGTGCGCCGGGTGGTGTTGCCGAGCAGCTGGTTGTCGTTGGAGAACATGTAGTGCACGCCGTAGCGCAAATCTTCGAGGGTGTTGCCTTCGAGCAGGTTGCCGTTGGAGGTGTCGATATAGATACCGTCACGGGTATCGCGCACCTGGTTGCCGATGACCTTGGCGCCGCGCACTGCAAACAGGTGAATCCCATTGCCGCGGTCCTGGGAACGGATGCTCGGATCGCCCTGGATGCGGTTGCCGATCAGGCTGACATCCGCCGTGCCATCGACCCAGATGCCGGAGCCCGGGCCCTGCAGGCGGTTGTCCTTGATCACCGCGCCACGCGCCTCGGGCCCGATGAATACGGCGGAATTCAAGTCGGTAAGGTTGCGCCCCCAGTCGAGGATGGTGCAGCCCTCGATGGTCACCTCGGCCACGCTGATCAGCAGGCCGTTGCCCTGCCCCCGCCCCTGCAGCACGGCGCCCGGTTCGCAGCGGATGTGCATCGGCTGATCGACGCTGAACGAACCTTGATATTCGCCGGCGGGCAGGCGCCAGCGATTGTCACCCTCGGCCTGTAGCGGCAGCGAGGTGATGGGTTGCGGCGCCGCCTGGGCAGCGCCGCAGAGAATAAGCAGCAATAGTGCGCTGGCGTGCAGCCATGCCATTGCCTGGGTGTTTAACACTGCGATTTACCTTGAGCCATTTAGCGGTTAGTCCGTAGCCCGGATGAAATCCGGGGGGCTATATCAACCATCTCCCCGGATTGCATCCGGGCTACGGGGCTATGCCATTACGCCGGCTCGACCAGCATGCGGCCGACCATTTCCATGTGCAGGGCATGGCAGAACCAGCTGCAGTAGTACCAGTGCAGGCCAGGCTTGTCGGCGATGAAGGTGATCGACGAGGTCTGCTGGGCGCTGATCTCCATGCTGGCACCGTGATTGGTCATGACGAAACCGTGGGACACGTCTTCGATCTGGTCGATGTTGGTGATGGTCACAGTGACTTCATCGCCCTGCTTGACGTTGAACTCGGTCAGGCCGAAGGCTGGCGCCATCGAGGTCATGTACACGCGGACCTTGTTGCCATCACGGATGACCTTGTTATCGGCCTCCAGGTTGATGCCGTCCTTCTTCGCCCGCTCGACGGTCGGCGCGAAGAAGTCATCGTTGCGATCCCAGATCTTCTTGGTCTTGATCTGGTCGCGGCGCGCCAGGATGCAGTCGTGCGGCTCGGCAAAGGTCGGGCCGTCGTGCACCAGCTTCATTTCATCGCCGGAAATATCAATCAACTGATCGTTTTCCGGATGCAGCGGGCCGGTCGGCAGGAAGCGATCCTTGGAGAACTTGCTCAGCACCACCAGCCACTTGCCGTCGGCGTCGCGGGTTTCGCAGAGAGAGGCGTGGTTGTGTCCCGGGTTGTAGTGCACATCGAGCTTCTGCTTGATGTAGTTAACCTTCTCGCCCTTGTAGGCGCGCACGGCCTCGTCCATGTTCCACTTGACCACCTGGCTGTCGATGAACAGCGTGGTGTAGGCATTGCCGCGACCGTCGAAGGTGGTGTGCAGCGGGCCCAGGCCGAGTTCCGGCTCGGCGGCGATGGCGTCGCGCGGGTCCTTGAGCTTGTCGTCGAACAGGTCGTCGAGCTTGGCGATCTCGATCATCGAGCAGGTCGGCGACAGCTTGCCGTTGGCGATGAAGTACTTGCCGTCAGGCGAGGTGTTGCAGCCGTGCGGGTTCTTCGGCACCGGGATGTAGCGGGTCAGTTGCGAGCCTGCACGACCGTCGACCACCGGGCTCTTTGAGTCGCCCAGGGTGGTGAACTTGCCGGCCTTGATCGCTGCTTCGATGCGTTCGATGTTGAACACCACCACCCAATCGCGCTCGTTGCGCATCATGCCGCCGAGGTCGGTGGCCTTTTCCGAGTTGTAGCAGGTGGAGGCCGCGTACTTGCCGGTGTAGTCGGCGTCGGTGTTGTCCAGGTTGCCGTCGACTATGACCTGGAAGGCCACCTCCATCTTCTCGGCATCGATGGCATTGAACATGGTGTAGGCGTTCTTGTCCTGCAGATCGAAATTGCTGCCGTCGTTGGGGTGCGGAATGACGAACTCGGCGTTGGCGAACACGTACTTGGTATGCGGCACCTTCTGCAGGCGCAGGCCGTGGATGGCCTGCACGTTGGGCACGGTGAGCATCTTGTCGCACTTCATGATGTCCAGACGGATGCGCGCGACCCGGCTGTTGGCCTTGTCGTTGATGAACAGGTACTTGCCGTCGTACTGGCCGTCGGTCATGGAGATGTGCGGGTGGTGGCAGTCGCCGTTCTGGAACTTGGCGCTCTCGCCCATGATGTGCTTGCTTTCGTTGGTCAGGCCCCAACCGGTGGCGGAGTCGATGTTGAACACCGGGATGCGCATCAACTCACGCATCGAGGGCACGCCCATCACCCGCACTTCGCCCTGATGACCGCCGCTCCAGAAACCGTAGTATTCATCCAGCTCGCCGGGGCCGACATGGATCTTCGACTTCGATTCCTTGACCGCAGCGGCCCAGGACTCGCGGGTCATCACTGCGCTGCCCAAGGCTGTCGCGCCGACCAGGGCCGCGCCTGTCATGGCGCTGGCACCCAGGAAACCGCGGCGGCTCAAGCCGGCCTTTTCCAGCATTTGCGCCTGCTCTTTGCCATCGATTGGCGGCTTGTTCTTCGGTTCTTTATCGCTCACGGTGCTGCTCCTTGACTAGATAAATACGGCCGCGCTCACGCGCTTATAGGGCTCGCTCAGGGACGGCTACTTGCACTACGGGTATCAACTGGGCGCTGACAGGAGCCTGCTTGCTGCGCTTCTTCTGCTTGAGAATCAGCGGCGGGCACTTGTCGTCGTTGTGGTAGGTCATCTGGCAATCGAGGCAGTAGTGGCACTCGTTGTGATTGATATGGCCGTCCGGGTGGATCGCCTGGATCTCGCATTCCTTGGCACACAGCTGGCACGGGTTGCCGCACTCCTTGCGCCGCTTGAGCCAGTCGAACAGGCGGAACTTGCTCGGAATGGCCAGCGCCGCGCCCAGCGGGCAGACATAGCGGCAGTAGACCTTGCGGGTGAAGATGTTGATCACCAGGAGAATCACCGCATAGAGCACGAACCACCATTGGCGGTCGAATTTGAGGGTGATTGCGGTCTTGAACGGCTCCACTTCGGCAAAGCGCTCGGCGGTGGCCAGCGATTCCAGGGAGAGGCCGAACAGCAGCAGGAGGATGATGTACTTGATCGCCCAGAGCCGCTCATGCAGCGCGAAAGGCAGTTCGTACTGGGGGATTTTCAGTTTGCGCGCGGCCTCGTTGATCAGCTCCTGCAAGGCGCCGAACGGACACAGCCAGCCGCAGAACACGCCCCGCCCCCAGAGCAGGATGCTGGCGGCGGTGAAGGTCCAGATAATGAAGATGATCGGGTCGGTGAGGAACAGCTCCCAGCGGAAATCCTGCACCAGGGCATGGACGAAGGTCAGTACGTTGACCACCGACAACTGGCCCAAGGCATACCAGCCGATGAACACCACGGTGAAGATCAGGTAACCACGACGCAACCAGTGGAGGAAATGCGGACGCTGGGTGAACTTGTCCTGAAGGAACAGGATCACCGTGAGCAACAGCAACGCCAGGCTGATCACGCCGATCTGGAAGCTCTTCTGGTACCAGATATTCAACCACAGCGGCCGATTGGCTTCTTCGGTCGCGGCCAGCTCTGCGGCGGTCGGTTGCGGCCGCTCGAGGTACTCTTCCGGCATCTGGTAGGGCAGTTCGAAACTGCTGAAGATGCCGCTGATCGGGCCGGTCTGCCGCTTCACCAGCAGCTCCAGGGCCCAGGGTGAACCCGGATCGAAGCCGGTCGGCTCGCGCACGATAAAGATCGCCATCTCTTTGAAATCCGGCATGCCCTCGGCGTAGACATCGCTCAGGCGCTCGAAATCGCGGTCATGGAAGCTAATCGTTTCGCCGAACTGGCGCAGCTGCACCCGGTCGAAGATGCCACCGCGCACATAGCCCGAACCCTTGAACGAATACTCGCCGCTACCCAGTACGGCAATCGCCTGCTCGCCGGGCTTGAGCCCGTCCATCAGGAAGCGGTACTGACTGTCGCCAAGCAGGTTGCGGCCGATGGTCGGCGCGTTCAGGTGGGCGGCGTAGAGGTCGATGAAGGTGTCGTCGACCTGATCGGGCGCCGCCTCATCGACGCCCTCGGCTTCGCTGCCCTTGAAGGCCTCGTCGATCTGGCCACGGGTCAGGTGCAGGCGGCGGATGGCGCCGTTGCCGGTGAGCTGGGTCCAGTCGGCAGGCTGGTAGAGATCCTCGCGCACCGTGGCCGGTTTCTGCGCCAGGCCGGCAGCCTCTCCGACCAGGCCTAGAGACACCGCCACCTTGTGCGCGGCGCGCATCACCACCTCGTTGACCACCATGACCGTCACGGTGGCGCCGGTGACCGCATCGACAGTCACCGCATCCGGGTCACTGGAACGGCCGACCACCACCCGCTGGTTGACCTTGATGCCCTGGTACTTGGCGTTGAAGGCGTGCAGTTTGGCTTCGGGGATGCCGATCAGCAGAATCGGCTCGTGGTGCTCGAGCACATAGGCGTCCTGAATCACGCCTGCGGTGTCGAGGATCACCTGCATGTTGATCGGTTTGCCGGAATAGGCCGGTATATCGACCACATCCAGGCTCTGGAACACATAGCCGAGCACCTCGTCGCCACTCGACAGGGTGCGCACCTTGAACTCGCCTTGCGGCTCGGAAACGCTATCAGTCTTGGGAAAAACCAGATCGATGCGTTGTTGCTCTATTTCGCCGTAGCTCTTGGCCTGAACGCCCTGGAAAGTTGCAAACATGCAGACGAACAAAACCACGACAGCTACCCCCCATGAGCGCCAGGCACTGTGCAGGGAGGGGAAACTGTCCATGATTGACCGGCTTTGGTGGTTGGATCGAACGACCACCGTAACAGCGGTAGATGAACGACAGGGGACTACATTCGGCAGCTGACAGGTTTGCATATGACTTATCCGCCTTAGGCGGCTAGGAACGTGCCGTCATGGTAGGGGATGCATGCCCACCCTCCCCTTGACCAAAATCAAGTTGCGACATCCTGCCGCGGGGATGCCAACGCCGTACAGCGCCTGATCGGGCTGAGGCATTGGGCCATTGGTGCGCGGCGAGCACGCTCGGTGCCAGACCCCAGGGGGCGTCGCGCGCCCCCAGTCGCGTTACCACAATCCGCAATGTCTTCGAATAGTAGCTGACAAAATCGATCACATCCCGTGCGGGGTCAGATACGCCGCGGTCGCCCCCCGCGTGGCCGCGCTAGCCTTGAGCTCCATGCGGGCGATGCTGCGCAGATGCACCTGGTCCGGGCCGTCGGCGAAGCGCAGGGCGCGGCCGGTGGTCCACATATCGGCCAGCGGCGTATCCGGGGTCAAGCCCATGGCGCCATAGACCTGCATGGCGCGGTCGACCACGCGGGTATGCATGCCCGGCACCAGCGCCTTGATCATGGCGATTTCCTTGCGCGCGGCCTTGGCGCCGACTTCGTCGATCATCCAGGCGGCCTTGAGGACCAGCAGCCGCGCCTGTTCGATCTCGATGCGCGACTCGGCGATCCAGTCGCCGATATTGGCGTACTGGTGCAGGTACTTGCCGAAGGCCTTGCGCTCCTGGCAGCGCTCGACCATCAACTCCAGGGCCAGCTCGGCCATGCCGATCGAGCGCATGCAGTGGTGCACGCGTCCGGGGCCGAGGCGTGCCTGGGCCATCATGAAGCCCGCGCCCTCCTCGCCCAGCAGATTGCCGACCGGCACCCGCACATTGCGCAACAGCAGCTCGCTATGGCCTTCCGGGGCGATGTGGTTCATCACCGGGATGTTGCGCAACAGCTCGACCCCGGGCGTATCGAACGGCACCAGGATCATGCTCTGCTGCTGGTGGGTGTCGGCATCCGGGTCGGTCTTGCCCATGACGATCAGCAGCCTGCAGTCGGGGTGCGAGGCATTGGTGATGAACCACTTGCGCCCGTTGATCACGTACTCGTCGCCGTCGCGGCGGATCAGGGTCTGGATATTGCTGGCATCCGAAGACGGCACGTCCGGCTCGGTCATGGCGAAGGCCGAGCGGATCTCGCCGTTGAGCAACGGCAGCAGCCAGCGCGCACGCTGCTCGGGCGTGGCGAACAGGTGCAGCAACTCCATGTTGCCGGTGTCCGGCGCGTTGCAGTTGAACACCTCCGAGGCCCAGGACACGCGACCCATGATCTCCGCCAGCGGTGCGTATTCCAGATTGCTCAGGCGGGTGCCCGGCTCGTCCGCGCCCAGCGCCGGAAGGAACAGGTTCCACAACCCCTCGCTGCGGGCCAGGGCCTTGAGGTCAGCCATGAATGGCACCGGAAACTGGCCGGCGCCGACAGCTTGGTGCCAGGCGCCGATGCGCGGCAGCACATGAGCGTCCATGAAATTGCGCAGCTGCTGACGCAGTGCTTCGGTGCGGGGGCTGTAGGCGAAGTGCATGGCGAACCTCGAATCGGTAATGGCTTGAGGTTTCACGTTAGGCCGCCACCAGGGTAAAACCCAGGATATTCGCCCGCCTGAATCGCTGCCCATCACAGCCGCTCAGCAGGCGAACAAGCTTGATCGAGATCATTACCTCGGCTGACAAAGCTGATAGTGGCGCGCAGGCTCTTGTGGCCCGGATGCAATCCGGGAGCGGTATTGCAGGTGCCAAAGCTCCCCGGATTTCATCCGGGCTACGGGACTGCTGGCAATAGCCTCATATTTCACAGGGGCTGCGATCCCGTAGGGGGGATGACGCTTTACCCATCCACCAATAGCGATGGTGGATGAAAACAGCGTCATCCCCCCTACTCAGCTCATAGCGGCCTTGGCCGCGATCCCGCTACCAGTGGATATAGAACATACCCTTGGCCAGCAGGACGATGCCGAGCATCTGCGCCAGCACCGCCCAGTGCAGTTTGCGGTACAGGCTCGGGCTCATGCGCCCAGACCTGAGCAGCATGGCGACCAGGCCGAAGCTGAAGAACAGGCTGACGGCCAGCACGATTTTCAGGCTCAACAAGGTGGCGAAACTGCTGGCGAAGGGGTCGGCCAGCGCCTGGCGGTGCTGCCAGGCCAGGCCGAAGCCGGCGCCGTAGACCAGCAGCACCACCCAGTGCAGCACCGTGCGGGTGCGCCGGCCGAGTGCCTGCTCCAGCTCGGCCACCGCGCCAGGCGCGAGCTGCGGCTTGACCTTGGCGAGGATGATCACCTCGAAGAACAGTGTGCCGATAAAGGCAATCGCCGCCAGCAGGTGCAGTACGTGCAGCAGTGAATAACTCATAACTGGATCCTTCCTGGTGAGCCGTCTCAGTGAGCCACCTCGAAATGATCGTAGGAGCCAGGGGGACGCCCAGTTCTTGCTGGCGATCTGATGGTCCCAAGATCGCTAGCAAGCTAGCTCCTACAAATACCAGTGGGTCAGGGCTGGCGCCCCTCAGACCGTACGCGAGAAGCTACCCTTCTGCGCAGCGCCGAGGTAGGCGTCGAAGGCCATGGCCACGCTGCGCATCATCAGATGCCCCTGTGGCAGCAGCACCAGGGAATCGCCGTAGATTTCCACCAGGCGATCCGCCACATGCTCCTCGAGTGCCGCCAGGGAGTCGGCAAAGTAATCCTTGAAACAAATCCCGTGGCGCGCCTCGACGGTGGCGAAGTCGACCCGGCCATGGCACATCAGGGCGCTGATCACCTCGCGGCGCAGCAGGTCGTCGGCGTTCAGACTGTAGCCGCGATGCACCGGCAGCAGGCCCTGATCGAGGCGCGCGTAGTACTGCGAGAGCTCCTTGACGCTCTGGCTGTAGCTGTCGCCGACGTTGCCGATCGAGGACACGCCGAGGCCGATCAGGTCGCAATCGGCATGGGTCGAATAACCCTGGAAATTACGCTGCAAGGTGCCATTGGCGCGGGCCAGGGCCAGTTCGTCATCCGGCAGGGCGAAATGGTCCATGCCGATATACACGTAGCCGGCGTCGGTCAGGCGCTTGATGGTCAGCTCCAGCAGCTCCAGCTTGCGCTCCGGCGGCGGCATGTCTTCGCGGCGGATCAGCCGTTGCGCGCGCACCAATTCCGGCAGGTGGGCATAGCTGTAGGCGGCGATACGATCCGGGCGCAGGGCGATGATCTTGCTCAGGGTGACGTCGAAACTGGCCACCGTCTGCAGCGGCAGGCCGTAGATCAGGTCGACGCTGACCGACTTGAACTGCGCCTCGCGCGCGGCGGCGACCAGCGCATAGACCTGCTCCTCGCTCTGCACCCGGTTGACCGCCGCCTGCACGTCGGCATCGAAGTCCTGCACGCCGAAGCTCAGGCGATTGAAGCCGAGCCCACGCAACTGCTGGATCTGCTCGGTGCTGATGGTGCGCGGGTCGACCTCGATGGAGAACTCGTGGTCGTCGCTGTCATCCATATTGAACGCCTGGTGCAAGGTGGCCATCAGGTCGGCCAGTTGCTCGCTGGTCAGGTAGGTCGGCGTGCCGCCGCCCAGGTGCAACTGGGTCAGCTTGCGCGTGCTGTCGAACAACGCCGCCTGCATGGCGATCTCGCGCTTGAGGTAGGTCAGGTACTCCACCGCGCGGTGGGTCTTCTTGGTGATGATCTTGTTGCAGGCGCAGTAGTAGCAAAGGCTCTGGCAGAACGGGATGTGGATATACAGCGACAACGGCTTGGGCGCGATCGCCTGATTGCTCGCGGCAACGGCGTTCTGGTAATCGTCCATGGCAAACGCCTGATGGAACTGCGGCGCGGTGGGATAGGAGGTATAGCGCGGCCCCGGGCGATCGTACTTCTCGACCAGCGCGCGATTGAAGTTCAGCGATTGGTCCATGTTCGACCACCTCGTAGCATGAATAGGAAGACCGCGACTGCGGCTAGCGCAGCGCCCGCCCTGCCCGCTCAGGGAGCCGGCAATAATGCCGCGATTGTACGGCGCGGCGCAGGCGCAGCACCTGACGAGAGTCAATTCTCGCGCACAACCCGCTCCCGCTACGTGCGCCGCTGTTGTGGGCGGTTAGCCGGATCGTCGCCCGCCCCGACCCGCCCACGCAAACACATAGCTTGGGCCGGGAGCCTAGGCTGAGCGGCGCGAAACCCAGCGAGGTCTAACCGGCAATGTTGCAAATCCACTATAGACGTTGGGCTGTGTCGCTCCGCTCTGCGACGAGGGCATGCCCTGGGAATGCCTATTTCGCGATCAATGATCACGCAATTCGAAATGCGGAAACAGTTGTTCCAGGCGCAGCCACAGCTCGCCCGCCTCGTTCGGCGTCGCGGCCATGGGCAGATCAGGGTCGAGCATGCGCGCGCTGCGCACCAACTGCACGGCGAAGCGTTCGACGCCGAAGGCATGCAGGCGCTGGCCGATGCGCCAGAGCTTTTCCACATCCAGCAGGTGCCAATGCACGGTGGTGCGGCACTCGTAGTCCACGCCGCTGGCCAGCAGGTGTTCCAGGCTGCGCCAGTTGGCCTTGCCGCTGCCGCTGACCCCGGTGATCAGCTCGGCATCCTCGGCCAGGGCCTTGATGTCGAAACCGACCCAGTCCGCCGCCTTGACCGCCCAGGAAAACGCCCAGGGCTTGATCCCTGCACTGTGCAGTCCGACGCGATAACCCAGCTGACGCACCTGTTCCATTGCCGGCACCAGACCGCCCTGCAGGGTCGCCTCGCCGCCACTGAACACCACGGCCTGCAACAAGCCCTGACGCCGCTGGAGAAATTCCAACACCTGCTGCCAGGTGATTTCATGCGAGCCACGGGCCGGGATCAGGTCAGGGTTGTGGCAATAACGACAGCGCCAGGCGCAGCCCTGACAGAACAGTACGCAAGCCAGCAGGCCGGGGTAGTCGAGGGTGGTCAGGGGCACCATGCCCCCGACCCGTAGCGCTCTGCTCACGCAGTGCGTACTCGCGCCGCCGCTTCGGTGAAGTGCTGACGCTCTAAGTGCTCGGACTGCTTGCCCGGGTTGAAGGCAGTGACCGGGCGGTGATAACCCATCACCCGGGTCCAGACTTCACAACGCTGGCGTTGTGCTGCGGGGAGTTGCTGAGTGCTTTGCATGGTGTCGCTCCTTGCTGTGGGTAAAATGGTTCGCATCCTGTATTCACATCCTGTAGGAGCGGGCCATGCCCGCGAAAACCAACGATGCAAAAGCATCGCGGGCATGGGACTGGGCGTCCCCCCGCTCCTACGACGTCAGGCGCTACAGTTTGTGGTGGCGGCGCAGCTTTGCTGCTTCTGCAGCAGCGCCTCGTCGCATTTCGGGCAGAACTCGTGTTCGCCATCCAGGTAGCCGTGCACCGGGCAAATCGAGAACGTCGGGGTAATCGTCAGGTACGGCAGGCGGAAACGCCCCAGGGCATTGCGCACCAGTTGCTTGCAGGCCTGGATCGAGGAAATCCGCTCGGCCATGTACAGGTGCAGCACGGTGCCGCCGGTGTACTTGCACTGCAGTTCGTCCTGCAGTTCCAGCGCCTCGAAGGGGTCGTCGGTGAAACCCACCGGCAATTGCGAGGAGTTGGTGTAGTAAGGCGCATCAAAGGTGCCGGCCTGGAGAATGTCCGGGTAGCGCTTGCGGTCTTCCTTGGCGAAGCGGTAGGTGGTGCCCTCGGCCGGCGTGGCCTCGAGGTTGTACATCTGCCCGGTTTCTTCCTGGAAGCGCACCAGGGTGGCCCGCACATGGTCGAGCAGGAGCAAGGCGAATTCACGGCCCTTCGGCGTATGCATGCCCTCCTCATCGCCGGTGAAGTTGCGCAGCATCTCGTGCATGCCATTCAGGCCGATGGTCGAGAAGTGATTGCGCAGGGTGCCCAGGTAACGCTTGGTATAGGGATAGAGCCCGGCGTCCATGTGGTGCTGGATCACCTTGCGCTTGACCTCCAGGCTCTCCATCGCCAGTTCCATCAACTGATCGAGGCGCTTGAGCAGGCCCTGGGTGTCGCCCTTGAACAGATAGCCCAGGCGTGCGCAGTTGATGGTCACCACGCCCAGCGAGCCGGTTTGCTCGGCCGAGCCGAACAGGCCGCCACCGCGCTTGAGCAGTTCGCGCACGTCCAGTTGCAGGCGGCAGCACATCGAGCGCACCTGATTGGGTTGCATGTCGGAATTGAGGAAATTCTGGAAGTACGGCAGGCCGTAGCGTGCTGTCATCTCGAACAGGCGGTCGGCGTTCTCGCTGTCCCAGGGAAAGTCATGGGTGATGTTGTAGGTCGGAATCGGGAAGGTGAACACCCGGCCCATGGCGTCGCCGGCCTGCATCACCTCGATATAGGCGCGGTTGATCAGTTCCATTTCGGCCTGCAGGTCGCCATAGGCGAAGGGCATTTCCACCCCGCCGATATAGGGGATCTGCTCGCGCAGGTCTTCCGGGCAGACCCAGTCGAAGGTCAGGTTGGTGAACGGCGTCTGGGTGCCCCAGCGCGACGGCACATTGAGGTTGTAGATGAATTCCTGAATGGCCTGGCGCACTTCGGCAAAGCCCAGGTTGTCCTTGCGCACATAGGGCGCCAGATAGGTATCGAAGGAGCTGAAGGCCTGGGCCCCGGCCCACTCGTTCTGCAAGGTGCCGAGGAAGTTGACCATCTGCCCCAGGGCACTGGACAGATGCTTGGGCGGTCCCGCCTCGACCCGCCCGGGAATGCCGTTGAAACCCTCGTTGAGCAGGCTGCGCAGCGACCAGCCGGCGCAGTAACCGGCGAGCATGTCCAGGTCGTGGACATGCAGATCGGCCTCGCGGTGCGCCAGGCCGATGCTCTCGCTGTACACCTCGTCCAGCCAGTAGTTGGCAGTGACCTTGCCCGACACGTTGAGGATCAGGCCGCCGAGGGAATAGCCCTGGTTGGCGTTGGCGCGCACCCGCCAGTCCTCGCGCGACAGGTATTCGTTCATCGACGCCGCCACATCCACCAGCGCCTTGCGATCACGGCGCAAGCGGCCATGGCGCTCGCGATAGACGATATAGGCGCGTGCGGTCTGGTAGAAACCGGCCTCCATCAACACCCGCTCGACGCGGTCCTGCACCTGTTCGACATCGATACTGGGCAAGTCCAGCAGGCGCAGCAGCACCGCTTCGGCCAGCTCCCCCGCCAGTACCTCGTCGAACTCGCCGCTGGCCTCGCCCGCCGCGATGATCGCCTGACGAATTTTGCCGAGATCGAACGCGGCGATGCTGCCATCGCGCTTGCATAACTGCTGAGGATGAAGGGCTTTAACCGGGCTGAGCATGTCGCCTCCTGACACTACATATAGATATTTATGTATCTGAAACCACAATATGCAGTGAAAGTTACCCGAGAAACGCCAAGCCGGGATTGACCTCGATCAAGATCCACGAACGCTCCGAACCGGCCAGCTTCAGCGCTGGCAGCAACCCCCGTAGCTCAGCCGGACACCTAACCCGTAGGGTGCGCCGCGCGCACCAGGCACCACAGACAGTCGGTGTGCACGGCACAGCCTATGAAGCCATGCCGTCGAGCCAGGGATTTTTGCGTTGAGCGTGGTTGAATCAGGCAGGCGTAATGCCACCGGTGATCGACTCTTTACTGAACCAGTCAGAGCACCCTACCCTGCACCCCGAAGCCCATCCCAAGGACAGCCCATGCAAGCACTTGAAAACAGGATTCCACCGCCACTGGTCGCGACCCTGTTCGCGCTGTTTATGTGGGCGCTTTCACGCGTTGTGCCGAGCATCGAGGTGAGCGATTCGCTGCGCCTAGGCTCCACGCTAGCCGTGCTGTTGCTTGGTGCGTTCTTCTGTCTGGCTGGCGTGCTGTCGTTCCGCCGGGCCAGGACCACAGTCAACCCGCTGAAACCGGAGACGGCATCGGCGCTGGTGAGTTCGGGGATCTATCGGGTGTCGCGCAACCCGATGTACCTTGGCTTTGCGCTGTTTCTCGCTGCCTGGGCGGTGTTTCTCGCATCGCCCTGGGCTCTGGTTGGGGTGTTGGGGTTCATCCTCTATATGAACCGCTTGCAGATCGCCGCGGAGGAGCGTGCGCTTGAGCTGTTGTTTGGCGCTGAATTTGACCGCTATAAATCCAGAGTTCGCCGCTGGTTGTAAGCCATAATGCCGGGCTGCAGCCAGAGCCTGCCGTTGACAGGCTGATGCCCAGCGCCTGAACGGTGCCAACGTCTGGTGTGGTTACGCAGCAATCGCACAACCCAGCCAATGCGCACTCCCCGGCGTCCAAGCATTGCATCACTCAGGAATCGCATCGAATGAACAGGCTGTATCTGCTTGGCCTCATAGCCTGCTTCACGAGCCACGCGGCTCTGGCCGGGACTTCTCCCGCCCTACTGGACAACAAACAGGCCTTCATTGCCGATTTGATGACGCAGATGACCCTCGAGGAAAAGGTCGGGCAGTTGCGCTTGATCAGCATCGGCGGGGATATGCCGCGCCCGCGCATCCTCGAAGAGATCGCCGCCGGCAATATCGGTGGCACCTTCAATACGGTGACGCGCCGCGACAATCGCCCCATGCAGGACGCCGCAGTGCAGAACAGTCGGCTGAAGATTCCGCTGTTCTTCGCCTACGACGTGATCCATGGCCACCGCACCATTTTCCCGATCAGCCTGGCGCTGGCGTCGAGTTGGGATTTGCAGGCGATTGCCCTGAGCGGTCGCATCGCCGCCATCGAGGCCAGCGCCGACGGCCTCGACATGGTCTTCGCGCCAATGGTCGATATCACCCGCGATCCGCGCTGGGGGCGCACCTCGGAAGGCTTTGGCGAAGACCCGTATCTGGTGTCGCAGATTGCCCGCAGCATGGTCAAGGCCTTGCAGGGTGCAACGCCCAGCGCCGCCGACAGTGTGATGGCCAGCGTCAAGCACTTCGCCCTGTATGGCGCGGTCGAGGGCGGGCGCGACTACAACGTGGTCGATATGAGCCCGATGCGCATGTATCAGGACTATCTGCCGCCCTACCATGCTGCCGTTGACGCCGGTGCGGGCGGCTTGATGGTCGCCCTGAATACGATCAACGGTGTGCCGGCCACCGCCAACACCTGGCTGATGCAGGATCTGCTGCGCCGCGATTGGGGCTTCACTGGGGTCACGATCAGCGACCACGGCGCGATCACCGAACTGGTCAGCCACGGGATTGCCAGGGATGGTCGCGAGGCTGCCAAGCTGGCGATCAGGGCCGGTATCGACATGAGCATGGCCGACTCGCTGTATCGCCAGGAGTTGCCCGCACTGGTGCGCTCGGGCGAGGTCAAGGTGCAGGAGATCGACAATGCCGTGCGTGAAGTGCTCGGTGCCAAATACGACCTGGGCTTGTTCCATGATCCATACCGGCGCATCGGCATCGCCGCCGAAGACCCGGCCGAAGTCCATGCCGAAAGCCGCCTGCACCGCGCCGAGGCCAGGGCCGTGGCGCGCCAGTCGATGGTCTTGCTGAAAAATCGCCAGCAGACCCTGCCGCTGAAAAAGACCGGCAGCATTGCCCTGGTTGGACCACTGGCAGATTCGCCCATCGACATGCTGGGTAGCTGGTCGGCAGCCGGTAACGCTGCGCAGTCGGTCACGCTGCGCCAGGGCCTGAACGCGGCGCTGGGCGAGCAGGCGCGAGTGATTTACGCCCTTGGGGCGAACGTGACCGATGATCAGCACATTATCGACTACCTGAACTTCCTCAAAGAGGACAAGCCAGTGGTCGTATTGGACCCGCGTCCGCCAACCGAGTTAATCGCCGAAGCGCTGCAAGCCGCCGCACAGGCCGATGTGATAGTCGCGGCGGTTGGCGAGGCGCGCGGCATGTCACACGAATCCTCGAGCCGCACCCGTCTGGACATCCCCCCCAGCCAGCAGGCGTTGCTGCGTGCGCTGAAGAAGACCGGCAAACCGCTGGTACTGGTATTGATGAACGGCAGGCCGCTGGCACTCAACTGGGAGCAGGCCAATGCCGACGCGATATTGGAAACCTGGTTCAGCGGTACCGAGGGCGGTCATGCGATTGCGGACGTTCTGTTCGGCGATTACAACCCGTCCGGCAAGCTGCCCATCACCTTCCCGCGCTCGGTCGGGCAGATTCCGACCTACTACAACCACTTGAGGCTCGGTCGTCCCTTTGTCGAAGGGCATCCGGGCAATTACACCTCGCAGTACTTCGAGGAACCCAACGGGCCGCTGTATCCTTTCGGCTATGGCTTGAGCTATACAGATTTCAGCCTTTCCGAGTTGCAGCTTTCGAGCCGCCACCTGGCGCGCGACGGCACCCTCGACGTCAGCCTGACCCTGAAAAACACCGGGGCGCGCGACGGCGCGACTATCATTCAGCTGTATATCCGCGACATTGCGGCTTCCGTGGTGCGTCCGGTCAAGGAATTGAAGCGCTTTCGCAAAGTCACGCTCAAGGCCGGCGAACAAACCCAGGTACGTTTCAGCATCAATGAAGATGACCTGAAGTTCTTCAACGCGCAGTTGCAACACGTGGCCGAGCCGGGTGAATTCGAGGTGCAGATCGGTCTGGATTCGCAAACCGTGCAGACCCAGCGTTTTGAGCTGCTGTAGCGGGCATCAGTGGCAGGGGTTTCCACGGCCAGCGCTTGGAGCCCTACCGCAACCTCACGGTCGACGCCAGAAAACCCATATGAAATAACTCGTAGGTGACTTGATGCATATCGAAGAATGCCTGACGCCCTTTTTCAGTGATACTGACCTGAGTAATGCGGCCGTCCACGGCGCTCTGATTGGTCTCAACCAAGCCATCACCCTTCATTCGGTAGATGACCTTAGTGATGGTTGAGTGCTTGGCGACGGCGTATTCGAAAATTTCCGTAATACTTGCCCCGTTGCGCTCGAACAGAATATTCAGCACGCGCCAACTCGGGATATCCAGCTGAACCTTTTTGAGCAATTTCTCCATGGCCATGGAGTAGCACCCGTACACGCGTACGAGCCAGTAGAAAGGAAAACCTTCCTTGTAAAAAGCCTTATTGGCGCGATTGTAACGGCTGCAGCGCTTATTGGGGGGGGATATGTGCGAACTGCTTTCATGAAGTGGGTAAGCAATCATAAATGTACTCCGAGCGCGAATAGACCACGCTCAGTCAATGCCCCGCCCGCTGAGTTTCAGAAGGGTATTCACCAAAGAGCTCCCGATAATTCCCAGCAAAGTGACTCAGGTGAAAGAAGCCCATTTCGGTCGCTATCTCACTCACTTTAAATTCGCTAGCTGTCGTACTGATCAGTCGACGCCGGACCGCATTCAACCGTAGATTGCGCAGATACTCTACTGGGCGAATACCTGTCACAACATGAAAACTGTTCTGCAACGTTCTGCGACTAACTCGCAGCTGCTCACACAAGTCGAGAATGCTGATTGGCGTCTCACTATTGGCCAGGGCCAGCTCCTGGCTTCTCTTCACCAGATAGGCGCACACTGCGAAATTACCTCGGCGCCCTCGCCCCTCGTCTGAAGCATTACTGAACAGATCGAGAAAAGCGTCCAACAAGGTGTCTTCGAGCATTTTTTCCGCAGCCGGACCGACATCCATAGCTCGCTGCAGCAGGCACTGAAAAATCGGATAGATCCGTTGTTGGAGGCGCTGCAACACACTTTCGGAAATACTTATCTGCGACATGGTTTTCAAAAGTTTGAGTTTCTCCGTAGAAAGCTCGAACGCCGCCAGTCTTGCAAACCGTACAACATCAACATTCACGGCGAAAAACTGCATGCCTTCTGGAGCGTGCAACAGGAACTCCTCGCCATCGCGCAACAACACTACGCTATGGGCCCCAACTTCAAGCCCCTGCACCATCGGAGCGCGGCCAGAACTCAGCGATATAGCGATACAAAGACGCCCCTCGGGAGCGCAACCATGCTGCACGATACGCTTGTTCAAACTCTCCTGAAATATCTGAAAACGATCGGCCGAGACTTGTCGCAGCTCACTCGAAAAGCTGCCACAACTCAATTGATCATAGGTCTGCTGCCAGCCCAAAATCGAACTGGCATGCTGATGAGGATCAGCGAAGGAACGGGTTTCGGTAAGCATGATCATCGCGCCTCTAGCGTCATAATTCTTATTATCAGACCAACAGGTAGTCCGTCATCCATGACGCGCCAGGCTGCATCAGTCGGGTTTTGACATCGACTCGAAGCGTAAAGCCAACTCCATGCCAACCATCTGCAAACGATATTCACCGGGCTTGATGTCCAGCGGTGCCAGCAAGGCTCCCGAGAGAATGACCTGCCCCGCACTCAACGGCCGACCGTCAGCCAGTAGTCGACGCAGCAACCAGCACAGGTTCACCAGCGGAGTGTCGATGCGCCCATCGCTATGACCCACGCCACACAATTCACCCTCGTGCTCCAGACAATACTCCACCCGCGCATGCCGCTTAGAGTCGAAGGTTTGCCGCGGGCCAAGGCAATACAACGCCGCGGCGGCATTGTCGGCGAGGAAAGCACCCGCAGCGAAACGCCAGCCTTGCCAGCGGCAATCGGCGATCTCCAAAGCTGGTGCCACCTCGGTTATGGCCTCGATCAATTGTTCGTCAGTATAGTCCCCGGGGATAATCTCACGCCCTAGCAGGAATGCCAGTTCGATCTCCAGCTTGGGCTGGATCAGGCTGGCCAGGCCGACGCGGCTGCCCGGCTCTACCTGCATGGTAGATGTCAGCGCCCCATAGACCGGCTCGCTCAGGCCGAAACGTGCCTGCGCGGTGGCAGCGCTGAAGGCCACCTTCCAGCCGCGAAGGAACTCTCCCTCCCGCAACCTCAGCTGCAACGCCAGCTGCTGCAGACGGTAGCCTTGCGCCACATCCGGCGCTGCACCATCCGTCAGGGATGGCAGCACCGTCGCGCTCAGCCCCGCCTGGCGCAATGCGTCAGGCAGATCCGCAAAGAGATCCAGGTTCATGACAGTTGTCCAGCCAGCTTGGCCAGCACGCCTTCCAGGCGCTCCGGTGTGGTGATGGCCGCGATGAAGCGGTCGGGACGGACCACCACAATGTTGTCACGGGCTTTGGAGAACCAGTCGTCCAAGCGGTTATCCACGTCCTCCACGCTGATCACACCCTCGGCGCTCAACGGCTGATTGCGGTTGCCGCTACGCGAGCGGTTGACCTGGATGAAGCGGGTCTCCAAGCCATTCCAAAATGCCCGCGCCTCGGCACTCAGCCCAGCGGTCGGATTGGTCCGGTAGCCGATCACCGCGTACCAGGGACCTAGCACATCGTCGAAGCGCACGCGCGCGCCGTCGGCATTCTCGACCTGGGGCTGGATGAACAGTTGGCCGACCAGGTCACCCTCGCGCACATCAGGTCGCTCGTGATAGACCAGCCCCTTGGTGATGGTCGCCTTGGGCTTGAACTTGAACTCCAGCAGGTGCGAACGCAGGTTGTCGACGGTGTTGACCGCCTGGAACAGCCAGTCGCGAACACCCGCCACCAGCGGATTGGTCAAACCCAGTACCGCACCCATGTTGTCGGCCAGAGCGATCAGGTCGGTGGCATGACCACGGCGTTCCAGGTCGTAGCTCTGGATGATCGATGCCTTGGCGCGCCCCTTGACCACAGCGGCCAGCTTCCAGCAGAGGTTGGCCACATCACGCAGACCGGAGTTGAGACCCTGGCCAGCCCAAGGCGGGGTGATGTGCGCAGCATCACCGATCAGCGCCACCCGACCAGAGACGAAACGCTCGGCCACCCGCGAGTTGTGGGTGTAGGCACGAATCCGCACGATCTCCAGCTGATCTACCGCATCGCCGATATGGCCGCGGATCAGGCGCCGGATATTATCCTCTTCACACATCTTCGCCTCGTCCTCGCCCTCCATCAGCATGAACTCCCAGCGGCGCTGACGGTACGGCAAGTAGATGCACACAAAGGGCCGCTGCGGGTCAGCGTGCAACGCCGTATAAGGCGCTTCCAGCGTGTCGTTGGCGGCATCGACTACCACCCACTTGCGCGGGTGGGTCAGGCCGATCAGCTGGATGCCGAGCTGCTTGCGCACGCAGGAACGGCCGCCATCGGCGCCAATCACATACTGGGCACGCAGCTCATAGGGCTCGCCAGCGGCGTCCTTGACCTTGAGCGTGACGCCTGCGCAGTCTTGGCTGAGTTCGAGCATTTCATGGCCCTGGCGCAGGTCGACGCATTCACGCTTGTCCAGTTCCTCGCGCAAGGTCCCCTCGAGCAACTGCTGCATGAAGATGTTGCGCATGGGCCAGCCGTAGTCGGCGATGCTTGGCTTCACCTCGGCGAAACAGACGCCACGGGCGTTGTAGTAACGCAGGGGCACATTGCTGATCATGTCGCGATGGGCGGGTTCTGCGACGCCCACCGTCTGTAACACGCGTAGCGCCTCGTCATCCATGCCGACCGCTCTTGGGTAGGGCAAAATGCCTTCGTTTAGCTCCAGTACCACGCAGTCGATACCGTAAAGGCCCATGTAATGGGCGGCAGCTATCCCGTTCGGTCCACCACCGACAATCACAATCTGAGTAGTCTCGCGTTTCATGCTTTATCACCGGTTTCTTGTTGTGATCGATCGGCCAACTCACCTATATAACCAGCCACGACACTATTGAAGGTTTCACCCTGATCATCATGCACATAGTGACTTGCGTCGGCGATCTCTACTGTCTGGACATGAGGATTGGCGTCCTTGACTGCGTCCAGCGTGGCCAACGGCAGGAAATCCGAGCGACCGCCGCGGATAAATAAGGTCGGGCAATCCAATGCCCTTACTGCTGGCCAGAGATCGGTCGGGGTAATGCTCAGGCGCGCCTCGGCGATCCCCTGCTGGTCGTGCCGCCAAGTAACCCCATCCGCGGTTTCTTTCATGGAGTATGCCAACCGCGATGCCAGCCCCGTCTCCGACAATCCTGAGCGGGATTTGCGCCAGAACGCTCGGGCGGCATTCCAGTCCACGAACTGCAGGGGCGTCTCGCTCATCTCCCGACGAATCCGCGCAGCACCATCGCCGCTAGTTGACGAGCCGGGACCGATGTCCTCGATCACCAAAGCCAGCAGCCGTCCTGGGTTCTGCCGCGCATACTCCAGCGCGTTGGTGCCTCCCAGCGAGTGGCCCACGAGCACGAAGCGCTCCAGCGCCAGATGGGCCACCAGATCCTCCAGATCGTTGACATAGCACTGCGTCTGGTAACTCGAGCTATCTGCCCAATCACTCAGGCCGCGCCCACGCTGATCAAGCGCATAACAGCAGAATCTATCGCCCAGGGTGGTGGCCAGCGGCTCCCAGGTCTGCGCATAGGCCCGCAAACCATGCAACAGAATCACTGGAATACCATCCGGCCGCCCCAAGCGCAGGAAATGAAGGCGCAGCCCGGAACGGTTGGTAAAGAAATGGTTTTCCGTGGACATCGGTTCTCTCCGGCCAGCAGTAGTATTCATCAGGTCAGGCCGTTGTCGCCCTTGATATCCTTGGCCTGCAGGCCGCCCAGGCGGGCGTGCAGACGACCACGGCTAGCAAAGGCCCAGATGACAATGACCTCATCCGGTGCCGGACCATCGCCGAAGGACACAGAAACGGTGTCGTACTGGGCGCGCACATACAGCGCATCCTTGTGTGCCAGCGGCACATCGATGGTGACACCCGGCGCACCGCGCTTGCCGGTGGACGGTACCCAGGACTTGCCGCCGCCCAGGGCTTCGCGCACCGGATCGGCCGCGGGATTGGTCAGGAAAGCATTGCCATGCTCGTATTCGCAGTTGCTGCCCACCAGGCAGGCCTTGCCGTAGCTGACGATGGCGCGCCCGCCTGCCAGTGCCTGAATGCGCCGGCCGAATTCGCGGCCCAGTTCGGGCGAACTCTCGATCAGTTCGCTGAGATCCTCACTGAAACGCCCGGCATAGGGATTATGGATGGCCGCGGCGACCACGTACTTGAACAGCGGCTCGCCATCGGCCAGTTGTCCGCTCTCGTTGGCCAGGGTTTCTTCGCTGAAGCTGTACCACTTACGGATGTGGTAGTTGGCAAAGTTGCTCGGTTTCATTGTGCAGGTCCTTACAGTGGATCGAGTTTGAAATTACGGCTGGGCGCGCCGGCCGCCTTGAAACGCGCCTTGGCACGTTCGTCGTCATGGTCGGTTTCGAGGAAGAACTCCAGGCGGTTATCGTCGGGGTCGTTGAAGTACACACCGTTGCCGATTTCATGATCGGTGATCTTCACCACCTCAACGCCCTTGCTCAGCAACATGCCGTAGAGCTGACGCAGGGTGTCCATGTCACCGGCGATCTCCAGCCCGTAGTGCTGCAGCCCCAGGCCACCCTGGTGGGCACCAGGTGCCGCCTTGATCAGTGCGATGTCGTGGTGCTTGGTGCCGAACGCCATCATGATCCAGCTCTCGCCCCGGGCACTTTCGTGCATGCCGAGAACGTCGGCGTACCAGAGTGCGGAAGCCTCTGGATCGGTGACGAACAGCGATAGATGAGTACGAACAACCTCGACTTTCATCAGGTGACTCCTCAATTTTTGCTGGCGATGGATTGGTGCCCGGCCTTGATCTGTGCCACGGCAGGCGTCCACAGCACGTCGGCGATCTCGCTGAAGTCGCGCCATTGCTTGCGCCAGCTGTTGCCACCATTTTCCGAGGTGAACAAATGGCCGTACTTGGTGCCAGCCACCACTTGCAATGGATTGGCCGGGTTGAAAGCAATCGCCCAGACACAGGAGTTCGGCTGCTGCGGCAGCGGTAGAACCTCCCAACTGGCGGCGGCGTCGCGCGAGATCAGCACCTTGCTGGTAGTACCCGGTGTGCCATCGGAGATACTCAGGTAGAGCGTGTCTTCGCTGCCGAGTGGCGCGGTCAGCACACGGGAGTAGTAGAGACCGAAGGTTTCGCTGGCGAGGATCCCGCTCCAGGTCTGGCCTTCATCGAAGCTGCGGTAGATGGCATTGACACAGACCACCACAATCACTTTCTTGCCATGGTTGGGCAACACCACGATGTTGTGGATATCCGAGTTGTAGTCCCACAACAGGCGATCGTCGATACGGGTCCAGCTATCGCCGCCGTCACGGCTGTGGAACAGACCACCTTCTTCCAGACCGAACCAGACCTGGTTGCGATCGCTAGGATCGTAGGCGAACGCCAGCAGGCGCGGCCGACTGACCCCGGCGCAGAACTCGGGGATTTCCACCGGTGCGCGATCCCAGCTCTGCCCACCATCGAGCGTACGCCAGAGCACCGCGCGGGAGGGTGCGCCGGTGCCGACGAAGATGCGCTGCGCATCCTGAGGGTCGACCGCGACCTTCCATACCGTCTGGCCATTGAACGGCGAATCCACCAGCGCCCAGCTACCACCGACATCGCGGCTGACCACCAGGCCGATATCGCTGCCGGCATAGATAACCTCGGGGGCGTCAGGACTGATGCTCAACGAACGGGTGATGGCGTCGAACTCCAGCGGCTGACCGAGTCCCAGGCGATGCCAGGTATGACCATCATCGGCGCTGCGGATGACGGCCTGACCGACCGTCGCTACAAGAAATGTTCCGTTACTCATCGCTGTCACCTCTTAGATGAAGATGCCACGGGTCAGGCCGCCGTCGATGCCGATGGACTCGCCGGTCACTGCGCCAGACTTGGGCGATGCCAGGAAACCGATCAGCCAGCCCATTTCGATGGGCTGCAGGGTGCGACGAATTGGCGTTGCGTCGATGTAACCCTGCTCGACCTGCTGAGGCGTTTTGCCTTGCTTGATGCCCTCGCGCTCGTACAGCTCCTGGATATGCGGTGTGTCGACCACCCCCGGATGGATCAGGTTGACCGTGACGCCAAACGGCCCCAGCTGGTCGGAGAGCGTCTTGGTCATATGGGCGATGGCCAGGTTGCGCATGCCCGAAAGCACCTTGCTACTGCGCCCGGTCAAGCCACCGATATTGATGATGCGACCGAACCCTGCCGCCTTCATGTGCGGGGTTACCGCCTTGGCGCAGCGGAAGTAGCCGATCACCTTGGTGTTCAGGTCGGACAGCAATTCGTCGTCGCCAGCATGTTCGATGTCGTTACGCACCACACCGGACGGCGCCGCCGCGCCGTTGACTAGGATGTCGATACGACCGAAATGGGCCTTGGCCGCGCTCACCATGTCGCCAACCGCAGCCATGTCGTTGGTGTCGCAGAACAGCGGCAACACTTCATTGCCGGTTTCAGCGGTAATCTCCGCTGCGGCCTGCTGCAGGTACTCCATGCGGCGTGCACAGATCACCACCTTGCAGCCTTCCTGGGACAGAAAACGCGCGACTTCCTTGCCAATCCCCATGCCGCCACCGGTGACGATGGCCACACGGTCTTTCAATTCCAGATCCATGCCTATTCCTCTTGTCGTTGGTTTGTTCAGGCGAGATCGACGAAGACGCTTTTCGTCTCGGTGTAGGCGTCGATCACGTGCTTGCTCATTTCCCGGCCCCAGCCGGATTGCTTGTAGCCACCGAAGGGCGAAGCCGGGTCGACCACGTTCCAGCAGTTGATCCACACCGAACCGGCCTTGAGCTGCGCCGCGACCCGGTGTGCAGAGCGCAGGTCGTTGGTCCAAAGACCGGCGGCCAGGCCGAAGGGTGAGTCGTTGGCGCGGACAACCAGTTCATCTATGTCAGACCAGCTCATGACGGTGAGCACCGGACCAAAGATCTCCTCACGCGCCACGCAGGCGCGTTCGGCGCGGTCGAGGAACACACTCGGTTCAATGAAATGGCCCTGTTCGAGGTGCGTCGGCCGGTTGCCGCCGCAAATCAGCTCGGCACCGTCTTCCCGGCCGCGCTGCAGGTAGCCCTTGACCGTGTCCAGTTGCCGCTGCGAGACCAGCGGCCCCATGCTGGTTGCTGGATTGAGGCCGGAGCCGAGCACGTAAGCCGCGGCATGTCGCTGCAGTTCATCCAGCACTTGATCGAGCACGCTCTCATGCACATAAAGACGTGAACCGGCAGTGCACACCTGGCCCTGGTTGTAGAAGATGCCGTCGGCCGCGCCTTTGGCTGCACGCACGATGTCCGCATCCGGCAGGATGATGTTCGGCGACTTGCCGCCCAGCTCCAGCGAGACCTTCTTCATGTTGCCGGTCGCCGCCTGGGCAATCAGGCGGCCGACCTGGGTCGAGCCGGTGAAGGCGATCTTGTCCACATCAGCATGCTGCGCCAGTGGTGCTCCAGTACGAATACCGAAACCCGTGAGCAGGTTGACCACACCCGCCGGGAAGCCGGCTGCCTCGATCAGCTGCACCAGACGCACAGCCACCAGCGGTGTCTGCTCGGCGGGCTTGAGCACTGCGGTGCAGCCGGTGGCCAGCGCCGGACCGAGTTTCCAAACGCACATGGTCAGCGGGAAGTTCCATGGCACGATCAGCGCGCACACCCCCACCGGCTCACGCAGGGTGTAATTGAGCATCGGCGCGCCGCTGGCCGGGGATACCGGCAGGGTGCTGCCCTCGATCTTGGTTGGCCAGCCAGCGAAGTAACGCACGATATTGGCAGCGCTCGCGGCCTCCCCCCTGGCGGTAGCAATCGGCTTGCCGTTCTCAAGGGTGATCAGCTGCGCCAGCTCCTCGGCATGGGCATCGATCAGTTCGCCCAGGCGAAATAACAGCAGGCTCCGACGCGCTGGCGACACATGCCGCCACGGCCCCTCGAATGCAGCACGCGCGGCGGCCACCGCTGCGTCGACATCCGCGACGTCGCCTTCGGCGACCTCGCACAGCACAGCCTCGGTAGCCGGATTCTCTACGGCAAAACGACGACCGCTCGCGGCCTCCTGCCAGCTTCCGCCAATAAAGAGTCGGCCTGGGTTAGCCAGGAATTCACGCACTGCAGGCAAAAGTTCGATATCGCTCATAATCTTGTCCTCACAGCTCCATTTCGATCAGGCAGGGACCGGCCGACGCCTTGGCATCGGCCAGCGCGCGCTGCAGTTCGGCATTGCTGCGCACCGTGCTTGCCGGTACGCCATAACCCTTGGCCAGAGCCTTCCAGTCCACCCGCGGGCGGTCCAGTTCGGTAAGGCTGAGCGCTTGCGGCCCGAACTCGGTCACGCCAAAACGACGCAGCTCGTTCTGCAGGATCGCGTAGCGGTGGTTGGCGGCGATCAGGATCACCACCGGCAACTGCTCGCGGGCGATGCTCCACAACGTCTGGATGGTGTATTGCGCACTGCCGTCGGACTGCAGACAGAACACTCGGTTACCGCGCTCGGCCAGGGCCGCGCCGAAACCGACCGGTATGCCCTGGCCGATAGCACCGCCGGTATTGGTCAGCACACGGTGGCGAGCGGCATTGGCCGATGCCGTGAAGAATGGGTAACCGCAGGTTCCCCCTTCGATCGACACGATGCAGTCCTCAGGCAGAGCCGCGGCAAGAACCCGACCGACCGACTGAGGCGTCAGCTGTTCTTGCCCTGGCGGCAACTCGACACCGATAGGGCTGGCCACGAATGCCGGTGCGTCCAGGGCATTGGCCAGGGCGACCAAGGCACCGGTTACATCGTCACCGACGTCAGCCAGCCAGAGCAGACGATCGAGCTCGGCCAGGCGAGAGGGAATGCCCTCATAGCCGAAATAGCTGATCGGCTCCGGGACGCCGGCGCAAACTACGGCGTCGTACTGGTTAAGGATTTCGATGGCCACTTCGGGGAAGTACGGCAGGCGATCCAGGTCCGGCAGACCACCGCCACGATGACTCAGGCGCGGGAAGGTCTCGGCGAACAAACGCACGCCCGGTAGACCGGCCAGGCGCCCCGCCGCTTCAAGGCCGGCGGCAGACAGGCCATCATCGCCGACGATGAACACCAAGCGCTTGCCGGCACGCAGACTACGCGCAACCGCCTCGACCTTGTCGCTGGCAAAACGGCGAACCGGTGGGCGCAAGGCAGAAAAATTCAAACCCGCAGCGACCTCACTCGCTTGTAGATCCATCGGCAAAATCAGGCTGGCGATCTGACCACGTGGTTGCCAGGCAGCCTGCAGGGCGCTCTGCAGGTCTTCGCCGATAAGTTCTGCCGAACGCGACGTACGCACCCAACCGGACACCGTTCCTGCCAATGCGGTGATGTCACTGGCCAGCGGCGGATCGTAGTTCACATGCCAGGAGGCATGGTCGCCGATAACGTTGACGATTGGTGTATTCGCCCGGCGGGCGTTGTGCAGGTTGGCAATGCCATTGGCGAAGCCCGGCCCCAGATGGGTCAGGGTCATCGCCGGGCGGCCAGCGATACGGCCATAGCCATCCGCCGCCCCGGTACACACCCCCTCGAAAAGCGACAACACCGGCTTCAGCGCGGGTTCGGCAGCCATCGCCGCCACCAGCGGGATCTCGGTGGTTCCAGGGTTGGCGAAGCAGTACTCGACGCCGCTGGCGGCGGCAGCCTTGATGAGTAATTCGGCACCATTCATTCGTAGGCCTCACAGTTGTTGCGTTTCTGTTGTGAGATTTATTTCATTTAACAGAACACAGAACAACTTTTTTTTAACAAAAGGCTCAAAATACGAGACAAATGAGATTTTTTAGGGTGAAATAACCACCTGAAAACAACTCGCCAATATTACTAAGCAATAGAGCAATAGGCCCGCAGGGACCACGCAGCAACAGGAGCGCCATGAGTAGCTTGAGCAAGACATTGGGTGTGCTGGACCTCTTCGGTCCCAAGCAACTGCAGATAGATCCGGAGACCATCGCCGCACGCATGGGCCTGTCCAGGGCCACGGTCTATCGCTATGTGAAGGATCTTTGTGAAGCCGGCTTGCTCACCCGTGTGGGGGCCGGCAGCTACGCGCTGGGGGCGCGCATCATTGAGCTGGACTGGATGATGCGACAGTACGACCCCATTCTGACCGCCGGCCGCCAATTGATGCGCACACTCTCGGCCGAAACCGGGTTGGCTGTGTTCGTCAGCGTTTTCTACGACGGACGCATCATCAACACCTACATCACCAAGCCCAACGACACCTATCACTTCGCCTTCGGCCGCGGCCAGCCGCTGCCACTGTTCCGTGGCGCCCAGTCCAAGGTGCTGGTCGCCCACCAGAAGGGCCGCCACCTGCAGAAGCTGTTTGAGGAAACGATATCCAAGGACCCCGCCAATCCGTGCAGCGCGTACAGCTGGTCAGAGTTCGCCAGGGTAGCCAAGAAGATCCGCAAGGATGGCTATTGCATCACTCACGACGAGCTGAACCTGGGGCTGACCGGCATCGCTGCACCGATCATCAGCCTCGAAGACAAGGAAGTGGTCGCCAGCCTGTCTGCCGTGGGCAGCACTGACACCTTCAAGCTGCTGCGCCAGGAAACGGTGATAGATATGACCATCGAGACCACACGGCGGATTGCCGCCAATATGCAGGTACAGCGCACAGACAGTCCGTCCTGACTACACGCCTCGCACAGCCCGGCTGATTGGCGCTGCAAAGCGGCTGACGCTGCAATGCCACCAATGCCAGGTCTATACGGAAAACCGCCCATCAAGGGCGGCTTAATACATAGCGCGAGCCGATACCGAGTTTAGAACGGCACGATAACCACCAACTGGCTGTAGACGTTGGTGCCATTACCGCCGACCTGGTTGCCACCGTTGCTGGCATCCTTCTTCGGTTGGTAGAGGCCGATCAGCGGGCTGATGATGAGGTTGTCGTTCACTACCCACTCGGCAAACACATCCAGCTCACGAGCATCCAGGTTTAACGCATCACGCTGCTGCAGGGTGTTGAAGTCAAAGTACAGCGCCCCGAGAGTCAGGTTCGGCAGAGGGTTAACCTTGAATCCCAGGTGGTGGATGGCGGTATTACTGTTGAACGGCCCAGCATAGTTACCCGCAACCTCCCCCTGGAACCAGGTGCCGTAACCCGTGCTCAGCCCGGTGAACAGAGGATCCCAGCTCTCGGAGTAGCGGGTGTAGCGATAGGTCAGGTTCGGCGACCAGGCTAGGTCGGCGAAGGTGTAGCCCGCCTCCGCGTACCAGGCCGTCTCGGAGCCGGTGTCCAGGTCCTGCCAGGCATACTCGAAGGCGAAGTTGGCATTCTCGATGCCGGCATCACCCTCACCGCGCAAACTATAAACATCAAGGTCCTCACGCAGTGTCTGGGCGGGGCTGGCCCACTCCTCGGCGACATCGATCCCATGGACCCAGGTCAGCCCCAGGGTACCCGCCTTGCCTGTGTAATCCAGGGTGCCGGCGGCCAGTTCGGTCTCGGCCTGGGCGCGGTTGTCAGACTTGAGCCAGACGGCACTGCCGTGCAGGCCCTCTTCTCCACCGATACGGACCACTGCGGTGCGGTCGAAGGCATGCCGTGCGGCTAGATAGTAGGCTCCACCACGATTCAAGGCACCGTCTGCCGGCCCCTTGCCCAAGTTCAGGCCATCGTCGTTGATGAGGAAACCCCGGCCGAGTTTGACAACCTGACGCCCGAAGGAAAGGTCCACACCATCCTGACCTAGCACCGGGAACATATCGGCAGAACGCCAGCCCAGATAGGCATCCTCGATCTTGGTGGTGCGTTCGGAGCCGTCACTGTTGCCACCGGCGTCGCCATCGCCCCAGGTGCCGGAGCTGACCCAGTTGAGTGCACCGTAGGCGGTGCCGGAACCGGCGAGCCCCTGATCACCACTTACACCGTATTTGATGAAACCTTCGCGCCAGGAAGAACCACCCGCTGTACCGTCGTAGTTCTTGCGGCTATTCATCAAGCCGTAAACGGCCAGGATGTCAGCATTCAAATGGGTATCGTCATCAGCGTACAACTCGTAAGCCTGAGCCTGGCTGGCCATGCCTACCGCGATAGCCAGGGCGAGTCCGCCACGTAAAGCTCCGGTGAATTTTCGATGATTCATGTCAAGGCTCCTATTCTGCCCTTTGGGCTTTTTATTGTTGCTGTTGTGTCAGAGCACCCACCCACGCAACACCCCAGCGCAGGCGGGTTAGGCAAGCTAGCGATAAGCGCTAATAGCAGTCTCCAAAGCGCAAACAATTAACCCGGCCTCATCAGACGTGAGGGTCAAGGGAGGAGAAAGAATGATCTTGTTGCCGACCGCGCGAACCAGAACACCCTCAAGCCGCGCCACGTCGGCGATGCGCGCCGCATGCCCGGCAGCCGGGTCCAGCGGTTGACGGGTGCGCTTGTCTGCGACCAGGTCAATGGCAATCATCAACCCCTTACCACGGACCTCACCGACAACATCAAAACGCTCACTGAGCGGTTTGAGCTGCTGGAGCAACTGCGCCCCCACCCGACCCGCATTGCCCGGCAGATCTTCAGCCTCGACGATATCGAGCACGGCCAATGCGGCGGCACAGGCAACCGGATGACCGCTGTAGGTGTAGCCATGCATGATCACATTGCTGAAGCCGGGGCCACTCTCGATGGCATCGGCTATACGTGCATTGAACACGGTGGCACCGAGCGGGATATAACCGGCTGAAATGCCCTTGGCCAAACACAGGATGTCCGGCGCCACGCCCCAGCCGCGACTGCCCAGGATGCAGCCAGTACGGCCGAAACCAGTGACCACCTCGTCGGCGATCAGCAGAATCCCATAACGGTCGCAAATCTCGCGCAAACGCGGCCAGTAGTGCTCGGGCGGCACGATCACCCCGCCAGCCCCTTGCACCGGCTCGGCAATGAATGCGGCGATGGTGTCCGGCCCCAGCAAGGCGATCTGGTCTTCCAGTTGGCGGATGCAATGCTCGGTCAGTTGCTCGGGGTCACGGCAATCCCACGGATTGCGGTACAGCCAGGGGGTATCGAGCAGATGACAGCCGGCCAGCAATGGGCCGTGGTTGTAGTGATACACACCGTTGCCGCCCACCGACGTACCGCCCACGTGCACGCCGTGATAACCGTTACGCAGCGAGAGGAAGCGGGTACGACCGGGCTGACCGGAAGCGATCCAGTATTGCCGGGCCATCTTCAGCGCGGTCTCTACCGCATCGGAGCCGCCGGAATTGAAGAGCACGCGCGACATCTGCTCATGGGCGAACATCGAGGTGAGGCGCTCGGCCAGGTCGAACACCCGTGGGTGAGCGATGCCGTCGAAGGTCTGGTAATAGGCCAGCTCATCGAGCTGCGCCGCGATGGCGGCTTTGACCGTGGGGCGGTTGTGCCCGACATTGACGTTCCATAGCCCGCCCACGCCATCGAGCATGCGGTTGCCGTCGATATCGGTGATGTAGTTGCCATCGCCACGGGCAATGATCAGGGTCTTGGCCCGATTTTCCGAGGCCGATGAACTCATTGGGTGCCAGAATTTCTTCTGCGCGGTCTTGTATTTCTCGTACATGATTTCGTTCCTCAGACAGTTTCGCGCTTGCGGACGTACAACAACTGTTGGCCGGTACACTCCAGCAGCCCCTCCAAACCGAACTCGACACCAAAGCCGGACATCTTGCTGCCGCCGAACGGTGTATTCGGCTGGATCTGCGCATGGCAGTTGACCCAGGCCACACCACTTTCCAGACGGCTGGCGAAGGCCTGCGCCTGCTCCGGATCCAGCCCCCATACCGATCCGCCCAAGCCCATTTCACTGGCATTGGCACGGCGCAGGGCATCCTCCTCATCGCGGTAGGCGATCAGTGGCAACACCGGGCCGAACTGTTCTTCGTCCACAAGGCGATGGCCGTCGCTGATACCGGTGACTATGGTCGGCGGGTAGAAGAAGCCCGGGCGATCCAGGCGTGCACCACCGCACAGCACTTGGCCACCCTGGGCACGGGCGTCATCGACCAGCTCGGCCACCAATTCGAGTTGGTCGCGGTTCTGCACCGGGCCGAAGTTCACGTCAGCCTCGAGGCCATCACCGATCACCTGACGCCCGGCGATTTCAACCAACGCATCAGCGAAGGCCTGGTACTGGGATTCGTGTACGTAAAGACGCTTCAGCGCCGCACAGGTCTGTCCCATGTTGAGAAAGGCGGCCTGGAAAATGTCCTCCGCGACGGTCTCGACCGGTGTGCCCGGGAGCACGATGGCGGCGTCGTTGCCTCCCAGTTCCAGGGTCAGGCGCTTGAGGTTGCCGGCCGCTGCCTGCATGACCCGCTGACCAGTGGCGGTCGAACCGGTAAACACGATCTTGTGAATACCCGAATGACTGGATATCGCGCCGCCTAGGCCTCGCTCGCCGGTGACTATGTTGATCACCCCACGTGGCACATGACGGGCAATGATCTCGACCAGGCGCAGGGTGCTGAGCGGTGTCAGGCTGGACGGCTTGCTGATCACGCAATTTCCTGCGCGCAGGGCTGGCATGATGTGCCAAATGGCGATCATGAATGGCCAGTTCCATGGCGTGATCGAAGCCACCACACCCAACGGCTTACGGTGCAGCTCGATGCGATGTGCCAGGGTGTCCTCGACCAGCTCCACCGGGATATCCAGGTCGGCGGCATAGCGTGTCCAGGCCACCCCACCCATCACCTCGGAAAATGCCAGCGCAAGTGGCTTGCCCTGCTCTGCCACGATCAGTCTCGCCAAGCCGTCGGCGTCCCGTTCGATATCATCGGCGATAAGCTGCAAGCACTCTCGCCGGTATGCGTGGGTACTGTGCTGCCACCCCTTGAAAGCGGCCTGGGCGGCATTCACCGCTTGATCCAGCTGATCGAGAGAGCAAGACGTGCACTGCGCGAAAGCAACCTCCGTAGCCGGGTTGATCACGTCGAAGTGACCGTCCTCGCCCACTACTCGGGCACCGTCGATGAGCATTCGATAGTCGTACATAGGAACCTTCCATTCGCACGCCGGCGGGCAATACCCACGCGGCGGCTACTTGGTTTTTTCGGGATGGATGATGAGCGCCCAGGTGGACTCAGAGCTTGTGGCTACCCAGTGCCTTGAAGCGCTCGGGGGAAGCTCTGCGCAGACGCGCTGCCAGCATTACACCGACGACCAGGGCCGCCGGAATGACCGCACAGAGCCCAT
This sequence comes from Pseudomonas sp., assembly GCF_033723075.1. GTDB lineage: Bacteria > Pseudomonadota > Gammaproteobacteria > Pseudomonadales > Pseudomonadaceae > Aquipseudomonas. The sequence goes on from NZ_JAWVXU010000007.1 coordinate 122,769, forward strand.
AGGACAGGGTCTTGCTCGAGCCCGTCAGCACGTCGAAGTGAACCACCGCGATGGCCAGCACGAAGAGCAGCGCGAGACAGGAAAATGCCGGCATGATGGTGCTACGAATCAGGTTCAGCTTCAGCTCGGGGTGCTTTCGGAAGTAGACCAGCACGGCCGCCGAAGTCAGCGCCATGAGCAGGAGCAAACACAAGGTGGCCAGGCTGGAGAACCAGGCAAAGAGCTGCAGGATGGGATCAGCCCCCATGGCAGCAAAGATCAGAACCACCACGGCGGCGATCAGGCTCTGCAACGCCGAGCCCATGTGCGGGCTCTGATGAATCCGGTGGGTCGTGCCCAGCAGACTGTGCAGCAGGCCATCGCGACCAATGGCAAAGAAGTAGCGTGCCGCCGAATTGTGGAAGGCAAGCAAACCAGCATAGATACTGACCAGGAACAGCACCCGAATAACCTGGGTCAACTCGGGCCCAACAAAATGATCGGACATGCCGTAGATGAAGGTGGTCGGATCCTCAAGCGACTGAATGGCCGGCACGATCTTGTCGGCCCCGACACCAATCACCATCGCCCAGACCGACAGTGCGTAGAACCCGCCGATCAGCAGTACCGAGGCATAAGTGGCTATCGGAATGGCGCGTTTGGGATTCTTCGCCTCCTCGCCATAGATGGTAGTGGCCTCGAAGCCGATAAACGCGGCGAAACAGAACAGCAGACCAATCGACGGCGTGCCGCTGAAAACATGCTCCGGCTTAAAGGAGTCAAGATTGATGCCCGCATCGCCGCCGCTCGTCAGGATGGCGACATCCAGCAAGAGAATGGCCAAATATTCGGCGATCACGATGAAGGACAGCACCCGCGCAGACAAGTCGATCTTGCGGTAGCCGAGCACGGCGATACTGACCATCGCCAACAGCGAGTAGACCCACCACGGCATGTCCAAACCGAACACGCTGTTCATGGTGCCTTCGGCTACGGCACCGAACATACCGTACAGGCCGACCTGCAGGATGTTGTAGCCGACCATGGCAAGCACCCCGGACGCGCCGCCGGCCAAGCCGCCAAGCCCACGCGCCGAGAATGCATAAAAGCCACCAGCATTGGTCACATGCCGGGCCATGGTGGTGTAGCCCACCGAGAAGGACAGCAGCACCAGCAAGGCAAGCACTAGTAGCGCGGGCATGCCGGCACCATTGCCAAGCATGATGCCGATGGGGAAGCCGCCAGCGAGAACGCTCAACGGACTCGCGGCGGAGACTACGAAGAAGATGATGAAACCGACGCCTAGGGCGCCGCGCCGCAACTCTGTCGAGCTCGCGACCGGAGGGGTATATACGCTCATTTTCTTGACCTTGTTATATGAGTCAGTCAATGGAAGACCGGAGAGCGGCACCGCGCCACTCTTGCCGACCAAAGAGTTTGTTGTTGTAGAGCTACTAACGAAATCGATGCTAGGCCTACCCCGGATAGTCCGCTATCCCAAATCGGCAGCATCGAAGTTCACGCTCCAATATGTATCAGGCCCATGGCTCCCTCCCCTCGCGAACCTGCCGATTTGGGATATCGCTCCTGCGCGCGGCACACCTATCATCGACCAAGGACGCCCACTCACAAGCGGCCGCCCTACCTCGCCGTGAAGAACAACAAGAAGATCTGAGGCCAGAAAAAATGATCAGAGGAAGCATTGCCGCCCTCGTCACACCGATGTCCCATACGGGTCAGGTGGACTACGACAGCCTGGAACGGCTGGTGGCGTTCCGCTTAGGCGAAAGCACCGACGCCCTTGTCGTGGCCAGTCGGTGCGCCGCTGCGCTCAGCGGTGACGAGGACAGCGCACGCGGACTCGATGCCCGCCTGCAAGCACTTAACGCCGCCTTGTTCATCGAGCCCAACCCTGTTCCGGTCAAGTGGGCCCTGCAGCAGATGAGCCTGATCGCCAAGGGAATCCGCTGGCCCATGACCTGGCTCTCCCCACGTCATGAAGAATCTCTACGCGCCGCTCTGCAAGCCCGCCTCGCAGCCCCTGCATCCTGAGGCCGTTACGCCCTGCCACTCCGCGCCGTACCCCCACAGGAGATCACGCCCCATGCCCTTCGACCGCCTTAGTATTCAGTGGCGAATCAGCCTGCTGAGCGGATTTTGTCTGTTGGCCGTTGTTGTCGTCCTGCTTGGCGCCACCCTGTATCAGACCCACCAGAATGCCGAACTGCTCAAGCGCGAAGGCGCCCGAATGCTCGGGGAATCGGCCCAGGCACGCCTGGAAGAGAGTGCAGCAGCCCAGGGCCTGCGCGTCGAACGCTTCTTCGACGAAGCAAGGCTATATGGCGAGGGGTTCGCCAATCAGGTGCTGCAACTGCGCGAACAGTCCAGCGAAGGACTGATTTCCGCCGAGCAACTGCGCCACAAGATCGTGACCAAGACCCAGAATGCACTACGCGAGAAACCGCAGATGCTCGGCATCTATGTGGTACTGCTGCCGGATGCCCTGGACGGCCAGGACTCACGCTTCGTCAACCAGCCTGGCGCGGCGGGCAACGAGACCGGACGCTTTGCCCTCTATTGGTCGCAAAGCGAACCGGGACAGCTGGCTCAGGCGGTACTGACCGAAGCGAATATCACCAGCAACCATGCCCCACCCGACAGAGAGCCAGAAAACGCCTGGTACGTCTGCCCGATGGAGAACGCTGCCCCCTGTGTGGTCGAGCCTTATGCAGTCGAGGTGGAAGGCCACAATACGTTGATGAGCAGCATCTCCCTGCCCTTAATCGAAGACGGCAAAATCCTCGGGGTAATAGGCATCGACATCAGCCTGACGAGTCTGCAGAAGCTGACTGAAACCCTTGGCGCCGACCTGTATCAGGGACAAGGCGAGATCAGCATTGTTTCTGCCAGCGGGCTGCTCGCCGGGCATAGCGCCAGTCCCGACGAGCTGGGAAAACCCTTTGCAACCGCTGACGACTCCGCCAGCGAACTCGAAGTGCTTCAGCCCCTGTACCCCTCTACCGAGGGCAGACCCTGGGAATTGCGCATCCGAGTTCCGCACAGCGTGCTCCAGGCGCCGGCACTGGATCTACAGGCGCAACTGGACCAGAGGAATAGCCAGGCCACCTGGCAGAACCTCAGCCTGGGCATCTTCGCCAGCACTCTCGGCTTGTTGCTGATCCGACTCACCGCGGTCGGTATCACTCGCCCGCTACTCAGGGTGGCAGAGGTGCTGGACGCGATCGTCGATGGTGATGGCGACCTCACCCAGCGCATCCCCAACGTCCGCAACGATGAACTCGGCAGGCTCGCCAACGGCTTCAATCGCTTTCTCGAAAAACTGCAACCCATAGTCGGAGAAATCCAGAAGGCCACGCTTCATACCCGCGACACCGCCGACCGCGGCGCCATGATCGCCAAGGAAATCGATGCAGGCATGCATCGGCAACATCGGGAAGTGGATCAAGCCGCCACGGCACTCCAGCAGATCAGCGCCAACGCACAGGCAGTGGCACAAAGCTCATCGCGAGCCGCCGAATCGGCAACGGCAGCCGAACAGGCCAGCCAGAGGGGCCTCGGCGTGTTCGATAAAACCACGGAGTGCATCGCACGGCTGGACCATGGCGTGGAGTTAAACCTGAAGGATATTCAGGCGCTTGCAGAGAGCAGCAAGCAGATCGGTCAGGTGCTCGATGTGATCTGCGCCATCGCGGAACAGACCAACCTGCTGGCCCTCAATGCGGCCATCGAAGCAGCCCGGGCAGGCGAGCAAGGCCGCGGTTTTGCGGTGGTCGCGGATGAAGTCCGGCACCTGGCCAGCCACACACAGAACTCAGTCGGGAAAATCCGCGAGGTCGTGGAAACGCTTCAGCGCCTCACCCACAACGTAGTGGAAAGCATGCAGCTAAGCCGAAACCAGGCGCGGCAAAGCGTCGAACTGGTCGCCGAGACGCACACCGCCTTGCGCACCATCGGTGACGCGGTAGCAGTGATTGATCAGATGAACCGGCAGATCGCCAGCGCCGCAGAGGAACAATGCGCGGTGGTGGAGGAAATCACTCGACGCGTAAGCGGGATTCGCAATATCAGCGAAGCGCTGACAACCCGGATAGAAGAGTCATCGCAAATGGGCCAATCGCTGAATGACATGGCCAGCCATCAGCAGCGCCTGGTGGAGCACTTCCGGACCTGAAGTGCAAACCCCGTAGCGGCCCCGGCATATTAAGGAATCGTCCCATGAAGTATCTGCTCTGCATCCTCGCCCTGCTCACCTGCGGCGGATCCCAGGCCGAGGATGTGCTGCGTTTCTACAGTTGGAAGGACTATTTTGATCCGGGGGTACTCGAGGACTTTCAGAGGGCGAGCGGCATCCGCGTGGATTACCACGCCTTCACCACCAGCGACGAACTGATCCTGGCGATGAAAAACGGTGACGCCTACGACGTAGTCGTTCCCTCGCACTTCATGCTCAGGCAGCTGATTGCCGAGGGGAAACTGGCGCCGATCGACACTCGCCGCCTGTCCAACCATGCGAGCCTGGACCCGTGGCTGCTCTCTACGCTCGCGGGTATCCCGTCGGCCAACCAGCATGCTGTTCCCTACCTGTGGGGATCGATCGGCATGGTCGTCAATTCGCAACTGGCTCAAACCGCCTACGGCGAGGCCCTTCCCAACAGCTGGGGCCTGTTGTTCGACGCCAGCAAGGCAGCACGCCTGGCAAGTTGCGGCCTGAGCATGCCGGACGCGCCCGAGGAGTCGACCTCGCTGCTGCTCAATTACCAAGGTCGTCGCCTGTCCAGCGCCAGCAGCCGACAAATAGGCCGCAGCTTGCAGGCGCTTGAGGTACTAGCCCCGCGACTACGGGCCCTCGACAACTGGGAGCACATTGACGAACTGGCCGAAGGAAGGTTGTGCCTGGCCATGAGCTGGAGCGGACATGCCATGCACGCCATGGAAAGAAACCCGATGCTGACCTATCGGATTCCACAAGAAGGAGCGGCGATCTACATCGACACCCTGGCGATACCGAGCAACGCACCGAATCCAGAGCGCGCCTACGGCTTCATCGACTTCCTGATCGCACCGGAAAACGCCATCCGCAACGCGCGCGTGACCAAGTTCTACGCTCCGCTGGCAAGCTCTTCGGCCGAGATGCTGAGCTTCGCCAAGGACAACCCCATGCAGGTCCTGAGTACCGAGCAACGGCGCCGGAGCTACCTGCTGGAAAGCCTGAAACCTGAACAAAAGCAGGCACTCGATCAGTCCTGGGAACAATTCAAGGCCGCTCGCCGCTGAACCTCGTCACAACAGCTTCCTCACGTCCCTCGAACCGACACTCGAGGGACAGCATTCATCTTTCGGAGAACCTGATGCAACTTACCGACCTGAACCTGCTGCGCGATCAGGCCTACATCGATGGCCAGTGGATCGAAGCCGACGACAATGCCCGTTTCGCTGTGACCAATCCAGCCAATGGCGAACTGATCGCCCATGTCGTCTCGCTCGGCAAGGACGAGACCGCCCGCGCCATCGATGCCGCCGAGGCGGCCTGGCCGGCCTGGCGCGGCAAGACCGCCAAGGAGCGTAGCGCCATCCTGCGCAACTGGTTCGAGCTGATCATGGCCAACCAGGAAGACCTGGCCCGCCTGCTCAGCTGGGAACAGGGCAAACCGCTGGCCGAGAGCCGCGGCGAGATCGCCTACGGCGCCAGCTTTATCGAGTGGTTCGCCGAGGAGGCCAAGCGCACCTACGGCGACGTGATCCCCCACGACAAGCAGGGCCGCCGCCTGGTGGTGATCAAGCAGCCGATCGGCGTGGTCGCGGCCATCACCCCGTGGAACTTCCCCAACGCCATGATCACCCGCAAGGTCGGCCCGGCCCTGGCCGCCGGTTGCACCGTAGTGCTCAAGCCGGCCTCGGAAACGCCCTTGTCTGCCCTGGCATTGGCCGTACTCGGCGAGCGCGCGGGCATCCCCGCCGGAGTATTCAACGTGGTGCCGGGCAACAACTCGCGCGCCATCGGCGGCGAACTGACCGGCAACCCCAAGGTACGCAAGCTGTCCTTCACCGGCTCCACCGGCATCGGCAAGCTACTGATGGCGCAGTGCGCCGAGAGCATCAAGAAGGTCAGCCTGGAACTGGGCGGCAACGCCCCCTTCATTGTCTTCGACGACGCCGACCTGGACGCCGCGGTGCAAGGCGCAATCGGCTCGAAATTCCGCAACAGCGGACAGACTTGCGTCTGCACCAATCGCTTCCTGGTGCAGAACGGCGTCTACGACGAATTCACGCGCCGCCTGGTCGCTGCCGTCGAAGCGCTCAAGGTAGCCCCGGCCACTGAAGATGGCGCGCAACAGGGTCCGCTGATCAATGCCAAGGCCGTGGAGAAGATCCAGCAACACATCGCCGATGCGCTGAACAAAGGCGCGCGCTTGCTCAGCGGCGGCAAACCCCATGCGCTCGGCGGCAGCTTCTTCGAGCCAACCGTGCTGGGCGATGTTCGCGCCGATATGCTGGTGGCCCGCGACGAGACCTTCGGCCCGCTGGCGCCGATCTTTCGCTTCGAGACTGAAGCCCAAGCCATCGCCATGGCCAACGACACCGAATTCGGCCTTGCCTCCTATCTCTACACGCAGAATCTCGGCCGCGCCTGGCGCGTCAGCGAGGCGCTGGAATACGGCATGGTCGGCGTCAACGAGGGCCTGATCTCCACCGAGGTGGCCCCCTTCGGCGGCATCAAGCAATCCGGTCTCGGCCGGGAAGGCTCGCACTACGGCATCGACGACTACATCGAGCAAAAGTACATGTGCCTGAGTATCGTCTGAAATGAGCGGAACAGAAAATCCACGTATTTTGCCAAAATAAGGAAGTTTTCTTCAGTGATTCCCTAAGCACACTACTGGGTGCCGGCAGGCCTTCTTTGCACAGACTCAAGTGGGAAATTCGACGCTGCCGGCCAAACATGTCAGTTGGCGAGTTGTCACCTCAAAAAGGTAAGCGCAAGCCAGCCTGTTTGCTTGGCGCACCAAACTCAAAGCAGGAGCCGCGGTAGTGCCCTGAGACAAGAAAACGCCAATAACTGGCCAGCTGAAGCCAAGAAAAAACTGCTGCGGTTCTCGTGCCGTGCTTAACCCTACTGAATGCGCGAGTACAGATCAATGACGCAACAGTTTGCGCAGCGGGATCCCATCTTTCAGCACAGGCGACTTGATGACGATGTAACTGAAGTACTTGGAAATGCCAATGTTCTTGTCCAACAGGCCTTCCATCACCGCCTGATAATGCTGGATGCTGCTAGTCATAAAGCGCACCAGGTAATCGTAGCCGCCGCTGATCAAGTGGCACTCGAGCACCTCATCGACCAAGCGGATATTGGACTCGAATTTGGCGAAGTCTTCGCGTTTGTGGTCGTGGAGGGTGATCTCGGTGAATACCGTCACCGAGTCGGTGATCTTGGCCAGATTGAGATGGGCCTTATAGCCGGAAATATACCCGGCCGATTCGAGCCGCTTGACCCGCTGCAGGCAGGGACTGGCCGATAGGCCGACCGCATCGGCCAGTTTGACGTTGGTGATGCGACCGTCTTTTTGCAGCTCGACCAAGATATTGATGTCGATTCGGTCCAGCTTGACTAAACCTTCCATGCGTACCTCTCGATCGCTATTCGTAGGCAGTCTTTTAGCAAACTCAGCGCCGCAAAGACAGCTGATGCTGAGCAACCAGATCGGCCATGCTGTTGATGCAATAGTCCGCCGGACACTGCTGAGTATAGTGGCCATGGCCACGATTTATCAGGCACAACCCCGCCGATGCGGGTGACTCGGCGGGGTACCTCGACACCTGCAGAATATCCTCGGCCTTGAGCTCGTTAGCGAGCAACCAGGCGCGGTCCTCCAATGGCTTGCTGGCAGGGGAAAGCAAATCCTCGGGCATGATTCCCAAGCGCTCGCAGAGCGCCTCACGATCCTCGGCATCACGGTCCCCATGCACCAGCAGCCGATAGAACTTGCGCAGATACAGCATGGCGCCGGGCGCGTCTTCGAACAGCGACCAGTTGCGTACCGAACGGGCGAACGTCATCCCCTCCTCCCAACTGACCTTGAGCCCCAAGCGCTCGGCCAACTGACGATGGGCGAAGCACAGTAAGCCGCTGAAACCCAGCTCGGAGAAACGCGGATAGAGCGCACGCACCGCCTCATTGAATTCGCTCAGTACCTCTTCCCGCCCCAGCATGCCGGGGCGGTTTTCCAGCAACGGCTGCAAGGCCGTCCAGACGCCGGTATCCCGATCGACCAGGACTTCATCACAGTCGATCAGCAGCGCTCGATAATCAGTCAGGTCCATGGTGTGTAGCCTCCTCTGATGCACTTCATCGATCCATGCTCCAAAACCTCCTCGGTCGGAGCGAACAGTGCGCGCCGACCGAGGACTTAGCTCAACTCAACACACGTGCCAGGGCTGCCTCGAGAATTTCCAGGGCTTCGTCGATCTGCGTGTCGTCGGTGACCAGAGGCGCGAGGAAACGCAGCACGTTGCGGTACACACCACATTTGATCACCAGCAGACCGCCGTTGCGGGCCTCATCGATCAGCTGCTGATTCAGCTCTGGATCCGGGCTGCGGTTCGCGTCGTCCTTGACCAACTCGATCGCCAGCATAAGGCCGGTGCCGCGTACATCACCGATCTGCTGCGGGTGGCGCGCTTGCAGGCGCATCAGGCCCTGGCGCAGACGTTCGCCCAGCTTGTCGCCGCGCGCCAGCAACTGTTCCTGCTCGTAGGTGTCGATCACCGCCAACGCCGCCGCGCACGCTAGCGCGTTACCGCCGTAGGTACCGCCGAGGCCGCCGGGGGCTGGTGAGTCCATGATTTCCGCACGGCCGACCACGCCCGAAATCGGCATGCCGGCGGCCAGGCTCTTGGCCACGGTAACCAGATCCGGCTGAATCCCGGCATGCTGGAAACCGAACCAGGTGCCGGTGCGGCCGAAGCCAGTCTGCACTTCATCGAGAATCAGCACGATGCCATGGCGCGTGGTCAACTCGCGTAGCGCCTGAAGGAATTCCGCCGGTGCCGAGAGGAAACCGCCGTCGCCCTGTACCGGCTCGATGATGATCGCGGCGACGCGATCTGGCGAGACCTGGGTGGCAAACAACTCGTTGAGGGCCTGCAGCGCCATCTCGCTGGTGAAACCACGATAGGCATTCGGATACGGCGTGTGGAACACCTCGGGCGCCATGCCGAAGTTCTGCTTATAGGGCTGGCTCATGCCGGTCAGGGTCGTACCGAGCAAGGTACGGCCATGGAAACCGCCACGAAAGGAGATGACCGCCGGGCGCTTAGTATGGGCGCGGGCAATCTTCACCGCATTCTCCACAGCCTCTGCACCCGAGGTGAACAGTGCCGCCTTATGCGCAATGCCACTGGAGCCAGCGACCAACTCGCACAAGCGTTGTACCAGATCGAGATAGGGCTGATAGGCCACCACCTGGAAGCAGGCGTGGGTGACCTTCTGCATCTGCGCCTGTACCGCCGCGACCACCTTCGGATGATTGTGACCGATGTTCATCACACCGATACCGCCGACGAAGTCCAGGTAACGTCTGCCGTCGACATCCCACAGTTCGGCGCCCTGGGCCCGATCGGCGACCAGCGGATGGGCAGTGACCAAGCCACGTGGCACGAACTGATCACGCTGCTGGAGCAGATAAGGGGTTTCTTCGACTTTGCTGTTCATGGCATCTCCCATAAGTGAGCCCGGCAACCGGGAGGCGGCTGCGATGTGCTTCAGGTTAAGCCTTCGACACAACGCTCTACGCCGAACTTGGCCCCTGAGAAATTCGGATCGACTGTTTTCACCCCGGCAAACGGCAGAATCCTTCAAGCCATGGAATCTGCCGGGATCCACCCTATACAACCCGGCGCCATCCCTTTGCCCCGGCCCTTTCGACAGATCCTGCTCTGCCATTCGGGCATGCTGGCTATCTTCGTTTATAGGAGGAAATGCCCATGGCCCTGCTCTACAAAGCCGACCCGGTGCGCGGCGAACAGTGGCAAGCACTGTTCGCCAAACAGGCCCCGGATATCGAATGGCGCGCCTGGCCAGACATCGGCGATCCGCGGGAGATTCGCTACCTGGCGGCCTGGCAGGCGCCGGACGATCTCGAGACGCTGCTGCCAAACCTGCAGGTGCTATTCGCCCTGTCGGCAGGCGTCGACCAGCTCGACCTCGGCCGCTTGCCGACGAGCTTGCCGGTGGTCCGTTTGCTCGACCCGGGCATCACCCAGGGCATGTGCGAATACGCCAGTTTCGCCGTGCTCGGCCTGCACCGGGACATGCTGCGCTACCGTCAGCAGCAGGCCGACCGGCACTGGCAAGCACACCGCCTGGTTCCCGCACAGCAACGCCGGGTCGGGGTCATGGGCCTCGGCCTACAGGCCCAGCAGATACTCGCCAGCTTGCAGCCCTATGGCTTTGCCCTGTCGGGCTGGGCGCGCAGCCAACACCGCATACCCGGGGTCGATTGTTTTGCCGGCGCCGAGCAACTGCCGGCTTTCCTCGGCCAGTGCGACATCCTGCTGTGCGTCCTGCCGCTGACCGAGCAGACCCAAGGGATTCTCGACCGTCAGCTGTTTCAGCAGCTGCCCCGCGGCGCCGCCCTGGTCAATATGGGTCGTGGCGGCCACCTGGTGGAAGAGGACCTGCTCAGCGCCCTGGCCAGCGGCCAGCTCAGCGCCGCGGTGCTCGACGTGCTGCAACAAGAACCTGCCGCGCCGGACCATCCTTTCTGGCACCACCCGCAGATTCTGCTGACGCCGCATATCGCCGCGATGACCCAACCGGAAAGCGCATTTGGTGTGCTGCTGGAAAATATCCGCCGGCATCAACGCGGCGAAGCCATGCTCGGTCAGATCGATCACAAGCAGGGTTACTAGCCGGCTCTTCGCATTCGGCGTGTAGGGGGCGCCGTGCGCAACCACTGACAAGCGGGTGCCTGGTGCGCGCAGCGCACCCTACGAGCTGAGACAGCCTGCTATATCCCCTCGGTCTGGGAGACCAAGGGATTCATCAGATCGTAGCGCTTTGCCAGGCGGACGATGCTACCTTCACGCTCCAGATCGGCCAGGATGGCGTCGAGGCGTTTCATAAAGTCCTTCTTGTAAGGATAAGCAGCCGCGTTGACCCGGGTATAACCGAGATGCCCCTCCTCACCGGAGAGCCAGGGCCCTTCGACTACCCAATCGAGACTACTGCCCCTGAAGACGCCGTCGCGCTGCATCCGCTCCAGTTCCCAGAGGACGGAGCGGCGATCATTGATATAGGCATCCAATCTCCCCCTATAAAGCATGGCCAGGCTGGTGCGGTTGTCCTTGACATAGAGCTGGTGCAGCTCGCCTCTGGCCAGCATGAGCTGGTAGTTCTGGTCGACGATATTGATAAAGCCCCTGTTCTGGCCAATACGCAGGCCGCCATATGCGTGCGGAAATCGCTCGTCCGGGAGTGTTCGAGCTAACTCGGCGCGCATGAAGACCACCAGCTTCTCCTGCAAAATTGGCCGCGAGTAGTCCATCCATGGCCGCTCGCCGGGCCGGAAATACGGCGGATAGAGAGCGAAGGCTCGGCCCTTGGCCAACTCTGCCAGCCCGCGAGCCCAGGGCACGGGGCGAATATGCACGCGATACTCCGGCATGCGGGCAAAAGCTGCGCGCAGGATATCGTGGTAAAGGCCCCTGGCTTGATCTCCCTCGGCATAGCTGTATGGCGGGTAGCCGGCGTCGCAGAGGATGGTCACTTCGATAGGCGGGCTAGCCCAGCTCATGACAGGCAAGGCGCAAGCCAATAACCCGACCAGAAATATACGCATACGCAACCGTCCTGCATGACGCGGTTAAAATCGACTGCCAGCAGACTCGGCTCGGGGCAGCATCAAGCCCTTGGCCGATCGAGGCGCAAAAAAAAGCCCGCAGTGTGAGCGGGCTAAAAGGGTGACACACCAACAACTCAGGTAGGCGCTCAGAGCGCTGCGGCGATCGCCTTGCCGACATCCTGGGTCGAGCCCTGACCGCCGAGGTCGGGCGTTATCGGCCCTTCGGCGATGATCTGCTCGATGGCCTTGAGAATGCCGTTGTGAGCGGCGCGGTAGCGTTCATCGCCATTGCCGAGGAAATCCAGCATCAGGGCACCGGACCAGATCATCGCGATCGGGTTGGCGATATTGCGCCCGTAGATATCCGGGGCCGAACCGTGCACCGGCTCGAACAGCGACGGGAAGCGCCGCTCCGGGTCCAGGTTGGCAGAAGGGGCGATGCCGATGGTGCCGGCGCAGGCCGGGCCCAGATCGGAAAGGATGTCGCCGAACAGGTTCGACGCCACCACCACATCGAAGCGGTCCGGCTGCAACACGAAGCGCGCACAGAGAATATCGATGTGCTGCTTGTCCCAGGTGATCTCCGGGTACTGCTCGGCCATCAGCGCGGTGCGCTCGTCCCAGTACGGCATGCTAATCGAGATGCCGTTGGACTTGGTCGCCGCAGTCAGACGCTTGCGCGGGCGGGTCTGTGCCAGGTCGAAGGCGTACTTGAGAATCCGGTCCACGCCACGACGGGTAAACACCGATTCCTGCAATACGAACTCATGCTCGCTGCCTTCGAACATCTTGCCGCCCACCGAGGAGTATTCGCCCTCGGTATTTTCGCGGATCACCACGAAATCGATATCGCCAGGTTCGCGTCCGGCCAGCGGGCAGGGCACGCCGGGGAACAAGCGCACCGGGCGGATATTCACGTACTGATCGAAGTCTCGGCGGAACTTGAGCAGCGAGCCCCACAGGGAAATATGATCCGGCACCTTGTCCGGCCAGCCGACGGCGCCGAAGTAGATGGCATCGAAGCCTTTCAGCTGCTCGAACCAATCGGCGGGCATCATCTGCCCGTGTTCCAGGTAGTAATCGCAGTGCGCCCAATCGAGCACTTCGATGCTCAGGTCCAGATCCCACTTGCGCGCTGCCTGCTCCAGCACCCGCAGCCCTTCGGGCATTATTTCCTTGCCGATGCCGTCGCCGGCGATCGCGGCGATTCTGAATGTCTTGCTCATGTCGTTACCTTGTCGGATTCGCGTCAATCAAGCCTGTTCTAAAACCGTCGCCCTACAGCCCGCCGATATGGAAGGCCTTGACTTCCAGGTACTCGTCCAGGCCGTACTTGGAGCCCTCGCGGCCCAGGCCGGACTGTTTCATACCGCCGAACGGCGCGACCTCCATGGAGATGAGCCCGGTATTGAGGCCGACCATGCCGAACTCCAATGCCTCGGCGAAACGCCAAGAGCGGCGCAGATCCTGGGTGAAGAAGTATGCGGCCAAGCCATAGGGTGTGGCATTGGCCAGGGCCAGAGCTTCGGCCTCGTCGGTAAAGCGCATCAGCGGTGCCACCGGGCCGAAGGTTTCCTCGTTGGCCAACAGCATGCCGGCATGCGCCTCGCCGAGCACCGTCGGCTGAACGAACTGGCTGTCCCCTTCAGGGATGCCGCCACAGAGCAAACGCCCACCGTTACTCAAGGCATCGTCGATATGCCGGGCGACCTTGCTCACCGCCGCCGCATTGATCAGCGGGCCGATGGTCACGCCCTCCTCCAGGCCATTACCGATCTTGAGCTTGCCCACCTCTTCCACCAGGCGCTGAGAGAAGCGCTCGTAGATACCGTCCTGCACCAGGATCCGATTGGCGCAGACGCAGGTCTGTCCGGCGTTGCGGAACTTGCTCTGCATGACCCCGGCCACTGCCTGTTCCAAGTCGGCGTCGTCGAACACGATGAAGGGCGCATTGCCGCCCAACTCGAGGCTGAGGCGCTTGATCTGATCGGCGCTCTGGCGCATCAGCAAGCTGCCCACAGCGGTCGAGCCGGTGAAGGAAATCTTGCGCACCGTCGGGTTGTCGGTCAGTTCCTCGCCGATCCCAGCTGGCATGCCGGTGACTACGTTGAACACCCCGGCAGGAATCCCGACCCGCTCGGCCAGCACGGCCAGTGCCAACGCCGACAGCGGCGTCAGGTCCGAAGGCTTGACGATCACCGGGCAGCCGGCCGCCAGGGCCGGCGCGCACTTGCGGGTGATCATCGCATTGGGGAAGTTCCACGGGGTGATAGCGGCGCAAACCCCGACCGGTTGCTTCAGGGTCAGCAGGCGGCGGTCGCCACTGGGCGCCGGAATGGTTTCGCCGTAAATCCGTCGGGCCTCCTCGGCGAACCATTTGACGAAGCTGGCGCCGTAGCGGATTTCACCCTTGGCTTCGTTGAGTGGCTTGCCCTGCTCGCAGGTCATGATCAAGGCCAGGTCGTCGAGGTTATCGAGCATGGCCTGATACCAACGCTCCAGCAGCGCCGCACGTTCTGCCGCAGGCCGCGCTCGCCAGGCCGGCCAGGCGCGTTCGGCGGCGTCGATGGCGCGACGGGTTTCGCCGCCTTGCAGAGCCGGAACCCGGGCCAGGCACTCGCCGTTAGCCGGGTCGACGACATCCAGAGTGGCTGCGTTATCGGCAGCGATCCATTGCCCATCGATGTAGGCGAGTTCTGCCAGCAGGCTGGGGTCTTTCAAACGATTCTTGAGCATGGTCGAGTCCTGTTCCGAGACAGCTTCCAGTCTATGCAGAGGCTACAGACGAGGATGCTGAAAGCGCTCGCCCAGCAGCGTTGGATGCTGAATATCGCCCGGCGACGGCAGGCTCTACTGGGTGTGTGAATTGTTGGCGGGAGTGCAGCTCCGGGAGGGGCTTCTGGTGGCGCGACACGGATAGGATGCAGCTTCCGTAGGTTGGGTTAGCGGCGCTGCACTGGGCGCACAAACACCACCGCTACCGAACGCCGCGTAACCCAACAAGACTTCTGCGCCGTGTCGTTCCGGCATGCGATCTGTTGGGTTATGCGGCGGCCGACGACGATGTCGCTGCTTGAACCGCAATAATCGCCGCTAACCCAACCTACGGGGCTGCGTCCAAGGTCAATCGCGGCTAAAGCCCCCACATCAATACTGCGCTCAGACGTTGAAGTGCTTGATCATCCCACTCAGCTCGCTGGCCAGGCCGGCGAGTTCCAGGCTGGAGGTACGGGTCTGATTGGCCCCGGCCGTGGTCTGGATGGACACATCGCGGATATTCAGCAAATTACTGTCCACCTCGCGGGCTACGTAGGATTGCTCTTCGGTGGCGCTGGCAATGCTCAGGTTGCGTTCGTTGATCTGGCCGATCGCCTCGACGATGGCAGTCAATGCAGTGCCCGCCGCACGCGCCAGTTCCAGGGTGTCCTGGGTTTTCTCATTGCTGCTATGCATGGAACGCAGAGCGCCCTGGCTGCCTTGCTGCACCGAGCCGATGATGGTCTCGATCTGCTTGGTCGACTCCTGGGTTCTTTGCGCCAAGGCCCGCACCTCGTCCGCCACCACGGCGAAGCCGCGGCCGCTTTCGCCCGCCCGGGCGGCCTCGATCGCGGCGTTCAAGGCCAACAGATTGGTCTGCTCGGCAATCCCGCGAATCACATCCAGCACCGAGCCGATACCACCTATCTGGCCCGCCAGGGCTTGCAGGGCATCGGCGGTATGCGCCATGTCGCCGGTCAGCGACTCGATCGCGCCTACGGTGCGGGTGACGCTGCCCTGGCCCTGACGGGCACAACGGTCGGCAGCCTGGGACACCTCCGAGGCCGAGGCGGCATTGCGCGCCACCTCTTCGATCGCAGTGGTCAGTTCGGTGACGGCAGTCACGGCCTGATCGAGTTCCCCGCTCTGTCGCTGCAAACCGCGGCTGGTGTCCTCGGTCACCGTGCTCAAGGCCTGGGAAGTCGAGTTGAGCTGCTCGGCGGAATTCACCACATGGGTGACGGTGCCGCGCAGGTCCGCTTGCATGCGCTGCAGTGCCTGCAGCAGACGCGCCGCTTCATCCATACCGGCGGTATCGAGCGCCTGCGTCAGGTCGCCCTTGGCGATGCGCTCGGCCGCAGCCATGGCCATGGACAACTGTTTCAGCAAGCGCAGGACGATCAGCGTCGCCAGCGTGCCGCCGACCAGCAGCAGCGCCAGCAGGCCGGCGGACATCAGCAGCAGATGCTGCCGGTGCCGGTCACGACGCTCGCCCAGCCGCTCCTCGAGCAGCGCCGATGCCGAGTCGCCAAGCGCATGCATGGCGCCGATCGGCCGATCATAAGCGGCCAGGTAGTCCGCAACCGGGTACGCCACCTTCAAGCCGGCACCGCCGCCGGAAAAATCCATCTCGATGACCGCGACCAGTTGTTGATCGGTCAATGCCAGGGCCTGCCGGATCTGCTGGCGCAGCGCCGCCAGCGGTTCCTCCAGCATGGCGGCGATCGCCGGGTCGGCGGCAGCGACCTTGGCAAAGGCCCGGTCCATCCTGTCGAAGCTGGCGAGCGCCTGGGCGGTCAACCCCATCAAGGCCCCCTGTTGCTCCGGCAGAATTCGCCCCTGCACCAGATACAGGGCACCGAAGCCGCTCAATTGGCCGAACAGCTCGGCGGTGTGCGGCATCTCGATCAGCGCCGCGTTCATCAGCGAATAGGTTTCCAGAAGCGGATCCAGGGACAGTTCGAAATGATCGAGCAAGGCGTCCTCGATCAGCAGGCTGGACGCAATCAGTTGCGTATGCCGCTGCATGCTCGGCCTGGCCTTGATGGAGCCCTGGTCGATCTCTTCGGACAGGGCGTGCCATTGCTCGCGCACCTGCTGCCAAGAGCTCAATAGATCCGCGTCGACCTCGGCCGCGCGCAGTGTCTGCTCGCTCGCCTCGAAGCTACGCTGCAACTCGGCCTGTTTGGCCAGGCGGGCCTGCTGCAGACTGCTGTCACCGCCGAGAATGGTGGTGGCCATACCGCGATGCTGCTGGGTCAGCGCGACCAGGTGCAACAGCGCCTGCACCGGCGCGATACCATGCAATTCGCGCTCGGCCTGACGTCCACTGCTCAGCGCACCCAGCACATAGAGGATGGTCGGCACGACGATCAGGGTGAGGGCCAATACACCGAGCAAGACGAACTTGCCGGAGAAGGAAAGACGTTCGAGGGCTTTCATGGAAGGACTCCCAGCGTGTTGTCAGGACGCGCGAGGAGGCTCGGTAGTCCCGCTTTTGGTTATTGTTTTCGACTAAGGCAGCGGCCTTCGCAGACTCACTCGCCCCTTTCTCGGGCGAGAAATCATCAGTGGGTTTATGACGGAAGGTGCGGACGCGAGCCGGCCCTGCCATATCCGAGAGAGGCGGATTCGGCAGGGCCGGACGAGAGGCTGGGGTAACAGGCAGGCCATCGAGAACGCGCGCCCTGCGACGCGGCTGGGTCCCCGGAGCTAAAACCTTGCCTTTGGCGACTTCCTCGACGCATAGCCGATGATCGTTGTCTATCGAGATCCACTGGAGCCTGCCTTTTCTAGCTACGGTTGCACCGTGTATGAGTGAGTATGACTATTTTTGCTCGTGCGGATTTACCGAAACTTGGTGCTCGGACAGCAGGAAACTTTGTAAACGACGTCCTTATTGGCACATCAGGCTGCGCCTGTTACGCACAGTTCTCCCGCCCCGGTAGCTGCGTATTCGCGCAGTCGAGGTCTTTGACAGTCGTAGGACTTCGGGGGAGTGCGTGGAACAGACGCTCTTCCTCATCGATGCAGCGCACTGCGTGGGATTCCGGACGCGTTTACCGCCTGCGGTGGCGGAAGAAAAACTTAACCCACTGTCCGGGATAGGTTGAGCATTACAATCTTGAAGCGGGGAGCATGATAAAGAGTCAGGCTCGAACTTCCTGGCAATCGATATTGTCGATGAAAAGTCGATGAAAAACAGGGGGGCACCGCTCGCAGATGACTCGTCCCCTGAGGCATGTGCAGCCTGACGGCGGGGATATCCCGCCGCCTGGTTTACCCAATTGCGCACCACCTCCAGGCGGTGCGGCTCGCCTCGCGTAGAACACCTCGAGTGCAGCGAAACATGCCCTGCCAGGCGCCCTCAGGGTACCGAATAACGATGACGAGCCACTATCCCGTCACTTCCGGTTCAACCGCTTCTCGATCAGCTCGTCGACTACGCTCGGATCTGCCAGGGTCGAGGTGTCGCCGAGGCTGCCGTAGTCGTCTTCGGCGATCTTGCGTAGGATGCGGCGCATGATCTTGCCGGAGCGGGTCTTCGGCATGCCCGGGGCGAACTGGATCAGGTCCGGCGAAGCGATCGGGCCGATTTCGCCGCGTACCCAGTTGCGCAGTGCCTTTCGCAGCTCGTCGGATTGCTCGAAGCCTGCCTGCAGGGTGACATAGACGTAGATGCCCTGCCCCTTGATGTGATGCGGATAGCCCACCACCGCTGCTTCCGCGACCACCGGGTGCGCCACCAGTGCCGATTCGATCTCGGCGGTCCCCATGCGGTGGCCGGATACGTTAATGACATCATCGACCCGGCCGGTGATCCAATAGAAGCCGTCCTCGTCGCGGCGCGCTCCGTCGCCGGTGGTGTAGTAGCCCTTGAAGGTCGAGAAGTAGGCCTGCACGAAGCGTTCGTGGTCGCCCCAGATAGAGCGGCTCTGGCCGGGCCAGGAGTCCTTGAGCACCAGGTTGCCGCCGACGGCCCCCTCGAGTTCTTTGCCTTCGTTATCCACCAGTGCCGGCTGGATACCAAAAAACGGGCGAGTCGCCGAGCCTGGCTTGGCACCGGTCGCGCCCGGCAGTGGCACGATCATGATGCCGCCGGTTTCGGTCTGCCACCAGGTGTCGACGATCGGGCAGCGGCCCTGGCCAACGACGCGGTGATACCATTCCCAGGCTTCCGGGTTGATCGGTTCGCCGACCGAGCCCAGCAGCTTGAGGCTGGAAAGGTCGGAATCGCCCAGCACGTCTTCGCCCTGCTGCATCAGCGCGCGAACGGCGGTCGGGGCGGTGTAGAACTGGGTGACCTTGTGCTTCTCGATCACACGGCCAAAACGGCTGTTGTCCGGATAGCTCGGCACGCCCTCGAACATCAGGGTGGTGGCGCCGTTAGCCAGCGGGCCGTAGACGATGTAGCTGTGGCCGGTGACCCAGCCGACGTCCGCGGTGCACCAGTAGATATCGCCTTCGTGGTAGTCGAAGACGTACTCATGGGTCATCGACGCATAGACCAGGTAACCGCCGGTGGTGTGTTTGAGGCCCTTGGGCGCGCCGGTGGAGCCGGAGGTGTAGAGGATGAACAGCGGCGCTTCCGCCTCCATCTCGGCGGCCGGGCAGTCGGTGGACGCGGCGGCAACCGCCTCCTCGTACCAGAAGTCGCGACCAGACTCCCAGGCCACGTCCTTGTCGACGCGCTTGACGACGATCACCGTCTCGGCGCAGGCCGCGGCACCCGGGTGCTTCAGCGCCTTGTCGACGTTCTCCTTCAGCGGCACCACCTTGCCGCCGCGCAGCGAGTAGTTGGAGGTAATCACCAGCTTGGAGTTGGCGCCCTCGATACGCGCCGCCAGCGCTTCCGGCGAGAAGCCGCCGAAGACGATGGAGTGCACGGCACCGATACGGGCACAGGCCAGCATTGCCACCGCCGCTTCCGGAATCATCGGCAGGTAGAGGGTGACCACGTCGCCCTTCTCGACGCCCTGCGCCTTAAGGGCGTTGGCGAAGCGGCAGACGCGCTCGTACAGGTCGCGGTAGGTGATCGTCTCCGATTCGCAGGGATCGTCGCCTTCCCAAATGATGGCGACCTGGTCGCCGCGTGTCTCCAGGTGGCGGTCCAGGCAGTTGTAGGACGCGTTGAGGGTGCCGTCCTCGAACCAGCGGATATCGACGTTATGGCGATCGAAGGAGGTATGCTTAACCTTGGTGTAGGGGGTGAACCAATCCAGGCGCTTGCCGTGCTCCCCCCAGAAGGTATCCGGCTCCTTGACCGATTGCTCGTACATCGTCTGGTACTTGCCATTGTCGATATGCGCCTTGGCGGCGAATTCCGGATCGACCGGATAAATTTTCACTTCACTCATCAATAATTTCCATGAATTACTTGCACTTGTTTCAACCGCCCGTTACCACAGGCGGCTATCGGCTGCTGCTAAAGAGTTCACTGACCCGAGGTTTGCATACAACGTGCGCTGTACTGACGTCGCGCCATCTCACAGAGGCGCTTGAAGTGCCTCGCCAGGCAGGACACCGAAGCAGCGCAATTGGCCGAGCAGCTCGACGCTTTGCGGCAGAGCAGTGCGGCGGCGGTCAGTTGCGAATGCCGTTGCATGCTCTGCCTAGCTTCGATGGCGCCCTGGCCTGTTTCATGCCTCCCCCGGGCGAGAAATCGTCGGTGGTTTGATGACGCTAGGTAGGACGCGAGACGGCCCTCCCCCTATTCGGAAGATCGAATTAAGGAAGGCCGGACGAGAACGCGGCTGTTACAGCTTCAACGAACCGAGCAGCCCATCGAGAAAGCGCTCCCCGGCATCCATCTGGCTCAGCTCGACGAACTCGTCGGGCTTGTGCGCCTGGTCGATGGAGCCCGGCCCGCAGACCACCACCGGTACATTCAGGCGCTGGTTGAACAAGCCGCCCTCGGTGCCGAAGGACACCTTGCCGATGCCGGTACCCGCCGGGGCGAAGTTCTTCAACAAGCGCACGGCTTCCACGCTGGGGTGGGTATCGAGGCCGGGGTAGACGTTCAGGGTCTCGATCTCGATGGCGGCGACGCTGGACAAGCGCTTGGCCTCGCGCATGATCGTCTCGGCCTGTTCGCGCATCTGCTCGAGGAACTGATCGAGGTCGTCGGCGGGCAGATTGCGCACTTCGAAGTCCAGGCTGCACAGGTTCGGCACTATGTTTAGGGCCTTGCCGCCTTCGATCCGCCCGACATGCACGGTGCTATAGGGAACGTCGTAATCCGCATCCTGCGCACCTTGCTGTTGCAGGTGCCGCTGCCCCTCGCGCAGCGCGGCGATAAAGTCGCAGGCCACGTGAATGGCATTGACCGACCGCGGCGCCAGGGAGGAGTGGGCCTCCTGGCCCCGGCAGTGGGCACGGTAGGAACCCTTGCCCTTGTGCCCGAGGACGAACTGCATCTCGGTCGGTTCGCCGACGATGCAGAGGAACGGGCGCACCGGCGCCAGGTGCAGCACATCGAGCAGACGGCGCACGCCGACGCAACCGATTTCCTCGTCATGCGACAGCGCCAGCTGCAACGGGCGGCTCAACGAGGCGTCGGCGGCATTGAGCATCGCGTCGATCGCCAGGGCGATAAAGCCTTTCATGTCGCAGCTGCCGCGGCCATATAGTCGCCCGTCCCGCAGCGTCGCTTGGAACGCCGGCACCGTCCAGGCCTGGCCGGCGGCGGGCACCACGTCGGTGTGCCCGGACAGCAGGATCCCCGGCACCTCGCGCGGGCCGGTGCTGGCGAACAGGTTGGCCTTGCGCCCGCTCTCGTCCTTGACGATCAAGGATTCGATGCCCTTGCTCAGCAGCAGCTCGCGGACATATTCGATGAGCGCCAGGTTGGAGTCGGCGGAAACCGTTTCGAAGGCGATCAGGCGCTTGAGAATCTCTAGTACACGGGGTTTCACGACGCCTTGCTCCGCTGCAGGGATGAAGTGGCGAACCGGCGGATATGAAAGGGTTCGATGGCGGTGCTGGTACTGCCGGTACTTATCAGTTCGGCCATCACGTCCCCTACTCCCGGACCCAGCTGGAAACCATGGCCGCTGAAGCCGAAGGCGTAATACAGGCCATCGACCGTACCGCTGGGGCCCATCACTGGCAGGGAATCCGGCAGGTAGCTCTCGATGCCGCTCCAGGTGCGGATGATGTTCAGGTTGGCCATATGCGGCACCAGCCGGCGCATCTGCTGCAGCTGCATGAAGATGCTTGGCGGATCGAAATGGGCGCGGCGGTTGAGCATGTCCGGCTTGCTGTGCTTACCACCGCCGATGATGATGTTGCCGCGCGGGATCTGGCGGAAATACAGCCCTTCCTCGGGGATCTTGGTGTACACGCCGATCACAGTCTTCAGCACATAGGGCACCGGCTCGGTGACCGACATCTGCGGGCCCTTGGAGATCAGCGGTACTGGCTCGCCGAACTGTGCGGAGAGTTTCTCGCCCCAGGCGCCGGCCGTGATCAGCAGCTGCTCGGCGCGGTACTCGCGGCCGTCGCTGGTGCTCACCCGGAACTGCCCGCCGACCTTCTGTACGCTAGTCACCTCGCAGCGCTCCTCGACGATCGCCCCGGCGCGCCGCGCGGCGCGGGCGAAGGCCGGTGCGGCGAGGCGCGGGTTGGCATGGCCGTCGTGCGGCGCATAGGAGCCGCCCTTGACCTCCGGGCCGAAGAACGGGAAGCGCTGGTGCAGCTCGCGGCCGTTGAAGATGCGCAGGTCCAGCTCGCGCGCCTCGGGCGCCGCGGCGTAGGCCTCCAGCTCGGCGATCTCGTCCTCGCGGTAGCACACGCGCATATGGCCGGTGGCGATGAACTCCATATCGTCGTCGATCAGTTGCGGCAGGCGCTTCCACAGCGCGAAGGAGCGGTTGGCCAGCGCCAGCTGGCCGAGGATACGGCCCTGGCGGCGCACGTTACCGAAGTTCACCCCGCTGGCATACTGGCCGATCATGTCCCGCTCGAGGAGCACCACCGAACGCCCGCGCTGACGCAGGAAGAATGCCGAAGCCGCGCCCATCAGGCCGCCGCCAATGATCAGTACATCGGTCCGCTCAATGCTCACGGTGCCATCTCCTCGGCCTGCTTAAGTTCCTCGGTCAACATCGACAGCGGCTTGACCGGTGCCTGGCCGCGTTGGCGGCCGACCCGTTCGACAGCGACGCCAGCCGCCGCGGCGATCACCTCGGCGCCGGCCTGGGAGCAGTAGCGACCCTGGCAGCGGCCCATGCCGACCCGGCTGAAGGCCTTGGCGCGATTGACCTCGCAGGCGCCCTTCTCGCGCACCACGGAGCGCAGCTCGCCGGCCGTGATCATTTCGCAGCGGCAGACGATCGCCTCGTCCGCTAAGGCCTTGGCCTGCGCCGCCGGCCAGGGAAAGGCCTGGCACAGGCCGTGACTGAATTCATCCATCACCGCCAGGACGCGACGCTGCAAGGCAAGCGCTTCGCCGTGCACCGGTTGTTGCAGATCCTGTAACAGGGCCAGCGCTACCAGGCGTCCGGCATGCTCCGCCGCATCGGCTCCACGGATCCGTGCGCCATCGCCGGCGGCGTACACACCGCGGACCGAAGTGCGCCCTTCTCCATCGGTATCCAGCACCCACTGCTGCGACACCTCTTGGAACCGCAAACGACAACCGGCCAAGTCGGCCAGCTGGGTTTCCGGGCGCAGGTGATAGCCCAGCGCGACTGCATCGCAATCGAACTGCAGGTTGTCACCGTGGCTGGTGCGCACACGCACCGCGCTGACGCCGCTGGCCGCATCGCCCAGCACCTGCTGGGGCTCGACCCCCAGGTGCACCGGGATTCGCGCCAGGTAGAGCTGCGCCAGCAGTTTCATCCCGGTGAACAGCAGCCTGGGGCGGGCAAGTAGTTTGGGCAACGCCGCAATGCGCCTGCGCAACGGCGAGGTGTCGAGCACCGCGGCCACCGTGGCGCCGGCCTTGAGGTACTGGCTGGCGACCAGATACAGCAGCGGCCCGCTGCCCAGGAACACCACCCGGCGACCGATCGACACCGCCTGCGCCTTCAGCGCTATCTGCGCCCCGCCCAGGCTGTAACAGCCAGCCAGTTGCCAACCCTCGACCGGCATCAGCCGATCGGTGGCGCCGGTGCAGAGGATCAGCGCGTCGTAGTCCAGGGTCGAATGCTTGCCCTGGCTGACGCAGCATAGCTGGCCCGGCGTCAGGCTCCACACCAGGGTGTCGGGCCGGTAATCGATCTGCTCGCGCAGGCGGTCGAAACTCTGGTGCAGCGCCCTGGCCTTGTCCGCCTCGCTGCCGTACAGGGTGGCGTAGTCGCGGGTGAAACCCTCGGGCTGGCGACGATAGATCTGGCCGCCATCACGGCGGTTCTCATCCAGCAGAATCGGCCTGATTCCCGCCGCCACCAGGGTCTCGGCGCAGCGGGTGCCCGCTGGACCGGCACCGACTATCACCACCCGTAAACCGTCCTTCTGCAGTTTCTTCAACCGCGCAGTGGCCATATCGCCTCCGGTTGCTTGGTAACGATATCCAGCCCCTCGCAGACTTCGTTGGCACAAGCGCGCAGACGCTCGCCGCTACGGGTCCAGACCCAGCAGTCCTGACAGGCGCCCATCAGACAGAATCCTGCACGGCGGCCTGGATCGAATTCCGATTGGCGCAGCGCCGACACCCGGGTCAATAACGCAACCATCAGTGTGTCGCCCTGCAATGCCTCGATGGGCTCGCCATCGACCAGCAGCCTGACCGTTGGCCGCTCACGCTCAGCCAAGCGTACGAAACGCGCGTTCATGCGCAGCTACCCACTAGTTTTATGCTGTTCACACCGCCCTGCGCCTTGAGCAGATCGGCACCCGTGTGATGACACAGAACCTCACTACCGCCGGCGATATTGTGGCGCGGTGGCGCGCTGCGATTGCACACCCCTTCGATACGCACCGGGCAACGATCGAGGAACGGACAGAGATGCGCGCCGCTGGCCGGCTCGCCGATCGACGGCAGCCCGCCTTTAGCGGCCCCACAGTTTTCCAGCCAGCCCTGGCGCAGCTCCGGCACCGAATTGGTCAACAGGTTGGTGTAGGGATGGAACGGCGCCTGGACGAACGCCTGCTGATCGCCGGCCTCGACCTTGTGCCCGCTGTACATCACCACTATGTCGTCGCACAGCGCACGTACGGTGGATATGTCATGGCTGATGAACAGGTAGGAAACCCCCAGTTCGCGGCGCAGGTCGCGCAACAGCTCGAGAATCGCCGCGCCCACCACCGTATCCAGCGCTGAGGTCACTTCGTCACAGAGGATCAGATCCGGCTCCGCCGCCAGCGCCCGCGCCAGGTTGACGCGCTGCTTCTGACCACCGGACAACTCGCCGGGCCGGCGTTGCGCAAGGCTGGCCGGCAACTGCACCAACTCCAGCAACTCGGCCACCCGACGCTGCTGCTGCGCACCCTTCATGCCGTGATAGAAACGCAGCGGGCGGCCGAGGATCTGTTCGATGCTGTGCTTTGGGTTCAGCGCCGTATCGGCGTTCTGGAAGACGAACTGAACGCGCCGGAACTGCTCGCGGGTACGCCCGGCCAGCGTCCTGCTGAGCGGCTGGCCGTCCAGCAGGATACGTCCGGCCGATGTTGGTGCCAGGCCGGCGATGGCCTGCGCCAGGGTGGTTTTTCCCGACCCCGACTCGCCGATCACGCCGACTGCCGCGCCGCGCCGGATCTTCAGATCGACATCCTGCAGCACCTTCTTGG
This sequence comes from Pseudomonas sp., assembly GCF_033723075.1. Classification (GTDB taxonomy): domain Bacteria; phylum Pseudomonadota; class Gammaproteobacteria; order Pseudomonadales; family Pseudomonadaceae; genus Aquipseudomonas. Next base: position 148,100 of record NZ_JAWVXU010000007.1, read on the forward strand.
TGCCGTAGCAAATCTCCAGACCGTGGATGTCGAGCAGCACATCCTCTTCCGCCGCAGCTGCCTCTTGATCGCCCGCGCCCTGCCGCGCCGCCGGCCTTATCGCGGCCAGCAGGCTGCGGGTATAGGGATGTTCCGGCGCTGCCAGGATCTGTTCGGTAGGGTTGTTTTCCTGGATCTGGCCGTCGCGCAGCACGACGATGCGGTCGGCCATCTGCGCCACCACCGCCAGGTCGTGGGAGACGTAAATCGCCGTGGTGCCACGTTCACGGACCACCTTTTTGAAAGCCCGCAGCACTTCGATCTGGGTCGTGACATCCAACGCCGTGGTCGGCTCATCCAGAATCACCAGTGCCGGATCGGTGATCAGCGCCATCGCCGCCATCAGCCGCTGCAACTGCCCACCCGAGACCTGGTGCGGATAGCGCGCGCCGATACGTTCAGGCTCCGGCAGCGCCAGCTCGCGGAACAGTTCGACAGCCTTGGTCTGCGCCTGCTTGCGCGACAGAACGCCGTGGATCAGTGCGCTTTCGATCACCTGTTCCATGATGCTCTTGGACGGATTGAATGCCGCGGCCGCGCTCTGCGCGATATACGCCACGGTGCGCCCGCGCAGCTTTGCCAGCTCGGCATCCGACAGTTTCAGCACGTCGACATCGCCGACCCGTACCGAGCCACCGACGATACGGCAACCCGAGCGGGCATACCCCATCAGCGACAGCGCTATGGTGCTCTTGCCGGAACCGGACTCGCCGATCAGCGCCAGTACTTCGCCTTTGTTCAGGCTGAAATCGGCGCCGTGCACGATCGGCACATCGATACCCTCTTCGTTACGGGCGGCTACGCGCAGGCCGCTTACCTTGACGATTTCGTTCATCTCACTTCTCCGTCTCGCGCTTGGATCGCCCGCCGAAGCTGTCGATGAGCAGGTTGACCCCCATGGTCAGGGTGGCGATGGCGACCGCCGGTGCCAGCACGGCCGGGGCACCCGCCCAAAGGCCCTCGATGTTTTCTCGCACCAGCGAGCCCCAGTCGGCGTCCGGCGGCTGCACGCCCAGTCCAAGGAAACTCATCGCGCTGAGCAGCAGCACCACGTAGACGAAGCGCAGGCCAAAATCGGTAAGCACCGGGCGCAGCATGTTCGGCAGCACTTCGATGAAGATGATGTAGGGCATGGCTTCGCCGCGGGTACGCGCAACCCGGACGAAGTCCATGGTCATGACGTTCACCGCGACCGCACGCGCGATGCGGAATGAGCCCGGCATATAGGCGAATGCGGCCATCAGCAACAACAGCGGCACCGAGGAGCCAAACGACGCCACCATGAGCAGGGCAAAAATCTTGTTCGGGATCGCGATCAGCGCATCCTGGGTACGGCTTATGAGTGCATCGATCCAGCCACCGGAAGCGGCCGCCACCAGCGCCAGAACCACGCCAGCCGTGCAGGCAAGCGCTGTTGCCACCAACGCCACGCCGATGGTGTAGGGCGCGCCGTGCAATAAGCGGCTGAGGATATCCCGCCCCAGGTAGTCCGTACCCAAGGGAAACTGCAGGCTGAGCGGGCCGAAGTAACCGTCGCTGACCATGGCGTTGGCATCGTAGGGCGCGAATAACGGCCCGGCGAAGGCCATCACAGCCCAGAAGGTTACGATCAGCAGACCGATGACACCGCTGAAAGACAGCGAGAGCCGGCGCCGGCCTGTTCGCACCGGCTCGTTCGGTCCATCCTGCTTCAGCACGTTATCCTTGCCGCTCCCGAGGCTCGTTTTAGGTGAAATACTGTTCAGTTTCATTTGCGCAGCCTCGGGTTGGATAGAATTGCACAGAGGTCAGCCAGCAGCACCAGCACCAGAAAACCCAGGCTAAACAACATCACGCACGCCTGTATCAGCGGCATGTCACGAGTGACCACACCGTTTACCATCAGTGTCGCGACGCCCGGATAGTTGAAGATCGACTCGACTATGACTACGCCGCCCAGCAGGTACGACAGGCTCAGCGCCACGGCGTTGGCGATCGGCCCGATCGCATTGGGCAGCGCATGACGAAGCACCACCCGTATCGGTCGTGCCCCCTTGAGTATCGCCATTTCGACATAGGAGGCGCTGAGCTGATCGATCACCGCGGCCCGCGTCATGCGCGCCATCTGCGCCGTCAGTACGCAGCACAGCGTCAGCACCGGCAACGCGTAGACGCGAATCAGTTCGCCGAGCGAATCGACCTCAACGGTGCGCGACAGCGCCGACAGCCAACCCAGATTGACCGCGAAGATCAGTACCGCAATGGTGGCAATCAGGAACTCCGGCACGGAGACGGCGAACACCGCCAGCATGTTGCTGTAACGGTCAAAGATTGAGCCGCGGTACATCGCTGACAGAATACCTATGGTCAGCGCCAGCGGCACCGAGACCAGCGTGGTGACCGCTGCCAGGCGCAGGGTATTGGGCAGCCGACTGGCGATCATGTCGTCGACCGGCATGCCGTTGACCAGGGAAATGCCGGGATTGCCGGTGATCAGCCCGCCCAGCCAGTTCAAATAACGCAGGTGCACGGGTAGATCCAGGCCCAACTGCGCGCGCAGCGCCGCCAGCGCTTCCGGAGTTGCTTCTTGGCCTAGCTGTTCCTGGACCGCGTCACCCGGTAGCAGGCTGGTGAGGAAAAACACCACGAGCGACACAATAAGCAGCGTAAGCACGCCTACAGCCAACCGACCCACAACCAGGCGTGCAATAGTGCTGTTCATAACTAAACCCTTTTCTTTATGACGCCGCCTGCAATGCCCGGCAGACGGCGCCTTGGTTATCGAACTATCGTTGCACCAATCGCTCAGGCATCCAGCCAGACGTGCTCGGCGAACATGTAGCCCATCAAACCACCGAGCGGATGAGGGGTAAGACCTTTCAACTTGGCATTGTGGCCATCGAGGCTGCTGTTGAACTGCGGGATACCGATACCGCAGTGTTCATGCACCAGCACCTGCATATCGGCATACATCTGCTTACGTTTGGCGTCGTCGGTCTCACCGCGCGCGGCAACCAGCAACTGGTCGAACTGTTCGTTCTTCCAGCCCGATTCGTTCATGCCCGCGTCGGATTTGAAGAACAGGCTGAACATCAAGTCGGCGGTCGGACGCGCACCGATCGCGCCGAAGCCCAGCGGATGCTTCATCCAGTGATTGGACCAGTAGCCATCCGCCGGCACCCGTTTGATATCGAGCTTGAGTCCGATCTGCTGCCCCGAGAGCTGCAGCAACTGAGCGATGTCCAGCGAGCCGGTAGCTGCTTCGGACGCTACGATAGGCAGGGAACGTCCAGCCATGCCGGACTTCTGCAGGTGGAACTTGGCCTTCTCCGGGTCGTACTCACGCTGTGGCAGACCGGCGAAATAGTAACGACTGCCAGGGGCGATCGGCTGGTCGTTGGCGATCTTGCCGTAGCCACGGAAGGCAGCCCGGTTGATCTGTTTGCGATCGAGCAGATGCTTCATCGCCAGGACGAAATCCGGGTTCTGCACCGGACCCAGATCATCGCGCATCACCAGGTTGGTGTAGCCACCGGTCGGGGTCTCCATCAACGCTACGTTGGCACTGTCCTGGATGCGCGAAACCGAACGCGGATTGACCGGGTTGATCAGGTCCACGTCACCGGCGAGCAGGGCACTGATGCGAGCGCTCTCGTCCGGAATGGAGAAGAACTCGATTTCGTCGAGGTAGGGCAGGCCCGGCTTCCAATAGCTGGCGTTGCGCGCGGCAATCGAGCGCACACCCGGCTGGAATTCCGCACACTTGAACGGCCCGGTGCCGTTGGCGATGGCGAAATCGGTAGTGCCGTCACGCACGATAAGGAAGTGCGTAGTAGCAAGGACGGCTGGCAGGTCGGCGTTCGGGCTGGCCAAGCGGATCTGCAGCTCGTGCGGCCCAGTGGCCTTCACCTCATCGAGCTGCTGCGCGATGGTCAGCACCTTGGAGCCAACCTCCGGCACCTTGTGACGGGTCAGCGAATAGACAACGTCGGCCGAGGTGAATGGCTTGCCATCGTGGAACACGACGTCCTTGCGCAGCTTGATGGTCCAAGAGATCGCATCAGCTGTATCGAACGACTCCGCCAGGGCCATGCGCGGCGCCAGTTGCTCGTCCAGCGTGGTCAAGCCGTTATAAAACATGTTGTGGCGACAGTAGTCGGTGTAGTTCGCGCCCTTCGCCGGATCCAGCGTATCGGCGGTGGAGCTGGTCGCACTGGCAACCTTGATGCGGCCGCCCCGCTTGCCTTTACCCGTGCTTGCGGAGGTTGCGGCGAACACTTGGCCGGCCGAGCCGAACAGGCTGCCCGCACCCGCGACGGCCACCCCGGCTAACCCCAACATGCGCAGTGCATCACGGCGCGACATACCCCGGTTGAGCCCCTCGAAAACCCGCAGGCTTTCTTCGCCTGTGATCAGCTGGGAGTCGACTTTGTTTTTATTGTCAGTCATATCGTTTCTTCCTTTCGAAATTGATAAGGCTCGGGTGCCCGCGCATTGGCGAAGCGTTCTTGCAACGTGAAGCAACTGCATACATTTAGTGTAGGTAGTCCTGCAGCCGGTAATACGCACCCACCATCGGCAGGAACCAGGGCTTACCGAAGTGCCCGGGAATCGCCGGCCAGCTCAATTCCCGCCAGGGGTTGGCTTCGACTTTGCCGTCCATGACCTCGGCCATGACCTGGCCCATGTGCACCGACATCTGCACGCCATGGCCGCTGTAACCCATGGAGTGGTACACCCCGCCATGCTGGCCGGCGCGCGGCAAGCGGTCGGAGGTCATGTCCACCAAGCCGCCCCAGCAGTAATCGACCTTGACATGGGCCAACTGCGGGAACATCTGCACCATCGCCGCCTGCAGCACCTTGCCGCTCTTGGCGTCCGAATTCGCGCCAGACATGGCGAAGCGCGCACGGCCGCCGAACAGCAGGCGATTGTCCGGGGTCAGCCGGAAGTAATTACCGATAATGCGGCTGGTGACGTAGGAACGACGGGCCGGCAGCAAGCGCTCGACCAAGGCCTGGGGAAGCACCTCGGTGGCGATGATGAAACTGCCCACCGGCACGATCCGTCGCCGGTACCAACCCATGTCACCGTGCTGACAAGCACCGGTTGCCAGCAGAATCTGCCTGGCCTGCAGCGAGCCCTTGGCGGTGTTGATCCGATAACCGCCGGCATTGGCTTGCCAATCGCTGACCGGGGTGTGCTGGTAGATCAGCGCGCCGTGCCGAGCGGCCGCGTGGGCCAAGCCGACACCGAAACGGCCGATATGCATCTGCACGCCGTTGCGCTGCAACAGGCCGCCATGGAATTGGGCCGAGTCGACTTCGGCGCGGGTTTCTTCTGCGGACAACAGCTCGACGTCGGCGTCGACCTCCCGGCGAATCAATTCGCAGGTCCGCGCCAACCCCTCGTAGTGCAGGGGCTTGGCCGCCAGCTTGAGCTTGCCGTTGCGCTTGAAGTCACAGGCGATCTGCTCCTGCTCCACCAGCGCGACCACCGTCTGCACCGCACTCTCGTAGGCCCGATAATAGGCCCGCGCCCGCTCCGCACCCAGGCTGGCGCTGAGGGCGGCGTAGTCCTGGGCAACGCCGGTGCTGCAATGCCCACCGTTGCGCCCGGAGGCTTCGCCGATCACCTGCCCGCCTTCCAGCACCACCACCTTGGCCCCCTTCATGGCCAATGCGCGGGCCGCCGACAAACCGGTAAGACCGCCGCCGACAATGGCGACATCCACCCGCTCCGGCAGCGCACCGTTTTGCGCGCCGGTAAACGCCGGTGCGGTATCGAGCCAGTAGGATTCACTGTGCATATCCAACCCCTTAATGCCGTGAAGAGCGACCGTTGCCGATCAGAGACCGACCAAGCCGGCCAAGCCGCCGATGTCGGAGATCTGCCGGTAGCTGTAGCAGGTGTTGCCTGGCTGTTCGTGGCCACGAGCGACGAAGGCCTTGTTCTTGATCTTCATGTCGTCGGCCGGCATCAGGTCGTAACGGAAGCTCGAAGACACATGGAGGATGTCTTCAGGACCGCAGCCGAGGTTGTCGAGCATGAATTCGAAGGCTTGCAGACGCGGCTTGTAGGCCTGCGCTTGTTGAGCGGTGAAGACCTTATGAAAAGGCGCGCCGAGCTTGTCGACGTTGGACATGATCTGCTCGTCCATCGCGTTGGAGAAAATCACCAGGGGGATCTTGTCGGCGATCTTCGACAGACCGGCCGGCACGTCGGCATGCGGCCCCCAGGTCGGCACGGCGTCATAGTAGAGCTGGCCTTCGCCACGGTACTCGACGCCCCAGCGCTTGCAGACGCGCGCCAAAGCAGTCTTGAGGATCTCGTCGTAAGGCTTCCAGTCGCCCATCACTTGATCCAGTCGATAGGCCGAGAAATCCTTGACGAACTGATCCATCTGCTCAGGGGCAATGCGATCGGCGAACAGTTCGCGCGTCAACGGTCCCATCTGAAAGTTGGTCAGCGTGCCGTAGCAGTCGAAGGTGATGTACTTGGGTCGAAGAAAGCTCATTAGGACAGTCCTGAAAGTTCGTTGATGAACATGGTGTCGCCTGCATGGCCCCTACTCTCAGGAGCGACGATGCGTCGCATCACCACGGCTTTATTACAGCACCATGAAACCAGCAGATGACGTCAAAAGCGCGCGCCACCCGGTACAAACCACCGTTTTACGGGTCGGCCTCAGCAGAGGCTGCGGATCGCTCCAAAACCGGGCGAATCCCCTATTCATGCACCTTAGCGGGCTATCGAAACGCCCGCCCGACCACCCCACTCGCCTGGCGCCGCAGAACCTACGCCGGCCCCAACGAAAACGGGCGCGCCCTGAGGACGCGCCCGCTCATGCTGCCGCGAGGCTTGAAGCCGGCGGCACCGGCCAGTGTTTTCAACCGGTGATATCGATCAGCACACTCTTGTGACGCAAGTTGGCCTCGAAGGCTTCGCTGCCCAGATCCTTACCGATACCCGAGCGCTTATAGCCCCCGGTCGGCAGGATGTGATCGTTGCTACGCCCGTAGCGGTTGACCCACACCGTGCCGACTTCCAGGCCGCGAATCAGGCGCAGCGCGCGGTTGAGGTCGGCGGTGTGCACCCCGGCAGCCAGGCCATAGGTAGGGTGCTCGGCAAGGCGTAGAGCCTGCTCTTCATCCTCGAAGGTCTGCACTGTCAGCACCGGGCCGAAGATCTCCTCGAGCACCGCAGGGTTGCGACTGTCCGGCGCGCTCAGCAGTGTCGGCTGATAGTAGGCGCCGCCAAGCCCCTCGATCGGGCCACCGCCTTCCAGCACTTCGGCGCCAGCCTGGCGCGAACGCTGGACGATGCCGTCGATCCGCTCGGCCTGCTGACGGGAGATGATCGGCGACAGGCTGGTCTGCGCCGACCAGGTATGGCCGGGGCGCAGCTCGCGGAAGTAGCCCTGCAGGCATTCGACGAAGGGCTCGAGAATCGAACGTTCGATAATCAGCCGCGACCCGGACACGCAGACCTGCCCGGCATTGCCGGTGATACCCATGGCGACGCTGCGGGCGGTTTTCTGCAGGTCCGGGACGTCGGCGAACACCAACTGCGGGCTCTTGCCGCCGAGCTCGAGGGTCACCGGCTTCGGCCCGAACTGGGCGCAGGTGGACATGATGCTCGCGCCGGTGGCGGTGGAGCCGGTGAAGGTCAGCTTGCTGATCCGCGGATGACGGCACAGGGCGTCGCCAGTGAGCCGGCCGTCGCCCTGCACCACATTGAAGATGCCCGCCGGGATCCCCGCCTGCACCGCCAGTTCGGCGTAGCGCAGGATGGAGAACGGGGTCAGCTCCGAGGGTTTGAGCACCACCGCGTTGCCGGCCGCCAGGGCCGGCGCGACCTTCCAGTTGGCCATGCTCAGCGGAAAGTTCCACGGTGCGATGGCGCCGACCACCCCGTAGGGTTCGGCGATCTGCATGCCCAGGCGGTCATGCTGGGTCGCCGCCACCTGGCCGCCGTGCTTGTCGGCGAGCTCGGCGAAGAAGCGCAGAACCTCGGCCACGTAGGGGATGTCCCAGGCCAGCACGTCTCTATGCGGACGGGTCGAGCCGATCGCTTCGAGCGGCGCAAGGGTCGCCGCGTCCGCCTCGATCAAGTCGGCCCAACGGCGCATGGCGCGGGTGCGCTCGCGCGGCGGGCGGGTCGCCCAGTCACTCTGGCGAAATGCCTGCCAGGCGTTCTCCACCGCTTCGTCGACCAGCGCCACATCGGCGATCGGCAGTTGGGCGTAGTACTGGCCATCCGAGGGTCGCACCACTTCCAGCCCCGGCAGGGCATCGCGGTATCTCCCGCCGATAAAATGGGCACTGCGCACCTTGACGATGCTAGGGTCGAAGCTGTTCATAAAGGACTCCAGAAAGGGGCGTGGCACCGGCTCGGTGCATTGCGTAGCCAGGCCTCTATCCTAGGAAATATCCCCCGATATTTGCTGCGGACTTACCGCCTCGCTCAAGCATTAGCTACGGTCTTTCGGGCTTTCCCTTATGTAATCGACTGAAGTACTCCAGACTTCTGGTCACCGCCTCTAGCAGCGGCGATATGGCCAGAGACTTCTGCCCCCCCGGAAAGATTTACTCGACAACTGCGTAGATCTCGGCCAGATCGCACAGGTCCCAGTTGCCGCCGGTCAGTACCACGCAGACCTTCTCATCCGGCCTGACCTTGACCACGCCCGCCAGCAGTGCGCCGATGCCGATCGCGGCGGCGGGCTCGGCGATCAGTTTCGCGTCCTTGGCCAGGGCGCGCATGCCTTGGATGATGTGCTCGTCCTCGACCAGGACGATCTCGTCGACGTAGCGCTCGATGATCGGATAGGGATTCTGCCCCGGCACACTTATCCTCAAGCCGTCGGCAATGGTGTTCTTCAAGGGCAGCGTGGTGCGCTGCTTGTTCAACCGGCTGTGATAGTACTTGGGCGTCAACGCCGGCTCCGCACCGACAACTCGCACCGATGGCCGGATTTCCTTGATAGCGGTGGCGATGCCGGAAATCAGGCCGCCGCCGCCCATGGGGATGATGACCGTATCGACATCCGGCAGGTCTTCGAGGATCTCGCAACCGATAGTGCCCTGACCGGCCATCACCAGCGGGTCCTCGAAGGCATGGACGGGCACATACCCGTTTTCCTCGGCGATTTCATACACCCTTTTCCAGCGGGCAGCGGTGTCGCCATCGAAGAGAATCACCTCCGCCCCGAGGGCTTGCGTATTGGCGATCTTGATCTTCGGGGTGGTCACCGGAAGCACCAGAATGGCTTTCACGCCGAGCATGCGGGCGGCGTAGGCGAGCCCCTGGGCGTGATTACCGGAAGAGGTGGCTATGATGCCGTTGGCAATCTCTTCCCTGGGCAGCGAGAGCGTCTTGTTCAGCGCGCCACGAATCTTGAACGCCCCGGTGATTTGCAGGGTTTCAGGCTTCAGATAGAGCTGACAACCGGCGGCTTTCTCTAGCTTCTCCGCGCGCAGTAGCGGTGTATGTTTGATATGGGGTTTCAGCCGCTCTTGGGCTTCTCGAATGTCCTGAATGGTCGGATGGTCGCGCATGTAATTTCCTTTCTCCGTACTGCCGAAAAATCAGAACTCAAAGGAACGAAAATAAGGTTCCGACGTTGTTTTCCAGCGCATTGCGATAGATTTTTTCGGCAGTGGTGTTGTCCTGTATGGCCATGCCGGTGGAGTCGAAGATGGTGATTTCTTCATCGTTCTCCCGACCGGGCTTGGTGCCGAGCAGTACCTCGCCGATCTCGCCGTGGATATCGTCCAGGCCGATGATCTTCTCGTTCAGTGGATGCCAGGTTTCCCCTTTATCGATGCACTGCGAGATCGAGTCGTTGACGATCTTGGCGTGCCTGAATATTTCCGGATCAAGCTCCTGCTTGCCTTTCATATCCGTGCCGATGGCGACGATGTGGGTGCCGGGTTTCACCCAGCTCGCTTCCACCAGCGGGCCTTTGCCACGGGTGGTGGTGATCAGGATGTCGGCCTGCTCGACCGCCTCTTTCTTCGAATCGGCGAGGACCACGGGAATACCGAACTCGCCTTCGATATCCATCTTGAAGCGGGCGAGCGTCTCCGGGTTTCGACTCCAGGCATGGATCTCTTCGATCTGCATCACCAGGCTGACGGCGCGAATCTGCATCCGCGCCTGGTTGCCGGTACCTATGCAGGTGATCTTCTTGGCGTCCTTTCTCGCCAGCGCCTTGACCGAGACTGCTCCCGACGCTCCCGTGCGGAGACCGGTGAGCAGACTGCCGTCCATGACGCAGATCAGCGCGCAGCTCCTGGCATCGAACAGCAGAACGCTACCCATGCCGTTGGGCACGCCATGTGCGCTCGGGTTATCGAGGAAGCCTCCGGAAGAGGCTTTCATCGAGATGATTTCATTGGTCTTGCAGTAACCGACCTTGAAGTCGATTTCTCCGCGCGGCGCGGGAAGGTGTATCCCAATATAGTCAGGCTGAACCACCTGCCCACTGCTGAAAGCCTTGTATGCCTCTTCCACCGTACCTATGACTTCCTTCATGGATATCAATCTGCCGACTTCTTCTTTAGTAAGCAGCAGTGTTTTCATCTACACGACCTCACTGTTCTCTGATCAGGGCATCTGTGGTTAGCCAGGATTTACCCAAGCATCGTCAAGGCGGGATTGCTCGCCATGTTCGGCGCGAGCCCCACGGGAATGCATTGCCGGCTTGCTGCGATTAGTATGCCGCCGAGCGCTCAGCAGAAAATTCCGGATACCCTGGGAATACGCAACTTCCGACTATTTTCATCGCCATCGGCGAAAGCAAACGCTCCGGCCCTGCAACCAGGATCGAGCTGAGTACTCATCGGTCGGGGTGAAGGGCCTGAAGAGCCCAATGAGGGTGGCAACGGGCATGTTCGTTGCCCGCACGCGTCACCTTCCTCCAAGCAGGAAGTACATACGGAAAGCGAGCAGCAGGTGATGGGCGGAACAGTCAGCGCTCAAGCTACAGGACCTGGCGCGCCGATCACTCCGCCCGCCGCAGCATAAACTTCCGAGCCCACCCTCGAAAACGCCCGATTCTGCGATTGCGCACTACCAATACGACAGCCCTCTGCGGGTCGTGATGCCTAATATAGGATCAGCGCAACGGCATGGGCGATTGGCGTGATGCCTGCCGTAGCCTGGTCTGCCGCTCCGAATCGACCAACAGGGCAGCAGACCCCGGATCTCAGTTTCGATCGTTCCGATCTTGTGCGTGCCGATCACCTTATCAGCGCGCACTGGCACAGCATTGAGGCCGCTTTGCAGCACTGTCTGCATTGCTCGCTGCAAAGGCGTAAAACAATAGATTTCAGGCCAGGAGAATAGAATGCCGGCTCCCTTGATCACCATACAGTCCACCCCGGAGCTGCCAAAAAGCGCCGATGCCGTCGTCATCGGCGGCGGTATTATCGGCGTATGCGCCGCCTATTACATGGCCCGTCAGGGTATGAGTGTTGCTTTGATCGAGAAGGGCCGTATAGGCGCCGAGCAATCCAGCCGCAACTGGGGCTGGTGCCGCCAGCAGAACCGCGACGCGCGCGAACTGCCCTTGTCGACCAAGAGTCTCGCGCTCTGGGAGGAGATCACCGCCGACCTCGATGAGGACCTCGGTTTCCGCCGTTGCGGATTGCTCTATCTGTCGGATAATCAGGCCGAGTTGGACGGCTGGGCGAAATGGCGCGACTTCGCGATCACCCAGGGCGTCACGACCCATATGCTGAGCGGCGCCGAAGCCACGCAACGCGGCGAGGCGACCGGCAAGCCCTGGTTGGGAGGGGTGTTTTCGCCGTCCGACGGCATCGCCGATCCGGCACGGGCGGCGCCACTGATCGCCAAGGGCGTGCTCAAACATGGCGGCTCGCTGCACCAGTTCTGCGCCGCCCGCGGTATCGAGACCGAGGCTGGCCGGGTATCGGGGGTCATTACCGAAAAGGGTGTAATCAAGACCCAACAGGTGGTGATGGCCGGCGGTGCCTGGGCCTCCTCCTTCTGTGCACAGCTCGGCATTCGCTTTCCGCAAGCGTCGGTGCGTTCTAGCATCCTATCGGTCATGCCGGGGGCCCAGGGGCTTCCCGATGCACTTCACACAAGTGAGGTAAGCGTCACCCGGCGCGGGGATGGCGGCTATACCCTGGCCATTTCCGGACGGGCCAATGTGGATCCGACGCCGCAGCAACTTCGCTTCTCATCGTATTTTCTGCCAATGTTCGCCAAACGCTGGCGAGTGCTCTCACCGGGTGACCTGCAAGGTTGGCAGTACGGACACGAGACGTGCCGCAAATGGGCGCTCGACCGACCTACACCGATGGAACGCGTGCGCATCCTCGACCCGCGCCCGTCTGAGGCAATCCTGCAGGATACCCTTGCCCGTGCGCGCCGCCTGTTGCCCGCCCTGGGCAGCGTGCCCGTTCAGGCAGGTTGGGCAGGCTATATCGACACCACCCCAGACGGTGTGCCGGTCATCGACGAAGCGCAAAACCTGCCCGGCTTCATTCTGGCTGCCGGCTTTTCCGGCCACGGCTTCGGCATCGGCCCCGGCGCCGGGCGCCTGATTGCCGAACTGGCGACGGGCAAGACGCCGTTCGTGGACCACACCCAGTACAGCCTTGCCCGGCTGAACAAAGGGGCTTGGGGCAAGGTCTCGGATTTCTGACAGTCTTCCCTCGCTGTTTTGGCGGGAGCCTTGCTCTCGCCTTTTTCCTATTCAGTTTAGCTATTGAACAGCGCACCACTCGCAGAAAAGTCGACAGCTCTAACGAGCGACCGCCTATCAGGCTTTCATAGGCGAGCCTATCAAGCGCGAGCTCCGGCGCGGTGGACACATTGCCGCTCCACGGACGGGATCGCTGAGATCGCCTCCGCGAGACACAGTATTCGCGTATTGATGTCGAACTGGCGTGCCCTACCCTGCCACGCTTCCCATTCGGCGAGCTGGTTGGCATTGAAGGTCGCTCCGAATGGAACGTTGCCGATGATCTCGCTGAAGGCCGCCTCAGGCGCATCCTGCCGGACTGGGAGATCCCGCCCGCCGATGTCGTCGCCATGCTTGGCCCCCGCCACGGGCGAAGCGCGCGAACCACCGCTTTCCTGGCGATGCTCAGGGAAGCGCTGACGCCACCGCCTTGGCGAGCAGAGAAGACCAGCTAACGGACATGCCCGTCGTCCTCATCCGGCCGACGCACTCGCTTCAATACAGCGTCGCCCCAATTTGCGCTGCATGCCAATCCGTTACGACCTCTACATGACCCACTTCGGCGTGCCGACCTGCCCCTTATGGCCCGCTCTATCGAGGGTAACGATAGCGACGGCAGCAAGGCCGATCCGGATCCGAACCCTGCCTGCCTCGGCGGGGCCGATACCGACGAAAAACTCGGCTTGATATCGATTCGGGCTTAGCGCTTTTCGAATACCCGCCATGCCTTTCCGGCTCATGACTTTCGCCTCCGGGAAAAAAACAGCCAAGCAGTTACTGCTGATAGCGAGCCCCGTCCAAGTAAAAAATACGGCCTATAGAACCGCTACTTGGGGAATCTACCGAATTGTCTTCAGCCTCTTGCCAGGCCCTGGCACCAGTGGGATACAGACGCCGCGCCTTGGGCGAGCCCTGCCCGGCTGCGCCAGTTCTGCAGCGGTTCTTCTGAACGGCTACGCGAATAATAAAACCTATGGAGTAGACCATGAACGTCGTGAAACCCAGCTTTCTAGCCTTGGCGGTCACCGCCGCCGCCTCGCAACTGGCCGTAGCCGGCCAGCAGCAAACCAATGGCTTTATCGAAGACAGCAGCCTGAAGCTGCTCAACCGCAATTTCTATATGAACCGCGACTTCCATGATGGCGGCAGCAACAGTCAGGGCAGCAACGGCGCCAAGCCGTCCAGTGAGCGCAACGGCTATCGCGAGGCGTGGGCACACGGCGCCATGCTCAACTTCGCCTCCGGTTTCACCCAGGGCATCGTCGGCTTCGGCGCCGATGCCTTCGCCTATGGCGGGGTCAAGCTGGATACTGGCCGCGGCCGGGTCGGCAACGGCCTGCTGCCGATCAGCAACAACGGGACTGCCGATGCCGAAGTGCCGGACTCCTTCGGCGAGATCGGCGGCGCGGTGAAGATGCGCATCTCCTCCACCGAGCTGAAATACGGCGAACAGCGCCCGACCGCCCCGGTATTCGCCATGGGTGACAACCGCCTGCTGCCTGAAGTGGCCACCGGCTTCCAGCTGTCGAGCAGAGAGTTCGACAAGCTGTTCCTCGAGGCCGGCCACTTCACCGCGTACAACGGTAGAAACTCGACCAACTCGGATGACAAGCTGATCTCCAGCTACGCCGAAGTCGAGGCCGACAGCGTCGATTTCATCGGCGGCTCCTACAAGGTCAACGACAACCTCAGCCTGATGGCCTACGCCAGCGAGGCCGAAGAGGTCTGGCGCCAGTACTTCGGCTATGCCTCCTACACCATCCCGCTGGCCGACAAGCAGTCACTGAGCTTCGGCCTGGCCGCCTACAAGACCAGCGACGAAGGTGAGGCTCGCGCCGGCCAGATCGACACCACCAGCTGGTCGGCCAAGGCCGCCTACGCCTTCGGCCCACACAAGCTCAGCCTGGCCTACCAGAAGATCGATGGCGACGAGACCTTCGACTTCTACGGTGTCGACTCGATCTGGCTGGCCAACTCGGTGCAGTACGCCGAATTCAACCGCCCCAACGAGCGCTCCATGCAGGTCCGCTACGACATCGACATGGCTAGCTTCGGTGTGCCGGGTCTGACCCTCATGACCCGCTACATCAAAGGCGACCAGATCGATTTCACCAAGGCCGATCCTACTGGCGCCTATTTCCGCGCCGGAGTCGACGACGAGAAGCGTTGGGAGCGCGACGTGGAAGCCAAGTATGTGGTCCAGTCGGGCTCGGCCAAAGATCTCTCCTTGCGCCTGCGCCAGGCCACCTACCGCTCCAGCTCGTTCGACAAAGGCACCGATGAGGTGCGTCTGATCATCGAGTATCCGCTGAGCATTCTGTAACGGCAGTTCCCGATTGGCTTTTATCGTGGGCCGGTCGGGGATTTTCTTGAAGGCCCTAGATCCGCTCCCTTAGCCTTGAGGCGCCCATCCGGGCGCCTTTTTTAGTTTTATACCGCAATAGGTAGGGTGCGCCGTGCGCACCAAGAGTCTGCAGCCAGCGCTGGTGCGCACGGCGCACCCTACGAGGTCAGACCCTTCACACTTAAGCGCCCAAGCCTGAACGCAGCACAGTATTGGTACATAGCCAATGCAAAGTCCCTATCAAGCGCACCCTTGGAGCAAGAATCGATCGGTGCAAAACCTTCGATGTAGGCCTCCCCTCAGAAAAACAGCCAAGCATTTACTGCTGATAGTGGCTCTCGTCCAAGTAAAAAATATGGCCCATGGAGCTACCACTTGGGGAATCTGCCGAATTGCCTTCAGCCCCTTGTCAGGCTGCGCAGCAGGTGGGATACAGACCCATAACCGCTGAGAATTTTCCGCCGCACACAGCTAACAACGGAGTCCTGCCATGTCCGTCGCTCAACGCCCTTCCCTCCTTTATCGCCCCATGACCGCCGAGGATGTAGCGGCGGCCCATGCCTTGTCCGTGCTGTTGAAGTGGCCCCATCGCCTGGAGGATTGGGCCATGCTGCAACGCGTCGCTGAGGGCTTCGTCGTAGAGGACAACGGCCGCATGATCGGTACCGCATTCGCTTGCCCACAGGGCGCTTACGCCACCATCGGCCTGGTGATCGTCAGCGACGAGTACCAGGGCCAAGGCATTGGCCGCAAGCTGATGGAACTGGCACTCGAGGCCTGCACGCCGCGCACCGCCATACTCAACGCCACACTGGCGGGTGTCCCGCTGTACGCCAGCCAAGGCTTCGTCGAGTTCGGTCAGATCCACCAGCATCAGGGCCAGGCACAAGCCGCCGAGACCCCTGCCCTACCCGCCGGTGAACAGTGCCGGCCCTTGACCGCAGCCGATCGGGTTCGCCAGCTCGAGCTGGCCAATGCCGGTAGCGGGCTGGACCGCGAAAGCGTACTCAGCGACCTGTTCGATGTCGTCGAACAGGCGGTCGGTATCGAGCGCGACGGCCAGCTACGCGCCTTCGCGATGCTGCGTCCGTTCGGCCGTGGCCGCTGTATCGGCCCGGTCATCGCGGAAAATCCCGAACAGGCGAAACACCTGATAGGCGTGTTGTTGGCACAAGTGCCGGAGGCTTTCGTACGCATCGATATTCCGGCCGACAGCGGCCTCTCCGATTGGCTCGAAGCAGCTGGCCTGAAACAGGTCGACAGGGTCGCGCAAATGGCCCGCGGAACGCCGCCGCGCGCTGTCGGCGGCGTCAGCCAATTCGCCCTGGTGACTCAGGCCATTGGCTGACCAGCCCTTGCTACGGGCATTTACACCCCTTACCAATAACAGTTCCTGGAGATACCCCTGATGTCACAACCCACCATCCTGCTGCTGGTACGCGCCGATGGCAGCCGTGCGCCTACGCCCATGACCCCGGCTTCTTTGAGCCCTGCCGACCCGTTCGGCACGGTGCGGGAAATCGCTTATCTCGGGCCAGACGGCATGGCTGCGGGCGTCGTGCAGGCGAGCGGATCATTCACCATCGCTGACTACCCTCAGCTCGAAATGATCGTGGTGCACAGCGGGCACCTCACCCTGCAAACCGAAGACTGCACCCTCGAACTGGGCCGCGGAGCCAGCGCGGTGATCGGCCGTGGCACGGCTCTGCAGATCCAGGCGCAGGCAGATACGCTCTGGGCTTTTTGTGCTCAAGTCACAGACGAGCAGAACCCGGGGCTCACCCCGCTCGATCCGCTCGCCCACCTGTCGCCCTCGACACCGCCCGATGCGCAGATCCTGATCAGCGCCGGGCCCCAATGCCGCTCGAAGAATAGCTACAAGGACAGCGCCAACGTGCTCATCGGCGTCTGGGACTCGACGCCTTACACGCGCCATGGGCGGCCACACAAAGTCAACGAGTTGATGCACCTGATCGAAGGCAGCGTCACCCTGCATTCGCCAGAAGGCGAAAGCCTGCAGCTCAACGCCGGCGATAGCGTATTCGTACCGCTCGGCGCGGAATGCGCCTGGGAAAGTCACGTCTACGTACGCAAGTTCTACGTCTGCAAATAAACTTGGGGAGGGTTTGGCACCCGCCCTGCGGCCCAGGCCAGCACGGTACGTACTGCTGCTGGCCCACCCGTCTCACCAACCGATCGACCCCCTCATCACGGAGTACACATCATGGGCATAGGCGGCATCAGTATCTGGCAACTCGTGATCATCCTGCTGATCGTGGTCATGCTGTTCGGCACCAAGCGCCTCAAGGGCCTGGGCTCCGACCTCGGCGATGCGATCAAGGGCTTCAAGAAATCCATGGGCAACGATGATGACAAGCCTGCGGTGGACGAGCACAAGGGCCAGACCATCGATGCCCAGGCGCGCAAGGTCGAAGAACCGAGCAACAAATACTAAAGGCCCGGCGCCATGTTCGATATTGGCTTTGCAGAACTGCTGCTGGTCGGCATCGTTGCCCTGCTGGTGCTCGGCCCCGAGCGCCTACCCGGTGCCGTGCGCACCGCCGGGTTGTGGATCGGCCGGCTCAAGCGCAGCTTCAGCGCGATCAAGGCCGAGGTCGAACGCGAGATCGGTGCCGACGAGATCCGCCGCCAGCTGCATAACGAGCAGATCCTCGACCTGGAGCGCGAGATGAAGGCGATGAAGCAGGACATCCTCGCGCCCAGGCCGACCTCGGACACCGGAAACAGCGCCGAAGCCACGCCCATTGCAGCGGGAACAACCAGCCAGGACAAGACCGCGCAACCATGAACCGACTGCCGGACAGCGCCCAGGAAATGCCCCTGGTCTCACACCTGACCGAACTGCGCACGCGCCTGCTGCGCATTGTGGGTGCCGTTCTCCTGCTGTTTGCCGGGCTGTTCTACTTCTCCCAGGAGATCTACGCGCTGGTCGCCGCGCCCCTGCGCGCCTACCTGCCGGAAGGCGCAACCATGATAGCCACCGGCGTCGCCTCGCCCTTCCTCACCCCGTTCAAGCTGACCCTGATGGTCGCCCTGTTTCTCTCGATGCCGATCATCCTGCATCAAGTCTGGGGCTTCATTGCACCGGGCCTGTACAAGCACGAGAAGCGCATCGCCGTGCCGCTGCTGATCTCCAGCATCCTGCTGTTCTACGGCGGCATGGCCTTCGCCTACTTCGTGGTCTTTCCAATCATGTTCGGCTTCTTCGCCAGCGTGACCCCGGAAGGCGTGGCGATGATGACCGACATCGGCCAGTACCTGGACTTCGTCCTCACCCTGTTCTTCGCCTTCGGCGTGGCCTTCGAGATCCCGGTGGCGACCTTCCTACTGATCTGGGTCGGCATGGTCGATGTCGCCACCCTGCGCAAGAGCCGGCCCTACGTGATCGTCGGCTGCTTCGCCGTGGGCATGGTGCTGACGCCACCGGACGTGTTCTCGCAGACCCTGCTGGCCGTGCCGATGTGGTTGTTGTTCGAGGCTGGAGTGTTCTTCGGCAGTCTGGTCAAGAAGCGCGACGCGCAGCCGCGCGAGGCCACTGAGCCGGAATCTGAAGATCAGCCGCCCGAGCCATAACAGTGAGACGAGCTGGCAGAGCCCGTCCTTGCCATCTCAACCTGACCGACCCGAACACTGGATTCAATTTCACCTGATCGAGATGGCACATCGTCCTGTGCACCAGAAGGTGCCGAAGGACCTAATGACGGAGATGCAGACGCTGTTTTGGCTGTGTTCATGACAGGCCATTAGCACGGGAGAGGTCTGGCGCGGACGTGGTCCTATGCTCGCGTGGTAGACGCCTCAAGTATTTCGCCTTCGTCCTCGAAGGTTCGGCGGATGATGCCCAGCACGCAGGGCACGATCATGGAACCACCCAGGGCGAGCAGAACCCGAGCGCCGATCAGCATCGCGGGGGTCGGCGCGAAGGCCGCCAGCAGCGAGGCGAAACCGAATACGATCAACCCCGTAAGCAGAATGCGCCGGTTACCGACGCGGGCGGCCAGGGTCAGCGATGGCACGGCGATGTGCAGGATGGTCATGCCGATCACCACCGGCAGGAAAGCCAGCATGACGGCAAGCAGAATCAGCCAGCGCCGCGGAACAACGAGAAGCATGGGCATGAGGACTCAATGATCGTGTGCGGTTCGTGGCGCCGCTGGCGGTTCTAGTCAGGCGTGCCGACGGCGGCAATCGCCCCGGCGCTTCGGGCCTGCAGGCCACCACCGAGCGCTTTGTACAGCGCCACCGTGTTGACGATGTCTTCGCGTCTCAGCTCCAGCAGCGCCTGCCGGGCGGCGTACAGCTGGCGCTGGGCATCCAGTAGCTCCAGCCGGCCGTCGAATCCGGCCTGATAACGCAGGCTGGAAAGCGCCAGGCGGCGCTCCGCCGTACTCACCGCACGCAACTGCGCCTCGATCTGACGGTCGTACGTGGCCGTTCCCGCCAAGGCATCTGCCACCTCACGGAAAGCCGTCTGGATGGCGCGTTCGTACTGGGCAATCGCCTCGAACTTGCGCACCTCGGCCAGTCGCTGCTCGGCGCGCAGGCGCCCGCCCTGGAACAGCGGCTGGGAAATCTGTGGTGCGAAGCGCCAGACCTGCCCAGAAGGGTCGAACAGCCCGCCCAGCGATGTGCTGGCATAGCCGAACGATGCCGTGAGCGAAATCTGCGGGAAGAACGCTGCGCGCGCAGCACCGATATCGGCATTTGCCGCGATCAGCATCTGCTCGGCTTGCCGAAGATCGGGGCGCGTCAGCAGCAGATCCGCCGGCAACCCTGCCGGCAGACGAGCGACGACGGGCTGCCGTTCCAGCGGCAGCGCTGGCGGCAGGTCGCCGGGCAGGTCATCCCCGACCAGCAACTGCAACGCATTGCCGGCCTGTGCCTGTGCTCGTCGGCGAGCTTGCAGGTCGGCCTCTGCAAGCGCCACCTGGCCCTCGGCTTGAGCCACATCCAGATCGCTGTTCTGCTCGGCCTGCTTGAGCAGGCGAGCCAGCGCCAGGGATTGGCGCCAGTCCGTCAGCGTCCGTTCGGCCAGTTGCCGTTGTTCATCGGCCAGCTGCTGCGCGAAATAGGCCTCGGCTACAGCACCGACCAGTGCTATCTGCGCAGCCTCACGGCCATGCTCGCTGGCGAGGTAGCGTGCCAGCGCCGCATCGGAAAGCGCACGCACGCGCCCG
The DNA here is from genome assembly GCF_033723075.1 of Pseudomonas sp. Taxonomy (GTDB): domain Bacteria; phylum Pseudomonadota; class Gammaproteobacteria; order Pseudomonadales; family Pseudomonadaceae; genus Aquipseudomonas. Next base: position 168,378 of record NZ_JAWVXU010000007.1, read on the forward strand.
AACAGGTCCAGCTCGAAGGCGCTGACGCCGACATTCAGCCCCACCTGCTGGCTCACCTCGCGGCTCGATCGAGCGGCGGAGTCCGTCGCCAAGGCTCGCTCCCGAGTCTGCGTCGCGTCGAGCGCCACCGACGGCAGGCGTCCAGCCTGCTGGATACGCGACATCGCCTGAGCCGCTTGCACATTCAGCGTGGCCAGACGCAGGTCGCGGTTGTTCTGCAAGGCAAGCGCTATCAGTTGCTGCAAACGTGGATCGCCGAACATCGTGCGCCAGCCCAGTTCACTGACGGGCGCTATCGGCTCACCCGCCGCTGCCGGGATGGCCTGCATCGGGAAGCTCGACGGCACGGGTGGTACCGGGCGTTGCAGCGAGGGTGTCAGCGAGCAGGCGGTCAGGCACCCGATCAGGAACAAAGGGACGAACAGTCGCATCTTTCAATTTTCCTGGGTCTTGGGCGAGGTGCCATTCGAGCGTTTCGCACGCCATGCTTCGAGGCGTTCCTGAGTACCGATCACGAACACGAAGAACACCGGCACGAAGAACACTGCCAGCAGCGTGCCGCTGAGCATGCCGCCGAACACGCCGGTGCCGATGGCATGCTGCGTTTCTGCACTGGCGCCCGAGGCGAGCATCAGCGGCACCACGCCGAGGGTGAAGGCCAGCGAGGTCATCAGGATCGGGCGCAGGCGCAGCCGCGCGGCCGTCACGGCAGCATCGATCAGGGTCTTGCCCTCGGCATGCAGCTGACGGGCGAACTCCACGATCAGGATGGCGTTCTTCGCCGACAGGCCGATGATGGTGATCATGCCGACCTTGAAGAACACATCATTGGGCAGGCCGCGCAGCATGACGGCCGCTACGGCGCCGAGCAGCCCCAGCGGCACCACCAGCATAACCGACAGCGGAATCGACCAGCTTTCGTACAGGGCCGCCAGAACCAGGAATACCACCAGCGCGGACAGCAGCATCAGCAGCGGGGCCTGCGCCGCCGACTGACGTTCCTGCAGCGACTGTCCGGTCCAGGCCACGGCGAAGCCTTGCGGCAACTGCGCCATCAGCCGCTCCATCTCCGCCATCGCAGCGCCACTGGAAACACCCGGCGCGGCACCACCGGCGATACGCACCGCCGGAAAGCCCTGAAAGCGCATCATCTGCTGGGGCGATTCGGTCCATACCGGGGTCACCACCTCGCGCAGCGGTACCATGCCTCCGGCGGCGTTGCGCACACGCAGGCCGAGCACATCGTCGAGCTGCATGCGCGCCGGTGCATCGGCCTGCAGGATGACCTGCTGCATGCGCCCGGCATTGGGAAAGTCATTGACGTAGAGCGATCCCATGGCCGCCGACAGCGTGCTGCTGACTGCGGCAAAAGACAGGCCCATGGCCTCGGTTTTCTGCCGATCGATCTCCAGGCGGATGCTTTCTCCGGGCGGCAGGCCATCGGGATAGACAGCGCTGACGACCTTGCTCTGCGCGGCCAACTCCAGCAGCTGCGCCTGCGCCGCCAGCAGTGCGGCTTCGCCGCGACTGGCACGGTCTTGCAGGAACAGGGTAAAGCCGGAAGAGGTTCCCAGCTCGTCGATAGCCGGCGGCATCATGGTCATCACCGTACCCTCGACCGTGTCGGCCATGGCTTGCTGGGCCAGCGCCGTCTCCTCGCTCGCCGTTGCACCGTTGCGCTGATCCCAGTCCTTGAGCATGGTGAAGGCCATGGCCGCATTGGGCCCAGACCCCGAGAAGCTGAACCCCTGGACCACCAGGTTCGCGTCAAGCGCCGGGCGGGACGCCACATGCGCCTCGAAGGCCTTGACCACATCGAGCGTACGCTCGCTGGTGGCACCGGTCGGCAACTGGATGGAGGTCATGAAGTAGCCCTGATCCTCTTCGGGCAGAAACGACGACGGCAGTTGTGCAGTTGCGAATGCCAGCACAACGCAGATCACCGCGAAGATCGCCATCATCCGCCCGCTGCGCCCGACCAGACGCGCCACCCGCGCGGCATAAGCGCCGGTCAGGCGCTCGAAGATACGATTGAATGCACCGAAGAAGCCGCGCTTGTCATGGTGGTCGGGGCTGACCGGGCGCAGCAGCGTGGCGCACAGCGCAGGCGTCAGGGTCAGCGCCAGGAAGGCCGAGAGCAGGATCGAGACGGCCATCGACAGGGTGAACTGCTGATAGATCACACCGACCGAACCGCTGCCGAAGGCCATGGGAATGAATACGGCCGTAAGCACCAGGGTGATGCCGATCACCGCGCCGGTGATTTCCTTCATCGCCCTGGACGTGGCTTCCCGAGGCGAAAGCCCCTGGGTCGCCATCAGCCGTTCGACGTTCTCCACCACCACGATGGCGTCGTCGACGATGATGCCGATTGCCAGCACCATACCGAACATGGTCAACGAATTGATCGAGAACCCGGCCAGCAGCATCACCGCGAAAGTACCCAGCAGCGCGATGGGGGCGACGATGGCCGGGATCAGGGTGTAGCGCATGTTCTGCAGGAACAGGTACATCACCAGAAATACCAGCACCATGGCTTCGAGCAGGGTGTAAATCACCTTTTCGATAGAGACCTTGACGAACGGCGCGGTGTCGAACGGGACCGAGTACGCCATGCCCGTCGGCATACTGGGAGCCAGTTCGGCCAGTCGATCACGCACGGCCTGGGCGGTGCGCACCGCGTTGGCACCGGGCGAGAGCTGGATGGCGGCACTGGTCGCCGCCACGCCGTTCTCGCGGTTGGAGAAGGCATAGGACTGCGCGCCCAGCTCGACCCGCGCCACGTCACCGACCACCACCTTCGAGCCATCGGCAGCGGCGCGCAACACAATGGCCGCGAACTGTTCCGGCGTCGACAGTTGCCCTTCGACGGTCAGCGGCACGGTCAGGCGCTGGCCCGGCAACGCCGGCTCGTCGCCGACACGGCCCGGTGCAATCTGCGCGTTCTGCTGCTCGATGGCCTGGGCCAGTTCGTTCATGCTCAGGCCATAGCCGGTGAGCTTGGCCGGATCGACCCAGATGCGCATCGCCTGTTCGGCACCGAACAGCTGCACACGGCCAACGCCTTCGATACGGCGCAGTTCCTGAACGATATTGCGCGACAGGTAGTCGTTCAGGGCCACCTCGTCATGCTGGCCGTTGGGCGAGGTCATGCCGACCATCATCAGGAAGCCGGACGCGGCGGACTCCACCTGCAGGCCGTTCTGCCGTACAGCCTGCGGCAGGCGTGATTCGACTGCCTTGATGCGGTTCTGCACGTCGACCTGGGCCAGATCGGGATCGGTACCAGGCTTGAAGGTAGCGGTGATCTGGGCCGTCCCCGAGGTGTCGACCGAGGACTCGAAATACAGCAGGTGCTTGACCCCCGACAGCTCGCGCTCGACCAGGCTCACCACCGAGTCGTTGAGGGTCTGCGGGGTGGCACCCGGATAGGTGGCGTAGAGGCTCACCGAAGGCGGCGCCACCGAGGGGTAACGGGCAATCGGCAACTGTGGAATGGCGATGACGCCGAACAGTACGATGAACAGGGCAATTACCCAGGCGAATACCGGTCGGTTGATGAAAAACTGGGGCATGCTTGGTTCTCCGACCTCAGCGCGCAGCTGCGCTCAGGCGTTCGGTGGTGGTAGTGGGTTGCCAGGTGCGCGCAGCGACCTGCGCGTCTTCTGTCAGGCGCTCGCTGCCCTCGATCACGACCTGCTGCCCAACGCTGAGCCCGGATGCGATGCGGTAGCGACGACCCACCAGCTCCCCCACCTCAATGGCGACCCGCTTCGCGAGCTTGTGCTCATCCACCACCCACACGCTCGCCTGCCCACCCGTGCGGATGACGGCCTGCTGGGGCACGGCCAGCGCCGCCGGGTAATGCGCGCGCGGGATGCGCGCCTGGACATACATACCCGGCAACAGGTGGCGCTGGGGGTTATCGACCAGAATGCGCAGCAGCACATCGCCGGTGCCGGCATCTACATCGATGCCGGAGAACAGAATGCGACCGCTCATCCCGGAGGGCTTTCCGTCGCCGTTGAGGATGTCCACGGCCAGCCCCGGCCCGGATGGCTGGACCTGATGACCCAAAGCCTGACGCAGCGGCTCCAGCGCCGCTGCCGACTGGCGTACATCGACATACACCTGGTCGATCTGCTGGATCCTGGCCAGCGGTGAGCTGTCGGTGGGCGACACCAGGGCACCTTCACTCACCAGGGCCTGATCGATGCGCCCGGAGATTGGTGCTTCGACGCTGGCGAACTGCAGATCCAGCTGTCGACGTGCCAGCGTCGCTTTGGCCTGCGCCACATCGGCTGCGGCCTGATCGCGCAAAGAGGTGGCGTCGTCATACACCTGACGGCTGACGGCTTCAGCCTGCATCAGCGGCTCGAGCCGGCCAGCCCGGATGCGCGCACGGGCCAATGCGGCCACGGCCCTCTGCAACGCGGCTGCAGCGCTGTCGACCTCGGCTTTGAACGGCGCGGGATTGATCTGGAACAGCGCCGCTCCTGCCTTGATTTCGGCACCCTGATCGAACAGCCGCTGCTGCACGATGCCACCTATCTGCGCACGGATCTCGGCTGTGCGCACGGCTGCGACGCGCCCTGGCAGGTCTTCGTTGACCGTGAGCTCGATTGGCTCGAGCGTCATTACCGAAACCTGAGCCAGCGGCGCGGTGTCCTCGATCTGCTCCGCCGGACCGCAGCCGGCCAGAATGAGAACTGCAAGCCCGATCCACACAGCGCGCCGCTGCCCTTGTTGAAAACGCATAGCTAAATTACCTCGCTGGATGATCTACCGCCGCGCGAAACGGTCGGAAGCTCAGAAACGCGAGTCTCTCCTGAAACAGTCGGGATTCATTCGAGGTTTTGTGGAGATAATGTGGAGATCGAAATTAAAGGAGGAACCCCATGACCTTGCGCGCAGCAGACTTGAGTTCGTCCATGCGATCCAACCAGGCGTCCATGTCGCAAGCGCTGATCCTCATTGCCGAAGACGAAGCTGAAATCGCCGAGATACTGGCCGCTTATCTGGAGCGCAGCGGGTTGCGCACGGTCCACGCCGTGGATGGGCACGACGCCCTGGCGAAACACCAGAGCCTCAAGCCCGATCTGCTGTTACTCGACGTGCAGATGCCACGCATGGACGGCTGGCAGGTGCTCAGCGAGATTCGCCATCGCGGTGAAACACCGGTCATCATGCTCACCGCACTCGACCAGGACATCGACAAATTGGTGGGATTGCGCATCGGCGCAGACGACTATGTGGTCAAACCCTTCAATCCAGCCGAGGTCGTCGCGCGGGTTATGGCGGTGTTGCGGCGCGTGAAGGCAACGGGGGCCGACGGCGCACGTCTGCTGCGTGTCGGCGCGTTCCAGATCGACCTGGACAACCATGAAGCCAGCGTAGATGTCGATGGCCAGCACCGCGTACTCGAGCTGACCCTTACGGAGTTCAAGATTCTGACCAGCCTCATGCGTTCGCCCAGGCGCGTGTTCAGCCGTGCCGAGTTGCTTTTCTCCTGTTTACCCGAGGGCGACACGCAGGAACGGACGGTGGACAGCCACATCAGCAAGCTGCGCAAGAAACTGGAGAGTCTGGGGATTCACAGTGTCCCGGCAAGTGTACGGGGCGTCGGATATCGTTTCGGAGGTGACGCGTGAGCCAGTCGCCTGGGTTGCGCAGGCAGATCATTCGGTCCTTGAGCGTGATGGCCCTGGGCATCATCCTGCTCTCAATAGTCGGCACCTACGTTTTCTATGCGCTCATCTCCAAGTACCTGCCTGGCAGCATCTCCGAAACCTGGGTGCCGTCACGTGTCGAGTTGACCTGGATCCTGGGCACCACAATCGCCTCACTGATCATGGCTGGCTACGTGGCGATCAGGCTCTCGCGCCGCATTCTTACCCCCTTGAACTCCGTCGTTCACAACCTGCGCGAAGTTGCGCAAGGCAACCTGCAGGCTCGCGCAACCCTGGATGAGCATGCGCAGGGCGAGACGGCCCAACTGGTGCGCGACTTCAACACCATGGCCGAACGTTTGCAGAGCGTGACCCGTGAGCAGGAGTTCTGGAACGCTGCCGTCGCCCATGAACTGCGCACACCTGTCACAATTCTGCGCGGGCGCCTGCAGGGATTGGTGGAAGGGGTTTTCGCCCCCACCAGCGAGATGTTCGATGGGTTGCTGCGCCAGGTGGAGGGGCTCAGCCGACTGATCGAGGATCTGCGTGTGCTAAGCCTCAACGAAAGCGGCCACCTGGAGTTGGATCTGGCACCAACCAATCTGGCGCAGGAAATCTCGATTGTCGTTCACGCGTTCGCCAGCAGCCTGCAAACCCGAGGCTTTAACCTCCAGGTCGAGGTGGGCGAGCAAACGCAAGTCGTGTGCGACGCATTTCGTATTCGCCAGGCGCTCATGGCGTTGCTGGAGAATGCGCTGAAATATGCCGAACCCGGGGTGTTGCGCGTGAACGCCGGCGTCTCGGGCGGTGTCTGTCATGTGAGCGTCGAGGACAACGGGCCCGGTATCGCGCCGGACATCGCCGGCCAGGTATTCGAGGCGTTTCGCCGTGGCGACCCGTCGAGATCCCGGAGCAGCGGCGGCAGCGGCCTGGGCTTGGCTGTGGTCAAGGCCATCACCGAGGCTCATGGTGGCCAAGCGGTTTGCCGGCCTTCTGGTTCCGGAGGAACTGCATTCGTTCTCCATTGGCCCGTTCCGCGGTGATATCTCGCAGCTCCTCGCAGGCCGAGGCCAGAGCCCGAAAATACGCGCGCAGTCGGCACGGCCGCCAAAGTTGAGGAAGCTTGCAATGAGGGGGAGTCCATATTCGGCCGCTTGAAAGTGTTCACGACACTTGGGGCTATTCACTTAACCCAGCACCATCACGCCTTTGGGCGCTCCCCCAACGAGGTATAGCCGGGCCACTGGCGTAACAGGGTGTCGACGAACTTCTCGGCTGCTGGGGATAGTGACGAACCGTGGCGCCGTACCAGACCGAGCGTACGGCTGATGACCGGGTCAACCAGAGGTAGCTGAACCAGGATCGGGTGATCCTCGGCCGGCATGGCCAGGCTAGGCAGCGCCGCGACTCCGAGGCCGGCCTCGACCATGCCCAGCGAGGTCGACAGGTGTTGTACCTCGTAGAACCAGCTGGGCCGCCAGTCCAGATTGGCCAGGCCATGATCCAGTAACACACGGTTGCCGCTCAGGCGTCCGACGCCGATCAGGCGGTAATCACTGAGTTCGCGCCAGGCCACTTGCGGCTGGTTGGCCAGTGGATGGTCGCGGCGGCAGGCCAGCACAAAGGGCTCGTTGACCAGGGGGGTGAAGTCGATCTCAGCGCTCTGACCACTGAGCATGTTGATGCCGAAATCCGCTTCGCCACGCAGCACCGCTTCCAGCCCCTCGTGAGCGCTCAAATCGAGAATGCGGATGCGGATCTTCGGGTACTGGCGATTGAACTCGCGGATCACCGTCGGCAGGAAGTAGAAGGCCGCGGTGGGAATACAGGCCAGCGTCACTTGCCCCGACTGTCGCTCGGCCAACTCCTGAATTCCCAGGATCGACCGTTCGAAATCATCCAGCAGGCGTTGCGCCTTGGGCAGAAAGTCGCGCCCAACCGCAGTCAGGCTGACGCGGCGGGTGGTTCTATCGAGCAACTGGGTGCCCAGCCCCTCCTCCAGCTTCTGCATACGCCTGGTCAGCGCGGGTTGTGACAGGTGAATGGCAGTGGCCGCTTCATGAAAACTGCCCAACTCGGCGATTTTCACGAAGGCGCGTAGGTCCTGAAGCTCGTAATTCATGCGTCACCATTATCAATTCACGGCAGTTATTGCCTGTTGCTTATCGACTTATAAGAGTCGGCCCTTGAATTTTCTGGGATCTCAGCGATCCGCAAGGTATTGCGACAACATTAATGCGTATAAAGCAATAAAAGCAACGATATATGCAATTTACAAATCAAAGTTAGCCGCTCAATATTTGTCTCACGCAACAAACAACAGCTTTATTGCAGCGGAGACATCATGCAAGCCATTCCTTGCGTTCTTATGCGTGGCGGTACCTCCAGAGGTCCTGTGTTCCTCGCCAACCACCTGCCGAGCGATCCCGCCCAACGCGATGAGCTTCTGCTGAAAATCATGGGCTCGGGTCATGAGCTGGAGATCGACGGGATCGGCGGAGGCAGTGCCCAGACCAGCAAGGTCGCGATCGTCAGCACTTCCAGCCACCCGGATGCGGATGTCGACTACCTGTTCGTTCAGGTGATGGTGACCCAGCGCCGCGTCGACACGGCACCGAACTGCGGCAACATGCTCTGCGCCATCGGCCCATTCGCCATCGAGCATGGCCTGGTCAATGCCGCGACACCGGTCACCCGGGTGCGCATCCGCAACGTCAACACCAATACCCTGATCGACTCGGAAGTGCTGACGCCCAACGGCCGGGTGCGTTATGAGGGTGACACTTACATCGATGGCGTGCCCGGTAGTGCGGCGCCGATCAAGCTGACATTCCTCGATGCCGCCGGGGCCAAAACCGGTCGTCTGCTACCCACCGGGCAGGTGCGCGATTGCTTCGATGGGGTCGAGGTGACCTGCATCGACATGGCCATGCCGATGGTGATGATGCATGCCGCCTCGCTGGGCAAGACCGGCTACGAAAGCCCCGCCGAACTGGATGCCGACAGCGAGTTGCTGGCGCGTCTGGAGAGCATTCGCTTGCAGGCTGGACGAGCTATGGGACTTGGCGACGTGTCGCAGATGGTCATTCCCAAGCCGGTGCTGTTGTCCTCGCCGCGTAACGGCGGCTCGCTCAACACCCGCTACTTCATGCCGCACAACTGCCACCGTTCCCTGGCCGCCACGGGCGCCATCGGTCTGGCCAGTGCCTGTGCTCTGCCGGGAAGCGTGGCCCACGACCTGGCGCCGGTCAACGGCGCCACTCTGGTCAGACTCGAGCATGCCGGCGGGCAAATCGAGGTCTCGCTGGAGCCGGCCGCTGACGATTCGCCGGAAACCATGCGCGCCTCGCTAATCCGCACCGCGCGCCGCTTGTTCACCGGTGACGTGTACGTGCCCAGCACACGCCGATAAACGCGAGCCACTCAAAGGCGGCGGCTGACGCCTGACCTGATTACCACAGACTCGACCCAGCCTTGGCGGGGTCATAACCCGCAACGGAGAGTATCGATGCGTCCCAATAAAAATAAGATCACCCTCGGACAGACCGCGGCGCTTACCGCCAGCCTGATTTTTCCGCTCAGCGCCATGGCCCTGGACACCAGCGGTCACTCCCTGGAACTGAAGGCGCGCGGCATTCACTTCGATCGCGATTTCGAAACCGACAGCAACGACCGCACGCAATCGGCGCTTGGCCTGCAACTCAACTACGAGTCGCCATACTTCGCCGACGTGATCGGCGTCGGCGTCTCCGGATACAGCGTCAACAAGCTGGATAACAGCGGCAAAAACACTTCCGACGTGCTTTCGCTCGACAACAACGGCGAGCTGCATGACTCCTTCGGTCAGGTCGCCCAGGCCTTCGTCAAACTCAAGTACCAGGACCTGGCCACCGCCAAACTTGGCCGCCAGTTGCACAAGTCCATGCTGCTTTCCAGCTCGGGCAGCCGCGCTGTGCCGAACACCTTCTCGGGCGGCAGTTTCCAGCTCACGCCGCTCAAGGGTCTGAGCCTGTACGGGGCGCGCTATAACGAGTGGTCGTCGCGCTCGGACAGTTCCTTCGAGGAATTCAAGACCGACAACTCCGCCGATGGCGCCATCGACTACATCGACAGCCTGGGCGCCAGCTATGTGGCCGGCCCCTTCAGCATCAACCTGGAACACCTGCGGGCCCAGGACTTCCTGAAGAAGACCGGCCTGGTCGCCTCGTACAACTTCAAACTGGCCGATCAGTCCAGCCTCAAGCTGACCGGCGGCATCCACACCTCCAGCGATGACGGCAAGCTCTTCGTCACCGGCTCCGAAAGCGCCGAACTGGACGACGAGGACGTGCCGGGAGCGATCAACGCCGTGACAACCAGCGACAACGACGGCCAAGGCATTTATCTTGCCGCCAACTGGAAGCTGGGCAACGTGGAGCTGGGCGCCGCAGTGGCGAAGTTCGACGGCGCCTGGATCGAGGACAACTTCGCCGGAGATCACGGTACTAACCCCTTCCCAACCGGCGGGGTGCTGGCCGACTTCAGCAACAACGACGAAAAAGTCTGGATGCTCTCCGCCGGCTACGACTGGCAAGACCATGTGAAGGGCCTGAAGACCGTTGTCAGCTACAAGGACGGCAGCGATGCGAAGAACAGCGCCAACGCCGCCCTCGGCGAAGCGGACGAGAACGAACTCGCCTTCGACCTGACCTATCAGGTCCCCGTGATCAAGGGTCTGGCGGTTCGCTACACCTATCTCGATTACCACTCGGCCAAGACCGGCCGCCTGGATGGCGTGAAGGAGGACGATACCGACCACCGTTTCTACGTCGACTACAGCTATCGCTTCTTCTGATCGAGACCGCCTGGAATCAGGCCCTGGCTGGGAGCCGACGGAAGTCACTTGACTCCCAGCCCAATCGTGGCGTGCTGGTAATACTGCGCCCAACTCCTGCAAACAAATCCAAAAACAGGACCGCAACCATGAAAGCAATCACCCTCAGCAAGCTCCTGCCCCTCGCCTGCCCCTCGCCTGCGCCTTGATCCTGAGCAGCGTTCACGCTCAAGCCGGCGAGCCGTCGCGTCCCGAGTGCATCGCCCCGAGCAAGCCCGGCGGTGGTTTCGACATGACCTGCAAGCTGGCCCAGGCCGGCCTCAAGGATCACCACCTGCTCGACTCACCGATGCGCGTCACCTACATGCCCGGCGGCATCGGTGCGGTGGCCTATAACGCCATCGCGGCCAACCGCCGTGACGAGTCCGGCACCCTTATCGCCTTCTCCGGCGCCTCGCTGCTCAATCTGGCCCTGGGCAAGTACGGTCGCTACGACGAAAACGCGGTTCAGTGGCTCACCACCATCGGCACCGACTACGGCACCCTGGCAGTGCGCGAGGACTCGCCGTTCAAGAGCCTCGAAGATGTGATCCAGGCGCTGAAGAAAGACCCCAAGAGCATTACCGTCGGTGGCGGTGGCAGCATCGGAGGCCAGGGCTGGGCCAAGATTGCCCTGCTGGCCAAGGCGGCGGGCGTCGATCCCCGCGAACTGCGCTATGCGGCCTTCGAAGGTGGCTCCGAGCATTACATGGCATTGATGGGCAAGCACGTCGACCTGGTGACCGGCAGTGCCAGTGAAATCCGCGCGCAACGCGGCAACAAGATCCGCGCGCTGGTGGTCTACAGCGAGGAACGCCTGCCGGGCGAACTGGCAGACGTCCCCACCGCCAAAGAACAAGGCTATGACATTCAATGGCCGCTGATCCGCGGCTATTACATGGGCCCTGAGGTCAAGCAGGAAGACCTCGACTGGTGGAAAGCGGCCTTTGCCAACTTGCAAAGCTCGGAAGAGTTCCAGCAGTACCTGCAAGATCGCGATGTGCTCCCGCTGAATGTCACTGGCCAAGCGTTGAACGACCTGGTGAAAAAGCAGGTTGAGGATTATCGCAAGCTGGGCGAAGAGTTTGGCCTGGTCGCCGAGTAAATCCATCGACGGTGTGGGTTGCCGCTGTGGGCAGCCCAGCCAGGAGCAGAATGATGCACGATCGTATTTTTGCAGGCGTTAACCTGCTGATCTGTGTGGCTTTGATAGCGTTGGCCTGGGGCTATCAGGCCCCCTTCGCTTACGAGCCCGTGGGGCCACGTGCCTATCCCTTGCTGTTGTTATCACTGCTTGTACTGGGTGCGCTTTACCAAGTGTTAAAGCCAGCCAAACAGACCGAGTCCAGGGAAGAGCCGCCGCTGAATCGTCAGGTAATCCGCAAGATCGCGCTCTGTATCGCGGCGATGTTGGCCTATGCGGCTTTGTTCGAGGTGCTCGGTTTCATCCTCAGCAGCGCGCTGTTCGCGGTCGCCATGGCTTATCTGTACGACGCAACCCGCGTACAGAGCACTGTCGGCGGCATAGTGATCGCCGTTGGGCTCTATCTGCTGTTCGACTATGGCCTCGATGTGCCTCTGCCACTCGGCATGCTCGCGAAACTGGGGAGCTGACCTATGGACACTATTCATTATCTGGGCCTCGGCTTCGGCGTGGCCCTGACACCCTACAACCTGATTACGGCTTTTTGCGGCACCCTGATTGGCACTATCGTCGGCCTGCTGCCTGGTTTAGGGCCAGTCAACGGCGTCGCCCTGTTGATCCCGATTGCCTTCGCCCTCGGCCTGCCGCCGGAAACCGCCTTGATTCTGCTCGCGGCGGTCTATCTGGGCTGCGAATATGGCGGACGAATTTCCTCGATCCTGCTGAATATTCCCGGCGAAGCCTCGGCTGTGATGACCACCCTCGATGGCTACCCTTTGGCCCAACAGGGCAAGGCCGGTATCGCCCTGTCGATTTCGGCCTGGAGCTCGTTTATCGGCGGCACCATCGCGACTATCGGCGTGGTGCTGTTCGCGCCCCTGCTGGCTAAATGGGCCGTGGCCTTTGGGCCGGCGGAGTATTTCGTGTTGATGGTGTTCGCGATTACCTGCCTGGCCGGCATGGCCGACAACAAACCGCTGAAAACCGCCATGGCTGCGTTCATCGGCCTGGCCCTGTCCTGTGTCGGCATCGATGCCAACAGCGGCGTGTATCGCTTCACCTTCGGCAGCCTGGGTTTGGCCGACGGCATTCAGTTCATCGTCCTGGTGCTCGGGTTGTTCAGCATCAGCGAAATCCTGGTGCTGCTGGAAAGAACCCACCATGGTCACAAGGCGGTTAAAACCACCGGACGCATGCTGTTCAACCTCAAGGAAGGTGCCTTCGTACTGGCCACCAACCTGCGCAGTGGTGTGATCGGTTTCGTCCTGGGCGTGTTGCCGGGCGCCGGAGCGACCCTGGCCAGCGCAGTGGCTTACATGTCCGAGAAGCGCATGGCGAGCAAGGACAACCAGTTCGGCAAGGGTGACCTGCGCGGCCTGGCCGCCCCGGAGACCGCCAACAGCGGCGCGGCTTGTGGCTCCATGGTGCCGATGCTGACCCTTGGCGTACCCGGCTCCGGCACCACCGCGGTGATGCTCGGCGCGCTGACGCTGTACAACATCACGCCAGGGCCGATGCTGTTTCAGAACCAGCCCGAAGTGGTCTGGGGCCTGATCGCCTCGTTGTTCGTCGCCAACGTCATGCTGCTGGTGATGAACGTGCCGATGGTGCGCATCTTCACCCGCATCCTCGCAGTGCCGACCTGGGCGCTGGTACCGGCAATTGCCATCATCACCTCGATTGGCGTGTATGCGGTGCATTCGACCACCTTCGATCTGTTCCTGATGATCGGCATCGGAGTGTGCGGCTACATCCTGCGCAAGCTGGACTACTCGCTGTCTGCAGTGCTGCTGGGCTTCATTCTCGGCGGCGTGATGGAAGACAACCTGCGTCGAGCGCTTTCGCTGTCCAATGGCGAGCTGGACATCCTCTGGGGCAGCCCGATTACCCTGGCCGTCTGGGCGCTGGTAGGGCTGATGGTGGCCTATCCGATCTTCCGTGCGGTGCGCGCACGCAAGAGCGCAAAACTGCAAATCGCCAGCTGATCCCTTCCCTGTCTCAGTGAGGACATCGAGGGCGATCCTATCGCCCTTGATGACATCAACATGCATATCGTAATTCCCGACGACTACCAGCACGTAATCCGTTCGCTCGACTGCTTCTCCCTGCTCGACGGCCATCAGGTCAGCATTTATCACGACGTACAAAAGAGCCCGAACGTGCTGGCGCAACGCTTTCGCGACGCCGACGCCCTGGTACTGACCCGCGAACGGACAAACATCGGCGCGCAGTTATTAGCCCAGCTGCCAAGGCTCAAGCTGATCAGTCAAACCGGCAAGGCGGGCGTGCATATCGACCTGGAAGCCTGCAGCCTGCAGGGTGTCACCGTACTAGAGGGGCGCGGTTCGCCGATTGCACCAGCCGAGTTGACCTGGGCGCTGATTCTCAACGCCCGGCGCCAACTGATACCGGCGATCCAGGGTCTGTACGCGGGACACTGGCAAACCAATCTCGGTGAGCGCCTGTACGGCCAGACCTTGGGTATCTGGGGTTACGGGCGGATCGGCCAACGCCTGGCGCGCTATGCCCGGGCCTTCGAGATGCCCGTGCTGGTCTGGGGTAGCGAGGCGTCGAGGGACGCGGCGGTACGCGACGGGCATCGAGCCGCGAGCTGCAAGCAAGTCTTCTTCAGCGAAGTCGATGTGCTGAGTCTCAATCTGCGCCTGACCGAGAGCACCCGGCATGTGGTCAACGTCGACGATCTGCTGCAGATGAAACCCAGCGCACTGTTGGTCAACACCAGCCGCGCGGAACTGCTCGCGCCAGGCGCCCTGCTCGAGGCTTTGAGCACCGGGCGACCCGGCTATGCGGCGCTGGATGTACTGGATGACGAGCCGATTCTGGACGAAGCGCACCCGCTGCTCAATCACCCGAGAGTCCTCTGCACCCCGCACCTGGGCTACACCGAGAGGCACAGTTATGAACTGTATTTCGGCGATGCGTTTGCCAACGTGCAGACCTTCTTTCGCGGTGATCCTTGTCAGCTGGTCAAGCCGGCGACAGCGCAACAGCGACTGCCCGATCCGGTCACGAAGTAGCGGGCGGACCTTCTGAATAGGGGTGTGGCGGGAAACATCAAGCCAAAGCTGCGGACGTGAGACCGACAGAACACCCTGTTTTTGTCGCCATTGGCTCCGATGGGTGGGGATGGTCGGCACTGCCGCTTGGCTCGAAGCCGAGAACGCCGTGCGGCAGCAAGGGCTGGAAGTCTGGGCTGTATTGGATATTCACCAGACCACTGAATAAAGCTTGGCTATAATCCGCTCCTTTCAGAACGTCAGAAGGAACCGCCCATGAACAAAGCTGAACTGATTGAAGCCATCGCTGCATCGACTGACCTGCCCAAGGCCACTGCTGGCCGCGCCCTGGATGCCATCACCGGCGCCATCTCTTCTGCCCTGCAAAATGGCGAAAGCGTCAGCCTCGTGGGTTTCGGCACCTTCGCGGTGAAGGCACGCGCTGCACGCGATGGACGCAACCCGCAAACCGGCGCCACGATCAAGATCGCAGCAGCCAAGCTGCCCGGCTTCAAAGCCGGCAAGACGCTGAAAGATGCGGTGAACTGAGCCCGTCGCAGAACGACGAAAGGGCCTGATTCAGGCCCTTTTTGCATATACGCACGCCACTCAGGCCTGACTCATGTGCCGCTCCAGCAACTCTCGGCGTTGCTTGGCCTCGACGGACAAGGCCGTGGTGGGACTCAGCAACAGCCGCTGCAGGCCGATCGGTTCGCCGGTCTCGTCACACCAGCCATAACTGCCATCGTCGACCCGCGCCAAGGCTTGCTGGAATGCAGGAAGCGTCCTGCGGTCGCGATCGATCATGTGCAGCAGCGTCATGCGCTCCTCTTCGATAGAGGCAACATCCGCCACATCGATCGGCCGTTCCAGCTCGGCCAGACGCGCCTTGCCGCTTTCGACACGTTCGTTGCACTCCTCCAACTGGGCGAGCAGTAGCGCCTTGAAAAATAGCAACTGAGCCTCGTTCATGTAGTCGGACTCAGGGGCCGAAAGTAGTTCGTCTCGTGTCATGCCATGCATCCTCTTCCCCATCTGATCCGCTTTCTGGATAGCTGAGCCCATGCTCATCTCGCCGCTCCAGCGCCTAATGGGCCAATTATCCAACATTGATCGTCATCGGAGCCAGCCAGAATGGCTCTTCACCCAGCCACGGCTGCCGCCCTTTATCCGTCCCCAAGCCAGATTGATAGCGAAATAGAACCCATCTTCCGCAGGCCGACCGGTATTGCGGCGGTGCTCTCCAACATCGAAACCCTGGTAATTCACCTGGGCGGACGAGGCGTTCAAGCGTGCGGCGCATAGCTGATGCCATTGCCCTCCCCCCACTGACCTTGCTGAGTCAGAGGGTGGCTAACACTAGTTCGGACATGACGACTTCGCTTTCTGGCGGCCCTTAATAGAAGCAGCCTTTGCCCACCTGCCAATCCATCCCCCGGCGTCACTGAAAATCCCGACTCCGCACATCCAGTCCAACCAACAGCGGCGTCAGGTCGCTCAGACGCCCCGCAATCAGATGACGCACGCCGTCCTTGGACTCCAGGTGGCCATCCACTCGTAACAATTGCGAGCCGACCAATACCCGCCGCTGACGCTCGGCGAGGTCGTGCCAAACCACCACATTGACCATGCCGTACTCGTCCTCCAGGGTGACGAAGATCACCCCGCTGGCGGTCTGCGGCCGCTGCCGACCGGTCACCAGGCCGGCCACGCTGATCGTGCGCCCATGCTCGACGGTGAGCAGATCGCGCGAGCTGCGGCAGCGTTGGGCCTTGAGCTGACAGCGCAGCATGGCCAGTGGATGCGGACCCAGGGTGGTACCGACGGTGGCGTAATCGGTATGCAGATCCTCGCCCACCGTCGGCAATGGTAGCGCCACCCGGGCCTCCTCCCGCGCCGGCAGGTTGGCGAACAACGGCGGCTGCACCTCGACGCCGGCCACCGCCCAGCGGGCGCTGTGGCGATGCCCGGCCAGGCCGAGCAAGGCACCGCAATCGGCCAACAGCTCACGCGCCCGGGCATCGAGCACGGCGCGGTAGCAGAGGTCGGCGACATCGGCGAAGGGCCGCTCACGCCGGGAGTCTTCGATGCGCCGAGCATCCTCTTCGCGGAACCCGCGCACCAGGCGCAGGCCCAGACGAATGGCCAAGGTCCCCTCCTCGTCTGGCTCCAGCGAGCAATCCCACTCGCTGTGGCCAACGTCCAGCGGGCGCACTTCGATGTCGTGACGGCGCGCGTCCTGTAGCACCTGGTCGGGGCTGTAGAAGCCCATCGGCCAACTGTTGATCAGCGCGCAGGCGTAGATGGCCGGCTCGTGGCATTTCAGCCAGCAACTGGCATAGGTCAGCAAGGCGAAGCTGGCCGCGTGGGACTCCGGAAAACCATAGCTGCCAAAGCCCTTGATCTGCTCGAAGATGCGCGCGGTGAAGTCCGCCGTGTAACCCTTTGCGAGCATGCGTTCGGTCAGCCGCTGGCGATGCGGTTCCAGGCCGCCGTGGCGCTTCCAGGCAGCCATGGAGCGCCGCAACTCATCGGCCTCGCCCGGCGTGTAGTCGGCGGCGACTATCGCCAGCTGCATGACCTGCTCCTGGAACAGCGGAACCCCTAGGGTGCGCTTGAATACGACCTCGAGTTCCGCGGAGGGATAGACGACCGCCTCCTCGCCGTTACGGCGGCGCAGGTAGGGATGAACCATGTCCCCCTGGATCGGCCCGGGGCGGACGATGGCGACCTGAATCACCAGGTCGTAGAAAGTCTGCGGCCGCAGGCGCGGCAGCATCGCCATCTGCGCGCGCGATTCGATCTGGAACACGCCGATGGTGTCGGCGCGGCTGATCATTGCGTAGGTGGCGGGGTCTTCCGCAGGCAGGGTTGCCAGGGTCCAGCGCTGACCACGATGACGCTCGATCAGGTCGAAGCTGCGCCGCAACGCACTGAGCATGCCGAGGGCGAGGATGTCGACCTTGAGCAGACCGACCAGGTCGAGGTCGTCCTTGTCCCACTGGATGATGGTGCGCTCGGCCATGGCCGCGTTCTCCACCGGCACCAGGGTATCCAGCGGTTGCTCGGAGATGACGAAGCCGCCCGGGTGCTGCGAGAGGTGGCGGGGAAAGCCGATAAGCTCGCCGGTCAGCGCCAGTACCCGGCGCAATACCGGGCTGTCCGGATCGAAGCCGGCTTCACGTAGCCGCTCGAGCGGCGGCGCCTTATCACTCCAGCGGCCACAACAATCAGCCAGAGCATTGATCTGGTCCGGCGGCAGGCCGAGGGCCTTGGCGATATCGCGCACCGCGCCGGCGCCGTGATAGGTGCTGGCGACTGCGGTAAGCGCCGCCCTGCCCCGGCCATAGCGCCGGAATACGTACTGCAGCACTTCCTCGCGCCGTTCGTGCTCGAAGTCCACATCGATATCCGGCGGCTCGTTGCGCTCCTTGGAGAGGAAACGCTCGAACAGCATGTTCATGCGCCCCGGGTCGATTTCGGTGATGCCCAGGACGTAGCACACCGTCGAGTTGGCCGCCGAGCCGCGACCCTGGCAGAGAATGCTCTGGGTGCGGGCGAACTGGACGATATCGTGCACAGTGAGGAAATAGCTCTCATACCCCAGCTCGGCGATCAGCCCCAACTCCATTTCAGCCTGTTCGCGGCACTTCGCCGGTATGCCCTTGGGCCAACGCCAACGCATGCCCTGCTCGGTCAGCTCGCGCAGCCAGGTGGTCGGCGTATGGCCTTCAGGCACCAGCTCGCGGGGGTACTGGTAACGCAACTGGCCGAGGTCGAAGGTGCAGCGCACGGCGATACGCAGCGTCTCGGCCAGCAGCTCCGGCGGGTAGAGTTCGGCCAGCGCCTGACGCGAACGCAAATGCCGTTCGCCATTGGCGAACAGCCGCTGACCGGCGTCGGCCACCGTGCAGTGGTGACGGATGGCGGTCATGCAGTCCTGCAGGGCGCGGCGGCCCCGGGCATGCATGTGCACATCGCCGCTTGCCACCATCGGTATGCCCAGCGCGGCGGCCAGCGCCTGCAGGCGTGTCAGGCGCTGCGCATCGTCCGCGCCATGGTGCAGTTCCACCGCCAGCCACAGGCGCTCGCCGAAAAGGCTGTGCAGCCACTGTCCTGGTACCGGATCAGGCGTCTCGTCGGCGATCCATAACGCCAGCAACCCCTCCAGCGGCGCGCTGAAATCCTCGCGCAGCAGACGGTATTCACCCTTCGCCGCGCGCCTCCGCGCCAGGGTAATGAGCCGGCACAGGCGCTGATAACCGGCGAGGTTCTCGACCAGCAGCACCAGCCTTGGGCCGTCTTCGATACGCATCTCGCTGCCGACGATCAGCGGCAGCTCGCAGATCTTGGCGGCCTGCCAGGCACGCACGATACCGGCCAGGGTGCACTCGTCGGTGATCGCCAAGGCCCGGTAACCGTGGCGCTTGGCCCGCTCGAACAGCTCGCGAGCGCTGGAGGCGCCACGCTGGAAGCTGAAGTTGGACAGGCAGTGCAGCTCGGCGTAATCACTGTTCATGCGAACCAGCCCTGCAACATCAACGGCCCGCTTTCGCCGATAGGACGATAGGCCCAGGCACGTTGCCCGGAGCGGGTTTCGATCAGGTAGTAGTCGCGGCGCACGTCGCCACCGTCCCACCAGCCGGATTCGATGCGTTCGGGGCCAGCCAGGATGCGCGCAGCAGATTCGCGCAGCGGCATGGGTCGGCGCAACAACCAGCCCGGGCGTGGCGGGCCTTGCAGGATAGGTCCTGGCTTGCCATCGCCGGCCGCCTGCCAGGCGTGCTCGGGACGATGGTCGGCCTGGGCGACGAGGCCCTGCACCGCCTCGTCGCCCAGGCGGGCGCGCAACCGCTCGCGCAGTTGCTCCCAGGGCAGCGATTGCTGGGGGCGCTCGTCGAACAGCTCGCGGTGTTCCGGTATGAAGGCCGGCAGGTCGCGCGCCAGCAGGCGCATCCCACGTACCGGCGCGACCACCTGCAGCTGTTCCAGGCGACCGCGCGCCAGCTCGAAGAGCATGGCCGGGTCGCGCTCGGCACTCAGCAGGCCGACCTGGATGATGCTGTCCGCGGCATCCGCATGCTGCAGGTGCAGGGCAAAGCGCTGCACGCCGCTGTCGCGTCCGCCAAGAAAGGCGGCCAGGTCGGCGGTCAGTCGGCGCAACGGGAACAGCAATGGCTGATGCGACTCGACCTCGAAGTTCAGCTCGATGCGCCCATCGAACCGGTCCGGCGGCACGTAACAGTCCAGGGCCAGCGCACGCTCGCCGAGCAAGATGTCCAGATGCTGTTGCACCTGAGCCGGGAAGCGCCGCGCCAAGGTGTCGCGCGGTAGCGCCAGCACCTGACTCAGGGTGCGCAGGCCCATACGGGCAAAGGCCGTGGCCACCTCGCGGGCGAGGCCAATGCGTTCGACGGGCATCCTGCCCAGCGTTTCGCGCATGTCCTCGTCGTTGGCGATGGCCAGACCGTCATGGGCGTTGGCCAGGATCCGTGCGGCCAGCGGATTCGGCGCGGCGACGATGCGGTGGCGAAAACCCAAGGCTGTCAATTCCTCGCGCAGGCGCGCCTCGAAACGGGGCCAGGGGCCGAACAGCGCCAGACTGGATCCGATTTCCAGCAGCAGGGTGCGCGGGTAGCCCAGGCTGACCTGGGAACTGAAACGATAGCCCCAGGCCGCGAGGAACCGCTGCCAGCGTTCGATCTCCTCGGGGGCGTACTCGACCAGGGTGAAGTCGTGGGTCAGCGCATGGGCCGCGGTCAGCGATTGCCCGGCGCGCAGGCCGAGCGCACGTGCCGCCGGGTTGACCGTTTGCAGCACCCGGCGCTGCGCCGTGCCGGTGACCAGCGCCAGCGGTGCGTCGGGATCGCTGCAACGACGCAGCACGCCATCCAGTGCCAGTTGCGGCAGCAATACACAAGCCCAGCGCATGCTTACCTCACTGCCCCGCAGCGAGCAGGATGGCGGCAGACGGAGGCAAGCCACCACGGCACTTGAGCACACGCACCTGCGCCGGACGCGCATCGACGGCAATACGCAACGCCGCTGGCGAGGGGTTGACCGCCTCCTGCAACGGACGATAGGCAAAGGCCAGTGTCTGTCCGGTTTCCGCCGCCACCTGCAACCGGCGCAGGGCGCGGTCGTCGGCCCGCTGCGGCCAGCACAATACCGCGCCGCAACTGCCCGAGCGCAAGCATTGTTCGGTCGCCCACAGGGCATCACGACCGCTGGCCTGGATGATCACCAGCCAGCGCAGATCCACCCCGGCGGCCTGCCAGGCCTGTGGGTAGGGCACATGGGGCGGTGCCACCAGCACCACCCGTTCGGCACTGCGGGTCAACCGCGCCAGGGTCGGCCACAACAGCTGTAACTCGCCCCCCCCCTTCGCCGGGTATGAGGATCTCGCTCAACGCCGAATCGGGCCAGCCACCCGTCGGCAACAGCGCATCCAGCGCGGCATGCCCGGTGGGCTGGGCACTCGGCGGCAATGGCGTCGGCTGAGCCTTCCAGATCCGTCGCTGCTGCAACAGATCATCCAGCGCCACGACAGCACCCATCACCCTCGCCTCGCCACTGCCCGGGGAAAACCTGGGGCCAGCGCGGTGCGCCAGGACCGGCCCGGCAACGGATTGCGTCCATGCCGGGCACGGACTGAAGATGCAGGGAGTTGCCAGGGATCGGGCATATCGGCGAACTCAAAATAACTGTATGCACATACAGTACACGCAGACCTTAGAGCCTTCAATGCCGGCGCGAGAGCGGCAGACCAGAGGAGGCCCTTGAATGGCAGCGCTCAAGGCTCAAAGACTGATCCGTACCCCTTTATTGCCACCTAACTGGACAATCAGCCCCTTCCACGGGCCACCCGATCCATCTCGAACAGCAACAACTATTTGCGGGTCTGCTTGCGCTTACCGATGGCCGAGTACTTTTTAAGCACGCAATATGTGCGTCTCGGCGTATCCGCCGTCGGGCTCGTGGGCTGCGCCCCGCGCTTCGTGCCGAATCGCGGCCATCCGGTTTAGATCCCCGACGCCTCCGGCCCTTGAGGGCCTGCGCGCTCCGCTTGCTATCGGTGCCCACTCGAGAGGTGGAATGGCGGTCTTGCTGTTGCCCTTCACCCTATCACGGCGTTCTCGCCGTCAAGGGCTGCGCGCGCAGGGCGCGCTTGCGGCAAACCGGCTGTCGCCCCCTGACTGCTGCGCTACGCCGTGCAGGCCGGGAGCCGGGCAATTTCGCCCGAGAGCCCCAAGTTCTACGGGGGGCAGCGATGATCTTGTCTAACCATGCCCAGAAACACTGGCCACACGAGGAATATCCCAGCCCAGCTCAAACAACCGACTCACGCCATCATGGCGAAGGTCATGGAAATGCAGATCTTTGATCTCAAGGAACTTGCAGGTACGGGTAAAGGAAGCCGAAAGTGAATCCGAGCAATAGGGGGAGATCTCTCGGCACGATCTGGGCATGCTCTGCAGGACTTCCAGGCTTCATCCGGCAGATGACACCAGACGTCGTTGCCGGTTTTCTGCTCAGGATTCTTCCTATCCCTGACGAGAACCGCCTGGCGCTGGTCGTCCAGATCTTCCCAACGAATCCTGGTGCTTTCCTCCCGCCGCCGGGTCGAGAAGATCGCGAAGACGACTACCTTGGGCATGTGGATAGCGCTAGGCCTGCGGCCTTGTAGCGCAAAGAAGCAGGAAAGTAGCTTATCCCGTTCGTCCTTGCTCGGCCGCCGATCACGCTCCCGGCTCCGGCTGACCATACCCAGCTTGCGCAGAACCTTGCGGGCATCGCTACTGGATCGACCTCATAGCCCCAAGCCGGCCCAGCAACTTCCATCACCGCCCCCAAGTGCGTGAGGTCATTGCCTACAGTCTGTAGCTTGCACGCCGCCGCCCTCCTTGCTTGTGCGCCACTGCGCGTACTCGACCATTTCTGGCTCGTCAGCTCGCGATCAAGGACGCCACCCAACCAAGTCTCGCGGATCGCGCTTAAGGTCGCTCGCTTAGTCTTGCCCAGGGGCCGAATCCTTTCGTGCTCCTCAAGATAGCGCTCGATGATCTTCTTGAGCGGCACGGCCTTGCATGACGCGCTATCGAGAGCGCCAGGCTGCGCCAGCTCAGCCTCCCGCCGGGTCATCCAGGCACGGGCCACCTGTTTTCGGTCGAACGATTGGCTTTCTTGGTAGACTATGCCCCCCTTTTTCGTCGCAACCGAATCTGGGCCCTGTACTGACCTGCCCGCTTTTGTTCAAGCGCCTAGCGATCATTCCCGCTCCGTTCACCTCCAGTGCTAAAAGCGGATCATCCAGCACTGATTTTTAGCCCCAGGCTTGCAAGAACAGGCAAAAACGAGCTTTATCGGCCACCAACTGACCCGAACCGATGCCCCTAGAATACGTCACAAAGCCAGCAACCACGCACCCTGCACTGTCCCGCCGCTTCTCCGTGGCGCCGATGATGGATTGGACTGACAGGCACTGCCGATTTTTCCTGCGCCAGCTATCGCGGCATGCACTGCTCTATACCGAGATGGTCACCACCGGAGCGTTGCTGCATGGCGACAGCACACGCTTTCTGCGCCATAGCGCAGCGGAATACCCGCTGGCGCTACAGTTGGGTGGCAGCGTGCCGGCCGAACTGGCGGCCTGCGCCAAGCTGGCTGAAGCGGCGGGCTACGACGAGGTCAACCTGAATGTCGGCTGTCCCAGCGACCGGGTGCAGAACAATATGATCGGCGCCTGCCTGATGGCCCATCCAGCGCTGGTCGCCGACTGCGTCAAGGCCATGCGCGATGCGGTGAGCATTCCAGTGACAGTCAAGCACCGTATTGGCATCGATGGCCGCGACAGCTACGCGGAGCTGTGCGATTTCATCGACCAGGTGCGCGACGCCGGCTGCCAGAGCTTCACCGTGCATGCACGCATCGCCATCCTTTCCGGGCTGTCGCCCAAGGAAAACCGCGAAGTACCGCCGCTGCGCTATGACCTGGCGGCGCAGGTCAAACGCGACTTCCCGACGCTTGAGATCATCCTCAACGGCGGCATCAAGACCTTGGAGGACTGCCAGACCCACCTGCAGACCTTCGATGGCGTGATGCTCGGTCGCGAGGCGTATCACAATCCCTACCTGCTGGCACAGGTCGATCAACAGCTATTCGGCTCGACGGTGCCGGCACTCAGCCGCTTCGAGGCGATGCAATCGATGCGCGACTATATTGCCGAGCACCTGGCCGAGGGCGGCAGCATGCACCACATCACCCGCCACATGCTCGGTCTGGCCCAGGGCTTCAACGGCGCCCGGCGCTTCCGCCAGCTGTTGTCGGTGGATATTCACAAGACCACCGAGCCCCTGGTGCTGTTCGAGCAGGCGGCGCAATTGCTGCAAGGGCGCTGACTCGGGTAAGGTCGTGGCATCAGTAACGACAAGGCAGGATCATGACTTCCAAGCTGGATCAACTCAAACAGTTCACCACCGTGGTTGCCGATACCGGCGACCTCGACGCTATCGCCCGCATGCAACCGGTCGACGCCACCACCAATCCGTCACTGCTGCTTAAAGCCGCCGCCATGCCGCGCTACGCCGAGCTCCTGAACAATGCGGTCAGCGCCAGCCAAGGCGACCTGGGCCTGGCCTGCGATCGTTTCGGCGTGACGGTCGGCCAGGAAATTCTCAAGATCATTCCGGGGCGTATTTCCACCGAAGTCGATGCGCGCCTGTCCTTCGACACCCAGGCCACCCTGCGCCGCGCCGAACGCCTGATCGACCTGTATGACCAGGCTGGCATCGGCCGCGAGCGGGTACTGATCAAGATCGCCTCGACCTGGGAAGGTATCCGCGCCGCCGAGCAACTGGAAAAAGCCGGCATCCAGTGCAACCTCACGCTGCTGTTCTCCTTCGCCCAGGCCCAGGCCTGCGCCGATGCCGGGGCGTTTCTGATCTCGCCCTTCGTGGGCCGGATCTACGACTGGTACAAGAAAGCCGAAGGGCGTGATTTCGTCGGTGCAGAGGATCCGGGCGTGCAGTCGGTGACGCGCATCTACAATTACTACAAGGCCAACGGCTACGCGACCGTGGTGATGGGCGCCAGCTTCCGCAACATTGGCCAGATCGAGCAACTGGCCGGTTGCGACCGCCTGACTATCAGCCCGGAACTGCTGCAGCAACTGGCCGAAGACCAGGCCCCGCTCGAGCGCAAGCTGAGCAGCGGCCAGCCCGCCGAGGCGCGGCAAAGCCTCGAGCAAAGCGAGTTCCGCTGGGCGATGAACGAGGATCCCATGGCCACTGAGAAACTTGCCGAAGGCATTCGTCAATTCGCTCGCGACCAGGAAAAACTGGAAAAACTGCTCGCCGACATCGCCTGAATGCAACGCGGGGCGCCGATTTTCATCGCGCGCCCCGCACTTGTTGAAAACAGTGGTCTATCGGTGATGCTCTAACGCATTGACCAGATCGTGGAAGGCTTCGCGATTGGAGTCGTTCAGATCCATCAAAATGCGGTGAGCTTCCAGCACTTTGGCCCGCACCACTTCTTCCGTTTGATCCTGCGAAGGCAGATCGTCCAGGCACTCCGGACAGGGAATCGGCGTATCGACGATGTTGAATACCTGATCGAAGCCCATCGACTGCAACAGCCGCGTGATGTCGGGATGGGTGGTCACCACGGTTGGCAACAGCCCGATTTTCTGCCGCGAGAGAATCGACAGCTTGGCCAGCAAGCCCAGGGTGGTGCTGTCGATGCTGCGAGTCTCGGTCAGGTCGATGACGATGGCGGAGAAATTCAGCGCGGTAAAAATCTTTTCGATGGTGGAATCCAGTGCCGAACACAGGGTCAGGCGCACCTCACCGACAAACTTCAGTACGAAGGTACCGTCTTGTTCGGCGAACTGGATTCGACCGGGGCTCATCCCAGGATTCATGCAAGGTTCCTGCTTAACACCAGCAAGGCAATATCATCCGGCATATCCGCCAGATTGGCCAGCCCAAACACTTGACGCAAACCATCCAGGGTTCCGCCTGCCGAACTGACCAAACGGGGCAACGCGAGTTCTTTTTCCTGCAGGGTATCGCCTGGCAGCAGATCGAGAATACCGTCAGATAGCAGCGTCAAGCTGAACGATTCCGGCAATTTCAGCACATGGTCGCTGTATTCGGCCTCATCGAACAAGCCAACCGGCAAACCACGCCCGGTCAGGTAATGCGCTTCGCCTTCGCTGTAAAGCACTGGCAGCGGCAGATGACCACCGATACTGTAAGTCAGTTGACCCTGCTGCTCATCGATGACCCCGCCCAGCATGGTCACGTGCTTGCCCAGCTTGCAATTGATCAGGCCACGGTTGATATGGCCGAGGACTTCCGAAGGCTTGAACTCGGGAAAGCTGCCATTGCGCCGCAACTCATAGAGCAAACGGGTGGTCATGAACTTCAGTAGCACGGTGACGAATGCCGAAGAAGCGCCATGCCCGGACACATCCGCGAGGTAAAAGGCGATGCGACGCTCATCGACGCGAAAGTAGTCGACGAAATCCCCGGACAGATAGAGTGACGGAATGATCTGGTGAGCGAATTGCAGGCCATCGGCGTGCCAGGGCGTGACCGGCAGCATGTTCATCTGCACTTGCCGACCGGCATTCTGGTCTTCCTGCAACAGATGCAGGCTGGCTTGCAGCTCGATGTTGGCTGCCTCCAGTTGTTCCCGATAGCGTTGGTTCTCCTGGCGCAGATGCGCGCGATCCAACGCTCGGCGCACCGAATGTTCGAGCACCGCGAGGTCTTCCAAGGGCTTGATCAGATAATCGGCGGCGCCCAGGCGCAAGGCTTCGACCGCGTCGTTCATCACGCCGGCACCCGATACCACGATAACTGGGGTTTCCACCTGCAGCTCGTTGATCCGTCGGATCAGCTCGAGACCATCGACCTGTGGCATACGCAAATCGCAGATCACTACATCCGGCTGTTTGCGCTGGAACACATCGAAGCCTTCCAGGCCATTACAGGCTTGCAGAACGTTGAAGCCGCTGTCTTCCAAGTAGGCCGCGAGACTCGCGCGCACCACTTCGTCGTCATCGATAATCAGCAGCGTGGCACTGGTTTTGTGCATTGGGTATCCAGGCAAACTGCGCCGGGGCAAGGCTAGGCGTAAGCACCAGGCCATCGGCCTGCGCGCGTGTACTCGGTTTGTCTCAAGGCGCTGACGGTACTCCCATACGCACCTCGATTCAAGCATGCGCCAGTCATCGCTACGCGACTTTACACCGCAAATCGGCGAAGGTTATAAGGGCCACAGGAGAACCCTACAACAAAGAGGATAGTGTCCATGAGCCAAAGTAATCACGATTACAGTGAAAAACGCGATTACATCCGCATGCGACTGGAAGCACCAGTCACCCTGCAGCATGCCGGAAAGGAAATTCCCGCACTGTGCCTCGACCTGTCGAGTACCGGCATGCAGCTGGAAGTCGAGTGCACACTGAAGATGGGCGACAAGGTCAAGGTGCATATCGCCTCCGACCATAACCAGCTCAAAGGGCTGATGGTCGAGGCCGAGGTGGTCCGCGTCGGCGACCTGGACAATGGCCGCCAGACTCTGGGCTTGGCGATTCTGTCGATGAGCTGAAACCAGCAGCACTCAATACGTAAAAAGGCGGTTGATATGACCGCCTTTTTGCGTGAACGCTTGAAAGCATAACGACTAGAAGTCGTCCTCGACATCGCCGTCACGCACCTTGAACTCACGGTTCTGCAGGTAGGCGTTGCGGATGAAGATGTACTTGTCACCACTGATCATCCGCTCGGCCGACAGCAGACTGGCGCGGGTATCGATCACGTCCACAGTGCGCGTGACGTTACGGGTCGGCACATGCCCCATATAGCGGTATGGCTGGAGCAGGCTGTCCGGCACTTTGCTGAAGGTGTCGCGCACCGTGCTGGGACCGAGCAACGGCAATACCACATAGGGTCCACTACCCAGCCCCCAAGCGCCGAAGGTCTGGCCGAAATCTTCGTCGCTGCGTCGCAGGCCCATGTGCTTGGCCACATCGAAGAAGCCCAATATGCCAAAGGTGGTGTTGAAGATCACCCGACTGGTGTCCACACCAGCATCATGAAACTTGCCCTGAAACACGTTGTTGGCCAGGTTACCGACATCGCCGATATTGCCGAAAACGTTATGCACACCATCTTCGAGAAACTGCGGAGTTACCGCCTGATATCCCTGCGCCAAAGGCTTGAGCGCATAAGCATCGAGGGTGTCATTGAAGCGGAAGATCGCCCGATTGAAGCCTTCCCACGGGTCATCTTCAGCGGCCTGCGCCCCCAGCGGAAGCAGTGCCAGGCTGGCACAGGCAAACAATCGGCCCAGTCGATCGATCCAGCTCGCACCGAATAGAGGCATCAGGGTCTCTCCTTGAGAAAAAAGTTGTAGGCCGACCCAAGGCAGCCAATGAGGCCGGCAGTATAAAGCCTGACGTAGCCAAATAGGCAGCAGAAGGGTCAGCAAAAGACAGGAAAACCGCTGACTCGATGTTGTTCATGCCCTCGTCGAGCGAGGCAAGGACAATAACCATGGCAGGCGATTGATCAAGGCTCCATATGGATCGAGCACCATTGCCGTATGGCTGTCACAAAATCTTCACTTTATCGTCATCAGTCGCCTGCACACTGGCCATGATTAATTCAAGGATGAGCAGCATGCCAGCCACCCCACCCGCCTTCAGTGCGTTGCTTTTCGGTTTATCCGGTTGCCTGGTGGACTTTGGTGCACGCACGTTGCCCACGACCATGCAGCGTCTGTATCCAAGACACGGCGACGAACAGATCAACGCTGCGCATACTGCCCTGGAGCAACGGCTTGGCCGCACGCCCAGCGCTGGCGAGCGTCAGACCTTCGAGCAGGCGTTGAGCGAAGCAGCCTGCGAGCACGCCGAACTCACTCCGGGCGCCCTGGAGCAGTTGCAACGACTGCATCGGCAGAATGTGCCCTGCGCCTGGCTCGATGAACTGCCACGCGATACCAGCATCGCCCTGGCAGCCCCACTGCCCGACTGGTTCCCCGCCGGCCCGAGCAGAGCCGGCCGCGCCTGGCCTGCGCCGGACGCCTGCTGGCAGGCCCTGATGGACTTGCAGGTCGCGCAACTCGATGGTTGCGTGCTGATCAGCGGCGAACCGCGCCTGCTCCAGGCCGGGCTCAACGCGGGGCTGTGGACCATCGGCCTGGCGGCCTGTGGACCACTCTGCGGCCAGGCGCCGGCAGACTGGCAAGCCCTGGCCGCAGCCGAGCGCGACCGCCTGCGGACCCGGGCGACCTTGACCTTGTATCGCCTCGGCGTGCACGCGGTAATCGATCAATTGAGCGAACTTGGCCCCTGCCTTGTCGACCTCGGTTTACGCCGACAGAAGGGGGAAAAACCCTGAGCACTGGTGAAAACGCTCACCCACTGCGACCGTCTGCAAACGGCCTAGGGCTCGCCCAACAATCTCGAGCAACCCGCGTTCCCCAGGGGGCACTCGCCGAAGGCAGTGCGCCATGGTTGCCCGGTGCGGTACAACGCTGGCGGGTTGTCGCTGCGCTCCGAGCGGATCGCCGCCCGGACCGCCCGAGATTCTGCTCCGCACTGATCTGCCAACCGGTGCTCCGGGCGCCAAGCCACACAAGAATCAAGGCTGACATGGCATCCTACAAAAGCCCCGATCGCGCTTGAAGATTTGATCCCGGGCAAGCAAAGCCGCGCCGCTTGGATTACCCTAGCAAGCATGCAAGGGCCTTCGCGAAGGTGCGCGGCCAATGTTTTGCCTATTCAATAAGGGGAGAGTTTTATGCCTGCAAACCGTCTGCAGCAACAGTTGGAAGAGCTGCGCAATCAGCTGGCTCAGGATCCGCCACTGACTGAAGAAGAACGGGCATCGCTGTATGTCCTGACCCAGGAAATCGAACTCCAACTGGCCCGCCAAGCGGCGGCGGCACCGGATGCCACCCTGATTGATGGTGTCAACCTGGCCGTGGAACGCTTCGAAGCCAGCCATCCGACCCTGGCCGGCACCTTGCGCAACATATTGCAGAGCCTGGCCAACATGGGGATCTGAGAGACAGCGGCAAGCTGCCCTGATGCGCGCAAACTCTTGTTTGACGCTTCCAGCCTGCCGCCCCGCTTACTGGCGTACCAACCGCCGATTGTCCGGCGCTATCGCCGCCGTACTGCGATAGGGATTGATATCCAGGCCGCCGCGGCGCACGTAACGGGCATACACCGTCAGGTACTCTGGTTGGAGCAGGCGTTGCAGGTCGAGAAAGATTCGCTCCACGCACTGCTCGTGGAAATCCGCATGCTGGCGGAAGCTCACCAGATAGGCCAGCAAACTGGCGTGATCCAGCGCCGCACCGCGATACTGCACCACCACGCTGCCCCAATCCGGCTGACCGGTGACCGGGCAGTTGGACTTCAACAGGTGGCTGTGCAGGCTTTCCTCGACTAGCCGCTGTGGCTCGCAACGCAGCAGTTCCGGTTGCGGTCGGGCGTAGTTGCTGATGACCACATCCAGCTCATCGATGCACTGCCCTGGCAGCGTCGCCACACCCTCGGCCGTCACCTCGGCCAAACTGCGCACGCGCACGCCCACCGGCTTACCGGCGGCCGCCGACAAATCCCGCTGCAACACGTCCTGCAACTCGGCGACGTCGGCGAACGCCGTCTGATTGAGCGAATTGAGGTACAGCTTGAAGGATTTCGATTCGATGATATTCGGCGAATCCGCCGGGATGGCGAACTCGCCGATGGCCACCACCGGCTTGCCCGAAGGCAACAACCAGGACAGCTCGAAGCAGTTCCAGAAATCCACCCCCCGATACGGCAGGGTCTCGGCCGTCAGGCCCAGCTCGGCCCACTTGGCGGCGCGCGCAATCGGGAACAGCAGCGACGGCATATAGGTAGCGATGTATTCGCTGGATTTACCCAGTGGCGAATCTTCGGCGGCGGGATGCATGGCAAAAACCTGGTTGAGTCGAATTGAGCATCTGTAATTGTTAGCGGGCTATCAGGTCAGCTCGGCCACGACCGCCGCCAGGGCCTGTGCCGGATCCCTGGCCTGGCTGATCGGCCGGCCGATGACCAGGTAATCGGAACCGACATCCAGCGCCTGGCGCGGAGTCAGGATACGCCGTTGATCGTCCTGGGCGCTGCCCACCGGACGAATGCCGGGAGTGACCAGCTGCAACGCCGGATAGGCGGCCTTGAGCGCCTGGGCTTCCTGGGCGGAACAGACCAGGCCATCCAGCCCGGCTTGCGCGGCCAGCCCCGCCAGACGCAGCACCTGCGCCTGGGGCTCGACATCCAGGCCGATGCCGGCCAGGTCCTCGCGCTCCATGCTGGTCAGCACGGTCACGCCGATCAACAACGGCTTGGCGCCGCTCAGGCCATCCAGAGTCTCGCGGCAGGCCGCCATCATGCGCAGGCCGCCCGAGCAATGCACATTGACCATCCACACGCCCATCTCCGCCGCGGCCTTGACCGCCATCGCCGTGGTGTTGGGGATATCGTGGAATTTCAAGTCGAGAAACACCTCGAAACCCTTGCCAGCCAGGGCGCCGACGATATCCGGGCCGCAACGGGTGAAGAGCTCCTTGCCGACCTTGACCCGGCACAGCTCGGGGTCGAGCCGATCGGCCAACGCCAGAGCGGCAGCACGGGTCGGGAAATCCAGGGCAACGATGATCGGGGTCTGGCAGGCGGACATGGATGGGCTCTCGGCAGGACAAATTCGCCGCGCATTGTAGCGGAAGCCGTAACCGATTGCCGACTCGCCGCCCTCAGTCGAGATAGCCACGCAGACGCACGGCGTTGGCGCTCGCGCAGTTGAGCTTTACCTGAGGCAATCCCAGCCAGCCGGCCAAGGTGCGCAGATTGAGCGCCAGCGCCACCAATCCCTGCTCATCCAGCCCTGGCGTTTCCACATGCACAGCATGCACGGCCAGGCAACCTTGGGCCCGTTCGGCGCGCAGATCCAGCCGCGCCGCCAGACGCTCCTTATGCAGAAACGGCAACACGTAGTAGCCATACACCCGCTTGTGCTGTGGGGTGTAGATCTCCAGGCGATAGCGGAAGTCGAATAGGCGTTCGGTACGCGCCCGTTCCCAGATCAGCGAATCGAAGGGCGAGAGCAAGGCGCTGGCCTCGACCTTGCGCGGAATTGTCGGCGCGCCCCGGCAGTAGGCGGGCTGCGCCCAATCCTGCACCCGCACCTGCTGGAGTTCACCGGCCTCGAGCAGTTCGGCCAGTCGCGCCTGACTGTCGCGGGCCTCCAGGCGGTAGTAATCGCGCATATCCTTTTCCGTGGCCACGCCCAGAGCCTCGGCCGCATGCAACAACAACTGGCGCTGGGCCTCGGCGCTGTCCACCTCGGGTACATTCAGCACGGCCGTTGGCAATACCCGTTCCGGCAAATCGTATAAACGTTCGAATCCGCGGCGCCCGGCGACGGTCACCTCGCCGGCGGCGAACAACCATTCGAGCGCATGCTTTTCCGCACTCCAGCCCCACCAGGCGCTGCTGCCGGCGGTTTTCTGCCCCAGGCTGCCGGCGCCCAATGCACCCTGTTCGCTGACCGATTGCAACACCCGGCGAATCAATGGCTGCTGCTCGCGGCCAAAACGCGCCAGCTGTTTATAAATGCCCTCGCCATTGCGCGCTTGCTGCATGCGCCAACGCAGCAGCGGATAGAACGACAGCGGCAGCAACGAAGCCTCATGGCCCCAGTACTCGAACAAGCCGCGACGACGCCCCTGGCTCCAGGCCGCTTGTTCGAGCAGGGTTCGATCGTAAGCGCCAAGACGGGAGAACAGCGGCAGGTAATGCGAACGCACCAGGGCGTTCACCGAATCGATCTGCAGCACGCCAAGTTTGCCGATCTGTGCCAGCACCTGGCGGTGACCGACCTCGCTCACCAGAGCGCGACCGAAGCCCTGGGCCCGCAGCGCCAGACGCCGGGCTTGGGCGAGGGTCAGGGTCTGCGTCGAAGTCATAGCCCGAAGAAACTCATTCGGTCACCACCGCAACCGGCACATCCGCAGGCGCGAACACCTGGCGAAAGCTGAATGCCTGCGCCGTCGGCCCCTGCTCACGGAGCAATCGCAGACGTTCAGCAGCCTCGTCGACGCTGGGCAGATGACCGGCCGGCACCCACCAGAGCACCATATGCGCCTCGCCCATGCGCGCGAACCACTCGTTACGCCGCTTGAGTATCTCGGCGTGGGCGGATTTGTAGACATAGTCCTTGAGCGCGTCGACATCGCGCCACAACGACAGATTGACCAGCACCTCCTCGCCAAAGGGGCGAATCGCGGTGGCATCGCCCGCCTCGTCCTGCAAGCGCCAGACGAACCCCGGCGAGGCCTCGGCCAGGGCGTTGATGCGTTCCAGGTTGGCGACGAAGTCCGCCATGCCGGGGGACTCCAGCGGCTCCTTCATGCTGGCGATATTCAACTGCGCGAGCTGGTAAGCGGACATGCTCTTCTCCTTGTCTCTATCGTTCGGCGTAGCGCCAGAGGCTGATGCGCCTGCTGACCCAGGCATGGTTGCTGACCAGGACGATACCGAGCAACACCAGTGCCGCGCCAGCGACGAAATTCAGGCTCAGGGGTTCATCGAGGATCAGCACGCCGAAGCTCACACCGAACAGTGGGGTCATAAACGAGAACACCGCCATGTTCGACGCCAGATAACGGCGCAGCAACCAGAACCAGGTGAGGTAGCTGAGAAAGGACACCACCACGCCCTGCAGCAGCACGCTGCCGACGCTGATCGGCGTCCAGCGGATCGGCCCGAGCTGGCCGGTCGCCGCGGCGTAGCCAAGCAGCAGCGCAAATGAAACGCCGAGTTGATAGAACAGCGTCAGCGTCGGCGGCGCTTCGGACAGCCGCGAGCTGCGCACCACCACGGTGGTCGCGCCCCACGCCATGCCGGCCAGCAGGCCGAAGGCATCGCCCAGCAGCACGTAGCGATCCATCGCCTTCCAGTTCATGCCCACGCCGAATGCTACCGCGATACCGGCGAAACACAGGCCGATACCCAGCCACTGCAGCCTGCGCAGGTGTTCGCTCGGTAGCAGCAGGTGCAGGCCCAGCGCGGAGAATATCGGCGCGGTATAGAGAAACACCGCCATGTGCGAGGCCGAGGTGTACTGCAAGCCGAGCGCGATAAAAAAGAACTCCAGGCCGAAGAGCACCCCGGCCAGGGCGCCACCGCGCCAGGTACAGCCCAGCCAACCCTGCCAGCCGCGCTGCCAGAGCATCAGCGCGCCGACCAACAGCGCGGCGATGCCCGAGCGCAGCGCGACCTGCAGTAACGGCGCGATATCCGCTGCCGCCAACTTGATCGCCACCTGCTGGAAACCCCAGATGGCGCACAGCAGCATCATCACCTGGAACAGAAATACATCGGCGCCCTTGCGCGCGACACTCATGCGGACACGCTTCTTGCGACAACCATACATCCTCCTGAATCAACTATTTCGCCAGCGGATCATCCCAGAACGGCCGCTCGATTTCCTGCAGCGCATCCGCCCGGCTCAGGCCGATATCCTTGAGCGCCGCATCGCCGAGCGACGCCAGTTGCCGACGCTGCCTGGCCAGCTCATGCCAGCGCTTGAACTGATGCCACAGCGCCATGGCCAGAGTACCCAGGCTCACCGCTTGGCGTGGCCACACACTTGCTATCGCATAACCTTTTTGACCTTTCATCTCGTCGCCTCCTGTGGGGGTTGGCGACAGTCTCGCGCTGGGCTTATGATCAATCCAACGAATGTTTCTGATGCCCCCCATCTCGGAGATTGATGAATGGCCAGCCACCCGAGTATCGACAGCGAACTGCTGCGCACCTTCGTCGCCATCGCCGACAACGGCGGTTTTACCCGAGCGGCCGAAATGGTCAACCGCACCCAATCGGCGGTCAGCATGCAGATGAAACGCCTGGAAGAGGACGTGATCCGGCGCCCGCTGTTCCAGCGCGACGGCCGCCAACTGAGCCTGACCGCCGAGGGCCAGGTGCTACTCGGCTACGCCCGGCGCATCCTCAAGCTGCATGGCGAGGTGATGAACACCATGCGCGAGCCGCACATGGTCGGCTCGGTGCGCATCGGCACCCCGGATGACTACGTGATGCGCTTCATGCCGGGCATTCTCTCGCGCTTCGCCCAGGCCTACCCGCTGGTGCAGGTGGAACTGCACTGCGAGCCGTCGTACAACCTGCTGCAGCGCCAGGACCTCGACCTGACCATCGTCACCCGCGAGCCGGGTACCGAAATCGGTCAGCTGTTGCGCCAGGAACGCATCGTCTGGGCCGAGGCCCAGGGTTTCTGCCCCCACGAGCAGGAACCGTTGCCGCTGGCGATGTTCAATGCCCAGTGCTTCTGCCGCACTTGGGCCTGCAATGCGCTGGACGCCATGGAGCGGCAATACCGCCTCGCCTACACCAGCCCCAGCCTCTCGGCGATCATGGCGGTGGTCAGCGCCGGCCTGGCGATCACCGCGCAATTGCAAAGCCTGATCACCCCCGACCTGCGCATCATCGGCGAAGCCGAAGGCCTGCCAGCCATGCCCTCGGCCAGCATCGTGCTGCTGCGCAATGCGCGCACCCAGTCACCGGTGACCGAAACCCTGGCCGAGCACATCGCCGAAGGCTTCAGGCTCTAAGGCCGAGCAGCAGCGCACAGAGCAGCAGGAAGCCGGCGAACAGCGCGCGCAACAGCCGCTCGGGCAAGGCGTGGGCAAGCCACACGCCCCAACTGATGCTGAGCAACCCGCCCAGCGCCAGGGGCAGCGCCAACGTCCAGTCGACATGATCGTGCAGCGCATAGGTCACCAGGGTCACCCCGGTACTCGGTGCCGCCAGGGCCAACGCCAGGCCCTGGGCCATCACCTGGGTGGTGCCGAACACGCCGGTCAACACCGGTACGGCCAGCACCGCCCCACCGACCCCGAACAAGCCGCCGAGCAAACCGGCAGCGCTGCCCAGCGCCGCCAACCAGGCCCAGGACTGGCGCAGTTCGCTGCTGCCTGCCGCCGGCCGCCAATACACGCGCGACAGGTTGTAGAGCGCCAGCGCCAGGAGAAAACCGACGAAGGCCAGGCGCATGCGTTCGGCATCCACCGTCACCGCCCAACCGGCCCCCAGCAAGGCCCACAAGAAGCCGCTCAGCGCCAGGGTCAGCGCATGACGCAGATCGATGCGGTTGCGCTGGTGATAGCGCCACAGCGCCAGCAGCACATTCGGCACCACCATCACCAGGGCCGTACCCTGGGCCAACTGCTGGTCGAGTCCAAAGAGCACGCCCAGAGCCGGGATAGCGATCAGGCCGCCGCCGATGCCGAACAGGCCGCCCAGGGTGCCGAGCAGCACGCCGAGGATCAGGTTCAGGGCAAAGTCGATCGGGTTCATCAAGGGCTCCGGTGGCGTCCTGCGCATGCTAGCCAGCCAGCGCTGGCCCGGAAACGCACAGCAGCGCACAATCGCTGTGCCGATAACGCACAAGCGAGCCGCACATGAACCCTGATGCCCTCACCGACCAGCTCAGCCTGTTTCTCGACGTGCTGGAAACCTGCAGCTTCTCCGCCGCCGCCCGGCGCCACCCGCTCACCCCTTCTGCCGTGGCGCGGCGCATCGATGCCCTGGAGCGCTCGCTCGGCAGCAGCCTGTTCAGTCGCAGCACTCACGCGGTACGCGCCACTCCGGCCGGGCTGGCCTTCGCCGAACGCGCCAGGCGCATCCTCGCGGAGCTGCACCTGGCCCGTGCCGAGGCCGTGTCGCTGAGCAGCGCACCCGAAGGCCTGATCCGCATCGACGCGCCCGCGCCCTTCGGCAGACGCCACCTGGCACCGGCGATTGCCGAATTTCTCGTCGCCTATCCGGGGCTAGACGTGCAACTGCGCCTGATCGACAGCTTCATCGACCTGCACGGCGCCCACCTCGGCGAGGTCGATCTGGTGTTGCGCATCGGCCCACTGGCCGACACCCGCCTGGTCGCCACCGCCCTGGCGCCGCTGGTGCGGGTAGTCTGCGCCAGCCCGGATTACCTGGCACGCCGCGGCGTACCGCGCTCACCCGACGAACTGGCCGAGCACGATGGCCTCGACTGGGACAGCCTGGCGCCGCCCTACGCCTGGCGCTTCGAGGTCGACGGCAAGCTGCAGATCTGCCGACCGAAACGCCTGCGCCTGACCGCCAACAACGCCGAAACCCTGCTGTTCGGCGCCCTCGCCGGCCTGGGCATCGCCCACCTGCCGACCTGGCTGATCAGCGATTACCTGCTGCGCGGCGAACTGCTGCCGCTGTTCTGCGAAGCCGGCCTGCCGGCACCGGAACCCAGCGGTATCTACGCCCTGCGCCTGGAACGCGAAACCGGCTCACGCAGCCGCCTGCTGCTGGAATTCCTCAAGGCCCGCTTCGGCCCGCTACCGCCCTGGGACCTGGCCCTGCAAAGCGGTCTGAAGCGCAACTGAGCAGCGGCCAGCCAGGCTGTGCGGACCGACCCGCCGCACCACATACGAAGCGGCGATGCATATGACTATTGATGGGTATCGCTACGCTCAAACCTACGCAGCCCGCCACATCCTGCAAAAGCTCGATCACCCTGCGCCGCCCCATCATCTTGAATAATCCGCGACCCGTAGGGTGGCACTCGCCGCAGGCAGTGCACCATGGTTGCACGGCGCGGAGCGGCGCAAAGCTGGCGGGTTGTCGCTGCGCTCCGATCGGAACGCCGCCCGGACCGCCCTACGGACCGAACGAAACGTCGTCCTGATCGCCGCCCGGCAATTCCCAGGCAGAAAAAAACCCGACACCAGGGTCGGGTTTTTTCTGCTCGCGGGTAAAGCCAGTATTTAAACCGGTGCTTTAGCGCGGGACTTGTATTCGCCAGTGCGGGTGTCGATTTCGATCCAGTCGTCGATGTTGCAGAAATCGGCAACCTTGACTTCAGTACCGTTGCTCAGCTTGGCGGTCTTCATCACCTTGCCGGAAGTGTCGCCACGGGCGGAACCTTCGGTGTAGGTGATCTGGCGAACGATGGTGGTCGGCAGATCGACCGAAACCACTTTGCCTTCGAAGAACACGGCTTCGCAGATGTCGGTCATGCCGTCGACGATGTACGGCAGAACGCTTTCCAGGTCGTCCTTGTTCAGCTCGTACTGATTGAACTCATCGTCCATGAAGACGTAGTTCGGCTCGCTGTAATAGGAGTAGGTCACAGCGACGCGATCGAGAATGACCGGCTCGAGCTTGTCGTCGGCCTTGTACACGGTCTCGGTCGAAGAACCAGTCAGCAGGTTACGCAACTTCATTTTGACGATTGCGCTGTTACGACCGGACTTGGTGAATTCGGCTTTCTGGATAAGCCAAGGCTGGCCGTCAATCAGGGCCACACTGTTGGGCTTCATTTCTTGTGCGGTTTTCATACTAATATCCGGATTTGGATGGAGATACGGAAATCTAGGCCGCGTATCATAGCCAATTTAGGTAAAACTCTACCAGTGCCTCGGCAAGATCGGCCTGAGAAGCCTGTTGCAGACACCAGCGCTCGGCATGTGCGGCCAGTTCCGGCCACACCTGCAGCACGGTTTGCCAGCTCGCACCCATGGCGTCACCGGCATTCCATGCCCGCCACAGTCCCTCCAGTGCCGCACGCGCGGCAGGTGACAAGCCCTGGGTATAAAGCGCCAGAAACGCCTCGAGCTTGTCCCAGTGGGCGTCTTCCTCTTGCCCATAGATATGCCAGAGCAACGGCCGCCCGGCCCACTGTGCACGAACGAACGAGTCCTCACCGCGCACCGCATTGAAGTCGCAACTCCAGAGCAGGCGGTCGTACTGATCCTGTTCGACGAAGGGCAATACCTGGACGTGCAACTGACCGCGCTGCTGGCGATCACCGGCAACCAGCGCCGCGCAGCCGAACCAGGCTTGCAGATCGGCGAGAATGCGCCCTTCCGGCACCAGCAACTGGGTCACCCGGGTGTCCGTCGCCAGGGCCTCCAGCCAACTGGCCAGGGCGCGGTTCTCGTAGGCGAACAACGACACTAGCCGCGCCCCCGCAATCGGCGCCATCCCCAGTCCCTGGAGAAAAGCCGCACGCGCCAGCGGATCGGCCTGAAACGCCCTGCGCCGCGCCAGTAGCTCGCGCTCGCGCAGCAAGCCACCGCTGCCTGCGGTAAAGCCTGGGAAAAAGAAGAATTTCTGCAGGCCATTCGACTGCAAGGACGGCAGACCATGGCAGCCCTCGACCCAATCCTCCGCGCTGAGGTACTCCAGATTGAGCCACAGCACCTTCTGTGGCCGCGCCGCCATTGCCGCGACATAAGCCGCTGGCAACTCGCAGGCAAAAGCCTCGATCACCACATCCGCTGGCGCCACAGGCTGCCAAGTCAGCGGCCACTGGCGCACATCCACGCCCTGCCGGGATTGCTGCGCCGCGTGCCTGTCGGCTTGGGGACACAGGCGAGCGAACGCGCCGAGGTCATCCAGCCACAGGCGCACCGCCACACCATGCTCGGCCGCCAACTGCCGCGCCAGGCGCCAGGTCACACCGATATCACCGTAGTTATCGACCACGCTACAGAAAATGTCCCAAGTGACGCGCATAGGTACTCCGCTCAGTAATGGCAGACCTTAATTCGCAGGAGGGTTCTGGGCAAACGCTAGCAACGAAAAAGCCGAGACGGCGCCGCGCGGAATCCACCCTGCAGCAGCGGCGGAATGAACGTATTGCTGGCTGACGACTCTATTTAACTCTTAGCAAGCTAATAAAAGAGGTCGCCTATGTTCAATACAAAACCACGCGCCGATCGACTGTCCAAGTGCCTGCTGCAGTCGGCGATACTGCTTTCGCTCTGCACCGCACCTGCTTTCGCCGCAACTCAGCAAGTGCTCGGCTGGGTTGAGGAAGGATTGATCCTGCCTGAGAATCTGGCGGTGAAGTTCAAGCTTGATACGGGCGCACTGACCTCCTCGATGCATGCCGAAGATATCGAACGCTTCGAGAAAGATGGCGAAGACTGGGTACGATTCGACATTGAGCTGGAAGACATCGACACCAACAAGCAAGTGAACGCCCAATTCGAGCGCAAGATAGAACGCGGCATCAAGGTGCGCGGCGCTGGCGGGGCCGAGAGGCGCCCGGTCGTATTGATGAAGGTGTGCCTGGGCAACCAGGTGTATGAAGAGCAGTTCTCACTGAATGATCGAGACCGGATGAACTATCCGGTGCTTGTCGGCCGGCGCACCCTGGAGAAGGTTGGCCTGGTGGACTCCAACAAAACCTTTACCGCAGAACCTG
This sequence comes from Pseudomonas sp., assembly GCF_033723075.1. Classification (GTDB taxonomy): domain Bacteria; phylum Pseudomonadota; class Gammaproteobacteria; order Pseudomonadales; family Pseudomonadaceae; genus Aquipseudomonas. Next base: position 208,376 of record NZ_JAWVXU010000007.1, read on the forward strand.
ATTGCGCGTAGCCCGCATCCAGTGCCTGATTCCCCTGCTGCGAGCCCCACCCGCCGTCGCTTGCCACACCCGCCCCCCCTGAAAGCAAAAAACCCCTGAAAGATTGCTCTCTCAGGGGTTTTGCGAAAGTGGCGGTGAAGGTGGGATTCGAACCCACGATACGATTTCTCGTATACACACTTTCCAGGCGTGCTCCTTCAACCGCTCGGACACTTCACCGGATCTCGACTGACAGCAAGTGTCTGTCGAGGCGCGCTAATCTAGCCGAAGAGCTCACCAAAGGCAAAAGTTTTTTTCAGAAGATTCATGCGCTTATGCCGAATGCCCGTATCCGCTCGGCAAGGCTTGGGCGTTGCCGCGAAACGCTGACGGGCGAATAGCAGGAAGCCGAGGGAAAATAAACAGGCGGAGCAGGAATACGGCGTGCACCCTTCGGGTTTTGACTGCGCGCGCTGCACGCCAGCAAATGAGCCACTTGTCGTTTCGCATACTCGCAGCCTCCTCTCTCACGTCCGCCGCCACACTGAGACGCGCACGCCCATGCCGCCAATTGCCTGCGCCGGTCAGGCCGATGGACTGCAAGCGCCCGCCACAGCTGACTCACCAGTCAGCCACGGCGCTTTACCTGGACGGTGCGGGTGGGTAACGTCTGTGGCACTTCAGCCCAAGGAACCCGCAATGAGCGACCTGATCAGCTACCAATTCGAAGCCGGTATTGCCACCCTGACCCTGTGCAACGGCAAGGTAAACGCCATTTCGCCAGACGTGATCGCAGCCTTCAATGTCGCACTGGATCGTGCCGAGCAGGACAAGGCCATCGTCATCGTCACCGGCCAACCGGGCATTCTGTCCGGCGGCTACGACCTCAAGGTGATGACCTCCGGACCGCAGAACGCGATCGCCCTGGTTGCCGCAGGTTCGACCCTGGCTCGGCGCATGCTCGCCCACCCCTTCCCGATCATCGTCGCCTGCCCGGGTCATGCCGTAGCCAAGGGTGCCTTTATCCTGCTCTCGGCCGATTACCGCATCGGCGTTGAAGGCGCGTTCAGCATCGGCCTGAACGAAGTGCAGATCGGCATGACCATGCACAACGTCGGCATCGAACTGGCGCGCGATCGCCTGGGCAAATCGGCGCTCCACCGCGCGGTGATCAATGGCGAGATGTTCGACCCGCAAGGCGCGATGGATGCCGGCTTCCTCGACAAGGTGGTTCCGGCCGAGCAACTGCTGGCCACCGCCCAGGCGGTCGCCCGGCAGATGCAGAAGATCAACATGACCGCGCACAAGAACACCAAGCTGAAAGTGCGCAAGAGCCTGCTGGAAACCCTCGACCAGGCCATCGAGCGGGACAAACAGCACCCGCTCTAACGGTCACGACCGCCCTTGAGCTCGGCCTTGCGTCGGGCTTTTTTCTTCTTGCACCAGCCAGTCGCTGGAAAAACCGCAAAAGAGTCCTGCTGCCATGGCGGCCGGGGCGCGCGCCCATCGCTGCCCGCCAGTGGCGCGCACGACGCACCCTCCCGCGAACCGGGCACGTGCCTGACCATATATATTGGCCACCGACTGCCCTGTGACCACCCCTGCCTTGCACGAACATCCGACAGTCGGGGGCGTATCGCCTCGAGATTGCGTCGGCACCGGACTCGAGGCAGCGGGAGTAGCAAATGCACTGGAAGTGGCTGCAAAGTTACGGCCTGCGCAGGTCACCCGGACCATCGGAAGACCGCCCCCCAATGCGCGACTGAACGCTAGCGAATCCCAATTCGGCGCAAATCCAGGCACGCATAGGCCCCGACCACCCGCAGCAAATGATCATCAGCCACCAGCGCATCCAGCGAAGCCGAAAAAACTGCCTTGGCCAAAAGCCTCACCCTGGATCTAGTGCGTAAACAAAAAAAAATGCCCGCATCTCTCGATACGGGCATTTTCTAAATCTGCTACTCGGACTGTCAGGCTTGCACCCTGTCTGTGAAGTCAGATTTTCCTTGCAGCCTGAGCCCTGTTACTGGACTTCAGCTTCTACTTGAGCTTCAACACGGCGGTTGATGGCACGGCCCGAGTCAGTTGCGTTGTCGGCAACCGGCTGAGTTTCGCCATAACCAGCAGCATTTACGCGCTGACCTTCAACACCGTACTGGTTGACCAGAACCTCACGAACAGCGCTTGCACGCTTCTCGGACAGCTGCTGGTTGTAGGTATCAGTACCGACGGAGTCCGTGTGACCTTCAACAGTGGTGCTGGTCTGCGGGTACTGCTTCATGAAGTCAGCCAGGTTCTTGATATCGCCATAGCTTTCTTCTTTGACTTGAGCCTTGTCGAAGTCGAACTTCACGTCCAGCTCAACACGTACAACCTGGGCTGGCTCTTCAGCAACCGGAGCCGGCTCTGGCATCGGCTCTGGAGCGGCTTCTGCGACCTGGACTGGCTGAGTGCTACCGCCGAAGTTCAAACCGACACCAACGCCTGCCTGCCACTCGGTGTTCTCGGTGTCCAGGCTGTGCAGGACATCAACACCGGCCTTGGCGAAGAACATTTCAGTGAAGTAGTACTTGGCACCAGCACCGACCATGGCGAAGGTAGTCTTGTCATCACCACGAGTGAAGGTGTTGTCCAGATCCTGATGGCCGAAACCAGCGGAAACGTATGGACGCAGGCTTTGCGCAGCAGGAGTGCCGAAGTGGTACAGCGCTTCAACGGTGCTCAGGTGACCGTCAATTTGCTCGCGACCATGGGTGGAACCCGGCAGGGTGTCCTGGGAGCGAATGCTGCGGTACACGCCATGCGACAGGTTCAAGGAAACGTCATCGGTCAGGAAGTAACCGATGCTGCCACCGAACAGATTGCCGTCGGTGACGTCGCGATTGCTCTCCATAAAGGCACGCTTGCCAAAAACTTCCGCCTCAACTGCGCCTTGGCCTTGAGCCAGAACACTGAAAGAAGAAGACGCCAGCACAGAACTAATGACAACGCCTAAAGTGTTTTTAAATTTCATCCGTAAATCCCCATCTTGGTGGCCAGTAAGTTGTCTGACAAACAAGACAACCAAAGAACGATTCTAACAGAACCGCTCCAGTGGTTAGAGGCTATATACAAATTTAAGTTTCAAGATTGCCCGAAAATTTTTCTCGCAAGCGATCGAGCGCGCGCTTATAGCGCATTTTGGTGGCGCTCAGCCCCATGTGCATGATGTCGGCTATCTCCTGAAACTCCAGCTCTGCGACAAAACGTAGCACCAGAATTTCTCGATCAATGGGATTGACATGCACCAGCCAACGATCTAGACCGGCACGGTCTTCGACTTTAGGCATCTTTTCTTCAGACGCCTCCTCCAAGGGATCCAAACTTAATGCATCCATCAGGCGACGCTTGCGCCGTTCTTTACGGTACTGGGTAATACACTCGTTATAGGTGATGCTGTACAGCCAGGTTTTAAACTTGGATTTACCTTCGAAGTTCTTCAAGCCATAAAGAACCTTGAGCATAACTTCTTGACACACATCATCGGCATCGCGCTCGCTACCCAAATAGCGCGCACAGACATTAAACAATGTGCGCTGGTAACGACGCATCAGCTCTTCGTAGGCACGCGTGACGTGAAAAAGCTCACCATGCGCGCGCGCGACGAGCTCCTCATCCGAGAGTTCGCGGGGGTCATAACGCAAGGACATCGGTTGGGCTTTATTCAAAACGAGTCAGGCCGACAGTCGGGACGGAGGCTACCAACGCCTGATGCATCACAGACGTTGGGTTGGCGGCATACATTAGCAGGATTGGCGTGTTAGCGGCTGCTCACCCGCTGCTCGAGCAGGGTGCGATTAGCCACCGAGATCAACTCGCCAGCATCGGTTAGCAAGATAGTCTTGACCGTGCCTATTTCCTCGATCTGTCCTTCGACCTCACCGACCTGGACTTGTTGCCCGACCTGGTACAACTCGCGCACATAAATCCCGGCGAGAATCTGCCCGGCGATTTCCCGACTGCCCAACCCCAGCGCCAGCGCTGCAGCCAGGCCCACCGAAATCAGCACGATGGCAATGACGTTGTTCAGCAGGTCGGTCTTGATTTCCAGCTGACCGATAGCCACCGAGATGCTGATGATGATCACCAGACCTTGGGCAATACGCCCCAGGCCATGGGCGTAGTCGAGACCAACCCCCTCCGCCGCCCCGCGCACCAGCCCGCTGACCAACTGCGCCAGCAGCACGCCGGCCAGCAGAACCAGAGCGGCACCGAAGACCTTGGGCAGATACAGCGCAAGCACGTCGAGAGTTGCGGATACCCGCTCCAGGCCAAGTGACTCAGCCGCCGACACCAGAAAAATCAGCAGTACGAACCAATAGACGATCTTGCCGATCAAGGTCGAAACCGGTACTTGGATACCGCCACGGCCGAGCAGTTTGGTCAGCCCGGTGCCCGCCATCAGGCGATCCAGGCCGATCTTGCCGAGCAATTTGGAGAGCAAGGTGTCGAGCAGCTTGGCCACAACGAAACCGAGCAGCACCAGGATCAATGCCACGAACAGGTTCGGAATGAAGCCGGCCACCTTGGTCCAGAGCGCAGTCATCGCAGCTATCAGGCTTTGAGTCCAGGGATCGAGTTCCATTTCAGTCAGCCTTATCAGTAGAACTAGAGGAGTGAGTAGATCCTGCGCAGGCGCCGCGACGGGTGACCGGTGCAACATGGGCCGAGCCGCTATTCAGGGCGATCATCAACGCACCGAGCCAATGGCCCATGAGCGCGAACAGGTCGCCCGCGCCGACCTGGCGGTTGGCAGTCTTCAATACGCGGTGCAGACAAGCGTCGTCGTCGTGATCGGACGCGCCGGACTTGAGCATATCGCGCAGGGATTCTTCAAATGGATCGTGCATAACGCACCTCACAGGACGTCTCGGCTAGACGAGACCAACTCTGGGCAAGTCACATCAGGCCCAGCGCAAACGGCGCAGCAACCACCACTGACCAAGGCCGACCACCAGCATGATCAAGCAGGCGATAAGGAAGCCATAGGCGTTCTCAGCGCCGGGTATGCCGCCGACATTGATGCCCAGCAGCCCCGTGAGAAAGCTCATAGGCAGAAACACCCCGGTAATGATGGCGAAGCGATACATGATGCGGCTCATCCGCTGATCCATGCGCCGGTTTTCCGCCTCCAGCAGCAGGCTGACCCGCTCACGACTGAGCTCCAGCTCTTCCAGATAGCGGGTCAGACGGTTGTGCAACTCGTTCCAATAGCCTGGGTCATCGGCCAGGAACCAGGGCTGCTGCTTGCGTGTCAGCTGTGCGTAGATTTCACTCTGTGGCGCGAGAAAGCGGCGCAGGCCGGCAGCGCGCCGCCGCACTTGTAGCAGCTGTGCGTGATCCGGCACTGCGTGCTCATCGGCATCGACCAGCTCTTCCTGCTCGTCGACCCGCTCGGACAACTCGGCCACCAGGGCATCGACCTTGTCGGTCAGGTAATCCGCGAGGATCAGGATCAGCTCCGACGAGGTTTTCGGCCCACGACCAGCGGCGAGGTCGGCGATCAGGTTCTCGGTTGCGCGCAATGGGCGCAGGCGCAAGGAAATAATCCGCCGCGCCGCGGCGAAGATGCGCACGGACACCATGTCCTCCGGCTCCGCGCCAGGGTTGAGATTGATCCCGCGGAGAAACAGCAACAGCGCTTCATCCGGCAGGGTCAGCAGGCGCGGCCGGGTATTTTCTTCCAGCAGCAAATCGCAGGCGAATTCGCTCAAGCCGCTTTCGCGGCGCAGCCAACGCTGGGTCTGCGGGTGACTGCGGTCCCAGTGCAACCACAGACTTTCCTGCTCGGCCAGCTCGAGGCCGGCCAACTGCCCTTGAGCGATCGCACGCGCACCGCCTGCGCCATCCAGGACAAAAGCATGCACCAGGCCCCATTGCGTGTTGTCTTGCTCGAGCGTGCCTACTTCTGGCATTACTTATTCCGGCATTTTCAGGGCAGTGGGCGCAATGATGATGCCGTTGTTATCAGCATACAGGTACTCGCCGGGACGGAAAGTCACACCACCGAAGGTCACCGCCACATTGAGATCGCCGATGCCGCGCTTGTCGGTCTTCATCGGATGACTGGCCAAGGCTTGTATACCGAGGTCGGTCTGCGCCAGGACATCCACATCGCGCACGCAGCCATAGACCACCAGACCTTCCCAGCCATTCTTCGCGGCTTTTTCCGCAAGCATGTCGCCAAGCAGGGCGCGGCGCATGGAGGCGCCACCGTCGACCACCATCACCTTGCCCTTGCCTGGCTGCTCGACCTGCTCCTTGACCAGCGAGTTGTCTTCAAAGCACTTGATGGTGACGATCTCGCCACCGAAGGAATCGCGGCCGCCGAAATTGCTGAACATCGGCTCGACAACCTGCACCAGCTCCGGGTAGGCGTCGCACAAATCGGGGGTGATGTAATGCATGGGGAAACTCCTGGATAACTGGACATTGAAAATCAGTCTTCACGAATCGATGCCGGGACACTCAGCACATAGGTCACGAGCAGTGGTACCAGCACAGCACCTGACTTATGACAGTGGCCCTGTGCAAGGGTGCCCAGGGGTGGACAGTGATCCTCCAGAGCCACGAACATCGCAACTGTGCCAGGCACAGACCACCGCTACGCAACCACTTGGCAGCATATTAGCGGTATCACAGCGCTGGAGGAACGCCCTCACCTCGCTCAACCGCGGCTCTTGCGGCCGACCCCGCGACACCCCGGGCCTTCTCCAGCCAGCGCTGCACCAGTGGCCACACCTCACGCTGCGCTTCTTTGCTGACCAGCATCTCGACATGACCGAAATCGCTGGCGAAACCCTTTTCCTTGCCCAGACAAAGAAACTCGCTGAGCGGTGAGTCGAACTGTTCGAGCAGCTTGCGGCAGGCCCAGGGTGGATCCTGCCGGTCCCCCGTTGCCGCTACCGCCAACACCGGAACCCGCACCTCGGCCAGACCAGCCCACCAATCGCGCTCGGCGTCGCCGAAGCGACCAAACAGGCCATGCCAGCGCATGCTCTCCAGGGCCAGACCGATTGGTTCATCTTCCGGCCCACGCTTGAGCCGCGAGCCAGAAATCACCGAAAACCGTTTGAGCAGCAGGCGTCCGCCCCACTCCACCGGCGGCACTTTCAACGGCCAATAGGTGCGACTGATCTGGCTGCCGAATAACGCCACCGACGCCACTCGATCCTGGTCCAGGTAGTGCCCGCCTAGCGCCCCGGCAAGGGTGATCCCCCCTAGCGAATGGCCGATCCAATGGGCCGCTTGCGGGTTCTGTTCGTGGACGAAGTCGGCAATCGCCGGCAAGTCGTAGCGCACGTAATCGCTGACGCGGTTGTGCCTGTAGCCCTGGTTGCGCGGTGACAGCCCATGCCCGCGCATTTCGGCGATCCACACATCGAAGCCGGCACGCGCCAGGTAAGGACCGAGGCCAAGCCCCTTGGGCGAATACCAGAAACGCCGATTGGAAAAACTGCCGTGCAACAAGATCACCGGCACGCCGCGCTCAACCGCATGCCCGGCCATGCCCAAACGGGTGAGGGCCAGCCCGACGCTGGCGTCAGGACTGTTGCCGGGCTTGAGGCGATAAACATCCTCGCTCAAGTCGTCACGTAGTTCCGCGCTGATCAAGGCCACGGGAAAAAGCTCACTGCTGCTTTGCATCTTCTTCGCTCTGGTACAAAAAATTGCCGGGAGCAATTTTTCACGTCGCTGGCGACGGCCTGTAGGGTGGCCAGGGATGGCAGACCACAAAAACGCCAGGAGCGTTTTTGCGCGCAAGCCCCGGAGGGGTTAAGCACATGGATGTGCTGAACACAAAAAAGGGCAGGATAATCCTGCCCTTGAATCAAAAAGTTAACGGCAGATCAGGCTGGCGGACTTTCCGCCAGGAAGAACCAGGTATCCAACACCGAATCCGGATTCAGCGACACACTTTCGATGCCCTGTTCCATCAGCCAGCGCGCCAGATCCGGATGATCCGAGGGCCCCTGACCGCAGATGCCGATGTACTTGCCGGCCTTGTTACAGGCCTGAATGGCATTGGACAGCAGCTTCTTGACTGCTGGATTACGCTCGTCGAACAGGTGCGCAACGATGCCGGAATCACGATCCAGGCCCAAGGTCAGCTGGGTCAGGTCGTTGGAGCCAATCGAGAAGCCGTCGAAGAACTCGAGGAACTCTTCAGCCAGAATTGCGTTGGATGGCAATTCACACATCATGATGATGCGCAAGCCGTTCTCGCCGCGCTTGAGGCCGTTACTGGCCAGCAGGTCGATGACCTGACTGGCTTCGCCGATGGTGCGCACGAAAGGCACCATGATCTCGACGTTGGTCAGGCCCATCTCATTGCGCACCTTCTTCATCGCCCGGCATTCCAGCTCGAAGCAATCGCGGAAGGATTCGCTGATGTAGCGCGAGGCGCCACGGAAGCCGAGCATCGGGTTCTCTTCTTCCGGCTCGTAGAGCTTGCCGCCGATCAGGTTGGCGTATTCGTTGGACTTGAAGTCGGACAGACGCACGATAACCTTCTTCGGCCAGAAGGCTGCCGCCAGGGTGCTAATGCCCTCGACCAGCTTCTCGACGTAGAAATTGACCGGGTCGTCGTAACCGGCGATACGCTTCTCGACGCTGTCCTTGATCTCCGGCGGCAGGCCAGCGAAGTTCAACAACGCTTTTGGATGCACGCCGATCATGCGGTTGATGATGAATTCCAGACGCGCCAGACCTACACCAGCGTTCGGCAACTGGGCGAAATCGAAGGCGCGATCGGGGTTGCCGACGTTCATCATGATCTTGAACGGCAGGTCGGGCATGGCATCCACGGAGTTTGTGCGGACATCAAAGCCCAGTTCGCCCTCGAAGATGAAGCCGGTGTCGCCCTCGGCGCAGGACACAGTCACACCCTGGCCATCTTTCAGCACATGGGTGGCATTGCCACACCCAACCACGGCCGGAACACCCAGCTCACGAGCGATGATCGCCGCATGGCAGGTGCGCCCGCCCCGATTGGTAACGATGGCGCTGGCGCGCTTCATGACCGGTTCCCAGTCCGGGTCGGTCATGTCGGAAACCAGCACGTCGCCTGGCTGTACCTTGTCCATTTCGGAGATGTCGTTGATTACCCGCACTTTGCCTGCGCCGATCTTCTGGCCGATCGCTCGACCCTCGACCAGAACGGTGCCGGTTTCCTTGAGCAGGTAGCGCTCCATCACATTGACATTGGTGCGGCTTCTAACGGTTTCCGGGCGGGCCTGGACGATATACAGCTTGCCGTCATCACCGTCTTTGGCCCATTCGATATCCATCGGACGACCGTAGTGTTTCTCGATGATCATGGCCTGTTTGGCCAGCTCGCTGACCTCGGCATCGGTCAGACAGAAGCGCGCGCGATCGGCACGGTCGACATCGACCACCTTGACTGATTTACCAGCCTTGGCTTCGTCGCCGTAGATCATCTTGATCGCCTTGCTGCCCAGGTTGCGGCGCAGGATCGCCGGACGTCCGGCTTCAAGGGTCTGCTTGTGCACATAGAATTCGTCGGGATTGACCGCGCCCTGCACCACGGTTTCACCAAGGCCGTAAGCGCCAGTGATGAACACCACATCGCGAAAGCCCGACTCGGTGTCCAGCGTGAACATGACCCCGGCGGTGCCGGTTTCCGAACGCACCATGCGCTGCACACCGGCAGACAGGGCCACCAGCTTGTGATCGAAGCCCTGATGCACGCGGTAGGAGATGGCGCGGTCGTTGAACAGCGAGGCGAACACTTCCTTGGCTGCACGGATCACGTTGTCCACGCCGCGAATGTTCAAGAAGGTTTCTTGCTGGCCGGCGAAGGAGGCATCCGGCAGATCTTCGGCGGTGGCCGAGGAGCGCACGGCTACGGCCATATGCTCATTGCCGTCAGCCATGGCGGCGAAGGCGGTGCGAATTTGCGCATCCAGTTCGGCCGGGAAAGTTGCGTCCATCACCCATTGACGGATCTGCGCACCGGTCTTGGCCAGAGCATTGACATCGTCGACGTCGAGGGCATCCAGCGCCGCGTGGATCTGCTCATTCAGGCCGCTCAGCTCGAGAAAGTCGCGGTAGGCCAGGGCGGTAGTGGCGAAACCACCGGGAACCGATACTCCGGCGCCGGCAAGGTTGCTGATCATCTCGCCCAGGGAGGCGTTCTTGCCCCCTACGTGCTCAACATCGTGATTGCCGAGCTTATCGAGGGAAACTACGTACTCTACCAAGGTGATCTCTCCACTAAAGTGTTGGAAAAGCTCAAGGGGCTGGGAAATTCGGCGGAGCATGTCCGCACGATTGTGGCCGGGCCCTGGAAAATAAGTAACAATGCAAGCCACTTCCGGCCTGCAAAAACGGGCCTATGATAGCCAAGAATCGTCCTCAGCTTAAGGCCCATGGCGCAAATGAAACGAACCGCATTTTTCATCTCCGACGGCACAGGCATCACGGCCGAAACCCTGGGTCAGAGCTTATTGGCGCAGTTCGAAACCATCGACTTCACCAAACTCACGCGACCCTACATCGACAGCGTGGAAAAAGCGCGCGCAATGGTACAACAAATCAACACTGCTGCCGAGAATGACGATGCGCGACCAGTCATCTTCGACACCATCGTCAACCAGGAAATCCGCGAGGTTCTTGCCGAGTCCGACGGCTTCATGATCGACATCTTCTCGAGCTTCCTCGCTCCCCTGGAGCAGGAACTGAGCTCGCATTCCTCCTACTCGGTCGGCAAGTCCCACTCCATCGGGCACAACTCCAATTACATGGAGCGGATCGAGGCAGTGAACTTCGCCCTGGACAACGACGACGGCGCCCGCACGCACTATTACGACAAGGCTGACCTGATCCTGGTCGGCGTTTCCCGCTGCGGCAAAACACCCACTTGCCTGTATATGGCAATGCAATACGGAATTCGTGCCGCAAATTACCCATTGACCGAAGATGACATGGAACGCCTGCAGCTGCCTGCCGTACTGAAAAAGCACAGGGACAAGCTGTTCGGCCTGACCATCGACCCCGATCGCCTGACCGCCATTCGCCATGAACGCAAGCCCAACAGCCGCTACGCCAGTTTCGCTCAATGCGAGTTCGAGGTGCGCGAAGTGGAAAACCTGTTCCGCCGCGAAAACATCAACTTCATCAATTCCACCTATTTTTCTGTGGAAGAGATTTCCGCCAAAATCCTGGTGGAAAAAGGCGTTGAACGCCGCCTGAAATAGATGGGGAGACCGCCCAGGTCGGGCTGCGTAGGTGATACCCCATCAATCCAGGTGCTGGATCATCACCGGCATGGCCCGCCCATCTTCCAGCCTGAAACCGCTTTACCTGCTAGATCACAAACAAGTCCATGAAACGCTGCACCGGCGTGGCCTCAAGCGCCGCCTGATCCTTGCACAGTGCGAAAATCTGCGCGCTGCGTCGAGCGCTGAAACGGGTTGCCAGGTTGGCCTTGAACTTGTCTTCCAGCAGCGGGATGCTCTCGGCGCGACGACGGCGGTGGCCGAGCGGATACTCGACCTCGACCTTCTCGGTGCTGCTGCCATCCTTGAAGAACACCTGCACGGCGTTGGCGATCGAACGCTTGTCGGCTTCCAGGTATTCGCGGCTGTAGCGCGGATCCTCGACGATTTCCATCTTCCCGCGCAGCTCGTCGATGATCGGGTTGGCGGCGTGGAAGTCGTCCTCGTAGTGTTCGGCCACCAGGTTGCCGAAGGCCAGCGGCACGGCGGTCATGTACTGGAGGCAGTGGTCGCGGTCGGCCGGGTTGGCCAGCTGGCCGACCTTGGAGATGATGCGGATCGCCGACTCGTGGGTGCTGATGACGATCCTGGCGATCTGCTGCAGGCGATCCCTGACCTGCGGATGCAGGGTCACCGCCGCTTCGCAGGCGGTCTGCGCATGAAACTCGGCCGGGAAGCTGATCTTGAACAGCACGTTTTCCATCACGTAGCTGGCGAAGCCCTGGGGAAAACTGAACTGGCGCGCCTCGACCGGCTTCAGCGCCAGGTCGTTGTTGCTGTGACTGAACAGCACGTCGTAGAAGCCCCACTGCGGTGCACTCAGCGCACCAGGGATGCCCATCTCGCCGCGCATGGCGATATCGGCCAGGCGCACGCCGCGACTGCTGGCATCGCCCGCCGCCCAGGACTTGCGGCTGCCGGCGTTCGGCGCATGACGGTAGGTACGCAGCGCCTGGCCGTCGACGAAGACCTGGGAGACAGCCGACAGCAGTTGCTCGCGGTCCGCGCCCATCAGTCTGGCGCAAACGGCGGTCGAGGCCAGCTTGACCAGCAGCACGTGATCCAGGCCGACCCGGTTGAAGGAGTTTTCCAGTGCGAACACGCCCTGGATCTCGTGAGCCATGATCATCGCGTCCAGTACCGCACGCATGCTCAGCGGCGCCTCGCCCTGAGACACGCGCTGCTGCGACAGGTGGTCGGCCACGGCGAGAATACCGCCGAGGTTGTCCGACGGATGACCCCACTCGGCCGCCAGCCAGGTGTCGTTGTAGTCCAGCCAACGCACGATACAACCGATATCCCAGGCCGCCTTGACCGGATCCAGGCGAAAACTGGTGCCCGGCACGCGCGCACCGTGCGGCACCAGGGTACCCTCGACGAGCGGACCGAGGTGCTTGGTGCACTCGGGAAAGCGCAGCGCCAGCAAACCGCAGCCGAGGGTGTCCATCAGGCAGTTGCGCGCGGTATTCAGGGCTTCGACGGACTCGATCTGGTAGCTCAGGACATAGTCGGCGACGTCCTGGATCACCTGGTCGTAGTCGGGGCGACTGTTGGGATCGGCGTTGCGGCTCATGTTTCGATCTCCCAGGTAGGTGTTAAGGAGTACACACGTTGTAGGAGCGGGGGGCGCCTAGTTCCACGCCCGCGAATCGCGCGCATGGCAAGCTCCTACAGTAGAGCCCCGCAGGGACATGACGTTCCGCTGTCATTTCCCCGCGGAGCACACCTCAGAACGCATCGCCGGGTACGCGCACCCAGCCTTCCATCAGTACGCGGGCGCTGCGGCTCATGATCGCCTTGACCACCGTCCACTCACCGTTGACCAGACTGGTTTGCGCACCAACCCGCAGGGTGCCCGAGGGGTGACCGAAGCGCACCGCGCTGCGCGCACCGCCGCCAGCCGCAAGATTCACCAGGGTGCCCGGAATAGCTGCAGCGGTACCGATGGCGACTGCGCAGGTGCCCATCATGGCGTGATGCAGCTTGCCCATGGACAACGCGCGCACCAACAAGTCGACCTCGCCGGCGCTGATGGTCTTGCCGCTGGAGGCGACGTAGTCCTTGGGTCCCGCGACGAAGGCGATCTTCGGCGTGTGCTGACGCTTGGCCGCCTCTTCCGGCGTCTTGATCAGCCCCATGCGCAGGGCTGCGGCGATGCGGATCTGCTCGAACTTCTCCAGCGCCTTGGCATCCGTGTTGATCGCCTCGCGCAGTTCGGTGCCGGTGTAGCCGATGTCCTCGGCATTGACGAACACGGTCGGGATGCCGGCGTTGATCATGGTCGCCTTGAGCGTGCCGCCCTTTACAATATCAGCGGGCACCTCGAGGTCGTCGACCAGGCTGCCGGTGGGGAACATCGAGCCACCCTCACCCGCGTCATCGGAGGGGTCGATGAATTCCAGCACGATCTCGGCCGCCGGAAAGGTCACGCCATCCAGCTCGAAGTCACCGGTTTCCTGTACCTGGCCGTCGGTCACCGGCACATGGGCGATGATGGTTTTCTTGATGTTGGCCTGCCAGATACGCACCACACAGGTGCCGTTCTGCGGGACGCGCGACGGATCGATCAGGCCGGCGTGGATCGCAAACGCGCCAGCGGCGGTGGACAGGTTGCCGCAGTTGCCGGACCAATCCACGAAGGCCGAGTCGATCGAGACCTGGCCATAGAGGTAGTCCACGTCATGTTCGGGCACGCTGCTCTTGGCCAGGATCACGCACTTGCTGGTACTGGAGGTGGCGCTGCCCATGCCGTCGATGTGCGCTGCATAGGGGTCCGGGCTGCCGATCACCCGCATGAACAGCTTGTCGCGCGCCTCGCCCGGCACCTGGCAGCGCTCGGGTAGGTCCTGCAGGCGAAAAAACACGCCTTTGCTGGTGCCGCCACGGATGTAGGTGGCCGGCACTTTGATCTGGGGTACATGAGACATGAAATAACTCCTCAAGCTGAATGCGGACGGCCATTTGCTCATCGACCCGGGGCGGAGGCCGCACCGGGTCGATGGCAGGACCAGGACAAGACAGTTACCTGTCAGGCCGTGGTCGCTTCGAGGAAGTCCTGGGCAAAACGCTGCAGCACACCGCCGGCCTGGTAAACCGAAACTTCCTCGTCGCTGTCCAGCCGGCAGGTCATCGGCACCTCGACACGCTCACCATTCTTACGATGGATGACCAGGGTCAGATCGGCGCGCGGCTTGAGTTCCCCCACCACGTCGTAGGTCTCGCTGCCATCGATGCCCAGAGTCAGGCGGGTGGTGCCCGGCTTGAACTCCAGCGGCAGTACGCCCATGCCGAGCAGGTTGGTGCGGTGGATGCGCTCGAAGCCTTCGGCAGCGATGGCTTCCACGCCGGCCAGACGCACGCCCTTGGCGGCCCAGTCCCGCGAGGAACCCTGGCCGTAATCGGCACCGGCAACGATGATCAGCGGTTGCTTGCGCTCCATGTAGGTCTCGATGGCTTCCCACATGCGGGTCACCTGGCCTTCCGGCTCGATGCGGGTCAGCGAACCCTTCTGCACCTGACCACCGACCACGGCCATCTCGTTGACCAGCTGTGGGTTGGCGAAGGTGGCGCGCTGCGCGGTCAAATGGTCACCCCTATGAGTCGCGTAGGAGTTGAAGTCCTCTTCCGGCAGACCCATCTTGTGCAAGTACTCACCGGCAGCGCTGTCGAGCATGATGGCGTTGGACGGCGACAGGTGGTCGGTGGTGATGTTGTCCGGCAGCACCGCCAGCGGACGCATGCCCTTGAGCGTACGCTCGCCGGCCAGCGCGCCTTCCCAGTACGGCGGACGGCGGATGTAGGTAGACATCGGCCGCCAGTCGTACAACGGGGCGACCTTCGGCCCGGTGTCTTCCTCAATGGCGAACATCGGGATGTAGACCTGGCGGAACTGCTCCGGTTTGACCGCAGCCTTGACCACGGCATTGATTTCCTCGTCGCTCGGCCAGATATCCTTCAGGCGGATTTCCTTGCCATCGACCACCGCCAGCACATCCTTCTCTATATCGAAGCGCATGGTGCCGGCGATGGCATAGGCCACCACCAGCGGCGGCGAGGCCAGGAACGCCTGCTTGGCATAGGGGTGGATACGCCCGTCGAAGTTGCGGTTACCCGACAACACGGCGGTGGCGTACAGGTCGCGGTCGATGATTTCCTGCTGAATCTTCGGGTCCAGCGCGCCGGACATGCCGTTGCAGGTGGTGCAGGCGAAGGCCACTACACCGAAGCCGAGGGCCTCCAACTCCTTGGTCAGACCCGCCTCGTCCAGATACATGGACACGGTCTTGGAGCCGGGCGCCAGCGAGGACTTCACCCAGGGCTTGCGGGTCAGACCGAGCCTGTTGGCGTTGCGGGCCAACAGGCCGGCGGCAATCACGTTGCGCGGGTTGCTGGTGTTGGTGCAGCTGGTGATGGCCGCGATGATCACGGCGCCATCCGGCATCAGGCCCTGTGCTTCTTCGGCACGCGCCTTGTCCAGATCGACGGCAATCCCGCGCGCCGCCAGATCGGCAACCGGCAGGCGACGGTGCGGGTTGCTCGGACCGGCCAGGGTGCGCACGACGCTGGACAGGTCGAACCTGAGCACACGCTCATACTCGGCATTGACCAGACTGTCAGCCCACAGGCCGGTGGTCTTGGCATACAGCTCGACCAGCTTGACCTGCTCGTCGTCACGCCCGGTCAGCGTGAGGTACTCGATGGTCTGCTGGTCGATGGCGAACATCGCCGCGGTGGCGCCGTATTCCGGCGCCATGTTGGAAATGGTCGCGCGGTCGCCCAGAGTCAGCGCGGCAGCGCCTTCACCGTAGAACTCGAGCCAGGCACCGACGACTTTTTCCTTGCGCAGGAACTCGGTCAGCGACAGCACCACGTCGGTGGCGGTAATGCCCGGCGCAGGCCGGCCGGAAAGCTCCACTCCGATGATATCGGGCAGGCGCATCCAGGACGCACGGCCGAGCATGACGTTCTCGGCTTCCAGGCCACCAACGCCGACGGCGATCACGCCCAGGGCATCGACGTGGGGGGTATGGCTATCGGTACCGACGCAGGTGTCCGGGAAGGCCACGCCCTCGCGCACCTGGATCACCGGCGACATCTTCTCCAGGTTGATCTGGTGCATGATGCCGTTGCCCGGCGGGATCACGTCGACGTTCTTGAACGCCTGCTTGGTCCAGTTGATGAAGTGGAAGCGGTCTTCGTTGCGACGATCTTCGATGGCGCGATTCTTCTCGAACGCCTGCGGATCAAAACCGCCGCACTCCACCGCCAGCGAGTGGTCGACGATCAGCTGCACCGGCACCACCGGGTTGACCTGGGCCGGGTCACCACCCTGGTCGGCGATGGCGTCACGCAGGCCGGCCAGGTCGACCAGCGCGGTCTGGCCGAGGATGTCATGACAGACCACGCGGGCCGGATACCAGGGAAAATCCAGGTCGCGCTTGCGCTCGATAAACTGGCTCAGCGATGCCGTCAGTACGGCAGGGTCGCAACGCCGCACCAGGTTTTCCGCCAGTACGCGCGAGCTGTAGGGCAGCTTGTCGTAGGCACCCGGCTGGATCGCATCGACTGCGGCACGGGTATCGAAGTAGTCCAGCGCTGTGCCGGGCAGGGACTTGCGGTATTGGCTGTTCATCTTATGGGCGATCCTTGAGCGGCACGAACTTGAGGTCTTCGGGACCGACGTAGTTGGCGCTCGGGCGAATGATCTTGCCGTCGATGCGCTGCTCGATGACGTGGCTGGACCAGCCCGAGGTCCGTGCAATCACGAACAGCGGGGTGAACATGGCGGTCGGCACGCCCATCATGTGATAGCTGACCGCGCTGAACCAATCGAGGTTGGGGAACATCTTCTTGATTTCCCACATGGTCGATTCCAGACGCTCGGCGATGTCGTACATCTTCATGTTGCCCTGCTCGGTGGAGAGTTCGCGGGCGACTTCCTTGATCACCTTGTTACGCGGGTCGCTCACCGTGTAGACCGGGTGGCCGAAACCGATCACCACTTCCTTCTTCTCGACCCGGGCACGGATATCGGCCTCGGCCTCATCCGGGTTGTCGTAGCGCTTCTGGATCTCGAAGGCGACCTCGTTGGCCCCCCCATGCTTGGGCCCGCGCAGCGCGCCGATGCCACCGGCAATGGCGGAAAACATGTCCGAACCGGTGCCGGCGATCACCCGCGAGGCAAAGGTCGAAGCATTGAATTCGTGCTCGGCATAGAGGATCAGCGAGCAGTGCATAGCACGCACCCAGGACTCACGCGGCGTCTCGCCATGCAGCAGATGGAGGAAGTGACCGCCAATGGAGTCATCGTCGGTTTCCACCTCGATGCGTTTGCCGTTATGGCTGAAGTGGTACCAGTACAGCAGCATGGAGCCCAGCGAAGCCATCAGCTTGTCGGCGATGTCGCGCGCACCGGGATGATTATGATCGTCCTTCTCCGGCGCCAGGCAGCCGAGCACGGACACACCGGTGCGCATCACATCCATCGGATGGGCGGACGGCGGCAGCTGCTCCAGGGCGGCTTTCAGCGCCGCCGGCAGGCCACGCAGGGCCTTGAGCCTGGCCTTGTAACCCGCCAGCTCGGCGGCGTTGGGCAACTTGCCGTGCACCAGCAGATGAGCGATTTCCTCGAACTCGCAGGTGGTGGCGACATCGAGGATGTCATAGCCGCGGTAGTGCAGGTCGTTACCGCTGCGACCGACGGTACAGAGCGCGGTGTTGCCGGCGGTGGTGCCGCTCAGGGCTACGGATTTCTTCGGTTTGAAGCCTGGGCTGGTGGTTTCTGGGGTCGTGCTCATCACTTGTCTCCTCACATCCGATCCGGTCGGGTAGTTCTTGTTATGTGCAGGCCGCTGCGGTTCGCGCGCCGGTTATTTCTTGGCGGCAAACAGCGCGTCGAGATGCTGCTCGAAGGCGTGGTAGTTGATGCGATCGTAGAGCTCCATGCGGGTCTGCATGGTGTCGATCACATTCTTCTGGGTGCCGTCACGGCGCAGCGCGGTGTAGACGTTTTCGGCCGCCTTGTTCATGGCGCGGAAGGCCGACAGCGGATAGAGCACCAGGGAAACGTCGACCGAGGCCAGCTCGTCGGTGGTGTACAGCGGCGTGGCGCCAAACTCGGTGATGTTGGCCAGGATCGGCGCCTTGAGGCGGTCGGCGAAGGTCTTGTACATCGCCAGCTCGGTGATCGCCTCGGGGAAGATCATGTCGGCGCCGGCCTCGATGCAGGCCTCTGCCCGATCCAGTGCCGAGTTCAGTCCTTCGACCGCCAGCGCATCGGTGCGCGCCATGATCACGAAGCTGTCGTCGGTGCGCGCATCCACCGCGGCCTTGATCCGGTCGACCATCTCTTGCAGCGTGACGATTTCTTTATTGGGTCGATGACCGCAGCGCTTGGCGCCGACCTGATCTTCGATGTGGATCGCCGCGGCGCCGAACTTGATCATCGACTTGACGGTGCGCGCCACGTTGAAGGCCGAGGAGCCGAAGCCGGTGTCGACATCCACCAGCAGCGGCAGGTCGCAGACGTCGGTGATACGGCGCACGTCGGTGAGTACGTCATCCAGCCCGGTGATACCCAGGTCCGGCAGACCGAGGGAGCCAGCCGCCACGCCGCCACCGGACAGGTAGATCGCCTTGAACCCGGCGCGTTTGGCCAGCAAGGCATGGTTGGCGTTGATCGCGCCGACGACCTGCAGGGGATGTTCTGCGCCAACGGCATCGCGAAAACGCTGGCCGGGACTGCTCTGGCTGGAAAGCTGACTCATGACTCACCTCGGGGTTTGGCTGTCTTGGTTGGCGCGCCCTGCCCCATATTCATGGTGTAGTGGCGCTCGATATTGCGTTTGGACGCACCGATGTGACGGCGCATCAGCAACTCTGCGAGCTCGCCATCGCGCTCGGCGATGGCGTCGAGAATGCGGTGGTGTTCGGCAAACGCCTGACGCGGGCGGTTCGGTGTGGCAGAGAACTGCAGGCGGTACATGCGCACCAGCTGATACAGCTCACCGCAGAGCATCTGCACCAGGGTGCGGTTGCCGCTGCCTTGAATGATCCGGTAGTGGAAATCGAAATCGCCTTCCTGCTGGTAGTAGCCGACGCCCGCCTTGAAGGCCGCATCCTGCTCATGCAGATCAAGCACCCGGCGCAGGTCATCGATTTCCGCCTGGCTCATACGCTCGGCGGCCAGGCGGCAGGCCATGCCCTCCAGCGACTCGCGGATCTCATAGAGTTCGACCAGCTCGGAGTGATCAAGCGACACCACCCGCGCACCCACATGGGGAATGCGCACCAACAGACGCTGACCCTCCAGGCGGTGAATCGCCTCGCGCAGCGGCCCGCGACTGATGCCATAGGTGCGGGCCAGCTCCGGCTCGGAAATTTTGCTGCCCGGCGCGATCTCTCCTTTGACAATGGCCGCCTGAATGCGGCGAAAAACATGCTCGGACAACGTTTCCGAGTCATCTTGAACGATGCGGGGCAACTCAATGGTATCGGGCATATTGTCGACACTGCCATATAGATTTTCCAAAAAATTACCCTGCAGGCGCACATATGTCAAACAATCAAACATTACTGTCGACAATCTATCGAATGAAAAAACGCTCTTATCCGCCCGCTTTTCTCGTATAAACGCCTATAAGCGTCTGTCGCAGCAGCAAAACCCCCGTGCTAGAATGCCACCCACTCGCGCCTGGCCTAGCTTTGCTGCCATGCCCGCTAGAGTTCAAACCAGGCGCAGCGGCCATGCCTCCTCGCCCGCCGGTCTTGTTATTCGACGACCGCGCTATACCTAATAGGACTTATGAGACTCAAGCCCTTCGCCCTGCTGTTCTGCCTGCTGTTACTGCCTGGCCTGGGTCTCGCCGCCGCAGAAAAGGCCGTATACGGTCTGAATGAACACGCCATGCTGTTCAACCTCGGCCTGCAAGTGCCGGCCAAATTGGATACTGGCGCCAAGACAGCGTCCTTGAGCGCGCGCGACATCAAACGGTTCAAGCGCGAGGGGGAACCCTGGGTGCGCTTCTACCTGGCGATCGACGATGCCCATGCCCACCCGATAGAGCGCCCGCTGGCGCGGATCAGCAAGATCAAACGCCGCGCAGGCGACTATGATCCTGAGGAAGAAAAAACCTATACCGCACGCCCGGTAATCGAGCTGGATATTTGCATGGGCCAAGCCCTGCGCACGATCGAAGTGAACTTGACCGACCGTAGTGCATTCCAATACCCGCTATTGATCGGCTCCGACGCGCTAAAACGCTTCAGTGCACTGGTCGACCCAAGTCTTAAATATGCAGCAGGGAAACCTGGCTGTCCCCCTGACGCAAACATTGGCGCCACCCCTAATGAGTAATGCCCATGCGCTCTCTTAACCTGCATCTGAAAGTCCTGATCACACTATTGGTGGGCCTGGGCGTTCTGATTACGGCCTACCAGATCTTCATCCTCGGCATTCCGTTGACCGAAGATGAAACCGATGACCTGTGGAATATCGACGCCAGAGTCGAGTTCCAGGCCAGCCCGCGTGAGCCGGTCAAGCTGCAGATGTTCGTGCCGCCGCTGAACCAGGATTACGTCAGCCTCAACGAGAGCTTCATCTCCAATAATTATGGTGTGAGCATCAACCGCGCCGATGGCAATCGCAAGGTTACCTGGTCTGCCCGGCGCGCCAGCGGCAAGCAAACCCTCTACTACCGCCTGGTCTTGACCAAACGCTACAGCGGCGAACTAGCCAAGAGCGAGGGACCGATCTTCCGCGACAGCATCCCGGTGGAAGGTGCCGAGAAAATTGCCGCCGAGGCCCTGCTCGCACCGATCCGCCAACACTCGGCCGACGTCGAAACTTTTATCAGCGAGACCATCAAACGGGTCAACAACGTCAACGACGACAACGTCAAGCTGCTGCTGGCCGGCGACGCCTCGACACCGAACAAAGCCGATGCCATCGAACTGTTGCTGTCCATTGCCCATGTGCCGATGGAGCGCGTGCACACCGTCCGCCTGGCGGCCGAGATTCAGCAAACGCCTGAACTCTGGCTACGCAGCTTCAACGGTGAAAAATGGCTCTACTTCAATCCGGAGACCGGCCAACAAGGCATGCCGAGCGATCGCCTGGTCTGGTGGATCGGCGATGACAACCTGGTCAACCTCGAAGGCGGCAAGCAAGCTCAAGTCAGCTTCACCCTGAGCAACAGCGAGATGAATGCCATCCGCCTGGCCAAAATGACCGACGAGAACACTGACGCCGACTTCCTCGAGTACTCGATGTACGGCCTGCCGCTCTCTACCCAACAGACCTTCCAGATCATGCTGGTGATCCCGATCGGCGTGCTGGTGATCCTGATCCTGCGCAACCTCGGTGGCCTGCAAACCCTGGGCACCTTCACTCCGGTTCTGATCGCCCTGGCTTTCCGTGAGACCCAACTGGGCTTCGGCATCATCCTGTTCACCATCATTACCGCCCTGGGCCTGTCACTGCGCTCCTACCTCGAACATCTGAAACTGCAGATGCTGCCCCGGCTCTCGGTGGTCCTGACCTTCGTGGTGGTACTGATCGCGGTAATCAGCCTGCTCAGCCACAAGCTCGGCCTGGAGCGCGGCCTCTCGGTGGCATTGTTCCCGATGGTGATTCTGACCATGACCATCGAGCGCCTGTCGATCACCTGGGAAGAACGTGGCGGTGGTCATGCCTTCAAGGTCGCCATTGGCACCCTGGTAGCCGCGACCCTGGCTCACCTGTTGATGAGCGTGCCGCAACTGGTCTACTTCGTATTCACCTTCCCGGCGATATTGATGATCCTGGTGGGCTTCATGCTGGCGATGGGCCGTTACCGCGGCTACCGCCTGACCGAACTTTTCCGCTTCAAAGCCTTCCTGAAGGATTGAGCCATGCTAGGTCTCTGGAAAACATGGAAGGCCCTTGAAGCCAAAGGCATCATGGGCATCAACCGTCGCAATGCGGACTACGTGCTGAAGTACAACAAGCGCAATCTCTACCCGATCGTCGATGACAAGATCATCACCAAGGAACGCGCCATCGCAGCTGGCATTGATGTGCCGGAAATGTATGGCGTGATCGAGACCGAAAAAGGCATCGACAAGCTGCGCGAGATCATTGGCGACCGACCGGACTTCGTGGTCAAGCCAGCGCAAGGCGCTGGCGGTGACGGTATCCTGGTCATCGCCGACCGCTTCGAGGATCGCTATCGAACGGTTTCCGGCAAGATCGTCAGCCATGAGGAAATCGAACACCAGATCTCCAGCATCCTCACCGGTCTGTACTCGCTGGGCGGTCACCGTGACCGCGCACTGATCGAATACCGCGTCACCCCCGACCCCATCTTCAAGAGCATCAGCTATGAAGGTGTGCCGGACATCCGCATCATCGTGCTGAAGGGCTACCCGGTGATGGCCATGCTGCGCTTGCCGACCCGCCAGTCCGGCGGCAAGGCCAACCTGCACCAGGGCGCGATCGGCGTGGGCGTGGACCTGGCAACCGGGGTGACCCTGCGCGGTACCTGGCTGAACAACAAGATCAGCAAACACCCGGACACCACCAATTCGGTAGACGGCGTACAGCTCCCCAACTGGAATGGCTTTATGAAGCTGGCCGCCGGCTGCTATGAACTGTGCGGTCTTGGCTATATCGGCGTGGACATGGTCCTCGATCAGGAGAAAGGCCCGCTGATTCTCGAGCTCAATGCGCGCCCCGGCCTGAATATCCAGATCGCCAACGACTGCGGCCTCACCCACCGCGCCCATGCAGTGGAAGCGCGCCTGGTCGAACTGGAGAAAAAAGGCATAACCGAGACGCCGGAGGAGCGCATGCGCTTCTCCCAGGAGCTGTTTGGCCACGCCCCAAAAGCAGAGATATGAACCAACAGCCTGCAGGGTTTTCACGCTAGCGGCGTTAAGCCAGGCAGGCTGCCCGCAACAATAAACCCGCAATGCTGCTCACTCAGACGAAGTGAGCGGCATTTTTTTGCAGCTGGGCTATGAGCGCCGCAGATGCCGCCTTCCCCCGCGGCGAGCATGCCGCAGCATTTGCAGTGCCGACCCGTGGACAAACAGGTGCCTGGCAACTCTTCTCCGCACCGCGCCCCGACAGAAGCGCTAGGATGAATCTGGCCGGCGTTCTACAATCGCCTGCCGCGCGCCTCTGATAGCCTCGCATGCCTACT
This sequence comes from Pseudomonas sp., assembly GCF_033723075.1. Taxonomy (GTDB): domain Bacteria; phylum Pseudomonadota; class Gammaproteobacteria; order Pseudomonadales; family Pseudomonadaceae; genus Aquipseudomonas. The sequence goes on from NZ_JAWVXU010000007.1 coordinate 231,816, forward strand.
TGCCTCGTACACGCCCTGCCCTACCGTGCCGATCCGGCCACCTACTTCAGTGTCGTCGGTCACGCGCCAGGAGCGGTCCTGCTGGATGCCGGCCGCCCGGCAGCCCAGCGTGGACGCTATGACCTGATCAGCGCCTGGCCAACGGCCGAGCTGATCCCCATGCCTGACGAACCCGCCAATGACTTCCTTCAACGCCTGCGCGTCAGTCTGGCGGCGCTGGGCGAGGCCAAAGCACCTGACGACTGTCCACTGCCCTTCGTCGGTGGCTTGATCGGCTACTTGGGCTACGACTTTGGCCGGCGCCTGGAAACCCTGCCCGAACAGGCACGCGACGACCTGGGCTTGGCCGATGCGCAACTAGGCCTGTACGCCTGGGCCCTGATTACCGACCATGAGTTGGGCACTAGCCAGCTGATGTTTCATCCAGCGCTGGCTGATGAACAACAGCAGCGCCTGATTGAGCTGTTCGATGCGCCACAGGCGTCAGCGCCAGAACCATTCAGGCTGGACAGGGCATTCCAGGCAGATATCGACGAAGGCCAGTATCGCCATGCCATCGAACGCATCCAGGCCTATATCCAGGCGGGCGACTGCTATCAGGTGAATTTTGCCCAACGCTTTCGCAGCCACTACCAGGGCGATCCGTGGACGGCTTATCGCGCCTTGCGTGCCGCCTGCCCAACCCCGTTCTCCGGCTATCTGGCCCTGGCGGATAACGGCGCAATCATCAGCCTGTCGCCCGAACGTTTCCTGCGCGTCAGCGAAGGTCAGGTGGAGACCCGTCCGATCAAGGGCACACGCCCACGCCACAGCGACCCCAAGCAGGATGCGGCGCAAGCCGACACGCTCTTGGCCAGCCCCAAGGATCGTGCCGAGAACCTGATGATCGTCGACCTGCTGCGCAACGACCTCGGCCGCAGTTGCACGACTGGCTCGGTGCGCGTGCCGGAACTGTTCGCCCTGGAGAGTTATCCCAACGTGCACCACCTGGTCAGCGCGGTGACCGGCGAGCTGGCACCAGGCAAAGATGCCCTGGACCTGATCGCCGGCAGCTTCCCCGGCGGCTCGATCACCGGCGCGCCGAAAATCCGCGCCATGCAGATCATCGACGAACTGGAACCCACCCGCCGCGCACTCTATTGCGGCTCGCTGCTGTACCTGGACGTGCGTGGCGAGCTGGACAGCTCGATTGCCATCCGCAGCCTACTGGCCAAGGACGGGCAGATCAGTTGCTGGGGCGGCGGCGGCATAGTCGCCGACTCCGACTGGCAGGCGGAATACCAGGAGTCCATCACCAAGGTGAAGGTCTTGCTGGAAACGCTGGAGGGGATGTAGCGGCAAGCCGCAAGCGAGTCGCAGAACGAGGTGGCAACCGCCAAACGCCTGCGCCCTGCCCTTGCAGTTTGCCGCTGAGGTTACAGGCTCAGCTCGCGATTGGACGCCTTGATGAACTCGCGCTTGAGATCATCAAAGGTGTGCACGGCCGGGAACTGCGGGAACTCGCGAATCACGTTTTCCGGCGCATGGAACAGGATGCCCGCATGGGCCTCGCTGAGCATGGTGGTGTCGTTGTACGAGTCACCTGCGGCGAGTACGCGGTAGTAGAGACTCTTGAGCGCGATCACCGATTGACGCTTGGGATCCTTCTGGCGCAACTGGTAGCTCACCACACGATCATTCTCGTCGGTGACCAGCTTGTGGCACAGCAGCGTCGGAAAGCCCAGCTGACGCATCAGCGGCTGGGAGAACTCGTAGAAGGTGTCCGAGAGAATCACCACCTGAAAGCGCTCGCGCAGCCAGTCGACGAACTCCACCGCGCCGTCCAGCGGCTTGAGGGTGGCGATGACTTGCTGGATGTCGTTGAGCTTCAGACCATGCTCATCGAGGATACGCAGGCGCTGCTGCATCAGCACGTCGTAATCCGGAATATCCCGGGTGGTCGCTTTCAGCGATTCGATGCCGGTTTTTTCCGCGAAGGCGATCCAGATCTCCGGGACCAGAACGCCTTCCAGGTCGAGACAAGCGATTTCCACGGGACACTCCTAGATTGGGCTTGAAAGAAGGCGGCACTCTAGCGGCTCGCCGGAGGCGGCGCAACGCACGACTTATACTCAAAATCGATGGTCACCCTTGCACTTCGTTATTTAGCGGTATAACGCCTTTTTGCTACCATCGGCGCACAGAGCGTCCCGAGGGCGTAAACACACCAGGCGCAGTCGCCTGGCGGCACCCTCTCAGCGCCACCCCAACCAGGAATCCAGCCGATGAGCCACCCATTCGATGTAGCCGAACTGGCCGCAACCTACGCCAACAAGTCGCCCCAGGATATTCTCAAACTTGCTTTCGAGCACTTTGGCGATGAACTGTGGCTTTCCTTCAGCGGCGCCGAGGACGTGGTGCTGGTGGACATGGCCTGGAAGCTGAATAGAAACGTCAAGGTCTTCAGCCTCGACACCGGTCGCCTGCACCCGGAGACCTACCGCTTCATCGAGCAGGTGCGCGAGCACTACGGCATCGCCATCGACGTACTCTCCCCCGACGCGACGGCGCTAGAGGCACTGGTCAAGGAAAAAGGCTTGTTCAGCTTCTACAAGGACGGCCACAGCCAATGCTGCGGAATTCGCAAGACCGCCCCGCTGCGGCGCAAGCTCGCCACGGTCAAGGCCTGGGCCACTGGCCAGCGCCGCGACCAGAGCCCCGGCACTCGCAGTCAGGTCGCGGTGGTGGAAATCGACACGGCCTTCTCCAGCCCGGAAAACACTCTGTACAAGTTCAACCCGCTGGCGCAGATGAGCAGCGAAGACGTCTGGGCCTATATCCGCATGCTGGAAATCCCCTACAACAGCCTGCATGAGCGCGGTTTCATCAGTATCGGTTGCGAGCCCTGCACCCGCCCCGTACTGCCCAACCAGCACGAACGCGAAGGTCGCTGGTGGTGGGAGGAAGCCACGCAGAAGGAGTGCGGCCTGCACGCCGGCAACCTGATCGCGAAGAACTGAGCGATTGTGAAAAAGCCCTCACCTGCGGCGACCGCCAAACGCCCGCTGCTGACATTTCTTGCGTAGCGCGCCTTGCCGCGAACACCCGGAGACGCTCTCGCGACGACGCTCGATATTTTTACAACCGTAGCCAGGCTCTTCAGACTGAGTGAAAACACGCTGTTACTGGCAACAGCACAAAGGCAAACACCCCGACTGGTTCGGGGGCGTTTGCCTTTACAGTCAACAAAACTCAGCGACCACGAGCGCAGACCAACAGCTCGATCATGCGGCGTGCGCCCAACACCTTGGTGGCTCGTTTGCGATTACGCCTGCACTGCCAGTGATATTTCACGTCGTACGCCGTTGCAGTGACGCATGGGGAAGCGGCCGTTGCCGAACAGCCATTGAGGTTAGCGAAGGGGGTGCTGGTTTGGCCGCAAAACCGGAAACAAACGGCCTTGACCACGCCCCTCACCCTCGATGTAGTGCATAAACAAAAATGCCCGTATCTCTCGATACGGGCGTTATCTGCATCCGCTACTCAAACGGTCAAGTTTGCCCACAGCCGGACTGAGCAGCTTTATTCATCGCGACTCGCAATCAGGCGACCGCGAACAGCTCGCCTACCTGCAGCTCTGCAGCTTGCATGGCAATAGCGCGCTGCTCTTCACCGTAGGCCAGACCTTCGGCACGCACCACCTGAATGTCACTGATGCCGACAAAGCCGAGGACAAACTTCAAGTAGTCCTCATGGGCGGCCGCACTTGGCTGTCCGGAGTGGATTCCGCCCGAGGTTGAGACGATGACAACCTTCTTGCCGCCCGCCAGGCCCTGCGGACCATTTTCGCCATAGCTGAAGGTCTTGCCGGCCACGGTGACGCGGTCGATCCAGGCTTTCAGCTGGCTCGGTAGCGCAAAGTTGTACATGGGCGCACCGATCACGATGGCATCGGCATCGAGAAACTCCTCCAGGGTGCTTTCCGACAGCTCGGCCTCGTACCGCTGCGTAGCATTGCGCAGCTCATCAGGCGTACCAACGGCAACCAGGCTGAGCGCAGAAAAATGGCTCAACGCGTCGCCGGCCAGGTCACGGTAAGTCACCTGGGCACTCGGCTCGGCGGCTTGCCAGGCCGCGACCACGGCGCTGCTGAGTTGGCGGGAAGCGGACGAGTCGCCGAGAATGCTGGAATCTAGGTGCAGTAGTTTCATGACGGATGGCCTCCAAAGTGAGATCGCCTCCTTGGCGATCAAGATGCTGGAGATACTACCTATGAAAGCAATAGTCGATAAGTCGACATAAATGCGATAGTTCGTCCTATTTATAGGACGACTAAGCCATGCATGACCTCAACGATCTGTTCTACTTCGCCAAAGTGGTGGAGGCTGGCGGTTTCGCCGCCGCCGGCCGTGCTCTGGGTATTCCCAAGTCTCGCCTGTCACGGCGCATCGCCGAGCTGGAAAACCGCCTGGGCGCGCGTCTGCTGCAACGCACCACACGCAAGCTGGTACTGACCGACCTCGGTGAACGCTACTTGCGCCATTGCCAGGCGATGTTGCTGGAGGCCGAGCAGGCCGAAGAAACCGTCGCCAGCCTGACCAGCGAACCACGCGGTCGCTTGCGCGTCTCCACCCCCGGCGGCATTGCCCTGCTGCCGGAGCTGGTCGTCAGTTTCCTCGCGGCCTATCCCAAGGTGCAACTGGAAGTGCTGCAGACCAACCGCCGCGTGGACTTGCTCAACGAGGGCGTGGACGTGGCGCTGCGCGTGCGCAGTGCCGAAGATGAAGACCAGGCGCTGATCAGTCGCCGCCTGCAACCGGCCCAGGCATATATGGTGGCGGCCCCCGAGTTGCTCCAAGGCGTCAGCATCGACGCACCGGACGACTTGGCCAAACTGCCGGCGCTCGGCGCATTGGAGGCCGATCGCAAGATTCACCTGCGCTTCCAGCATGACAACGGGAACGTACAAGACATCAGCCTGGAGGCACGCCTGGCCATCGAAGACTTCGCCGTGCGCAAGCGTGCCGCGCTGGCCGGTTTGGGGCTGACCATGCTGCCCCAGCCTTTCTGCCATGAGGAGCTGGCCGATGGCCGGCTGGTTCGCCTGTTGCCCGACTGGACGCTACCTGGCGGCCACCTGCAGGCGGTCTACACCCACAGGCGCGGCATGCTGCCGGCAGTGCGCGCCTGGATCGAACACCTCAGCCAGGCGTTTCGCACCTGGGGACAGCCGGTTTAGACGATCTTTCTCTGCTCAAGGCCGGCCAAGGAAATCCATCTTGCCGATATCCAGGCCGTTGTGGCGCAGGATCGCGTAGGCGGTGGTCAGGTGAAAATAGAAGTTCGGCAGGACGAAATGCAGCAAGTACTCCTGCCCCGTGAACTTCAACTCCATACCCGGAAAGTTCAGGGTGATCGACCTGCCTTCTCTGCCCTCAAGTTGCGTCGCAGCTACGCTGCCGAGAAATGCCTGGGTCTTGGCAATACGCGCCTGCAACTCGGCAAAACTGCTTTCGCTGTCGGCATAGCTGGGGATGTCGATGCCGGCCAGTCGCGCGGCACAGCCCTTGACGCCATCGCTGGCGATCTGCACCTGGCGCACCAGCGGATACATATCCGGCGCCAGACGCGCATTGAGCAGCGCCCCTGGCTCGATCTTGCGCTCAGCGGCGTAAGCCTCGGCCTTGTGCAGGATCGCCGACAGGTTACCGAGCATGCGGATGAAAACAGGAAGCGAAGCGTCATACATGGACAGTGCCATAAGGAAATCTCCATCGGGGCTAAAGCTTGGGCCAACAGTCTGCTAGCTTAGCTAGAGAACCCGCAGCAAGGCTCGATGCGCATGAAACAACAGGAAATAGCCGCTTTTTGTCTGCAATTGCCTGGTGCCCGTGAAGATTTCAAGTGGGGCAACAACCAGGTGTTTTCCGTGGCGGGCAACAAGATGTTCGCCATACTCAATTTTCTCGGCCATGAGCTGGCGTTCAAGGTCGACAGCGATTTGTTTCTCGGTTACGTCGACCGCCCCGGCATTCGCCCGGCGCCCTATCTGGCGCGGGCGCACTGGATCAGCATGAGCTGCGCGCATCCGCCCCTCGGCGACGACGAACTCTGGCAACTACTGACCCGCTCGCACCAGTTGGTGGTACGCAGGTTGCCCAAACGTTTGCAGGTGGGCCTGCTGCTCGACCTTTGACCACTAGGGCTGCAAGTAGGCGCGCAGCACTTCACCGAAATAGGTGCCGTCCAGCAGCAGCCAGTCGACCCAGAACGCCTGGTGCACCACGACAATCGTCCAGAACAGCCACTGATAAGACGCCTTGCGGGTTTTATGGCGAAAAATCTGCTGAGCCAGCAAGGCACCGGGCCAACCACCGAGCAACTCGACCAGGTGCAGACTGTTCTCCGTGGTGCGCCTGCCACCGTTTAGCGCACGGGTTTTGTCATGCCAGTATTGCCCGAAGCTGATCAGGCTGGCCGCGGCATACCCCAGCAATGCCCAGTTCAAGCCCGAGTTCACCAGCAGCTGCAGCGCGCCGAACAGCGGCAGCCCGCACAATGCGGCAAACAGCAGCACCTTCAGGCCGAGATGCTGAATCGCCGTCGAAGCCTCGCGTGTTGTCTTTGCCTGAGTGGATTGGCGCCCCGCCGCAGCGGTCGACTGGGCCGATCGCGGCTTGCGCCGGATGGCCGGCTGATCGAGCGCCAAATCGCCAGCCAGGCGTATATGCTCGGCACGCACACGCCCGTGTCGGTCCTTGCCGGCTATATACAGCACCTGGTCTCCTGCCACGGGACGCCGGTCGCCGCGCATCGCCGAGATATGTGCAAAGACCTCAGCCCCACCCTGCTGTGGCTGGATAAAGCCGAAGCCCCTGTCGTCGTCCCAATTGCGCAACAGCCCGCGCTGCTCCATGACGGCCAGTCCTTAACTGAAAAGGACCCATTCTAACGGGCTCAAGCGGGGTAATGCCGCTTGAGAAACGCCAGCAATAGTCGATTCACCTCGGCAGCCTGCTCGTTCTGGATCCAGTGGCCGCAATCGTTCAGTAGGTGCTGTTCCAGATTGGCAATGCGCTTGGGCATCTGCTTGAGGGTATAGGCTTCCAGGGTGCCGACCGGGTCCTTGTCACCGAGCAGGAACAACGCCGGCTGTTCGATGTGCTTGTCGGCCAACGCCTCGGTGCGTTGCCAGTTGCGCTCGAAGTTGCGGTACCAGTTGAGTGCGCCATTGAAACCGCGCCCAGTGAAGGTCTCCAGGTAGTGGCCGAACGCCTCGGCATCGCACCAAGTCGGCAATACGCCCGGGTCCTGCATGCCGTCGAACAACCCGGCACCGGCCGGTTTTTCCTGAAGAAAGAAGTCCTTGGGCACGGCGGCTGAGGTGTTGTGCATCATCATGCGCAGAGTGCGCGGGATATCGGCGTCCATTTCCTGCTCGGCAACCCCGGGTTGCTGGAAGTGCAGGATGTAATGGAAGCGCTCGGCATAGTGCTGACGCATCATCTCGATCGCGGGCTGCCTGGGCCGCCCGCCGAAGGGTACGGCCATGCCTACCACCGCCTTTACCCGCTGCGGCTCCAATAACGCCAGGTGCCAGGCAACCGGTGCGCCCCAATCGTGGCCGATCACGCAGGCCTCGCGGTGCCCGAGCAGATCCATGGCTGCCTGGATATCGCCACACAGGGTAATCAGGTCATAAGCCGCTGGATCTCGCGGTGCGCTGCTTTGCCCATAACCACGCATTTCTGGGATCGACACTCGATAACCGGCCGCCGCCAAGGGACCGATCTGCTGACGCCAGGAGTGCCAGCATTCGGGAAAACCATGCAGCAACCACAACGGTTGGCCATCCGCAGGCCCCGCGCTGTAGAGACTGAGTGTGATGCCGTTGACGTCAAGCAGTCGGTGTTCCAGCGAATTCATAACGCCTCCATGAGAGGGCATCACTATGACAAAGGCGCGCCAAGCAGCGCGCCTTTTATCAATCCGCCGAATGAAGCCTCACGCACTCAACCTTGGGCGGTACTCCAGTCGATCAGATGCAGTTGCCAGGTCGCCAGAATCAACAAACCGAAACCGATGCGATACCAGGCGAAGACCGCATAACTGTGGTTGCCGATGAACTTGAGCAGGGCGCGCACGGCAATCATGGCGAAGATGAACGAGGTCACAAAACCGATGGCGAACACCGGCAGGTCCGCTGGCAGGAACAGCTCGCGGTACTTGTAGCCGGAGTAAACCGCGGCGCCGACCATGGTCGGCATCGCCAGAAAGAAGGAGAACTCGGTAGCCGCCTTGCGTGACATGCCGAACAATAGGCCGCCGATAATAGTCGCGCCCGAGCGAGAGGTGCCCGGAATCATCGCCAGGCACTGGGCACAGCCAACTTTCAGGGCATCCTTCCAGTTCATATCGTCGACGCTTTCGGCATGGATAACATGCTCACGCCGTTCGGCCCAGAGCATGACCACGCCCCCCACTATCAGCGCGGCAGCTACGGTAATCGGGTTGAACAGGTATTGGTGTATCAGATCGGCAAAGGCCACACCGAGAATTACCGCAGGCAGGACGGCAATTATCAGATTGGCGGTGAAGCGCTGCGCCTCGGACACCCGTGGCAGCCCGACCACTACCTCGATGATCTTGTGCCTGAACTCCCAAACTACCGCCAGGATGGCACCCAACTGGATAATGATATTGAAAGCCATAGCCCGCTCACCGGAAAAATCGATGAGATCGGCCACTATGATTTGATGGCCTGTACTGGAAATAGGCAAAAACTCGGTAATACCTTCGACAATACCCAAAATCAACGACTGCACGGCGATCCAAAGATCCATTAACGCTCCTAGGGCGCACGGTATGCTCCGCACGAACTACATAAATATGTGAATAATCAACAACACTGCCGCGACTTTCGGACTCAAGCTCTACGCTATGGTTCCAATAGCGCAAAAAAAGTGGAGAACCCTCAGGTTTTCGCTCCAGAAGCCGAAATGCTATCAGAGACACGAGCCTATTGCTGTATCAGAGCCTACTCGTGCGCATCCGCATGGACATCGTCGCCCAACGCCTCGGTCCAATTAGCGCATGGTTTAGAACAACAAGTGCTGCATTCCGTATATAAGGAACGCGTCCTGAACCCCAGAACAAGAACCGGGAGAGCCATTCTATGAACAGCCTACGCAGCCTACCCATCAGCCGTCGTTTGTGGCTTATTCTCGCTGTCGCCATCGTCATGCTGCTCATCCTCGGTGCGTTGATGCTGCAACAGATTCATCACGACCTGTATGCCGCCAAAGAGGAGAAAACTCAGCACCTGGTACAGAGCGCGGCAGGCATTCTCGCCCATTACCACAGCCTCGAGACAGCCACTACGCTCAGTCGCGAGGAAGCGCAGAAGCAGGCCAAGGAAGTAATCCGCGGCCTGCGCTACGACGGCCAGGAGTATTTCTGGATCAATGACCAGACCCCAACCATGGTCATGCACCCAATCTCTCCCAAACTCGAAGGCCAGAACCTTTCCGCCATCAAGGATCAGGACGGCAAGGAACTGTTCAATGAAATGGTGAAGATCAGCAAAGCCAAGGGCGCCGGCCTGGTGCATTATCGCTGGCCCAGCCCGAGCTCGAGCGACCCGATAGCCAAGGTTTCCTACGTCAGCCTGTTCCAGCCCTGGGGTTGGATCATCGGTTCAGGCGTGTACGTCGATGACGTGCAGGCGCAATTCCAGGCGCAAGCCTTGCGCGCACTCGCTATCGGTATCGCGATCGCCCTGCTGATGACCCTGCTGGTAACCCTGATATCGCGCAGTATTACCCGGCCCCTTCAAGAGGCTGTCGACGCCATGGCCAACATCGCCAGCGGTGAAGGCGATCTTACCCACTCCCTGGACACTAACGGCGATGACGAACTGACTGCCCTGGCCAAGCACTTCAATGCATTTACCGAAAAGTTGCGCCATGTGATCCGCCAGTCACTCGACTCTGCCGGTGCACTCGATCAAGCAGCACGCTCGCTCGGCGGTATTGCCCACGAGGCCCAGAAGCACGGTCAGCAGCAATCCCAGCAGATGGAACTCGTGGCCACCGCGATCAACGAGGTCACCTATGGCGTGCAAGATGTCGCGAAAAATGCCGAACATGCGTCAAGCGAAGTGCATGCCGCCGAAGCCCAGGCGAGCCAAGGCCAGCAGAACATCGATGCCAGCCTGCGGCAGATCGGCCAACTCTCCGGCACTATCGATCAGGCGGTCGAGGTAATTCAAAAGCTGGCCCTGGAAAGCACGCAAATAGGCAGTGTTTTGGAAGTGATTCGCTCGATTGCCGAACAGACCAACCTGCTCGCCCTCAATGCTGCGATCGAAGCCGCGCGCGCGGGCGAACAAGGACGCGGGTTTGCCGTGGTCGCCGACGAAGTGCGCTTGCTGGCTCAACGCACCCAGCAATCGACCGCTGAAATTCAGGGTATGATCGAGCGCTTGCAAGGCAACTCCGAAGCCGCAGTGAAAGTCATCAACGATAGTAGCCGCGCCTCACAACTCACCGTCGAGCAAGCCAGCCAGGCCGGTGAGAGCCTCGGGCAAATCGCCCAATCGCTGCGTAACCTGACCGGTTTGAATGCCTCGATCGCCAGTGCCACACTGCAACAGTCGCAGGTGGTCGAAGATATCAACCAGAATGTCACCCAGGCTGCCGGTTTAGCCCACAGCAATGCCCTGGCAGCCGAACAGTCCAGTGAGGCCAGCCAACGCCTTGGCCAACTGGCTGAGCAGCTCAATCGATTACTGGGTCAGTTTCGCGTATGAGGAATGAATGAGCGGCATGGAACATCAGGAAGTCGACCTCGACCGGCCACAGAACCAGGATTTGATCTGGGATCTGGACACTATGGCCCGACGCGAGCTGGCTGAGCGCTTCATCAAGCTGTTCGAAAACCGCTTATGCGTCTATTCCGAATCCGTGCGCCAGCTCTATACCAACTACAACCTGCACTTTCCCCACGACCAGGGCCGCAAGATGGTAGTGCTGCCCAACCCCTATGCGTTCCATGACACCCTGCACGGCATTGAGGCGCACGCCGTGCGCAAAACCGGACTCTGCGTACTGCCGGGCGTGGTACTGGGGAAGCCGGGCCTACTGTTATGCACACAGATAAAGGATGGTGGACCCGCACCGAAAACCATGCCGTTTAAACGAGCGCTGGCACAAATCATCAGCAATCAAAAGAAAGCCGGCGACGTCTTTCTGCCCATCATGATGAAAGGCGATCTGCGCGAGTTCGATCAGCAGATGCCTTATATCCACCTGCACCGCCTGCAAGTAAACCGTCTCACTCGGCTGTCCACATTCGAGCGCGACGACATTCAGCAGACCATCACCCGCAAGTTGCTGATGCTCTATCGTCAGGCCGACAGCCTGGCGTGTTAGCGTTAGCTCAGCTTGCGCGACCATAGATATCGGCTCATCCAGCTAGAGCTCAAAAGTCAGAAGCAGCGGCAAGCTCTAGTGGCCATGAGCAGTACCTCAGGGGGCGGCGAACCCTATCAGGGCGTTTCCCGCGATTTGGCTGCAACAGTTTTAGTCGCGCCGGCATGCATCGGCGACAGACTGAACTCATGCGACCAGCACGCTGGCCCAGGCCAATAACAAGCTGAGTGAGACGACCACGGTTAACGGCATACGCAGGCTCGAATACCAGTGAGGAGCCAGCCCCAGCTTGACCGCATGCACATCTGCAAAATGGAGGCCTACGAACGCGACCAGAAGTGTCGGTAAGGCCAACCCCATCGGCAACCCTGCAGAAATAGCCAACCAGCCAAGCAATGGCGGAATCACCGACAAGCCCAACTGAATCTGCGCTTGTTCGTCACTCTCCTCGGCCCGCATCGCCAGGCCCCAATGGATCGCCCCCATAAAAGCCAGGATCAGGGCCGCAAAATCCAGTAACGCTTCCAGCACGAAGGGACGCCAACCCAATGGGATCACCCAGATTCCCAGTGCGCCACTGACAAAGGGTAGCAACCCGGCATAACCGAGCAGAATTGCCAACTGCGGTGGTTTTTCAGCCTCAAAGGGGTGCATTGTCTACTCCTGATTTTCGGTTTGCTGCCACTCCAGCCTGCTACTCACGACTCATCCCAGTATTGAGCAAAGGCCATGTAATAGAAATGGAGCGGCACATCGGAATGCTGACGCCCATATACCAATCACGGCGCAAACCTGCAGCGCCAAGGGAGCTCACCTGAGAATAAATCAGTGAAGGCAGCTTGCCATTAGCCTTTCAGCTTGGCATAAAGTCAGACAACAAGAATGCAACAAGGAAGTGTGTAATGCGTATGCTCCGTGCGATTGCCACAGCTTTTTTGGTGATTCTGGTTTGCGCTCTCGCCTTGGGGTTTTACTTCATTGCCTACCCCAACCTACCCAGTTACCAGAAACCGGACAAACTCCACTACCTCAATCAGTGGAGCGATGAACAGCGCCAGACATATTACTACACGCCCCAAGGCACCCGAGTTAAGGGCTTGCGTTACGACTGGTTCAGCGCTCTTGAGTTGCCCCTGAGTAGAGACAAATTTGCTGCGCCAGACTACCTGGCCCGTTTTGGTTTTCTGGTCGATCCAGAGCAAACACCTACTGAGCGCAACCCCGCTAATCTGCCTGTTGGCTTTTCCCGCCATCAGGATAGCAAGACATCCATTCATTACCTGGATATAAGCTGCGCGGCCTGCCACACCGGGGAGTTGCGCTACCAGGGGCAGGCTGTGCGGATTGATGGTGGCGCAGCGCTGCATGCACTTGCCTCAACCGTGCCAACCCTGAGAGGCGGCAGCTTCGGCCAGTCACTTGGCATGAGCATGGCCTTCACTTATTACAACCCCTTGAAATTCAGACGCTTTGCTAAGGTCGTACTCGGCGAAGACTATCCGCAAGGCCGCGACCAACTGCGCCAGGACTTCAAAGTCGTTCTCGACCGCTTGCTCGGTACGGCATTCAACGACTGGCATCGCGGTCTCTACCCGACCGAAGAAGGCTTTGGCCGTACCGATGCCTTTGGCCGTATCGCCAACAGCGTCTTCGGTGACGCTATCGACGCCAGTAACTATCGGGTCGCCAACGCCCCAGTCAGCTACCCGCAACTCTGGGATATCTGGAAATTTGACTGGGTGCAGTGGAATGGCTCAGCCATGCAACCCATGGCGCGCAATATCGGCGAAGCACTAGGTGTAGGCGCAACATTGCAGCTACTGCAAGCTGACGGCCACCCGGTGCCGGAGGCTGAGCGCTATTCGTCCAGCGTACGCCTGCGCGACCTGCACATCCTGGAGGAAACCCTCAAACATCTGAAGCCGCCGACCTGGCCAGAGGATGTCTTCGGCAAGATCGATCGGCCACTGGCCAGCCAAGGCCGCGCCCTGTTCACCGAAAACTGTGCCTACTGCCACGCCCCGGCCCCCAAACCACGTGCCGAACGCCTGGCGCCGGCACGCGACCCCGAATGGCGCATGCGCATCGTGCCGACCCACGTCATCGGTACGGATTCAACTACTGCCGACAACATTGCCGATCATCGCTTCGATATCAGCAATCTAAGCTGGACTAAAGCCGAACTCGGCAAGCTGGATGTTCGCCTCTTCGGCGCGACCCTGGATGACGTCGATATGCGCAGCATCTCCAGCGCCAAAGGCCTCGCCTACCTAACTGCTTACGTCGAAAACCGCGCCTATCTGGACGCGGGCATCCAGCCACGTGAACGCTGGCGCATGGACGGCTACGGCCTGCCTATCGGCGTACAAGAAAAACGTGGCTACAAAGCCCGGCCACTGCACGGCATCTGGGCCACCCCACCCTTTTTGCACAACGGCTCGATCCCTACCTTGTTTCAGCTGCTATCCCCCGTATCAGAACGGAAAACTAAATTCTGGGTCGGTAACTTCGAGTACAACCCGAAGTACGTCGGCTTCAACAGCGATAACTTTTCGGGTGGTTTTTTATTCGATACCGACATCACTGGCAACAGCAACCGCGGCCATGAATTCCGCGAAGGCTGCCGTCAGGACGGTGTGATCGGTCGCGCACTTCAGCCGGAGGAGCGCTGGGCACTGCTCGAATACCTCAAGGTACTGGGCAATCCAGAACTCGAAGCCCAGCTACAACCGATCAAAGCCAAACCTTGGAACCCCGGGCCCAAGTGCCAGGAGTAATCTGAGACAGTCAGCCCCTGCCTGCAGGGATGCCAATAAGTGACAAGGAATAGCACCATGCTCAAACGACTTTGGCTGTGGGTTGGCCGCTTTCTCGGCAAGCTTTTTCTGCTACTTCTAATGGTCAGCTTAGGCGGTTGGGGCATAGCCGCGGCTTACTACAGCTGGAAATTCTCTGGCCCCGTTTCCAGCGAGGAGCAAATCCCGCCAGGCGAAGCAGCGCTTACCCAGGGCATCATCGAAGATGCTATCCGAGTGGTCGAACAACACCGCAATAACACCCGAGTCCTGCGCGATGCCCATGCCAAAGCCCACGGCTGCGTCAAGGCACAAGTAACAGTGCTCACAGCCCTCGACAGCAGTCTTCGCCATGGCGTATTCAGCGAGCCGGGGAAAACCTGGCAAGCTTGGATGCGGCTGTCCAACGGCAACGCCTACCCGCAATTCGACCGCGCTCGCGATGCCCGCGGCATGGCCCTCAAACTTCTCGACGTACCAGGTGAAAAGCTCTTGAGCAGTGCTGCACACACAAGCGATCAAGATTTTGTCATGTTCAATCACCCTGCCTTCTTCGTCCGCGACGTGGCCGAATACAAAAGCAACTTCGCCGCCCAAGCCGAGGGCAAGAAAGCGCTGGCGTTCTTTCCTGGCTGGGATCCTCGGAACTGGGAAATCCGCCACCTGATCATTGCCCTGAAAACCTTGTCGCCCGCTCCACAAAGTCCCGTTGCGACCACCTACAACTCCATCGCCCCATTCAAGCTTGGCCCGCACAACATCAAGTATCGCGTCATCCCAACACCGGAAAGCTGCCCAGACTATGTATTGCCTGCGCCTAACAAGGATCTGCCCAACTTTCTGCGCAACGCGCTATACCAACAGCTCTCGCTCGACCGCACTCCCGCCTGTTTCGCCTTGCAGATTCAACGACAGAACCCCGCCTACTACATGCCGATCGAAGACCCTAGCATCGAGTGGGACGAGTCGATCGCGCCATTCGAGACAGTCGCCAAGATCGAACTTCCGGCACAAGACTTCGATAGCCGCGAGCAAAATCTGTTTTGCGACAATCTGTCATTCAATCCCTGGCACTCGCTACCGGAGCATCGCCCCATAGGCGGGATCAACCGCCTGAGGAAGGCAGTATATGAAGCTGTCAGCGTTTATCGTCAGGAGAGAAACCGGCAAAAAGCTACCCAGTAGCGTTGCAGCACTGCAGTGGGTGCAGTGGGTGCAACACAGGCCAGCACCGCGACGTTGGTCAAGCAGAACTGCTAATATCACGCTTTATCGGAGCGGTGCGTGCAACCGCGTATTTTCAGAGAGACAACCCGTGGAACTGTTCAAAGAGTTTATTTTCGAAGCGGCCCACCGCCTTCCCCATGTGCCCGAGGGGCATAAATGTGGACGACTGCATGGCCATTCCTTCCGCGTTGCCGTCTATATCGAAGGCGAGATCGACCCCTACACCGGCTGGATCCGGGATTTTTCCGAGATCAAAGCGATCTTCAAGCCACTCTACGAGCAACTCGACCATAACTATCTGAACGATATTCCTGGCCTGGAAAACCCCACCAGCGAGATCATCGCCAAATGGATCTGGCAACAACTCAAACCTCTCCTTCCCGAACTGTCCCGCATCCGGATCCACGAAACCTGTACCAGTGGCTGCGAATATCGCGGAGACTGATCGAGCCGCAACAATTTAAAAGCCACCTGCAGGTGGCTTTTTTATGCTGGTCGTAAAAACCGCGCGCAAAGACAAACCCCCCACCTGCTTACGCAGATGGGGGGTTTGGAATACAAGCTTGACGATGACCTACTCTCACATGGGGAAACCCCACACTACCATCGGCGATGCATCGTTTCACTACTGAGTTCGGGATGGGATCAGGTGGTTCCAACGCTCTATGGTCGTCA
>NZ_JAWVXU010000008.1:0-227613 GCF_033723075.1 Pseudomonas sp.
AACCACCTGATCCCATCCCGAACTCAGTAGTGAAACGATGCATCGCCGATGGTAGTGTGGGGTTTCCCCATGTGAGAGTAGGTCATCGTCAAGCTTGTATTCCAAACCCCCCATCTGCGTAGGCAGGTGGGGGGTTTGTCTTTGCGCGCGAGAAAGGCCAGGTGAAGGCAACCCGTCCAGCTATGTCAGAGGCACGGTTCTGTGCTCTGCTCGTCTAGAATAGTCATTCACTTCGCTTGAGCCTTTGCATATGGCCGATTCGGCTGACACTCATGACTTGTCGACGCTGTCACTGGATGAGTTGGTTGCGTGCCATGAGTGCGATCTCTTGATGCGCAGGCCGCCGCTGGCTGATGGTGAGCGAGCCGAGTGTCCGCGTTGCGGCTATGAGCTTTACTCGCACCGCCACCAAGTCATACGACGTAGCCTGGCCCTGGTGCTTGCGGCCTTGCTGCTTTACATTCCTGCCAATTTCCTGCCGATCATGCAGCTCAACCTGCTCGGTCAAACGACCGAGGACACGATTTGGAGTGGTGTGGTTGGGCTGTATGAGAGCGACATGCAGGGCGTGGCGGTGGTGGTGTTTCTCTGTAGCATGGCGGTGCCGTTGCTCAAGCTGCTCTGCCAGTTACTGGTGTTGCTGAGCATTGCCTGGGACATTGGTCGTGGCTATGGGTTGCTGTTCTACCGGATTTATCACCACCTGCGTGATTGGGGCATGCTCGAGGTCTATTTGATGGGCATCCTGGTCGCAATCGTCAAGCTGGCCGATATTGCTGACTTGAGCCTGGGGATGGGCTTGCTGTGTTTCGTGGGTTTGCTATTGGTTCAGGTGTGGCTGGAGGTGACGATGTCCCCGCATCAGATCTGGCGGGCGTTATCCGGGGAGGATGCATATGCGCGCGATTGATGCGGGCCTGTTGGTGTGCCACGAATGCCATAAGCTGAATAAGCTGGAGCCTGACAGTCATAAGCAGTTCTGTACGCGCTGCGGGGGCGTCATCCATGCGCGTCGTCCTGACAGCCTGGTCCGCACTTGGGCATTGCTGCTGACTGCCTCGCTGCTGTACATCCCCGCCAACTTGCTGCCGATCATGACCGTTAATTCGCTGGGCAAGGGACAGTCTGACACCATTATGTCGGGCGTCATCGAGCTGGTGAATCTCGGAATGCTGCCGATTGCCGCGGTGGTGTTCATTGCCAGTATTCTGGTGCCGACCTTCAAATTGGTCGGTATCTCCCTGCTGCTGTATTCGGTGCAGCGCCGGCAACCCATGTCGGTACGCCAGCGGATTGTCATGTACCGCTTTATCGAGTGGATTGGGCGCTGGTCGATGTTGGATATTTTCGTCATTGCGATTCTCGTGGCCGTGGTCAAGTTCGGCAGTCTGGCGAGTATCGAGCCTGGTTTCGGCTCGATAGCCTTCGCCAGCGTGGTGATTTTGACGATGCTTGCAGCTTTAACTTTCGATCCCCGCTTGATTTGGGATAACACGGAGTCGGATGCCGACCATGACTGATTTACCCATGGCGAGAACGCGCCCTGCTTCCAACTGGTCTGCCATCTGGGTATTGCCGCTGATTGCCTTGCTGATTGGTGCCTGGCTGGGTTGGCGCGCCTATAGCGAGGCGGGGATCGAAATTCAGGTGATTTTCCCCAGTGGTGAAGGCATTCAGGCCGGCAAGACGGAAGTGATATACAAGGGCATGGCGATCGGCAAGGTCAAGGCTATGGTTTTGGACGACAGTGGCCCGAACCTCGGGGTTGTCGCCACTGTGGAAATGCACAAGAAAGTTGAGCCGCATCTGCGCAGCAATACACGCTTCTGGCTGGTCAAACCAAGCGTGAGCCTGGTGGGCATCACCGGGTTGGAAACCCTGGTGTCGGGTAACTACATTGCGGTCAGTCCAGGTGACGGTGAACCGGCTCTGGAGTTTGTGGCGCTGCCCGAGCCTCCCCCTTTATCGGATGATCGGCCTGGGTTGCACCTGACCCTGAAGGCCGAGCGCCTCGGCTCACTGAACCGTGACAGTCCGGTGTTCTACAAACAGATTCAGGTAGGCCGGGTGAAAAGCTATGGCCTCGCCGACGATCAGAGCACGGTAGAGGTGAAGCTCTATATCGAACCGACTTATGCCGCTCTGGTGCGTAAACATACGCGTTTCTGGAATGCCAGCGGCATCAGCATCGACGCCGGATTGTCGGGCTTCAAGCTGCGCAGTGAGTCGCTGGCCAGCATAGTGGCGGGAGGGATCGCCTTCGCCACGCCGGAACATCGCACGGATAGTCCGGCGACTGACCCGAGCATCCCGTTTCGCCTGTATGAAGATTTTGAAGCGGCCCAGGCCGGCATCAGGGTGTTGGTCAAAATGACCGATTTCGAAGGATTGCAGGCCGGACGCACGCCGGTGCTGTACAACGGGATCCAGGCCGGCACCTTGAAGGCGCTCAAGGTCAATGATGACCTCACCGGCGCCTTGGCCGAGTTGACTCTCGATCCGCGTACCGAAGATTTTCTGGTTGAAGGCACCGAGTTCTGGGTGGTCAAACCCTCGATTTCCCTGGCCGGGATCACCGGTCTCGAGGCTCTGGTCAAGGGCAATTACATTGCCGTGCGCCCCGGCGAAAAAGGTGCTGCGGCCAAGCGTGACTTCGAGGCGCGGCCCAAGGCGCCGCCGCTCAATCTGGACGCGCCCGGCCTGCACCTGGTGCTGTTCAGCGATTACCGTGGTTCGCTGGAGGTCGGTAGCCCGGTCCTCTATAGGCAAGTGGCGGTCGGGTCGGTGCAGAGCGTTCAGCTCTCGCGCAATAACCGACGGGTGGTTTTGGGTCTACATGTCGAGCCCGAGTACGCGCATCTGGTGAACAGCTCAACGCGGTTCTGGAATGCCAGTGGGATTACCTTGAAAGGCGGTTTGTCCGGGCTCGAGGTCAAGAGCGAGTCGCTGCAGACCCTGTTGTCTGGCGGCATCGGGTTCGATACCACGGATCTGCAGGCCCCGGCACCAGCCAGACGAGTGCCACGCTTTCATCTATACGAGAGTCGCGCAGTGGCCATGCGCGATGGCGTGGCGATTAGCATTCGGGTGGACCGCGGCGATGGCCTGGGCCCGGGTACAGCGATTCGCTACAGAGGCCTGGATGTCGGCCAGGTCGACAGTATCGAGCTCAGCGATGACCTGCAGGCGGTACTTTTGCACGCCCGCGTGACCCTGGCGACTCAGCAGATCGCCCGGGTGGGTAGCCAGTTCTGGGTGGTCAAGCCGGAGCTCAGCCTGACCCGGGTGACCAACTTGGATACCCTGGTCAGTGGCCCGTACCTGGAAGTGCTGCCGGCGAATAGGGCTGGAGTCAAACAGACCGAGTTTGTTGCGCTAACCGAACCGCCAAATCAGGCCATGAGCGAGCTTGGCTTGCGCCTGGTGCTCAGCGCGGCGCGGCGCAGCTCACTGAAATCCGGTGTGCCGGTGACCTACCGCGAAGTGCCGGTGGGCAAGGTGACCGGCTATGAGCTCGGGCCGACCGCGGATCGGGTGTTGATCCATCTCTTGGTCGAACCGCGTTATGCCGGCCTGGTGCGCACCGGCAGCCGCTTCTGGAGTACCTCCGGCATCGGTGTCGAAGCGGGCTTGTTCAAGGGGGTGAAGGTGCGTAGCGAATCCCTGGAAACTATTATCGAAGGCGGTGTGGCGTTTGCCACTCCAGAGGAGCCCACGAGCAACCAGGCCAGGCAGGGACAGACCTTTGCCCTGTTCGACGAGCCGCAGGAAGAGTGGCTGCGCTGGGCGCCGAAGATCGCCTTGCCGAAATAATAGGCAAGGCGCATATAACCAGGGCCGCATAGGCGGGCCTGGTTATATGTGACTACTGGTTCAGGCCGGCTCGACCACCTCGACAGGTTGGGGGGGCTGCAGGTTGCTGGTTCCCCGACGCTGGATGTACTTCCAATCCGCTTCGTCGATATAGATGCCGTTCGGCCCGCTACCGCCTTCCAGGTCGATGGCCACATGGGCCGAGACCTGGGGCTTGACCGAGGCCAGAATCGGCACGAAACCGAGCTGCAGGCTGGTTTCGATCAGCGCCTGCTGATTCTTCTCGTCGATGTCCGCCGCCTCGTCCAGGTAGTAGGGCAGGCGAATACGTCCGGCCTGATCGCGATCCATCAGGTGCAGCAACAGGTACATGTTGGTCAGCGCCTTGATGGTCATGGTGGTGCCGTTCGACGCGGCGCCGTCGATGTCGGTGTGGATCACCGGTTGGCCATGCACCTTGGTGATTTCGAAGGCCAGCTCGAACAGATCCTTGAGGCCCAGCTGGTTGTTGTTCGCGGCGACCAGGCGCGCAAGGTATTCCTTGGCTTCCTCGTTCTTGCTGTCCTGATCGGCGCTCTGATGCAGATCGAATACCGAGAGGGTCTCGCCTTGCTCGTATTGGCCGGCGCTGTGGATGATCTGGTCGATATGCTTGAGCGCCTCCTTGTTCGGCGCCAGGACGATGCGGAAGCTCTCCAGGTTGGAGACCTGACGCTTGTTGATCTCGCGGTTGAACAGGGCCAGCTGGTGTTCCAGGTTATCGTAGTCGCTGCGGATATTGCGCAGGGTGCGGGCGATATCGGTGACCGCGGCGCGGCGCGCCTTGGCCAGGGTGATGGCTTCGTCCTGACGGTGGGCGTAGGCGTTGACCAGCAGGTGCAGGCGGCGCTCGACGTCGTCCTCGCTGTCGAACTTGGCCACGCCTTTCAAGCGTACCTGGGCATACAAGGCTTCGATCTGCCCGTCGACCCGCTGCAGGCCCTGCCAGGCGTCCTGGTAGTCATTGAGCAGGGGCAGCAGGTTATCCAGCGAGTCGTCCACCGGATCGGTGAATGGCGCGCCGAAGGGCATGTCGGCCGGCAGCAACTGGCGTCGGCGCAGGGCGTCTTCCAGGGTGCGCTGCTTGGCTTCCAGATCGGCCAGTTGACGGCCGATCAGTTGCAGCTTGGCGGACAGCTGCTGCACCCGCTCGGTAAAGGCATCGCTGCTGCGCTTGAGCCCATCCTGCGCCGCCTCCAACTGAGCAAGCTGTTCCAGCTTGGCGTCTTCTTCCACCGCCAGGGTCTGGCTGCGGCGGAAGTCCTCCAGGGCTTTCTGCGCGTCCAGCACGGCCTGGTACAACTGTTCGGACTGAGCCTTGCTGGCGGCGCGGTCGGCGGCCACCGCCTGCTGGGTTTTCAATTGCTTGTATTCGCGCTCGAGGCGGTCTTTCTGGTCGCGCAGCGCGGCGCGGTCGGCCAGTGCCTGGAGGGCCGGCGGCTCGATATGGGAAAGGTCGATGGACAGGCCGGGCACTTCGAAGCGCTCGCCCTTGAAGCCATCCAGCACGGCTTCCAGGGATTTCACCCAGGCATCGCCATCGGCAACCTGAATGCCTTTCTCGCCTAGCGGCAGGCTGAACAGCTGGCCATTGAACAGGCGCATCAGGCGATCGACGTCGGCCTGGGAGAACTCTTCGCGCAGGCGCGAGTAGCTGTTGTTGTCGGCGTGTTCGAGCTGCTGCTTGACCGATTTGAGGCGTTTGTCCAGATCGCGCAGGCGCTCGTCCAGATCCTCGCTGGAGAACTGTCGTGACTGCGCCAGGGCGCCGGCCAGTTCGTCGTGGGCGTCCTTGGCGGCGAGCAGTTGCGCCTCCAGTACTTGCACGTCGCTGACCAGGGCGAAACGGTTCTTCAGTACCGCCAGCTCACCGAGCCAGCGCTGAATTTCGCTGATCTCGCGCTCCATGCGCATCAGCTCGGCGGTGCCGCCGCGTTGCTCGTGCTGCAGGCCGTCTTGTTCGTCTCGGTAATGCTCGGCCTGGATCACCAGCTCTTCGCGGCGCGCGCCGGCATAGTCCTGCCAGGTGCCGAGCAGGGAGTCGAGCAGCGGCGACAGGCGATGCAACTTGCCGCGCAGTTGTTCGCGCTGGGTCACGCCGGCGGCCAGGGCTTCGATCAGCGGACCGGCGCTGACCAGCGCCTGGTAGTCCTGCTCCATACGGCGCACATCGCGGAACGCCTCTTCGGTGGCGGCGATATAGTCGACGCTGCCCGAGCGCAGGCTGTGCTCGAAGGCATCGAGGAACAGCTGCTTGAGCTTGGCCGCGGTGATCTCGCGCATGTGCAGCAGGTTGATGAACAGGGCGCGGAAGGTTTTCAGGCTCTGCTCGCTGGTCGAGCGCAGCGGGATCAGGGTCAGGTCCAGCGGGATCGAGGTGTGCCCGCCGACCAGCAGGCGGCGCAGCTCTTCCGGCTTGAGTTCAAAGGCCTTGATGCCGTCACGCTCCAGGGCGTTGAACAACTCGCGCTGACGCAGGCAGGTGCCGTCCTTCTGGTAGTGGGCCAGGTCCAGTTCGCCCTGGTAGGCGAAGAACTGGTGACCGAAACCGCCACCCGGACCGCGCCCGGCCACACCAATCACATGGGGGCCGTGGGGCAGGGCGACTTCGACGAGGATGTAGCTGGTGTCGGTGGCGAAGTAGAACTTGCGCGACTGCTCCAGGCTGTACTTGCCGAAACTCATGTCCGACATGCGTGCCAGGATGGGGAACTGCAGGGCGTTGATCGAGGCGGATTTGCCCAGGTTATTGGCGCCGTAGACCGACAGCGGGTTTTCCAGGGGAAACAGGCCGAGGCTGTAGCCGGCGGTGTTCAACAGGGCAAAGCGGCGAATGCCATAGCGCTCCTGGCTCATGCGAGAGTCTCCTGTACGGCGCGTTCGTCGGCCATGGCACGAGCCAGGGCATCTTCTTCGTCGAGAGCCGGCTCATCCTCGGCGAGGCTGATGATGTCGTCCTCGGCTTCATCGTCCAGCAGCACCGGGGTTGGCAGCGGCAGGGCGCTGTGCAGCGTGGCGGCCAGGTCGCGGTCTTGCTGCACACTCAGGCAGACATCAAGGAAGCGGTGCATGGGCGCGAGGAAGCGGTAGATGCCGTTTTCTTCGCTGGCAAAGCCCAGCTGGTTCAGGCGGCGCATGATTTTTTCTTCCAGCTCCTCGACGCTGGTGACCTCGGCCTGGAGGAACAGGTCGCGGTATTTTTCCAGCAGCGCCGGCAGTTCATCGCGGCCGAGGCTGCCACCGTCGAGCACGGCCAACGGGTCGCGGCCCTGGTCGGCGAGGTGCTCGACCAGGATGAAGGTGAACAGTGCCAAACGCTGGGCGGTCTTGTTGACCTGGGCGCCCATCTGCTCGGGAACGAAATAGTAGAAGCCGCGGCTGTCGCAGACCAGCTCATAGCCGAGCGCCTTGAACAGCGCACGGTACTGATCCTGCTGGTTGGACAGCTGAGCGTACAGCTCCGGGTCGCGGCGGCTGACGTGATAACCCTTGAATAGCTCGCGGAAGATCGGTGCCAGTTGGCTGAGTTCTTTTAGGTCAATATTCATGGCGATCCATTGAGCGCGTTATGCGTAGGGTGCGCCGTGCGCACCGCGGTTCGTGGGTGGTGCGCACGGCGCACCCTACGGCCCAGCTGATGATCTGAGCAAGGCAAAGGAGCTCAGGCTGACCTGATGCTCGGCGGTCAAATAGTCGCGGCGCTCCAGGCGTTCGCGCTGAAAGCGCGCGTCACGCGACAGGCGCGAGAACCAATACAGCAGTTCGTCGGTGGCGCCTTCAGGCTCCTGTGCCAGCAGCCAGCTCATCAAATCCGGCAATGGCAACGCCTGTTCGCAGCGCTCGATCATCTCGCGGGCGGTGCGTGGCGCGCGCGGTGCTTCGCCCTTGCGCGTGCTGCTGGCCTTGGGGAATTGCGCCGGCTTGGGTTCGAAGCGGGCCAGGGCATAGACATAAGCCTCGACCTGCGACGCCGTACCGAGAAAGGTGCTCTGCGGCCGGCTGAACAGCGGCAAGGACGCCTGCGGCACCGCGTCCAGACCTTTACGGCGGATCGCCGCCAGGGCCAGGGCCGCGCCACGGGTGACGGCGTTGTGCCGGCGGGCTTCCTCGCGCAGCGGCAGCAGCAGCTCGCGGGCGCGGCGCAGGGTCAGCTGGGCGGTGGTCTGCATCTCCAGGATGCGCGCGTGGGTGCGCAGCAGCAGGTCGTCGTCGACCAGTTGGCCGAGGCGCTGTTGTTCGCCGAGCAGGCGCAGCAACACGTGCTCGACGCGGTTGACGCCCTGCTCGAAGGCGCCGTCGGCGGCGACCAGTTGGATCATCGGCTCGACGTACTCGTCCCAGGTCGCCAGCACCTCGGCGTAACGCTGGCGCAGGGGGATCTGCCGGTCGCTGGTCTTGGCCCGCTCGGCCACGGCGACCAGCGCCTGCTCGTCGTTGGCCAGTTTCTTCAGCACGTCACGCACGCGCATATCCAGCAGGCGCAGCTGGCGGGCCAGATCTGCGGCGTCGCGCACCTCGAAGGCGTCCTTGATATAGCCGGCCAGACGCTCCAGGTGGCGCAAATAGGCCTCGATCTCCAGACACAGGCCCAGGCGGTGCTCACGGCGCAGGTAGGCGAGAAAATCGTGGATCTGTGCGTTCAGCTCGAAGCGGTTGGGGCTTTTGGCCACCGGCACCAGGATATCCAGGCGGATCCACTGATCGAGAAGGGCGGTAATGTCCACCGGCGTGCTCTCTGGCAACTGCGCCGTCAGCTGTTTGCGCAGCTCGATCAGGCTCAGGGTGCCGGTGTCGAAGCGCTCGCAGAGCGGTTCGAGCAACGTCCAGTGTTCGGCAAGGGCGCGCAGTACGCGCTTGGGATCGATCATCGAAGGCCGGTCGCTCAATCTGGGAAAAACGCCGATTGTACTGCATCGCCCGGCAATCGATTGAACCCGAACCGATCGGAGGCGCTTTGCGTGCCGAGGTGACGCAATGTGGCAGTTTGCGCCCGCACTAGTGGTGATCAGGCTAGCTGAATACGCTGGGAGCCCTGTTCAAGTGCCTGAATTTGCTGGCATGTTTTCTGCGTTAGTAGATCAAACCGCCTGCAGGGATCGAGTCTATGTCGTCCACCTCCGCCGCCCATGTCGATGCCTGTTGGCGCGAGTTGCAGGATCAGCACGACCTGGCCTGGGATCTCGATGCCATCACCGACCGCCGTGAGGCGATTGCCTTCCTGCAGCGCTTCGAGAGCCGCCTGTGTGTCTACTCGGCTTATGCGGCAACGCTCTACAGCAGCTACAGCTTCGTGGTGCCGCAGAGCGATCATGGTGGCATCACCATCCTCCCGGACGAGCGTTGCTGGAGTGAGACCTTCCATGACATCCCGGTCCATGCGGTTGAACCCACCGGTATCCATATCCTGCCGGGCGAAACCATGGGCTACCCCGGTCTCTACTTGAAGATCCCCAGCCACAATCGTCTGGTGGCCTCCAAGGAGTTGCCGTTTCAGGATGGCCTCAGGCTGCTGATCCAGCGCTATCGATCGAGGGGCGAATCGTTCCTGCCGGTGTTGATCAAGGAGGATCTGCGCGGGTTCGAGGCGCGCATGCCGTCGCTGCACCTGCACCGCATTGACCCGGCCCGGCTGGCGCACTGCTCGCCGTCGAGCATCGATGCGATCAAGGGCGCCATTGCCAGGCACCTGCTCGAGCTGTTTCGCCAGGACTGAAACGTCTGGCGCCGTAATAATCAACCCGCTGCCAGCCCGTTTTCATGGCAGATTGCTGTCATGAATTTGTCATCCCTGCTGTTCATCCTTGCTGGCGCCTGCAGCCATACGCCATGGGCGTTCGAGCTTGGCTGCGGCCCGGCCTGGCTTGCGCTAAAGCGTCGCCAACGGTCGGTTGTCAGACGAAATATCCCCATTGCTCTTTCGATATGCGCCGGTTATCGGCACAATTCGCCTCCACTTTTTGGGGAGGGGGTTGGCGCTGCTGATTTCCTGCCGGCCGACCTGTATAGGCACACAGATGATCAAGACGCCGTACTACCTCATCGACAAGCAAAAGCTGCTGGGCAATCTGCAGAAGATCGCCTATGTACGCGAACAGTCCGGTGCCAAGGCGCTGCTGGCGCTCAAGTGCTTCGCCACCTGGTCGGTGTTCGACTTGATGCAGCAGTACATGGACGGCACCACCTCCTCGTCGCTGTACGAGCTCAAGCTCGGTCGGCAGAAGTTCGCCGGCGAGACCCACGCCTACAGCGTGGCCTGGGCCGACGACGAAATCGACGAGATGCTCGCCAACTGCGACAAGATCATCTTCAACTCGATCGGCCAGCTCGAGCGCTTCGCCGACGCTTCCGCCGGCAAGGTGCGCGGTCTGCGGGTCAACCCGCAGGTGAGCAGCTCCGATTACCTGCTGGCCGACCCGGCGCGCCCGTTCAGCCGCCTGGGCGAGTGGGACCCGGAAAAGATTGCCACGGTGATGGATAAGATCTCCGGCTTCATGTTCCACAACAACTGCGAGAACGACAGCTTCGAGCTGTTCGAGCAGATGCTCGGCACCATCGAGGAGCGCTTCGGCGATCTGCTGCATCAGGTGCAGTGGGTCAGCCTCGGCGGTGGCATTCACTTCACCGGCGACGGCTATCCGCTGGATCGGTTCTGCGCGCGCCTGAAGATGTTCGCCGACACCTATGGCGTGCAGGTGTATCTGGAGCCGGGTGAGGCCGCCATCACCCAGAGCGCCTCCCTGGAAGTCACTGTGCTCGACACCCTGTTCAACGGCAAGCATCTGGCCGTGGTCGACAGCTCCATCGAAGCGCATATGCTCGACCTGTTGATCTACCGTCTGGACGCCAAGATGGCGCCCTGCGATGGCGAGTACAGCTACATGGTGTGCGGTAAATCCTGCCTGGCAGGGGATATCTTCGGCGAGTACCAGTTCGATCGTCCGCTGGCCATCGGCGATCGGCTGTCGTTTATCGACGCAGCGGGTTACACCATGGTCAAGAAAAACTGGTTCAACGGCCTTAAAATGCCGGCTATTGCAGTACGACAGCTCGATGGTAGCGTCGAGGTGGTTCGTGAATTTGGGTTCGACGACTACCTGTCCAGCCTTTCCTGAAGGCCGACGGTTAAAGGAGGTACAAAGAAATTGAAGAAGAATGTTCTGATCATTGGTGCAGGAGGTGTCGCCAAGGTGGTGGCCCACAAGTGCGCGCAGCACAACGACGAACTCGGTCGTATTGCCATCGCGTCGCGCAGCATCTCCAAATGCCAGGCCATCATCGACAGCGTAAAGGCCAAAGGTAGCCTCAAGCAGCCGGCCGAAATCAAGGCCTATGCCCTGAACGCCCTTGACGTAGAAGCAACCAAGGCACTGATCCGCGAGAGCGAATCGCAGATCGTCATCAATGTCGGCTCGGCCTTCCTCAATATGTCGGTGCTGCGAGCCTGCATGGAGACGGGTGCTGCCTACCTCGACACCGCCATCCACGAAGAACCGGGCAAGGTCTGCGAAACGCCACCCTGGTACGGCAACTACGAGTGGAAACACCTGGGCGAATGCCAGGAAAAAGGCGTGACCGCCATCCTCGGCGTCGGTTTCGATCCGGGCGTGGTCAATGCCTATGCCGCATTGGCGCAACAACAGTACTTCGACAGCATCGAGTCGATCGACATCCTCGACGTCAACGCCGGTTCCCACGGCAAGTACTTCGCCACCAATTTCGACCCGGAAATCAATTTCCGTGAATTCACCGGCCAAGTCTGGAGCTGGCAGAACAGCCAGTGGACCAGCAACAGCATGTTCGAAGTCAAACGCACCGACGACCTGCCGGTGGTCGGCGAGCAGAATCTGTACCTGACCGGGCATGACGAAGTGCATTCCCTGTCCAAACACCTGAACGTGCCCAACGTGCGCTTCTGGATGAGCTTCGGCGAGCACTACATCAATGTGTTCACCGTGCTGAACAACCTCGGCCTGCTCTCCGAGCAGCCGGTAACCACAGCAGAAGGTCTGCAGGTGGTGCCGCTCAAAGTGGTCAAGGCCGTGCTGCCGGATCCGGCCTCGCTGGCCCCGGGCTACAGCGGCAAGACCTGCATCGGTGATCTGGTCAAGGGTACGAAGGACGGCAAGCCGGTCGAGGTGTTTATCTACAACGTCGCCGACCACGCCGATGCCTATGCCGAGACCGATAGCCAGGGTATTTCCTATACGGCCGGCGTACCGCCCGTCGCTGCCGCGTTGCTGGTCGCCCGTGGCGACTGGGATGTGGCGCGCATGGCCAACGTTGAACAGCTGCCGGCCGAGCCGTTCCTCAAGCTGCTGGACGCGATGGGCCTGCCGACCCGGATAAAAGACGCCAACGGCGACCGCCCCTGGGATCAGGCCCTCTGATCGGCTGCGCGTCGGCCTGGCTGGTTTAAGCCGGGTCAGCGCTCGCTCGATTAGCAAAACGCCCGCCATTTTGGCGGGCGTTTTGCTTTTTTGGCGTAGGGTGGAAAACCGCGAAGCGTTTTCCACCGCTGTTTCTTCGTGGCCTGCTGCTGGTGGATGTAAAAAGCGACATCCACCCTACGTGCCTGTTTCTGACTGTTGATGGGCGAGAGCGACCTGTAGGGCGGGTGCAACCCGCCGGAGTCTCTTGTCCATTGGCGGGTTGCACCCGCCCTACGCTTTGATGCGCAGCGTGCCGCTGCTTTCCACGCTTCCCGCCCGCGGCGTTTCACGCGACAATCAGCGCTTATCGACATAGGCCCCCAGGTCGGGTCTGTGCTTCTGCGTAGCCGTGAGGAATTTCCAATGAGCAGCAATGACCGCGTGATTATCTTCGATACCACTCTGCGCGATGGCGAGCAGAGCCCCGGTGCCTCCATGACCGGCGAAGAGAAGCTGCGCATTGCCAAGGCTCTGGAGCGCTTGCGCGTCGATGTCATCGAGGCCGGCTTCGCCATCGCCAGCCCGGGTGACTTCGCCGCGGTCAAGGCGATTGCCGACGCCATCAAGGACAGCACCGTGTGCAGCCTGTCGCGGGCGCTGGATGCCGATATCGACCGCGCCGCCGAAGCGCTCAAGGGCGCCAACTCCGGGCGTATCCACACCTTTATCGCCACCAGCCCGATCCACATGCAGTACAAGCTGCGCATGCAGCCGGATCAGGTAGTCGAGCAGGCGGTGCATGCGGTCAAGCGCGCGCGCAACCTGTGTGCCGACGTGGAATTCTCCTGCGAAGATGCCGGTCGTTCGGAAATCGATTTCCTCTGCCGGATTGTCGAGGCGGCAATCGATGCCGGTGCGCGCACCATCAATATTCCGGATACCGTGGGCTATGCGATTCCGCACCAGTACGCGGATATGATCCGTCAGTTGCTCGAGCGCATTCCCAATGCCGACAAGGCGGTGTTCTCCGTGCATTGCCATAATGACCTGGGGTTGGCCGTGGCCAACTCCCTGGCCGCGGTGGTGGCCGGCGCGCGGCAGGTGGAATGCACGATCAACGGCCTCGGCGAGCGTGCCGGCAACGCCGCGCTGGAAGAGATCGTCATGGCGATCAAGACCCGCGCAGACCTGCTCGGCGTGCACACCCGCATCGATACCCCGCACATCCTCAGCACCTCGCGCATGGTCTCCGGCATCACCGGTTTCCCGGTGCAGCCGAACAAGGCCATCGTCGGCGCCAACGCCTTCGCCCATGAATCGGGGATCCACCAGGATGGTGTGCTCAAGCACCGGGAAACCTACGAGATCATGTCTGCCGAGTCGGTTGGCTGGAATGCCAACAAGATGGTCATGGGCAAGCATTCCGGGCGTGCGGCGTTTCGCGCGCGGCTGGAGGAGCTGGGTATCGTCCTGGCTGGCGAGGGCGAACTGAACGCCGCCTTTGCCCGTTTCAAGGATCTGGCCGACAAGAAGCACGAGATTTTTGACGAAGACCTGCAGGCGCTGGTTTCCGACAGCCTGAGCGGCGAAGCACCTGAGCACTTCAAACTGTTGAGCCTGGAAGTGGCGAGCAAAACCGGCGAAGTGCCACAGGCGCAGATCGTGGTCAGTGTCGATGGCCAGGAGCGCAGTGCAGCCGCGCAAGGCTCCGGTCCGGTGGACGCGACCTTCAAGGCCATCGAGTCGATTGCCGGTTCGCAGGCCAGCCTGCAACTGTACTCGGTCAACGCCATCACCGAGGGCACCGACTCCCAGGGCGAAGTCACCGTGCGCCTGGAAAAGGCCGGGCGCATCGTCAACGGTAATGGTGCCGACACCGACATTCTGGTGGCGTCGGCCAAGGCCTATATCAATGCCCTGAACCTGATGCAGGCCGGGCACAAGGCTCACCCGCAGGTGGCTGACGTTTGATTGCAGAGCTGCGGCGTCGCGCCTATCTGAGCGCCATGCAGGTGGCCAGTTGGCTGCCGCGTGTGGAGTTGCCCTTTGCCGCGCCCTCACGCCCGGAGCTGCTGCAACCAGCAGAGCCTGAGGTGTCCGTCGTGGCCGAGCCGGTCGCTGCGCCCGCTAGCGAACCTGTGCCGCCGAGCAGGCCCGAGCCGCTAGCCGAACGGCCGAAGATCGAGGTGCCGCGACCCAGCATCGTCCCCCGCAGCGCCAAAGTGGACACCGCCAACGCGGCCGAGACGCCCATGCCGACCAAGTCGGTAGTCGCGCCGCCGCGTTTCGCGTTGCAACTGTTGCGCGCCGGCGACTGCGCCGTGCTGGTCGAGCTGCCCACCGGCGAGCCCTTGCAGGGCCGCGACCCTGCCTACCTGTTGCTCAAGGACCTGCTGCGCGCCGCCGGCCTGCCGGACAGCCCGCAACTGGTCGGCGAGCCAGTACGTTGGCCCTTGCTGGCGCGCGGCAGCATGGACCAGGGGCCGCAGGCCGCACGGGATTACGTACAGAGCTTCGTCGCTGCGCGCCTGGAAGAACAGCAACCGTGCACCTGCCTGTGGCTGGTCGGTTTGCCGGCCATCCGCTTCGCGGGCGACGCCGATGCCGAGGTCTATAACCGCGAGTTGCAGATCGACGGCCTGGGTGCGGCCTGGGCGCTGCCCGGGCTGGAATTGCTGATGGACGAGCCTGCGCGCAAGGCCCAGCTGTGGCAGGCCATGCGCCGGGTGCGGCAACGCTGGCTGGCAGACTCTTGAACACGCCGAGCAGCGTCTGGTCTGCGCCCCTTCGCCCCTGTTTCAACCGTCTGCTGAGTCAACCTGAATGAGTGATGCAATTTCTTTCCGTCCGATGACCGAGGCGGATATAGAGGCGGTGCTGAAGATCGAGTACGCCGCTTTCAGCCATCCCTGGACCCGCGGTATCTTCCTCGACAGCCTCAAATCCTACGATTGCTGGGTGATGTTCGAGGGGCAGCAGCAGGTCGGTCACGGGGTGATCAACGTGATCATCGACGAAGCCCATCTGCTCAACATCACCATCAAGCCGGAGGTCCAGGGCCGTGGTTTTGGTTTGTTGCTGCTGGAGCGCTTGATGCAGCGCGCCATGGCGCTCAAGGCCGGCGAATGCTTCCTCGAAGTGCGCGCCAGCAACCAGTCTGCTTATCGCCTGTATGAGCGTTACGGTTTCAATGAAATCGGCCGGCGCCGCGACTACTACCCGGCTGTGGGTGGTCGCGAAGATGCGCTGGTGATGGCCTGCACGCTAATCGATTGAGCCGTTCGGAGTACGCTGTCGCGCTGAGTTGAGCGGCTCCTGGCCGGCCATTTCTTCTTCATCGAGAACATCACCGGCACCGGCTTCGTCTGCGTCGACGATGCTCAGATCCATGTCAGCTGCCTGCACTTCACCTTGCTCGAAGGGCGAGCGGGCGCCGTCGTTCCTGATCAGGTCTTCTGCTTCCAGATCGTCGCTGTCGGGGCCATAGCCGCGATCGTCATCGCCGCTCAGGCCTGCTGCACGACGTTTGCCGGGGGAAAGCTCCTCCATTATCTGCTCTTGGGCACTGGGCTCGTTCGGCGGTCCTTCCTCAGCCGCCCGATTGCGCTTGTGCTTCTCTTGCTGGTTCGTGGCCAGTTGGGCTGCTGCGTTCGTTGTGCTGGATCGGCTCATCGGTATTCCTTTTTTGGGGAAGCCATAGGGGGTTGACGGTTCTGGGGGCGGAAGATTCCCGCTGATTTCCCTCTGCGCTCGTTCGAGTGGGGTCGTTCGACTGATGTGAGTCGGCAGGTTCCGGCGGTATTGCGACCGTTTGATCGCGCGCGTAACAGTGTGTTGCTGCGCGAGCGGCACCCTGCGAGGGCGGACAGCCGTCGGTGCTGCTGCGCGCATGAATTGAAACTGTCTGCATCACTCCGGCTGTGACGACAAGGCGAAGTGGCTTGTCAAAGGCCATGCGCGCTTCGTATGGTGCGCATCGATACTTTAGGGAGCCGATGGCATGAGTGACTTACAGCACCTCTTCGACAACAACGAACGGTGGGCCGAGGCCATCACCCAGCAGGACCCCGCGTTCTTCGCCAAGCTGGCCCGCCAGCAGGCACCGGAATACCTGTGGATCGGCTGCTCCGATGCGCGGGTGCCGGCCAACGAGATCG
The DNA here is from genome assembly GCF_033723075.1 of Pseudomonas sp. Classification (GTDB taxonomy): domain Bacteria; phylum Pseudomonadota; class Gammaproteobacteria; order Pseudomonadales; family Pseudomonadaceae; genus Aquipseudomonas. Next base: position 16,379 of record NZ_JAWVXU010000008.1, read on the forward strand.
TCGGCCTGTTGCCGGGCGATCTATTCGTCCATCGCAACGTCGCCAACGTGGTGCTGCACACCGACCTCAACTGCCTGTCGGTGATCCAGTACGCGGTCGACGTGCTCAAGGTCAGACACATCCTGGTCACTGGCCACTACGGCTGCGGCGGTGTGCGTGCCTCCATGCAGGACACCCAGTTCGGCTTGATCGACGGCTGGCTGCGGACCATCCGCGATTTGTATTACGAGCACCGCGAGCACCTGGCGACCTTGCCCAGCGAGGAGGAGCGGGTCGACCGCCTCTGTGAACTCAACGTGATTCAGCAGGTGGCCAACGTCAGCCATACCACCATCGTGCAGAACGCCTGGCATCGCGGGCAGGAACTGTCGGTACACGGCTGCATCTACGGCATCAAGGACGGTCGCTGGAAGAACCTCAACGTTACCGTCAGCGGCATCGAACAGCTGCCGCCGCAATACCGCCTGCGTCCGCTCGGCCAGAACTGAGGTGGTGCACAGCTCACGCCGCCTGGCCATGCTCGGCCTGCTGCTGGCCGTGCTCTGCTGGTCGGGCAACGCCCTGGTGGCGCGCGCCTTCGCCGGCGAGATCCCTCCATTCGCCTTGTCGTTCTGGCGCTGGTGTCTGGCCCTGAGCCTGCTGCTGCCCTTCGTGCTGGCGCCGCTGTGGCGCCATCGTCCCCAGTTGCGTGCGGCCGGCTGGCGCCTGCTGGTGCTCGGCGGCCTCGGCATCGCCGGCTACAACTCGATGCTCTACAGCGCCGCGCAGACTACCGCGGCGATCAATATCACCCTGGTTAACACCTGCCTGCCTCTGATGACCTTTATCGGCGCCGGCGTGCTGCTCGGCGAATGGCCGCAACGCCGCGCCTGGTGGGGCATGGGCCTGGCGGCGATCGGTCTGCTGGTGCTGATCACCCAGGGCAGCTGGACAACCCTGACCGCGCTGTCGTTCAACCGCGGCGACCTGATCATGCTCCTGGCCGTGGCCGACTGGGCGCTGTATTCCCTGCTGCTACGACGCTGGGCCAAGTACCTGCTGCCGATCCCTCCGCTGGCCCTGCTTGGCGTGTTGATGCTGCTCGGCGTGCCGCTGATCCTGCCGTTCTACCTCGTTGAGCTCAGCCAGGGCGCCAGTTTCGTCGTCACCCCGAGCAACCTGGGCGCCATCGCCTATACGGCGGTATTCGCCTCGCTGGTCGCGTATCTCGCCTGGAACCACGGCGTGCGCGTGGTCGGCGCGGCCAAGGCGGCGCTGGCCAGTTACCTGATGCCGGTGTTCACCGCGGTACTCGGCTGGCTGTTGCTGGGCGAAGGCCTGCAGGCCTTCCACTGGCTGGGCGGCGGGCTGATCTTCACCGGGCTGCTGCTGGGCACGCAGATGAGTGCCAAGCGCGGCTGATCGGCAGGGGGGTGGCCTGCCCATGGATACCCACGCAGCCTTATCCATCAAGTGGGCGAGGCGGCCCGGTTGGATGGGGTGGGCGTGTAGGTCGGCAGCGCAGGCTGAGCGAAGCGAGACCCAGCGGCTGTTCGTGGGCTAGTGGCGCGGTTACCGCGCCGCGTTGGCCTTCTTCACTGTCTCAAGCCAGGCCGGGTCCAGCTGATTCTGCTCGGTATCCATGTCCAAGGCCGCCATAGACTCCTTGTGTCGGTTGATCTCCGCGATCATCTGGCTGAGGGCGCTGGAGTTGCCGTCCAGGTGGTGCATCTGGGTCAGGCCCAGGTGATAGAAACGCAGCAGTTTCATCGCGCTCGGATCCTGGGCGGTGACACCGACGGTGACGTGGTGCATGACATTGGTGATGCTCATCAGCCTGCGCTTGAGCTGCCAGCCGTAGACGGCCGGCGCCATCCAGGGTTGCTGCCAGAACTTGAACCGCACCAGTGCCACGGTCAGCAGCAGCCCTGCAATAATGCCGCCCAGATTCCAGCGAAAATTATCGCCGCCGGGTTCGCCGAACAGCAGCACGGTGCCGCTAGATAGCAGCATGCCCAGCAGCACAAAAAGCAGCGCAATGATCAGGGTGCTGCGGCGCGTTTGCTGGCGGTATTTCTCAGGATTCAACTGCTTGATCTCGAACATCACCTGCGCAGGACTCCTCTGTTGAGTGGGTAGCTATGTGGCGGGCATTATCACCCAGAGCCATCGTGCGGGTGCGATTAACGTTGTGGCTAGGCTGCTTGTGTTGGCCACGCTTGGGTGGCGCTGTAGGTGAGCCGACGGGCGCAGCCAGGGATAAGGGGGGCATAGCATTACCGCGACTTACGCTCGCAAGTGGTTCTGCCCCGCGTCAGGTCAGGACTTCAGCACGCCGGAGGCCTTGGCGGCGTGTGTGGCGATGGCATCCATCAGTTCTGGCGACAGGCAGTCATAGGGCTCCAGGCCAAGTGCTTTCAGCCGCGCACGTACGGCGCCCATGATCGCCGGCTCGGTGCCCGACTCGATGATCGAGGAAACGAATGCGGCGAATTGTGGCGCCGACCAGCCCTTGTCCGGGGACAGTTCGGTGTGGATGAAATCGTACCCGTAGAGAGGATGCGCGCTGTTCTCGATGCGGCCGTACATGTGCACGCCGCACTGGCTGCAGGCGTGCCGCTGGATTGCGGCCTGGGAGTCGACCACCCTCAGCTTCTCGGCGTGGTCAATGACCTGGAGCTTGTCGCGCGGCACCACCGCCACCACGGAGAACAGCGCGCCCTTCGGCTTCCAGCACTTGGTGCAGCCGCAGGCGTGGTTGTAGGCCGATTGCGCGTCGACTTGCACCCGCACGGGGTCCTGGGTGCAGTGACAGACGAGCGTGCCGCCAGCGAAATCCTTGGCCGCCGCCTGGATGCCGTTGTCGACTGACGGATGAATCGAAAATGCATTGCTCATTACCCACCTCCCTGGTCAGCAGAAGGTCCGGGGCTGTTATATCAGCCTGCCGGGCGGAGATTTAAGCTTAGCAGGGGCGGGCGCAACCAGAAGCCCCGCGCAGTGGCGGGGCGTGGTATTTCAGCGATGCTTGCGTTTGCGGGCCTCACGATCATGCCGACGATGTTTGTCGTGTCGGTACTTTTGAGCTTCGTACCTGTGCAGGCCGGGGTGCTGATGTTCGATGGAGTAGTGGCGATCCGCGCCTCTGTAATGGTCCCTGCTGCGGTCGTTGTACTCGTGATAGGCGCAGCCGCTCATCAGCAGAAACGCTGCCGCCAGGGCGAGCATTGCAATGCGAGCTAGCATGTCCGTCTCCTTAAGTCTGGGGTGGTTTATCCACGCATCCATGAGACACCAGAACGGTGTAAGGGGAGGTCAGTGAGGTGTAAAGGTCGGGTAAGGGTCGGACGACAACGAAAAGCCGCGCCTGGCTGTCGATACCGGTTGAAAATCGGCTCGGCCAGGCGTTATGGGGCATTCATTTATCGGCAACTAATTGGCGTAAGCTCTCACCGGGGAACTTGCCCTGTCTCGAGCTTGTCCTTGAGTCGCCAGCTTTGCCCGCCGATCTGCACGATGCGGGCAGGGGCAGCCCGCGATCCAGGCGCAAGCGACAGCCCATGCATCGGTCGCCAGCGATCATTAAGCCGTAAGACAGGAGATGCACCGTGAGCAAGACAGCACAGGAATACGCGGATGAGTTGATGCCGCCGAACCGCCTGCCAGATCCTGACCCAACTCCGGGGGCCCATTCCCGGTTCGTCAATGTCGACGTGGCCGCCGAGGATCGTACTCAGGAAACAAAGCAGGCAATCGCGCTGAGACTGTGCGAGCGATTCCAGCTGATATACCCCGACAGGGCGGTCTCTATCGGGCGCTTCGGCATCAACAACGAGGGATGGCGCATGTGTTTCGAGGTGGCGGCCGTATCTGCCGAGGGATAGCCCGCATACCGCACCAGGAGTCCTCCTGGGCACAACGCGGGCATGTGCGCTGTTCATAGGCGCCATCACGGTTGTCGAGATGCTCTACGGTATCGCGCGCATGGCGAACGGCATTCGCCAACCCGCAGGCTTGCGGGAGCTGGCGGCGCTTATGTTCGAGGAGGGTTTTGCCGGTAGCATTCTTCCGTTTGATACGGATGCGGCTGTTCGCTATGCAGGCCTAGCGGCTGAGAGTGAGGCGAAAGGGAAGGTCGTGGATATGGCTGGCGGGCAGATCGCCGCATCGCCGCTTTGCATGATGCGCGAATCGCTACGCGCAATGTTCGCCTTTTCGACTACCTGGGCGTTGCCGTGATCAATCCCTGGGAAGCTTGAGGTGGGTGAGCTGCCTGAGGATTTGCACGAGGGTACTCCAGGCTTAAGCAATTTGGCGTAGAGCTAGCCTGCGCCGAAATAGGGATCTTGGAGTCTACGGAATGAAAAAACTGCTTTTGATTGTCGCGATTGGTTTTGCTGTGTGGCAGTACTACCCGACGCTATCTCATAGCCCGGTCATAACCAACATCGGTAGCGACGGTAGCGTGTTGAGCCGCCCAGTGATTACGGGTGCTTCCAGTAACGCCAGATATCCATCGACTTCATTATCTGCCTCGGCGGCATCTTCCTTTAGCTGTGATGGCCGAGCTCATTGTTCCCAGATGTGTTCCTGTGAAGAAGCCACCTACTTCCTTGAGAACTGTCCTGGAACGAAGATGGATGGCGACTATGACGGCGTTCCATGTGAGAGCCAATGGTGCCAGTAAGGGCGGCTGTGGGCACTCTGTAGTCACTCACCTTTCGTTAAACCCTTGGACGCGGTCGGTTGTTCATGTCCTGCCGGCTGCATTCCGTAGTGCTTATGAGCGCTGTGGCTTTCAGACGCCAGGTAGCTAACCCACATCCTGCGCTACACCTTCGCCAGTCATTACATGATGGGGGGAGGGGATATCCTCAGCTTGCAGCGCATCCTTGGTCATTCATCCATCACCATGACCATGCGCTATGCCCACTTGTCGCCGGATCATTTGGAGTCCGCTTTGAGGCTGTCGCCCCTTGCTCAGTGCGGATATACTTCTAGGTGATAGCAATGCAATCAATGATTTCATTTGGAGGCGATATGGCCAGCATCACTATTCGAAACCTAGACGACGACATCAAGGCTCAGTTGCGTGTGGTTGCCGCAAGCCATGGCCGTTCGATGGAAGAAGAGGTCAGGGTCATTATTCGTCATGCGCTGTTTAAGTCAGAAAAAAGCGGTGGCTTGGGTAGTCGCATCAACGCTCGATTCGCTGCCGTTGGTGGGGTGGACCTCGAGGTGCCTGCTCGTAAGGACAAGGCCCGTGCCGCGAGCTTTGACGAATGATCTTGCTGGATACCAACGTGCTATCCGAGTTGATGCGGGCCAAGCCTGCTGCTGAGGTCTTGGCGTGGGTTGATGCCCAGCCTTCAAGCGAGCTGTTCACCAGTGCCATCACCGTTGCTGAAATTCTCTACGGCATCGCCCGCATGCCTGACGGCAAGCGCAAGCAAGGGTTGCTAGAGCTGGCGACACTAATGTTTGAAGAGGATTTTTCTGGCCGCATTCTTCCGTTTGATACAGAAGCGGCCGTTCACTATGCAGGCTTAGCCGCTGAGAGTGAGGCGAAAGGCACGGTCGTGGATATGGCTGACGGGCAGATCGCCGCAATCGCCGCTTTGCATGATGCGCGAGTCGCTACGCGCAATGTCCGTCACTTCGACTACCTGGGCGTTCCCGTGATCAATCCTTGGGAGGCTTGACGTGGACATGCTGCGACTACCCTAAGTGGTTACAATACGTAGCCCGTTCTAGAGCAGCTCACAAGGACCGCCTATCTCGCCTAGGTGGCTGCGCTTAGTGAAATTGCGTGAGTAAAAGCAGGCATGGTGCGATAACAGTGAAAAAAGCTAAGCGCTGCTTTTTCCAGGGAAGCCACAGGTATGCGATGGTCGCTAGCGATACTGCTGCAAAGAACAGCAAACTGCTTAATGTTAAGGCTGTTGCAAAGCACTGCATGGCGCTGGCTGGCGCAGGAGGGGGGAAAAGTAGCAATCAGCTGAGAGCCCACTCAGGGCCAGCCATCCAGCCGTCCCAAACGATAGGCTTACCCAGAAGAAAAATATGGCGAACTTTTGCATAGGCATCCTGCCGTTTCGAAAGGTGTGGGCACGCCGTAGTCACTTGGTAGTCACTGTCGCACACAAAAAAGGGCTTAGCTTTCGCTAAACCCTTGTTTTGTTTGGTGGCTACGCAGGGACTTGAACCCCGGACCCCAGCATTATGAATGCTATGCTCTAACCAGCTGAGCTACGTAGCCGATGTGGCGCGCATTATTCGCGCCCGGGGTTCTTCTGTCAACCCTTGGGGCGAAATTTATCGCGCGCGATCAAGCGCTTAGAGATTGAGGCGGAAGTGGTTGCTGTGCGGCTTGTTACCGTTGGGTTTGGTGAATTGCCTCTTCGTTTCGTGCCGGTTTTTGTAGCCGGTTCTGACTTTCTGTAACGCTGCTTCGCTCAAGTTGTGGGTGCGTGCAGTCGTGTTGGTGGCCATCTCCGATTGGGCGACCCACATCTGTCTCGGGGAGGGAAACACCGGCCTCGCCTGGCGTTGTGGAAGCAACGTCTCGGCTGGTGCTATTGAATACTCGAAGCCAGTTCGAAGATCGGGATATACATCAAGATGACAATCACACCAATGATCAAACCGATGAAAACCATCAGCAGGGGTTCAAACAACCGCACAAACCACTCGATCCAGCGACTGGTTTCCTCATCATAAAAGTCGGCGGTGCGCTCCATCATTTCGCCAAGATTGCCTGCTTGCTCGCCGGCGCGCAGCATGCGTAGAGAAACCGGGGTTGCCAATTGGTTCTCTTCCAGGGTTTTGGACAGGGCATGGCCTTCGCGGATGTGTTCGCAGGCTTGGTCGAGACGACTGCGGGCGGCCACGCCGAGCAAGCCGCGGACCATGCCCATGGCCGTAAGCATCGGAATGCCGCCTTGCAGCAGAATGCCCAGCGAGCGATAGAAGCGCGCCAGTTCATAGATGAATAGGCGTCGGCGTATCGTCGGGATCTTTTCGATCAATCGGCTCAGGGCATGCCGAACGCGGTTTTGGCGGAGCAGCATACTGCCGATGATTATCGCCAGCAGCATGCTGCCGAACACGCTGGTCTGATGGGCGTGCAGGAACAAGCCGGACTTCAGCAGTACCTGTGATAGCCAGGGGAGGTTGGAGCCGAGGCCCTCGAACACCAGGCTGAAGCGCGGCACCACGTAGCCGATCAGAAACAGCAGCACCCCGCAACCGACTACGAACAGCAGCAAAGGATAGACCGAGGCGCTGACGATCTTCTGCCGCACCTCGTCCATGCGGCTGCGATAGGCCACATAGCGGCCGAGGGCGTCGCCCACGGCGCCGGTCTTCTCGCTGGACTTGACCAGAGCCACGTAGAGTGCCGGAAAAACCGCGGGGAACTGGCTCAGCGCCTGGGAAAACGATTTGCCTTCATAGAGCAGGCGCACCAGGCCTGTGAGCGTCTTGCGCGCCTCGGGTGCTGGCTCCTTCTCGGCGAGGCTTTCCAGGGCATCGATCAAGGCCAGTCCGGCATTCAGCAGCGTAGTCAGCTCCTGGCTGAACAGCAGCAGCGGAAAGGTCTCGCGTGCCCGCCAATGGCTCAGCGCCCAGCGCTGTTCCGAGCGCAGGGTCAACACCCGCAAGCCTTGTTCCTCGGCCAGACGCAAGGCATCGGCTGGGGTCTGCGCCTCGATCACCAGGGAGACCACGCCGGCTGGTTTACGCATCCCTTTGACTTGATAGCGCATGGTATTCGAGCCCATCACTGCCAGCTGGTGATTTCCGCATTCTCGCCGTCACCGCCGGGCTGGCCATCCTTGCCCAGCGACAACAGGTCGTATTCGCCGTACTCACCCGGCGAGCGATATATGTACTCGTGTCCCCAGGGGTCCTGGGGAATTGCCTTCTGCAAGTAGGGCCCCGCCCATTTCGGCTCGTCACTGGGTGGCTGCACCAGTGCGTTGAGGCCTTGCTCGGTTGTCGGGTAGCGACCGACCTCAAGGCGATAGATGTCCATGGCCTTGGAGAGCCCCTCGATCTGCGCACGGGCGACCTTGATCTCCGAGCGGCCGAGTTGATTGAAGTACTTGGGGGCGACGATGCCAGCCAGCAGACCAAGCACCACCAGAACAACCAGCAGTTCGAGCAGGGTGAAGCCGGATTGGCCCCGCAGGGCCCAGCGAGGATGCGATTGCATGTAAGCCTCCAATGCCATGTGCATAAAGATGACAGCAAGCGCTATGCAAAAGACATGCAAGGACGACTCGGCACACTCGCCGGGTGGGGGGACAGAATGTCGGCATAGGCTTTGCGTGGCGCAACGCCACAGTCAACTGACTATCCGCGACTTAAACCGCGGTGGCCTGCACCGGAGAATCGAGGATGCGCCTGTCGGTCCTATGCCTGCTCGTGGCTGTTGTCGCAATCTTCGCGCCGAGCGTGCGGGCCGATATCTATCGAGCCGTGGCCGCTGATGGCAGCGTGATGCTGACCAATGTGTATCGCGAGGGGCGCAACTATGTGCGCGTGCGCCGTGAAGCCGCGACCCGGTCAGCGCCCTCGAGCAAGCGCCAGACGGCCGCGCGGGCACGGCCTTTCGTCGAGCTGGTGATGGCCGCCGCAGTCGAGCACGATCTGCCCGAGGCCCTGTTGCATGCGGTGATTCAGGCCGAGTCGAACTACAACCCGATGGCACTCTCCAAGAGCGGTGCGGCCGGGCTGATGCAGTTGATGCCGGCGACCGCGCGCGAGCTGGGGGTCGACGATGTCTGGGACCCTGAATCCAATATTCGGGGCGGCGCCCGCTATCTGAAGCGTTTGCTGGGCATGTTCGACAACGATCTGTCTCTGGCTTTGGCCGCCTATAACGCGGGGCCCACGGCGGTTATCAACAGGGGCAAAGTGATCCCGCCCTATGCCGAAACCCTGCGTTATGTACCCAAGGTCATTGAGCATTACCAGCGTTTGCAAGCGGGCGAGCCGGCCACTCTGCTCTAATCATTTGAGCTGCTATTACCCGCCCATTGCTGGGGAAGTTCCCCACTAGCGGGGGAGGATTTCCATCTCAGAAAGGCCCTTCGCCGCTAAGCCGGCTGGACAGCTCCGATAGCGCAAGGCTTATGCGCTGCTTCGCCCGGAAAGCCTCCATTGCCAGATAACAGCCTCATGGCACCCGTGTTATTGAGGGCTGTCGAGCGCACGCGTCCAGGCCAGGGGCGAGTCGAGTATTCGCCCTGTGGTGAATGCCTGCCCCGGTTTCAGCCGGTCAACCAGCGGGGCAAACCGTGGGCAAAGAGTGGGGAATCCCCCCCGGACTCGCCCGCTTGCTGATGCAAGGCACTGAAAAATAATAAAAAAATCCATGGCATAGGGATTGCTTCAACGGATATGTCTGCTCCCAGTGGCATCGCTACACCCGAACTCGAGGTCAGCCAAGATGAACCGGAAGATCGCATCCACAATGTTCCACTCTCAGGCCCATAAAATAACTGGGGGCGAGCGCTTCGCAGGTATCGGTGGGCTGCTGGTGCTGCTGATGGCCGGCTTGCTGCCGACCGAGGACGCCGAGGCGGCGATCAGTTGCGCGCGCAACCTGGTCGCCGACGTGGTGGCGATCGACCAGCCCCTGATGTTCAACCGGCTCGGCGCGCAGAACGTCAACGGCATGATCTTCGCGCTGCGCGGGGATGTGGTCGATGACCACGACGTGCCGCTGAACAAAGGCGGACGCGCGGATCCGGGCAAGGTATTGCTGCGCCCCGACAAACGCCCACGGCCCTTGGTGCTGCGAGTCGCCGCGGGGGATTGTCTGCGGGTCAATCTGCAGAACCTGCTGACCGCCACTGCCAATCCACGTCATGACGAGGTGGAGGCGGAACTGCAGATAGACGACCAGGTGACCGACCGCCACATCGGCTTCAAGGTCAACGGCATGCAAGCCGTCGACTCGATTGCCGACATTGCGGCCAACACCGGGCGCAACGGCAATTTTTTGCTGGCTCCGGGGGCCAGCCGTAGTTACAACTTATACGCCGAGCATGAGGGGGCCTTCGTCGCCAGCAGCGACGGCGCCACGTTCGGCGGAGAGGGCGGCGCCGGCAACGTGGCCAACGGGTTGTTCGGTCAGGTGGTGGTAGTCCCCAAAAACGGCCGCACCTACCGCAATACCGTGACCGAAGAGGAGCTGCGCCTGGCCAGCGTTGGTCGGACGCCGGCCGGCCAACCGATAGTCGATTACGAGGCGCGCTACCCGATGCGCGAACCCTGGATCAGCGAAGGCAAGGCCGGTACGCCGATCCTCAACATGATCGATGGCAACGAAATTATTGCCAGCCATAGCGATGCAATAGTCCTCGGGCCGAATGCCGATGGCAGTTTCCCTCCCTCGACTTATCCGCTCGAGAGTATGGGCAAACGCAACCCGGCACTGCCCAACCGGCTGGAACCGTTTCGCGATTTTTCTGCGATCTTTCATGACGAGAGCGTGGCGGCGCAGGCCTTCCCCGAATATTGGGCCGACCCGGTGTTCGGCCATGTACTGCAGCCGACCCGTGACGCGTTCATGATCAACTACGGCTCTTCCGGTGTAGGCGCCGAGGTGATCGCCAACCGCCTTGGGGTCGGGCCGATGCACGACTGTTTATCCTGTGCCTATGAGGAATTCTTCCTCAGTGCCCACGCCGTCGGCGACGCCGCGATGCTGGTGGATGTACCGGCCAACGTTGGCCTGGAAGGGCTGCGCCCGGGCCAGGTGCCGCCGAAGGACAGCATCGGCATCAAGGCGAGCATGGCGCTGTACCCGGCCGAACCGTCCAACGTCAGCCACAGCTACATCGGCGATTTCGTCAAATTCCGCAACACCCACGTCGGCCACGAACAACATGTGTTCCACCTGCACGGCCACCAGTGGCTGTTCAACCCCAATGACGACAACTCCGACTACAAGGATGCCCAGGGCATAGGCCCGGGGTCGGGCTACACCTATGAAATCGCCTACGGCGGCTCGGGAAACCGCAACCGTACGGCCGGCGATGCGATTTACCACTGTCACTTCTACCCGCACTTCGCCCAGGGCATGTGGGCCATGTGGCGGGTTCACGATGTACTGGAGGAGGGCACCCGGCTCGCAGTGTCCGCCGAAGGCGAGGACGGTTTCCATGAGGCGCCGTTTGCGCTGCGCAGCGGCTTGCCGGCGGCGGGAGCTCGCGCCTTGCCCGATGGTGAAATCATCGCCGGGACGCCGATCCCCGCGGTGGTGCCTTTGCCGGGCAAGGCCATGCCGCCGATGCCGGGCAAGGTGGCGGTGGTGCCGAAGATCAGCGGCACCCTGCTCGCCGAGCATGACGACGATGAACCCGCAGATGGGTCAGCGTATGACGACGACGCTGAGCACGGCCGAATCGTCGGCTCGGTCGCCCTGGTCGATCGCAGCGAAGCCAACCGCACCGCCGACGGCAGCTTGAAGAACCCAGGATTTCCGTTCTGGATCGGCGGCATCGAAAGCACAGTCGGGCAACGGCCCACCACGCCGCCGCTGGACATGCTCGACCCGGCCCTGGCCCAGTCCCTGCGTGACAGCGGTAAGGCGCTGTGGGCATCGCTCGATCCGGCGCAGGCGGGAGGCTGGGACGGTGGTCTGCCGCGGCATGCGCTGGACGGTTGGGCGGCCGGCGGCGAAGCCGAGGTCACCACCAGCACGCTGGACTTCTCCAAGGTCATCCACAAGGCCAAGGCGGTGTTCTATCCGGAGGAGGGAACCGATGTTGAGCAGTCGGCGATGGCCTACCACGCTCAACCCTCACACCCGAGCTTCGCGGTCATGCCCAACCTGGACGTCGTCCCCCGCGACTTCCGTACCAATGGCGCTCTGCCGGTCGGCGGCGCGCCCTACAACGAACCGTGCATGGATGACCGGCAGATGCGCCTGACCACCGGGGCGGGCCTTGGGCAGTTTTTCGGTGGTGAGCCGGGCGCGACCTCGTTCAGTGGCACCTCGATGTTCACCGCCGATCGACCGCGCATCTACAAGGGAGCGAACATCCAGTTCGACGCGGTGTTCAACAAGGTCGGCTACCACTTCCCGCAAGCCCGCATCCTCACCCTGTGGGAGGACGCGGTACCGGTGATCAACAAGCAGCGCCCGCCGGAGCCCTTGGTGATGCGCATGAACACCTTCGACTGCACCATGTATCACCACACCAACCTGATTCCGGCGCTCTACGAACTGGATGATTTCCAGGTGCGGACCCCGACTGACGTGATCGGTCAGCATATTCACCTACCGAAGTGGGACCTGACCGCAGCCGACGGCTCGGCCAACGGCTGGAACTACGAGGACGGCGTGCTCGCACCGGGGGCGGTGGTCGAGCGCATCCACGCAATCCGCGCGTTCAACCGCTGTGAGCCTGGCGATCCTCGCGAAGGCAGCCCGGACTGTCCGGTAGCGAAAAGCCATCCATACTTCGGTCAGTTCGGTCGGGCCGATTGGCTCGGCGCGCGGACCACCATGCAGCGTTGGTTCGCCGACCCGGTGGTCAACGTGCATAACGTCGATCGCGGTTTGGGTAATATCTTCACTCACGACCACCTCGGCCCTTCCACCCATCAGCAGGTCGGTCTGTATGCCACGGTGCTGACCGAACCGGCGGGCTCCAGCTGGTTCCATGCGGAAACCGGCGAACCGCTGAACAACCGAAGTGATGGCGGGCCAACGTCCTGGCAGGCGGTGATCGCCACCGGGGATATCGATGGTGACGGCAAGAACGACAGCTTCCGCGAGTTCTTCCTGGAGTTCAGCGACTTCCAGCACGCCTATGAAGCCGGGGTGTATGTCGGCGCGGGTCCCGATGGCATCCCCAACGCGGCGGCCTATCCGACATCGACCGAGAGCTTCCGCTATGCGATCAATCCACCGGTGCGCAAGAGCCCGAACTCCGGCGGCTTGCTGGAGTCGGTGATCGAGGCTGCGGGGGGCGAGCTGCCAGGTTGCCCGAGCCGTCCGTGCCCACAGGCAATCTCGGCGGACGATCCGGGGATATTCGTGGTCAACTATCGGCATGAGCCGGTGGGGTTGCGCATCTATGATCCGAATCGCCTGGCCCCGGATGGCAAGCCAGGGATGCAGGCCGAAGGGCTGGCCGGAGACTTGGCCTATGCCCTGCAAAGCCGCACCGATCGGGCCATTCCGGCGCTGAACCTGGCACCCAGCGCCATCAGCTCCGCCGTGGGGCCGACCGGGGCGAGCACCACATTTCCGCCGCACATCAACCAGGCGGGGGATCTGCCTGGGGACCCTTTCACTCCACTGCTGCGGTCTTACTCGGGGGATAACGTGCGGCTGCGGATGCATGCCGGCGGCCACGAGGAGGCGCACAACGTCACGCTGCACGGCATCAAATGGTTGCAGAACGGCAGCGGTTACGGCAATGGCTCCAATTCGGGCTGGAAGGCGTCGCAAATGGTCGCCATCTCCGAGCAGATGGGGTTCATGGCACCCGTGTCGATGCTGTCGAGTGCCATTGCCGATAGCGCCGACTACCTGTACTCGATGGATGCCTCGCTGGAAGGTTATTGGACCGGTATGTGGGGGGTGCTGCGCAACTACACCACCAGTCGCAACGACTTGTTCGCGCTGCCTAACAATCCGCGCCCGCTGGCCGCGCGTAATACCCTGGACTTCGATGGCGTGTGTCCACGCTTCGGGCCTAATCCCAGCGGCATAGGCACTCGCTCGACCCCGAAACGTCACTATGAGGTGGTAGCGGCCCTGGCCAACGACATCCTCGACAACCCACTGGGGCTGACTCTGGGCGACCCGCAAGGTGAGGGCATGCACGTCGGTGCCGCGCTCAATCCGGCGGGCGGCACGCTGGTGTTCAACCCGCGCGTGGTAACCATTCCACGGGTCACGGTGGTCGATGATGAAACCGGTGTCACGACCACTGTCGGCGGTCAGTCTGGGCCGCTGCATGACCCGACAGCCATCCTGTATGTGCGCAAGAACGATCTCGACCCGATAAGCGGCAAACTCAAGGCTGGGGTGCCGGTCGAGCCGCTGGTGCTGCGCGCCACTGCCGGCGAGTGCATCACCATCAATCTGGAAAACCGCCTGCCGGAAAACATGCCGGATCTGCCGGACTTCAACATCATGCAGGGGGTGGTCAAGCGCGACAGGATGGGCCGGGAGGGCGCATCGACCTTCAATAACAATATGATGCGTCCGTCCAGTCATGTCGGCATGCATGCGCAGCTATTGGCCTACGACATCACCCAGTCCGATGGCTTCAACGTCGGTAGCAATCCGGTGCAGACGGTGGCACCGCGTACTGCGGGTGGCGCCTATCAGAGCAAGACCTACCAGTACTACGCCGGGCACCTGGCGCGTGCAGGCCGCCCGGTATCCCAGACCCTGCGTAACCTCGACAAGATCACGGCGACTCCGGTCGAGTTTGGTGGCATCAACCTGTTGCCGGCGGACGTGATCAAGCAACCGCAGAAGGGCCTCGGCGGTGCTATGACGATCCTGCCAGCGGGTTCGACCTGGACCGAGGATGCGGGGATGCGCGCGGCGGCGACCGTACAGGCGCCTGGGCAGGCGGAGTACCGTGAATTCTCCCTGATCATGCAGAAGGGCGCGAATATGCGCTGGGCCAACGGCCGACCGGTGCAGGCCATGGCGGCCGAAGGGGTGGGCGTGCCCAATGATCCGGAAGACAACTCGGGCATGAGCCTCAACTACAAGAACGAGCCGCTGTGGTACCGCTTCGCCAGCGCACCGGATGCGCCGTTCGGCATGGCAGGCGGCGGGGGCTGGGGTGATATCACCAATGCCCATATGGCCTACAGCAACGCGCTGGTGGGCGGCGATCCGGTGACCCCGGTGCTGACGGTGAAGCCTGGCCAGCCGTTCCGCACCCACGTGACCATGCCGGCGGGCGGTAGCCGTGCGGTGACCTTCAAGCTGGATGGGCACATCTTCGCGCAAGAGCCCTTCGAGTCGGAGAAAAACGATGCCTACGGTTACCCCATGCAGTTTCCGGGAATCGGCTCGGTGCGCTTCGGTTACAACCCGCTGACGCGCTACAGCGGCGCCCAGGAAAGCGTGTTGCCTGCCGCCCACTTCAGCTTCCTGTTCCCCAGTGCCGGGGGCGGTAATGCGGTGCCGGGCGATTACCTGTATCGCGACGACGCTGCGTTCGGCAACGCCGGTGGGCTGTGGGGCCTGTTGCGGGTGGAGCAGGCCGCGGCGGTACAGGTGCCGCTGGCCGCCCCGCCTGAGCCGACGCGTGTCAGAAGGACTTCACGCTAGTCGATACCTGGTTGACCGGCCTGGCAGCCTGCTGCGGGCCGGCCGCTGGGGACGTAGCAGTATTAATTGAAAGGGGCTGGACGGTTCCTGTGAGCCGAGTCCGCCCATCCTGGGGGACAGCCTAATGAAGCGCGTACATAACCCGCTGTTGGTTGCCGGTATCGCTCTGCTGCTGAGCGGCAGCCTTGCGGCGGTCACACCAGCCAGTAGCGCCGCAACGCCTGCGGTGGCCGCCGCGACACCGCTGCCGGCAGCCGGCCCGAATACGAGCGCCCGCGGCCACCTGGAACGCGACGGCATCGCCATCGATTTCGAGGCGCGCCCGGTGACGTCGGGGGGCGTGCTAACCGAAGGACAGTTCGCCGATATCCGTTTTCGCCTCAGCGATGTCGCGTCCGGACAGCCGTTGCGCGGGCAGGTGCCAGGCGTCTGGCTCGATCAGGCGCTTAACGTTCCCGGGCAACAGGGCGGGCAAATGGCCTGCAAGACCCGGATAGGCCAGTACCTGCGGGGGGCGGTGGGCGTACGGCCGATGCTCGATCTCAACAGCTACTACCTGCTGATCCTCAACAAGGACCCGAGCATCATGGTGATCGACCCGCTGACCTCGGTGGCCGGGATCACCAGCACCCTGACTCGCATTGGACTGAAGAAGGCGCCCATGGATTGGGTGACCAGTGCCGACGACAAGCGACTGTTTGTCTCCATGCCGGATGCCGGTGAGGTAGCGGTGATCGATGCGGAAAACTTCAAGGTGCTGAGCAATATCGCGGCCGGTAAACAGCCGGTGCGCGTTGCCCTGCAGCCCGATGGTCGTTATCTGTGGGTGGGCAACAATGCCAGCAGCGAGGCCGACAGCGGGGTGACGGTGATCGACACCCGGACCCTGGAACCGGTGCTGAGCGCGGCGACCGGCAAGGGCCATCATGAAATCGCCTTCAGCGAAGACTCGCGGCACGCCTTCGTCACCAGTCGCGACGCTGGCATGTTGACGGTATTCGATGTGGCGACGCTCAAGGTGCTACGGCAGATCCCCACTGGGCCGCATCCGCTGGCGGTGGCGCAATCGGCGCTGTCCGGGGCGGTGTATGTCGCCGATGGCAAGGCCGGCACTGTTACCGTGATCGACACGCGCAGCTTCAAGACCCGCAAGGTGATCACCCTGCAACAGGGCATAGGGCCGCTGCGGGTTACCCAAGACGGGCGCTACGCTTTCGTCCTCAATACCCTGGAGAACAGCGCCACGGTGATAGACGCTGGCAGCGATGAAGTGCTGCATACCCTGGACGTCGCCGCCGAGCCCTATCAGCTGATGTTCACCCGTGGCTTTGCCTACATTCGCGGGCTGGCCACGCCCAAGGTATCGATGGTCGACCTGAACTCCCTGGGCAAGGGCCGCCAACCCAGCGTGCTGGGCTTCGAGGCTGGCCCGCAAGCGCCGAAGCTGGCCGGTGACCTGCCACTGGCGGCCAGCTTCTCCGCCGCGCGCGACGATGCTGCGGTGTTCGTGGTCAACCCGGTGGACAACACCACCTACTTCTATATGGAAGGAATGAACGCGCCGATGTTCGGTTACCTCAACCGGGGGCACGCGGCGCGGGCAGCCGGCGTGGTGGATCGCAGCCTGCGCGAGGAGGAGCCCGGGGTCTTCAGTGCGCGGGTCAAGCTGCCGGCCGCGGGCCGATTCGACGTGGCCTTCATGCTCAATCAGCCGGAAATCCTCCACTGTTTCACCGCCGAGGTACAGACGAACCCGGAGCTGCAACAACTGCGCACGACTCTGCGCATCATGTTTCTCCAGGACAGCCCATGGGTGAGCGTCGGCTCCCCGGCCGCGGTGCGTTTCCGCCTGCTCCAGGGCAGCCTGGACCAGCCGAAAATCGGCGTCGAGGACATCCGCCTGCGCTATTTTCTCGCGCCGAGTGCACGGCCGCACGAGGTCGCCGCCCAGGAAGTGGGCAACGGGGTCTACGAGGCCCAGGTGCCCATCGAGGAGGCCGGCGCCTACTACCTGCATGTCGGCTCGACTTCGCTGGGGCTGAAGTTCGGCGACCTGCCTTACACCAGTTTGCGCGCCCACCCGGTTGCAAGTGCCAAGGTCAAGGGCGCGCCCTGAAACCGACGCTGCCTTGTTTCGCCAGGTTTTCTGCCACTGCCGTAGGAGAACAGTCATGTCAGGTTATCCACTCAAACTCAGCACCGTTTTGCTTGTGTTGGGCCTGGCGGGCGGTCCGCTTCAGGCCCATTCAACACAGGACCATTCCGCACACCAGGTCCATGAGCAGCCCCCAGCGGGCACACAGGTGCGCTTCGCCGATGTCACCCTGACCGATCGGCAGGAGTACCCGGTGCGCCTCAGGGAAGATCTGGTGGCGGACAAGATCGTGGTGATGGGGTTTATCTACACCAGCTGCACCACGGTCTGCCCGGTGATCTCGGCGATCATGCAGAAGGTGCAGCGGCAACTCGGCGAGCGGGTCGGCGCCCAGGTGCAGTTGGTGTCGATCAGTGTCGATCCGCTACGCGATACCCCGGCCCGCTTGCGCGAATACTCGCAGCGCTACCAGCCCGGTCCGGGCTGGGCCTGGCTGACCGGGTCGGTTCAGGCCGTTACCGACACGCTGAAAGGGCTGGGCACCTGGTCGGCGGATTATGAAGATCATCAGCCGGTGATCCTGGTCGGCGACGGGCGCAGTGCGCAGTGGACCAGCTTCTACGGCTTCACCGATCCCTCGGTGCTGGTCGCCAAGGTCGAGGAACTCGGCGCCGCGCGTGAGCACAGTGCACATGCATCCCATCAAACCGCCACCGAACCGGGAGTTCGGCCATGAGGCCATGCAGATGGATCAACCTGGCGCTGAGTGCCAGCCTGCTAAGTTCGCTCGCCCTGGCCCACCAAGACCATGAGCAGGTGCAGGCCGGCCCGGTGGTACAGGAGGTCAAGGGCGGTAGCACCCTGGATGCACGCAGCTATTTCACCGATACCCGCCTGCTCAACCAGGACGGCCAGGAAGTGCGCTTCTACAGCGACGTGCTGGCAGGGCGGGTGGTGTTGCTCAACGTGATCTTCACCAGTTGCGAGGATGCCTGCCCGCTGATCACCCGCAAGCTCAAGGACGTGCGCGATGCCCTGGGTGAGGATGCCGGCCGGGTGCACTTTATCTCACTGAGCAGCGACCCCGAGAACGACTCACCCCAGGCGCTGAAGGCCTACGCGCGCAAGCACAGCGCGGATGATCCGAACTGGACGTTCCTTACCGGGCCCAAGGATCAGCTCGATGTGGTGCTGGGCCGGCTCGGCCAACTGTCGCGCAGCCCGCAGGAACACTCGACCCAGCTGATCGCTGGTGATGTCGCCAACAAGCGCTGGAGCAAGATCCGCCCCGATGCTCCGGTAGGGGCGATTGCCCAGCGGCTGCAGCTGTTGACCGAACCCGTCGCCGGCCGCTAGGAAGGTGAGCACGATGATGCACTGGCCATGGCTGCTGATCGGATCCCTGGGCTGGGCGACCCTGACCGCGGCGCTGGAATTGACGCCGCAGGAAGCCGCCGGCAAGCGCATCTACCTGGGCGGCACGGGCTCATCTGACGCGCCGATCTATGCTCTGGTCGGCGCCGGGAATACCTCGCTGCCGGCCTCATTGCTGCCCTGCGCCAACTGTCACGGTGCCGATGGCCGTGGCCGTCCCGAAGGCGGGGTGCGGCCACCGGACATCACCTGGCAACGCCTGAGTACGGCGTACGGCCTGCGGCTCGACAGCGGCCGCAGCCATCCGCCCTACGACGAGGCCGCCTTCACCCGGGCGCTGTCCGAAGGTCGCGATCCGGCCGGTAATCGGCTCGATCCGGCCATGCCGCGCTTTGTCATGTCGCTGCGCGATATGACCAACCTGACTCAATACCTCAAGCGCCTCGAAGACGATCGCGACCCCGGTGTGCAGGACGAATTGCTGCGCATCGGCACCCTGTTGCCGGCCAACGGACCACTCGCGGCGTCGGGCAAAACCGTTGCCGCGGTGCTGGCCGGGGTGATCGGCAGAATCAACGACGCGGGCGGGATTTATGGCCGCAGGCTCGAATTGGTGATTGGCGATCCGGGCCCGGATCGCGTCACGGCCGAGGCGGCGCTGCGCACGTTGCTTGAACAGCAGGTCTTCGCCCTGGTTGCCCCGCTGGCGCCGGCCCTTGAGGGACACTTTAGCGAGCTGGTCGAGACCACTGGGTTGCCGGTGATTGGCCCCCTGACCCAGTTGGCCGGGGAGCGCTCGAACCCTTTGATCTTCGATCCGCTGCCTGGACTGCGTGAGCAGTTGTTCGTCCTCGGCGACTTCGCCAGCGGCAATCTTGATTTGAGCGACCCGGTGGCGTTGATCGCCTACCCACAAGACGCTGGCTTACGGCCCCTCGCCGAGGGCTTGGCCGCTCGGCTACGCGGGCGGCACTGGTCAAAGGTGCGGTTGCTCGGCTTTCGCCAGGAAGACCTGGAGAACAAGATCGGACTGCTTGGCCGGGATACCCAGGCGGTGTTCTTTCTCGGCTCGAGCGACTCATTCAGCGTGCTCGCCGCTGCGCTGCACGACGCCGAGCCCAGCCCCTATCTGTTCGCCACCTCGAGCCAGGTGGCTGCCGCGGTCATGCAGGTGCCGCGGCGCTATTCCGAGCGATTGTTCCTCGCCTATCCCTTCCTGCCGGGGGATTGGACCCCCGGCGGGATTGCCGACCTGCTTGCGGTACGCCAGCGCAGCGAGATAGCCGGCCAACATGCGCTGTTGCAGGTCACTACCTATAGCGCGGTCATGCTGCTGGGCGAGGGGTTGAAGCGCGCCGGTCGCGATGCCAGCCGGGAAAAACTGGTGACAGCGCTGGAGAACCTGCACGGTTTTCACACCGGTTTGACCCCAGCGCTCGGCTTCGGTCCGGGTAAGCGCGTGGGGGCCGCGGGCGCGCATATCGTCAAGGTGGATCTGCAAGGCCAGCGCCTATGGCCCACCGGGCACTACATCAAGTTAGAACCCCAACTGTAAGTAGAGGAGTGACTGACCGTGAAACCTACCGAGGCGCTGAGCGGGCTGCTCGCGGTTGTGTTGCTCGCCCTGGTTTTGCCACTGCGGGCTCAGGAAGTGGGGCTGGCCGCGCGAGTCAACGGGGTGGAAATCAGCAATTTTCGCCTCGAGCGGCATTTCAGCGATTACCTCAGTACCCAGGGTCGCAGTGTTGGCGCGATTCGCAGCCCGAGCACGTACAAACGTCTCAAGCGCGAGGCATTGGAGCAACTGATCGACAAGGAACTGCTATGGCAGGAAGCCCAGCGCCTCGCGGTGAAGGTTGAGGACACTCAGGTACAGCAGGAGCTGGAGGCCAAGCGCTCGGCCTTTCGCAGCGCGGATGCGTTCACCCGTGCGCTGACCGAGGCAGGCTTCGACGAAACGAGTTACGCCGATTACCTGCGGCACGAGTTGGTCGCCAGCCAAGTGCTGCAGGTGCTGAGCCAGCCAGCGCCGATAAATGAACAGGAGGTGCGCCGCGTCTACGAAGAGAATCAGGCGCGCCTGGTGCGCCCGGAGCAGGTTCGCGCGCGCCATCTGCTGTTGGCGGTGCCGGCTGGAGCCGACGCCGCGGTGGCGCGCGAGGCCGAACAGCGCATCCGCGATTTGTTGCAGCAGATTCGCACCGGGGCAGATTTCGCGGAACTGGCGCAACGCCATTCCGAGGACGCCCATGCGCAGCAAGGGGGGGACCTGGGCTATTTCTCCCGTGGCAAGATGGTCCCCGCGTTCGAGGCCGCGGCCTTTGCCTTGCGCCCAGGCGAAGTCAGCGAGCCGGTGCGCAGCCCCTACGGTTGGCACCTGATCAAGCTCGAGGCGCATCGGCCGAGCGAGCCGCTCGAGCAAGCCCAGGGCTTGAGCATCGTGCGGCAGATGCTCCTCGGTCAGCGTCAGGCCCAGGCCCGCACAGCCGCCTTGGAGCGGCTGCGCGCGGGGAGCAAGATTGAAGTGCTAACAGCCTTGTAACCCTTCGTTTTTCCCCCGTGCTTCCCCCAGAGTTGGGGGAAGCGGGTCGGCTGCCCCGCTGTTTCCCCAACCAGGGGCCTACACTTATCCGTGTCTCCTGCTTCTATCCTTTAAATTCAGATACATAGAGAGCCCGCTTGGTTAATTTATAGCTGGCATGGCCTGTGCTTATGTAGAACTAAAGGCGCACTCCTTGAGCCAGGAATTCAACCAGCCTTTCGCATTAGGAGTATCGCCGTGGCGAATAAAGTACTGGTGGTCGAGGACGAGAAGATCCTCGCGCAGAACCTCAAGGCCTACCTCGAGCTGCTGCGCTTCGAGGTGCTGATAGCCAACGACGGCGCCAGCGCCATCGCCCTGGCTGTCAGCGAGGGCTTCACACCGGACGTCATAGTGCTCGACTTCCGCTTACCGGATATGGACGGTTTTCAGATGCTCGATGCGATTGACCGAGGCTTCGACTGCAAGTCCGTGTTGATCACCGCACAACCGACCTACGAGGTCTGGGATGGGGCTGTTCAGCGGGGAATTGGTCATGTGTTGTTCAAACCCTTTCCGCTCGCCGAGTTGGGCCGGGTGGTCAGCCGGCTGATGAGCCCGGACGGCGAAGAGCCGCCATTAGCCGATGACCAGCAAGAGCTCGAGGTATTGGTCGAGCGGCGGCGCCACAACGAAGTCAACTTCCCCTTGCGGGTGTATGACGGCAGCTGGGTCTTGGTGGACCGCCGTGGCATGCAGGAGAGCCAGGCAACGGCGCGGGATGTCGAGGATCAAGAATCAGCCAGGGAGGAAGGGCTGCCGTAAGCGTGCCCGGCTGAGTGAGCGGGCGGTGTCGATAAACCCTGTGCCCCAAGGATGTAGGAGAGCCTTTCATGGAAAACCTTTCCCTTGTAGTTGGGCGAGTGCCGGTGATTGCCGCAGAGCGGCCCGCGGCACCTTTCGATGCCGCGCTGTTGCGCAGCGCGCGTGAGCGTTGCGACGAACCGGGTAAGCGCCTGGTCAAACAACTGGAGGAATTGGCGGGGCTCGACGTCGGCACATTCACCTGCCGCTTGGGCGCCACCCTGCGCTATCCCACCCTGGACAGCGAGACGCTGTTCAACTGCAACCCGGCTTTCGACCGACTGCCGCTGGCCCAGGCTCTCAGGCGCGAATTCGCCATGATCCATCTGGGCCAGGCAGTGGTAGGGGTCTTCGCCGACCCCTTCGATGCTGCACGCCTGGCCTGGATCGATGAGTGCCTGCACGGAGCGCCGCTCTACCTGGTGCATCATGACGATCTGGCCGGTTACCTGGCCCGCCATGAAGAGAGCGCCCACGCCATCGATACGCTGGCGCCTCAGACCAGCGAATCGGTCGACAGTGAAACCCTGGAAACCCTCTCGCTGGCGCGCATCAGCGAGGACGCCAGCGTCGTGGTCAAACTGGTCAACTCCACGCTTTACGATGCACTGAAAATGCACGCCAGCGACATCCACCTGGGCATGACCGGCACCGGCCTGGTCATCAAATACCGTATCGACGGCGTGCTCAGCAGTATCAACAGGGTGCAGGGTGTGGAAATCGCCGAGCAGGTCATCTCCCGGGTCAAGGTGATGGCCGAGCTGGACATCGGCGAGAAGCGGGTGCCCCAGGATGGTCGTTTCAAGATCGGCATCAGCGGCCGGCAGATCGACTTCCGTATCTCCATCATGCCGAGCATCTTTGGCGAGGACGCGGTGTTGCGGGTGCTCGACAAGCAGGACCTGGCCGACCAGATCCAGGGGGTGCGTCTGGAGGCCTTGGGCTTCGAGGCGGCGACCCTGGACAAGCTACGGCGGCTGGCGGCCGAGCCCTATGGCATGGTCCTGGTGACCGGCCCGACCGGTAGCGGCAAGACCACCACCCTGTACGCCATGATCACCGAGATCAACCATGGCATGGACAAGATCATCACCATCGAGGACCCGGTCGAATACCTGCTCCCGGGGGTGTTGCAGATTCCGGTCAACGAGAAGAAGGGACTGACCTTCGCCCGTGGCCTGCGCTCGATCCTGCGGCATGACCCGGACAAGATCATGGTCGGCGAGATCCGTGATCCGGACACCGCCCAGATCGCCGTGCAGTCGGCGCTCACCGGCCATCTGGTGTTCACCACCATCCACGCCAACAACGTGTTCGATGTGATCGGCCGCTTCGCGCAAATGGAAGTAGACCCCTACAGCTTCGTCTCCGCGCTCAACGCGGTGCTCGCCCAGCGCCTGATTCGCCTGGTTTGCTCGGGCTGTGCGGCGAGCGTCAGCCCGGGGCGCGAGGAGCTGCTCGCCTCGGGAATCGAACCGCTGGCAGCCAAGGATTATCACTTCGTTCACGGCGCCGGTTGCGGCCGCTGCCGCGGTACCGGCTATCGCGGCCGTACGGCGATTGCCGAACTGCTGCAACTGGATGACGAGATTCGCCAGTTGATCATCGAGCGTCAGCCGATTGCGCGGATCAAGGAGCTGGCCTGCCGTCGCGGCCTGCGTCTGCTGCGCAGCTCGGCGCTGGAACTGGTACGCGATGGTCGCACTACGCTGGAGGAGATCAATCGTGTCACTTTCGTCGCGTAAGACCTATACCGCCGTGCTCGGTGCCTACAGTGTCGGCCTCTACCTGCAGCGGCATGCCAGCAGCGAGCTGCTCGGCCGCGCAGACTTCAACGCCGCTCAATACCCCGCCTGGCCCGCCGCGGCAGATGCCCTGGCGCGGTTGCTGGAGCAATATGCTCAGGCCCGCGGCGAGCTGCGCGTGCTGCTGTCCAATCATTTCACCCGGGTGCTGCTGGTCCCTTGGGTCGAGCAAGTCACCTCCCCGGAGGAACTGGCCAGCTACGCGCGCCTCTGTTTCGAAGACATCTATGCCGAGTCGGCGGCGGGCTGGGTCATGCGGCTGTCGCCCGAGGCGGCGGGTCGCGCGCGGTTGGCTGCGGCGCTCCCAGAGGGACTACTAGGGCGGCTGCAGACGGACACCCAGGCCAGCGGCTGCTGTCTGGTGTCGGTGCAACCCTATCTGATGGCGGCGTTCAACCACTTCAGCCAGGCCCTGGCGCGGGAGGAATTCCTGTTCATCGTCGCCGAACCCGGGCGCAGCAGTCTGTTGCTGGCACGCGAAGGTGGCTGGGCAAGCGTGCGCTCGGTGTCGCTGAGCGATTCCACCACGGCGTTGGATGCCCTGATCGCCCGGGAAAACCAGCTGCAGCAGCTGGATGACCGGGCACCGGCACCGGTCTACCTGCACGCCCCCGGCCGCGCTGAGCAGGTTGCCGGCGACACGCAGGCGGTGCAGCGCCTCGATGTGCTGTTGCCCTTGGGGCAGGGCGGCGATCCCCTGCACGCCATGAGCCTGGTGGTGAACTGATATGCGCCATCTCGAACTCGACTTCCAGCGTCGGCGAATCGCCAGCCCCATGGGCTGGGGGCTGTTGGCGGCTGGACTGCTGGTGAGCGCGCTGACCCTTCTGGAGCACCTGCATCTCGCCGAACAGACGGCGCTGCGCGCCGGCGAGCTGCGCCATATCGAGGGTTTGTTGCAGGCTGGCGGCGTCGCGCTGGCGCCGCTGTCAGCCGGGGAGAGTCGCGCCCAGGCGGCCAGCCTGGCGGAAATGCGCCGCCTCTCGGCGCAAATGAAGCTGCCCTGGGACGCCCTGTTCACCACCCTGGAGTCGCTGCAGCGCCAGGACATCGCGCTACTGTCGCTGGCCCCGGATGCGCGCAAGGGGCAGTTACGGATTGCCGCCGAAGCCCGTGATCTGCAGGCGATGCTGGTGTTTCACCGCAGCCTGGAGCAGAGCGCCGAGTTGCGCGATGTCTCGCTGCTCAATCACGAGGTCGTCAGTCAGGTGGCGGAGCGACCGATTCGCTTCAACCTACTGGCAACCTGGGAGGTCAAGGATGCGCGTCCCTAGGCTGATTCTTCACGAGCAGGCGCTGCGGCTGGGCTGGCCGGGCCTGTGCGGTGCCAGCCTGATCCTCTTGGCGCTGGCGTACGCCGGGCTGGGGCTGTTGTCGGGTCGGCAGACCCTGCTTGAACTGGCCGAGCGCAGTGCTCGCGGCCAGGAGCGGCTGGCCCGCATCGACAGCGGCACGCTAGCGCAGCCCATGGCGCCGGGGCGGCAGCTGGACGCCTTCCGCCAGACCTTGCCCGCGCAACTGGAGGCGACCACGGCGATCGATCGCATCTATGCATTGGCCAGCCGTGAGCGAATTGCCCTGGACAGTGGCGAGTACTCGCTCGGCATCGACCCCAAGACCCGGCTGGCGCGCTATCAGATTCTGTTGCCGGTGCGCGGCAGCTATCCACAGCAGCGACGCTTTCTCCACGCACTGTTGGCCGAGATGCCGGCGCTGGTGCTCGAAGATCTTGAGCTGAAGCGCAAGCAGATCGCTGAAACCGAACTCGAGGGTCGGCTGCGCATGACCCTGTATTTGTCGAGGCAGTGATGGATACCCGACGTCTTCTCTGTTGGCTGGCCTTCTTCAGCGTTGCTGGAGTGATAACCCTTATCCCCAATTACTTCGCCGAGGAGTCGGTAGAGCCGATTCTGCAACCGCAGACCAGCTCGACGAGCGAGCAAGGCCCGCTCAGCGGCCTGCGCTCGGGTGAGCAGCCTGCACCATCCTTGGCAACCGCGCAGCCGGCCCTGACGAGTCTGCCGCACAGCGACCTGTTCGCCGCCCACAGCTGGTACGTCGCGCCGGCCTTGCAACCGGTTGTCTTTGTCCCCGCGGCAGCGCCCGTGCAGCAGGCACCGGTGTCGCCGCCACTGCCTTTCGTGTTTCTCGGCAAGCTGGATGACAGCCAACGCCTGCGCGTGTTTCTGCTGCGCGGCGAGACCATTTTCACGGTGTCCGTCGGCGATGTGATCGAGGGGACCTACCGAGTCGAGCGAATCAGCGGGACGGAAATGACCCTGGTCTACCTGCCGTTGAACAGCACGCAGTCGTTGTCTGTGGGGAGCAGTTTATGAGCAGGAAAATACGCTCGACGGGCTTGGTATGGGCTCTATTGATTGGCGCTGTGCTGTTGGCCGGCTGTGCCGGGGATGCGATCCGTCGCCAAGGCGTGGGATTGATTGAAGAGGGCCATTACGAGGAAGGCCTGGCCCGCCTGGAACAGGCCGTCAGGCAATCTCCGCGCGATACCCGGGCGCAACTTGCCTTGACCACCCAGCGTACCCAAGTGGTGACCCTGCTGCTGACCCATGCGGATCAGGCACGCGCCCTGCGTGATTTCCAGTCCGCCGGTGCCGGTTATCGACGGGTGCTGGGCATAGAACCAAATAATTTTCGCGCCAGTGAAGAGCTCCGCCGGATCGAGCAACTGCGCAACCTCGGCGAGATGCACCAGCAGGGCCAAACGGCCTTGCGCCGTGGTGACCTGAGCGGTGCCGAGCGGCAGATGAACGCGATTGTCGCGCTGGATCCGCAGAACCCGGGTGCCCTCGAGTTGCAGCGGGGCATCGAGGAAGTCCGCGCGCGCAGCGCGGTGCCATACCCACAGCTGCGCTCCAGGCTCGACCAGCCGGTGACCCTGGAGTTTCGTGACGCCAGCCTGAAGATGATTTTCGAAGTGCTGGCGCAGACCGCAGGGCTGAACTTCATTTTTGACAAGGATCTACGCCCCGACCTCAAGGCCACCATCTTCGTGCGCCAGGTGGCGATCGAAGATGCCGTGGAATTGTTGCTCCAGCAAAACCAGCTGCTGCAGAAGGTGGTCAACGACAACACCATCATCATCTACCCGGACACCCCGCAGAAGCTCAAGGACTACCAGGACCTGGTGGTGCGCACCTTCTACCTGACCAATACCGATGCCAACACGGCGCTGAACATGGTCAAGACCATCCTCAAAACCCGCGATGTATTCGTCGACGAACGACTCAATACCCTGACCATGCGCGACACCGCCGATGCGGTGCGCATGGCCGAGAAGCTGTTTTTGGCCAA
Organism: Pseudomonas sp.; assembly: GCF_033723075.1. Classification (GTDB taxonomy): domain Bacteria; phylum Pseudomonadota; class Gammaproteobacteria; order Pseudomonadales; family Pseudomonadaceae; genus Aquipseudomonas. The sequence continues at coordinate 43,657 of NZ_JAWVXU010000008.1, forward strand.
CGACCAGTCTGACCCGGAAGTGGTACTCGAGGTCGAGGTGATGGAAGTCTCGCGCCAGCGCATCCTCGACCTCGGGTTGCAGTGGCCCAATAGCTTCGGCGTGCTCAATGCCGATGGCAGCTCGGTGAGTATCCTCAACCAACTGCGCGGGATCGACTCGGGACGCATCTCCATCGCGCCGTCGCCGCAGCTGCGCATCAATGCCCAGGACAACGACATCAACACTCTGGCCAGTCCGGTCATTCGGGTCAGCAACCGACAGCAGGCGCGGATCCATATCGGTCAGCGGGTACCTATTGTCAGCGCCACCTCAGTGCCCTCGACACAGGGGCCGGTGATCACCGAGAGCATCACTTACCTGGATGTCGGCCTGAAACTGGAAGTGCAGCCCACGGTGCACCTGAACAACGAGGTGGCAATCAACGTGGCGCTGGAGGTGAGCAATGCGACGCCGCTGGAAGCCACCCGCCAGGGCACTATCCCGGTGCAGGTCGACACCCGCAACGCGACCACCGTGCTGCGCCTGCACGATGGCGAGACCCAGGTGCTGGCGGGGCTGGTGCGCAACGATCACGGTGCCACCGGCAACAAGATTCCCGGCTTGGGCGACATTCCAGGCCTGGGCCGGTTGTTCGGCAGCAACAAGGATACCTACGGCAAGTCCGAGCTGGTGCTCTCCATTACCCCGCGCATCATCCGCAACCTGCCGTACCAGAGTCCCTACGACATGGAGTTCTTCTCCGGTACCGAGGCCAGCATGCGCATGCGCTCGGCCGACGTACGCGGCGCCGCGGCGGCTGGCGCAGAGCTGGCGTTGCCCGAGGCCGCCGGGCTGCCGCTGGTCGATCCGCTGGCGCTGAACTGGAGCGGGCCGGCCGCGCTGGGCGCCGGGGAGGAGGCGATCATCGAGCTGCAGGTCCAGACCGGTCAGCCCCTGCGCAGCTCGACGCTGCAGGTGGCCTACGATCCGGCGACGCTGAAGGTGCTGGAAGTCCTCGAAGGTGATCTGCTGCAGCGCGACAGCGCGCCGACCTCGTTCTCGCCCCGCCTGGACGAGCATGCCGGCACCCTGTTCACCGCCCAATCCCGTTCCGCCAGTCACGGCGCCATGGGCGAGGGCAGCTTGCTGCGGGTGCGGGTGCGGGCGCTCGAGGCCAGTCACGACGGCATGCCGCTACGGCTGGTGAACTTTTCTGCGTTCGGTCAGAGCAACCAACTGCTGAGCGCCGTCTTGCCGCCGTCGCAGACGCTGACAGTGAGGCCCTGAGTCATGCGCCGGCCAATGCGCGGTTTCTCATTGATCGAGGTGGTCATCACCATGGCCATCATCGCGCTGCTCGCCAGTATCGCTGCGCCGCTGACCGAGACGGTGATCCGTCGGGGCAAGGAGCAGGATCTGAAGATCGCCCTGTACCAGATTCGTGATGCGATCGACGCGTACAAGATGGTGGCCGACGCCGGGCATATCGAGAAATCACTGAGCAGCTCCGGCTACCCGCCGTCACTGCAGGAACTGGTGGACGGGGTCCGCGACCTGCGCAGCGTCAAAGGCGAGCGCATTTACTTCCTGCGTCGGATCCCCCGCGATCCCTTCGCCGATGCGCGCTTGCAGGCGGCGGAAAACTGGGGCCTGCGTTCCTACACCAGCCCGGCAGATGATCCACGGGAGGGGGAAGACGTCTTCGATGTCTACTCCCTGGCGCGCGGCACCGGCCTCAATGGTATTCCTTATCGGGAGTGGTGAAATCATGCGACGGCACTCGGGCTTCACCCTCATCGAACTGCTGGTGGTCATGGCGATCATTGCCACCCTGATGACCATCGCCGTACCGCGCTATTTCTCCAGCCTGGAAAACTCCAAGGAAACCACGCTGCAGCAGAGTCTGGCGGTGATGCGCGAGGCGCTCGACCAGTTCTATGGCGACACCGGCCGTTACCCGGAGTCGATTGAAGAGCTGGTGGCGCAGCGTTATCTGCGCAGCCTGCCGCAGGACCCGATTGCCGAACGCAGCGACCTCTGGGTGATAGTGCCGCCTCCTGACAGCGCCCCAGGTCAGGTCGGCGATGTCAGAAGCGGCGCCACAGGACGGGCGCGGGATGGGAGTTTGTATGCGGAATGGTAAGCATCTGGCGGCTGGCCATCGCGGCTTCAGCTACATCGGCGTGCTGTTTCTCATCGTGCTGATGGGCACGGCGCTGGCCGGAGCGGGGCAACTCTGGTCGACCATCAGCCAGCGGGCCAAGGAGCGTGAATTGCTCTGGGTGGGCAGCCAGTATGCCCAGGCGCTGCGCAGCTATTACCGGCGCTCTCCCGGCGTCGCCTTGTATCCGCAGAGCCTCGACGAACTGCTCGATGACCGGCGTTTCCCCGCCACGCAACGGCACCTGCGGCGCCTCTACCCGGACCCGATGACCGGCAGCAGCGAGTGGGGCCTGCTGCGCTCCTTCGATGGGCGTATTGCCGGGGTGTACAGCCGCTCGCAGCGCAAGCCGATGAAACAGGCGCATTTCCCGGCGCAGTGGGTCGATTTCGAGGGCATGGGCAGCTACAGCGACTGGCAGTTCGTCGCGGAAAAGTCGTTTCTGATGGGGGCGCAGACCGGTCAGCGCGCGCCCAAGCGAGGAGCGCAATGAGCACGCGGAGCGGGCAGACGCTGAATGTGCAGCGGCGGTTGCCGCTGGCTGGCGTACACGCAAGCCGCCGCGACGCGCAGAGCACCCAGCGGCACAGGTTTGGCAGGCCGTGTATGGCTGGCCTGATCATGCTGTTGCTGTTGGCAACCGCGCAGGCCGACGAAGACGAAATCATGGGTTTCATCGTCGACAACAGCATTTCCAATATCGGCCATGAGTTCTATCGCTATTTCACCGAGCGCCTGCGCGATGCCAGCCAGCTGGATTTCAACCTGGTGGTCCGCGAGCGGCCATCGGCCCGTTGGGGCAGCCTGGTGTGGGTGGAATATGAGGGGCGGGTGCTCTATCGCAGTTTCCTGGCCCCCAATACTGCACTGCTGCAGCCGGCCGCCTATCAGGCGGCAGACCAGGTACTGGAGGAGATCTCCCGGCTCAAGTTGGAAAATTTGTTGTACGACACCTTCGATATGGAGAGGGACGAGCTATGAACAAGAAAACCCTGAGGGTCTCACTCAGCACTGCGTTCGTGGGTATCGGTCTGCTGGGTTCGGTCCAGGCGACCGAGCTGGTCTATACCCCGGTCAATCCCAGGTTCGGTGGTAATCCACTGAATGGCTCCTGGTTGCTGGCCAATGCCCAGGCGCAAAACAATGAAAAGGACCCCGATCTCGAGGATCGGTTAAGCAGGACTGGCACCACCGCCTTGCAGCGCTTCACCAGTCAGCTGGAGTCGCGCTTGCTGTCGCAGTTGCTGACCGACATCGAGAGCGGTAATGAAGGCAGTCTGACCACCGACTCGTTCATCATCAACCTGGTGGATGTCGACGGCTCGCTGAATATCTTGATCACCGATCGGCTGACCGGCGAAGTGTCGGAAATCGTCGTCAATGGCCTCGCACCCATCAATTGATGTAGGGAGCAAAAGACCGTGAACAGACTACTAGCGATGGCGCTGTTGCTCGCTACCCTGCAAGGCTGCGCCCTCCGCGAGCCCATGCCGGCGGAGCAGAATGGGGCGATCCCGACCCTGACGCCGCGGGCCTCGACCTATTACGACTTGCTGGCCCTGCCGCGTCCCAAAGGGCGTTTGGTCGCTGCGGTGTACGGTTTCCGCGATCAGACCGGACAATACAAGCCGACGCCCGCCAGCTCATTCTCCACCAGCGTGACCCAGGGCGCCGCCAGCATGCTGGTCGACGCGCTGCAGGTCAGCGGCTGGTTCAGGGTACTGGAGCGCGAGGGTCTGCAGAACATCCTGACCGAGCGCAAGATCATTCGCGCCTCGCAGAACAAGCCCAATACCCCCGTCAATATCCAGGCCGATCTACCCTCGTTGCAGGCCGCGAACATCCTGCTGGAAGGCGGGGTCATCGCCTATGACACCAATGTGCGCAGTGGTGGCGAGGGGGCGGCCTACCTGGGCATCAGCCTGTCCCGGGAGTACCGGGTGGATCAGGTGTCGGTGAATTTGCGCGCGGTGGATGTGCGCAGCGGTCTGGTGCTGGCCAACGTCATGACCTCCAAGACCATCTACTCGGTCGGGCGCAATGCCGGCGTATTCAAATTCATTGAGTTCAAGGAATTGTTGGAAGTCGAGGCGGGCTACACCACCAATGAACCGGCGCAGCTCTGTGTGCTGTCGGCCATCGAAGCGGCCGTGGCTCATCTGGTGGCTCAGGGTATTGAGCGCGGGCTGTGGCAGGCGGCGGACGAAGGTTCCTTCGATAAGACGTCACTGCCCAAGTACCTCAGCCAGGCACGTCCAGAACCCCTGCGCTGACGGGCACTGCGGCTAGTCAGCAAGCCCGGGCAACCGCTTACTCCAGCCGGATCGACCTGGATTCGGCGTCTTGTTCAATCCCATCGACCCACCAGCGCAGCCGGGCCTCAACCTGACTGCTAGCGGGCGCGCCTATCTGACTGTTGACCGGGCAGGCTGGAGCAGCATTCGCCCGCAGCTGACCGTTCTGTCGAGAGCGGCTGCGTCCCGCCGGACCGCTGGCGAGCACCACAAGCTCGAAGCGCACCGCTTGGCCCGTACCCTGAAAGCACAACGATACCTGTGATTGCAGGGGGGCAAACTGACGTATCTCGAGCGTTGGGGTAACGGTGGATACGCCCGCCAGTACGACTCCGGACAACAGGCTGACTAACACTGGGAGTTCACTCGTGTGTGGGAAAAACAATGCCGCCCATTGGGCGGCATTGAGCCGGAGCCGGCCTAGTTCTGATTTACGGTTGCAGTGTTACCTGTGCCGTACTGATTGACATAGGCGGTCTGGCCGAAGCTGGCCTGGTTGACGTAGGCCGCGTTGCTTGAGCCACCTTGAGTGACCGTGGTGTAGTTGCCGCTATCGGTCTGCACGATGCTGGCGAGGTTGTTGTCGCCATATTGTTGCGCGACCGATGCCTCGTTGCCGCTGCCGGACTGATTCAGTTCGACACTGTTGTAGTCGCCATTGCTGTAGCCCGAAGCAAGGTTACCGCCCTCGCTTTGCACGGAGGTCAGCATATTGCCTGTGCCATCCTGCGTGAAGTACAGCTCGTTGTTGTTGCCTGCCTGGCTGAGATTCACCTGGTTATCCGTGCCGTACTGGGTCAGCCCAGCCTGCTGAGCGGCGCCGTACTGGCCGCCGGCATTGGTATCGAAGGGGGTGCCTGCATAGACTTTGTTGCCGTCGCCGACCGAGGTGACCGTCAGGCTGTGGTCGCTACCTTCCTGATGGAGGTAGCTGAGGTTGTCGGCACCGCCACTTTGGCTGACGTTTACGGCCACCCCGTAGGCGTCGTATTGCTCTGCCTGCACGGCGTTAAAGTCGCCGTCTTGCCAGACCGTCGCCTGGTTGTCGCCGCCTGTGGTCTGATCGACCACTGCTTCGTTATAGGTACCAGATTGGGTGATGGTGGAAATGCTGGCCAGCTGGCCGTCTTGCCAGGTTTCCGAGAAGTTGCCGGTACCGGACTGCAGCACGCTAGCGTCGTTGTTGGCGCCGCCGTACTGGTCGACATAGGCATCGTTGAAATCGCCGGACTGTTGCAGGCTGATCGTGCTGTCATCCTCGAACTGCTGTGAGGTGCCGGCGAAGTTGTCGTCGCCAGCCTGAGTGATATTCGCGGTATTGCCGCTGCCGACTACCTGGGTGATCGAGGCATCGTTGAAATTGCCGTTCTGGTTGTTCGTGGCGCTACTTTCACTCTGTTCTTCCTGCCAGCTGAGGGCCCGGTTTTCATCACCGCTCTGGGTTTGCGTGGAAGTACTGGTGTCGCCGAGTAGCTGGATGCTGGCGGCATCGTTGAGCACACCCGACTGGGTCTGCATCGAGCTGCTGCCCATATCATCGTTCTGTTCGGCGAAGGCCGCGTTGTAGTCGCCACTCTGGGTTTGTTGTGCGGTGCTGGTGGTGAACGCCTGGTAGACCTCGGCATAGTTGCCCGTACCATCTTGCGTTTGGGTCGCGTTACTGAAGCTGGCAGCGCTCTGGGTGACATCGGCGATATTGTCGTCGCCGAATTGATTCTGGGTTGAGGTGCTGTCATCGGCCATGGCCTGGATGCTGATGACGGTCAGAACAGCTGCCGCGAGAGGTTTGATCTGAAACATGGTATTGCCTCCTGGAGGGTGTTTTTCCTGAGTGCACGACACAAGTGAGGGTTAACGGCCTCAGCGATACTGGAGGACCAGCACGCTCTGGTTGTTGCCATACTGGGTGACGCTGCTTTGCAGTCCCTCCCCGGACTGCTCGATGCGAGCACCGTTGTAGGTGCCGTTCTGAACTATCTGCGCCTGGTTGTAGGCACCGATCTGCGATATGTACGCCTGGTTGCCATAGCCTTGCTGGCTGACCATGGCCATCTGGTCCATGCCCTGTTGCAGGATGAATGCTTCCTGTGCGTCGCCGACCTGCACGATCAGCCCCAGCAGGGACTGACCATCCTGGTTGAGCAATGCCTGGTTACTCTGGCCTTGCTGTTGCACCAGGGCGCGCTGATCGACCAATGTGGACAGGGCGGCGTTGCCAGGCAGGTCGAACAGGTCGGCATTGCCCGCCAGGTCAAAGTTGTCCATCAGGTCTGCCGCCTGCAGCATCGGGCTACTCAGCCAGAGGCCGAGGAGAGCGGCGATGCAGCCTGGGCGGAAACGCGATGGCAGTGGCATGAACTTGTCCTTTGGCGCGCTCGACTGAGTCCTGGTTGATGGTCTAAAGCCGGGCCTGACGTCGATCTCGGCTGCCTACCAGACAGCCGGTGATCGACGACAGGCGTCGTCCTAACGTGTTACCAGCGGTACGCTGATCACCGTGCCGAAGGCCGAGCGCACGGTCGCAGTCGGGTTCGCCGATGGGGTGATGTCCGTGGTGTCGACGGAAATCCTCCAGCGCCCGGCCAGGCTCAGGGTCGCGGTGCCCAGGGTTACTGGCCCGGAGGTGGTCGATACCTCGACGGTGATGGTGTTGCCGGTGGCCAAGGAGGTCTGGCCATCAAGGTCCCAGCGGTAGCGGTTTCTGTTGCGGTCACGCACCACGGCATTGCCTACCGTCAAGTTCTCCGCGGCAGCTGGAGGTGGCGATACCGATATGCTCACGGTGGCTGGCGTCGACACTGCGCCGAGCGAGTCCTGAGCCTGATAGCTGAAGGTCGCAGTGAAGGCGCTGGTGATCGAGGTCGGCGGCGTGTAGGTCAGAGTCAGGCCATTGGTGTTGACCGTGCCTTGGCCTGGAGCTGGTTGGGTCAGGCCGACGATGCTCAGCGGCGTATTGCCTTCCGGGTCGTTGTCGTTCGCCAGCACGTCAATGGTCAGTGCCGTGCCCAGGGTGGCGGCGCTATCGTTGACTGCCACAGGGGCCTGGTTAGGGCTCACGGTGACCGTGACGGTGGCCGGTTCCGAGCGCTCGCCGCGGGCATCCTGAGCCCGGTAGGTGAAGCTCGTGACCAGTGGTGCGCCGTTGACCGCAGTGGGTGGTGTGTAGATCACCGAGGTGCTGCCATTCAGGACAACGCTGCCCTGACCGTTGGCGGGTGGGGTCAACTCGACCACGCTGAGCGGTGTGTCGTTGTCGGGATCGCTGTCATTGGCCAGGACCCCAATGGTCACCGGCACTCCGGAACTGGTGCTGGCAATGTCATCGACGGCCAGCGGTGGCTGGTTGGGCCCGACTGGCAGTGGACTACCCGCGACTGTGACCAGCTCGGTATCCGAGCCGCCAGCGGCGGACTTCACCGTGATGCTGGCGGGTGGCTGCGGCAGGTTGTCGACGGTCAGGGTCTGCGTCGATCCCGCCTTGGACAGCCGTCCGAAGCCTTGGGCGACCAAGTCCGGAACCGTCAGCTGGTCGCTGGAACTGGCCTGTACGGTTAGGCGCCGATCGTCCCAGGAAAAGCGTGCGCTATCGATCTTGACGATGTCGGCCAATGGGCTCGACACCGACGTCGGTTGGGTCACTCCGGTGGGGTGAGTCGCGGTGACCACCACGAAAGGCGACAATGTCAGTGGGGCCGGGTCGTGCGCGAAGAAATAACCGTTTTCACCGATCAGGTCGATCAGGCAGGGCGATGGTGGGGTGCCATCGACCAGGTCCAGGGTTTCGCGGAAACACAGCGTGGCGTCCGCAGGAGCAGTGGCGAACACTTCGATTCGGGTCTGGGTCGCTGTGCGGCTGTAGCTGGAGCGCTCTACTTCCACGGGGGTTGCGGGGCGCGAATCGAGCACCTTGCCCGATACCACGAACAGGTTGGTTTCGAGGGTCCCGGCCGGTCCTTCGATGCGCACGAAGTTGGTGTTGTTCGGGCTGCCGGTGACCGCTTCGGTCAGGTTCGGGTCGCCGACAAAGGTTTCAACTGTCCCGGTGTCCGGGTTGGTCTCGGTGTAGGGGCCATTCACACTCCGCAGGAATGGGCCGATATCGCCGGTGAGGGCGCCACCGAAGTCACCCGGTGCACCGATCCCGATGTCGCGGGTGATGTTGATCGCTCGACGTCCGGGTGTGGTGACCACGACGGTATCCACGCCATAGGGATGGGTGATGGTGTAGGACCCCGCTACCGGGACCGAGGCGCGGATACGGATGCGCGCGAAGCTTTGTTGGTCCCCGACAGCGGGTAGCCCAAGGGCGAAAGCGGCTTCCAGGGCAGCGACGTAGACATCCAGCTCGTAGCCGCTATTGCCCGTGTCGGGGATGCTGGTCTCGGCGAGAAACCAGAACAGCTCGCTGGGGAAGTTGTTCGGAAACACCATCGGCAGGTTGTCGTCGAATACGCCCGGTTCCGCGTTCAATGTACACATGTAGGTACCGGGAGCCGCCGCAGCCCTGGAACTCAAAGCCTTGGACTGGCACAGCTCGAGGGCTAGACCATCGGCGTCCTCATACCAGCGTGGAAAGTTGCCGGTCGCCGCGGTGTAGGGCCCCGGGTCGACGGCGGTGAGTTCGGCCTGAACTGTGCTGGCCATACTGGCCGCCAGTCCTAGAGCCATGACGAGATTTCCTGGCCACTTGTACATGATGCCTCCAGGCTCGAAAGAGCATGTCTAGGATTACTTCAGGGGAGGATGACCAGGTCTTCACTATCACTGCCGCCGTTCGCCGACGTCACGGTGACGCGCGCAGGGGGAATCGGCGTGATACGGGTTGTCAGGGTCTTGAGGGCGCCCGCTCCGCTGAGTGTGCCGATCGTCGAACCGTTGCTGGCGCTGGCGCTCAGCGTGGGAGGGGCGGTTTCGTCACTGGTACTGGCCTCTAGCGTCAGGTCACCGGAAGCCAGGCTGTACTCGGCCCGGTGGATTATCACTAGGTCGACCAGAGGGGCGGCGAGGGTGGTGGGCGTACTGCTGGCGATGGCTGCGCTGTTGTCCGCACTGATGTTGACGTTGGCCAGGGGTGTCGGCTCGCTGCCTGACTGACCGTACCAGTTGCCCGTGGCATTGGCCTCGGTCATCACCACGGTGGCGCTGGCGGTATCGACAAAACTGCTCGTGCCAGGCGGTGGCGGGGCTTGCACGAACACATCTTGCTGCGCCGTGGCGCCGCTGGCGTCGGTACTGCGCGAGTAGGTGGCGCGTTCGACGATCGCCGGGGTCGGCAGGACCACGCTTGAAAGCTTGCCGGACACGGCGAACAGGTCAGTGCGCAGGTCGATGCCGTTGGGGCCTTCGATGCGCAGGTAATTGGTGCCGAACGGGCTGCCGGTTACTGCTTCTTCGAGGTTGGGGTCGCCGACAAAACTTTCGACTTGACCGGTTTCCGGGTTGGTCTCGCTATAAGGGCCGTTCACGCTACGCAGGAAGGGACCAATATCGCCGGCAAGCGCGCCGCTGTAGGTTTTCGGCGCGCCGATGCCGATGTCGCGAGTCATGTTGATCGCCCGTACGCCATCGGCACCGATATCGTCTGCGCTCACCTCGAACACTTCGACGCCATAGGGATGGGTGATGGTGTAGGTGCCGGGCGCCGGCAGGTCGACGCGGACGCGGATGCGGGCGAAGCTGATCTGCTCGCCGTCGGCGGGCAACCCGCCGCTGAAGGCGGCCTCGAGGGCCGAGACGTAGAGCAAGTCGATTCCCGTGACGGCGTCTGTGATGGCGGCATCGCCAGTGAACCAGAACGCCTCGTCGGGGAAGTTGCTGGGGAATACCAGCGGTTGAGTGTCGTCAAAAACTCCAGGTGAAGGTAGCAGCGAGCACATGTAGGAAGGCGCGTCCCCGGGTACAGTGGGGACGCGGGAACTGAGCACTTTGGACAGGCACAGGTCGAGGGCGCGGCCATGGGTATCCTGATACCAGGCGGCGAAAGAAGCATTCTCAGGAAGGTAGGGGCCCGGATCCAGGCTAAACAGTGCGGCCTGGACTGATTGGCTCGTGGCGACAATGAGCATGATGGTCGCCGAGGAAATAGACATTTTGCTCTGCATGAGTTCTCTCTCCCGCGATGAACCCCGCCTCATGTGGATTTGCTTGGCCACTGGCAGGCTGCATAGGTCATGGCAACATCCGTACCATTTCTGAAAATAATGCAGCAACGCGTCTAGGTCGGGCTTGTGCGGGGAACAGAGAGAATAAAGACAGTCAGTTCCAGGAGGGGGCCCCCCAGGTTTGGGGGTATTTGGGGGGGAAGCGGGGAAAGAGAGATATAAAAAGGATTGCAACTGAACAGCAGGTTCGATTGACCTGATTGATCAATTACCAAGCCGAACCAGCGTTCAATGGTTACGGTCGCGGGGGTTAACAAGATGGGCGGGTGCAGCTGTAGTCATTGAGCTTATTAATAGTATTTAGCCCGGCAATAGTCTGCTTGGGTTAAGTATTTGACGCCAAAAAATAAATGCAAATAAAACGATGAATGCAATTTAACTAATTGCGATTGGTTATTTAATCGTCGCTATGCGGGTGGACTATAACTATTCAAAAGCAAAAAAGTACCTAGCTGGAGTCTCGCGGACAGGACGTCCTCATGGCGGTGCCGTCTGTCGGGGAGAAAGGTATGTTGGATGGAGAGACAACCACGAAGCAATTCAACCTGTTGCGTTGGTTTTCATTGGCTAGCCTGGTCATCATCGCGTCTGTCGCGATAAGCCTTGGCGTCATTTCTACCCGTTTCGTGGTGGACGAAAGTATCGAGCGGGATGCCATGCTCAGTGCTCAGTTCATTCAGGCAATCGCTGACGTTCAAGTCCGCTACGCCGAACTACCCTCCGACATGCCCATGACTGAGTATCTCGACCCACGTCGGGACGTCTCACAACCTGCCGTCACCCAGCAAGTGCTGAAAGTCTCGCGTAAGGAGTTTCTTGATCACATCAGCAACTTGCCCGATGTCCTGCTGGCCAATATCTACGCGCCTGATCGCGTGATCATCTGGTCGACCAACCCGGAGCTGATCGGCAAGCCGGATTCAAGCAATCACTATCTGGAGGAGGCCTTTCGCTTGAAGCAAAGAGTTGCCTCCAGCCACTACAAAGTTTCGGATAGTAAAATCGAACAGAAGTTTCTGCGCATGCCGGAAAATCTGTTTATCGAAAACTACATCCCGCTTCTCGATAGCGCGGGCAATGTCATGTCGATGATCGAGATTTACAAGGAGCCGATGGACCTGATTGCCAGGATCCAGCGCGGTTATGTGGTTATCTGGCTCACCGCGGCGATTGGCGGCGGGCTGATTTACTTCAGCCTGTATTGGATAGTTCGTCGGGCTTCAGCCTTGCTCGCGTCTCAGCAACAGCAACTGATTTCCAATGAAGCGTTCGTGACCCTGGGTGAAATGTCCTCCTCGGTGGCTCACAGTTTGCGCAATCCACTTGCGGTAATTCGCTCCAGCGCCGAACTGGCGCTGGAGCTGGCCGGTCAACCTGCATCGAAAAATATCCACGACATCATCGATCAGGTCGATCGCATGTCGAAATGGGTGCGCGATCTGCTGATCACCTCACGTCCACTCAGTGGCGAGCCCGAAACGGTAGAGCCGGTTGAGGCTATACGCGACACCCTGAATGCCTTCGATCACCAGATCAAACGGTCGAAGGTTCAAGTTGAGTTCGCCGCTGAGTCTGTACCGGCGGTGGTAAGCCAGCGGGTGTTGCTCTCCCAGGTGCTTAACAGCCTGCTGGCTAACGCCATCGAGGCCATGCCAGAAGGTGGGCGACTGGGAGTGAAAATCGAGCAAGACAGTGTCAGTCGATGGTTGCACATGACCATCAGTGACAATGGCAAGGGCATGTCGCGACAACAGGAAATGATGGCCTTCAAACCGTTCTACACCACCAAGCAAGGCGGGCTTGGAGTAGGGCTGGTGATGGTGAAGCGAATCATGGAACGCTTTGGCGGAAAGGTCAGCCTGATCAGTCGAGAGCAGGAAGGAACCAGCGTGTGCTTGAGTTTTAGAGTGGCGGAGGGAGAGCGTTATGGAACATAGCATACTGATTGTTGAGGATGATGAGAAACTGGCCGAAAACATTCAGACCTATCTCGAGCGTAAAAACTACGAGGCATGGGTTTGTCACTCGGCCGAGCAGGCTCTCGAATTCCTCAAGACCCAACAGCCGGACTTGCTGCTGAGCGATCATTCCTTGCCAGGCATGAGTGGACTTGAACTGATCACCCAGGTTCACGTCAGCGCACCCCAGATCAAATTGATCATGATGACCGGGTACGGCAACATCGATGACGCTGTGTCGGCGATGAAAGCAGGCGCTTTCCACTATCTGACCAAGCCTGTGGCATTGGCCGAGCTCAAGCTGCTGATCGACAAGGCGATGGATGCACGGCGTGTCGAGCACAAATTGGCCTACTATCAGAAGCGCGATGCTCAGGATACCGGGCTGGCTGCGCTGGTCGGTGACTCGCCCGCGATGCAGGGACTAAAGAATATGGTCCGGCAGTTGCTCGATGCGGAAAGCCGCATGACCGACGCTGACCTGCCCGCGGTATTGATCGAGGGCGAAACCGGAACCGGCAAGGAACTGGTCGCGCGGGCGCTGCATTTCGACGGTGTGCGCCGCAGCGGTCCTTTTGTCGAGATCAACTGCGCCTCGATCCCGGCTCATCTGCTGGAGGCTGAGCTTTTCGGTCATGAGAAAGGTGCATTCACCGACGCCAAGGAGCGTCGGGCTGGTTTGGTTGAAGCGGCGGAAGGCGGTACGTTGTTCCTCGATGAGGTGGGCGAGATGGACCTCGCCCTGCAAGCCAAGTTGCTCAAGCTGCTTGAGGACCGCACCATTCGCCGCATCGGTTCGGTGAAGGAGCGCAAAGTCAATTTGCGCATCATCAGCGCAACCAATTGCAATCTCGAGCAGATGGTGCAGCAAGGCAAATTTCGCCGCGACCTGTTCTTTCGCCTGCGCATCATCTCGATCAAGGTTCCGCGTCTGTATGTACGAGGCGACGATGCGTTGCACCTTGCTCGCCATTTCCTCAATGTGCACAGCAAACGCTACGGTAAACCGGGGCTGAAGTTCTCGGCTGAGGCCGAGGCCTTGCTATTAAGCTATAGCTGGCCAGGTAATGTGCGTGAGTTGCGCAACATGCTCGAACAGAGCGTTTTGCTAGCACAAGGGAGCCTGATCACCCCTGCCCAGTTGACCGTCTGCTCTAACCTGAAGGGTGAGTTTTGCAGTTATGACGGTGTCCAGCGGTCGGAATGCAGCGACAGAGCTGGAGACATTTCAGGGTTGAATCAACCCGAGGTCGAGCGCGAGATGGTTGTCAGTACGCTGAGCAAGACCGATTGGAACGTCACCAAGAGCGCACGACTACTTGGGCTCACGCGAGACATGCTGCGTTATCGAATCGAAAGATTGGGGTTGGCTAGGCCGGAGCGGCCGCATTGACCGCAGTGGGATTCAGTCCGTGTCAGGGATGATCGAAAACGCTAAGGACGGTCTGGTGCAGCAGGCACTTACAGCCGCGGCCGCCTGGTCTTGGTCACGTCCTCCCAATCCTTCAGGGCCAGCCATGCCTTTGTAGTGTTTTCGAATGTGGTGGCGTTTTCCTGTCCCCGCTTGATCAGCGCTAGCTGCCGGTTGTGGGCCGGGTTGATGCCTTGCATGATCAGCGCCCTGGGTTTGGCGGTGCGGCATGGGGTGTCAGGCAGCATGCCTCTACCTCTGGCTTCTGAGTCTTGCCCAGGGTTTTGTATCCGGTTCAGGCTTCGTGCGCCGGTGGCGTACCCGGTTAAAACTCGGATCACAACGAATCACGGTGGACGTTGCGGGATAAGAAAACCCCCGTATCACAGGGTGAGTACGGGGGGGCGGTGTCCGCCGGCATCCGGCGTCGCGCTTAGACGTTGAAGCGGAAGTGCATGACGTCGCCGTCCTTGACGATGTACTCCTTGCCTTCCAGGCGCCATTTGCCCGCTTCCTTGGCGCCAGCTTCACCCTTGAACTGGATGAAGTCGTCGTAGGCGATGACTTCGGCGCGGATAAAGCCTTTTTCGAAGTCGGTGTGGATCACCGCGGCGGCCTGGGGAGCGGTAGCGCCGATGCGTACGGTCCAGGCGCGGACTTCCTTCACCCCGGCGGTGAAGTAGGTCTGCAGGTTGAGCAGTTCGTAGCCGGCGCGGATCACCCGATTGAGGCCTGGTTCTTCCATGCCCAGGTCGGCGAGGAATTCGGCTTTCTCGTCGTCTTCCAGTTCGCCAATTTCGGCTTCCAGTTTATTGCAGATCGGTACCACGATGGCGCCCTCGGCATCGGCGATGGTACGCACCACGTCGAGCAGGGGGTTGTTGTCGAAGCCGTCTTCGGCGACGTTGGCGATGTACATTACCGGCTTGACGGTCAGCAAGTGAAAGCTCTTGATCAGCTGCTTGTCGTCGTCGCTCAGGGTCTTGAGCAGGGTGCGCGCCGGCTTGCCTTCGCTGAAGTGCGGGATCAGTTTTTCCATCAGGGCCTTTTGCGCCACGGCTTCCTTGTCACCGCCCTTGGCGTTGCGGGTGACCTTCTGCAGCTGTTTCTCGAGGCTGTCGAGGTCGGCGAAGATAAGCTCCAGGTCGATGATCTCGATGTCGCGCTTGGGGTCGACGCTGTTGGAGACGTGGATCACGTTCTCGTCCTGGAAGCAGCGCACCACGTGGGCGATGGCGTCGGTCTCGCGGATGTTGGCGAGGAATTTGTTGCCCAGTCCTTCACCCTTGGAGGCGCCGGCCACCAGGCCGGCGATGTCGACGAATTCCATGGTGGTCGGCAGCACGCGCTCGGGCTTGACGATGGCGGCCAGGGCTTCCAGGCGTGCGTCGGGCATCGGCACGATGCCCGTGTTCGGCTCGATGGTGCAGAAGGGGAAGTTCTCCGCGCTGATGCCGGCTTTGGTAAGGGCATTGAACAGGGTGGACTTGCCGACGTTGGGCAGGCCGACGATGCCGCAATTGAATCCCATGGTGTATCCCTCGCGGAGAGTTAAGAGGTGGCTTTCTGGCTGTGCAGCTTGAGCATCGCTTTGTTCCAGTCGCCAGCGAGCATCTCCGGCAGTACGCCGAGAGCGAAGTCGATGCTGGTGTCGAGCAGTTCCTGCTCGCTGCGCGGGGCGCGGCTGAGGACGAAGTTGGACACCATGCTGCTGTGCCCCGGGTGGCCGATGCCGAGCCGCAGGCGGTGAAAGTTATTCTGGTTGCCGAGCTGGGCGATGATGTCGCGCAGGCCGTTATGCCCGCCGTGCCCGCCACCTTGTTTGAGTTTGGCGACGCCGGGGAGCATGTCGAGTTCGTCGTGGGCCACCAGAATGGCTTCCGGCGGAATGCGGAAGAAATTCGCCAGCGCCGCTACGGACTGGCCGCTGCGGTTCATGAAGGTGGTGGGGATCAGCAGGCGAACGTCGCGACCCTGATGGCTGAACTTGCCCACCAGGCCGAAATATTTGCGATCAGCGCTTAGGTTGACGCCCTGGTTGCTAGCCAGGCGCTCAACGAAAAGGGCCCCTGCATT
This sequence comes from Pseudomonas sp., assembly GCF_033723075.1. Classification (GTDB taxonomy): domain Bacteria; phylum Pseudomonadota; class Gammaproteobacteria; order Pseudomonadales; family Pseudomonadaceae; genus Aquipseudomonas. The sequence goes on from NZ_JAWVXU010000008.1 coordinate 59,698, forward strand.
ATGCCGGGTCTGGTCGTATTCGGGGCCTGGGTTGCCCAGGCCGACGATCAGTTGTACGGCAGTCATGTCAGGAGCCCTTTCGTGGAAATAGCCCAGCCGCTAATGCGTCAGGGCTGGTTTCCGGCGGTGCGAGACTTACTCGGCAGCGCCTTCGCCTTCTTCTTCTTCGCCTTCTACTACGTCTTTGACTACGCGCGAAGCGTGGATGTTAGCCACTGCCAGGTCGTTGCCATGAGCCAGTGCAACCAGTTCAACGCCTTTCGGCAGGGTCAGGTCGGACAGGTGAAGGATCTGACCGATTTCAACGGCAGCCATGTCGACTTCGATGAATTCCGGCAGGTCTTTCGGCAGGCAGGAAACTTCAACTTCAGCCAGGGTGTGGGAAACTTCGCCACCTTGGGTCTTCACGCCAACTGCGGTTTCCTGGTTGAGGAAGTGCAGGGGGACGTGGGCGGTCAGTTTCTGGCCGGCGATCACGCGGATGAAGTCGGCGTGCATCACGTAGCCTTTGGCCGGGTGACGCTGCAGGGCTTTGATCAGGACGCTTTCGTTGCTGCCGGCGACGTTCAGGGTCAGTACGTGGCTGAACGAGGCTTCGTTCTCCAGCAGCTTGGCCAGTTCTTTGGCCAGCAGGCTGATCGACTGCGGGGCTTTTTCGCCACCGTAGATGACCGCGGGAACCATGGCAACGTTACGACGCAGGCGGCGGCTCGCACCTTTCCCCAGGTCGGAACGCACTTCGGCATTCAAGGCAAATTCAACAGTCATTTCACTTCTCCAAAATAACCAAACCGCCCTTCACGCTTGCGACCAGCGACCGGACGGTTAGGTAATAAGCCCCACCAACACAGTAGGGCGTTTCGCGTTCAGGGCGACTTCCGGGTTAGCGGAACATCGCGCTGATCGATTCTTCATTGCTGATACGGCGTACCGCTTCAGCGACTACCGGGGCGATATCCAGTTGGCGAATACGCGAACAGGATTGCGCGGCGGCGGACAGCGGAATGGTGTTGGTCACCACCAGCTCGTCGAGTACGGAGTTTTCGATGTTTTCGATCGCACGGCCCGAGAGTACCGGGTGGGTGCAATAGGCGAAGACCTTGGCGGCGCCATGTTCTTTCAGCGCTTTGGCCGCGTGGCACAGGGTGCCGGCGGTATCCACCATGTCGTCGACCAGGATGCAGGTACGGCCTTCCACGTCGCCGATGATGTGCATCACTTCGGACTGGTTGGCTTTCTCGCGACGCTTGTCGATGATCGCCAGGTCAACACCCAGGGATTTGGCGACGGCACGCGCACGCACCACACCGCCGATATCCGGGGAGACGATCATCATGTTGTCGAAGCGCTGGTCTTCGATATCGTCCACCAATACTGGCGAACCGTAGATGTTATCTACCGGGATATCGAAGAAGCCCTGAATCTGATCCGCGTGCAGGTCGACGGTAAGAACCCGGTCGATGCCTACTACGGTGAGCATGTCGGCCACGACTTTGGCGCTGATTGCCACGCGGGCGGAGCGCGGGCGGCGATCCTGGCGGGCATAGCCGAAGTAGGGGATGACAGCAGTGATTCGGGTGGCTGAGGAGCGGCGGAAGGCGTCGGCCATCACTACCAGTTCCATCAGGTTGTCGTTGGTTGGCGCGCACGTCGGCTGAATCAGGAATACGTCTTTACCGCGGACGTTTTCGTTGATTTCAATCATGATCTCGCCGTCGGAGAATTTTCCGACAGAAGCATCGCCGAGGGGGATGTGCAGCTGACGTACGATACGTCGCGCCAGATCGGGGTTAGCGTTCCCCGTAAAGACCATCATCTTGGACACGCGCAGTACCTGCCGGCTGAGGGTATACCTGGATGAGTATAGAAAATGGCAGGGGCGGCTGGATTCGAACCAACGCATGGCAGGATCAAAACCTGCTGCCTTACCGCTTGGCGACGCCCCTGTATCGTGTGTAACCCAATGCTGCTTGTCGGTTTATCGCTGCCCTGAGGCAGTAATGGCAGGGGCGGCTGGATTCGAACCAACGCATGGCAGGATCAAAACCTGCTGCCTTACCGCTTGGCGACGCCCCTGTAACCGATGCTACTCATTCACTTCTTTGCCAAAACTTCAAGCTCGCGGTGCAACATCGAGATGTTACGACCTTGTGCCACAAAACTTGGCAGAGTGGCTGGAAGTTGGCGGGCGACTTTATCAGCATCGACCCTGTTTGGGAAGCTCCCAAACACACAAGCTCCAGTTCCAGTCAGTTTTGCCGATACAAATTTATTCAATAAGATCAGCGCATTACGTACTTCTGGGTAACGCTTCTCGACGACTGGCTGACAGTCATTACGACTGCCCCCCTCAAGAAGGCTGCGAACTTTAATGGGCGGCGTATCCCGTGTCAACTCAGGGTCGGAGAAAACTTCCACAGTGCTGACAAGGACTTGCGGAATTGCCACGAGAAACCAGGGTTCGCTGAGGGTCACCGGGGTGAGTTTTTCGCCAATGCCTTCGGCAAAGGCGGCGCGACCGCGAACGAAAACCGGTACGTCGGCCCCCAGGCTCAGGCCCAGGCTGGCCAGGCGATCTTCATCCCAGTGCAGCTGCCAGAGGTGGTTGAGGCCGAGCAGGGTGGTTGCCGCATCCGAGCTGCCGCCGCCGATGCCGCCGCCCAGGGGCAGGCGTTTGCTCAGCCAGATGTCGGCACCCAGCACGCAGCCCGCCTGTTGTTGCAGGGCGCGGGCGGCGCGCACGATCAGGTTGCTGTCGTGGTCCACGCCGGGGAGGTCGCTGTGCAGGCGGATGGCGCCGTCTGCGCGCACGGCAAAACCCAGCTCGTCGCCGAAGTCGAGAAACTGGAACAGGGTCTGCAGCTCATGATAGCCATCGGCGCGACGGCCGAGGATATGCAGCATCAGGTTGAGTTTGGCCGGTGCCGGCAGAACCAGTTCGGCCGCTGCGGGTATTGCCGGCGGGGTCATTGGCCGAGCTGGCGCGGTTGCCAGTCCTTGATCACCAGGGTGATTTGCAGGTCGTGACCGCTCAGCTTGAGGCGCTCTGGTAGCCAGTAGCCGTCCTGCTCGGCGTAGCGCAGGTACTCGACCTGCCAGCCGGCTTGGCTCAGTTGCGCCAGGCGGCTGTCGCCGTCCAGGGTCAGGCGGCTCTTGCTGTCCGGCGCGGGAAGGCCGCGAATCCACCACAGCAGGTGCGAGACCGGCAGGTTGAGGCCCAGCTGTTGCTGCAACAGTTGTTCGGGCGAGGTGGCCTGGTAGCGGCCCTGGTTGGCCACTTCCAGTTGGATGGCGCCTGGGCGTCCGGTCAGGCGCGCGGCGCCACGGCCGAGCGGGCCGGACAGGCGAATGTCGTAGTAGTCCTGGCGCTGCAGCCAGAACAGGGTGCCGCTGCCGGAATCCTGTGGGGCACGAATGCCGACCTTGCCACTGATTTGCCAGGCGTCGAGGCTGCCGATCTGTTGTTTGTGGCTTTGCCAGAGTGCCGGGCTGCCTTCGCCCTCGAGGGCTTCACGGGAGGTCAGCCCGGCGCAACCGGCGAGCAGGGCTATCAAACTGAATACGAGGAGCTGGCGAACAAGCATCAAAACGTCTCTGATCCGGTCAGGCGCAGCAGGGTGCTGCGCAATACAGTGCTGTCAGGTTGTTGTTTGAGGGCGTTGGCCCAGATTTTACGTGCTTCACGCTGCTTGCCCTGGGCCCAGAGTACTTCGCCGAGGTGGGCGGCGACTTCGTGGTCGGGGAAGCGTTTCAGCGCCTGGCGCAGCAGGCGTTCGGCTTCGTCGAGATTGCCCAGGCGGTAGTTGACCCAGCCTAGGCTGTCGAGAATCGCCGGGTCTTGCGGGTCGAGTCGCAGGGCTTGTTCGATCAGCTCCTTGGCTTCGTCGTAGCGCGTGGTGCGGTCGGCCAGGGTGTAGCCCAGCGCGTTGAGCGCCATGCTGTTATCCGGCTCGCGTTCGAGGATGAAGCGCAAATCCTGCTCCAGCAGGTCCAGGTCATCGCGTTTTTCGGCGAGCATGGCGCGGGTATAGAGCAGGTTGAGGTCGTCGGGGAATTGCTCCAGCGCTTGCTGCACCACTTGCCAGGCTTGTCCGTGCTGACTGTTGCTGGCCAGGGCTTCCGCTTCGATCAGGTAGAGCTGGATGGCATAGTCGGGCTGTGCCGTACGGGCCTGGCTCAGGCGTTGCGAGGCTTCTGCCGAGCGCTTGCTGTCGAACAGCAGCTGCGCCTGGCGCGCCTGGGCCGGGAGGAAGTCGTTGCCGGGGCCGACCAGGGCATATTCGATCAGGGCGCTGTCCTTTTCGCCAAGGGCTTCGTAGGCGCGCGCCAGGTTGTAGTGGGCAGCATCGACGTGGCTGTCGCGTTCGACCAGCTCTTCGAGGTAGACGATGGCCTCGCGCCAGGCTTCGGCTTCCAGGCAGACCAGGGCAAGCGAGAACCGCAGGTCGTCGTCCTGGGGGAACTGTTGCAGCAGCGCGCTGAACTCGCCTTTGGCGTCGTCCATGCGGTCCTGCTCGACCAGCAAGCGGGCATAGGTCAGGCGCAGGCGTTTGTCGTCGGGGTGCAGGCTGATGCCTTTTTGCAACAGCGGCAGGGCCTCATCGCCGCGATCGAGGCCTTGCAGCAGGCGCACGTGGAGCAGCAATGGACTGATTTCGTCCTGCTTGGCCGATTGTGCTTCGAGCAGTTCGAGCGCCTCTTGCGGGCGATCGTCCTGCTGCAGCAGCAAGGCTTTGCCGAATAGCAGCTGGCCATTGTCCGGGTACTTGCTCTGTAGGCGATCGAAGCTTTGCAGCAGGCCGGCGCGGGTATCCGCATCGGTTTCGAGGGCGGACAGGGCGAGAAAATCGAAGTGGGTGTCGCCTTTGCGTTGCAGCACCTGCTCCATGTAGGTCATGGATTCGTCATAGCGGCCGGCGCGGGCCAGCTGAATGGCGGCGGCACGCTGGGCGTCGAGGTTGTCGGGGGCATTTTTCGCCCAGATCAGCGCAGTATCCAGCGCGGCTTGTTCGGCGCCGAGGTATTCGGCAATGCGGAAACCGCGCTCGGCCACGCCGGCGTCCTGGGTCGCCTGGGCCTGCTGCACGTAGTTGCCGATGGCGATATCGAAGCGGTTGCGCTGCCCGGCCAGTTCGGCGGTGAGCAACGCGAGCAGGGTTTCCTGGCTGAACGAGGCATAGACCTCGGGCTTCGGCGCTTCTGCTCCGGCGGGGGCCTCTTCCACTGGCGGTGTGCCATCTGATACGGGGGCGATAAATGTCTGGCAACCGCCTAACAAAGCAAGGGCGGCCAGCAACGCGAATGATCTATTCATAGAGACAATCATAGAGAGAACGGCGACTAACCTGCGGTCGGGGCATCATGACACAAGCCGTAGGGCAAGCCCATGGGGCGAGTCTCGATAGCTGCGTGGTGTCTGCTAAGACAATATTCGGCGGTGGTTGTTCTCACTCTGTCGAAGTAGGACAATTGCGCGCTTATCTTCCTGTCAGCGACTCTGCATGGCCTTTATTGCCCTCGGTATCAACCATAAAACCGCCTCGGTGGCTGTACGCGAACGCGTGGCTTTTTCTCCGGAGCAGTTGGTCGAGGCCTTGCAGCAGCTCTGCCAGTGCACGGCCAGCCGTGAGGCGGCGATTCTGTCGACCTGCAACCGCAGTGAGCTGTACCTCGAACAGGACGTGCTGACTGTCGAGGGGGTGCTGGTCTGGCTGGCCGAGTACCACAAACTCAATCTCGACGAGCTGCGTGCCTGTGCCTACGTGCTCGAGGACGATGCCGCGGTGCGCCACATGATGCGCGTGGCCTCGGGGCTGGATTCGATGGTATTGGGCGAGCCGCAGATTCTCGGCCAGATGAAGTCCGCCTATGCCGTGGCCCGCGAGGCCGGCACCGTCGGTCCGCTGCTCGGGCGCCTGTTCCAGGCCACCTTCAGCACCGCCAAAACCGTGCGCACCGATACCGCTATCGGCGAGAACCCGGTGTCGGTGGCGTTTGCCGCGGTGAGCCTGGCCAAGCAGATCTTCAGCGACCTGCACCGTAGCCAGGCGCTGCTGATCGGTGCCGGCGAGACTATCAGCCTGGTGGCGCGACACCTGCACGAGCAGGGGGTCAAGCGCATCGTCGTGGCCAACCGCACCCTGGAGCGCGCCAGCAGCCTGGCCGAGCAGTTCGGTGCGCATGCGGTGCTGCTCTCGGAAATTCCGGACGAATTGATCAACAGCGATATCGTCATCAGCTCCACCGCCAGCCAGTTGCCGATTCTCGGCAAGGGCGCGGTCGAGCGGGCACTGAAAAAGCGCAAGCACAAGCCGATCTTCATGGTCGACATCGCCGTGCCGCGCGATATCGAGGCCGAGGTCGGCGAGCTCGACGACGTCTACCTGTATACCGTCGACGACCTGCATGAAGTGATCGCGGAGAACCTGAAAAGCCGCCAGGGCGCCGCGCAGGCGGCCGAGGAACTGGTCGCCGCGGGAGCCGAGACCTTCATGCTGCGCCTGCGTGAACTGGCCGCGGTGGATGTGCTCAAGGCCTATCGCCAGCAGGGCGAGCGCCTGCGTGATGAAGAATTGGCCAAGGCCATGCGTCTGCTCAATAACGGCAGTTCGGCCGAGGAGGTGCTGGTGCAACTGGCACGCGGGCTGACCAACAAACTGTTGCATGCGCCCAGCGTGCAGCTGAAAAAACTCTCTGCCGATGGCCGCGTCGATGCGCTCGGCGTGGCCCAGGAACTCTTTGCCCTCGATGAGGGCGCGCCGTCCAGTTCGGTGAATAAATAAAGGCCTGCAATGAAAGCGTCACTGATCAATAAACTCGACATGCTGCAGGACCGCTTCGAAGAGCTGACTGCGCTGCTTGGCGATGCCGAAGTGATCGGCAATCAGAACCAGTTCCGGGCTTACTCCCGCGAATATGCCGAGATCGAGCCGGTTAACAGCGCGTTTCGGGCGTTTCGCAAGGTGCAGGCCGATCTCGAGGGCGCCCAGGCGCTGCTCAAGGACAGCGACCCGGACATGCGTGAAATGGCCGAGGAAGAAGTCGCCGAGGCCAAAGAGAAACTGATCGAACTGGAAGAAAACCTGCAGCGCATGCTGTTGCCAAAAGACCCCCGCGACGGCCGCAACGTGTTTCTCGAAGTGCGCGCCGGCACCGGTGGCGACGAGGCGGCGATCTTCTCCGGCGACCTGTTTCGCATGTATTCGCGCTATGCCGAACGGCGCGGCTGGCGGGTCGAGATTCTCTCGGCCAGCGAAGGCGAGCACGGCGGCTACAAGGAAGTGATCGCCCGGGTCGAAGGCGACAATGTCTATGGCAAGCTCAAGTTCGAGTCCGGCGCCCACCGCGTACAGCGCGTGCCCGAGACCGAATCCCAGGGCCGCATCCACACCTCGGCGTGCACCGTGGCGGTGTTGCCCGAGCCGGATGAGCAGGCCGATATCGACATCAATCCGGCCGATTTGCGCATCGACACCTACCGCTCTTCCGGTGCCGGCGGTCAGCACGTCAACACCACCGACTCGGCGATCCGCATCACCCACATTCCCACCGGTACCGTGGTCGAGTGCCAGGAAGAGCGCTCCCAGCACAAGAATCGCGCACGGGCCATGGCCTGGCTGGCGGCAAAACTGAAGGACCAGCAGGACGCCGCCGCGCACAAGGAGATTTCCGATACGCGCAAATTGCTGGTGGGCTCCGGCGACCGTTCCGAACGCATTCGCACCTACAACTTCCCCCAGGGCCGGGTCACCGATCACCGCATAAACCTGACCCTGTATTCGCTCAATGAAGTGATGGCCGGTGGTGTCGACGCGGTGATCGAGCCGCTGCTGGCGGAATACCAGGCCGACCAGTTGGCCGCGTTGGGCGATTGATGGCACCGGCATGATGCGATTGCACGGCGTGCACCGATTGATCCCCTCGCCCCTTTGGGGAGAGGGTTAGGGAGAGGGGAGCGGTATTCGCCAGTACGTAGGGTGGATGACGCTTTTTCATCCACCAGGAGCCCGCACGGTGGATCGATACAGCGCGAGCTACGCGCCCCGATCCACCCTACGAGAGAAACATGGCCACCATCGAATCCTTGCTCAACAACGCCGAACTGCCCGACTCGCCGACGCCGCGGCTGGATGCCGAACTGCTGCTCGGCCACGCCCTGGGCAAGTCGCGCAGCTACCTGCACACCTGGCCCGAGCGTGAAGTCGACGCCGAGCAGGGCGCGCGCTTTGCCGCCGACCTGGCGCGGCGCCAGGCCGGCGAGCCGGTGGCGCATATTCTCGGCCGCCAGGGCTTCTGGAGCCTGGAGCTGGACGTCGCGGCGCACACCCTGATTCCCCGGCCGGACACCGAGGTGCTGGTGGAAAGCGCATTGACCCTGATTCCGGCCACGCCTGCGGCCGTGCTCGATCTGGGCACCGGCACCGGCGCTATTGCCCTGGCCCTGGCCAGCGAAAGGCCGGCCTGGCAGGTCACCGGCGTCGACCGGGTGCCGCAGGCGGTGGCCCTGGCCGAGCGCAATCGCGCGCGACTCAAGCTGGCCAATGCGCGTTTTTGCCAGAGTCACTGGTTTGCCGCGCTGGCCGGTCAGCGTTATCAGCTGATCGTCAGCAACCCGCCGTATATCGCCGCTGGCGATCATCATCTGGGCGAAGGCGATCTGCGCTTCGAACCGAGCAGCGCGCTGGTGGCGGGCGAGGACGGTTTGGACGATATTCGTCTGATCATCGGACAGGCGCCGGCCTATCTCGACGCGGCGGGCTGGCTGCTGCTGGAGCACGGCTTCGATCAGGCGGCGGCGGTGCGCGAGCTGCTGATGGCGCGGGGCTTCACGGCGGTGGAAAGCCGCCATGACCTCGGCGGCCACGAACGTATCAGCCTGGGACAATGGGCATGATGTTCGTGGGGGCGGTCCATGACCGCGAACTCCCTGTGATTTTTCCGCGGCCATGGGCCGCGCCTACAAAGGCAGGCAACGATGCTGACTGACGAAGAATTGCTGCGCTACAGCCGGCAGATCCTGGTGCAACAGATCGATATCGACGGCCAGTTGCGCCTCAAGCACAGCCGCGCGCTGATCGTCGGCCTGGGCGGGCTGGGCTCGCCGGTGGCGCTGTATCTGGCCGCGGCCGGGGTTGGCGAATTGCACCTGGCGGATTTCGACACGGTGGACCTGACCAACCTGCAGCGGCAGATCGTCCATGACACCCAGAGCATCGGCCAGAGCAAGGTCGATTCGGCCTCGCGACGCCTGCTGGCGATCAATCCGCAGCTGCGTCTGCACAGCCATCGCCAGGCGCTGGACGACGATTCCCTGGCCGCCGCCGTGGCTGCGGTGGATCTGGTGCTGGACTGCTCGGACAACTTCGCCACCCGCGTGGCGGTCAACGCCGCCTGCGTGGCGGCGTGCAAGCCGCTGGTCAGCGGCGCGGCGATTCGCCTGGAGGGGCAGCTTTCGGTATTCGATCCACGGCGTGCCGACAGCCCCTGCTATCACTGCCTGTACGGCCACGGCAGCGAAGCCGAACTGACCTGCAGCGAGGCTGGCGTGGTCGGCCCGCTGGTGGGCCTGGTCGGTAGCCTGCAGGCCCTGGAAGCCCTGAAATTGCTGGCCCAGTTCGGTGAGCCGCTGGTCGGCCGCTTGCTCCTGATCGATGCGCTGGGTTCGCGTTTTCGTGAGCTGCGGGTCAAGCGTGACCCGGCGTGCAGCGTCTGTGGCGGTGCCGGCCATGAGCAATGACGCGCCCATCGGCGTGTTCGATTCCGGCGTCGGCGGTCTGTCGGTGCTGGGCGAGATTCGCGCGCTGCTGCCCAATGAGTCGCTGCTCTATATAGCCGACAGCGGTCATGTGCCTTATGGCGAGAAGAGCCCGGAATTCATCCGCGAGCGCTGCCGGCTGCTGGCCGGATTTCTCCTCGGGCAAGGCGCCAAGGCGCTGGTGCTGGCCTGCAACACCGCCACCGCGGCGGGTGTCGCCGAATTGCGCGAGCTGTATCCGCAGTTACCGATCGTCGGCATGGAACCGGCGGTCAAGCCGGCCGCCGCCGCGACCCGCTCGGGGGTGGTCGGGGTGCTGGCCACCACCGGCACCCTGAAGAGCGCCAGGTTCGCCGCCTTGCTCGACCGCTTCGCCAGCGATGTGCGGGTGATTACCCAGCCTTGCCCGGGACTGGTCGAGCGTATCGAGGCCGGCGACCTGGATGGTGCGCAGACCCGCGACATACTGCGCGGCTGGGTGCAACCGCTGCTGGCCGAGGGCTGCGACACGCTGATCCTCGGTTGTACCCACTACCCCTTTATCAAACCGCTGTTGCGCGAGTTGCTGCCTGAAGCCGTCAGCCTGATCGACACCGGCGCGGCGGTTGCGCGGCAATTGCGACGTATACTCGGCGAGCGCCAGTTGCTGGCCGATGGGCCGGCGCAGGCGGCGCGCTTCTGGTCGAGCGCCGAACCGCTGCGCATGCAGGCAGTATTACCGCGGTTGTGGGGTGAGCCGGCACCAGTCAGGGCGCTGTGACTGGGGCAAGGCTGGACTTTTATTTCTTTCCAGCCTTTCACTAGGAACAAAAATTTCTATACTTCCAGCAGCGAAGGGTGGAGCGCCTTCCACCGAATAAAAAAGGATATTCCCATGACTAAGCTGTTTTCTGCGGCTGCGCTGGCGGCCTTGACCCTGGGCGCGGTTGGTGCAGCGCAAGCCGCCGATGTGACCTTCGCCATCGGCCAGTCCGACGAATCGACCATGGTCTATCGGCTGGGCACTCAAGTCGACTTCAGCCACCGCTGGATGGAAAGCTCTACCGGCCACCTGGGTGGCTACTGGGATGCCGGCTATACCTACTGGGAAGGCGACAAGACGGCGAGCAACCACAGCCTGTCGTTCAGTCCGGTGTTCGTCTATGAGTTCAGCGGGGACAACGTGCGGCCCTACATCGAGGCTGGAGTCGGCCTGGCCTTCTTCTCCAGCACCGAGCTGGAAGGCAGCAACCTGGGCTCGTCCTTCCAGTTCGAGGATCGCCTCGGCGTTGGCCTGCGCTTCGCCGATCAGGAAGTTGGCCTGCGCGCGCTGCACTACTCCAATGCCGGGCTGAAGGAGCCGAACGGTGGCATCGAGGCCTACACCCTGCATTACCGCTTGAGTTTCTAGGGCGCGGCAAAGAAAAAATCGGCCTGTGGGCCGATTTTTTTTGTTCCTTCAAATAAGCCCACTTCAGCGATAGATGCTGGTCATGCCGCGGCGTTCGTCCAGGCATTCGGGGGAGGCGGTCTCGAATTCGCGGCAGATCAGCGGGCGCACCTCGTAGATGGTGCAGCGCATCGTGTCGCGATCCAGCGCCGCACACCAGCCGTCATCCAGGCGATGCATGACTTCACCGCCCCAGTCGTCGGTGGCGATAAAGCGCGGCGGCACCCCGGTGTCGGTGATCAGCATGACTTCCAGCTGGCAGCAGCAGGCGGCGCAGTTGCTGCAACTGACGGCGGCTTCGCTGGGCAATTGGCTGAGGGGGATCTGGGTTGGTTCGGTCATAGCGGTGCAGTGTACGCCAGGCGCGGGGCCGCATTGTATCCGGCCGACCAAAGCAGGGTGCGCCGTGCGCACCGATGAATGTGCAGCCTGAGAATGCACAAGCCTGATCCAGCTCGCGCAGCCTAGGTCGATTGGCGCGCGCGCACGCTTTGCTCGTATTGGCTGCGGTAGAGCTTGGCGAACCCGTGCAGCACGGGCATCACCAGGGCCCAGATCACGGCGAGCAGGAGCAGGGTCGGCCAGGTGCCATAAGGCAGGCCGACTCCGGCGATCTGCGCGCCCGCATAGTAGGACAGCGGGCCGGCGCAGGCCCCGAGCAGGCTGGCGCGCCACCAGGGCCGGGCGCTCCAGGCCAGGCAATGGTTGAGCGTGGTGGCCAGCAACAGCCAGAGCAGGGCCAGCCACAGCGGGATCAGGCTGCGCGGCTCGCCGAAGTCGAACACCCCGAGGTTGAGCAGGAAGCTGTCCAGGGCGCTGCCGGCGAGAAAGACGCTGATCAGCAGTTTGCCCTCGGCGGCCCAGTTGCTGACCCACAGCAGGTGCACCGCCACTGCCGCCGCGACCAGCAGCAGCCACAGGCTGTCGCCGCCGAATACGCAGGCGAGCCAGCCGAGCTGAAAGAGGAGGGCATTGGCGATCAGTTTAGGCATCGAAGTTTCCTAGCAGGGGTTGCGGTTGCGCCGCCGGCTTGGCCAGCAGTAATTGCGCGGTGCCGATGGTGCGCTCGATGAAGCCGCCCTCGCAATAGCACAGGTAGAACTCCCAGAGCCGATAGAAGTGTTCGTCGTAGCCGAGCTGCTCGAGCTTGTGCCGGGCCTGCTGCAGGTTGGCGTGCCACAGGCGCAGGGTGCGCGCGTAGTGCTGGCCGAAGTCTTCCATGTGGTGCAGGTTCATGTCGGTCTTGGCGGTGATGATTTCCAGCATCTTGTGCACCGAGGGCAGCGCGCCGCCGGGGAAGATATAGCGCTGGATGAAGTCGACACTGTGTTTCGCCTGCTCGTAGCGCTGGTCGCGGATGGTGATGGCTTGCAGCAGCATCAGTCCGTCATCTTTCAGCAGCTGCGCGCACTGCTTGAAGTAGGTGGGCAGGAAGCGGTGGCCGACGGCTTCGATCATTTCGATCGACACCAGCTTGTCGTACTGGCCCTGCAGGTCGCGGTAGTCCTCCAGCAGCAGGGTGATGCGATCGCCCAGGCCGAGTTCGGCGATGCGTCGCTCCGTGTAGGCGTATTGCTCGCACGACAAGGTGGTGGTGGTCACCTGGCAACCGTACCGGGTGGCGGCATGGATCGCCATGCTGCCCCAGCCGGTGCCGATTTCCAGCAGGTGATCGCCGGGTTTGAGCGCGAGTTTCTGGCAGATGCGTTCGAGCTTGTGCAGTTGCGCCTGCTCCAGGCTGTCGTCCGGGCGCGCGAACATGGCCGCGGAGTACATCATGGTCGGGTCGAGCAACTGCTCGAACAGCTGGTTGCCGAGGTCATAGTGGGCGGCGATATTCTTGCGCGAGCCCTTGCGGGTATTGCGATTGAGCCAGTGCAGGCTCTGCACGACAGGGCGGCCGAGCCGAGCCAGGCCGCGCTCCATGGCGTCCAGCAGTTCCAGGTTGCCGGCGAACACGCGAATCACCGCGGTGAGGTCGGGTGAACTCCAGTAACCGTGGATGTAGGCCTCGCCCGCGCCGATCGAGCCGTTGCCGGCGACCAGACCCCAGAGGGCGCCGTCCAGCACGCGGATCTCGGCGCGCAGACTGGCATTGGCATCGCCAAAATCGAGAAAATCATCACCGTCGATGAGCCGCAGGTGACCGTGACGCAACTGGCCCAGTTGGCGCAGGACGGCGTGGCGCAGCAGGCTGGCGCCGATGCCGCTGCCGGCACGCACCGAGGTTTTCGCGGATGGCAGGCTAGAGCTTTTCATGGGGCACGTCCTTCGACACTGGGCGAGCGACGCGGAATTGACCTTGCGCGGCTCGATGGCTGAATAAGGGGATGCGCTTGAGCAGCAGGCGCAGGGCTTGCCAGTAGATGGCCGCAACGGTCTTGCCGGTCATCCAGGGAAAACTGCGCAGGTAGGCGTGCAGGCTGGCGCGATCGAGTGGGCTGCGGTGCAGGCTGAGGCTGGCGTCGAACACCTTGGTCGCGCCCTGGCCGTCGCTCATCCAGTCGGCCATATGGATACCCAGGCGTTCGCCGGCGGGGCTGAAGGCCATGCGGTATTCCAGCTCGCGCGGCAGAAAGGGCGAGACATGAAAGGCCTTGGCCACGGCGAAGTGCTGATGGCCGTCGCCGTCTGCCGGCAGCACATAGTGATAGCGCTCGCGCCAGGGGGTATTGCTCACCTCGCAGAGGATCGCCTCCAGACGGCCGTCGGCGTCATGGCAGTAGAAGAAACTCACCGGATTGAAGGCCAGGCCCCAACTGCGCGGCTGGGTCAGCAGGCAGATCGAGCCCAGCGGCCTGTGACCCAGGGCCGCGCCGACGCGCTGACGCACGGCATCGCTCAGGCTGATTCCGGCGCGGGTGAACTGCGGCAGGTAGTCGGTCTCGCGAAAGGCGAACGGCGCCCAGCGGCCATTGCCGGCCAGGGGCGAAAGGTCGAACAGTTGCTGCTGCTCGTCCAGGTCCAGGTAGAGCAGGCCCATGCGATAGCGGAAGTTGTGGGCTTTGGGGGTGAAGCGCCGATGCTGCACCCAGCCGTTGTACAGGGCGCTGTTCATCACAGCTCCTCGCCAAAGGCGCGCGCCACGCGCAGGGCGCTGACCACGCCATCTTCATGGAAGCCGTTGGCCCAGTAGGCACCGCAGAAATAACTGTGCCGGGCGCCGAGCAGTTCTTCCCAACGTGCCTGTGCGGCCACGCCGGCCAGGCTGTATTGCGGGTGGGCGTAGCGATAGCGCGCGAGGATCTTGCTCGGGTCGATCAGTGCCGTCTGATTGAGGCTGACGCAGAAGGTGGTGTCGCTGTGAATACCCTGAAGGATATTCATGTTGTAAGTCACCGCCGCCGATTGGCTGCCCGACCCGCCCAGGCGATAATTCCAGCTGGCCCAGGCCAGGCGGCGCTTGGGCAGCAGGCGGGTGTCGCTGTGCAGCACTACATCGTTGTCGGCATAGGGCATGGCGCCAAGAATCTCCTGCTCGGTCGGCGAGGGGGCGGCGAGCAGCTCCAGGGCCTGGTCGCTGTGGCAGGCGAACACCACCTTGTCGAAACGCTGGCGGCCGGCGCGGGTATGCAGGGTGACGCCGTGCTCGTCTCGTTCGACCCGTAGCACTGGACAGTTCAGGCGAATGTGCTGCTTGAACGAGGAGCACAAGGGCGCCACATAGCTGCGCGAACCGCCTTCGACCACGCACCACTGCGGGCGGTTGCTGAGCGACAGCAAGCCGTGATTGTTGAAGAAGCGCACGAAGAATTGCAGCGGGAAGCCGAGCATGTCGGCCAGCGACATCGACCAGATCGCCGCCCCCATCGGCACTATGTAGTGCTGGATGAAGCGCTCGCCGTAGCCGCGCTGCTCGAGGTAGTCGCCGAGGCTGGTGGCGGCATCGATGCGCTGCTGCTGCAGGTCGTCCAGTGCCTCGCGGTTGAAACGCAGGATGTCGCGCAGCATGCCGAAGAACTTCGGCGACAGCAGGTTGCGGCGCTGAGCGAACAGACTGTTGAGGGTGTGGCCGTTGTACTCCACGCCGCTGTGCGGATCAGTCACCGAGAAGCTCATTTCGGTGGGTTTGTAGCCGACGCCGAGCTGCTCGAGCAGGCGGATGAAGTTCGGGTAGGTCCAGTCGTTGAACACGATAAAGCCGGTGTCGATCGCGTAGGGGTGACCGTCGACTTGGATGTCCACCGTATGGGTATGGCCGCCGACCCAGTCGCCGGCCTCGAACAGGGTGATCGCATGGTTGCGATTGAGCAGGTAGGCGCTGGTCAGGCCGGCGATGCCACTGCCGATAATGGCGATTCTCATGCGCGGTCCTCGGCGGTGCGGGCCATGCGTGTGCCGATGGCCACCTGCAGGCGTTTGGGCAGGTGGGCCAGCAGCCGCAGGATGGCGATGAAGGGCCCGGGAAAGGCGATCTCGTAGGGGCGCTGCTCCAGCCGCTCGGCGATATGCCGGGCGGCCTTGTCCACCGGCCAGCGCATCGGCATGGGGAAATCGTTCTTCTGCGTCAGCGGGGTGTCGACGAAGCCGGGGCTGACCAAGGTGACGGCGATGCCCTCGGCCGCCAGGTCGAGGCGCAGTGCTTCCAGCAGGTAGCGCATGCCGGCCTTCGAGGCGCCGTAGGCCGCGGCGCGCGGCAGCGGCAGGTAGGTCACCGAGCTGCCGATGCCGACCAGGTGTGGCTCACGGCCCAGGCGCAGCAGCGGCAGCGCCGCTTCGATGCAGTAGCTGGCGGAGAACAGGTTGGCCCGCACCACCCGCTCGATCATCGCGGCCTCGAAGGCCTGTACGTCGACGTATTCGCAGGTGCCGGCATTCAGAATCACGGTGTCCAGTGCCCCCCAGAGCTGGGCGATGCGCTCGCCGATCGCCCGGACTTGGGCGGCGTCGCTGAGATCGCCAGGGGCTACCAGAACCTGCCCGGGGTAGCGCTCGGCCAGGCTCAGCAAGGGCGCAGCCGTGCGCGCACTGAGCGCCAGGCGATGACCGCGTTGCAGCAGCAGTTCGGCCAGGGCCGCGCCGATGCCGCTGCTGGCGCCGGTGAGCCAGATGCGTCTCATGCCAGTCGCCTTTTCAGCCAGCGGATGGCCTGGCCGAGCAGGGGCAGGTGCTCGTAGAGCAGGCCGCCGGCATCGAAGAAATCACGGTGCTGATGAACCTTGTCGGTCCACAGCAGGTGCGAGCAGCCTTCCACACGGATCAGCTGGCCGGCGGCCAGGCGCGGGTGGCGGTAGCTCATCGTCCAGCGCAGGTAGCCTTCGCCCGGGCGCACCTGATCGAAGCCGTAGAAATCGAAGCGCAGCTCGCTGACATTGGCGTACAGCTCGGCGAAATAGCGCTGCATGTCGGCCAGCCCGCGCACTTCATGCAGCGGGTCGCGCAGCAGTGCATCGTTGCTGTACAAGTCGCCGAGGCGCTCGAGGTTGTCCTTGTTCAGGGCCGCGAAGCCCTGGGCGAACTGACGCAGAAAATCGCTCATGCCGGTGTCTCCGCCGCCAGCTGCGGCAGGCGCTTGAAGGCTGCCAGGGCGCGGGCGCGGCTGCTGCCGAGGTCGACCATCGGCCGCGGGTAATCCGCCACGCCAAACAAGCCGCCCATGGCTGCCGGGTTGTGGATGTCCTTGTTGTTCAAGCCGGTCAATTCGGGCAGCCAGTGGCGGATAAAGCGACCGTCCGGGTCGAAGCGCTGCGATTGGCTGAGCGGGTTGAAGATGCGGAAGTAGGGGGCCGAGTCGGTGCCGGTGGACGAGCTCCACTGCCAGCCGCCATTGTTGGCCGCCAGGTCGCCGTCGATCAGGTGGCGCATGAAGAAGCGCTCGCCTTCGCGCCAGTCGATCAGCAGGTTCTTGGTCAGGAACATCGCCACGATCATGCGCAGGCGGTTGTGCATCCAGCCGGTGGCAAGCAGCTGGCGCATCGCGGCATCGATGATCGGCAAGCCGGTGCGGCCTTGTTGCCAGGCGGCCAGTTCGTCCGGCGCCTGGCGCCAGGCCAGGGCGTCGGTGTCCGGGCGGAACGCGCGGTGCATGGACACGCGCGGGTAGCCGACCAGGATGTGTTTGTAGAACTCGCGCCAGAGCAGCTCGTTGATCCAGGTGACGATGCCGCTGTTGCCGCTGTCGAACTCGCCCCGGTTGGCTTGCAGGGCGGCGTGCAGGCACTGGCGTGGCGACAGCACACCGGCGGCGAGGTAGGCGGACAAGCGGCTGGTGCCGGGTTTGCCCGGCAAGTCGCGCTCACTCTGGTAGTAGTTGATCTGCTCGTCGGCGAAGTCCAGCAGGCGTCTGTTGGCTTCCTCCTCGCCGGCTGGCCAGAGCAGGCGCAGGCTGGCGGCGGGTGGCGTAAAACCCGCTACTGCGTCGGGAATCGGGTCACTGGCGATAGGCAGCGGCAGCTGCGCGGACGGGCGCTTGACCGGCGCGGGCAGGGCGCTGTGCAGACGCTGGTAGCAGACCTTGCGGAACTGGCTGTAGACCTGGAAATAGCCGCCGGACTTGGTCAGCACGCTGCCGGGGCGGAACAATAGCTGATCGAGGTGGCTGCGGAAGTTGATCCCGAGCGCGTCCAGCGCCTGGGCCACGGCCTGGTCGCGGCGACTTTCGTGGACGCCGTATTCCTCGTTGACCTGAACGCTGCCAATCTGCAATTGCTGGCAGAGCTCGGCGATTACCCGCGGCGCGGCGCTCCAGTCGTCGGCCTGACGCACCAGCAGGGGCACGTTGAGGGCGCCCAGTTCGCGGCTCAGTTCGGCCAGGTTGCGCAGCCAGAAATCGACCTTGCTCGGCGCATCGTCATGGGCTTGCCATTGCCCGGGGCTGAGCAGGAACAGGGCGACCGTCGGCCCGGCCGCCATGGCTGCGGCCAGGGCGCTGTTGTCCTGCACGCGCAGGTCGGTGCGCAGCCATAGCAGTTGTGAGGTGGTCATTGGCTATCCAGCAGGTTGCGAGTGGAAAGAATGTGCAGGGCGCTCAGCGGGTCTGGCGCCATGTCCAGCGCGCTGTCCTGTCGGGCCAGGGCCTGCAGCTCCTGGTGGTGGATGTGCGCCGCCGGGCCGATGACCAGGCACGGGCAGCTGTAGCCCGCCTGCAGGCGCGGCCAATGCGCGCTGTGCAGCGCCTGGCTGGAATAGAGCAGCAGCGCCTTGGGCTGGATGTGCTCGATCGCCATGGCCAGCTCCGCCGGTGGCACTGGCCAATCGAAGACCTCCACCGCCGAGCCGGCACTGCTGGCCAGCCAGGCGGTGAGCCACAGCCCCGGCTCCATCGGCAAGTCGGAAAGATTGACCAGCAGCAGGGGGGCGCCGCTCTGCTGGCGGTTGTTGTGGTACAGCCGCGCGCCGAGCTTGCTGCGCAGCCAGGAATAGAAGAACACCCGCTCGGCCTGGGCGCCGAACTGGCCGCGCCAGCGCAGTTCCAGGGCATCGAGCAGGGGTAGCAGCAGCTGTTTGCACAGGGTGTGCGGCGGGTAGAGCGCCAGCTCGCTGTTGAAACACTCGTCCAGGCGGCGCTCGGCCAGGTTGCAGATGGCCTCCTGCAGGCGCTGGCATTTCTCGTCCCATTGCGAGGTGGCTTCGGCAAACGCCGGCTGGTTGGCGCGCAGCAGGCCCTTGACCTGGCCAACCGAAACGCCCCGGTTGAGCCAGGTGAGGATGGTGTGGATCTGCGCCACATGGTCGGCCGAGTAGAGGCGATGACCCTTGGGCGTGCGGTGCGGCACGATCAGGCCATAACGGCGTTCCCAGGCCCGCAGAGTCACGGCGTTGACTCCGGTCAGCCGGGCGACGTCGCGAATCGGCAGGAAGCCCTTGGCCAATGCGCTCTGGTAATCATCGCCAGCAGCGGCGGGCTCGTCGTGCTGGGTCAGTTGCTGAGTGAGTTCATCCATGATCAGAGGGCGTTACGCAGACTGAGGGTTTCCGGGTGTGGCTGCAGATAAACCTGGGTGGCCACATAGTCGTGCGGGTGACGCCGGAAGTGATGCTTGAGCAGGGTCAGGGGTACCACCAGCGGCACGATGCCGTCGCGGTATTGGCCGATCAGCTGCTGCATTTCCTGGCGGTCTGCGCTGCTCAGGGCTTTCTTGAGGTAGCCGCTGAGGTGCTGCAGCGTGTTGCTGTGGGTGCGCCGGGTCGCGCACTTCTTCAATGCCGCCATCAGTTCGCTGAAGTAGCGCGGCGCCAGTTCCTGCAGGTCATGCTGGTGCAGGTTGCCGAGCAGGCGGCCGAGCGCCTTGTATTGCAGCGGATGGGTGGCCATCAGCAGGTATTTGTAGCGCGAGTGGAAGTCCAGCAGGGTCTTGCGGGTCAGGCCGTCGCGCAGCAGTTGCTGCCATTGCGCGTAGGCGAACACGCGGGTGATGAAGTTCTCGCGCAGGATGGGGTCGTTGAGCCGGCCATCTTCCTCCACCGGCAGGTCCGGGCGGCGGGCACAGAACGCCTCGGCGTAGAGGCCGCGGCCCTTGGGTTCGCTGGGGCGGCCGTTGTCCTGGTAGACCTTGACCCGCTCCAGGCCACAGGACGGTGATTGCTGCATGAAGATGTAGCCGCAGATATCGTCCAGCGCTCCTGCCATCTGGGCGCCGTAGGCCGCCAACGCTTCAGTGTGGTCGCGCTCACGCTGCACGGTACCCACTGCGCGGGGCGCGGCGGGGTCACCGACCAGGCGGATGGGTTCGCGCGGGGTGCCCAAGCCAATAGCCACTTCCGGGCACAGCGGGACGAAATCGAAATACTCGGTGAGGACGCGGTTGCACAACCGTGATTCCTTGTGGCCGCCGTTGTAACGCACTTCCGCGCCAAGCAGGCAGGCGCTGATGGCGAGTTTGGGTTTGCTGGTGGCGACCTGGGGCAGGTTCATGGCACAACCTCTGATGTTTTCTTGTACATAAAAATGTGGATGTACAACTTGTGTTCATCATAGGTGCGCAATTGTACAAGTCAAATGTTTTGTACAGTTGTTGTGACGTTTTTTGGCCGGGCAGGCGTCGACCGCCGCGCTGTGCGATGTCGGCGGTTCGCTGGCATGGGGATGAAAGAGGAGGAGTCGACTAGTGTCGAAGCAGCGTTGAAATGTCGGTTTGGGAGTAGCCGGCAAACTGAAACACTTGACCGTGGGAGGCGCTTTAGCGGCGCTGGCGCGCAGCGCCCTTGATCGAGGCTATCGCGGGCCACCCGTGACTCACTATCGGTCATATGTGAACGCTTAACCGCTGGCGTGTCACTCGTGCGGGCGCAGACCTGCCGCAGTGGCGGCAGGCTGATCGAGGCTGTGCTACTTCCAGCCCATGTGCCAGCTCATGGCATCTTCCAGTGCTCGCCAGTCCAGGCGCTGGCAGCGTTGGCTGAGCACTGCCTGCAGTTCGATCTGCAGCACCTGGCCTTGTTCATCGCAGAACAGTTCGCTGACCAGGAAGTGTTTCTCGCGATTTTGCGGCTGTACTGCCGTCCATTTGGACAGCAGTAGTTTGCCTGGGTTGAGGCGGTGCCTGGCGGTAGCCTTGGCCGCTGCACCGCTCATTGCAGGTGTGCCAGCAGTTTGCGCGCCGCGTCCTGACCGCTCAGCCAGGCACCCTCGACTCGGCCGGACAGGCACCAGTCACCGCAGGCATAGAGGCCCAGGTCGACATCGGCCAGCGAGCCCCACTGGTGGGCGCTGGCAGGGCGGGCGTAGAGCCAGCGGTGCGCCAGGCTGAAGATGGGCGCCGGCATGGCGCAGTCGATCAGCTCGGCAAAGGCACCGTGCAACTGTTCGATCACCGCCTCTTTGGGCATGTCCAGGTGCTGTTTGCTCCAGCTGCTGCTGGCGTGCAGCACCCAGGTGTCCGGGCTGCCATCGCGGCCGGGTTTGCTGCGGTTGCGCGTCAGCCAGTCGAGCGGGCTGTCCTGGACGAAGCAGCCGTCGACCTTGGTGTCCAGCGGGGTGGCGAAGGCCAGGGCGACTGCCCAGGTCGGCTCCATGACCACGCTGGAAGCTGCGCCGGCGAGTTTCGGCGCGGCCGCCAGCAGGGCGCTGGCTTGCGGTGCCGGGGCGGCGATCACCACATGGCTGAAGGGGCCGTGGCTATGCCCTTCGGCGTCCTGCAGGCTCCAGTGTTGCGTGCCGTGGAACACTTCGGTGATCCGGCAGGAGAAATGCACCGGCAAGGCGCCGAGTATGGCGCGGGTAATGGCGCTCATGCGCGGGCTGCCGACCCAGCGCACCTGCTCGTCCGGCGAGGCGCTGAGTTGACCGTTTTTGCTGTGATAGAGGTTCGGCGTCCACTCGGCGACCCAGCCGCGGGCCTGCCACTGCTGGACCACATCGACGAAGCGGCGATCGCGGGCAGTGAAGTACTGCGCGCCCAGGTCCAGGGCGCCGACATCGCTGCGCTTGCTGGCCATGCGGCCGCCGCTGCCACGGCTTTTGTCGAACAGTTGAACCTCATGTCCGGCGGTGTGCAGGGCTTGGGCGGCGGACAGTCCGGCAATGCCGGTGCCGATGATGGCGATGGGTGCGGTCATATCTACCTCTTGCTGTGGAGCGCTTGCAGGCTGTTGAAAGGCTACTGCGCTCGGCTATGCGGCTGCAACGTAGCGAAGCGGAGTAACAGCCAGGGCTGGCCCCTTGGGGCGAGCATCGCGAGTCACTTGTACAGCTCGTACACTCCTTGACTCGGCCGGTCTTCGACTGACCGTCGCTCGCTGCCTCTCCCAGTGGCTTGCCAGGCTACTATTTAAACAATACCTGTACAATTATTGTTGTATGTACAGGGCTTATCGGATTCAATCGTGCCTCTCTTCATTAAAGACAATCCTGAGCCGGATTAAAGGCACGTTGCCCCCTGATAAACCAGACTGATGGCTATCAGGTTGGCGAATGCCATGCGAGGAGGATGCCATGCATATATTGCTCACCGGTGGGACCGGGTTGATTGGTCGCGGTCTTTGTCGCCATTGGGCGCAGCAGGGCCACCAGTTGACGGTGTGGAGCCGCAGCCCGCAGCGGGTCGCGGCGTTGTGCGGGGCGCAGGTGCGCGGCATCGGTCAGCTCGAAGAACTGGGCGCTGAGCCGGTGGACGCGGTGGTCAATCTGGCCGGCGCGCCGATTGCCGACCGGCCCTGGACCAGCAAGCGCAAGACCCTGTTGTGGGCCAGTCGCATCACCCTTACCGAGCAGTTGCTGAGCTGGCTGCAGGGGCGCACCGAGCGGCCGCGGGTATTGTTGTCCGGTTCGGCGGTGGGCTGGTATGGCGATGGCGGCGAGCGTGAGCTGCACGAGGATACGCCGCCGGTCTGCGAGGATTTCGCCGCGCAACTGTGCGGCGCCTGGGAGGAGACCGCGCAGCGCGCCGAAGCCTTGGGCATTCGTGTGGTGCTGGTGCGCACCGGTTTGGTGCTGGCTCGTGAGGGTGGCTTTCTCAAGCGCCTGTTGTTGCCATTCAAGCTCGGTCTGGGCGGGCGCCTGGGCGATGGTCGGCAGTGGATGCCGTGGGTGCATGTGGCCGATCAAATCGCCCTGATGGATTTTCTCTTGCAGCAGGAGTCGGCCAGCGGTCCTTATAATGCCTGCAGCCCGAACCCGGTGCGCAATGCCGAGTTTGCCCGTGCGCTGGGCCGTGCCCTGCACCGGCCGGTGCTATTGCCGGTGCCGGCCGTGGTGTTGCGCGCCGGTCTGGGCGAATTGTCCGGCCTGCTGCTGGGCGGTCAGCGTGCCTTGCCGGTGCGCCTGAGCGAGGCCGGCTTTCGTTTTCGTTTCACCGATCTGGATACGGCCCTGGCGGATCTGCTGGGCGACACTGACTGATAAGGATTCTGCATGAGCAATCACGCCTTGCTGCTGGTCAACCTGGGCTCCCCGGCGTCGACCGAAGTGGCTGATGTACGGCGCTACCTCAATCAATTTCTGATGGACCCCTATGTGGTCGACTTGCCCTGGCCGCTGCGGCGCTTGCTGGTGTCGCTGATTCTGATCAAACGACCCGCAGCCTCGGCCCATGCCTATGCGTCGATCTGGTGGGCGGACGGCTCGCCGCTGGTGGTGTTGAGCCGGCGCCTGCAGACGGCGATGAAGGCGCAGTGGACCCAGGGCCCGGTCGAACTGGCGATGCGCTACGGTGAGCCATCGATCGAGACGGTGCTCCAGCGTCTGGCGGCGCAAGGCATCCAGCAGGTGACCTTGGCGCCGCTGTATCCGCAGTTTGCCGACAGCACCACCACTACTGTGATCGAGGAAGCCAGGCGGGTGGTGCGTGCGGGTAATCTGGACATGGGTTTCTCCATCCTGCCGCCGTTCTACGACCAGCCGGAATACATCGATGCCCTGGTCGATAGCGCCAGGCCTTACCTCGAACAGGACTTCGACCACCTGTTGCTGAGCTTTCACGGCTTGCCGGAGCGCCATCTGCGCAAGCTCGACCCAAGCAAGCACTGCCTCAAAGGCCCCGACTGCTGCCAGACAGCACCGCCGCAAGTGCTCGCGACCTGCTACCGGGCGCAGTGCATGCGCAGCGCCGCCGCTTTTGCCGAGCGCATGGGCCTGCGTCCGGAGCAGTGGTCGGTGTCCTTCCAGTCGCGTCTGGGGCGGGATAAGTGGATCGAACCCTATACCGAAAGCCGCCTCGAGGCGCTGGCCGGGCAGGGCGTGAAGAAACTGCTGGTGATGTGCCCGGCGTTCGTTGCCGACTGCATCGAAACCCTGGAGGAGATCGGCGATCGCGGTCTGGAGCAATTCCAGTCCGCCGGTGGCGAAAGCCTGCAGCTGGTGCCCTGCCTCAACGATCACCCGAGTTGGGTAGCGGCGCTCAAGACCCTCAGCGAACGGGCGCCACTGATGCTCTGACGGCACGCTGGCAGCGACGGATGGGGCTCCGGAGCAGTCCGTCCGTCGCGCTGCACTGCGGGTAATCCAGGTTAGGGTTTGCCGGGCGGACCATTCGCCCGAAAGGATGCGTTGCATTCGGCAGTTTGATAACACCTCCGGGCGATACTCACCGCTGTGTATATCGGCCTAAGCTGGCGGCACTTTCAACCGTCGCGCATCGCGTAAGCGGTGCCGAGGAGACCGCCAGTGCCCAACAACAATAAAGGCTATCCCTCCAGTACCCGCGCCTGGGCTACTGTCGCCATTTTGATGGTGGCCTACGTGCTGTCGTTTATCGACCGGCAGATTCTCAACCTGCTGGTCGGCCCCATCCGTCGCGACCTGATGATCAGCGACACCCAGATGAGCCTGCTGATGGGCTTGTCCTTCGCCCTGTTCTATACCGTATGCGGCATTCCCCTGGGGCGCCTGGCCGATACCAGGAGCAGGCGCGGGCTGATCGCCATCGGCATCCTGTTCTGGAGCGCGGCCACCGCCGCCTGCGGTATGGCCAGGCTGTACTGGCAGTTCCTGATCTGCCGGATCGGTGTCGGCGTCGGCGAGGCGGCCCTGTCGCCCGCGGCCTACTCGTTGATCGCCGACAGCTTCCCCGCCGAGCGCCGCGCCACCGCCATCAGCGTCTACTCGATGGGGGTCTATCTGGGCTCGGGGCTGGCCTTTCTGTTTGGCGGCCTGGTCATCAAGCTGGCCTCGGCCCAGGGCGACGTGTTGCTGCCGGTGGTCGGCGAAGTGCGCCCCTGGCAGCTGATTTTTCTCGCCCTGGGCGCCGCCGGGGTGCTCTTCACCCTGCTCATGCTGGCGGTCAAGGAACCGGCCCGGCGCGGTGTCGGCGCCGGTGTCGCGGTGCCGCTGGCGGATGTCGGCCGCTATATCCGCGCCAACAAACGCACCGTGCTCTGCCATAACTTCGGCTTCGCCGGCCTGGCATTCGCCGGGTACGGCAGTGCGGCCTGGATTCCAACCTTCTTCATCCGCACCTACGGCTGGGACGCCGGCCAGGTCGGCATCGTCTACGGCAGCATAGTGGCGGTATTCGGTTGCCTGGGCATCGTCTTCGGCGGGCGTCTGGCCGACTGGATGGCCAGGCGCGGCAGCAGCGACGCCAATATGCGTGTCGGTCTGTATGCCGCCCTAGGTGCAGTGCCCTTCGTGCTGGCCTTCCCGTTGATGGAAAGCGCGCTCTGGGCGGCGATTCTGATCGCCCCGGCGGTGTTCTTCCTGAGCATGCCGTTCGGCGTCGCCCCGGCGGCGATCCAGGAAATCATGCCCAACTCGATGCGCGGCCAGGCCTCGGCGATCTACCTGTTCGTCATCACCCTGATCGGCCTGGGCATCGGCCCGACGGCGGTGGCGCTGGTGACCGACTATGTATTCGGCGACGACCAGGCGCTGCGCTACTCGCTGCTGATCGTCACCAGCATCGCCGTATTCAGCTCGGTCGTGTTGCTGAGCATGAGCCTCAAACCCTATCGGGACAGCGTGGTGCGCCTGCAGCAATGGGCGGCCAAGGAGGCCTGAGAGCGTGCGCGTACTGCCTTGGCCAGGTCAGGGCCGGCTGGCTTGCCGAGGTGACTTCTGCGGGTACGGCGCTGTTCTTTTGTCCGCCTGCAGGTGCCGCGATAGCCAGCTAGGCTTTGGGTGAGTCAGCGTCAACCCGGCGCGAGGCAGGCGATGAACGAGTTTCCGAAAGAAATGCCGCATGAGGTCATCGAGGCGCTCGAGCGTGGGCGCAAGATCGAGGCGATCAAGTTGCTGCGTGAAAACCAGGGGCTCGGCCTCAAGGAAGCCAAGGAAGCGGTCGAGTGCTATGTGCAGGAGCATCCCCATCTGCGCAAGTCGAGACGCCCGCTGGGCGGTCACGGCCCGTGGTTCTGGCTGACGCTGATCCTGCTGCTGGGGCTGCTGATACTGTTCAGCCGGAGGCTCTGAACCGGCGTCGAGGGCGCACCTAGGGGGACCGGCTGTGGCTGACTTCGGCTTTAGCCGGCCAGCAGCAGATAGACCAGCGCCATCATGACGATCAGGCCCAGCCAGACCAGGGCATTGAGCTTGCTTCTGACCACTACGCCGGGGCCGCGCAAAGGCGCCGGCGGATTTTCCTCCAGGTAGCGGTTGATCCGTTCTTCGGCTTCTTGTGCGCTGATCCCCTGGCGAACCTGCAGCAGTTCGATGGCCTCCTTGCGCCTGTCCTGGCGCAAAACCAGCAGCACTTCATCGGGGAGTGAAGGTTCGTCGGCAAGCATGGCACTACTCCTGGCCGCGTTCAGACGGCGCCGTTACGGCGCAGTTCGGCAATGGCCTCACTGTCATAGCCTAGTGCAGCGAGTACCCGCTCGGTGTGCTCGCCCAACTCCGGGCCGGTCCATTCGACGCCGCCCGGGGTGTCCGACAGCTTGGGCACGATGCCGGGCATCTTGAACGGCTTGCCGTCCGGCAGCTTGGCGCTGAGCAGCATTTCGCGGGCCAGGTACTGCGGGTCGCCGAACATGTCCTCGGCGCTGAAGATGCGGCTGGCCGGCACCTCGGCCCGATTCAATGCATCGAGCACCTGCTCCAGCGGCAGCGCGCCGACCCAGCGGTCGATCACCCCGTACAGCTCGTCGCGGCGCGCGTCGCGGCCGTCGTTGCTGGCCAGGCTCGGGTCTGCAGCCAGGTCCGGGCGCTCGATGGCCAGCATGAAACGCTTGAAGATCGCATCGCCATTGGCGCCGATCTGGATGTGCTTGCCGTCGCTGCTGGTATGGATCGAGGAGGGCGTGATGCCGGGCATGATATTGCCGCTGCGCTCGCGGATGAAGCCGAACACGTCGAACTCCGGCACCATGCTTTCCATCATGGCGAAGATCGCCTCGTACAGCGCCACGTCGACCACCTGGCCCTGGCCGCCATTGACCTCGCGGTGGCGCAGCGCCATCAGTGCGCCTATCACCCCCCAGAGTGCGGCAATCGAATCGCCGATGGAAATCCCGGTGCGCACCGGCGGGCGATCCTCGAAGCCGGTGATATAGCGCAGCCCGCCCATGGCTTCGCCTACCGCGCCGAAGCCCGGCTGGCCCTTCATCGGGCCCGTCTGGCCGAAGCCGGACAGGCGCACCATCACCAGCTTGGGGTTGAGTTGGTGCAATACCTCCCAGCCCAGGCCGAGCTTTTCCAGCACGCCGGGGCGGAAGTTCTCGATCAGGATATCGGCCTCGCTCAGCAGCTGCTTCAGCACCTGCAGCCCTTGCGCATGCTTGAGGTTGAGGGTGATCGACTGCTTGTTGCGTGCCTGCACGAACCACCACAAGGATGTGCCCTCGTACAGCTTGCGCCACTTGCGCAGCGGATCGCCGCCGTCCGGCGACTCGACCTTGATCACCTCGGCACCGAACTCGGCGCAGATGCGCGCGGCGAAGGGCCCGGCGATCAGGCTGCCGAGTTCGATCACTTTCAGGCCGGTGAGGGGTTTGTTGGCTGTGCTCATCGAAAGGGTCCGTGGCGGATTGCGGGTCAAGCCTATTCGATTATGTGCTGTCGCGTCATATGCCGATTGCCTGGTCTCGTTGTTGCCGCTGCGATGGGGTTGGCGGTTTTGACGGCTCAACCGAGCGGTGATATCGGGTTGAATTGCCGTCACCAACGGATGCGCTGCGTTTTTAGAATCTGGATGGTTTCCCGCCTGTGACTTTCTCCTTACCCCTCTGTTTGTGGCTGCCTGGTGCGCCCGTTCGCCGTGCAGCGACAGCCGGCCGGATCGTGTGTCGCAGCGGTAATCGACGGTGCACTGCCTGCGGCGAGTGGTGATGGGGAGGAGCGTTTTTCACCGGCTCGCAGTACTTGATCCCCACGGCAATCACGCTGGCCGGATGGCTGAGTCCCCGCTTGATGCCAGATTCAGCCTGGCCCTGGCTCGGGCTGGAGCCATGACGAGGCCCTGGTCCGCTCAAACATCGTCTTATCATGAAGTTTATTCATGATCATGTTAATCCGCGCCGATGTCTCCTAGGCTGGAATGAACCTTGGATCGCCCCTGTGGTGTGACTGCAGAGTGGATGCCGTTCTTCTTGCCGCTGTCGGTACCGGTTGCGGAGTGCAGGGCGTGGGGCGCATGGTTCGGTCAAGAGGTTTCGAAGTGGCCCTACTGTTTTGCAACGTTGACGAGTTGCCAGTCAGGCCCTCAAACAACGGGAGACACAAGGATGAGCAACATCAGTGGCCGTTATTTTGACGATGCAGAATACGAGCGTCGTCGTCGCCAGGTCCGGGACGGCATGTCAGCCCGCGGGCTGGATGCCTGCCTGATTGCAAGTCCCGAAAATATCTACTACCTCACCGGGCTGGACCACCAGGGCTACTTTGCCTGCCAGCTGCTGATCCTGCCTGCCACTGGTCAGCCGGTGCTTATCACCCGGGCGATGGAGAAGGCCACGGTGCGCGACCAGGCGCCCGATGTGCTGCATGTCGGCTATACCGATGGCACCGAGCCGCCGCCCGGCGCCAGCGCCGACAATGAACTGATCGACAAAACCTGGGCGCTGACCATGGGCGCACCGACCCGCGAACCGCGGCGCCGGCCCTACATGATGCCCAGCGCGGCGGTGCGCGACACGGTGAAGGCCCTGGCGGACGCCGGTCTGTCGAAGGCGGTGATCGGCATCGACATGAACAGCACCTTCCTGCCCTACTCGATTGCCGAAGGGATCATGAATGGCGTAGCCGATGCAGACTGGCAGCAGCTCGATAACCTCGTCGACGATGTCCGCATCGTGCAGTCGCCGGCCGAGCTGGAACTGACGCGCCAGGCGGCGGCAATATCGGACTCGATGATGCTGTCGGCCATCGCCGCGGCCGGCCCCGGCGTCAATGCCCGCGAAATCATGGCGGCGATCTACGATGCGATGTTCCGCCGCGGCGGTACCTATCCCGGCTTCGTGCCGCTGGTCCGCTCGACCCGCAACCTGGCCCATGAGCACGGCACCTGGGAGGATATGACGCTGGTCCAGGGCGATCTGCTGTTCCTCGAAATGGCGGGCTGTGCGCGGCGCTATCATGCCCCGGTCGGACGCTTCGTTTTTATCGGCGAGGCGCCAGACGAGGCGATCAAGGTCAATGGGGTGTGTCAGGAGGCGATGATGGCCGCCGCCGATGTGATCAAGCCCGGGGTTCTGGCCGGCGATGTCTACGAGGCCTGGCAGGCGGTGCTCGATCGCAATGGCCTGTCGCACTATTCGCGTCATCACTGCGGCTACTCGATCGGTATCGGCTATCCGCCGAGCTGGTCGGGCAGCGGCGTACCGGTCGGGCTGCGGCGAAAGTCGCAGATGCGTCTGCGCGAAGGCATGACCTTCCACCTGATGAGCTGGCTGCTGAATTCCGGCATCGGCGATGCCTTCCTGTCCGATACCGTGGAGGTGACGGCGGACGGCTGCAAATTCCTCACGCTGGTGAACCGGGACGTGCTGGTTAGATGACATCCGGCCTGGAGGCACCCATGCACGCAAAACCAAAGGGGGTGGCGTGATCTATTTTCATTCGCTCCGCCCCCCTCGATGAATATCGATCAACTCGTCAATCACCTCAGTCGCTTATCCAGTCCTCAAGCGGTCGGGCCGCACGACTGACAGGCACAGGGATCTGGCGGCGCGGCCTTTTCAGGTGTGGCAAGCCTGGGGCAGCGAAGCCAGGCTCCCGGCTCTGCCGGCCCAACCGCACATCGCATCCCGTCAGATCGGGCAATCGGTATCCGCAAAGGATCCATAGCAGATCAGGAGGCACATCCATCATGAGCCAGATTGAAGTCCACAACCCCTTTACCGGGGAGCAGGTGTTCTCGCAGCCATCGGAAAGTTTCGAGGCAGTCAGCATGCGTATCGACGCCGCCCAGCAGGCGTCCCGTACCTGGCAGGCGCTGAGTCCGGCCGAGCGGGCGAGGCATGTGCTCGCGGCGCTGGATTATTTTCGTGAGCACTGCGATGCGATTGCCGAAGGCATCACGCGGGAAGTCGGCAAACCGCTTGCGGCGGCAAAGGAGGAGCTGACCTTCATGCTGGAACGGGCCGAGTACCTGTGTCGGTTCGCGGCCGACGGGGCGCTCCAGCCCGTACGCCATCCAGAGTACGAGGATGAGGGGTTCGAAGGGCGCATCGAGTGCCGCGCCAAGGGGGTGGTCTATATCATTACGCCCTGGAACTACCCCTTGTTCTGTGCCATCAACGGCACCGTCTGCGCCTTGCTCAGTGGCAATGCGGTGGTGCTCAAGCACAGCACCGCACCCTCGGTCGGCAACCATTTCGAGCAGGCCTTCGGCTCGATGGCCGGAATCGATCATCTGCTGACCCACGCGGTCGTCGATTATGAGGTCTCGGCACGCATCATCGAACAGGCCGATATCAATCACGTGGTCTTTACCGGGTCGGTGCAGGGCGGTCGCATGGTGCAGCAGAGCGTTGCCAAGCGTGCCTTCAATGAAGTGCCGGAGCCCTTTATCCAGTGCTCGCTGGAACTGGGTGGCAGCGATGCCGCCTATGTCGCCGAGGATGCCGATCTCGAGCAGGCCGCTTTCTGGGCCGTGAAAATCGGCCGGCTGCATAACTCCGGACAATCCTGTTGCGCGGTTAAACGGGTGTTCGTCCACGCCAGCCGCTACGACGATTTTCTGGCCCGGGCCCAGGCGATCATGGAGGCCGAGAAGAGCGGTGACCCGATGGCGCCCGAAACGACCCTGGGGCCGCTGCACGGCGGTGAGCGGGCGGTCAACGGACTGCTCGAGATGGTGCGCCAGGCACAGGACGGCGGCGCCCGGGTCTGTACCGGCGGCGAGACCGAGCAGATCGGCGGCGTGGCCTTCCTGAAACCGACGCTGCTGGCCGAGGTGGCACCGACAATGCGGGTGCTGCAGGAGGAAACCTTTGGACCGGTTCTGCCGGTCATGAAGGTGGCCGATGACGACGAGGCGGTGCAGCAGGTGCGCAACAGCCGCTATGGCCTGACGGCAGCGATTTTCACCCAGTCACGGCAGCGCGCCGAACGCTTTGTGGCGGCTGTCGATACCGGCACCGTGTATGTCAATCGCTGCAATTTCGTTGATGCCCGGCTTGGCTGGATCGGCCAGCGTGCCTCCGGTAACGGCTCGCTGGCGCTGGCCCCCGAGGGGCTGCAGGCCTTCAGTGCGCGCAAATCGGTGAACCTGGATCCCAGCCAGCTGAAATAGATCTGATAGCGGGCGCCAGCGGATGGTGCCCCGGGAGTCTGACATGGCACTACTACCTTCCTGCCCGGATCCCGCGCTGATGCGGGAGCTGAGTGAAACGCGGCGCTGTTTTCACCGTACCCCCGAGCTGTCCTGGACCGAATACCTGACCACGGCGCGGCTGTGCGCCGAGCTCGAAGCCCTGGGCTTTGCCGTTGCCTGGGGGCAGGCTCTTTACGGCACGCAGAAGCCGCCCAATCCGCCGGATGCTGAAACGGATCGTATCGCCTATGCCCGGGCCGAACAGGTGCTCGGTGCCGACAACCGCTATCTGCCGTCGATGCAGGGCAATCGCACCGGTCTCGTGGCAACGCTGGAAGGCGTCTTGCCGCCCGCGCAGCCGGGGCCGGTGTTCGGCTTTCGCTTCGATATCGATGCGCTGCCGATCACGGAAAGCCAGGCCGCCGAGCATGTGCCGGTGGCCGAGGGCTTCGCCTCCGAACATGCCGGCATCATGCATGCGTGCGGCCATGACGGCCATCTGACCATTGGCCTTGGGCTGGCGCGTCGGCTGGCGGCCAGCCGCGCGCGCTGGGCCGGCAAGGTGCATTTGTTCTTCCAGCCGGCCGAGGAGGTGGCCGGCGGTGGCGCGCTGTTCGCCGGGCTGCCGCAGATGGCCGAGGTGCAACGTTTCCTGACGCTGCATCTGGGGATTGTCGACCGCTACCGGATCATTCTCGACGCCACCTGGATTGCGGCCCGAATCTATGATGTCGTCTTCCATGGCCGCGCCAGCCATGCCGGCAATGCGCCCCAGGATGGCCGCAATGCGCTGCTGGCCGCCTGCCAGGCGGTGCAGGGCCTGTATGCCCTGCCGCGCCACAGCGCCGGCATGTCACGGGTCAATGTCGGGCGCTTCGCCTCCGACAATGCGCACAACGTGATCGCCGACCAGGTGCGATTTCGCTATGAGGTACGTGGCGCCGACAATGCCATCTGCGACTTCATGGCCGTCGCGGCAGAGCAGGTGCTCGACGGCGCGGCCCGCATGAACGGCGTGACCTGGACGCGCGAGCTGTTCGCCGAGTTTTCCAGCTACCCCAACAGCCGCGAGCTGGCCGAGCGGGTCGCGGCGACGGCGCTGGCGATCGGCTTGCCCGAGGCACTGCTGCAGGACAGCTTTCTGGTATCGGCCAGCGAGGATGCGGGTTTCCTCATCCAGAAGGTGCGCGAGCAGGGCGGCGAGGCGACTCATCTGATTCTGGGTTCGCCGGTCGGCGGCGGCCATCACTGTGGCACCTTCGACTTCGATGAACAGATGCTCGGCTGGGGAGTGCTGCTGTTCGAACGGCTGGTGATGGATGGGTGACGGGTGTCTCCTATTGTTTTCAGCGAAGCAGAGTCTGCTTGAATAAATTGTTACATGTCGGTGATCTAGAGCGCGGTCCGCTGAAATTCAAGAAGACCGTTGGGCCCAACCCAAACTCGAAAAGTTTTGGTTGCATTGGTGTCAGGCATGACAGATAGCTCTCGGATCTCTCCGCCGCAGGAACGGGAGCGACTCGCAGCAACCACATGTTCTTCAGGACTGAGGAAAAACTCGATTCGCTCCGACGGTTCAAGTTGCGCAATTTTCACTCCGTCAACAGACAGGAAGTTATCACAGTCCAGTCCAATGTAACCCGCATCTCGCTTGATGATGATATGCCCGCTGCCAGGCACGGGGGTACTGAACCTGGAATCGTAAATTCGGGCTGCGGGAACTACCGTTGTCTTGTCAGTTGGCACTGGGGACGATGCGCAAGCGGCGAGCATGGTGGCTGCGATGGCAATACTTACAAGTCTCATTAAATCTCCAGAGGCATCTTAACGTTTAGTTAAGAGACGGGCTTTAGCCCGTCCCAGTGAGCGAAGCGAACGGTTTGAACCATTTGTTATGTGCTCTTCATGTGGTCAAGCCACTCTATTGTTTTTGTGGCAGGGTTTACATGTACAAAAATCAAGCCACTAGGAGGTCTGTTATTTTTGTCGAAACCGATAGCGCTAAGTTCTTTTAGACCTGAATGGTATTCCGATAGAAATTCTAGGAATATTTCAATAAGTTCATTGTAATTATTGTCATCTGCTGGCTTTGGAATAAGTAGTTTGAATCTGTGATTGTCATTAGCCTCTGCATATATTGCGAAGGCTAAGGTGTAAGGGTTGTCTTTACTGATTTTCCCTTTTGTGCCGTAAAGCACTGGCTCAATTTTTGGTTGAGACATCACTTTTATCGTGGTTTCAGAAAGCTTTTTCTTGAGAATGGCGTAATGGTCTTTCCCCATTTCTCCGAAAAAAGCTTCGAAATATGGCTTTGAAATGTAAGCAGCTACAAGTGGAAAGATGAACCATTCTAGGCATGCTTGAGGCCCACTTGGAGGTCTAGACTCGACTGATACCTTAATTTTTTCATTGCTTAGCCCCTCTTTGAAATCTTGGAATAGATCTTCCGGAAGGCTTTCTTCATATATCAGTGCGATGTCAGGTTTGCTCATGGCCTCTTCCTTGTGTGCATAACGTTTGGTTAAGGGGCGGGCTTTAGCCCGTCCCAGTGAGCGAAGCGAACGGTTTGAACCAATTGTTATACATGGCGTTGCAGTGCCTGAGTTAATGTTTTCGTCTGTTTGACTCAATTGCTACAAAAATGCTGCGATCCAAGGCATCTATTTTTTTGCCTGCCATGCGCTGATTGATGATGGCCTTGCATTTTTTGCACAAATACTTAGAGATATTGTTGTTTTTTCCTAAGTATGCGTAGGTCTCAGTTTTGATTTTGCTGCAGCATGAGCATGTTCGCTCTACATGTGATGTTACGAACGGTTTACCTTTGAGTTTTGATAGTTCTTTGAATTTGTGAGCTTGATTCTCATGGCTCTTTAGGTCTCTCCGCTTTACGTGGGTTTTGCATATTTCGCAGAGGACCAATTCTTCTAGCGATTTTTCTAGGCGAGCTTTTTGCTCCAGCTTTTCTTGACTGTGTGCGTTGTGCAAATGTCGTTCTAATCTTGCTTGTTCTATTGATATGCCACAATGAGGACATACGGCTTTATTGGGTGTGCTCATTTTATGGCCGCTTTGTATAACGTTTGGTTAAGGGGCGGGCTTTAGCCCGTCCCAGTGAGCGAAGCGAACGGTTTGAACCACTTGTTAGGTGCCAGCCTTAAATAGGCGTGATGCCTCTAGCTTGGAACCAATTATCCTCTGACGAGTGAATGTCGCCGTGGGACTCGTTGTAGTTAACTGTAAGCTCCTCGCCAGCGTCAATCAGGCGCGCTGCTGAGAAGGCCATGGAGCAACTTGCGGCATTGGCAGCGTAGCGAACATTGGCAGGGTTATCGTGGTTGTACATACTGCCCCAGCCTAGGGAAATTGCAGATTCTGAAGGGCCTTTAGTTAGTTCCCCCCAATTGAAAACTACGAGTTCTAATGATTCAGGAAGCTCGCTCCACTGAACCAACACAACGGGGCTGATTTCAATGATCTCGCCTTGCTCGATTTGCCGTGTGGCAAAGACACCCCGACCCTTAGCGGTGCCTGTATCGCGGATTTCTGCACAATCGCATACTTTGAAATGCATCACTGACACCTAACGATTAAGCTAAGGGGCGGGCTTTAGCCCGTCCCAGTGAGCGGAGCAAACGATTTGAGCGCCTTGTTAGGTGCTTTAACTCAAATCTTCTGAGTAGAATCTAATTATTTCTGCTGATTCATATTTGGCGAATTCTAAAGACCATATTTCGCCAATTGTCCTTACCATGTCTGCAATAAATGAGACTACATATGAAAGCACTAATGCTGCAAGCTTCTCATGAAGTTCTTTGCTGTGGACTCTAGAATAGACGAGTGCACTTATTGCCGAAGGGGTAGAGTGAGCGTTTGTAGATAGTATTTTATAAATAGAATTAAACGTGTTCACATTGAGACTTCGGCTCTCGGATATTTCAGTTTGGTTAATGTCCGAGCATTTGCGCCCTTTCAGAATTTGTCTCTGAACTTCAGGTAGTAGACTTTTAAATATTTGGTTGTCTTTAATTATATTTTTTAGCTTGTTGTATTTTTCTTGAAGAGGATCTTGTTCCTTCTCTTCGCCGCCAAAAAAATTACAGAGTTGAATTGTCGATTTTAGATCATGAAAATCATACAGATAAAAACGGAAGTCAGACGTTTCCGTGTCTGTGTTCTCTATGCAGTAATACCAATGCAGGTTGGCCGCTTCAATCAAGCTCCTAGAGATTGAGCAGAACGACGAAAAATCAAATAGCTCCCCTGCGCTGGTGTACCTTGATCCGGGCATTACTCTTAATAGTGACATGCACTCTGGTACAACTTTTGCCAAGTAGTAAGTCGATATTTTTCGTTTTCTATCTTCTGTTTGAACGCCGTCAAACTGCTGAGATAAGTCATATGCAATCTCAGTTATAAAATCAAAGCTTTCTATTAGCTCTTGAAATCCACTCATATTTCAAAAAGCACCTAGCGTTTAGGTTAAGGGGCGGCAAAAAGCGCAGCTTTTTGGCGTCCCAGTGAGCGAAGCGAACGACTTGAACCGTTTGTTAGGTTAACGTTTTACTTTTACTTCATAGTAAATATCGTAAATAGTCCCAAAGGCGCCTACCTGACGCACTACTGGTTTTCTTGATAGGACTTCATAAGAAGCATCTTTATGCCCGTTGTTTTTGATCCATTTTTCAAGCCACTGCATTCTTGTTTGTTCAGCATTTTCGCTATCATTCGGATAGACCGCATCGGCAAAAGATTTGTACTCATAGATTTGATATTCAGGTGTTTGCTCCTTCGGCCTAAACTCCGTTAGATGGTAGTCAATTGAGCTGCAGGCAAGTAGTGTGCAGGTGACAAAAATATATATTAATTTCGGGATAGTGATTATGCGCATGGTTGTTAACCTAACGATAAGCTAAGGGGCGGGCTCTAGCCCGTCCCAGTGAGCGCAGCGAACGGCTTGAGCGACTTGTTAGAGGAATAAACTACCACCTAACATCAACGACCAAATTTCCTGAAATATCTCGTTGCTCTACCGATTGAGAGCGGTTAAAGCCTTTAATGGAAGTGTGATCAACATGCACAACAGAGCCGACCTTTTCTCCTTGAGCATTAACGATGGAGTATGTGTAGATATCTGTCTCTGCCAACGGCCCTTTAGACCGATGGCTCTCTTGAACAAGCGTGTCGCCTTCATTTAGCTTCAAGTTGCCGCGCATAGGACTTCCTCTTATTTCTCTAACGTTTGGTTAAGGGGCGGGCTTTAGCCCGTCCCAGTGAGCGGAGCGAACGATTTGAACCACTAGTTAGGGTTTTCCACCATTTTCGTGAGGAAAGGCTGATGCCGGTTTGGTACTCAGCGCCATAAGCCGTTTGAATAGCTTTTCTTCGGCATCAAGCCCTGCTTGCATATGCTGCTTTTCAAAGAAGGCAGCCAAGTACCCACATCCGGCGTGAAGAACTGCAATGAGGATTTCCTCTAACTGCCGAACCGTTCCAGCGATGAAGGCGTCTGTGGTGTGTTCTCCTTTGAGGTGGGCTGAATAAAAGAAGCTCGCGCCAAAGGGTGAGCCATGAATGACCTCAGACGAGAGCGAATAGATCAGTCCATATGCTGCGAGTAGCCGCGATCCAGCCTTGCGCCCTGCAAGTTCACCTACCCGCCTGATACGACTTGGCATATCTAGGTTGGTCCAGCTTCCGTTTCCTTTGCCTGTAAATTCGGGAAATTTAGATGCAAGTGTCGATGCAGGGTCAGGGTCTGTGCGGACTTCAATCGAGTATTTGCCACTTCCGAATTTCCGATTGTGTTGCCTCCATGCGGCGAATTCGATGTACCTAACGGCTCGGTCTGCAACCGCATTTGACTCCGCTAGGAGGTAGCTTGCATTTACGAAAGACTCGACAGCTGACCGTGCGATTGGATAGGCGTCGCGGACAGGAATTCCGCGTTGTTTGGCAATGTGTAAAAGGGACTCGACAGACTGTCCTGCCCCCATTGCTAGCAATGTGCTTGTACGTCGTTGTGCGTCCGAGAGGCTACAAGTCAGGGTTTCGCCCTCATATGTCGTGGAGCCTTGGGATGCGACGAAGAGTGCAAGGCGTAAGAACTCTTGCTGAAGCATTGCCAAACCTCGCAAAGCATCCAGCAGTGGTAACTCCTCGTCTGCGGACATAAGTTGTTTACCCTAACGTTTGGTTAAGGGGCGGGCTTTAGCCAGTCCCAGTGAGCGAAGCGAACGATTTGAACCACTAGTTAGGTTACATTTCGGCGGACTTCACGCACAGACCGATGGCCGTGTTTGTATAGGCCATTTGTGTTGCCGTCCAAGGATTTGCAACGAACCGCATAGCCTTCGTTAAGCACCTTCCGTACCATTGTTTCCTCATCCACTTCCTCGCTGGCCTCAAGGGTATTTCCACCCGTACCGCCAGGAGAAATCCTAAATGCAATGGACCCTGTATCTCGCCGCTTCATTTGAACTGGAAATACTTCAGTTTCATTGTGGAGTACAAAACTAAATTTTTTGGAGAATCTCTCTTGAGAAGTTGCCATAATATTTTCTGTTGTGGATGTAGAGATTTTATTGTGAAGTGCAGTTTTGGTTATACTGAGCTTCCCGGCGTTCTTCTTGAAATTACATTCATAACACTCGACTTGAATATTCGAGATGTCGTCTGACCCGCCATGGTGAATTGGTATCTTGTGACCTTTTGTCCAGGTGTGCTTATAACGAGGGTCTGGGCGTTTTGGTACTTCAGACCAAAGCCTTCCGCATACCGCGCACGTTGGACTTCTTGCTAGAAGTAATTTCCACTCTGCGCTCGTATGTGAGCCGCCATTTTTCTTGATCTTTTCGGTGCGAACCTTTGCGCGCTGATTACGGCAGTCCATGCAGCGATTCCAGCTATTGAAACGGGTCCCTCCACATTTCGTGCAAATCATGGCTTGTAACCTAACGTTTGGTTAAGGGGCGGGCTTTAGCCCGTCCCGAGTGAGCGAAGCGAGCGACTTGAACCACTTGTTAGGGGCCTGAGCACTAATTTTTGGACTCTTGATCTTTATTAGAAAGCTGCTCAACACGCTGACTTATGAACAAATACAGGTTTGTAGAAAACATGCCGACGAAAACTGCAACTAGTACCATTGTATAAAAGTCGCTTGAAGAGCTAGCTAGTTCCTCAGCCCCTATTCCTTGTTGCTCTATATGTGGTGCGATAATTGCTAATAATACACCGCTCTTAATGCCGACCCATGAGAATACTGCCATCAACCCTGAGCCAATTGTTAAGGAAAGTTCTTGGGTTATTTTTATGCCTGACAATAGCAGCCTGGCAATGGCGCCAATCATTCCCAGAAGAAAGGGTATAGTTAAAAGTATAAGTGCGTTGTACCCTTTGTTTATGAATAGTAAGGTGTCTTGGTCTATTTCGTATATGCCTGGATTTCTTATGGATGCCATGATTAGCAAAAGAAATACGAGTGAAATTAAAGAAAATAAATATATAACTTTCTTTGTTTCTGCTGATTTGATTTTTTGCTCTTCTTCGTAAGCTCTAATCCTGATTAATGTTTCTTCTGGAAGTCTTTCTGGAATTTTGCTTTCGTTTGAAGGGAAGTCTGTAATGTTGTTTTCATGTTCTGTATTGGTTGGCATCATTATTCCTGTAGAGGTACCTAACGCCCCGCTAAACGGCGAGCGTTAGCGAGTCCGGTGGAGGCCACGGTTTTTTGTGGCCGGAACGAATTTGAGCGGTTTGTTATACGTTTTCTCGCTATGCATCTTTATTAGCGTACCCTTCCAAGTCGTAAACCACTTGAATAAACAGATCGGCCAGCCCAACTCCGTACTTCTCTTGCGCTTCAAGTAGGCTTTCCGAGTCTGTTAAAGCCCCTTCAAGCTGCTCAAGGCCATCGGTCATGTCGTTAAAGCTAGCTCTGCATTTAGATATTAGATTCAACAATTCACCTTTATTTGGCGCAAAACCTAGCTGATGAGCAAATTTGTTTCTCATCTTATTAATGCTTTGCAGACAACTTGCCACTTCATCTGGAACCAACCCCAAGGAATTTATAAGGGTAATTTTTCTACTATGGGTTAATGACATAAAATGCTCTTTAAGCTTGCTATCGTAACTTAGAAGTATCTCTTCAAGAAGGTGCTCAACCACCAAGTGCCCAATAACAAAGCCTGTCAGCAAATCTGAATCATCAATCCTATGAAACAAAAATTCTTCGTACTCATTGCTGTAGACGGACATTGCTAATTAGTTCCTTGTGGTAACGTATAACGGTTAAGCTAACGGGCGGCCAAAAGCGTAGCTTTTGGACGTCCAGCGAACGAAGTGAGCGTCAGTTGAGCGCATTGTTAGGCATCTTGCACTGATGCTCGAATTTTGTACTTCTTGCGAGGCTCCGGAACCGGGCCTTCTAATACTTGCTTGAACTCGACAACATCTTCTACAGTGATTTGGTATTGAAGCCAGTCAATCATGTATAGATCTTCACCTTCTTGGCAAACAGCATTGGCGAAAATCTCTCTTCGTTCTGCAGTTACCATGAGCGAAAGGTGCATATTCTGAACGTTTGGATGACCAAATATCCCTAGAGACATTCCGTTGATGAGTATTTGGTAGTACATGGTTTGTATGCCTAACTATAAATAGACACCAATTGGTGTGATAACGCTTTTACGGTCGTGGTGGATAACATTCCTTCTCCTCTCGTCTATCCCTGTCTAGGCCAGGCATTGCAGCGGTCGGATGACCGTATAAGGGAGTTATACACCATGAACGGAAAGCCCCGCTTGCTCGATCAGATGCACAAGCAGATTCGCCTCAAACGCTATTCGATTCGGACAGAGCGCGCGTCTATTGCGAGTGGGTCAGGCGTTTTGTTCGATTTCATCACTACCGCCACATGCTGGAAATGGAACAAATAGGGTCAGATAAGACTTTTTGCTCAACCGCGGCGGTTGGGCTGTGCTGAGTCCGCTGGATCGTTGAGCAGCACAGGGGACACCCACGATTTGCGCTGCAAATCTCCACGGAGATACCCGTGTTGCCTATTACCCGGACGGTCGAGTCCGACGGCCTGCTAGCAGTGACTCAGGCAGGCTACCGCCGCCCCTGCGCATAACGGGGCTGGCGACTACATGACAAAAAAGGGAGTAACGACGGTCCTTGCCGGATAGGCGGGGGCTGACATTCCCTTGGTTTGACCGAGCATAGTCCAGCGTGCCGCTCGAACCAAGCCAAGGCGCCTGCGGCCTGGCAGCGCACGCCTGGCGTTTAACCGACATTTCAACCCTGTCGTGCCACCAGCGGGCGGGGCATGCGGTCGCTGGTTCGCCAAGCGCGGCGGCGAACGGAAAATGCCCTGTTGGCCGGGTGGTTGGTCCGGCGCCGGCCGTTTCGGGTTAGACTTGCGACCTTTTCGCCCAGCCAAGAAGCCCGCCCATGGCCCTGCCGTCCACCACCTACAAGATCGATCTGAACCTCACCGACATCGACCGCAGCGTCTATCAAAGCCTGCGCTTCACCGTGGCCAAGCACCCATCGGAAACCGAAGAGCGCCTGGCCGCGCGGTTGATCGCCTATGCGCTGTTCTATGACGAGCAGTTGGCGTTCGGTCGCGGCCTGTCGGACGTGGACGAGCCGGCGCTGTGGGAGAAGAGCCTGGACGACCGCGTGCTGCACTGGATCGAAGTCGGCCAGCCGGACAGCGACCGCATCACCTGGTGCTCGCGGCGCACCGAGAAGTTCAGCCTGGTGGCCTACGGCAACCTGCGCGTCTGGCAGACCAAGGTGCTCGCTCCGGTGCGCAGCCTGAAGAACATCAATGTGGTGGCGTTGGATCAGGAAGCGCTGGCCAGCCTGGCGCTGGATATGCCGCGGGCGCTGAGCTGGAGCGTGATGATCAGCGACGGCGAGCTGTTTGTCACCGATGAGCGCGGTCAGCATGAAGTGCCGATCGAGTGGCTGATCGGCGAACGATAAGACCTCTTGTGTCGGAGCCAGGGCGCACGCCTGCTTCTGGCTGGCGTTCCTGCCGAGACCCTCGCCGGATCGCCCGCAAGCTGGCTCCTGCCCACACAATCCTCTGACATGAGCTAAAGATGCGCATCGAAGCCCGCCCGCTACCCGCCATCCTGCCCGATCTGGGTAATCTGCCACCGTTGTTGACCCGTCTGTATGCCGCCCGCGGCGTGCAGTCGCAGGTCGAGCTGGACAAGGGCCTGGCGCGTCTGCTGCCCTATCAGCAGCTCAAGGGCATCGAGGCGGCGGTCGAACTGTTGGTGCTGGCCCTGGAGCAGGGCCAGCGCATGCTGATCGTCGGCGACTTCGACGCCGATGGCGCCACCGCCAGCACGGTTGGCATGCTCGGTCTGCGCATGCTCGGCGCGGCCCATGTCGACTACCTGGTGCCGAACCGTTTCGAGTATGGCTACGGCCTGACCCCGGAAATTGTCGCGGTGGCGCTGCAGCGCCAGCCGCAGTTGCTGATCACCGTGGACAACGGCATCTCCAGCGTCGAGGGCGTGGCGGCGGCCAAGGCGGCGGGGCTGATGGTGCTGGTCACCGATCACCACTTGCCGGGGGCCGAGCTGCCGGCGGCGGATGCCATCGTCAATCCCAACCAGCAGGGCTGCGAGTTCCCGAGCAAGGCGCTGGCCGGGGTCGGGGTGATTTTCTATGTGCTGCTGGCGCTGCGCGCGCGCTTGCGCGAGCTGAACTGGTTCAGTCCGCAGCGGCCGGAGCCGAATCTGGCCGAGCTGCTCGACCTGGTGGCGCTGGGCAGCGTCGCCGACGTGGTGCCGCTGGACGCCAACAACCGCATCCTGGTCCATCAGGGCCTGGCGCGGATTCGTGCCGGGCGCGCGCGGCCGGGCCTGCGCGCGATTCTCGAGGTGGCCGGGCGGCAGCCGGAGCGCATCACCTCCACCGACCTGGGCTTTATCCTCGGCCCGCGCCTGAATGCGGCCGGGCGTCTGGACGACATGAGCCTGGGGATCGAATGCCTGCTCTGCGAAGACGAGGCCCTGGCCCGCGACATGGCGGTGGCGCTGGATCAGCTCAACCAGGACCGCAAGGCCATCGAGCAGGGTATGCAGCGTGAGGCCCTGGCCCAGCTCAAGGATCTGCCGCTGGAGGACATGCCGTTCGGTCTGTGCCTGTTCGAGGCGGATTGGCACCAGGGCGTGATCGGCATTCTCGCCTCGCGCATGAAGGAGCGTTACCACCGGCCGACCATCGCCTTCGCCGATGCCGGCGATGGCGTGCTCAAGGGCTCGGCGCGCTCGGTGCCGGGCTTTCATATCCGTGATGCCCTGGATGCCGTCGCGGCCAGGCATCCGCAGCTGATCAGCAAGTTCGGCGGGCACGCCATGGCGGCGGGGCTGTCCCTGCCCGAAGCCAACTTCGGCGCCTTTGCCGCCGCCTTCGATGCCGAGGTGCGGCGCCAGCTGTGCGAAGACGACCTGACCGGGCGCTTGCTCTCCGACGGCGCCCTGTCGGTCGAAGAGTTTCATTTGCCCCTGGCCAAGGAGCTGCGCAATGCCGGGCCCTGGGGCCAGCATTTCCCCGAGCCGTTGTTCCATGGCGTGTTCCAGGTGGTGCAGCAGCGCCTGGTCGGCGACAAGCACCTCAAAATGGTGCTTAAGACCGAATGCGGCGGCCAGACCCTGGACGGCATCGCCTTCAATATCGACCGCGAAATCTGGCCCAATCCCACCGTGCGCTGGGTCGAGCTGGCCTACAAGCTGGACGTCAACGAGTACCGCGGCCGGGAAAGCGTGCAACTGATGGTGGCGCACCTGGCGCCGCGCTGAGCTGTCGCTCGCTAATTGACGGTGCACTGCCTGCAGGTAGGGCGGTCCGGGCGGCGTTCCGATCGGAGCGAAGCGACAACCCGCCAGCTTTTGTACCGCGCCGCTGAACCCTGGTGCACTGCCTGCGGCGAGTGACAGCCTGCAGGTCGCGGATTGCTCGAGGTAGTGGGCGGAGCGGTGTCAGCCCTGGTTGGCCTGCAGACGTCGCTCATCGGCGAGGACGCGTTCGTTGACATCGCTCCAGCGCGAGAGCATTTGCGGCGGTTGCGCGGATTTCTGCTGCGGCGCCTTGGCCAGGAAGATCCCGTGGTTGTTGAAGGCATACACCGGCAGCAGGTCGCGGCGTTCCGCGGCCGGCTTGATCCGCGGCTCAAGGTTGTCGAGGATCAGTGGCTGTTCCGTCTGGCTCGGGTAGTAGGCCAGGACCATGTGCGCCTGATTGATCGACAGGGCCTTGACGTAGGTCAGGCGCAACTTCTCGCTGGGCACGCCCATCTCCACCAGAGTGAAGTACTTGCCGATGGCAAAGTCTTCGCAGTCGCCGCGGCCGCGCGCCAGGGTCTGCGCCGGTGTCGCCCAGTATTCGTCCGCGCCCCATATTTCGCGATCGCTGCCATAGCTCACCGAGCGATTGATGAAGTCGTTGACCGTTTGCAGTTTGCTGCGCTCGCCCAGGGCGCCGCCCTGCTCGATCAGGCTGCGCCAACTGCTCAGCCGTGCTTGCTCGATGGCTTGGTCGAGGGCGGAAGCGGCGGGCAGGGAGGCCCCAAGGCAGGGGGTGGCGGCCATGGCCAGCAGGATTGCCAGGCTAATGGGCAGTGTGCGGGCGAGGCTGAGAGGAAATCGGGGCATGGTCGGGGGCTGACTGCGCTGGACTGTTGAGCCATCCATAGCCTTGGCCGAGTTTTACCCGGTTTTGCCGTCATCCTACCGACGTCAATTAGTGAGCGCATAGAGGCGGTATGTGATGGGAAACACTATTTGAGGGTTTCCCCCGATTAACCGACGAACTGCACGGGGGAGTGACTGTGGCGGGAGGTCGTTGCGCAGGAGGGCGCCGCCGGTTCGGACCGGCGGCGCGCTGGCCTTACCAGCCCAGCTGCTTGTTGAAGCCGAGGGCGTCGTAGTAGTCGCCCTGATAGGCGATCTTGCCGTCCTTGATGCGGATGAAGCTGACGCCCTCGAAGCTCAGTGGCTTGTCGGTGGCCGGGGTGTCTGGACCCCAGGCACCACTGTTGGTGCCGCTGAACCGCCACTGGAAGGCGATGCCATCGGCGCCGACGATCGGCTCGCTGGTCATTTCCCACTTCAGGTCCGGCACCGCGTCGATAAACACCTTGATCACATTGTCGCGTGCCGCCGCCTTGCCGTTCTGCGGGGTGCCGACGGTGGCATCGAAGTACACCGCGTCCTCGGCCAGGAAGGTCGCGGCCTGCTCGGCGTCGTGGGCATTCCAGGCGGCCATGTAGCCGTCGACGATGGCCCTGGCGTCGTCTGCGGCCTGAACCAGGCCGGCAAGGGTAGCAAGGGCGATAAAAGCGATGCTGCGCAGTGCATTTTTCATTGTTATTGCTCCAGCTGGGGGGATTCGTAGGGTGCGCGGGGCCGCCTAGGCCGTGCGTACCAGCGAGTTCTCGCAAGCCTGTGGTGCGCGCAGCGCACCCTACGGGGTTCGTGGGTAGATGCCAGCCTACGCAGGCGTCTTCAGTGCTTGAACATCACGTGGCGCACGGCGGTGTAGTCCT
The DNA here is from genome assembly GCF_033723075.1 of Pseudomonas sp. Classification (GTDB taxonomy): domain Bacteria; phylum Pseudomonadota; class Gammaproteobacteria; order Pseudomonadales; family Pseudomonadaceae; genus Aquipseudomonas. The sequence continues at coordinate 104,520 of NZ_JAWVXU010000008.1, forward strand.
CCAGCCCATACATCGACAGGTCCTTGCCGTAGCCGGACAGCTTCATCCCGCCATGGGGCATTTCGTTGACCAGCATGAAGTGGGTGTTGACCCAGGTGCAGCCGTACTGCAGGCGCGCGGCGAGGCGGTGGGCGCGGCCGACGTCGCTGGTCCACACCGAGGAGGCCAGGCCGTAATCGGAGTCGTTGGCCCAGGCCAGCGCCTGGGCTTCGTCGTCGAACGGGGTGACCGAAACCACCGGACCGAACACTTCGCGGCGGACGATCTCGTCGCTTTGCCGGGCGCCAGCCAGCACCGTGGGCAGGAAGAAGAAACCGTCACCGGCGGGTGCCTTGCCGCCGGTAACCACTTCGATATGCGCCTGGGCGCTGGCCCGCTCGACGAAACCGGCCACGCGCTGGCGGTGCTCGGCGGTGATCAGCGGGCCCAGTTCGGTGCTGGCGTCGCCCTGGATGCCGTGCCTGATCGAGCCGACGGCGGCGCCCAACTCGGCGACAAATTTCTCGTAGATGCCTTTCTGCGCATAGATGCGGCAGGCGGCGGTGCAGTCCTGGCCGGCGTTGTAGAAGCCGAAGGTGCGGATGCCTTCCACCGCCGCGGCGATGTCGGCGTCGTCGAAGATCAGCACCGGCGCCTTGCCGCCCAGCTCCATGTGCAGGCGCTTCACCGAGGCGGCGCTGCTGGCGATGATATTCGAACCGGTGGCGACCGAGCCGGTCAGCGACACCATGCGCACCTTGGGGTGGCTCACCAGCGGGCTGCCGACGCTGGCGCCGCGGCCGAAGACGATGTTGACCACGCCGGCGGGGAAGATATCGGCGAGGAATTCGGCCAGCTTAAGGGCCGTCAGCGGGGTCTGCTCGGACGGCTTGAGCACCACGGTATTGCCGGCGGCCAGGGCTGGGGCGAGCTTCCAGGCGGCCATCATGAGCGGGTAGTTCCAGGGCGCGATCGAGGCGACCACGCCGATCGGGTCGCGGCGGATCATCGAGGTGTGGCCGGCCAGGTACTCGCCGGCAGCGCTGCCGCGCAGGCAACGGCTGGCGCCGGCGAAGAAGCGGAACACATCGGCGATGGCCGGGATCTCGTCGTTGAGTGCGGCGGCGTAGGGTTTGCCGCAGTTGTCCGACTCCAGTTTGGCCAGCTCCTCGGCATGGGCTTCGATCCTGTCGGCCAGGCGCAGCAAACACAGCGCACGGTCTTTCGGCGCGGTCTGCGACCAGCCGTCGAAGGCGGCGTCGGCGGCACGCACGGCGGCATCGACCTGCTCGGCGCTGGCCTCGTTGATATGCAGCAGCGGCGCGCCGAGGGCCGGATTGAGCACCGCCAGGCTGGCACCTTCCCCGGCGACCAGTCGGCCATTGATCAGCAGTTTGCTTTGCATTGCGAAATCCTCTGGTTGGGGGCTTCTACGAATTAATGCGGACGGGCTTACTTGCCACCGCTGCCGGCGACGCCTTCACCGCCCCTGGTCAGGTAGTAGGCGCCGAGGATCGGCAGCATGGTCACCAGCATCACCGACATTGCCACCACGTTGGTCACCGGCACGTCGCGCGGGCGACTCAACTGGTTGAGCAGCCACAGCGGCAGGGTGCGTTCGTGACCGGCGGTGAAGGTGGTGACAATGATCTCGTCGAACGACAGGGCGAACGCCAGCATGCCGCCGGCCAGCAGGGCCGAGCCGAGGTTGGGCAGGATGATGTAGCGGAAGGTCTGCCAGCCGTCGGCGCCGAGGTCCATCGAGGCCTCGATCAGGTTGTAGGAGGTGCGGCGGAAGCGGGCGATCACGTTGTTGTAGACGATCACCACGCAGAAGGTGGCGTGGCCGACGACTATGGTGAAGATCCCCGGCTCGATATCCAGGGTCTTGAACGCGGCAAGCAGGGCCAGGCCGGTGACGATGCCGGGCAGGGCAATCGGCAGGATCAGCATCAGCGAAATGCCTTCCTTGCCGAAAAAGTCGCGGCGGTACAGCGCGGCGGCGGCCAGGGTGCCGAGGAACAGGGCGATCAGGGTGGCCAGGCAGGCGATCTGTAGCGACAGCTTGATCGACTCGAGCACGTCGGCCCGGGCGAAGGCCACGCTGAACCAGTGCAGGGTGAAGCCCTGGGGCGGGAAGCTGAAGGCTGCCTCCTCGGTGTTGAAGGCGTAGATGAAGATGATCAGGATCGGGAAATGAAGGAACAGCAGTCCCGCCCAGGCCGCCAGTTTCAGGCCCCAAGACGCTTTGTCAGAGTGCATTGAAGGCCCCCAGGCGTTTGACGATGGACAGATAGATGGCGATCAGCACGATCGGCACCAGGGTGAAGGCGGCGGCCATTGGCATGTTGCCGACTGCGCCTTGCTGCACATAAACCATGCTGCCGATAAAGAAACCGGGCGGGCCGATCAGCTGCGGCACGATGAAATCGCCCAGGGTCAGGCTGAAGGTGAAGATCGAGCCGGCCGCGATGCCCGGAATCGACAGCGGCAGGATCACCTGGACGAAGGTCTGCCAGGGGCGCGCGCCAAGGTCGGCAGAGGCCTGCAACAATGAGGGCGGCAGGCGCTCCAGGGCGGCCTGGATCGGCAGGATCATGAACGGCAGCCAGATGTAGACGAACACCAGGAAGCGCCCCAGGTGCGAGGTCGACAGGGTGCTGCCACCGACTCCGGGAATGCTCAGGATGAAGTGCAGCGCCGGCGCCAGACCGAGCTGGTCGATGAACCACTGGGCCACCCCGCCTTTGGCCAGCAGCAGGGTCCAGGCGTAGGTCTTGACGATGTAGCTGGCCCACATCGGCATCATCACCGCGATATAGAAGAACGCCTTGGTCTTGCCCGTGGTGTGACGCGCCATGTAGTAGGCGATGGGAAAGGCCAGCAGGGCGCTGGCCAGCGATACGGCGATGGCCATGCTCAGGGTGCGCAGGATGATGTCGTAGTTGGCCGGCAGGAACAGCGCCGCCAGGTTGTCCAGCGTCAACTGCGGGGTCACCGTCATGCTGTAGTCGTCGAAGGTGTACAGGCCTTGCCAGAGCAGGGTCAGCAGCGAGCCGAAATAGATCGCACCGAACCACAGCAGCGGGGGGATCAGCAGCAGCGACAGGTACAGGTTCGGCTTGCGGTACAGCAGGTTGGACAGGCGGTGCAGCGGGCCATTGGCTGGCCGTGGTGTGCGGGCTTTCAGCGACGCCTCCATCTCAGCGACCCTCGCCGGGGATCGCATCCTGCAGCGCAATCATGGCCGCCCGCGCCCAGCGCGCGGTGACTGGCTGGCCGGTCTGGTAAACCGGCGCGCCGGCCTGCCACTGGTCGTTGGCCTGGCTGATGCTGAGGTTCTGGCCGTTTTCCAGCTGGATTTCATAGCGGGTGGCGGCGCCCTGGTACTGGATGTCGTGCAGCAGGCCGCAGACTTCCACTTCGCCGCTGCCGGCTGCCTGGTCGTCGGCGAAGCGGATGTGTTCGGGGCGGATCGAGAAGGGCAGGGCCTGGCCGGTGAGACGTTTGGCCAGCTCGCCGCGCACAACGTTGGAGGTGCCGACGAACTCGGCGACGAACGCGGTTGCCGGTTTCATATAGAGATTGCGCGGGCTGTCGACCTGCTCGATGCGGCCTTTGTTGAACACCGCCACACGGTCGGACATCGACAGTGCCTCGGTCTGGTCGTGGGTGACGAAAATGAAGGTGATGCCGAGCTGACGTTGCAGTTTCTTCAGTTCGCCCTGCATCTGTTCGCGCAGCTTGAGGTCGAGCGCACCGAGTGGTTCATCCAGCAGCAGCACCCGCGGTCGGTTGACCAGGGCGCGGGCCAGGGCCACGCGCTGGCGCTGGCCGCCGGACAGTTGCGCCGGTTTGCGGGCGCCGTAGCCGCCCAGGGCGACCAGGGCCAGGGTCTCTTCGGCACGGGCATAGCGCTCGCTCTTGCCCACACCCTTGACCTTGAGACCATAGGCGACGTTGTCCAGCACGTTCATGTGGGGAAACAGCGCATAGTCCTGGAACACCGTGTTGACGTCGCGCTGATAGGGCGCCAGGCCGACGGCCTCCTGGCCATGAATGCGGATGCTGCCGGCGCTGGGCTGCTCGAAGCCGGCGATCAGGCGCAGGCAGGTGGTTTTGCCCGAGCCCGAGGGGCCGAGCATGGAAAAGAACTCGCCATCCTGGATGTCGATGGACACCCGGTCGACGGCCTTGACCTCGCCGAACACGCGCGACACACCGGTAAATTGCACTGCAAGGGTCATGTCAAAAAACTCCAGGAGAAAAAACCATCCATCCCGTCCTGGCTGCCAGGTTTTGCCGACACGGGCTGCCGGGGCAGGGGCTGGGTAACGATGGAACCAATGTCTGGCCTCGTAGGGTGGATGGCGCTCTATCCATCCACCAGCGGTGCTGGGTGGTGGACGAGAAAAGCGTCGTCCACCCTACGAATACCGCGCAGCCAGCGCGATGCCACAATCAGCGGCCGCCCATGATCGCGATGTAGTCCTGGGTCCAGCGGCTGTAGGGCACGTACTTGCCACCTTCGGCCTGCGGGGTTTTCCAGAAGGCGATCCGGTCGAAGTTGTCGAAGCCGTTGGTCTTGCAGCCCTCGGCACCCAGCAGCTCATTGCCCTGGCAGGCTGCCGGCACCGCTGGCAGGGAGCCGAACCAGGCGGCCAGATCGCCCTGTACCTTGGGCTCCAGCGACCAGTTCATCCACTTGTAGGCACAGTTCGGGTGCTTGGCCTCGGCGTGCAGCATGGTGGTGTCGGCCCAGCCGGTGGCGCCCTCTACCGGCACCACCGAGGCGATCGGCTGTTTCTCCAGTTGCAGGGCGTTGACCTGGTACGGCCAGGAGCCGGAGGCGACCACCCCTTCATTCTTGAAGTCGCTCATCTGCACCGTTGCGTCGTGCCAGTAACGGTGGACCAGCGAATGTTGCTGGCGCAGCAGTGCCAGGGTAGCGGCGTACTGCTCCTCGTTGAGCAGGTAGGGGTCGTCGATCCCCAGTTCCGGTTTGCTGGCCTTGAGATAGAGCGCCGCGTCGGCGATGTAGATCGGCCCGTCATAGGCCTGCACCCGGCCCTTGTTGCTCTTGCCGTCGGCCAGGGTCTGCTCCTCGAACACCACCTTCCAGCTGGTCGGTGGCTCTTTGAACACGCTGCTGTTGTACATCAGCACGTTCGGCCCCCACTGATAGGGGGTGCCGTAATGCTGGCCGGCAACGGTGTGCCAGGGTGCCTGCTTGAGGCGTTCGTCGACGGTCTTCCAGTTGGGGATCAGGTCGATGTTGATTGGCTGGACGCGCTTGCCGGCGACCAGGCGCAGCGAGGCATCGCCCGAGGCGGTGACCAGGTCATAGCCGCCCTTGGCCATCAGGCTGACCATCTCGTCGGAGGTGGCGGCGGTCTTGACGTTGACCATGCAGCCGGTCTGCTGCTCGAAGCCGGTGACCCAGTCGTAGCCCTTGTCGGTCTCGCCGCGCTCGATATAACCGGGCCAGGCGACGATATCCAGGCGCCCTTCGCCGTCACCAAGCGCTTTCAGCGTTTCGGCGGCCTGCAGGCTGGCGCTGGCCAGCAGTGCGCTGGCCAGCGCACTCAACAAAGCGGTTTTTTGCACGAACATTGGGTTTCCCTCTTGTTTATTGTCGGGCTCGGGGCAGTTGAACGTCGCGTTGCACAGCCGGTCAGGGCTACTTGTCGGTATGACTCACTCAATCCAGTTGCTGGCCATGGCGGGCCATGATGTGGCGCACCACGCTGTAGTCCTGCAGCGAATCGCTGGACAGGTCCTTGCCGTAGCCGGAGCGCTTGAGGCCGCCATGGGGCATCTCGCTGACCAGCATGAAGTGACTGTTGATCCAGGTGCAGCCGTACTGCAGGCGAGCGGCGACCTGCATGGCCTTGTCCAGGTTGCCGGTCCACACCGAGGAGGCCAGGCCGTATTCGGAGTCGTTGGCCCAGTCCACTGCCTGCGTCAGTTCGTCGAAGCGGGTGACGGTGACCACCGGGCCGAACACCTCGCGCTGGACGATTTCGTCGGCCTGTTTGCAGCCAGCGAGCAGGGTCGGCTGGTAATAGAAACCGGAGCCGGAGTGCACGGCGGCGCCGGTCACCCGCTCGATATGCGGTTGGCCAAGGGCGCGCTCGACGAAGCTGGCGACCCGATCGCGCTGGCGGGCGCTGATCAGCGGGCCGATCTCGTTGTCCGCGTCCGTCTTGCAGGCAAAGCGCAGGCTGCTCACGGCATCACCCAACTCCGCGACTAAACGGTCATGGATACCTGTTTGAGCATAGATGCGGCAGGCGGCAGTGCAATCCTGGCCAGCGTTGTAATAGCCATAGGTGCGCACACCTTCGACCACCGCTTGCAGGTCGGCATCGTTGCAGACAATTACCGGTGCCTTGCCGCCGAGTTCCAGGTGGGTGCGCTTGAGGGTCTTGGCTGCGGCCTGGAGGATCTTCTGCCCGGTGACGATGTCGCCGGTCAGCGACACCATGCGCACCCGTGGGTGGCTGACCAGGTGACTGCCGACGCTTTCGCCGCCGCCACAGAGGATATTCAGCACACCGCGTGGCAGCAGTTCGGCGAGCACCGGGGCGAGGGCCAGGATCGACAGCGGGGTGTGTTCGGAGGGTTTGAATACCAGGGTGTTGCCGGCGGCCAGGGCCGGGGCGATTTTCCAGGCCGCCATCATCAGCGGGTAGTTCCAGGGCGCGATGGAGGCGACCACGCCGATCGGGTCGCGGCGCACCATGCTGGTATAGCCCGGCAGGTATTCGCCGGACAGCTGGCCGGTCTGGCAGCGCACCGCGCCGGCGAAGAAGCGAAACACGTCCACCGTGGCGCTGATATCGTCCTGCCGGGCCAGATGCAGCGGCTTGCCGCAGTTCAGGGCTTCCAGGCCGGCGAACTGGTCGGCGCGCCGTTCGATGGCGTCGGCGATGCCAAGCAGGATCAGTGAGCGCTGTTGCGGGGTGGTCCGCGACCAGCTGGGGAACGCCCGGTGCGCTGCCAGGATGGCGGCTTCGACCTGTTCGCTCGAGGCTTCGGCAATCTGGGTCAGGACTTGACCGTTGGCCGGATTGAGGATCTGCTCATCTGCGCCCGCACCGGCCAGCAGTTGACCGTCGATCAACAGTTCACGGCAAAAGGACGTGGGGTTCGTTACGCCAGCCATTCGGTGTGCTCTCTGTTCTTATTTGGAGCTGCGGGCTGCTATAGGACTCACGCCCTATGCGCTCTTCTCGTTGTGCGAAGGAGAGACTAGATCCTGGGCGTGAGGCTCACAAATTCTTAATACTGAACGCTGCGTTCTATTAAATAGATGGCTTGCGGCCAGCGGGTTGCTCGCGGGCAACACTGAGGAAGGGGTCGACCAGCGCCGGTCGCGCGCTGCCGCGGCGCCAGGCCAGGCCGACGTCGAGGGTCTGGGTCAGGTCGGCCACGGCGCGGGCTTCGATGATGTCGCCCTCCAGTGACCAGGGGCGGTAGGTCATGTCCGGTTGAATGGACAGGCCCAGGCCGGCGGCGACCAGGCTGCGCACCGCCTCGGTGGAGCCGGTGCGCAGGGTGATGTGCGGCTGCAGGCCGGCGCCGGACCAGATGCGCTGGGCATTCAGGTCCATCTCGTCGACGTTCAGCTGGATCAGCGGTTCGCTGGCGATGTCCGCCAGGCTGATGCTGTCATGCTCCAGCAGCGGATGTTGCGGCGGCAGCCAGAGGCGCAGCGGCGAGTGGGTCAGCACCTCGGTCTGCAGGGCGTGGCGGTCTTCCAGGTTGGACAGGATCAGTACGCCGACGTCGATTTCGCCGCTGACCAGCAGGTGCTCGATATACGGGCGCTCGTCTTCCATCACGCGAATGTCGACGTTGGGGTAGGCGCGCTGGAAGCGGGTGATCAAATCGGCCAAGTAGTAGCCGGCCACCAGGCTGGTCACGCCTATGGTCAGGCTGCCGGCAACCTGGTCGGTGCTCTGTTGCAGGCTGCGCTTGGCGTTGTCCACCGTGGCCAGGATCAGGTGGGCCTGGCGCAGGAACTGGTGACCCTGGTGGGTCAGCGACATGCCCTTGGCGTGGCGGTTGAACAGGCTGACGCCGATCTCGTCCTCCAGTTGCTGGATGGCCAGGGTCAGGGTCGACTGGGAAATGTGCACGGCCTGGGCCGCGGCAGAGATCGAGCCGGTCTCGGCGACGGCAATGAAGTGGCGGATCTGGCGCAGGGTCATCATCGTGGGCTACCAACCGGGTGCTGGGCAGGCTTGCGGTACTGTTTGTCGAAAATACACCATGGCGTTCGTTTTTGTAGAACGCCAAATGTTGTCCTTTATGCACGCGCGGCGTGTGACTCGCAAGGTTGCGCGGCGGCAACATCTCGATGCAATCCGCCGGTGACTGCAGGAATTTTCCATTTGGTCTGGCGGTCTTATTTGCACCTTTGTTACCCAGGAGACGTGTCGATGAACACCCGCGGATTGCTCGATCAGCTACTCAAGTCCGGTCAGGATCTGCTGCAGAACAAGACTGGGCAAACAACCGGCAAGGGCTCCGCCGCCGGTGGGTTGGGTGGTTTGTTGCCCGGTGGGACTGGCGGCGGCCTGGGCGGTCTGCTCTCCGGGGCCGGTGGTGGCGCTTTGGCTGGCGGTGCCATGGCTTTGCTGCTGGGCAACAAGAGTGCCCGCAAGTTGGGCGGCAAGGCACTGACCTATGGCGGCCTGGCCGCGCTCGGGGTGATCGCCTACAAGGCCTATGGCAACTGGCAGGCGCAGCAGGCGCAAGCGCCGCAAGGCGAACCGCAAACCCTCGATCGCTTGCCGGCGCCGCAGGCCGAGGTACATAGCCAGGGTATTCTCAAGGCGCTGGTGGCCGCTGCCAAGGCGGATGGGCATGTCGATGCGCGTGAGCGCCAGCTGATCGAAGGCGAACTGGTCAAGTTGACCAATGACGCCGAGTTGCAGCGCTGGCTCGAGGCCGAGCTGAACAAACCGCTGGATCCGGCCGACGTGGCGCGCGCGGCAACCAGCCCGGAAATGGCCGCCGAGATGTATATCGCCAGCGTCCTGATGGTCGATGAGGAGCACTTCATGGAGCGCGCCTACCTGGAGGAGCTGGCCCGTCAGCTCAAGCTCGATCCGGCGCTGAAGAGCGAGCTGGAAGCCCAGGTGCGTGTGGAACTGAACGCCGGCTGAAATGCGACCCTGTAGCCCGGGTGCAGCCCGGGCTTGGTTTTCGGGTGTTTTGTAGGAGGCGCCCCCGCCGCTCCTACGTTCTGCGAGGCTGCGCATAAGAAAACATAGGGCCTACTGCTAGTCACCGCGACCATCTCAGACCAAAAGATCATCTTGCCGCGCGGCCCAAGCGGCTAGGCTGTTGTCCATTCCAACAGCAATGGCTACAGCGAGGGCACCGATGCAGCAACTCGAGGACAGTTACGACTACCTGATCGTCGGTGCCGGCCCGGCCGGCTGCCTGTTGGCCAATCGCCTGTCTGCCGACCCGGCGGTGCGGGTGTTGCTGCTGGAGGCGGGCGGGCGTGACAACTATCCGTGGATCCATATTCCGGTCGGCTACCTGTACTGCATCGGCAACCCGCGCACCGACTGGTGCTACGAAACCGTGGCCGAGTCCGGGCTGAACGGCCGTGCGCTGAAGTACCCGCGTGGCCGGGTGCTGGGCGGCAGCTCGTCGATCAACGGCATGATCTACATGCGTGGCCAGGCCCGCGACTACGATGGCTGGGCGGCGGCCGGCAATCCGGGCTGGGCCTGGGACGATGTCCTGCCGCTGTTCAGGCGCACGGAGAACCATTTCGCCGGCAGCAGCGAAGTGCACGGCGCGACGGGCGAGTGGCGGGTCGAACGCCAGCGCCTGTCCTGGCAGGTGCTGGAGGCCTTCCGTCAGGCGGCCGGGCAGAGCGGCATCGCCAGCATCGAGGATTTCAACGGTGGCGATAACGAGGGCTGCAGCTATTTCCAGGTCAATCAGCGCCGCGGCGTGCGCTGGAATGCGTCGAAGGCCTTCCTCCGCGATATTCGCCAGCGCCCCAATCTGCGCGTCTTGACCGGTGCCGAGGTGCAGCGGGTGATTCTTGCCGAGGGCCGGGCCGAGGCGCTGAGTCTGCGCTGGCAGGGACGCGAGCGGCTGGTCCGGGCGCGCCGCGAGATCATCCTGTGCGCCGGCTCGATCGGCACCCCGGCCCTGCTGCAGCGTTCGGGCATCGGCCCGCGGCCGTTATTGCAGCGCCTGGGCATCGGCGTGCAGCACGAGCTGGCCGGGGTGGGCGAGAACCTGCAGGACCACCTGCAGCTGCGCCTGATCTACCAGGTCAGCGGCGTGCCGACCCTCAACCAGATCGCCGGCAGCCTGTGGGGCAAGCTGGGCATGGGCCTGGAGTACCTGCTCAAGCGCAGCGGCCCGCTGGCCATGGCGCCGAGCCAGTTGGGCGCGTTCGCCCGTTCCAGTGCCGAGCAGCCGTCGGCCAACCTGCAATATCACGTGCAGCCGCTGTCGCTGGAGCGTTTCGGCGAGCCGCTGCATGGCTTTCCGGCCTTCACCGCCTCGGTGTGCAACCTGCGCCCGCACAGCCGCGGCAAGGTCGAGATCCGTTCGCTGGAGGCTGCGCAGGCGCCGCTGATCCAGCCCAATTACCTGAGTGACGAGCGCGACCTGAGGGTGGCGGCCGATGCCATCCGCCTGACCCGGCGCATCGTTGCCGCGCCGGCGCTGGCGGCGTTCAAACCCGAGGAATACAAGCCGGGGCCGAGTTACCAGAGTGAGGAGGATTTGCAGCGGGCGGCGGGGGAGATCGGTACCACGATTTTCCATCCGGTCGGCACCTGCAAGATGGGCCAGGGCCGCGATGCGGTGGTCGATGCGCAATTGCGCGTGCACGGCGTGCCGGGGCTGCGCATCGCCGACGCCTCGGTGATGCCGAGCATCGTCTCGGGCAACACCTGTTCGCCGGTGCTGATGATCGCCGAGAAAGCCGCGCAGCTGATTCTCAGCCCGCCAGCTTGGTCGGGCCCGGCGGTTGCCCTGGCGCCGTCGCTGGGCGAGGGCGTTGCCGGCTGAGCGCCCGCTGGTCTGCCGCCTGGCCAGTCACGGCCGCTTGCGGGCTGCCAGAGCCACCGCGATTACGGTATACTCGCCGGCTTTTCCGAAAGTTTCACCTGCGAGTGCCGCCAACCATGGAAATCAACCCGATCCTGAACAGCATCAAGGACCTCTCCGAGCGCACCCTGACTATTCGGGGGTATCTTTGACTACGATCAAAAGCATGATCGGCTGGTCGAAGTAAACCGCGAACTCGAAGACCCGAACGTCTGGAACAACCCCGAATACGCCCAGAACCTGGGGCGTGAGCGCGCCGCTCTGGCGTTGATCGTCGACACCATCGACGACCTCGACGGCAGCCTCGGCGACTCCCGCGATCTGCTGCAGATGGCCGCCGAAGAGGAAGACCAGGGCGCCGTCGACGATGTCGCGGCCGAGGTCGAGCGCCTGCGCGAAATCCTCGAGAAGATGGAATTCCGCCGCATGTTCAGCGGCGAGATGGACGCCAACAATGCCTACCTGGACATCCAGGCCGGCTCCGGCGGCACCGAAGCCCAGGACTGGGCCAACATCCTGCTGCGCATGTACCTGCGCTGGGCCGACAAGCGCGGTTTCGACGCCACCATCATGGAGCTGTCCGCCGGTGAAGTCGCCGGGATCAAGGGCGCGACCGTGCACATCAAGGGCGAGTACGCCTTCGGCTGGTTGCGCACCGAGATCGGCGTGCACCGTCTGGTACGCAAGAGTCCGTTCGACTCCGGCAACCGCCGTCACACCTCATTCTCGGCCGTGTTCGTGTCCCCGGAAATCGATGACAACATCGAGATCGACATCAATCCGTCGGACCTGCGCATCGACACCTACCGTTCTTCGGGCGCCGGTGGTCAGCACGTCAACACCACCGACTCGGCCGTGCGGATTACCCACGTGCCAAGCAACACCGTGGTCTGCTGCCAGAACGAACGCTCCCAGCACGCCAACAAAGACACCGCGATGAAGATGCTGCGCGCACGCCTGTACGAGCAGGAAGTGCAGAAGCGCAACGCCGCCTCCCAGGTGCTGGAAGACTCGAAGTCGGATATCGGTTGGGGGCATCAGATTCGCTCCTACGTGCTCGATCAGTCGCGGATCAAGGATCTGCGCACCAACGTCGAGCGCAGCGACTGCGTCAACGTGCTCGACGGCGATATCGACGAGTACCTGGTGGCCAGCCTGAAACAGGGGCTATAACAACACGCAATGTAGGTTGGGCCGGTCAGGCCCAACGAGCGGCGCTGCATTTGCGTAGGAGGCCGGCCCGTTGGCCGGATGTTGGGCATCGCTGCGCTCAGCACCAACCTACGATTACCAGGAAAGACCAGAGACCATGAGCGACCAACAACTCGACCACCACGAACTGCAACAGGAAGAAAACAAGCTGATCGCCCTGCGCAAGGAAAAGCTTGCCGCCGCGCGTGAGTTGGGCAATGCCTTCCCGAATGACTTCCGCCGCGACAGCTACTGCGCGGACTTGCAGAAACAGTACGTCGACAAGACCAAGGAAGAGCTGGCCGAAGCCGCCATCCCGGTCAAGGTCGCGGGTCGCATCATGCTCAACCGCGGCTCCTTCATGGTCATTCAGGACATGAGCGGGCGCATCCAGGTCTACGTCAACCGCAAGACCCTGCCGGAAGAAAAACTGGCCGAGATCAAGCACTGGGACATGGGCGACATCATCGCCGCCGTTGGTACCCTGGCCCGCTCCGGCAAGGGCGACCTGTATGTGGAAATGACCGACGTGCGTCTGCTGACCAAGTCGCTGCGTCCGCTGCCGGACAAGCACCACGGCCTGACCGATACCGAACAGCGCTACCGCCAGCGCTACGTCGACCTGATGGTCAACGAGGAGGTGCGCGAGACCTTCCGCGTGCGCTCCCAGGTGATCGCCCATATCCGCAGCTTCCTGATGCAGCGCGACTTCCTCGAAGTGGAGACCCCGATGCTGCAGAGCATCCCCGGCGGCGCGGCGGCCAAACCGTTCGAGACCCACCACAACGCCCTGGACATGCAGATGTTCCTGCGCATCGCCCCCGAGCTGTACCTCAAGCGCCTGGTGGTCGGCGGCTTCGAGCGAGTCTTCGAGATCAACCGCAACTTCCGTAACGAAGGCGTCTCGACCCGGCACAACCCCGAGTTCACCATGCTCGAGTTCTACCAGGCCTACGCTGACTACGAAGACATGATGGACCTGACCGAGGAGCTGTTCCGCGAGCTGGCGCAGCTGGTGCTGGGTTCCACCGACGTGCCCTACGGTGACAAGCTGTTCCACTTCGGCGAGCCCTTCGTGCGCCTGTCGGTGTTCGACTCGATCCTCGAATACAACCCGGAAATATCTGCTGCCGATCTGCAGGACATCGACAAGGCCCGCGCCATCGCCAAGCAGGCCGGCGCCAAGGTGCTGGGTTTCGAAGGCCTGGGCAAGCTGCAGGTAATGATTTTCGAGGAGCTGGTCGAGCACAAGCTGGAGCAGCCGCACTTCATCACCCAGTACCCGTTCGAAGTCTCGCCGCTGGCCCGGCGTAACGACCAGGACCCGAGCGTCACCGACCGCTTCGAGCTGTTTATCGGTGGCCGTGAAATCGCCAACGCCTATTCCGAGTTGAACGACGCGGAAGACCAGGCCGAACGCTTCCACGCCCAGGTGGCCGACAAGGACGCCGGCGACGACGAAGCCATGCATTTCGACGCCGATTTCGTCCGCGCCCTGGAATACGGCATGCCGCCGACCGCCGGTGAAGGTATCGGTATCGACCGTCTGGTGATGCTGCTGACCAATGCGCCGTCGATCCGCGACGTGATCCTCTTCCCGCATATGCGCCCGCAAGCGTGACGCCAAGCCGCCCTCGGGCGGCTTTTTGCTGTCTGGCGGCGGATTTATTCTGCGCAGTACTGCCTAACAGGGTATGGGTGCTTGCCCGTCGGCAGGTTCTCTTGCAGGGCGTCAGCCGGTTCCGCCAGGTGCTGGGTTCGCGATAGCCGGCGCAGGATGCCAAACAGTTGACGGCGATTATCGGCTGGATGGAGTATCAGGGCTGCTCAATGGGATCGGGCAATTGGATAATGCAGACATGTTGGCCATTCTTAAACGCTATAAGCATGTAGTGTTGGCGACTCTGAGTCGTGCGGCGCTGCTTGGCATGGACGGGGACGTCTCAAAGGGTATCTGCAGGCTTGGTCGAACTGTTTTCACAAGGAGAGCGAAATGAAAGCCTGGCGCGTAGTGGTCGCCTTGTCCTTGCTGCTGTTGAGTGGCTGTCTGGTGACCTTCAACGATCCGATTCCGGCCAACGAGGCGGCGCCCATCCCGTTGCTCGGCGAATGGTCGCGCAAGGATGAATGGGGCGAGCGGTTCTATCTGGATATCACCCGTGCCGGCTCCAACCTCTACGAGGCCAGAACCTACGAGGGCAGCCCGGACAACCTCGATAGCCAGGAAAAGTACGGCTTCACCGTGGCCCATCATGGCCGGCGCTGGTACCTGTCGGCCGGTCTGCCGGAAAACCTGGGCGGCAACTTCGCCATCGCCGGCTTCGAGCTGACCACCGACAATGAACTGGTGATCTACAACCTCGATGTCGATCGCATCCTGCAGGAGCTCGAGGCGGGCCGGATGCAAGGCAAACCCGTCGATACGCAGGAGGGTGTGGGGGTCTTGATCAGCAGCCCGCTGGACGTGGTCTTCGCCTATCTCGACGACCAGGCCAATTCGGATGTCTTTATCGAGGTCGCGCGCTATCAGCGCGCCGGCCCATAGCCAATGTCAGAAACAATGAGGGAGCGATGACCAGTCACAGCGGGTTGGACGACTATCAACTGATCGTGCGGGCGTTATCCGAGCGGATCGTCGAGGCGCAGACCCCGATTCGAGTGCTGGACGCGGTGAAGTGGGACGACAGCATTCGCGAGGGCTTTCTCAAGGCCAAGGGCAAGGCAATGCCGGCGGTCGATCAGGCTTACTACTTGAGCCGGCCACTGGGCTTCGACTCCAGCGCGAAAAAGCTCGAGTTCCAGAACATCGAGCGCGATGTTACCCGCCTGCTCGGGCAGTTCAATCCGGTCGGGCAGATCATGCGGCGCATGTGCCGCGAATACCGCATGGTCATCCGCATGCTCGAAGCGCGCGGCACCACCGACTTCGGCCTGATCTCCCAGGATCTCTACGGCGCCGCATCCGATGCCTTCCACGCCGGCGACCCGACCCTGGCCGACCTGGGCCTGATGTTGTCCGACTACCTGAATAACATCGCCGACCGCGGCGACCTCAAGGACGAAGCGAAAACCCTCGATGCCAAGACCGCGGTAGACCTGCTGCAGAGTCGCCTGAACAAGGTATTCGGCGAAGCGGAGAGCACCATCCGGGTGTTCGAGTCCGACGGCATTCTCGCCGATGCGGCGGCGGGTGCCGACTACATCAAGATTCGCAGCGACGCCATGTTCAACGAGCGCGACGTGCGGGCCCTGGAGGTGCATGAGGGCCTGGTGCATGTCGGTACCACCCTGAATGGCCTGAACCAGCCGATCTGCACCTTCCTGTCCAAGGGGCCGCCATCCTCCACGGTGACCCAGGAAGGCCTGGCGATTCTGATGGAGGTGATCACCTTCGCCTCCTACCCGACCCGCCTGCGCAAACTCACCAACCGTACTCGCGCCATCCACATGGCCGAGGAGGGAGCGGATTTTCTCCAGGTGTTCGAGTTCTTCCGCGAGCAGGGCTACAGCCTCGAGGACGGTTACAGCAACGCCAGCCGGGTGTTCCGCGGCTCGGTGCCGCAAGGCCTGCCGTTCACCAAGGACCTGTCCTACCTCAAGGGCTTCATCATGATCTACAACTACATTCAGCTGGCCGTGCGCAAAGGCAAGCTGGAGCAGATCCCCCTGCTGTTCTGCGGCAAGACCACCCTGGAAGACATGCGCACCCTGCGCAAGCTGGTCGACGAAGGCCTGGTGCAGCCGCCCAAGTACCTGCCGCAGCAGTTCCAGGATCTGAATGCCCTGTCGGCCTGGATGTGCTTCTCCAACTTCCTCAATCACCTGAGTCTCGATCGGATCGAAGCCGATTACTCGAATATCCTGTAAAGCTGCAAGTCGTAGGGTGCGCCGTGCGCACCAAGGCTGGTACGCATAGGCGCTGCCTATGCCGCCCTATGTTCATGCGCAAGATCTGCGGCATCGTAGGGTGGATGACGCTTTACCCATCCACCAACGCCGATGGTGGATGAACAAGGCGTCAGCTACGTGCCCCGATCCACCCTACACAGCTCTCGTAGCCCGGATGTAATCCGGGCCAGCATCCCACTCGAATTGCCAGGAGCCCCAGATGCCCAGCCACCAACTCGACTACGAAATCCTCGGCGCCTCGGCGCAGAGTGTGGAAATCATCCTCGATCCCGGCGAGACGGTGATCGCCGAAGCCGGGGTGATGAATTACATGACCGAGGGCGTGCGCTTCGAGACGCGCATGGGCGATGGCGCGGCGAGCGGCGTGCTGGGCAAGTTGTGGAGTGCCGGCAAGCGCATGCTGACCGGTGAATCGCTGTTCATGACGCACTTCTCCAACGCCGGCAACACCCAGGCGCGAGTCGCCTTTGCCGCGCCCTATCCGGGCACCGTGGTGCCGATCCCGCTGGCCGAGCACGGCGGCAGCCTGATCTGCCAGAAGGACGCCTTTCTCTGCGCCGCCTACGGCACGGCAGTCGGTATCAGCTTCAACAAGCGCCTGGGCGCCGGTTTCTTCGGCGGCGAGGGCTTCATCCTGCAAAAGCTCGAAGGTGACGGTCTGGCCTTCGTGCATGCCGGCGGCACGGTGATCCGCAAGGAGCTGAACAACCAGACCCTGCGACTCGACACGGGTTGCCTGGTGGCCTTCACCAGCGGTATCGATTACGACATCGCCCTGGCCGGTGGGCTGAAAAGCATGCTGTTCGGCGGCGAAGGCATCGTCCTGGCGACCCTCAAGGGCACCGGCACGGTCTGGGTGCAGAGCCTGCCGTTCTCGCGCCTGGCCGAACGCATCTACGAGGCGACCTTCAAGGCGCGCGAGGAAGTGCGCGCCGGCGGTAAATGATCGACGCTGGGCAAGCGCCCGCGTTTGTATCAAGCTGCGCCGCCTGTCGCTACTGTCGCTGCCATTTGTTCGCTTGCCTGTCAGCAAACGATCTGGCTCGATAGGCGATAATTTTTTGCTGAAATGCCCAACCTCGAGAGTCTGTAATGAGTGAACTGAACCCCATCCCCCTGATCCTCACCGGCATCGCCAGCATCTGCGTCACCGTGGCGGCCCTCGGTTACTACGGCTACCTGCACATCGCCCAGCCGGAGGATGCCTTGCTGCTCTCCGACTACACCATGCTCAAGACCGTTCCCGGCGAGGACTACAAGGTCTCGCTGAAACCGGCCAACCAGGTGGCGCAGTGCATCGACGGCGTCGTGGTGCTGTTCGACCTGGAACAGAAAGGCCTCAGTGGCGTGCTGGTCGACCAGCGCAAGCGGGCAGTGCGCTGCGTGGCCGAAGGCGCACCGGCCGTGGAGTGATGGTGCGTCGGAATGAAGGCTCTGCGAACAATTATCAGCGGTTGTGAAAAAACGCTCAGCCCAGACACACATGCGCTGCTTGAGGCGGGCGCGTCTGGATAGCTGCCCCGGCAGGGTCTGTGCAAATGTCTGCCTGCAGAGCTTCAGTGATCCGTTCGAATTTCGTCGCGCCTTCAAGAAGTGGATGGGTAAGCTACCCAGTGACTACCGCACCGAGGAATAAACGATGAGCACTACTGCGCCGACCGCGCTAATCCGCGAAACCTTCCCTGTCGGGCCTTTGCAGTGCAACTGCACGATCATCGGCGACCCCGTGACCAAGAAGGCCATTGTGGTCGATCCGGGTGGCAATCCGGAGTTGATCATGGCGCGCCTGGAGGCTCATGGCCTCAAGGTGGTGAGCATCATCCATACCCACGCCCATCTGGATCACTTCCTCGCTTCCGGGCAGATGAAGGAGAAGACCGGCGCGACCCTGCACCTGCACAGGGAAGATCAGTTCCTCTGGGACAACCTGGAGATGCAATGCAGCATGTTCGGCGTGCCCTATGTGCCAGTGCCGGCGCCGGATCAGTGGCTGGTCGACGATCAGGCGCTGGATTGCGGTTGCGGTGTGGCGCTGCATACACCGGGGCATACGCCGGGTTCGATGAGCTTCTGGTTCCCCCAGGACAAGCTGCTGGTTGCCGGCGATACCCTGTTCAAGCGTGGTATCGGTCGCACCGATTTGTGGGGGGGTGACTACAAGACCATCGAGCGCTCGATCAAGCAGCGGTTGTACAGCCTGGACGAGGACGCCACGGTGGTGACCGGCCACGGCGACGACACCCGTTTGGGCGATGAAATGCGCGAGAACCCATTCGTGCGGGCATGATTGGCAATTCTCCGTGGCGGATCTTGCTAAGCTGGGTCGGAACTTAACGGTTTATTCAGGTTCGAAAACCCGGATAAAGATCTGTTCCAACACGAAAAAATAAAGGAATAAACATGACTAAATGGCGCAATCTGGCATTTGCCGCAGTTGGTATTACCTTCCTCGCTGGCTGTACCACCAACCCCTACACTGGCGAACGTGAAGCCGGTAAAGCCGGGATCTACGGCGGTATTGGTGCGGTAACCGGCGCCGTGATCGGGGCGGCTACTTCGAGCAGCAAAGACCGGGGCAAAGGCGCGTTGATCGGCGCGGCAGTGGGCGGCGCGGCAGGCGGTGGCTATGGCTACTACGTCGACACCCAAGAAGCCAAACTGCGTCAGACCCTGCAAGGCACTGGCGTGCAGGTGCAGCGCAATGGCGATGAGCTGAAATTGATCATGCCGGGCAATATCACCTTCGCCAGCAACTCGGCGGATATTTCCAGCGGCTTCTACCCGACCCTCAATTCCCTGGTCACGGTATTCAAGGAGTTCGACAAGAACGGCATCGACATCGTCGGTCACACCGACAGCACCGGTTCGATGGAGCTGAACCAGAACCTGTCGAATCGCCGCGCGCAAAGCGTCGCCTCCTACCTGTCGGCCAATGGCGTACCGGCGGCGCGGATTTCCTCCTACGGTGCCGGTCCGAACCAGCCTATCGCCAGCAACGCCAGCGAAGCCGGCCGTGCACAGAATCGTCGGGTCGAGATTAACCTGCGTCCGCTGTAAGCCTCTAGCAGCACCTCGCTCTATCGAGAAAGGCCCCAGTAAAAACGGGGCCTTTTTGCCGTCTGTCGGCTCTCTGCTGGCAAAAGGCCGGTTGTGTAAATCCTGACTAGAATGCTTTGAGGGCTTGGCGGTAGCTGCGAAAGTGACTGCTGCGTGCCTGCCCAACGGGGAGCGGCTCAGGAGAGTTCATGGACGACAGGCATCGCTCAATTCCACGCAAGAATCTGGCAGTCTGGGTCACCCTGGTGCTGCTGCTCGGCCTTGGGGGAGGTGTCGTATGGCAATGGCAGGCGCTCGAAACCCGTAACCGGGAAGAAAACCAACAACGCTTTCAGCTTGACGCACAGGATATCGGGCAGCGTGTGCTTGCCCGCATGCGTGCTTACGAAATGGTACTGCGCGGTATCTCCGGGCTGATGATCGGCAGTGAGCAGGTCTCTTTGGAGCAGTGGGACAGGGCCGTCGAGCAGTTGCGTCTGCAGGATCTCTATCCCGGCATCATGGCGTTGGGCTGGGCACGTCATCTCGAACAGAGCCAGCTCGATGACTTTCTGGCCCAGGTGCAGGCCGACGGGCGCCAGGACTATCGGGCATTTCCATCTGGCCCGCGCGATGAGTACGTGCTGATCGACTACATCAGCCCCTTCGATTGGCGCAATCGCCGGGTGCAGGGCTATGACATGCTCAGCGAGCGGACGCGCCGGGCGGCCATCGAGCAGGCGCGCAGCAGCGGCGATGCAACCCTCAGCGCGCCGGTCACCCTGAAGCAGGAAACCCAGGCTGAGGTTGAGGGCGGGGTACTGCTGTTCTTGCCGGTGTTCCAACCGGATATACCCCTGATCCACGAGGAAGAGCGCCGCGCGGCGGTGTTCGGTTTCGTCTACGGCGCCTTTCGCCTCGAGGATCTGATGGCTGGGATCCTCGGGTCACAGAGCCGCCTGTTCGATATCGCGATCAAGGATCGGCATGCGCCAGACACCGCCATGTTCGGTGGCGACGAACAGGCCGGAGCGCCCGCGCCACACTTTCGGCAGACCATGGCACTGGATCTCTATGGCCGTACCTGGCTGCTGGAGGTGGGCAGCACTGTCCAGTACGAGGCCGCCCTGGGTGGCCGCAACATGACCTTCAGTCTGTGGGTGGGCCTGACCGCCGTCAGCTTGCTCGCGCTGTTGGCCGGCGGTTACCTGTACCAGCGCGAACGCGAGATGCATGCCAGTCAGTTGGCTACCGGGTTGTTGACTGAGCGCGAGGAACGCTTCCGCCTGGTGGTCGAGGCCTCGCCCAATGCGATTGTTCTGGTCGACAGTCATGGTCGGATCGCCATGGTCAACCAGCAAACCGAACAGATGTTCGGCTACGAACGCGAGGAGCTGCTGGGCCAGACGGTAGAAAAACTGCTGCCCCGGGAGCAGCGCGAGGGGCACGTCAACTTGCGTCATGGCTATCAGGCCAACCCCGAACCACGGCGCATGGGCAACAACCGCGAGTTGTTCGGCCTGCACCGTGACGGCCGCCTGATTCCCCTGGAGGTTGGGTTGTCGCCGATCCGCAGTGGTGAGGCGGCCCTGGTGCAGGCGGTGATCATAGATATCAGCGAGCGCAAGGCGGCCGAGCAGCGTTTGCGTGACCAGGCCGAGCAACTGGTCCTGGCCAATCGCTACAAGTCGGAGTTCCTCGCCAACATGTCCCATGAGCTGCGCACGCCGCTCAACAGTATCCTTATCCTCAGCGACCAACTGCGGCAGAACAGTACCGGCAACCTGACGAGCAAGCAGGCCAAGCATGCCGATATCGTGCATCGCGCCGGCCACGATCTGCTGCAGTTGATCAACAGTGTGCTGGATCTGGCCAAGGTCGAATCCGGGCGCATGCAGATCAAGCTGGAGCCGCTGAACATGCGGGAAATGCTGGTGGAGCTGGATGCCAGCATGCGTCCATTGGCGGAACTCAAAGGGCTGCATTTGCGTACCCAGCTGGAGCCTGAGGTGCCGCGAGTGATCCACAGCGACCGCGCGCGGCTGCATCAGATCCTGCGCAATCTGCTGTCCAATTCCTTGAAATTCACCGAGCGGGGCGAGGTGAGCCTGACCGTCGCCTGTGAGCCCTATGGCCATGTTGACGGGCGTGAGCAGTTGAACTTCATTGTGCGCGATAGTGGCATCGGCATCGCGCCCGAACATCACGAGCAGATATTTCAAGCCTTCCAGCAGATCGACGGTTCCACCAGTCGTCGCTTTGGCGGCACCGGCCTGGGCCTGGCCATCACCCGCAAACTGGTGCAGGCCCTGGGCGGCGAGGTCAGCCTGCAAAGCACCCCGGGACAAGGTTCCTGCTTTACCGTGCACCTGCCGGTGCAGGTGGTGGTGCAGAGCGAGCCGGAGAGCGACCAGCCGCAGCGCAGCGGTGCAGGACCAGCGGTGCTGATCGTTGAGGATGATGCCAATTTCGCCATGGTGATCACCGATGAAGCGCATGCCCATGGCTTTTCCTGCGTGCATTGCCGCACGGGTGTCCAGGCGCTTAAGCTGCTGCAAAGCGAGCGTTTCAGTGCGGTGATTCTGGATATCCTGTTGCCGGATATCAGTGGCTGGCAGCTGTTTCGCCGTTTGCGCGGCCAGTTCAGCCATCGCGAGATTCCCGTGCACATCATTTCCTGTGTGCCGCAACCGGTCGATTGGAACGATGATGGCACTCGCTATCTGGTCAAACCCATCGCCCGGCTGGATCTAGAGCAGGTTTTCGTCAATCTGCAACAGGCCGGACAGGTTCCTGCCCCGTCCCTGTTGCTGGTTGAGGACGTCGAGGTCGAGCGTGAGTTCTACCGTGGCCATCTGCAGCAACTGGGTTTTGACGTAGTGACCTGTGCAAGTGCTGCAGACGCTCGTCAGGCCTACGCCGAGCGGCATTTTTCAGCCCTGGTGATTGATCTCGATTTGCCTGATCAGGATGGCTTTGATCTGCTCGAGAGCCTTGATCGTCTGCGTCCGCTGAATGGCACGCGGGTGGTGATCAATACCGGGGTGGATGTCACCCAGCAGACGTTGCAGCGGCTCAGGCACTATTGCGCGGTAGTGGTGCACAAGCATGGTGAAGATCTGCAGGCGCTGAGTCTCGCCGTACAGGGCTTTCTCGGCAGCGTGCGCGACCCGGAGCGATTGTGGGCCGCACCCGACGATCAGGCGCCTCGCTCGCTGGATGGGCGACGGGTGCTGCTGGTCGATGACGATGTGCGCAATGTCTATGCCCTGACCGCACTGCTTGACGACGCCGGGCTCAAGATCAGTGCGGCCAAGGACGGCGTGGAAGCCATTTCCCGTTATCAAGGCGGCGCTTTCGACTTGATCCTGATGGATATCGCCATGCCCAACATGGATGGCTATACCGCGACCCGGCTGCTCAAGCAGGAACATCGGTGCACGATTCCGATCATCGCTTTGACCGCGCATGCGATGAAGGGGGACCGGGAGAAATGCCTGGATGCAGGGGCCGATGATTATCTCGCCAAACCGGTCAGCCGCGATGAGCTGTTGAGCATGCTGGCGCGCTGGCTGCCCGACACGGATGGAGCGAACGACCCGTTGCGCAATGTTCTACCCTGAGCTGTGGCCAGCCAGGGTTTGATGTGGCAATGCCGAAGCAGGATGTCGACATCGCTACGCCGTTTCACTGCGGCGGCAACTTAGAGTCAGGCGTCACCAGGGACGCGGGAGAGGGCTATGGCACAGGCACCGCATACGGAAGAATGCATCAGGCAAACACTGCTGGTCGTGGATGATCGCCCGGATAACCTGCATGCCATGGAGGCTCTGCTCGATGGCGGCGACTGGCTGTTGTGTTGCGTCGACTCCGGCGAGGCTGCCTTGCAGTGTCTGCTGGAAGAGGACGTGGGCCTGGTGCTGCTGGATGTGCAGATGCCGCATATGGATGGCTTCGAGGTGGCGCGGCTAATGCGCGGCAATCCGCGTACGCGCTTTACCCCGATTATTTTCGTCTCGGCCATTGCCCTGTCCGAGGATGCCGTACTCAAGGGCTATGTCAGGGGCGCGGTGGACTTCATGCTGAAGCCCTTCGACCCCAAGGTCCTGCGCCACAAGATCCACTCGCTGCTCGATCATGAGCGCCACCGCCACGAGCTTTTGCAGCTGACCCGGCAACTGGATGGCGCACGGGCGTTCAACGCCTCGATACTGGATAACGCCGCCGAGGGCATCATGGTGGTCGGCGAAGATGGCCTGATCCGTTTCGCCAATCCGACCATGGCCCAGATGCTCTGCTGCTCGGTCGCCGAGCTGCAAGGCAGCCCAATGCTGAACCACCTGCTTGCCCCCCTGGGCGACGGCGAATGGCAGATGTCGGAGTTCTATCGGCATTGGCAGCGCAACGAGAGCTACCGACTGCATGATGCGAGCCTGTGCACCCTGAACGGTGAGGGCGTTCCTGTGGCGCTGTCCTGCTCGCCGTTACCCGGGGAGCAGCGTGCCATGGTGGTGCTTGCCCTGGACATGTCGGTGGTGCGCAACCTGCACGTTCAGTTGGAGTCTCTGGCGGTCACCGATGCCCTGACCGGCCTGCTTAATCGGCGTGGTTTCCAGCAATCGCTGGAGGCGGCGATCTCGCGCACCGAGCGCAGCGGTCAGGGCCTGGCGGTGCTGTACCTCGATCTGGACGGTTTCAAGCGGATCAACGATTCGCTCGGGCACGACGCCGGTGATCTATTGCTGCGGCGGGTTGCCGAGCAGCTCAAAGCGTGCCTGCGGCCCTATGACACTTTGGCGCGCATGGGCGGAGACGAGTTCATCGCGATATTCGACAGCCTCGGTCATCCTGAAGATGCAGCGCGGGTGGCCGAGAAACTGATCGAACAGGTTTCCGTACGGCAGAATCTCGACGGTATCGAGGTGACCGTCGGTGCCAGTGTCGGTATTGCCAGTTATCCCGAGTGCGGGCAAACCGTAGAGGGATTGCTGCGTGCCGCGGATATGGCCATGTACGAGGCCAAGCGGGCAGGGCGCCAGCAATACCGGTTTTTCTCCCCGGAAATGAACGGCCGGGCGCGCTCGCGGTTGATGCTGGAAGAAAGCC
This sequence comes from Pseudomonas sp., assembly GCF_033723075.1. GTDB lineage: Bacteria > Pseudomonadota > Gammaproteobacteria > Pseudomonadales > Pseudomonadaceae > Aquipseudomonas. The sequence continues at coordinate 128,838 of NZ_JAWVXU010000008.1, forward strand.
TGCGCTCGGCCATCGAGCAGGATGATTTCTTCCTGGTCTACCAGCCGCAGGTTTATCTCGACAGCGGCCGCCTGCGCGGCTTCGAGGCCTTGCTGCGCTGGCAGCACAGGGTCGCCGGCACCGTGGCGCCCAATGTGTTCATCCCGCTGTTGGAGGAAACCCGCCTGATCAATCGCCTGGGCGACTGGATCTTCCGCAAGGGCATCCAGCAGCGCCGCAGTATGAGTCAGTACTTTGCCGATGACCTGGTGCTCAGCCTGAATGTCAGCCCGGTGCAGTTTGGCATGCCGCAATTGGTCGATGACCTGCAGCGGATTCTGGAGCAACAGCAACTCGACCCGGCACAGCTGGAAGTGGAGGTGACCGAGAGTGCCCTGATGCAGGACCTGGATACCACCCGGGAGCAGTTGCGCCAATTGCGCCTGCTGGGCGTGAAGATCGCCATCGACGACTTCGGTACCGGCTATTCGTCGCTGGCCTATTTGCGCCATTTCGAGCTGGATACGCTGAAGATCGATCGGCTGTTCATCGCCAATATGCTCGACTCGCCGCGCGATGCGGCGGTGGTCAGCACCATCATCGATCTGGGCCGCAATCTGGGCCTGGAGGTCATCGCCGAGGGGGTGGAAACCTTGGCCCAGCGCGATTGGCTGGTGGCGCATCGATGCCCCATCATGCAGGGCTTTCTGGTCGCGCCGGGGTTGCTGGCGGCGGACGCGCAGCGGTTCCCGGCGCAGCTTGACTGGGACGCCTTGCCGGCGCGTGAAAAGCCCGCGCATTAGGCCCAATACCGTTTACTTGAGCGGATACCGCCGGGCGCGTAGCGTAGCCATGCACCCACCCATAGCCGGGTGCAATCCGGGCGCTATTTTTCAGGCGCCAGACTTCCCCGGATGTCATCCGGGCTACAAAAAAATGCTGCTCACTTGGTTTGGGTGAGCAGCATTGGGCGCATCAATCCGGCGGTTTGTCGCGACTATTGGCGGCCGGCATACTGCCGATGCAGGCGCTCCAGTTCGGCGTCCTTGTCTTGCCACAACTGGTTGACCCATTGCTGAAAACCGAGGCGATAGGCTTCGTCCTGATCGTAGTTGCGGCCGATGTACTGCGGCGGGATCGGCAATTCATTGAAGTGCACCACCACGTCTCTGATCTCGCCGCTGAGCAGTTGCCAGAAACCCGGATTGCCCTGCGGATAATGGATGGTGACGTTGACCAGGCTGTGCAACTGCTCGCCCATGGCGTCGAGTACGAACGCGATGCCGCCGGCCTTGGGCTTGAGCAAGTAACGGAAAGGCGAACCCTGCGCGGCATGCTTGGCCGGGGTGAAACGCGTACCTTCGAGGAAGTTGAAGATCGAAACCGGGTTGCTCTTGTAGCGTGCGCAGGCCTTGCGAGTGGTCGCCAGATCCTCGCCGCGCTTCTCCGGATGCCTGGCCAGGTACTCCTTGCTGAAGCGCTTCATGAAGGGGAACTCCAGCGCCCACCAGCACAGGCCAATGACCGGCACCCAGATCAGTTCCTGCTTGAGGAAGAACTTGAGCAGCGGCATGCGCCGGTTGAGTTGATATTGCAGCACCAGTATGTCGACCCAGCTCTGGTGGTTGCTCGTCACCAGGTAGGTATGCTGTTTGTCGAAGCGCTCGATCCCCTGGATGTGCCAGCGGGTTTGGGAAAGCAGATCCATCCAGAACTTGTTGATGGAAATCCACGCCTCGGCGATCGCATGCATGAGGTCGCGCAACCAGCGCTGTAGCGTTGGGATCGGCAGCAGCAGTTTGAGCAGCGCGATGAAAAACAGCGGCCAGCACCAGAACAGGGTATTCAGGGCCAGCAGGCTTGCGCCAATCAGGCCGCGCAGGGCGGCGGGCAGAAAATGCAGCATGGGGGGGCAGATGCCTCCGCAAAATGGGGCATATGCCCCGAGTCGTTCATAGCCCGCGGTTCTCCACCGCGGGTCGGCCGGCGCACAGGGTAGCGCCTGGGCGCCGGACTGCAAGTGCTGGAGCTGACCACCAGGTCATGTTGCGGGGCTGCCGCTCCTGCGGGCTATCAAAAGTCGGCCCCTGGCCCGAATCAGCCTTGGCGTAATCCGGGGGCTTCAGTGACTGCAAGGCCAGATCCGGATTACATCCTGGCTACAAATAAGTCCTGCTCACTAGGCTTAAGTGAACAGTATTGCGGCCACGGGCCGAGCATTCCGTGCTAGCCGATGGCCGTGCCCGGATTGCATCCGGGCACGGGTGAGCGGGCAGCTACTGCGGCAAGTTGGCCGCCTGGATGGCGGTCAGGGCGATGGTGTAGACGATGTCGTCGACCAGCGCGCCGCGCGACAGGTCGTTGACCGGCTTGCGCAGCCCTTGCAGCATGGGGCCGACGCTGATGCAGTCGGCGCTGCGCTGTACCGCCTTGTAGGTGGTGTTGCCGGTATTCAGGTCGGGGAACACGAAGACCGTGGCCCGGCCGGCCACCGGACTGTTCGGTGCCTTCTGCCGGCCGACGCTTTCGATAGCGGCGGCGTCGTACTGCAGGGGGCCGTCGAGCAACAGGTCCGGGTTTATCAGCTTGGCCAGGCGGGTTGCCTCGCGGACTTTCTCGACTTCCTCGCCGGTGCCCGAGTCGCCAGTTGAGTAGCTGAGCATGGCTACCCGTGGTTCGATGCCGAAGGCCGTGGCCGACGCGGCGCTTTGCACGGCGATCTCCGCCAGCTGCGCCGCACTCGGGTCCGGGTTGACCGCGCAGTCGCCATAGACCAGGACCTGATCAGGTAGCAGCATGAAGAACACCGAGGACACTAGGTTGTAGCCCGGTGCAGTCTTGATCAGCTGCAAGGCCGGGCGAATGGTGTTGGCGGTGGTGTGGATGGCACCGGAGACCAGGCCGTCGACCTCGTCCAGGGCCAGCATCATGGTGCCGAGCACCACGTGGTCTTCCAGTTGCGCCAGGGCCATGGGTGCGTTGAGGCCCTTGCCCTTGCGCAGCTCGATCATGGGTTCGACATAGCGTTCGCGGATCAGATCCGGATCGAGGATTTCCAGCCCTGCCGGCAGCTCGATGCCCTGAGCCTGGGCCACGGCGTGTACCTCTTCCGGTTTGGCCAGCAGCACGCAGCGAGCGATGCCGCGCGCCTGACAGATAGCGGCCGCCTTGATCGTGCGTGGCTCGCTGCCTTCCGGCAGGACGATGCGTTTGTCGGCGGCCTTGGCCCGCTGGACCAATTGATAGCGAAACGCCGAGGGTGACAGACGCAGTTCCCGTGGAGTGCCGCAGCGGGTGCGCAGCCAGTCATGGTCGACATGGCTGGCGACGAAGTCGGCGACCTTCTGGGCGCGCTCCTTGTCATCCACCGGGATTTCCTTGTTCAACCGGTTGAGGTCGGTGGCGGTGTCGTAGGACCCGGTGCGCACCGTCATCACTGGCAGGCCGCTTTGCAGGGCGCCACGGCACAGCTCCATGATCCGCGGGTCGGGCACGAAGTCGCTGCACAGCAACAAGCCGGCCAGCGGCATGCCGTTCATTGCCGCCAGGCTGGCGGCGAGGATGATGTCGTCGCGATCGCCGGGGGTAACCACCAGGGTGCCGGGCTTGAGCAGTTGCACGGTGTTGGCCACGGCGCGGGCGCAGAGCATGATCCTGAGCATGCGTCGCTGCTCGTAGTCGCCGGCATTGAGTACGCGTGCGCCGAGCAGGTCGGCGATGTCGCGGGTGCGCGGGGCGTTCAGTTCGTCCTGCCAGGGAATGCAGCCGAGCAGGCGGAAGTCTTCGCTCTTGAGCAGCGGCGAGTGTTCCTTCAGGCGCTCGCAGAAGGCCTCGACGCCATCTTCGCTGCGCACCTTGTTGATGATCACTCCGAGCACTTTCGGGTCTCGCGGGCCGCCGAACAGCTGCGCCTGGATTTCTACCCGGTCGCACAGTTCGCTCAGGCTTTCCTGTTCCGGTGCGGAGACCAGGATCACCTCGGCATCCAGGCTCTTGGCCAGGTGGAAGTTGACCCGCGCCGCATAGCTGGCCTGGCGGGTCGGCACCATGCCTTCGACGATGACTACATCCTTGCCGGCGGCAGCCTGGTGGTACAGGTTGATGATTTCCTCGAGCAATTCATCCAGTTGCCCGTCGCCGAGCATGCGCTCGACATGCGCCAGGGCCAGTGGTTTTGGCGAGTGCAGGCCATGGGTACGGGCTATCAGCTCGCTGGAGCGTTCCGGGCCGTCGTCGCCCTGGTGGGGTTGGGCGATCGGTTTGAAAAAACCGACCTTGAGGCCGGCGCGCTCCAGGCCGCCAACCAGGCCGAGGCTGATGGAAGTGAGGCCGACGCCAAAGCCGGTGGGCGAGATAAAGAAGGTGTGCATGGTGTCTCCGGTGGGGCGCTCAGGCGTTGAGCAGGGCCAGGGTGTCGAGGGCGATCTGGCGTTCTTCGTTGGTCGGTACCACCAGCACACGCGGGTGGCCATAGGCCTGGATCGGACCGCCTACGCCGCGCACGGTGCGGGCGTTGGCCTCCTTGTCCAGGGCCAGGTTGAACAGTTTGAGGTGGGCGACTGTCTTGCTGCGGATCAACGGCGAGTTCTCGCCGATGCCGCCGGTGAAGATCAGCCCGTCCAACTGTGGCAGGGCGCAGCTCATGGCCGCGAGCGATTTGGCCAGGCGGTAGCAGAACACCTCGATGGCCAGGGTCGCGCCGGCATGGCCCTGCCCGCGGGCCTGCTCGAGGCTGCGCATGTCGTTGGACAGTCCGGACAGGCCGAGCAGGCCGCTTTCCTGGTTCAGCAGCTGGTCGATGCGCTCCAGGCTCCAGCCCAGGGTGCGCGCCAGGTGGCTGTGCAGGTTGGGGTCGACATCGCCGCTGCGGGTACCCATCACCAGGCCTTCCAGCGGGGTCAGGCCCATGCTGGTGTCGCGGCTCTGGCCATTGACGATGGCGCAGGTCGAACAGCCGTTGCCCAGGTGCGCCACCAGCCAGCTGCTGTCGCCGACCGACAGGCCGGCCAGTTCCGCCGCGCGGTGGCTGACGTAGCGGTGGCTGGTGCCGTGGAAGCCGTAACGGCGTACGCCGTGCTCGCGGTAGAGGCTGTCCGGTAGCGCATAGCGAAAGGCATGCTCGGGCAGGGTCTGGTGGAAGGCGGTATCGAACACCGCCACCTGGGTCAGGTTGGGGAACAACTTGATCGCCGCCTCGATGCCCTGCAGGTTGGCCGGATTGTGCAGCGGCGCCAGCGGCGCCGTGGCGCGAATGGCGCGCAAGGTGGCTTCATCCAGGCGGCTGGCCGCGGTGAAATGTTCGCCGCCATGCACCACGCGATGACCGATGCCGTGCAGCTTGCCGCCGGCGGCACCCTGTACCAGCGGCAATAGTTGGGCGAGGGCCGCGCGGTGATCGCCATTGGGGATCATCAGGCTGTCCTTCTCGCCGCCGCGCTGCCAGTGCAGCACCGCATCGTGGCTGCCGAGGCGTTCTGCCAGGCCGCTGAGGGTGAATTGCGAGTGGGCTTCATTGACCAGGGCGAATTTGATCGAAGAACTGCCGCAGTTGATTACCAGAATATTGCGTGCCGGCATTTACCCCTCCTTGTCTGTGTCGCTCGGGTTGGCTGCGTCGGGGACGATAGCCGCCGTGCACCAGCCGCAGGCGAACGGCTGGCCCAGGCGTGTAGCGCGTTGTTTGGGGTCGAGCACCCAGGCACGATTTTGCCAGGGCGGTTGATGACGCAAGTGCTGAGTATGACCGCAGGACAAGATTGCCAGCCAATGGCCGTCGGCGTCCTGACCAAAGTCAATCAGTTGCACCAAGGCCGCGTCCAGCCGTCCGTCAGGGCCGGGTTCGCTTTCGCGCGCACCCTTGGTTAGACTTGTACGTTCTTTATTTCTCTGCAAAAGGTCTCGCCCATGCTGATCGCCCCCAATAAGGCAGTCTCTATCGACTATACCCTGACCAACGATGCCGGTGAGGTGATCGATAGTTCCGCTGGCGGCGCGCCGCTGGTTTACTTGCAAGGCGCCGGCAACATCATCGCCGGCCTGGAAAAGGCCCTGCTCGGCAAGCAATCCGGTGACGAACTGGATGTGTCCGTAGAGCCGGAAGAGGCCTATGGCGAATACAGCGCCGAACTGGTCGCCACCCTCAACCGTTCGATGTTCGAAGGCGTCGACGAACTGGAAGTCGGCATGCAGTTCCACGCCTCCGGTCCGGACGGCAGCATGCAGATCGTCACCATTCGTGACCTGGACGGCGACGACGTGATCGTCGACGGCAACCACCCCCTGGCTGGCCAGCGCCTGAACTTCAAAGTCAAAGTGGTCGAAGTGCGTGACGCCAGCGAGGAAGAAGTTGCTCATGGCCACGTGCATGGCGAAGGTGGTCACCAGCACTGATCCACGGCTGCAATGTCGTGAATCAGGTTCTGGCCGCTTGCTGAAAACGACTTATGGTCGTAGCAACTGCGCCGCCGACTGCTAAGCTGAGTTGAAAAGAAGGCGCCTTCATAGAGGCGCCTTTTTTATCCGCGGTGGCTAATTCAGAACGTTCTCAAGGAGCTAGTCATGAGTGCCTTTCACGACCTCAATCTGCGTGCGCTGGATGGCCAGGAATTGCCCCTGGCGCCATTCAAAGGGCAGGTGGTGCTGGTGGTCAACGTCGCCTCCAAGTGCGGGTTGACCCCACAATATGCCGGGCTGGAGAAGCTTTACCAGCAATACCGCACACGGGGATTTACCGTGCTCGGCCTGCCGTGCAACCAGTTTGCCGAGCAGGAGCCCGACAGCGAAGAGGTGATTCGTGAGTTTTGCAGCCTGAACTATGGGGTGACCTTTCCCCTGGGCAGCAAGATCGAGGTCAATGGTCATGATCGTCATCCGCTGTACCGCCTGCTGGCCGGTGAGGGGGCGGAGTTTCCCGGCGACATCACCTGGAATTTCGAGAAGTTTCTGGTCGGTCAGGACGGCCGGGTACTGGCGCGGTTCTCGCCGCGCACTGCGCCGGATGACCCCGCATTGATCCAGGCCATCGAAAAAGCCCTGGACTGAAAGCCCCAAGTCCCGTAGCCCGGATGCAATTCGGGGAATAGCGTGCGGCGGATACCGTCCCCGCTGTACAGCCGGGCTACAGGCTGGCCCTTCTTCCGTCGTTGTAGCCGCTTATCACGTAAATCTATAGTGCTGGGCGGGGCGAGACGACCGGTCATATCCTTGCCGGCATGAACGCCAACCAACGACTCGACAAACGTGACCTGATCCTCGCCAAAGGCGCCGAGGTGATGACCCGTCGCGGTTATCACGGCGCTGGCGTGCAGGAAATCGTCCAGGCCGCCGGCGTACCCAAGGGCTCCTTCTACCACTACTTCGCCAGCAAGGAAGAGTTCGCCCTGCAGGCCTTGCAGCAGGTCTATGGCCCACGTTTGCAGCGCTATGCCCAGGCGCTGGAAAACCCGGCATTGAGCCCGCGGGCGCGCATCGTCGGTTATTACGGCGAGCTGGTGGAGCACTTCGCCCGTCAGGAAAAACTCGAATACCACTGCTTTATCGGCAGCCTGAGTTTCGAAATGGCCGAGCTGTCGCCCACCCTGGGCGCCGAGATCGACGCCATCTTGCAGCGCTCGGCGGACATTCTGCAGGCCTGCCTGCAACAGGCGCAGGCTTTAGGCGAGCTTGCCACCGACGAGGATTGCCGCAGCCTGGCCAGCTTCATCACCAGTGCCTGGCAGGGCGCCCTGACGCGGCTGAAAGTGGCGAACAGCACCCGCGCCCTCGCAGACTTCATGCAGCGGCTGCAGCTATTGCTGCGGGCCTGATTTTTTAAAACCCCATTTAGTAGACGACCGGTCACTTGGCCGACAGAGGAACGACGATGAACGACCCGGTAAAAGCCTTGTTTCAACCCTTCAGCCTGGGCGCGCTGGAGCTGCCGACCCGTGTGGTGATGGCGCCCATGACCCGTTCCTTCTCGCCGGGTGGCGTGCCCAACAGCAAGGTCATCGAGTACTACCGTCGCCGCGCCGCCGGCGGTGTGGGCCTGATCGTCAGCGAAGGCACTACCGTCGGTCACAAGGCCGCCAACGGTTACCCCAATGTGCCGCGCTTCTACGGCGAAGACGCCCTGGCCGGCTGGCAGAAAGTGGTCGAGGCGGTACACGCCGAAGGCGGCAAGATCGTTCCGCAGCTGTGGCACGTCGGTAATGTGCGCAAACTCGGCACCGAACCGGACGCCAGCGTGCCGGGCTATGGCCCGAGCGAGAAGATCAAGGAAGGCAATGTCGTGGTCCACGGCATGACCCATGACGACATCCAGGAAGTCATCGCCGCCTTCGCCCAGGCCGCCAAGGATGCCCAGCGCATCGGTATGGACGGGGTGGAAATCCACGGCGCCCATGGTTATCTGGTCGACCAGTTCTTCTGGGCCGGCAGCAACCAGCGCAGCGACGAATACGGCGGTGACCTGGCCCAGCGTTCGCGCTTCGCCATCGAACTGATCCAGGCCGTACGCGCCGCGGTCGGCGCGGATTTCCCGATCATCTTCCGCTTCTCGCAGTGGAAGCAGCAGGACTACAGCGCGCGCCTGGTGGAAACCCCAGAAGCCCTGGAAGCTTTCTTGAAGCCGCTCAGCGATGCCGGCGTGGATATCTTCCATTGCTCGACCCGACGTTTCTGGGAGCCTGAATTCGAAGGCTCGGACCTCAACCTGGCCGGCTGGACACGCAAGCTCACCGGCAAGCCGACCATCACCGTCGGTAGCGTCGGCCTGGACGGCGAGTTCCTGCAGTTCATGGTCAACACCGACAAGGTCGCCGAGCCGGCCAGCCTGGAAAATCTGCTGGAGCGCCTGAACAACCAGGAATTCGACCTGGTGGCCGTGGGCCGCGCACTGCTGGTCGACCCGGATTGGGCACTCAAGGTGCGCGAAGGCCGTGAGGCGGACATCCTGCCGTTCAGCCGCAATGCGCTGACCACGCTGGTCTGATTCCCCTTTTAAGTGTGCGCCGCAAAACGGCGCAACACTTCCTCGGCCCCGACATTTCGGGGCTTTTTTTCGCCTAGAGAAACACTATGGTCGGCGGCTCGTGCATCGGCGCTACGGTTTTAGGAGGGGCGTAGGAGCGGGCCATGTCCGCTCCTACGTCCTTGTGCCGGTTGCTCGCTGCGCACCACGAAGGGATGGTCGTGGAGTACGAATGGGTGGATCAGAAGCTGTAGTTGACGCCCAGGGTCAGGGTGCGGCCGGGTGCCGGTTGGCGGCCCCAGGGGCTGGTGTCGATGCCGCGGAAGTAGTACTGGCGGTCGAACAGGTTGCTGACCCCGGCGGAGGTGGTCAGCCGGCTGCCGTCGTCGAGCTTGAACTCGCGCTCGATGGCGGTGTTCCACAGCCAGTAGGCGGGCAACTCGCCGACTGTCGCGTTGGCATCCTCGGCGTGGCTATTGGCCGCGTCGGTGTAGGCGCTGCTGACGTAGAGGCCGTCGAGGGTGTAGCTCCAGGCTTCGGCGAAACGGTAGCGGCCATCGACGGTCAGCTGATGTGCGGAGGCGAAGGGTACCTCGTTGCCCTTGAAGGTGCCGCTGCGCTGTTCGCTGTCGAGGTAGGCGTAGCCGGCATGCAGATCGAGGGTCGGCAGCGCGGCCGGGGTCCAGAACACCTCGGTTTCGAGGCCCTGGTGGCGGGTGCTGCCGAGGTTCTCGAAGCGGTCGTTGCTGCGGTTGTATTCGATCTGGTCGTCGAAATCGATGCGGTACAGGCCGAGGTCGACCCGCAGTCCGGCCCAGGGCGTGTAGCGCACGCCGCTCTCGTAGTTCCAGGCCAGCTCGGCGGCGACATCGCCGTCCTTGACGATCGAGGTGATCTGCGGCACCCGCAGCGAGCGCTGGGCGTTGGCGTAGACGAACCACTGGTCGCTGAGCTGGTAGCCGGCGCTCAGGCCCGGCAGCCACTCTTCGGCGACGGTTTCACGCTCGACGCCGCTGACGCCGTCGGCGTACTCCATGCGTGCGTGTTCGTAACGCACCCCCGGAGTCAGGGTCAGGCGGTCGTCGAGGAGCTTGATCTCGTTGCTCAGGTACACCGCCTTGGCCTCGTCGTCGAAGGTCCAGTCGCGGATCACGCTCTGGGCGCCGGTGCTCAGGTTCTCGCGGTTGACCTTGAAGTCGACGTCTTCCTTGACCAGGCGCGCGCCGAGCAGCCAGGTCTGGCTGACGCTATCGCCGTCGATACTCATGCTCAGGCGCGGCTCGCTGCCCCAGACGCGGAAGTCGCGCGGTGCGTCCTGAAAGGTCGTCGGCGTGGCGTCCGGGGTGAAGGGCAGGCCGACCAGGAAGTTGCGGTAGCTGTGATGGGCGAAGTTGGTCCAGCTGAACTCCACCGCATCGAAGGGACCGATGGCGCCGAGGTACTGGTTGTAGGTGCCCCAGACGCGGTCGGTATCACCCTCGAAACGGTCGAGGTTGCGCGTCGATTGGCGCGGATCGTCCTTGTAGTCGGCGACGCTAAGGGCGCCGGCCAAGTCCAGATCGGCGATATAGCGCTGCACACCGAAGCTCAGGCTGCGGCTGTCGTCGATGTCCCACTGGCCGCGCAGGCGGTAGTTCTGTACTTCGCTGTCGGAATGTTCGCGGCCGTATTCGCCGCTGACGGTGTTGAGATCCAGTTGCAGGCCGAAGTTGTCGGTCAGGTAGCCGCCGGTGCCGATGTAGCTGTCCCACAGGCTGCGCCCGCCGGGGGCGAAGGTGGCCTTTTCCTGCAGGGTGGTCTGCCATTGGTGAGGGATCGGCTTGCTGATCAGGTTGATCACCCCGCCGACGTTGTTCGGCCCGTACTGCACCGCCGCGCCGCCACGCACGATATCGATGCGCTCGACGGTCGCCAGGGTCTGCGGGAACAGCGAGAGGCTGGTCTGGCCGTAAGGCGCCAGCGACAGCGGGATGCCGTCGGAGAGCACCTGGGCGCGGCCGCTGCGGCTCTCGTAGAGGCCGCGCACGGAAATTTGCGGCAGGGCGCCGGTGCCGGTCTCGTCGAACACCTTGATCCCGGGGACGCGCTGCAAGGCGTCGTCGAGGCCGCGCACGCTGGCTTTGCTCAGGTCTTCGCTGTCGACCACGCTGCGGCTGCCGGCATAGGTGCGCACTTGTTTGTCGCTGGCGCTGCCCAGCACATCGCCCTTGATCACCATGGGGGCAAGGACTTTCTGTTGGCTGGCTTCTTCGGCATAGGCGGCGTGGCTGATGGTCAGCGCCAGCAGGTTGAGCGGCAGAGAAAACAAACGGGCATGGTTATTCATTAGCAGACTTCGTCTAGGTGGGGATGAGGGCGGTGCCGGCGTGTCTTCAAGACGAGGGGCTGCAGGTCGCGATCCGTGCGTACGCAGGCGAGGGAGGATTGCGAGATATTAATAAGATTTATTATTGAATGCCAGTGAATGTCGTTTGCGGGCGCGAATCGATCTGCACCGAGCCCGGGGTGACCAGGAGGGGGAGGACAACCCAGGCGCTGGGGGGGGGGCGTGGCGGGGCGCTGACGGGGATCCGCTTTGTGTGCGCCCTAGGGCGGGGTGCATTCGGCGGGCAGTGCGAGTGCCGGCGCCAGGGCGCTGCGCAGATGCTGCTCGAACAGTTCGACGATCGCCGGCCAGCCTTGCTGCGACGCGTGTTGCCTGGCATTCAGGCGCACCCGCCGCAGGCTTTCCGGCTCCTCCAGCAGCCAGCTGGCGGCTTCGATAAAACCCTGTTCATCTTCGGCCACGGCCAGGGCGCCGCTATGACCGTGGCGGATATGTTGCGCCGCCGCAGCCTGGTCGTATGCCACCACACCGAGGCCCGAGGCGAGGGCTTCGAGTACCACGTTGCCGAAGGTTTCCGAGAGGCTGGGAAACAGGAACAGATCCCCCGAGGCATAGTGCGCGGCCAGTGCCTCGCCGCGCTGCAGGCCGCAGAACAATGCATCCGGCAGCTGCTGTTGCAGGCTGGCGCGCTGCGGCCCGTCGCCGACAATAATCAGTTTCAGGCGTTGCTGCGGGTGGGCCTGTTGCAGGGCGTGATAGCTTTCTACCAGAAGCGCCAGGTTCTTCTCCGCCGCCAGGCGGCCGACATGCAGGAGGGCGATATCGCTCTCGACCAGCCCCCAGCTCATGCGCAGGCTATTGCAGCGTTTGCCGGGATGAAACAGCTGGCTGTCAACGCCGCGGGCGAGCAGTTCCAGGCGTTCGAAACCGCGGCGTTGCAGTTCGATCTGCTGGCTGGCGCTGGGCACCAGGGTCATGCGCGAACGGTTGTGGAACCAGCGCAGGTAGTTGGTCAGCGCGCGGGTCAGCAGGGCGATACCGTAATGCCCGGTGTACTGCTGGAAGTTGCTGTGAAAGCCGCTGACCACCGGGATCTGCAAGCGCCGCGCGGCGCGCAGAGCGGACAGGCCGAGCGGGCCTTCGGTGGCGATATAGAGCACGTCCGGGCGCTGCCGTTTCCAGTGTCGCAGCAACTTGTGCAGTGACGACTGGCCCCACTGCAGGCCGGGATAACCGGGCAGCGGCCAGCCGCGGGTCAGCAGCAGTTGCTCGTCGCTTTTGCGGCCGTCATCACTGCTCTGCCGTGGCCGCACCAGTTGCAGGCGATGACCGCGTGCGCGCAGGCCATCTACCAGGCGACCGAGGGTATTGGCCACGCCATTGATTTCCGGGAGGAAGGTTTCAGTGATCAGTGCGATAAAGAGAGGCGAGGTAGTCATGACGGCAGTGTCGGTTGCCGTCATGTAGCGAAGGTGACTGTCCCGTGGCTATTTTGTGACAGCCCCGGCTTCGCGCTCGCGCACCCAGAACAGCGTGGCGCCGGCCACCGCCGCCGGCATCATCAGGATGTTGACCCCGGGAATCAGCAGCGCGGCGTAGGTGATGCCACCGAAACCCAGCGATTGCCAGCGTTTCTCGCGCAGCCAGGCGAGCATGTCCTGCCAGCTCATCTTGTTGTTGTCCGCCGGGTAGTCGATGTACTGGATGGCCATCATCCACACGCCGAACAGTAGCCACAGCGGCGCAGCGACCAGGTTGACCACCGGGATGAAGGTGAGGATCAGCAGGCCGATGGCGCGCGGCAGGAAGTACCCCAGTTTGCGCATTTCGCGGCCCAGGGTGCGCGGCACCATGGCTGCCAGTTCGCCCCAGCTAAACGGCGGGAAGCAGTCTTCGCCGCGCACCACCACCTCGACCTTCTCGGCGAGGAAGCCGTTGAACGGTGCGGCGATGATATTGGCCAGCATGGTGAAGGTGAAGAACACCATCAGCAGAACCAGTACCACGAACAGCGGCCAAAGGATGTATTCGAGAAAGCTCAGCCAGTTGGGCAGGCTTGGCATGAAGGCATCGACCCAGCCGCCGAACTGCTGCACGGCAAAGCCGACCAGGGCGACGAAGAGGATCAGGTTGATCGCCAGCGGCAGCAGCACGAATAGCCGCAAACCGGGGCTCAGCACCAGTTTCAGGCCTTCGCTCAGGTATTGCGGGCCGGATAGCACAGGAGCAGGCATGGGGTTCTCCATGAGGTGAAAGTCGCGCCGACCTTACCGGCTTTGTGCGGCAGGGGAAAGTCTGCCGCCGTTGGCCGAGGCGTCATGTCATAGGGATTGGCTATGCATGGAATTGGCAAAGGGTATTTCCTTGATGGCCTGCGCCTGCGTAGCCTGCGCAGCAGTTCAACGATGGGTTGATTTTCGGCTATTTCCACGTGACCTGTTGCATGGGGGGCTGGCCTCCTGCAGGAGCGGCTTCAGCCGCGAAATGCCTGCGGGGAGGCAGATGCCCTCATGCAACAGGTAACCGGGACAATGCCTTTTCATTCGCCGGCTCAGCGCCTGGCAGGAGTCTCTTATGTCTGCAACACGCCATGCCCGGGTGATCATCCTCGGTTCCGGCCCTGCCGGTTACAGCGCCGCCGTCTATGCCGCGCGGGCCAACCTCAAACCGCTGCTGATCACCGGCATGCAGGCTGGCGGCCAGTTGACCACCACCACCGAGGTCGACAACTGGCCGGGCGATGTCCATGGCCTGACCGGTCCGGCGTTGATGCAGCGCATGCAGGAACATGCCGAGCGTTTCGAGACCGAGATTGTCTACGACCACATCAATGCGGTGGATCTGGCCGGCAAACCCTTCACCCTGGTCGGCGACAGCGCCACCTACAGTTGCGATGCACTGATCATCGCCACCGGTGCCAGTGCCCGTTACCTCGGCTTGCCGAGCGAGGAGGCATTTATGGGCAAGGGCGTTTCGGCGTGCGCTACCTGCGATGGTTTTTTCTACCGCAACCGTGACGTCGCAGTGGTCGGCGGTGGCAATACGGCGGTGGAGGAGGCGCTGTACCTGGCCAATATCGCCAGCAAGGTGACTCTGGTGCATCGCCGCGAGACCTTCCGCGCCGAGAAGATCCTGCAGGACAAGCTGCAGGCGCGGGTCGCCGAAGGCAAGATCGTGTTCAAGCTCAATGCGCAGGTCGACGAAGTGCTGGGTGACAACATGGGCGTTACCGGCGTGCGGCTGAAGAACAATGACGGCAGCAGCGACGAGTTGCGGGTCGATGGCGTGTTCGTCGCCATCGGCCATACGCCCAACACCTCATTGTTCGACGGCCAGCTGGCCTTGAAGGACGGTTATCTGGTGGTCAACGGCGGTCGCGACGGCAATGCCACCGCCACCAGTGTGCCGGGCGTGTTCGCTGCCGGTGACGTCGCCGACCATGTCTACCGCCAGGCGATTACCTCGGCTGGTGCCGGCTGCATGGCGGCTCTGGATGTGGAGCGTTTCCTCGACGGTCAGTAAGGGCCGGGGTCAGTCCATGGCGGCGCACCCAGGCGCCGGGACGCGGGACTGCTGAAAGCCGGATTGGCCCATCCTGCATCCTCACTCCGGCCGATAGGCGCGTACGAACATCTCCACTGCGTCCTGCACATGCCGTTCGGCGTCTGCGCCTTGCTGGGGGCCGGCGCAGCCGATCAGCAGGCGGAAGTTGGCGCCACCCTTGAGCAGGCAGAAGAACTGATCGGCGGCGCTGTGCGCATCGGCGATGCGCAACTGGCCTGCCTGGTCGGCCTTGCTCAGCAGGCATTCCATCTCGCTGAGCAGGCGTTGCGGGCCGGCTTCGTAGAACATCTTCGACAGCTTCGGGTCCTGGCTGGCCAGAGCCACCATCACCCGATGCATTTCCACCGATTCGCGGCTGTTGATCAGGGTGTGGAAGCCGCGACCGATGTTCAGCAGCACGGTCTCGATCGGCACGCCTGGCGCCAGCTCGAAGAACAGCTCGGGCAACTGCTCCTCGCACTTGGCCTTCACCGCCGCGGAGAACAGCGTCTCCTTGTCGGTGAAGTGGCTGTACACCGTCAGTTTGGACACACCGGCTTCGGCGGCGATGGCGTCCATGCTGCTGCCGTCGTAGCCGCGGCGCAGGAACAGGGTTTTCGCCGCTTCCAGGATGGCCTGGCGCTTGACGAGATCTTTTGGGCGGCCCGGGCCGCTGGGTGGTAACAACTTGTTTGGCATTGGCTGCTTTTAATACTGGACTGGTGAGTTTGCTATTTTTACTATACCCGGCAGTACAAATATTCCAAACCTTCTCGAAAGGTCATCCATCATGTTTCGCCATGCCTTGTCCGTTGCTGTGCCCGCAAGTCTCATCGTTCTGCTCGCAGCCTGTGGCAATAGTGAGCCGGCCGCGCAGTCTATCCGCCCCGCCATGGTGGTGCAGCCGCAACCTGCGACCGAAATGATGGACGCCTATGCCGGAGAGGTGCGCGCGCGCCTGGAGCCAGAGCTGGCTTTCCGCATCGGTGGCAAGGTCGCCAAGCGCCTGGTCGAGGTAGGTGACCAGGTGAAGAAGGATCAACCGCTGGCCGAGCTGGACCCGCAGGATGTGCGCCTGCAGCTCGAGGCCATCCGCGCGCAGGTTGCCGCGGCCGAGGCCAATCTGCAGCTGGTAAAGGCCGAGCGTGATCGCTACAAGACCCTGCTGGGGCGCAACCTGGTCAGCCGTTCGCAATACGACAACGCGGAAAACCTCTACCGCTCGGGCATGGCGCGCCTCAAACAGGTCAGGGCCGAGTTCGAGGTGGCCAGCAATCAGGCCGGTTACGCCGTGTTGCGTGCCTCGCAGGATGGCGTGATCGCCCGGCGCATGGTCGAGGTCGGTCAGGTGGTGGCGGCGGGGCAGTCGGTATTCACCCTGGCCGTCGATGGCGAGCGTGAAGTCTCGATCAGCCTGCCCGAGCAAGCCTACGAGCGTCTCAAGGTCGGCCAGCCAGTGGCGGTCGAACTCTGGTCGCAGCCGGATCAACGCTTCCCCGGGCGGATACGCGAGATATCCCCGGCGGCCGATGCGCAGTCGCGCACCTTTGCCGCACGCGTGGCCTTCAGCGCAGGCGAGGTGCCGGCCGAGCTGGGCCAGAGTGCGCGGGTATTCATCGCCCACAACGGCGAAGTGCCGCTGTCGGTGCCGCTGTCGGCGTTGTCCGCGGAAAAAGGCCAACCCTACGTCTGGGTGGTCGACCCCGAGGACTCCAGGCTCAAGCGCACGCCTGTGCGCATCGGTGCCTATGCCGAGAACAGCGTGCCGGTGCTGGAGGGCCTGCAGGCCCAGGACTGGGTGGTCGCCGCCGGCGTGCAGGTGCTGCGCGAAGGCCAGCAGGTGCGCCCGGTCGACCGCGCTAATCGCACGGTCAATCTGGCCGCCAAGGAGTAGCCCCGATGGATTTCAACCTGTCCGCCTGGGCGCTGCGCAATCGTCAGATCGTGCTCTATATCATGTTGTTGCTGGCGGTGGTCGGCGGTATTTCCTATACCAAGCTGGGCCAGAGCGAAGACCCGCCGTTCACCTTCAAGGCCATGGTGGTGCGCACCAACTGGCCGGGCGCCAGCGCCGAGGAAATCGCCCGCCAGGTCACCGAGCGCATCGAAAAGAAGCTGATGGAGACCGGCGAGTACGAGCGGATCGTGTCCTTCTCGCGACCTGGCGAATCCATGGTGACGTTCGTCGCCCGCGACTCGATGCACTCCGAAGAGATTCCCGATCTCTGGTACCAGGTACGCAAGAAGGTCGGTGATATTCGCCACACCTTGCCCCCGGGTATTCAGGGGCCGTTCTTCAACGACGAGTTCGGCACCACCTTCGGCAATATCTATGCACTGACCGGCGCAGGTTTCGACTACGCGGTGCTCAAGGACTATGCCGACCGCGTGCAGCTGCAGCTGCAGCGAGTCAAGGATGTTGGCAAGGTCGACCTGATCGGTCTGCAGGACGAGAAGATCTGGATCGAATTGTCCAACACCAAACTGGCCACCCTCGGCCTGCCGCTGGGCGTGGTGCAACAGGCGCTGGAGGAACAGAACGCCGTGGCGGCGGCCGGCTTCTTCGAAACCATCTCGGACCGCGTGCGCCTGCGGGTCACCGGTAGTTTCGAGTCGGTCGAGGACATCCGCAACTTCCCGATCCGGGTGGCCGAGCGGACCTTCCGCATCGGCGATGTGGCCGAGGTCAAGCGCGGCTTCAACGACCCCCCCGCACCGCGCATGCGCTTCATGGGTGAAGACGCTATCGGCCTGGCCGTATCGATGAAGGCCGGCGGCGACATCCTGGTGCTGGGTGATGCCCTGGAAATCGACTTCGCCCGCCTGCAGGAAACCCTGCCGGCCGGCATGCAGCTGCGCAAGGTCTCGGATCAACCGGCGGCGGTGAAGGCCGGCGTCGGCGAGTTCATCCGCGTGCTCACCGAGGCGGTGATCATCGTCCTGCTGGTGAGCTTCTTCTCCCTTGGCCTGCGCACCGGTCTGGTGGTGGCGCTGTCGATTCCGCTGGTGCTGGCGATGACCTTCGCCGCCATGTACTACCTGGGGATCGGCCTGCACAAGATCTCCCTCGGCGCGCTGGTGTTGGCACTGGGGCTGATGGTCGACGACGCGATCATTGCCGTGGAAATGATGGCGATCAAGATGGAGCAGGGCTACGACCGCATCAAGGCGGCCAGCTATGCCTGGACCAGCACCGCCTTTCCGATGCTCACCGGTACCCTGATCACCGCCGCCGGCTTTCTGCCGATCGCCCTCGCGCAGTCCGGCACCGGCGAGTACACCCGCTCGATCTTCCAGGTGGTGACCATCGCCTTGCTGGTGTCATGGGTCGCCGCGGTGATGTTCGTGCCCTACCTGGGCGCCAAGCTGCTGCCGGACCTGGCCAAGCTGCACGCGGCCAAGCATGGCGGCAGCGCCGGGGGGCATGATCCCTACTCGACGCCGTTCTATCAGCGGGTGCGGCGTACCGTGCAGTGGTGCGTGCGTCGGCGCAAGACGGTGATCCTGCTGACCCTCGCTGTGTTCGTCGCCTCGATAGTGCTGTTCCGTTTCGTGCCGCAGCAGTTCTTCCCCGCTTCCGGGCGTCTGGAGCTGATGGTCGACCTCAAACTGGGCGAAGGCGCCTCGTTGAGCGCCACTGCAGAGCAGGTCACGCATCTCGAGCAACTGCTCAATGGCCACGAGGGCATCGACAATTATGTGGCCTATGTCGGCACGGGCTCGCCGCGCTTCTACCTGCCGCTCGACCAGCAACTGCCGGCTGCCAGTTTTGCCCAGTTCGTGGTGCTGGCGAAAAGCATCGAGGAGCGCGAAAAACTGCGCAGCTGGCTGATCACCACCCTGAGTGAAGAATTCCCGACCCTGCGTACGCGCGTTTCGCGCCTGGAGAACGGCCCGCCGGTCGGCTACCCGGTGCAGCTGCGAGTCTCCGGCGAGCATATCGACGAGGTTCGTGCCCTGGCCCGCGAGGTGGCGGACAAGGTGCGCGACAACCCGCATGTGGCCAACGTGCACCTGGACTGGCAAGAGCCGAGCAAGGTGGTGCGCCTGAATATCGATCAGGAGCGTGCACGTGCCCTGGGCATCAGCACCGCCGACCTGTCGCGCTTTCTGCGCAGCTCGCTGACTGGCTCGTCGGTGAGTCAGTACCGCGAAGGCAACGAGCTGATCGAGATTCTGCTGCGCGGCACCCTGAGCGAGCGCCAGCAACTCGGTCTCTTGCCTAGCCTGGCGATACCCACCGACAGCGGCACCAGCGTGCCCTTGTCGCAGATCGCCATCCTTGAATACGGGTTCGAGGAAGGGGTGATCTGGCACCGCAACCGCTTGCCGACCGTCACCGTGCGCGCCGACATCTACGGCAAAGAGCAGCCGGCCAGTCTGGTCAAACAGATCCTGCCCACCTTGGAGCCGATCCGCGCGGCGTTGCCCGATGGCTACCTGCTGGAAGTCGGCGGCACGGTCGAGGACTCGGCGCGCGGGCAGCAATCGGTGAATGCCGGGGTGCCGCTGTTTATCGTGGTGGTGCTGACCCTGCTGATGCTGCAGCTGAAAAGCTTCTCGCGCTCGGCCATGGTGTTCCTCACCGCGCCGCTGGGCCTGATCGGCGTGACCCTGTTCCTGCTGATATTCCGCCAGCCGTTCGGCTTCGTCGCCATGCTTGGCACCATCGCCCTGTCCGGCATGATCATGCGTAACTCGGTGATCCTGGTTGACCAGATCGAGCAGGACAGAAGCGCCGGCCTGGACAGTTGGAACGCCATCATCGAAGCCACGGTGCGCCGCTTCCGGCCGATAGTACTGACCGCCCTGGCGGCGGTGCTGGCGATGATCCCGCTGTCGCGCAGTGTGTTCTTCGGGCCGATGGCGGTGGCCATCATGGGTGGCCTGGTCGTCGCCACGGTGCTGACCCTGCTGTTCCTGCCGGCACTCTATGCCGCCTGGTTCCGGGTCAAGCAAGAGCCGGGGCCGACGGTTTAACCCGCCCGCTGAGCCGAGCAACGCCGTTCACTTGGCTCTGGTGAGCGGCGTTTTTTGTAGGGCCTATGTGGGTATGCAGGTTCTGCCAGGCCGAAGGGTCGACGCCGCCCCTTCAGTTAACCGGAAAAGCCGCCGAGTGCAGTGCACTCCGCCGGGCATTCGCCGACGGCGCTGGCGCTACAAATCCCTCTGTTAGCCCCGTTCCGCGGCGCGCCGAACCGATGCTGGCGGGCGCTGTCCGCCCACATCCCGGGCTCAAGCTGTTACCGTTGTTGCAGGCAGTTGCCGGCAGGCGTGGTCTTTTGCGCGTGAATCCGTTGCGTTGCAGGCCTGATTCCTGCGCTGGTTTGTCTTCTGCTGCTCATTGCATGGGTTGCACTAAATTGCATGAATTCAGGGAGACTTCGCATGTCATTGAAAAATACCGTCCACTTGATCGCCTATCCCAACCGCATCGGTTCGGATCTGGCTGACCTGGCCAATTTCGTCGAGCACAAGCTCGGTCGGGCGGTGGGCGGGGTGCATGTTCTGCCGCCCTTTCCGTCGAATGCCGACAGTGGTTTCTCGCCGCTGACGCACAAGCGCATTGACCCGGCGCTAGGCGATTGGGCAGACATCGAGCGCCTGACCGCGCACTATGACGTCTGTCTGGATCTGGTACTCAATCACCTGGCCGATGACTCGCCGGAGTTCCAGGACTACCTGCAAAAGGGCAAGGCCTCGGAGTGGGCCGAGATGTTCGTCGATGTCGACAGCCTGGGCGAGATCGGCCCGGACGATCTGGCGAAGATCCACATCCGCAAGGAAAAGGAACCCTTCCGCGAAATTACCTTTGCCGACGGCAGCAGCGGGCGGGTCTGGTGCACTTTCACCGAGCGTCAGATCGACCTCAACTACGACTCGCCGGTGACCTACCAGATGATGGCCGACACCATCACCTTTCTCGCCGAGCGCGGGGTCAAGCTGTTGCGTCTGGATGCCTTCGGCTACACCACCAAGAAGATCGGCACCAGCTGCTTCCTGGTCGAGCCGCAGGTGTGGCAAATCCTCGACTGGTTCAAGAACACGGCGGCGAGCAATGGCATAGAGATACTCCCCGAGGTACACGACCACCCGAGTTGGCAGTACGCCATCTCGGCGCGCGGCATGTGGTCCTATGCCTTCGCCCTGCCGCCCCTGCTGCTGTACACGCTGCTCGACGGCAACAGCCAGTACCTCAAGTCCTGGCTGCGCATGTGCCCGCACAACCAGATCACCGTGCTCGATACCCACGACGGCATCTGCATTCCGGATGTGGAGGAAATCCTTCCGCGCGAGCATATCGAGGCGCTGATCCAGAACGTCTCGGAACGCAGCGCCGACCCCATCCTGCGCCGTTCGGCCGCCAACGTGCACAGCGTCGGCGCGATCTACCAGCTCACCTGTACCTTCTTCGATGCCCTGCAGGGCAACGAGGACGCCTACATCGCCGCCCGGGCGATCCAGTTCTTTACCCCCGGCATTCCGCAGGTCTACTACGTCGGCTTGCTGGCGGGCCACAACGACACCGAGCTGCTGGAGGAAACCGGCGAGGCGCGGGAAATCAACCGCCACTACTATTCCCTGGACGAGGCCGAGCAGGCCTTGCAAGCGCCCGTGGTGCAGCGTCTGCTGAGCCTGATGGAGCTGCGCTCGACTCACCCGGCCTTCGCCGGCGAGTTCGAGCTGCACCAGTCGAACATGTCGAGTGTGTCGATGGGCTGGCGCGCCGGCGAGCATTGTTGCCACCTGTACGTCGACCTGAATTTCCGCACAGCCACCGTGACCTGCACGGGGTCGGAGGGCGGCGAGGAGACGACCTTCAGGTGCTGAACCGGGTATTGCCGCGTTTATGATTGGCGCTCGTGTACGGCATGGCTACGGAGTGCGCGCCCCAGGGACCGGCCTAAACGGGCTGGCCCTGGCCCGTTAAGCCTCTCGCCGCATCCATGCCGGCTCGCGCTCCCTTACACAACGATTCCACTACTCGCTGCGTTTCGGCCTCCTGATGGGGCGGTTGGCGTCGCCTGTGAGAAAAGCAAAGCAAACTGTAGGAGCGGCCCATGGCCGCGATGCTTTGGCTTCTCGCCTTCACCCAGCGCTTCCAATAAATGTTTTGTCTTTCCACAAAAAAGCCAGACCCCAAGGTCTGGCTTTTTCAGATCAACTCATCTCTTCCTACAACGCCCCAAACACCTTCTTCGCCAGACTGGTCGCCGCCCCGGCCGGATTCTGGCGAATGCTGGCTTCCTGCTCGGCGATCATCGCGAACAACCCGTCCAGCGCCTGTTCAGTGACGTAATTCTCGATACTGGCGCTCTTCGCGTCGACCACGCCGAAGCTCGCGGCCTGGCCGGCGAAGGCGTTGTATTGCTGGGCCAGGCCGACCTGGTCGGTGGCCTGTTTGACGATCGGCAGGAAGCGCGCGCGGATCTGTTCGCGACTGCTCTTGTTCAGGTACTGGGTGGCCGAATCCTGCGGGCCGGCGAGGATGCTCTTGGCGTCCTGCACGGTCATCTTCTTCACCGCATCCACCAGTAACGCCTGGGCCTGGGGTACGGCAGCTTCGGCGGCCTGGTTCATGCTGGTTTCCAGCTGCGTCACCTGGGCACCCATGCCCATCATCTTCATGGTTTTCGCCGCCTTGCCGAGGTTGCCCGGCAGTTCGATGCGTACGTCCGGGTTATTGCTGAAGCCGCCGGGCGCGCCCAACTGCTTGACCGCCACCTGTGCGCCCTGGATCAAGGCGTCCTTGAGCCCGCCGCTGGCGTCCTGTTGGGTCAGGTCGGCGAGCGACAGGGCGAAAGCGCTGGCAGACAAGGCCAGGCCGGCAACGAGTGCAGTGATGCGACGCATGGGGCGATCCTTCCTGTGGTGAGTTAGACAGCAAGCTTAGCGGAGCAGGGCGCTGGCGCCCAATAGCGCCAGGGTTGTCGGGAACATTCAGCGGATGACGCTGGGGCTTATCCGGGCTCCGGGATCGTCCTCGCACCAACCCGCGCGGGCCGCGCCAGCGCGCCCAGCGGTATCCATGAACCTCGGCTGAAACGTCGACAGTGGCAATATCGAGGTGCTCGACGCTTGCACCCTGCCGCGGGTGCTGCTGGCGATGCGGCCCTATCTCAACAGCTATCACTTCCAGGGGTTCCACTTCAGGGGCGGCGGTTTGACCCCGGGCCAGCGCTACGGCTTCAGCCTGCTCAACGCCGACGATCCGCCTGCAGCCGCGCACGCGACTGGTCTGAGTCGCGGACTTGAGGCGAACACGCGGCGTCAGGCCCAGTGCGCGATGAGCGCTGCGACATACAGTGCGGTTGCCAGGAGGATGCCGCGGTAAGGCACGCTGAACCAGTAGCGTTTGCCGAGAAAGGTGTAGCCGCACAGCAGCAGGAGCCCAACGCTGAGGAGGTAGGGTGAGGCAAACAACATGGCGCCATGCGCGAGGGCAAGGTATGCGTAGACGCAACCGTATAGAAGAGCACCGAAGCTATGGCTGGCATTGAAGCCAACCCAAGCCTTCCACATGCTTGTTTCGCGGGTGATCTTCGGTGAAATCTCACGCATGCGGGCCAGCAGCGTCTGGTCTCGCGGCTGCAACTTGGTCCCGACGAAGGTGAACAGCAGATGCAGGGCGCCAAGGGCGAAGATGACCAGCGCGCTCGCGGCAACCAGATACTGTGCCGGGTTAAAAGCTATTGATGACAAGGCAACTCCCCAAAAGACTATTCAGCTGTTTACCTGAGCGGCTGTAAGAAACTGCAGGCTGGTATAGCCCGCTCGATGGAGTAAATGGGTTGTTCACTATGAGCAGGCCTGCCAATCGCCTGGACACTGGTTAGCGGTCACCGCGGGCACTACTCAATGATCAGGGACTCGATCCAGCGCACGCCCGGAGCAATCTCGTCGCGCTGCTCCGGTTGGTAGGGCGGCTGCTCGGGGGTGTCTGACGGCGCGCTGATGTAGTTGAGATCGATCGCTTGCGGCCTGCCCCGCAGCCCTTGTTCTGTCGGCTCCAGTTGGAAGTACAAACCGTTCCACAGCTTGGCGCCGAAATCGGTCGGCAACTGGTACAGGAACAGCAGGTTGTGCTCCAGCCATGCCAGGTCATCGGCAGTAATGGTGCGGGGCTGCGCGTGCGGGTAGGGCACATGGCAGACGACTTCGCCCGGACCGTCGAGGCATTTGAACTCCTTCATCGACAGGAAGTGATCGGTGAAGCGCGAGGGCTCCAGGCTGACGGTGAAAGCCACGGTCCCATCACCCCGCGGCTCGAAGCGCACGCTGCCAAGGGTGATCCGCTGATTGTCGCGGGTGGTGGCGGTGATGCTCTTTATGCCCTGCAACTCCCACGCCTGGGCGTCGGCTATGGGGACGGCAAGCAGGCACGCGAGCACGAGCGAGGTCGGTGTGAGCAGTGATCGTCTCCGTGTCATAAGTACCTCGGCCACACCAGCGGCTGCAATATGCCTGCAGCAGAGCGCAGACGGCCGCATTTCAACCGCGACGCGTCCTGCTTATGCAGCATAGCGCCCGTGCTGTCGGCTGCAAACGCTGGAGCGCCTTGTGGGTTCTTTGCGCCGTAACAGCAGAGGCGTACCCCGATTAAAGAAGCGAAATGGCTGTTGTCGCGCCCCCAGGTTCAGGTGACCGATAGCAGTTGTCTCAACCCCTACCGCCCCGCCAGCAAGAACGGATTAGCACGCGGCATCCCTTCCCTTGAAGCACGAGTTTTGATGCCTGAACGGGCTGTCCAAGCGATTTATTGGCCATTGTCTTGCGATGTTTTTCTTCTAAGTCAAACCGTTACGTGGGTCCGATCCTGCGGCCCCTGCGGTGTCGCCGGCTTGCCACCGAGCGGCTGATGCCCTGCACAGGTCGACGGCCTTGGCGTGTGCATTCTGCCGATGAATTTCTCGGGCGAGTCGAGTTGCGCCTGCCTTGTATGGCGGAGGGGGCTGCGACGCATAGCCGCGGCGGCCACCAGGCTTTCATTGCCCTGGATCAATAGTCGAATGACATGCTGCGAGACAATTCATATACCCCCACGAGTATCTGCCATGGCCGCTCACTTCGACTTCTTGCGTCACCGACTGGTGAAAGAGATCAGCCTGATCCTGGTGATCAAGCTGGTTCTGCTGATGGGCATCAAGACGCTCTGGTTCGATGCGCCGACCGTGCCCAGGGATGGCAGCGCGAAGACCGGTCAGCACCTGTTGGGCAGCTCAACCGCATCCACCCCCGCCGAGGAGAAACCGAGATGATCTCGGAAACCGTTGTCGACCTGTCGCGGCTGCAATTCGCCATGACAGCCTTGTATCACTTTCTATTCGTGCCGCTGACCCTGGGCCTGGCGTTTCTCCTGGCGATCATGGAGTCGGTCTATGTGATGACCGGCAAACAGGTCTACAAGGACATGACCCAGTTCTGGGGCAAGCTGTTCGGCATCAACTTCGCCCTTGGCGTCACCACCGGGCTGACCATGGAGTTCCAGTTCGGTACCAACTGGGCCTACTACAGCCACTACGTCGGTGACATCTTTGGCGCACCGCTGGCGATCGAGGGGTTGATGGCGTTCTTCCTCGAGTCGACCTTCATCGGCCTGTTCTTCTTCGGCTGGGACCGCCTGAGCAAGGTGCAGCACCTGGGGGTGACCTGGCTGGTGGCGATCGGCTCGAACATGTCGGCGCTGTGGATTCTGATCGCCAATGGCTGGATGCAGAACCCGGTGGGTGCCGAGTTCAATTTCGAAACCATGCGCATGGAGCTGACCAGCTTCAGCGCGCTGCTGTTCAACCCGGTGGCCCAGGTCAAGTTCGTGCATACCGTGGCGGCCGGCTACGTCACCGGCTCGATCTTCGTCCTGGCGATCTCCAGCTGGTACCTGCTCAAGCGCCGTGACCTCGGTTTCGCCCGGCGTTCCTTTGCCATCGCCTCGGCCTTCGGCCTGGCGTCGATCCTCTCGGTGATCGTGCTGGGTGACGAATCCGGCTACGAGATCGGCGACGTGCAGAAAACCAAGCTGGCGGCCATTGAGGCCGAGTGGGAGACCGAGGCGGCGCCGGCGGCCTTCACCCTGTTCGGCCTGCCCAACCAGGCCGAGCAGCGCACCGACTATGCAGTGAAGATTCCCTATGCCATGGGCATCATCGCCACCCGCTCGCTGGACCAGCAGGTCACCGGGATCAAGGATCTGGTGGCCCAGCACGAGCTGCGCATCCGCAATGGCATGCTCGCCTACGGCCTGCTCAGCCAGTTGCGCGCTGGCGACAAGAGTGCGGCCAACATCGCCGCGTTCAACGCGGTGAAACAGGATCTCGGCTACGGCCTGCTGCTGAAGAAGTACAGCGAGACCGTGGTGGATGCCAGCGAGGCGCAGATCAAGCAGGCGGCCCTGGACACCATCCCCGATGTCGCCTCGCTGTTCTGGACCTTCCGCATCATGGTGCTCAGCGGCTTCCTCATGCTGGGCCTGTTCGTCTGCGCCTTCTGGGCTTCGGCGCGCAAGAACGAGGAGAGCAAACCCTGGCTGCTCAAGTGGGCCTTGTGGAGCCTGCCGCTGCCCTGGTTCGCCGCACAGACCGGCTGGTACGTGGCCGAGCATGGCCGCCAGCCCTGGTCTATCGGTGAAGTGTTGCCGACCCACCTGTCCACCTCCAGCGTTTCGGAAGGCGATGTCTGGGGCTCGCTGATCGCCCTGGCCGCCTTCTACAGCGTGCTGCTGGTGATCGAGATGTACCTGATGATCAAGTTCGCCCGGCTCGGCCCGAGCAGTCTGCATACCGGGCGTTACCACTTCGAACGGGCGCCGGCAGCGGCACCTGGCGCGCAACCGGCTCTGGCCTGAGGAGAACAGCATGTTCGATTATGAGAGTCTCAAGCTGATCTGGTGGGTGCTGGTCGGCGTGTTGCTGATCGGCTTCGCCCTGACCGATGGTTTCGACCTCGGCGCCGCCGCGCTGCTGCTCTTCGTCGGCCGCAGCGATAACGAACGGCGGGTGGTGATCAATACCATCGCGCCGCACTGGGACGGCAACCAGGTCTGGCTGATCACCGCCGGCGGCGCGCTGTTCGCCGCCTGGCCGCTGGTCTATGCGGCGGCCTTCTCCGGCTTCTACTGGGCGCTGCTGCTGGTGCTGTTCGCCCTGTTCGTGCGCCCGGTGGGCTTCGACTACCGCAGCAAGCTGGAAAACACCCGCTGGCGGCAAAGCTGGGACTGGGGCCTGTTCGTCGGCGGGGTGGTGCCCTCGCTGGTGTTCGGCGTGGCCTTCGGCAACCTGCTGCTGGGCGTGCCCTTCCAGTTCGACGACAGTCTGCGCTCCAGCTACCAGGGCGGCCTGTGGCAACTGCTCAACCCCTTCGGCCTGCTCGCCGGGGTGGTCAGCCTGAGCATGCTCGGCCTGCACGGCGGCACCTGGCTGATGATGCGCACCGAGGGCGTCATCGCCCAGCGTGCGCGGCAGGCGGCGCGGCTGCTGGCGCTGGTGTTCCTGGCCAGTTTCATCGGTGCGGGCCTGTGGCTGTGGCTGGGCAATATCAACGGCCTGGTCATCAGCTCCAGCTTCGATCCGGCTGCGGCGCTCAACCCGCTGGGCAAGACCGTCGTGCAGGACAATCCCGGCTGGCTGGCCAACTACGGCCACTATCCGCTGAGCAAGATCGCCCCGCTGCTGGGCATCCTCGGCGCGGCCCTGGCCTTCGCCGGTGCCAGCGCGCGGCAGGGCGGCATCGCCTTTCTCGGCAGCAGCCTGGCCATCGTCGGCGCCCTCTGTACCGCCGGCTTCGCCCTGTTTCCCTTCGTCATGCCGTCGAGCCTGGATCCGGCCTCCAGCCTCACCGTATGGGACGCCGTGTCGAGCAAGATGACCCTCGGCATCATGCTGGTCGCCGCCGCCATCTTCGTGCCGCTGATCCTCTGCTACACGCTGTGGTGCTACGCCAAGATGTGGGGCAAGGTCACCACCGCGCAAATCCAAGACAACCCGCACGGGCTTTATTGAGGAGCACGACCATGTGGTACTTCACCTGGATACTCGGCGTATTACTCGCCTGCAGTTTCGGCATCATCAACGCCCTGTGGCTGGAGACCACCCAGAGCCTCGACGAGGAAATTCTGGGTGACGACTGAAGCCCGCCCCTGGCTCAGGCATGGCGGCAGCCGGGCGTTGTCCCTGCTGCTGGCCATACCGCTGAGCCTGGTACTGCTGATTCACCCGGCGGCCATGCTCGATGCCGACGGGCACTACAGCCACGGCCTGCTGATGCTGGCGATGTGGGGCGTGGCCAACGGCTTTATCCACGGCGTCGGTTTCGATCCGCGGGCCTGGTTCTGGCAACTGCTGTTTCACCCGCTGCTGGGCTGGCTGCTGATGGGCCTGGGCTATCTGCTGCTGTATCGCGCCCGGATGATCTGAGAGGTTGCTAAGGTTTGGCCGAGTCAGATGTCGCTTCTGGCATTTCATCCGGCGGGCAGACCTGCGATTCTTGCGGGCAAAGGTGCGGCGCACCATCAGGCTCGCGAGGTATCCATGAACATCGACTGCAACTTCGACAGCGGCAATATCGAGGTGCTCGACGCCAGCAACCCGCAGCAGGTGCTGCTGGCCATGCGCCCCGATCTCAACAGCTATCACTTCCAGTGGTTCCACTTCAAAGTCGACGGCCTGACCCCAGGCCAGCGCTACGGCTTCAGCCTGACCAACGCCGGCGAGTCCGCCTACAGCCATGCCTGGAGCGGCTACAACGCCGTTGCCTCTTACGACCATAGCAACTGGTTTCGCGTGCCCAGCCGGTTCGAGGGTGGCGCGCTCAGCTTCGCCATCGAACCGAGCGAGTCCCAGGTCTGGTTCGCCTACTTCGAGCCCTACAGCCGTGCGCGCCATGACTGGCTGATCGAGCAGGCGCTGAACCAGGCCGGTGCCGAGCTGTTCGCCACGGGTAAAAGCATCGAGGGCCGCGACATCCAGTTGCTGCGCGTCAGCCGCAACCCGCAGGCTCAGCGCAAGATCTGGATCATCGCCCAGCAGCACCCCGGCGAGCACATGGCCGAATGGTTCATGGAAGGGCTGATCGAGCGCCTGCAACAGCGCGACGACGCCGAACTGGATGCCCTGCTGCAACAGGCCGACCTCTACCTGGTGCCGAACATGAACCCGGATGGCGCCTTGCGTGGCCACCTGCGCACCAACGCCGCCGGCAAAGACCTCAACCGCGCCTGGCAAGCGGCCAGCGCGAGCGAGACGCCCGAGGTGTACTTCGTCCAGCAGCAGATGCGCCAGATCGGCGTCGACCTGTTCCTCGACATCCACGGCGACGAGGAAATTCCCCATGTGTTCACCGCCGGCTGCGAAGGCAACCCCGGCTACAGCCCGCGCCTGGAACAACTCGAAGAAGAATTCCGCAGCCGCCTGCTGGCGCTCGGCGCCGAGTTCCAGACTGCATTCGGCTACAAGCGCGACGAACCCGGCCAGGCCAACACCACCCTGGCGTGCAACGCGGTCGGCATGGAGTTCGACTGCCTGTCCTTCACCATCGAAATGCCCTTCAAGGATCACGACGACAACCCCGATCCGCTCACCGGCTGGAGCGGCAAACGCTCGATGCGGTTGGGTCAGGATGTGTTGAGTGTGGCAGCGGCGATGGTGGGTGGGTTGCGCTAGCAGGCCCGTTCGATGGACCGGATGGATTGCCGGTCGCCACGGGCACTACTCGATGCTCAGGGACTCGATCCAGCGCACGCCCGGAGCAATCTCGTCGCGTTGCTCCGGTTGGTAGGGCGGCTGCTCGGGGGGGGGGCTGACGGCGCGCTGATGTAGTTGAGATCGATCGCTTGCGGCCTGCCCCGCAGCCCTTGTTCTGTCGGCTCCAGTTGGACGTACAAACCGTTCCACAGCTTGGCGCCGAAATCGGTCGGCAACTGGTACAGAAACAGCAGGTTGTGCTCCAGCCACGCCAGGTCATCGGCAGTAATGGTGCCGGGCTGCGCGTGCGGGTAGGGCACATGGCAGACGACTTCGCCCGGACCGTCGAGGCATTTGAACTCCTTCATCGACAGGAAGTGATCGGTGAAGCGCGAGGGCTCCAGGCTGACGGTGAACGCCACGCTTCCATCACCCCGCGGCTCGAAGCGCACGCTGCCCACGGTGATTCGCTAGTAGTCGCTGGTTGTCGCGGTGATGCTCTTTACACCCTGCAACTCCCACGCCGAGGCGTTGGCGGTGGGAGCGGCAAGCAGGCCGATGAGCATGAGCGAACTCAGCCTGGTGAATGGGCGTCGCCGTGGCATGAGGATTCCTCGATCTGTCTCTCGGCAGCAATAGGTTGGCTGCAGAGCGCCGGCGTCGTCGGCTGCAGCTGCGGGTCAGGAGGGGAGGCCGGCTAGATGATTCTCAGACCACCAATAAAGCGCTGTCGCGCTACTTGGCTGTTACCGCTTCGGCCAGGCCGCTCAGGGCTTTACCAGTGCTCTCGATCGCGGGGCACTGAGCAGTTGCATGACGCTGACCTAGGTAGGTCGGATCGTTGTAACCAAGCCAGACCTGAGCGTTGGCGTCTTCCCAGAACAGTGCCTTCAGCGGCAGGTCGATTGCGACCGTTTGGGAGCACTCTATGAATGGCGTACCAGCCGTTGGGCTGCCGAAGATGAGCAGCTCTGTTGGTCGAAGCGACTTGCCAACCCTCGCGGCGCCCGCAGCGTGATCGATGCGCGCGAAAACGGTCAGGCCGCGCTGCTTGGCGAGCGCCTCAAATTTGTCGGCAGTGGCTTTAACTGAATACGGGCTCTTGACTTGGATCAGACCGTCCGCTGCAGCGCAGAGTGTCGAGATGCTCGCGAACAGTACGGCGGCGACTATCTGCAAAACTTTCATGATCGAAATTCCTTGGCGAAATACACAGCGTTCAGTATGGCGCCCACGCTGGCCAAGGGGCGAGCTTTCGGCCAATTTCAACTCGCCCGAACGCATGGCCGCACTTCAGCGCTGAGCTACGCAGACGGCTTCATGCATTGGTCACAACCAGGCGTTTGGCCAACAAGCGGGTACGGATCTGCTGTAAGCGATCCACGAACCACATCTTTCAATAAACGCGGTTGATGCTTACTGTGGCATCGCTGGCGTGCAGTGCCACGACAGCAGCGCTTCGTAGTCTTCGACGCTATTGGCCTGGGATGGTCATCCTCCCTGAAATCAGCGCCGCGATAGTGCCAAGCGAATCATCGACCCGACCATGACTGCTGCCAGACACCCTTTGAAGATGGCGTATTGCGCAGGGGTGAGTTCCGTAATGTTGCTGACGCTTAGCGCCATTAAGGTCGGCGGAACAAAGACCACCATGCCAACCAGACCAAATATGATTGCAATGCCGAGCGGCAAATGCGCGAACCGTTGCAGTTGGTGGTGCAGTCAGCGACCGTTGTCCCATGTAGCAGAAATATTTCCCAGCCGCGCCTTGCGGCGAAAGGTCGGGACAACGATCAAGGCGACGAGAGCAGCATGATGAATGCGGTAGCCATTAAATCAGTGCCAAAGCCTTCGCTGCCCCACAGCAAAAAGCACCGGTTTGGCCTTGAACAAATACCACGCCAAGCCGCCGTTGATTGTGGCGTTCACTAAGTTTCGACGCGTATTACGTGCGCAATATCACTGCTCATATATCTACCTTGCGTGTTTTCAGTTTTTCCTGGCGTTGGCGGCATCGTGCTGCGCGCGCAGTTCGCGCTTGAGAACTTTTCCGGTGGCAGTCATCGGCAGGGCATCGACAATTTCAACGATACGCGGGTATTTGTAACCAGCAATGCGCTCCTTGCACCATTCGATGATTGCCTCGGGGGTCGTCGTTTGCCCTGATTTCAAGATAAGGACCGCCATTATTTCTTCACCATGGATTTCATGAGGAATACCAATTACCGCGACCTGTGCCACCGTTGGATGTGCACTTAGCACTTCTTCCAGTTCGCGCGGATACACATTGAAACCACCTCGAATGATCATGTCCTTAACGCGGTCTACAATGTAGATATTGCCATCGGCATCCAGTTTTCCGATGTCACCGGTATAGAACCAGCCGTTGCGAATCGCTTCAGCGGTTGCCTCCGGACGGTTGTAATAGCCCTTCATGACATTGTGACCGCGAATCGTAATTTCCCCGCGCTCACCATTCGCGACTTCCGCGCCGGACTCATCCACCAGGCGCACTTCGCAACCCAGTGACGCCTTGCCAACACTGCCGGCAATGCGTACGCCGTTCGGATCGGTAAAGGTCGCAGACGGGCTGGTTTCCGATAGGCCATAGCCTTCCAGAATCATGATTCCGAACTTGGCTTCAAACTTTTTCATCACCTCCACAGGCATCGCGGCGCCCCCGGATATGCCGAGGCGAAGATGAGTGGCGATCATGGTCAAGTCATATTTTTCCGCAGCGCCCGGCAAGTTCAGCAGTGCAATGAACATGGTCGGTACGCCGGCGAAGATTGTGACGTTATGTTCCTGCATTGCCTTGAATGCCGCATCGGGATCGAAGCGAGCCAGCAGAACCATGCTGGCGCCGGCCTGTACCGTCGAATTCATCTGCAGCACTTGACCAAACGAATGGAACAGCGGGAGCGTAATCAATTGCACGTCGGTACTGTCGATCTTGGCCAGTTGATTGGCCACCGTCATATTCATCGCAATGTTGGACTGACTGAGTTCGGCACCCTTTGGTTTGCCAGTGGTACCCGAGGTATAGAGAATGACGGCAGTATCGGTTTCAGCGGTGAGTTCATAATCGCTCACCGGCGATTGGCCAGCCATCAGGCTACCCAGGGTGGTGGCACCATCAATAGCCGATGGCTTGGCCGGATCTGTCGTGATGACGAAAAAATTGGCGCAGGTTCCTGCTTCCTTGAAACCCTTGAGACCTTCACTGCCGAGCGGTAGCTCGGGGCTACCCTCGAAGCAGAAAAATGCCTTGGCTTCCGAATCCTTCAGGTGATACGCGATTTCGGATCCCTTGAGCAGGATATTGATCGGTACCACCACTGCTCCGAGCTTGAGAATCGCGTAGTAGATCATCGGAAAATACGGCAGGTTAGGGCAGGCCAATACCACCTTGTCACCCTTGGCTACCCCCCTTGTGCGCAGACCATTGGCGATCTGATTGACCGCCGCGTTCAATTGCCCATAGGTGATCGTCTGGGCCATGAAATGGATCGCGATCTTGTTAGGAAAATAGCAAGCTGTGCGTTGGAGATTGGCGGCGATATTCAGCATCACGAAACCCTTTATTGAAAACGGTTGATAGTGAAATGTATCAGTGCGTTCTAAACGAAAAATTTATCCAGCCCTTCATCACGAACATCTATCGTAGACCTGCACTTTATTCGCCGAACAGTGTTGCGGCGGTTCTACGAAGTTCATCAAGAAAATCGAATTGCCATGCGCGCCGATCTTGGGTAAGAGTGAGCCGAGTTGCGCCTCTCGAGACGTTTAATACCTGTACTGCCAGCAGGTGCGCTGACGATATATGCAAATTCCAAATGCACGATGTTTTCAGTCAGATCGTGTTCGTCGTTGGATATAAATCCATTGGCCCAGTAAATGCGCAAACTGCCATCGACTCGGCACGGGTTGTGATCAAGGGAAAACCGCTGGCACGTTTGGCCAATTGGTCGCCATATATGCAAATGCGGATCCGGCTTCGAGCAGTTCATGAGCAACGAACTGCATTTCGCGCAAAGGCAGAGTGTCGTGAGTCATCGGTGGCCGGTCTTCAGCGCGGGGAGCCTGGTGCGGCGAATCATTCCGCCAATGTTTTCTCGACCAGGTTCACATACCGTTGTTTGGCTTCGCCTGAACTCATGCCTTCCAGTTGCTCCCAGGCGGCGTACTTCGCGGCGTCGACAACCTCGTCGGGCTCGGGGCGCTCGCCCTCAATATCACCAATAGTGGCCTGTTTATAGAGTGCATAGGACTGCAGCAAGACCGCCGCCTCTGGCTTGAAGCCGATGTCACGCTCGGCGATTTCTGTCGCGCGTTCGAAGCGTTGATCCAGTTCATTCATGGCAAATTTTCCTTTCAAGAAAGACACCGCCACGCTTTATGGCAGTGCGGCGACGATGCAAGGTCACGTGGACTTTTTCGCCTTGGGTTTGGGTAATACCTTGACCAGCGCAGGCTTGCTGCGCTTGATCGGCGCACGAGCCGGCGCGGCTTTCTCGCCAGTGGGTACTGATGACGCGCCCTTGTCGAGAGCATTGTTGCCGGCCTCATCCGCCTCCTTCGTCAGCTTGCGATGATGGCGCGCGATGGCCTTCTTCAAGTCCTCATAAGCGGCCAGCATGTCCTCGGCAAAATCTTCCATATTGGGCAAGGCGCGGCGGCACGCCACCACCCCGAAATTCAGTCCGCCGTTGTAGCTTTGCACCGTGATATTCAGCGCCACGCCGTGCATGACGATGCTTACCGGGGCAAAGACGCGCAGGCGCGCGCCGGCAAAATACAGCGGCATATTGGGGCCCGGCACATTCGAGATGGCGACGTTGGCAAGCGCCGGGGCTTTTTCCGTCAAGCGCGCGCGGGTGACGAAGTTGACCAGCATCGGCAACAGCCACGGCAAGCCGATCGATGGAAAATCAGTCAGGGCGAAACCTTTGAATACCGCGTTGTCTTGTTTGAATGCCTGAGAAGACTCCTGAATCGCGCGCAGCCGTCGCATGGGGTCGGCGATGTCGGTACGCAGGCGCATGTAACCCATTGACGACTGATTGGAAATGTCAGTGTTGCCTTCCGCGCGCATCGAGTAGGGCACCGCACCTATCATCGACTTGGCCGGCAAAGCCTTGGCATCACTGAGATAGCTACGCAGCGCACCGGAACAAATCGCCATCACCATGTCATTGATGGTGGCGTCGACGGATTTGCCCAGCGCTTTCAGCTCGGCCAGGTCCAGCGAGAAACTGGTCACCGAGCGCTGATTGGTAATGCTGCCGTTGAACACCGTGGTCGGTGCAAAGCGTTGGCGCTCACGTGACGGCAGGGGGCTTTTTTTCGAGGCTACGAAGGTCAAAGCTTTGCTGTTTTTGAGTAACGCTTTCCACGAAAGGCTGTTTATGACTTTGTCGCTGCCCATTGCCAATAACTGGCCGAACACCGTCGCCACTTTCTTGACCTGGCCCGCCGTATTGCCAAGGCCGGCGCTCATCATCTCGGCGGCGCCAAGTTGATCATTGCAACGATACAGCCGCGTACGCGGTGCTCGCACCGCACGCGGCTCCGGTGTAATGTCCAAAATTATCTTGGCCACCGCCACGCCGCCCTGGCCATCCATCGCGGCATGGTGAATCTTGTTGAAAACCGCTACCTCGCCATTTTCCAGGCCTTCGATGACGTAGATCTCCCACAGCGGACGACTGCGGTCGAGCAACGATGATTGCAGCCGCGCAACCAGCGCGTGTAGCTGTTGGCGCGTACCCGGTTTGGAGAGCACCATCCGCCGCACGTGGTAATCCAGATCAAGATTTTCATCTTCAACCCAAACCGGCGTGGTGAGATCGAACGGCATCTGCACCAGCTTGCTGGTGAACAGGCTGGCCAGATGCAAGCGCGCTTGCAGCAAGGCTTTTACGTCCTCGAAATAATCACCCTGGTAGCCATCAGGCAGCGTGCAGCACATCAAGGAACTCACGTGCATCGGCATCTCGGGCGTTTCCACATACAGAAACATCGCGTCAATCGCCGTTAAATGTTTTAAGCCACGCGCCATGTCAACGCCTCTCGATTGCTTGGGTTGGATTAGTCGAGTACGTGCACTTGCGCAGCTGGCTGGCGAGTTCCCGCACTGCAGAGATAGCGGGTTAGTCCAGGTTCGAACGACGATAGGGTTGCCACGCACCCTCGGGCTGAGCGAGGCGGTCGGCGAGAATGCGCAAGACCATAGGGTTCACGCCCATGCCGACATGGCTGGCATGCACTTCAATATTTTCGGTATGCGGGTTGTCGTTTTGGATGCAGCAGGGCCAGGCCACGATGCCGTCGCTGCGACTGTAAATCGAAGTCGTTGGCATGGACGGCGCGTGCTTCAAGTTGGGGAACTCGGTTTCCGCTTCGCCTTTAGGCGGGTTGTAGCGTCGATAGATGCCGTTCGCATTGCTGGCGCTTTCAGGTCCGGTAAATGGGCTGCCTAGTGACACCACCATGCGTACATCATCGGGTCGCAATTTCGCCAGTTCGCGTGCGAACAGGCCGCCCAAACTCCAGCCGACGAGGCTGACTTTGCGTCCATGCTGTGCGCGCAACTCATCGATGCGTTTCAGGCAGGCACCCATCACGCCGGGCTGCGGCCCAAGGTTGCGACCCATTTCCCAGCAGTACACCGAGTAGCCCTGTGCTTGCAAAAAACGGCGCAGCAGAAACGTCGACCGGTCACTGGCGATCAGACCCGGAAAGACCAGCACCGGATGTCCATCGCCGCGCGCTCTGGCCGTCAGCAGCGGCCACAATGCCAGCGTGGATAATATTTCCAGCGGCAGACGCAGCTCCATCGCCAGCAAGTGCAGGCCGGGGGCTCGAATGGTTTCGCTGGCTTGCTTCTCTGTCATGGCTTGCTCTTCTTTATTATTGAATTTGAGTCGATGATCGGTGCGCCGACACTCATCGGTTACCGATGTAGATGAATGCAGAAAGCCTATAAGCCAAAGCGGCTTCCCCAAAGGCTAAGAACGGCCATACAATTGATAATTACGGCCAAATTGTCCGCTTCATCACCAAAATGAATCCATTGCAGTCGACCTGTCCAATGCCCGCATTGCTCGCATTTTGCATTCAGCAAATGCTGCGGCGTGGCTACGATCTGGGTGAGGTTTTGCGCGACAGTGGGCTCGATAGCCAAGCGTATTCACAACCAGAAACCCTGCTCAATGGCAAAGCCGAGCTCGTCGTTTACGCCAATATTCAACGACTGGTTGGTATCGAGGGCATGGACGAGCTTGGGCTGGCCATCGGTGGAGAGGTCAACGTCAATAGCGTCGCTATGCTCGGTGGATTGGTGGCCAATGCCGTCGATTTGAACCATGCGGGATACCTGTTACGACGTTTTCAAGCGTTGTCCAACCGGTGGTTTACGCCTGAACTGATCGGTTCGCTGGCACCGGGCTACGCCGTGGTGCGCTATCGCCAGACGGTCAATCTGGAACGGCACTATGGTTTTCTGATCAATCTGTCGATGGGCGGCGCACAGCGTTTGCTCGGCGAAATATTCGGCGACGCTGCAGAGGGTTTCGTCACGAAAGTTGCTTTCGCTTATCCGCAACCCGAACAACCGGAACGGCATTTAACGCAATTCAATTGCCCGGTCAGTTTTGGCCACGATTTCACCTACGTCACCTTTGATCATGAAATTGGCAAGGCGCTTAACCCGAAACGCTGCGAGTTCACCTACAACGTTTTCCTGCAACAGTGCCGTGAGTCCGCCACGCGCTTTGCTTCAACATCCTGTCAGCAGCGAGTGCTCAATAGCTTGTTGTGCATGG
This sequence comes from Pseudomonas sp., assembly GCF_033723075.1. Lineage (GTDB taxonomy): Bacteria > Pseudomonadota > Gammaproteobacteria > Pseudomonadales > Pseudomonadaceae > Aquipseudomonas. The sequence continues at coordinate 166,137 of NZ_JAWVXU010000008.1, forward strand.
ACGAGTATCCAGGTGCAGCAGCAATGGCGGAGTCCTTGAATTGTTCCGGGCGCAGCTTGCGGCGGCATCTGAATGAGGAGGGCGTGCAGTACTCGGAGTTGATCGACAGGATCAGGTTTGACCGTGCCGTTTACCTGTTGAGTCATTCCGACGACTCCGTGAAATCCATCGGCTACCAGTTGTCTTACAGCGAACCGGCCGCATTTATTCGCGCGTTTGCGCGTTGGTCTGGAACCAGCCCCGCCGAGTTTCGCAAAACCGTTGCACGTGCTCGGTTATAGCGGGCATGTGACCCGAGGCGGTGCAGGCTGCATGCACCGCGGGGCGCACCTCCTGCAGAGGGGCGGTAGCCAGGATGCGCGCGGGGCAAGAGGGGGGGGGGGCGGGTTTTTCCAGATTGCACCCGGGCTAGCGGTTGCGAAGGCTGCTGATTTCGCCGCAGCCTTCGCTGGCCAAGGCGTCAGCCGCGGTAGTAACGCTGCGGCACGAACGGGGTCTTGGCGACTTTCATGGCCACGCGCTTGCCGCGCACCATGGCCCACACCGGGGTGTCGAGGGCGTTATGGCTGCTTTGTACGTAGCCCATGGCGACCGGTGCGCCCAGGGTCGGGCCGAAGCCGCCGCTGCATACCGAACCGATAACCGTGCCATCGGCATCGACGATTTCCGCGCCTTCGCGCACCGGCACGCGCTCTTGCGGCAGCAGGCCGACGCGCTTGCTGGCCACACCTTGTTGCTGCTGGGCGAAGATCCGCTCGGCACCGGGGAAGCCTCCGGCACGCGCGCCATCGGCGCGGCGGGCCTTGGATATGGCCCACAGCAGGCTGGCCTCGATCGGCGTGGTGCTGGTGCTCATGTCGTGGCCGTACAGGCACAGGCCGGCTTCCAGGCGCAGCGAGTCGCGCGCACCCAGGCCGATGGCCGCGACTTCCGGTTCGGCCAGCAGGCTGCGCGCCAGGGTTTCGGCGTGTTCGGCCGGCACCGAGATTTCATAGCCGTCTTCGCCGGTGTAGCCGGAGCGGCTGACGTAGCAGTCGACGCCGAGCAGGCGCACCGGGGCGAACTGCATAAAGGTCATCTTGCTCACTTCCGGCGCCAGGCGCGCCAGCACGTCGACAGCTTTCGGGCCCTGCAGGGCGAGCAGGGCGCGGTCGAAGCAGGGTTCGATCTGGCACTGGCTGGCGATCTGCAGTTGCAGGTGCATCAGGTCCTGGTGCTTGCAGGCGGCGTTGACCACCAGGAACAGGCAGTCGTTGCCCAGGTTGGCGACCATCAGGTCGTCGAGAATACCGCCCTGGTCATCGGTGAACATGGCGTAGCGTTGCATGCCGACCGGCAGGTCGATGATGTCGACCGGCACCAGGCGTTCCAGGGCCTGTGCCGCCTGCGGGCCGCGCAGGAGGATCTGGCCCATGTGCGAGACGTCGAACAGGCCGGCGGCTTCGCGAGTGTGCAGGTGTTCTTTCATCACGCCGAGCGGGTACTGCACCGGCATGTCGTAGCCGGCGAAAGGCACCATGCGTGCGCCGAGTTCCAGGTGCAGGGCGTGTAGCGGGGTTTTGGCGAGGGTTTCGCTGGTCATGCGGTTCTCCATAAAAGTCGTGGGTGAGGCCTATATCGACCCCTCTCCCTAGCCCTCTCCCCAGAGGGGCGAGGGGATGGTTTCAGTGTTATGGCGTAGGGCGGCGGCAATCCGCGAGCCCGCGATCGGCGATCAGCACTCGATGATGTTCACCGCCAGGCCGCCGCGCGAGGTTTCCTTGTATTTGCTCTTCATGTCGGCGCCGGTCTGGCGCATGGTGCGGATCACCTTGTCGAGCGAGACGAAGTGCTGACCATCGCCGCGCAGGGCCATGCGCGCGGCGTTGATCGCCTTCACCGAGCCCATGGCGTTGCGTTCGATGCAGGGCACCTGGACCAGGCCGCCGATCGGATCGCAGGTCAGGCCGAGGTTGTGTTCCATGCCGATCTCGGCGGCATTCTCCACCTGGTTGACGCTGCCGCCGAGCACTTCGCAGAGGGCGCCGGCGGCCATCGAACAGGCCACGCCGACTTCGCCCTGGCAGCCGACTTCGGCGCCGGAGATCGAGGCATTTTCCTTGTAGAGAATACCGATGGCGGCGGCGGTGAGCAGGAAGCGCACCACGCCGTCTTCGTTGGCGCCGGGGATGAAGCGCATGTAGTAGTGCAGCACCGCCGGCACTATGCCGGCCGCGCCATTGGTCGGGGCGGTCACCACGCGGCCGCCGCTGGCGTTTTCCTCGTTCACCGCCAGGGCGTAGAGGTTGACCCAGTCGAGCACGCTGAGGGCATCGCGCAGGGCGGCTTCCGGGTGCTGGCACAGTTGCCGGTGCAGGGCGGCGGCGCGGCGTCTGACCTTGAGCCCGCCGGGCATGATGCCTTCGTTGCGACAGCCGGCGGTGACGCAGTCCTGCATCACCTGCCAGATTTGCAGCAGGCGTGCGCGGGTCTCGGCTTCCGGGCGCCAGGCGGCCTCGTTGGCCAGCATCACCTGGCTGATCGACAGTTGCTGTTCGGCGCAGTGGGCGAGCAATTGCTTGCCGGTGGTGAAGGGGTAGGCCAGTACGGTCTGGTCTTCGACGATACGGTCGGCGCCGGCGGCGTCGTCATCGACCACAAAACCGCCGCCCACCGAGTAATACTCGCGCGAACGGATCTGCAGGCCGGCGGCGTCGAAGGCGCGGAAGATCATGCCGTTGGGGTGGAACTCCAGCGGTTTGCGAATCATCGCCAGATGTTCTTTCTCGATGAAGCGGATCGGTTTTTCGCCGAGCAATTGCAGTTCGCCGGTTTCGCGCAGGGTCGCCAGGCGCGTGGCAATGCTGTCGATGTCGACGCTGTCCGGCTGGTCGCCTTGCAGGCCGAGAATCACCGCCTTGTCGCTGCCGTGGCCCTTGCCGGTGGCACCGAGCGAGCCGTACAACTCGACTCTTACCGACTCGGTGGTGGCGAGCAGGTCGTCGCGACGCAGGCCTTCGGCGAAGCGGGCGGCGGCGCGCATCGGGCCGACCGTGTGCGAGCTGGACGGGCCGATGCCGATTTTGAATAGATCGAAAACGCTGAGTGACATGCTTGACTCCATCGGCTGGTCAGCCATTTTGACGTAGGAGCAGGCGCGGACGCCGAGACCCATGCCCGCGACTATCGCGGCACATCGCGGGCATGACCCGCTCCTACGCCAGTGCGTTACTTATGCAGAGTAGACCGGGAAAGTCGCGCAAAGGTCGGCGACCTGACCACGAACCCGCTCGCTCACTTCGGCGTTATCCAGCTCATCGAGGATGTCGCAGATCCAGCCGGCCAGCTCGCGGCATTCGCCTTGCTTGAAGCCGCGGCTGGTCACCGCCGGAGTGCCGATGCGGATGCCGGAGGTGACGAAGGGCGACTGTGGATCGTTCGGCACGGCGTTCTTGTTCACCGTGATATGCGCCGCGCCCAGCGCCGCATCGGCGGCCTTGCCGGTCAGGCCCTGCTTGACCAGGCTGATCAGCATCAGGTGGTTGTCGGTGCCGCCGGAAACCACCTCATAGCCACGGCCGACGAACACCTCGGCCATGGTTCGGGCATTGTCGATCACCTGCTGTTGATAGATCTTGAAGCTCGGCTCCAGGGCTTCCTTGAAGCACACCGCCTTGCCTGCGATCACATGCATCAATGGGCCGCCCTGGCTGCCGGGGAACACCGCGGAGTTGAGCTTCTTCTCGATCTCGGGATTGCTCTTGGCCAGGATCAGGCCGCCGCGCGGGCCGCGCAGGGTCTTGTGGGTGGTGCTGGTGACCACATCGGCATAGGGCAGCGGATTGGGGTAGAGACCTGCGGCGACCAGGCCGGCGACATGGGCCATATCGACGAACAGCAGGGCGCCGACCTGGTCGGCGATGGCGCGAAAACGGGCGAAATCGAGGGTGCGCGAATAGGCGGAGAAACCGGCGACGATCATCTTCGGTTGGTGTTCCAGGGCCAGGCGCTCGACTTCGGCGTAATCGATCAGGCCGTTGCCGTCTATGCCGTACTGCACCGCGTTGTACAGCTTGCCGGAAGACGACACCTTGGCGCCGTGGGTCAGGTGACCGCCGTGGGCCAGGCTCATGCCGAGGATGGTATCGCCCGGATTGATCAGCGCCAGGTAGACGGCCGAGTTGGCCGAGGAGCCGGAGTGCGGTTGGACGTTGGCGTAGTCGGCGCCGAACAGCTCTTTGGCGCGCTCGATGGCCAGCTGTTCGACCACGTCGACATGCTCGCAACCGCCGTAGTAGCGCTTGCCCGGGTAGCCTTCGGCGTACTTGTTGGTCAGGCCGCTGCCCTGGGCCTGCATGACCCGCTGGCTGCAGTAGTTTTCCGAGGCGATCAGCTCGATATGGTCTTCCTGGCGCTGCTCTTCGGCGTTGATCGCGGCGAGCAGGGCGTCATCGTAGCCTTGCAGTTGGTCGTGCTTGCTGAACATGGTCAGGCCCTCTGGTTTTTATATGAGGTGCAGCCAACCCGCCCCGGATAGGGGTGAGTCGAAATTCTTGGGTAAACAAAACGTAGGATGAGTGGAGCCGCCTAGGTCTGGCCCACCCATCCTGCGTTTTTATCGCCTCAGGCGTCCTGATAGGCCTCGATCGACGGGCAGGCGCAGACCAGGTTGCGGTCGCCGAACACGTTGTCGACCCGGCCGACCGGAGGCCAGTACTTGCCATCGATCAAGCTGGCGACCGGGTAGACCGCCTGCTCGCGGCTGTAGGCGTGCGTCCACTCGCCGACCAGTTCCAGGGCGGTATGCGGGGCGTTCTTCAGCGGGTTGTCGTTGGCGTCCAGGGCGCCGGTTTCCACCGCGCGGATTTCATTGCGGATGGCGATCATGGCGTCGCAGAAGCGGTCCAGTTCTTCCTTGGATTCGCTCTCGGTCGGCTCGATCATCAGGGTGCCGGCGACCGGGAAGGACATGGTCGGGGCGTGGAAGCCGAAGTCGATCAGGCGCTTGGCCACGTCGTCGACGCTGATGCCGGAGCTGTCCTTGAGCGGACGGATGTCCAGGATGCACTCGTGGGCCACGAGGCCGCCTTCGCCGCTGTAGAGCACCGGGTAGTGTTCTTCCAGGCGGCGGGCGATGTAGTTGGCGTTGAGAATCGCCACCTGCGAGGCGCGCTTGAGGCCTTCGCCGCCCATCATGCTGATGTACATCCAGGTGATCGGCAGGATGCTGGCGCTGCCGAACGGCGCGGCGCTGACCGCACCGGTCTTGCGCGCCATGCTGGCGTGGCCGGGCAGGAACGGGATCAGGTGTGCCTTGACGCCGATCGGGCCGACGCCCGGGCCGCCACCGCCGTGGGGAATGCAGAAGGTCTTGTGCAGGTTCAGGTGCGAGACGTCGCCGCCGAACTTGCCTGGCGCGCAGAGGCCGACCATGGCGTTCATGTTGGCGCCGTCGATATACACCTGGCCGCCGTTGTCGTGGACGATCTGGGCGATCTCGCGGATGCCTTCCTCGAACACGCCGTGGGTCGAGGGGTAGGTGATCATCAGCGCGGCCAGGCGCTCCTTGTGCTCTTCGGCTTTCGCGCGCAGGTCGGCGATGTCGACGTTGCCGCGGCTGTCGCAGGCGGTCACCACCACGCGCATGCCGGCCATGCTGGCGGTCGCCGGGTTGGTACCGTGGGCCGAGGAGGGGATCAGGCAGATGTCGCGCTGCTCGTCGCCGCGGCTCTGGTGGTAGGCACGGATCGCCAGCAGGCCGGCGTATTCGCCCTGGGAGCCGGCGTTCGGCTGCAGGGAGATGCCGTCGTAGCCGGTGGCGGCGCAGAGCATGGCCTCCAGCTCGTCGGTCAACTGCTGGTAGCCCTGGCTCTGCTCGGCCGGGGCGAAGGGGTGCAGGTTGCCGAACTCGGCCCAGGTCACCGGGATCATTTCGCTGGCGGCGTTGAGCTTCATGGTGCAGGAGCCCAGCGGAATCATGCTGCGGTCCAGCGCCAGGTCCTTGTCGGCGAGCTTGCGCAGGTAGCGCATCAGCTCGGTTTCCGAGTGGTAACGGTTGAACACCTGGTGCTGCAGGATCGCCGACTGACGCAGCAGGCCCTGCGGCAGGCGCGCAGCGACGCTGGCGGCCAGCTCATTGAAGCTTGGCAGGCTGTCGCCCGGCTCGGCGAAAACTTCCCACAGGCGCTCGACGCCGGCCTGGTCGCTGGTTTCGTCCAGCGACAGACCCAGGCGTTGGCCATCGATCTCGCGCAGGTTGATGCCCATCGCGCGCGCCTGCTGGTGCAGTTGCGCGGTGCGCTCGCCGGTGGCGACGGTGAGGGTGTCGAAGAAGTGCGCTTGCTCCACGGCCAGGCCGAGTTTGGCCAGGCCCTGGGCGAAGATCGCGGTCAGCTGATGAATGCGCTGGGCGATCTGGGTCAGGCCTTTGGGGCCGTGGTACACGGCGTACATGCTGGCGATATTGGCCAGCAATACCTGGGCGGTGCAGATGTTGCTGGTGGCCTTCTCGCGGCGGATATGTTGCTCGCGGGTCTGCATGGCCAGGCGCAGGGCCGGCTTGCCGAAACGGTCGACCGACATGCCGACCAGGCGGCCCGGCATGTCGCGCTTGAACGCGTCACGGGTGGCGAAGTAGGCGGCGTGCGGGCCGCCGAAACCCAGCGGTACGCCGAAACGCTGGGCGCTGCCCAGGGCTACGTCGGCGCCGAACTCGCCCGGCGGTGTGAGCAGAGTCAGGGCCAGCAGGTCGGCGGCTACGGCGACCAGGGCATTGGCGGCGTGGAAACGCTCGACCAGCGCGCGGTAATCGAAGATGTCGCCATTGCTCGCCGGGTACTGCAGCAGGGCACCGAAATAGACGCTGGCATCGGTGATGGTGCTTTCGTCGCCGACCACCACCTCGATGCCCAGCGGTTCGGCGCGGGTGCGCAGCACGTCGAGGGTCTGCGGGTGGCAATGCTGGGAGGCGAAGAAGGCGTTGCTGGCCTTGTTCTTCGACAGGCGCTTGCAGAAGGTCATGGCCTCGGCGGCGGCGGTGGCTTCGTCGAGCAAGGATGCGTTGGCGATCGACAGACCGGTGAGGTCGATGATCAGGGTCTGGAAATTCAGCAGCGCTTCCAGGCGGCCCTGGGAAATCTCCGGCTGGTAGGGGGTGTAGGCGGTGTACCAGGCCGGGTTTTCCAGCAGGTTACGCAGGATCGCGCTCGGCGTGTGGGTGCCGTAGTAACCCTGGCCGATGTAAGTCTTGAGTTGCTGATTGTGGCCGGCAATCGCCTTGATCTTGGCCAGGGCATCGGCTTCGCTGAGGCCCGGGGTCAGACCGAGGACGCTGGTGCCCTTGATGCTCTCGGGGATCACGCTGGCGGTCAGGGCGTCGAGGGAATCGAAACCGAGGGTGTCAAGCATGGCCGCCGTGTCGGCGTCGCGCGGGCCGATATGGCGGGCGATGAATTCGTTCTGGGTGGTCAGATCGGTCATTTTGCTCTCTCAGGCGTCGGCGTTGGCGTTGAGCAGGCGCTCGTAAGCGGCCTGGTCGAGCAGGTCAGCCACGGCACTGGCATTGGCCGGACGGAAGCGGAAGAACCAGCCTTTGCCCAGCGGGTCTTCGTTGACCAGCTCCGGGCTGGCTTCCAGCTCGGCGTTGACTTCGAGCACTTCACCGTCCAGCGGCATGGCGATGTTGCTGGCTGCTTTTACCGACTCGAGAACCGCGACTTCTGCGCCTTCGGCGTAGCTCTGCAGGTCCGGCAGTTGCACGAACACCACATCACCCAAGGCTTCCTGAGCGTAGGCGGTGATGCCCACGGTGACCAGACCATCGGCGTCCTGACGCAGCCATTCGTGTTCGACGGTAAAACGCAACTCGCTCATGGGGATTCCTCAAAATGGTCAGGTTCGCCCTTTCTCATGCGGGCGATGAACAAGGCGCTCGCAACGGGGCGAGCGCTTTGGGTAGAGACTCTAGCAAGTGCGATGCCATTGTTATTTTTATCAATAAATTCAATTACTTATGTGTTGTTGAGAATGACTGTGGGTAAATCGACTGTAGCGAATTCGATACGGGGCTGGTGGGGTGGTGCAGAAACGGCGAGGGAAGGCCCTGTATGTCGCGGGTTGGCAGGTTTATGTCGCTCTTGTGTTGCTTTCGTTACGCTGTATTGATTTAGATACGGGTGGGGATTGAGTCCGCAGGGTGGGCTGAAGCCCACCCTGCGTTGACGCGGACCCCGCCGCTCAGCGCATCAGGCCTTCCATGAAGTCCGCCAGCTTGGCGGCCAGGGCGCGACGCCAGGCTGGGCTGTGCGGGTTGGCCAGTACGCGATCCTCATGAGTGAAACTGTGGATGATGGCGTTGTAAGCGAGCCAGCGGCTGGGCTCCGGTTCCCAGGCTTTGAGCGCCGTCAAAGGTCGCTCGCCGAGTACCCAGGGTTGCTCGGTAAGAGGCGTAGCCTTGCCGAGAATCAACTCCGCCAGGGTGCGCCCGCCGAGGTTGCTGGCGCCGACACCTTCACCGCCGTAACCGCCGGAGAGGGCGATGCGGTTGCTGCGATCGAGCAGCATGTGCGGCTGGAAGCGCCGCGCCATACCGAGGTTGCCGCCCCAGCCATGGCTGATCTCGACGTTGCGCAACTGCGGGAACAGCTCGCCGAACAGGTAGCGGCGCAGGCCGATTTCCTCGGCATTCAGGTCAAAGTTCTGCCGTAGTTTGCCGGCGAAGCGGTAACCGCCACGGGCGCCGAACACCAGACGGTCGTCGGCGCTGCGCTGGCCATAGGTGACCTGGCGGCTGAACTCGCTGAAGGCCTGGCCGCGATCGAGGCCGATTTCGTCCCACTGGCTGCTCGACAGCGGTTCGGTGGCCAGCAGCAGGCTCTGCACCGGCAGCTGATAGCGACGCAGCAGCGGCAGTTCGGCGGCGTACCCTTCCACCGCCGGTACCACCCATTCGGCGCGCAGCTCGCCCTGGGCGGTGCGCAGCAGGCCCGGCTGCCAATGCGTCACGCGGCTCTGCTCGAACAGTTGCACGCCCAGGCGTTCGACCGTCTGGGCCAGGCCGCGCACCAGTCTGGCCGGCTGGATGGTGGCGCAGTGCGGGCTGTGGATGGCGCCGAGCGGGCCGTTGATGCGCAGCTGTTGGTTCAGTTCGCCCGGCGCCAGCCAGCGGTAGTCGGCTTCGCTGAGGCCTTCGCCGTACAGCGAGTCGAGCCAGGTGCGCAGGCGGTGCTCCTGCTCCGGGTAACGCGCTGCGCAATAGAGCACGCCGCCCTTGCGATAGTCGCAGGCGATGTCCTCGCGCTGCAGCACGTCTGCCACCTCGTCGGGGATGCCGTGCAGCAGGTCGAAGGCGGCCAGTCGCTGTTCGGCAGGCAAGCCGGCGAGCAGGCGGTCTTCGCCGAGCAGGTTGCCCATCAGCCAGCCGCCATTGCGCCCCGAGGCGCCATAGCCGGCGTACTCGGCCTCGACCACGGCGATGCGCAGCTCGGGGGTCTGGCGTTTGAGGTAGTAGGCGGTCCACAAACCGGTGTAACCGGCGCCGATGATCGCCACGTCGACCTCCAGGCGTCCCTGCAGGGCCGGGCGTGGCGTCAGGGGCGGGTCGAGTTGATCCATCCACAGGCTGATGGGCGGGTGTGGTGACATCGATTTTCTCCTCAGGGTCTGCGCGCGGACCAGTTTACCCGGTGGCGGGCGCTTGCCGAGCATTGGCAGCCTCATGGGCAGGTCTGCCCTGTAGGCCCAAAGCATCGCGCCAGGGCGGCTCTGTTACAAAAGCCGGGCTCCGCGTACGGTCTTGGGCGTGGTGTCCGTGGAGAGGCTTCCCCCGTTTGCAGGCGCTATTCATCGGCGCTATGGCAGCCCATCGAGCTGACTCATGGGGTTGTGTCTATAGGGCGTGCTAGAGGGGGCATTCACTCTTTCGGTTGACAGGGCAAATACCTCTTTCGGGCGCTTATCCACACGGGTGGCGCTGGGTAACTTGGGGCCTCAACACGTAACCATGCTTTCCAGGAGAGCCGCATGACAACAAAAACAAGGCATGCAAGCTTCCAGCCGTGCGCGCTGGCAATTGCCGTCGCTCTGGGCTGTGTCGCGCCGGTCCAAGCGATTACTTTTAATGTCGGCGAGGTTGAGGGGCAGTTCGACTCGGCGCTGTCGGTCGGTGCCAGTTGGTCGGTGCGTAGCGCCGATCCGGATTTCATCTCCACTGCCAGCGGCGGCGAGGCCTCTTCGCGGACCTCGGACGACGGCCGGCTGAACTTCAAGAAAGGCGAGACCTTCTCGAAAATCTTCAAGGGCATCCACGACCTCCAGCTGACATACGGCGATACCGGCGTGTTTATCCGCGGCAAGTACTGGTACGACTTCGAGACCAAGGACGAGAGTCGCTTGTTCTATGACATCCAGGACCACAATCGCAAGGAGGCGGCGCAGTCTTCCGGCGCGCAAATTCTCGATGCCTTCATCTACCACAACTACAGCATCGGCGACCTGCCGGGCAGTGTGCGGGTCGGCAAGCAGGTGGTTAGCTGGGGCGAGAGCACCTTCATCCAGAACTCGATCAACTCGATCAACCCGGTCGATGTGGCCGCCTTCCGTCGTCCCGGCGCAGAGATCAAGGAAGGGCTGATTCCGGTCAACATGCTCTATGTCTCGCAGGCTCTGAACGACTCGCTGAGCATGGAAGCCTTCTATCAGCTGGAATGGGATCAGACCGTGGTGGATAACTGCGGCACCTTCTTCTCCACCACCGATGTGGTGGCCGACGGCTGCGATGATCGCCTGACCGTGTTCGGCCCGGACCTGCCGCCGGGCGAGTCGACCAACTCGTTCGTCGACAACGCCTACATTCCGCGTGCCGGCGACCGCGATGCGCGGGACAGTGGCCAGTACGGGCTGGCCTTGCGCTGGTTTTCCGAGCAGCTGAACGACACCGAGTTCGGCCTCTATGCATTGAACTACCACAGCCGCGGCCCGGTATTCAGCTCCATTCGCACCACCACGCCGAACTTTGCCACCTTCATTCCCGGTGCGCCGAACGCCCGTTACTTCATCGAGTACCCGGAGGATATCCGCCTCTATGGCTTGAGCTTCCAGACCAACGTCGGCGGTACCGCGTTGTCCGGTGAAGTCAGCTACCGGCCGAACATGCCGATGCAGATCAACTCCACCGATGTCTCCTTCGCTGCCCTCGGCCTGCCGTTCAACCCGATATTCGAGAGCGGTCACGCGCAGAACGTCGCCAGCGGTGACATCCACGGCTACGAGCGCAAACCCTTTACCCAGGCCCAGGTCACCGCGATCCAGTTCATCGACCGGGTGCTCGGCGCCAGCCGTCTGACCCTGATCGGTGAGGTCGGCTACAACCACATCGGCGGCATCAAGGACGACCCCAGCGAACTGCGTTTCGGTCGCGACCCGATCTTCGGCGCCGGCGAGTTCAGCGCGCCGGGCGTGTGCGCCGCGTTCAATGCCGCCAACCCGGACGAGTGCCAGGGCGACGGCTTCTACACCAGCAGTTCCTGGGGCTACCGCGTGCGTGCCAGCGCCGACTACAGCAACGTGATCGCCGGGATCAACCTGACCCCGAGTGTCGCCTGGTCGCACGACGTCGACGGTTATGGGCCAAACTTCAATGAGGGCAGCAAGGCCATCAGCCTCGGTCTGAGTGCCGATTACCAGAACACCTATAATGCCAGCCTCAGCTACACCGATTTCTTTGGCGGCGAGTACAACACCATCACCGACCGAGACTTCGTTGCCCTGAGTTTCGGTGCGAACTTCTGATCAACCACGCGCAAAGGATCCGTACATGATGAAAACGACAAGAATCCTGCAAACCGGTGCGCTGGCCCTGACGCTGCTGGCGACCAGTGTGATGGCCGCCGTCTCCGAGCAAGAGGCGGCGCAACTGGGTACAACCCTGACCCCGATAGGCGCGGAAATGGCCGGCAACGCCGATGGCAGCATCCCGGCCTGGACCGGCGGTCTGCCGACCAATGCCGGCGCGGTCGATGGCAAGGGCTTCCTCGCCGACCCGTTCGCCAACGAACAGCCGTTGTTCACCATCACCGCAGCCAATGCCGCGCAGTACAAGGACAAGCTGTCCCCTGGGCAAATGGCGATGTTCACGCGCTATGCCGACACCTACAAGATCCCGGTCTACCCGACCCATCGCAGCGCTGCGCTGCCCGATGAGATCTACGCCGCGGCCAAGCAGAGCGCCCTGAACACCATTCCGGTGGACGGCGGTAACGGGCTGCAGAACTTCAGTGACAGCCGCTACTACGCCTTCCCGATTCCCAAGAGTGGGGTCGAGGTGGTGTGGAACCACATCACCCGCTACCGCGGCGGTAACGTCAAGCGCTACATCACCCAGGCCACGCCGCAGACCGGTGGTTCCTACAGCATTGTCAAATTCGAGGACGAAATTGCCTTCCCCTCTGACATGCCCGATGTCGACCCGGCCAAGGCGAGCAATATCCTGCTCTACTTCAAACAGCGGGTGACTGCGCCTTCGCGCCTGGCCGGCAACGTGCTGCTGGTCCACGAGACCATCGATCAGGTCAAGGAACCGCGTCTGGCGTGGATCTACAACGCCGGTCAGCGCCGTGTGCGCCGCGCCCCGCAGGTCGCCTACGACGGACCAGGCACCGCGGCCGACGGCATGCGTACGGCGGACAACTTCGACCTGTTCTCTGGCGCGCCCGATCGTTACGACTGGAAACTGGTGGGCAAGAAGGAGATGTACATCCCCTACAACAGCTACAAGCTGGATTCGCCCAACCTGAAGTACGACGACGTGATCAAGGCCGGGCATATCAACCAGGACCTGACCCGTTACGAGCTGCACCGGGTCTGGGAAGTGGAGGCTACGCTGAAGTCCGGCGAGCGACACATCTACGCCAAGCGCCACATGTACTTCGACGAGGACAGCTGGCAGCTGGCCCTGGTCGACCATTACGACGGTCGCGGCCAGCTGTGGCGCGTCGCCGAGGGGCATGCGCAGAACTACTACCACCAAAAGGTGCCGGCCTACACTCTGGAGGCCCTCTACGACATCGTCGCCGGCCGCTACCTGGCTCTGGGCATGAAGAACGAAGAGAAATCCGCCTACGCCTTCGGCTTCAAGGCCAGTGCCGCCGACTACACCCCGGCAGCCTTGCGCAGTTCCGGCGTGCGGTAGGGCGACAGCGTCACTGTTGTCACTGCTCCTCCTTAATTGGGCGGCCTTAGGGCCGCCTTTTTTTTATCGTCGAATATTAACTATGCTAATACAGCTACTGTGTACCCAGGTTCGGGTCTAGTCTCATGAGCACTGCTCCCCTTACAAAATCAATACGAGCCGTCATGACCGCCTACGCGCCATCGCTGTCCATCGCACTGCCGTCCTGCGCCAAGAGCGTGCTACCGCGTCAACCGCCAGGGCATGTTCAGCGCGCACAGTTGCAGCGCCGCTTGCTCGTCCAGGACTGTCGCCTGCGTTTGTTGATCGCCCCGGCGGGGTTCGGCAAGTCGGTGCTGCTCGCCGACTGCGCCCGCGAATGTCCGCCCGAATACTCGCCGCTGTGGCTCAACTGCGCAGGGCAGCCCGTCTCGCCGGTGGAGTTCTGTCGACAACTGGCCGTCGCCCTGGGTTACCCACCGAGTTTGAGCGAAGCCGAACTCCTGGCTGCCGTGCAGCAGGAGCAACGCACGCTGTGGATCATGCTCAACGACTATCCGCGCGAGCCCGATGGCGAACTCGATGCCTGTCTCGATCGTCTGCTCTGCGCTTCGCCGGCCAACCTCGTCTGGTGGCTTGGCAGCCGGCGGCGCCCGGCCTGTAATCTGCCACGCCTGCTGCTGGAGGGAGAGTTGTTCGAGCTGGGCAGCGCGGAGCTGGCCTTCACCCAGGACGAGGTCGCCGCCTGGTTGCAGCAGGTGGATGCGCTACGCTCGAGTCGCGCAAACAACCTGTTCGCCCTGACCCGCGGCTGGCCGGCGGCTTTGCGTCTGCTGGCCGCCCAGGGTGAACGCGAGGGCTCGGGGCCGCCGCTGTGCGAGGAACATAATGAACTGCTGCGCGACTATATCGAGCATGAGGTGCTGCAGGGCCTGCCTGCCGAACTGAGCCATGCACTCTGCCAGTTGGCGCTGATTCCACGCTTCAACGATGAACTCTGCGAACACCTGCTGGGCGTGGGTGAGGGCGCGGCCTGGTTGCAGGCGTTGCGCGCACGCGGCCTGTTCATCAATGAAGTGGAGGGCGCGCCAGACTGGCTCGAAGTCTTCCCGCCGCTGGCCCATCTGCTGCAGCAGCGGGCCAAGGCCGCGCCCTGTACCAGCCTGCACCTGCATGCCAGCCAGTGGTTTGCAGCCCGCGGCGACGTGCGCGAGGCGGTGGAGCATGCGCTCAAGGGTGGCCAGCCAGAAGTCGCGGCCAGTTTTCTCGAGCGCTTCGCCGAGGAACGACTGCTCCAGGGCCAGGATCTGGCACTGATTCTGCACTGGCGCAGTTCGCTGCCCGACAGCCTGCTGACCAGCACGCCACGCCTGATTCTGCTGAACGCCTGGGCCTTGTTGCTGGTCGGGCGCCTGGAGGAGGCGCAGGCCTGCGTCGATCAGTTGGCGCGCTTTCAGCCGCGTGGCGATGCCGAGCGTCTGGCCGAGCTGTTCGCCCAGTGGCAGGCGATTCGCGGGATTGCCGCCTATGGCCGCGGTCATGCGGTCGAGGCGCGCACGCACCTGCTCGAGGCGCTGTCGACGTTGCCGGATACCGCCTGGGCCCAGTCCCTGTTGTGCCGTTCGGTGCTGACCCAGATCGCCATCGGCGAAGGCCAGCTGGAACAGGCGCAGCAGCTCAGCTATGAGGTGCTGAAGCAGGCGCGGCGTTGCGGCAGTGCGGTATTCGAGGCCTTGCTGGAACTCGATCATGCGCTGCTGCTGGAGGCGCGCGGCGAGTTTGCCCGCGCCGAGGCACTGCTGCAGCGGGTGCTCGAACAGATGGACGCGCAGTCGCTACGGCAGACGCCGGTACGCGGCAGGATTCTCCTGCGCCTGGGGCGCCTGGCGCTGCGTCAAGGTTGCATCGAGCATGCGGCCAGCCAGCTGCAAGCCGGGCTCGAGGATGCTCGGGTCGGTGGCGATCCGGGTGCCTTTCATGGCTATCTGGGCCTGGCCGAGTTGGCCACCTGCCGCCGCGATATTCCCGCCGCATTCGCCCACCTGGGCGAAGCCGAGCGCTGGATGCAGCGCCACCGGATCAGCGATGCCCTTTATCGCGGCGTGCTGTTGCTGGCCAGCAGCCGCCTGTGGATCTACCAGGGGCATCACGAGCGTGCTCGCGAAGCCATGACCCGGGTGCTGGGCCACCGACTAGAGACCAGCGTGCCGCCGCCGAATTTTCCCGAGCTGTTCCTGCGCCTGGAGCATTTGCTGCTGTGCCTCGACATGGCGCATGGCATCGATGTCCGCGAGGCGCTGCAGCGGCTGCTCGACCAGGCCGTGGCGCAGGGTCGTCAGGCGTTCGCCAGTGAGCTCTGGTCAAGCTATGCCGAGGCCTGCAGTGCCTGCGCCGATCTGCCGGCGGCAAACCAGGCCCGTCAGACCGCGCAAAGCCTGCGTCAGCGCCTGAATTATCAGGGGCTGTGGTTCGCCGCCGACGAACCGCCCCTGGCGGCAGTCGGCGAAATGCCGGCGGCAGCAGATGCCTGCCTCAGTAGCCGCGAGCTGACCGTGCTACGCCTGATTGCCCAGGGCCTGTCCAATCAGGAAGTCGCCGAACAGCTGTTTATTTCCCTGCATACGGTGAAGACCCATGCCCGGCGGATCAACGGCAAGCTCGGCGTCGCCCGGCGCACCCAGGCAGTGGCGCGGGCCAAGGCATTGGGGGTGTTGTAGGCAGGGGAATGTCTCGTTGTCACACCGTAGGGCACTACTCGCCGCAGGCAGTACGCCATGGCTCACCGGGTGGCGCAAAGGGCTGTCGCTGCGCTCCGAGCGGATCGCCGCCCGGGTGAGTCAATGCAGGGGCGGGGGCGTGCCGAGCTGACGCAGGCGCTCGGCGAGCAGCATGCGTTGTGCCGGGTCCTCGCACAGCAGCAGGGCGTGCTGCACATCGAAGCGCTCGGCCCGGGGGCACTCCAGGCGTTGGTACAGCTCGGCGCGGGCCAGGTGGTCGGCCACCGTGGGCGCGCCCAGCAGCAACACGCGTTCGGCATCTTTCAATGCCGCCAGGTAGTCCTCTTCCAGCAGGTGCAGGTGATGCAGGTTGCGTGAGAGCCGTTGCAGCATGCTGCGGCCATCGCAGGCGCGCATGTGACTGGCACCGAGTTCGGCCTGGGCGCCCTGGTAGCGGATCAGCAGTTCGCGGCAGTCACGGGTGTACAGGCGCCGTCCGCCGCAGGGGTCGAGCAGGTGATCGGCGCCCGTTACCCGCAGCAGGAAATGTCCGGGAAAGTTCACCCCTTGCAACGGAATCTCCAGGCGTCGCGCCAGCTCCAGGGCGATCAATGCCAGCGCCAGCGGTTGTCCGCGGCGGCGCTGGATAACCTTGTGCAACAGGGCGACCTGTGGGCGTGGCGGGCTGTCGTCTTCGCGGAAGTCCAGCTCGCTCAGGCGGCGCAGCAGCGGTTGCGCCAGCTCCCGCGGTGGCAAGGCGGGCAAACCGAGGCTGATTTGCTGCTGCAGCGTGCTGAACTCACGCAGCACCTCGGCCGGTTGCAGGGTTGGATCGTGTTCGGCGGCAATCCATAGCGCCGCCTCGAAGACCGCGGGCGGTTCTCGCTCAAGGCAGGCAAGACAGGTCTGGCGTGGGCTCATGGTTACCTCCGCACAAGACTCGGTTGTAACCGCCTTGCTGGGCGGCGTCCAGTGTTGCACCTGGATTTTGTTTATGCGACTTGGCTTTGCCCGCGGCTGCACTTATGCCGGCCTGACCGGGCGCTTTCGGGGGCTGCACCTATACTGGCTGTAACCAGAAGCAAGGGAGCCACAGCATGTTCGCCATGATGGAAGCCGCCCGGCTTGAGGAATTGCACCTCACGCAGGATCCAGTCACGGGCCTCAAGGCCATAATCGCCATCCACAACACACGTCTCGGCCCGGCCCTGGGTGGCTGCCGCTACCTGGCTTATCCCGACGAACAGAGTGCCATCCGCGATGCCGTGCGCCTGGCCCAGAGCATGAGCTACAAGGCCGCCTTGGCGGGTCTTGCCCAGGGCGGCGGCAAGGCGGTGATCATCCGACCGGCACATGTCGACAATCGCGGGGCGCTGTTCGAGGCGTTCGGTCGCTTTATCGAGACACTCAATGGTCGCTATATCACCGCGGTGGACAGTGGCACCTCCAGCGTCGATATGGACTGCATCGCCCAGCACACCCAGCACGTTACCAGCACCATGAGCGAGGGCGATCCTTCGCCGCACACGGCCATGGGCGTATTCGCCGGGATTCGCACCACGGCTCAGGAGCGCCTGGGCGGCGATGATCTGCAAGGCTTGCGCGTGGCCATCCAGGGGCTTGGTCACGTCGGCTATGCGCTCGCCGAGCAACTGCACGCGGCCGGTGTCGAGTTATTGGTCAGCGACCTGGATGGCGGCCGGGTGCAACTGGCGGTGGAACAACTGGGCGCGCACCCGGTGGCCAGCGATGCCTTGCTCGCCACACCTTGCGACATCCTCGCGCCCTGCGGCCTCGGTGGCGTGCTGAATGGCGAAACAGTTGGCCAGCTGCGTTGCTCGGCAGTGGCCGGTGCGGCGAACAACCAACTGGCCAGCGCCGACATCGCCGACACCCTGCAAGCGCGCGGGATTCTCTATGCCCCGGATTATGTGATCAATGCCGGCGGGCTGATCTACGTCGCCCTCAGGCACCGTGGCGAGAGCCCGGAGGCGATCACTACGCACCTGAAGCAGATCAGTCTGCGCCTGACCGAGATCTACGCCCACGCCCAGGCCGACAAGCGCTCACCCGCGCGGGTTGCCGATGCCCTGGCCGAGCGTTTGCTGTACGGCTGACCCTGCTTGTTCTTTTGCTTCTGGCCAGCCGGCCAGCCTCAGCCGATGCCACAAGCGTCGGCCGTTGTCAGCACACTCACAAAGTGCCGAGGAAACGTCCATGAACCCGCTCAATCCCGACATACCCTATATCCGCTACCTCGATCCGCAGGGCCGTCTGCTGGGCGCCTTGCCGGCGTGGGCCGACGACTTCGACTTGCTGGTCCGCCTGTACCGGCAGATGGTCCTGACCCGACTGTTCGACCAGAAGGCCGTGGCCCTGCAGCGCACCGGGCGCATCGGCACCTACGCGCCGACCATCGGCCAGGAAGCCATAGGCGTGGCCATCGGCGCCTTGATGAAGCCCGAGGACGTGCTGGTGCCCTATTACCGCGACACCGCGGTGCAGGTGATGCGCGGGGTGAAGATGGAGGAGATCCTCCTCTATTGGGGCGGCGACGAGCGCGGCAGCGCCTACGTCGACCCGGCGGTGGCCCAGGACTTTCCGCTCTGCGTGCCGATCGCCACCCAGGCCCTGCATGCCTGCGGCGTGGCCACGGCGATGAAGATTCGCGGCGAGCATCGGGTCGCCGTCACCACCTGCGGCGATGGCGCGACCAGCAAGGGCGACTTTCTCGAAGCGCTCAATGTCGCAGGCGCCTGGCAATTGCCGGTGGTGTTCGTGGTCAACAACAACCAGTGGGCGATCTCGGTGCCCAGGCGCATCCAGTGCGGCGCCGCGACTCTGGCGCAGAAGGCCATAGGCGCCGGCTTCCCCGGCGAGCAGGTCGACGGCAACGACATCCTCGCCGTTTACGAGCGCATGCAGGTCGCCCTGGAGCGTGCCCGCCACGGCAAGGGGCCGGTGTTGCTGGAGTGCATCAGCTACCGCCTCGGCGACCACACCACCGCCGACGATGCCACCCGCTACCGCAGTGCCGAAGAGGTCAAGCAGGCCTGGCAGGAAGAGCCGGTCAAGCGCCTGCAGGCTTATCTCGCCGCCCAGGGCGTGTGGGACGAAGGTCGCGAGCAGGCGCTGATCGGCGAGTGTCAGGGCCTGGTGCAACAGGCGGTGGAGGCCTTCGAAGCCGTCGGCAATCCGCCCGCCGAGACGGTATTCGACTATGTCTACGCGCAGTGGCCGGCAGTGTTGGCCGAGCAGCGCGACATGCTCCGGGAGCGCGTCGCCCGCCGGGAGGAGGCCAGTCATGAGTGAGGCCAAGCTGACATTATTAGAGGCGGTCAACCTGGCCCTGCACCGGGCCATGTACGAGGACCCGGATGTGGTGGTGCTGGGCGAGGATGTTGGCGTCAATGGCGGCGTATTCCGCGCCACTGCAGGCCTGCGCGACACCTTCGGTTTCAAGCGGGTGATCGACACGCCACTGGCCGAGACCATGATCGCCGGCCTGGCGGTCGGCATGGCTGCGCAAGGCTTGAAGCCGGTGATGGAAATCCAGTTCATGGGCTTCATCTACCCGGCGCTGGACCAGTTGGTCTCCCATGCCAGTCGCCTGCGCAATCGCACCCGCGGCCGGTTGAGCTGCCCCATGGTGTTGCGCACACCGATGGGGGCGGGGATCCGTGCGCCGGAACACCACAGTGAAAGCACCGAGGCGATGTTCGCCCATATTCCCGGTCTGCGTGTGGTCATCCCGTCCTCGCCGGCGCGCGCCTATGGCCTGCTGCTGGCGGCCATCGACGATCCCGATCCGGTGATCTTTCTCGAGCCCACGCGGTTGTACCGGATGAATCCGCAGGTGCTGCATGACGATGGCAAACGCCTGCCGCTGGACAGCTGCTTCACCCTGCGCGAGGGCAGTGACCTGACCCTGATCAGTTGGGGCGCCAGCGTCCATGAGACTCTGCAGGCGGCCGCGCAGCTGCAGGAGCGCGGGGTGTCTGCCGAGGTGATCGACGTCGCCTGCATCAAGCCGCTGGATCTGGATACCCTCGAGGCCTCGGTGCGCAAGACCGGACGTTGCGTGATCGTGCACGAGGCGCCGAAGAGTTGTGGGGTCGGCGCTGAAATCGCCGCCAGCCTGTACGAGCGCGCCTTGCTGGATTTGCAGGCGCCGATCCAGCGGGTCACCGCGCCGGATATCCCGCCGCCGCTGTACCGCCTGGAGCAACTCTACATACCCGGCGTCGAGGACATCCTCGCGGCCTGCGATGCGGTGCTGGATTACGCCTGATCCTTGGGGCAATGCTGCGCACGGCGCACTCTACGGGATGCCCGACGTAGGGTGCGCCGTGCGCACCAAGCCGTTGAGCCGATCTGCGACAACCGATATGGGGGGGTGCAGGGTGCATCCTTCGGGAGGACGAGAAATGAAATACTTCAAACTGCCCGACCTCGGCGAAGGCCTGCAGGAGGCCGAAATCGTCGAGTGGCATGTGCAGGCCGGCGACGAGGTAAAGACCGACCAACTGCTGGTTGCGGTGGAAACCGCCAAGGCTATCGTCGAAATCCCCGCGCCCTACGACGGCGTGGTGGCCAAGACCTTCGGCGCCGAGGGCGACATCCTGCATGTCGGCGAGCCGCTGCTGGCCTACGAGGGCGAGGCCGATGCCGGCACGGTGGTCGGTCGTCTGGAAGGCGGTGGCGAGGCGCAGGCAGACAGCTTCTTCGTCGGCGCCGCGCCTTCGACCCGCGAGCATCTGGCGCCGCGCGCGACCCCTGCAGTACGCCAGCTGGCCCGCCAGCTTGGCGTCGACCTGAGTGGTCTGAGCGGCTCTGGAGCTGCTGGCCTGATCACCCGTGGCGATGTCGAAGCCGCGACCCAGAACGCCCGTGACAAGTTCGGCGGCGACAAGCTGCGCGGAGTACGGCGCAGCATGGCGATCAACATGGCGCGTGCGCATGCCGAGGTGGTGCCGGTGTTCATTGTCGGCGACGCCGATCTGCATCGTTGGCCGCAGGCGCGCGATCCACTGGTGCGCATCGCCCAGGCGATCGCCGCCGCCTGCCAGGTGGAGCCGTTACTGAACAGCTGGTTCGACGGCAAGAGCCTGTCGCTCAAGCGCCATGCGCAACTCGATCTGGGCATCGCCGTGGATACTGCGGACGGTCTGTTCGTTCCGGTGTTGCGCAATGTCGGCGAACGCACGGCCGAGGACTTGAAAGACGGGGTTGCGCGCCTGCGCGCCGACGTCAAGGCGCGCTCGATCCCGCCCCAGGAAATGATGGGGGCGACCATCACCCTGTCCAATTTCGGCACCCTGTTCGGCCGCTATGCCAACCCGGTGGTTATGCCGCCGCAGGTGGCGATCATCGGCGCCGGGGGTATCCGCGACGAGCCGGTGGCGCGCGATGGCAAGGTAGTGGTGCATCCGATCCTGCCGCTGTCGCTGACCTTCGATCACCGCGCGGTCACCGGCGGTGAGGCCGCGCGGTTTCTCAAGGCGCTGGTGCAGGCGCTGGAGGCCCCGGAATAACCTCAGAGGTTGTGAAAAAATGCCCGGCGACTGCGACCATCTCCAGACGCCTTGCCGCGAACGCCTGGAGGCGGCCTCGCGACGACGCGCGATATTTTCACCGCCGCTGAGTGCTGAAGCCTTGCCGCTGCTGACCAGCAGGCTGGTGCGCCGTTGCCTGTCTACGTTGCCCCTGCGCAGCGTGCGCTGGCGGGTCTACGTACTGATGGGGCTGGCCGGTGCCAGCCTGAACTGGGGCTCATTGCCGGGGCTGTTGGCGGCACGCCCGGCATGAGCGCTGCTTATCCAGAGCGCTGCTCAGCTCCGCCGAAAGATCTTTTCGGGCCGCCGAGCGCAGCGGTTATTCAACCGCGTCATCCTGGGCCAGTTCGCTGAGGGCATCCGGTTGGTTCTTGAAGGCCTTGGCGAAGATCTCGCGGTTCTTGGCCATGAAGATGCCCAGTTCTTCGCCTTGTTGCTCGTTCAGCGAAGGCACGGCCTTTTGCAATACGTCGGTGAGCAGCTCGGCCAGTTCGAGCATCTTGTCATGACGGTCGGCTTCGGCTTTATCCATAAATAAACGCTCCAGATCCCGGCTGCTGCGGTACACCACTTCGACGGCCATTCATCACCTCTACGCCTTCACGCTGATGGGTTGCAATAAACTGTTTATATATACAGTGCTGGCGCAGTGTAAAGCAGTCGGCCGAGGCTGGCTAGTGCATCGGTCACAGGCTTGTCCATGCGCTAGACTTACACGTTGAACAGTCGCTTGTTGTGCGCTGCTCAAGACGGGGCAGGGAGATGCCCGGACGGCTCGCAATACTCCCGTCGCGACAGCATTCCGGTTGTCGTGGGTTCCGGCGGGAGGCGAGGCTGGCGTCGATTCTCAGCCAACGTTAGGAGGTGCGCCATGAGCATGGCCAACCGTTTGCAAAACTACCTGTCACAGCAGCACTCCCATTACGACATGCTGCAGCACGATCCCTCGATAACGGCCCGTGAAGCGGCGCGGCGCGCCGGCATACCACCGCATCTGATGGCCAAGTCGGTGATTCTCGACGACTTTCAGGGCCATTGGCTGATGGCGGTGGTCCCGGCGACCCACCAGGTCGACCTCAACAAGGTGCACAAATTGACCAAGCGCCACTGGCGGCTGGCGCGGGAAAACGAGTTCGGCCCGCGTTTCAGCGACTGCGCGAACGGAGCGATTCCGCCGGTGGGCAGCGCCTTCGAGATGGAAACTCTGATCGACGAGTCGCTGATGCTGCTCAAGGACCTGTATTTCGAGTCGGGCGATCATGAAGGTCTGGTGCATATGAGTGCGGAGCAGTTTCTCCAGCTCATGCCGACCGCCCAGTGCGGACCAATCAGCGAATAGCCTGACCCGGGGCGGCGCCGCGGTGTGTGGCGCCGCCCGACTCCATTCAGCGCCTGTGAAAAATCGAGCGCCGTCGCGAGGCCACCTCCAGGCGCCCAACGCGTAGCCCGGATGTAATCCGGGAGCGGTTTTTCAGGGCCAGACTTCCCCGGATTGCTTCAGGGCTACAAAAGAATGCTGCTCACCTGGCTTGGGTGAACAGCGTTACCGCAGTAGACGGGCGTTTTTTCACAGCCTCTCAGCGCTCCCGTGTTGCGAGGGGCGTGTCTTATTGCCGCACAGCGCTCTTCTCAGCCGTCTGGCTGGCTCTCATCCTGCATAATCCAACCGTCACCTACGGGGTCGATCATGGCGCAGAGCCCACTACCGAGGAGTTGCATCTTGAAATTGAATTGGGCCGAAACGCTGCGTGAGAACCTGCATGGACTGGCCGAATCGCTCGGCAACTTGCTGGTCGAGAGCTTTCACTACCTGGCGTTGTTCGCCATTGGTGGGGCCACCGCCTGGGCGGCGGTGATGGCGTTCAGCGGTATGGTCGAGAAGGGCCACACCACGGTCGACGATATTCTGCTGCTGTTCATCTACCTCGAACTGGGGGCAATGGTCGGGATCTACTTCAAGACCAACCATATGCCGATCCGCTTCCTGATCTATGTGGCGATCACCGCGCTGACCCGTTTGCTGATCTCCGACGTGTCGCACCACCATCGCCCGGATATGGGCGTGGTGATGATTTCCGGGGCAATTCTGTTGCTGGCCGTGGCTATTCTGGTGGTGCGCTACGCCTCCGCACGCTTCCCTTCGGTGCAAACCGATGGCCCGCGCATGCGCCGCAACCCGGCCGACAACGCGGCGGAGAAGGACGACACCGAGGGCGACGACTGAGTCTGTGAAAAACTCCCGTCAACTGCGAACACCTGGAGACGGTCTCGCGACGGCGCTCGATATTTTCACAACCACCGAGCCTGCGGCCCGCAATCTCCCCGACCGGTGCCGCGCTGCTGACTGAGCCCGCTTCGGCGCAATTGAGTGGTCACAGCGTGCCGATCAGACGTGCCACGGTATGGCGCTGGCGGATTGTCTGCGGCTGACCTCGGCTATTCATTCTCATTGCCGGACCGGATACCCCGCATGAAACCCTTGCCCTCGCTTCGCCAGCGCTGGCCGGGGTGCCTTGCGGCTTCTCCTTTGTCGCTGTCACTTGGGGCGGCGCCTCGAGCGGAGCATGCGCGACCGCCAGCCCATGGTTTCAGCCGATAGGCCACAGCCCTCCGCCACTTTGACCTAGCGGCCGGACGACTGCGGCTGGCTTTTGCTGGGAAATTGACGCTTGTCGGTATCCAGGCTAAGCGCAAGGGGCAAGGTGCCATTTAATTGAACTTTTCGCCGGGTGTTGACTACGCTTCTAGCTCAGAGGTCCAACCGAGCTCGTCGTCTGCTCTTCTGGAGCGTGAGGCATAACGGCTGTTTTGTTTAAGGAAAGGATGTCGAAATGCGCATCGCGAGCCCGTCCCTTGCCTGGTTGAGCAGTCTCCTTTGCCTCGTGAGTCCCAGCATGCTCCATGCTGGCGGCATCCTGCTGTATGAGTACGCCAGCGATAACGTCAGCCTGGCCAACGCCGGCGCCGCCGCACGTGCCCAGGGGCCGTCGACTCTGGCCAGCAATCCCGCCGGCCTGGTCTTCTTGCCGGGCACCCAGGTCAGCGGCGGCTTGCAGCTGGTACAGGGCCATCTTTCCGTGGATACCGATGTCGGCAGCATCCCCGGTGATGACAGCGGCAACATTGTCGAGTGGATGCCGGGCGGCAGCTTCTTCGTCAGCCATGCAGTCAACCAGGCCCTCAGCGTCGGCTTTGGCCTGTATGGCGACTTCGGCCTGGCGGGTGATTACGACGAAGAGTGGAGTGGCCGTTATTTCGTCCAGGATGCCAGCGTCGTGGGCGTTTCGCTGGCACCCAGCCTGGCCTACCGGCTGAATGAGCAGTGGTCCATCGGCCTCGGCCTGCGTGCGGTTTACGGCGTGCTGGAAAACCACGTGGCGGTGGATAACAACCCGCTGGGCATCGGCAATTTCGCCGACGGGCAACTGCATTACAAGGGCGACGATTGGGGCTATGGCGCCAACCTCGGGGTGATCTACCAGCCGTGCGACGGCACCCGCATTGGCCTGAGTTACACCACGGCGGTCGATCTCGAATTCGAGGATCGTTTGAGCATCGACAACCTGCGCCCGGCACTTTCCAGCCTGCTGGAAGCGCGCGGCATCCTCGGCGCGCCGCTGCGCATCGACATGAGCATTCCGCAGACCGCCACCCTCAGCCTCTACCAGGCCCTCGACGCACAGTGGGCGCTGCTGGCCAGTGTCGGCTGGCAGGACTGGTCGGAGTTCGGCCGGGTCGGCATCGAACTGGATTCTGACAACCCGACTTCGGCAACGGTCGATCGCCAGTACCGCGACACCTGGCATCTGGCTGTCGGCGGTCAGTACCAGGCGACGCCCGCGCTGCTCTGGCAAGCCGGCCTGGCGTATGACAGCTCGGCGGTTTCCGACAGCGAGCGCACCTTCGACACACCCATGGCCGAATCCTGGCGCCTGGCTACCGGTGTCAGCTATGCCTTCGATCGGGGCGCCGAGCTGAACCTCAGCTATGCCTTCATCTGGATGGGCGATATGCCCGTTTCGCAGAGCAAGGGGCTGAATGGGCGCATCAGCACTTCCGGCGAATTCGCCGATGCCGGCATTCATGTCCTCAGCAGTTCCATCACCTGGCGTTACTGATCCACAGGAGCAACACCATGAAGCGTTCCAGCCTTGCCGTCACCGGGTCACTGTTTTGCGCGCTGCTGCTTGCGGGCTGCGCCTCGAAGGTCACCGAGCCGGAGCAGTATTCCGGCTTCCTCTCCGACTACTCGCGCCTGCAACCGGCCACTTCCGCCACTGGCCAACCGGTCCTGCGCTGGATGGCACCCGGCGTCAGTCTGGCCAACTACCAGCATGTGATTGTGCAGTCGATAGGCTTCCATCCCGCCCCGAGTCCGTCCGAGCAGATCGGCGCCCCGGCTTTGGCAGACTTGCAGGCGTACACCTCCCAGCAGGTCAAGGCTGCCTTTGGCCAGCGCTTCCAGGTGCACGAGGCCGGTGCGCAGCCCGGGCCGAACACCCTGATCCTGCGTGCCGCCATTACTGGTGTGGACACCAAGGCCGAAGGGCTCAAACCCTACGAGGTGATCCCGATCGCGCTGGTGGCCGCCGCTGCCAGCAGTGCCAGCGGCGCCCGCGACCGTACCACCGAGCTGTTCGTCGAAGCCGAACTGCTCGACGCCAGTACCGACCAGCCAGTCCTGCAGGTGGTGCGCAAGGGCTATGGCAAGGAGCTGGAGAACCGCGAGGCGCAGGTCACCCTGGACACCCTCAAGGGCGTGATCGACGGCATCGTGCGCGATATCGAGCGGTTCTAGTAGAGCCAGCATTACAGCAAGTGTGGGATGGACCAACGCCTTGGCGGTACCTTCTGCCGCGAAGGCGTTGGCATGACCGCTGCCAGGCCGTCATCACCCTCTCTGGAGCCAGCTGATGAAGCGTTTGCTGAGGGAACCCTTGTTGCACTTCCTGCTGTTGGGGGCGGCAATCTTTGCGGTATTTGCCGCCGTTTCTGCTGACGACGAGGGGCGCGACGCCATCGTGGTGACCCAGGGGCGGATTGAAAATCTGGCCCTCAACTTTGCCCGCGCCTGGCGGCGACCGGCCACCGCGCAGGAGTTGGATGGGCTTATTGACGACTACGTTCGCGAAGAGATTGCGGTGCGCGAAGCCACCGCCCTGGCGCTGGATCGCGACGACAGCGTGATTCGACGTTTGCTGCGACAAAAGCTGGAGTTCGTCGCGGACAATCTGGTTGCCCAGACAGAGCCCAGCGAGGAACAGTTGCAGCGCTATCTGCGCGAGCATGCCGAACGTTTTCGCAGCGAGCCGAGCATCAGCTTCATGCATGTCTATCTCGACCCGCAGCGGCGGGGCGAGGCATTGGCGAGCGATGCCGCGCAGTTGCGTGAGCAGCTCAATAGCGCCACGGTCGAGGTGTCCACGGCGGGGGATGTTACCTCGCTGGAGGCTGAATTCACGGCTGTGCCGCCCAGCGCGATTGCGCAGATATTCGGCGAGCCATTCGCCGCGGCGCTACTCGCCGTGGATACGGGTCGCTGGTCGGCGCCGATTGCCTCGGCCTACGGAACTCATCTGGTGTACGTCAGCGCCAGTGAACCCGGCGCGGATCCGGCTCTGCAGCAGGTGCGCGAGGTGGTGCGGCGCGAATGGGTGAATGCCCGGCGCAAGGCCGCCATCGACCAATTCTATCTGCAGCTCCAGCAGCGCTACCGGGTGTCCATCGACAGGCCGGAACCTGCCATCGGCGCTGACAAACTCGCGGATCTGCGCCCATGAACCCTGGCGCAATGGCATCGCCAAACCCGGCAGCACAGGCGCTGCTCCCTGCGCTGTGCAAGGCCATGGCCTGCCTCCTGCTGGTGTTCGCATTGCTGTCGTCGAGCTATGCCCATCAGCTGCGCCTGGCCTATCTCCAGCTCGACGAGCTTGAAGCCGATACCTACTCGGTGCTGTGGAAACTCCCGGCGCAGGGGGACACCGCGCGCCTGGCTGTGTCGGTGCAGCTGCCCCAGGGCTGCGAGACTCTGGCGCAACCACGCGCTGAGCTTGCCGCCGACGGCTACCTCGAACGTTGGCAGATACGCTGTGCGGGCGGTCTGGCTGGTGGTGTCATTCGGGTCGATGGATTGGCCGCTGCGGCAGCCGATGTCCTGGTGCGCCTCGCCTACCTGGATGGCAGCAGTCAGGTCGAGCGGCTCACCAGCGCCGGGCCGGCGCTGGTCGTCTTGGCTGCGCCGGGTGCACTGCAGGTCGCCATCAGTTATCTGACGCTCGGCGTCGAGCACATTCTGCTGGGCGTGGATCATCTGTTGTTCGTGCTCGCCTTACTGCTCATCGTCAGGGGGGGACGGCGCCTGGTTGCCACGGTAACGGCGTTCACTGTTGCCCACTCCATCACCCTGGCCATGGCGTCGCTCGGCCTGGTGCAGGTACCGATTGCGCCGGTCGAGGCCGTCATCGCCCTGAGTATCGTCTTCGTTGCCAGTGAGAGCGTGCGCCTGCGAGACGGAAAGACCAGCCTGACGGCGCAGTCGCCCTGGGTCGTGGCTTTCGTTTTTGGACTGCTGCACGGTTTCGGCTTTGCCAGCGCGCTGAGCGAGGTCGGCCTACCGCCGCGGCATATTCCGCTGGCGTTGCTGTTCTTCAATCTTGGCGTCGAGCTTGGCCAGCTGCTGTTCATCGCCGCGGCGCTTGTCTTTATTGGCGCGGTTCGCCGACGACCAGTGCCTTTCCCTGCCTGGTTGGCACTGGGCCCGCCCTATGCCATCGGCGGGGTCGCCATGTTCTGGGTTATTCAACGCATCGCTGCATTCTGAAACAGGAGACTGGGAGCATGGAGAGAAGCATTGTTCAACGTATCGGTTTTACCGGATTGATCTTGGCGTGCCTGCCGTTTACGGCGCTGGCCGCCGAATCGCTCAACTCTCCCGGCCTTGCTGTTCCCGACCAGGCCACGGCGGAAAGGGCGCACCCCAGCAAACCGACTTACTCGCCCTATGTCGGGCGCAATTACCCGACGCGGCCATACTTCGGCGATACCCACCTGCATACCTCGTACTCGATGGATGCCGGTGCGTTCGGCGCGCGACTGGGACCGAAAGAGGCCTACCGCCTGGCGCGCGGCGAGGAAGTCGTCGCGTCCAGCGGGCAACCGGTCAAGCTCGCGCGCCCGCTCGATTTCCTGGTGGTGGCGGATCACTCGGATGGCTTTGGCCTCTTCCCGATGCTCCTCGGTGGCGATCCCAGCGTCATGGCTGATCCGCAGGGGCGCAAATGGAACGAGATGATCCTTTCCGGCCAGGGCGCGGCGGCGGCGATCGATATCATCACCAACTTCGGCAAAGGAACAATTTCCAAAGCCATCATGCCCGTACCCGGCACAGTGGCTTACCGCCGCGCCTGGGACGAGACCATCGCGGCGGCGGAAGAGTACAACGACCCGGGGCGCTTCACCGCGTTCATCGGTTATGAGTGGACCTCGAATACGGGCGGCAACAACCTGCACCGCAACATCATCTTCCGCGATAACGCCGACAAGGCCAGCCGGGTTGAGCCGTTCACCACACAAAAACCACTGGGTAGCGACAACCCGCGCGACCTGTGGAAATGGATGGCCGCCTACCAGGAAAAGACCGGCGGCCAGGTGCTGGCCATTGCCCACAACGGCAACCTCAGCAACGGCCAGATGTTCCCGATCATCGAGTCATTCACGGGCAAAGAGGTCGACCGCGACTACGTTGAACAGCGCGCGAAGTGGGAACGGCTCTACGAGGCCACCCAGACCAAAGGCGATGGCGAGGCGCATCCGTTCCTGTCGCCCAACGATGAGTTTGCTGCGTTCGAGACCTGGGACAAGGGCAACCTCGATGGCTCGGTCGCCAAGCAGAAGCAGATGCTTGAATTCGAATACGTCCGCTCGGCGTTGAAGAATGGCCTCAAGCTCGAGCGCAAGCTCGGCACCAATCCCTACAAGTTCGGCCTGATCGGCAGCAGCGATGCACACACCGGTCTGGCAGCCATGGAGGAAGAGAATTTTTTTGGCAAGACCACCCCGCAGGAACCCAGCGCAGAGCGCATGAGCAACACATTTTTCGCCAACGCAAGCACTGGGGTGACGATCATGGACTGGGAGGTTTCCGCCTCCGGTTACGCCGCCGTGTGGGCCAGGGACAATTCCCGGGCCTCCCTGTGGGATGCCATGCAGCGTAAGGAGACCTATGCCACCACTGGTCCGCGCATGGCGGTGCGTTTCTTTGGCGGTTGGGAATTCGAGGACAAGGACGCTCACAACCGCTTACCGGCGCAGATCGGCTACAGCAAGGGCGTGCCCATGGGTGGGGATCTCAGTGCCGCGCCCGATGGCAAGTCGCCCACCTTCCTCGTCGCCGCGCTCAAGGATCCGCTTGGTGCCAATCTGGATCGCTACCAGATCGTCAAGGGCTGGCTGGATGCCGAGGGCGAGCTTCACGAGCAGGTGTATGACGTTGTCTGGAGCGATGAGCGCAAACCCGGTGCCGACGGCAAGTTGCCGGCAGTGGGCAACACGGTGGATATCGAGAATGCCACCTGGACCAACAGCATCGGTGCGCCCGAGCTGATCGCCGTCTGGCAGGATCCCGATTTCGATCCGGGCGAATCTGCCTTTTACTACGGGCGCGTGCTCGAGATCCCGACCCCACGCTGGACCGCCTACGACGCCAAGCGTTTCGGCAGTAAACCGCTGCCCGAGACGAGCATGACGCTGCAGGAACGTGCCTATACCTCGCCTATCTGGTACACGCCCAAGCAATAGCGGCCAACAGCGACGGTTGTCCCGGCCCTGGAGGATTGTCTCGGAAATAACGATCAGTACCGTCGGAGGGGGGGCGCCTGGTTGAGCCTTGTCCCGAACGTGCTCGCTAGCGTCGAAGCGGGCGTCGCAGGCTCAGGGCGTCACCTGGTAGCCGCGCTGCTGCAGGCAATTGGTATAGGCGGAAGAACTGGCCGCAGTGTTTTGCTCGGCAGTTTTGCGATCCTGGCGGCGCTCCTGGCGTTGCCGGGCTCCACCCACTACCGCGCCGGCCACCGCTGCATCCCTGGCTCGGTTCTGCCGGTACTCTTGCTTGAGGTCATCGTCGAGGCGGTCGTACACCTCCTCATGCTGCCGACCGCGTACTCCGGCGACCGTTGCTCCAGCCGCTGCGCCGGCAACCGCGCCACGGGCCCGCCCGCCGGTCTGTGAACCGGCGGTGCTGGTGCTACTCGTGTTGGCGGCCTGGGCCTGGGCCTGGCATGCGCTGATGTCCTGCTGAACGGTCTGGGGGGATTGGCCCTGGAGCGGAATGACCGTCTCGGCGGTAACGCCGAGGCTCACTATCGAGCAGAGCGTGGCTATATAGAGGGGGGAGGATTTGTTCATGGCGGGCACTACTCCCGTTCCAAGTGGTTTGGCAAGGTCAGCTTCTGACCGTCACTTCATAGCCTAGCTTTTACCGGCCATGGCGCCGCGCAATTTCGGCGGACGCAGTGCTCCGCCCGTCAGCAGGACCAGACCTTGACTCACGGTTGCTGGCTCTGCTGCAGCCGGGCGATGTTGTGCTTGATCACATCCATCACCGCAGCGGTCATCACCGCGGTGGAGACGCCGAACATCAGGATGCCGTTGGCTGCCTCCAGCGGCCCGAGCAGACGCCAGCGTTCGGACATGACGATATCGCCGTAGCCCAGGGTGGCGAAGTTGACCGCCGAGTGATACAGCGCGCTGGCAAATACCTCGAACTCGCCAATCAGCATGAACAACGCGGCCCAGATCAGCATCTGGGCGAAATTGCCGAGCAGCATCAGCAGCATCACCATCCCCAGCAGCAGGATATCCAGTGCCAGCGTTTTGTGGCGCCGTCCGGAAGTCTTGAACCGCTTGTAGTGGCTGGCGTAGTAGCGCAGGCACAGGGTCACGAAGATGGCCTCCATGACCAGGCACAGCAGCATCACGGGCAGGCCGACCAGCAGGTTGAGCAGCATGGGCAAATCTCCTCAGCAGTCGGGCTGGCGCATGGTGCGACGTTGGCGGTATCGATCCAGCAGGTAGACCATCAGCCAGGCATACAGGCTGATGGCGATGAACAGGCCCATGCGCAAGGCGAAGGCGCTGTAGACATCGTCGCCATTGGCGCTGTCCTGCACCGACAGGCCGAGCAGGATAATCATGGTCACCAGGCTGTTCAGCCAGAAGCCCGGGCTTTGCCGGGTCGGGCTGAGGCGGTAGAGCTTGCGCGCCAGCAGCAGGCCGACCAGCAGCATCCACAGGAAGAACATCCACAGGTGCACGAACAGACCGAGGGCCCACCAGAACAGGATGGCCAGCAGGCCGCCGAGCAGGGTCGAACCGAGCAGCTCGCGAGCGGCACCGCGAGTCGTGGTGGTGCAGCTCTGTTGGCCGAGGCTCACCGACTTGAGGATGATCGCCATGTAGGTGGCTGGATCGATCAGCGCCAGCAGGTAGGCCGGCAGCACCACCAGCGTAGCCCGCAACGCCACCCAGTTGACCTCTTCCGCGGGCAGGAGCGGCTCGGCTGGCAACGCCGGGGTACCGGCCGGCTCGGGAAACAGCCAGTGGCTGAGGGGCAGGATCAGCACGGCGAGCAGCAGGTTCTGCACCAGGGCGTTGATGACCAGCAGGGCCAGCGTGAAATCGGCGGTGCCGGCGGCTGAAATCATGGTCAGGCCGATCACTAGGAAGGTCGTGACCAGGCCGTTGCCACCACTCAGACCATGGCGGAAGGCGAGGAACAGGCACAGACCGATCAGCAGTACGCCGCTGAAGGGGTAATAGCGCAGCAACGGGATCAGCAGCAGGCCGCTGCCGGTGGCCAGCATCAGCATCAGGGTCAGGCCCAGCCCGGCCTTGAACGGCAGCGGGTGATTGAGCTGGGCCAGCAGGAGCAAGGCGAAGATCGGAGCAATGAATGGCAACGGCAGCGCCAGGCCGAAGCTGACCGCCAGGCACAGCGCAGTGCCGCTGGCCAGACGCAGCGCACGTTGGGCGCGAGGGTCACGCCGGGTCGGCATGCGCGCACTCAGTAGGCATAGGACAGCCAGCTCATCAGGTAGAGGAACAGGCGACCGAGCGGGTTAAGCGGATTGCCCTCGGTGGGGAACGCCATGACGTCGGCCTGGCCGCCTACGCGGATGCCGCGCAGCTTGGCCAATTGGCGCGCTTCGCCCGGAGCGAACTCGACGATCACCGGGAAGCGCTGGGCCGGGCGCAGCCAGTCACGGCTGTTCTCCACGTTGGGCAGGGTACCGGGAGCAGTGCTCTGGCCGACATTGACGCCGTAGCCGACACTGCGCACCCGGCCTTCGAACACCCGACCGGGCAGGGCGTCCAACACTATGGCCACCGGGGTGTCGGGCTTGAGTCGGCCGAGGTTGTTCTCGGTCATTTCCGCACTGATCCACACGTCCTGGATGGTGATCAGGGTCATCAGCGGGTTGCCCGCCGCGGCGAACTGGCCGACATCGGTGCGCAGGTCGGTGATCAGACCAGCCGAGCGTGCCCGCACCTGGGTATTGGCGAGGTCCAGCTCGGCCTTCTTCAGGGCGGTGGTGGCGCTGCGCAGCAAGGCGTTATGTTCGTCGCTGCCGCCTTGCTGTTCGCGCGCACGCTGCACTTCGGCGCTGGCCGCGGCGACCTGACTGATGGCTTGCACATGGCTGGCCCGCGACACCTCGAGGCGGCGCAGGGAGATGGTGCCCGGATCTTCGCGGTACAGCCGCTCGAGACGCTCGCGGTCCTGCTGCGACTTCAGTTCGTTGGCCTGGGCGGCCCGCAGGGAGGCCTGCGCCGAGTCGATGCCGGCGGTGCTGGCAGCAATCTGCCGACGGGTCGACTCGAGCTCGGCGCGCGCCCGCTCGACGGCGATCTGATACTGCTCGGGATCCACCTCGAAGAGCACTGCGCCGGCCTCGACCATCTGGTTGTTGCGCGCCAGCACCCGGGTCACCCGGCCCGCTACTTCGGCGGCCACCGGTACGACCAGGGCCTGTACCCGTGCCTGTTGCGTGTAAGGGGTGAAACGGTCGGCCAGCAGGTACCAGAGCAGGCTCAGGACGATCAGCCCGAGTACCCACTTCACTCCATTGTTCACCGGGTCGGCGGTCGGCTTTGGCGC
This sequence comes from Pseudomonas sp., assembly GCF_033723075.1. GTDB lineage: Bacteria > Pseudomonadota > Gammaproteobacteria > Pseudomonadales > Pseudomonadaceae > Aquipseudomonas. Next base: position 199,707 of record NZ_JAWVXU010000008.1, read on the forward strand.
AGGCGTGGGCGGAACCGGAGGGGCGGGTTGGGTGGCGTCACTCATCTTGGCTGTCCTTGTTGGGCAACGGGGCTGCGTTGGCCGTTGGCTCGTCCAGCAGCTCGCCCCAGTCGGTGCGTTGCTGCATCTGCGCGCGGCTGACCCGGTCGACCCTGGGTTGGGCGCTGTGCCAGCCACCGCCGAGTGCCTTGTACAGGGCGATCAGGTTGCTCACCGCACTGTTGCGCGTCACCAGGTAGTTGTCCTGTTGCACCAGCAGCGCACGCTGGGCATCCAGTACGCGCTGGAAGTCGGCGTAGCCTTCGCGGTACTGGGCGCTGGCCAGGGTCAGCGAACGCTCGGCGGCTATCGACGCCTCGCGCAGGATGCGCTCGCGCTCCAGTGCCTTGCTCAGGCCGCGGGCGGCGTCGTCGGCCTCGCGCGCCGCCTGGCGCACGCTGTCGCGGTAGACCTCGATCAGCTGCTGCAGACGGGCGTCCTGCACGCGTACGTTGTTGCCGATGCGGCCGTAGTCGAACAGGTTCCAGCGCAGGCTGGGGCCGCCGACCAGATCCAGGGTATCGGGGGCGCCGTCCAGCGAGCTGGTGGACCAGACGATGCTGCCGAGCAGGCTCAGCGACGGGTAGAGATCGGCCCTGGCTACGCCGATCAGCGCCGACTGGGCGGCGACATTGAGTTCGGCGGCGCGGATGTCGGGACGGCGACGCAGCAGCTCGGCCGGCACATCCTGCAGCACGGCGCGGTCGATCAGCGGGATTAGTCCTTCGCGTTCGACCAGCTCCGGCAGCGGGCCGGGCGGGCGGCCGACCAGCACGGCCAGGGCGTTGCGGGTGCGCGCTACCTGGTCCTCGAATTCCGGGAGGCTGCTCAGGGTGCCCAGGTACTGGGTCTTGGCCTGTTGCAGGTCGAGTTCGTCGCTCTCGCCACTGCGGAACAGGCGCTCGGTAATCTCGAAACTGCGCCGCTGATGCTCGGCGTTCTCGCGGGCCACGCGCAGACGGGCCTCGGTGGTGCGCAGGGCGTAGTAGGTTTCCGCCACCTGGGCGCGCAGCAGCACCTGCACGTCTTCGTAATTGGCCTCGGCGGAGAAGTAGGCGGCATCGGCCGACTCGATGGCCCGGCTGAAACGGCCCCAGAAATCCAGCTCCCAGCCGATGTCGAAGCCCAGGCTGTGCTGCCAGAATTGACTGTCCTGCGGGTTGCGCCCGCCGGACTGGTTACGCTTGAGGTAGAAACTGTCGGCGCTGGCCTGCTGCAGTTGCGGGTAGCGTCCACTCTGGGCGATGCCCAGCTGGGCGCGGGCTTCCATCACCCGCAGGCCGGCAATCTTCAGGCTGGCGTTGTGGGCGTCGGCTTCGCTGATCAGGCGGTCGAGGGCCGGGTCGTCGAACACCCGCCACCACTCGCGGATATCGGGTTGTGCCCCCGGCTGGCTGGCCTGCTCGATGGCCGCACTGCGCCACTGCTCGAGCCAGGCCTCGCCGGGCGGTTGGAAGTCCGGTCCCAGGCGCACGCAGCCGCTCAGGCCGAGGGCGCCGAGCAGCAGGAACAGGCCTGGGAGACGTGAAGGCGACATGGCGCAGTCAGGTCTGTTGCTGGCTGTCCGGTCCGCCATCCGTGGGTCTGTCCCTGACCCATTGCCAGAACAACTGGTAACCGACCGCCAGTACCACCGGGCCGATGAACAGGCCAATTACGCCATTGGTGACCATGCCGCCCAGGGCGCCAATCAGCACCACCGGCATCGGCACATCGACACCCCGACCGAGCAACAATGGCTTGAGCACGTTATCGGCCAGCCCGGCGACGAAGACGTAGATGGCAAAGACGATGGTCGCCGTGCTGGCCCCCTCGGTGGTGAAGACGAAGGCAATCACCGGGATGGTGATCAGGGTCGCCGGCAACTGCATGATGCCGAGCAGCAGCACCGCCAGGGCCAGCAGCCCGGCACCGGGGATGCCCTTGAGGACGAAGGCAACGCCGATCAGGAGCATCTGGATGAAGGCGATGCCGACCACGCCCTGAGCCACCGCGCGGATGGTGGCGGTGCACAGCTGGGTGATCTGCGGTCCCTTGTCCGGGCCGGACAGGCGCGAGGCAATTTCCACCGCGCTACGACTGCCGCTCTCGCCGTAGGCCATGAAGATGCCCGCGATCATCAGGGCGACGATGAACACCAGCAGGCCCATGCCGAGGCCGGCGAGCTTGCCCAGCACGGTGAGCACGATTTCCTTGATCTGCGGGGTGAATTTCTGCGCCGCACTGGTGAGGTCGGTGGAGGCTTGCAGCCAGAAGGTATACAGCGGCTTACCCAGCAGCGGCCAGTCGGCGACCGACTCGGCGGGAGGACGAATATGGACATTGCCGCTCTTGACCACGGCCAGTGCATTCTCCACCGACTCGGCCAAGGATGAACCCAACAGGTAGATCGGCACCATGAGGACGCCGATGGCAATCAGCGCGATCAGCGTCGCGCTGCGCCCCTCGTTGTTGCCCAGCTTGCCCCTGATCTTCAGGTGCAGCGGGTAGAGGGTGACCGCCAGAATCAGCGACCAGAGCATCAGGTCGAGGAACGGGCGGAAGATCCGGAAGCAGAAGATCACCAGCACGGCGATCAGGCCAGCACGAATCAGGACATCGAGCAGGCCTCGGGACAGCAGTTTCTCGGCGGTAGGTGTGGGCAACATGGGTTATCTCCCTGCAGGTCGCTGCAACGCTATGAAACCGATAAGCCCAGCGTAGTCGCTCGGCGGGCGACGGCGGGTGCAAACACGGCATCTCGCCACTTTTTGCCGGGCCGGACCTTCGCCCGGCGATTTTTTGTACAGAACCTGGCACAGCGTCCGCAACGTTCGAATTTGACCGACATTTCAACGCTGGCAAAACACTGGTGGGAGGGGCCGGGCGGTGTTCCGTTTTAGCCGCGACAGCCGCGCTCAAGGGCGCTGCGCGTCAGCGCCGCTAAAGCGCCTCCCACGGTCAGTTTGTAGCGGCCCAGTTTTCCGGCCACTCCCCACTAAGGCCTGGCATTGAACCGGCATTTCAACGCTGGCGTGACACTAGAACGGTCTACCCAGATAGAAATAAAAGCTGCTGTTGCCGTCCTGGGCGCGGCCGTAACCCAGATAAACCGGGCCAAGCGGGCTGTCGGCGGCGATGAACACGCTGGCGGACTTGAGCCAGTCCTCGGAGTTGCCCGGCACCAGCGGATTGCCGATCCTGCCGGCTTCCAGCGAGAAGCCGCTGTAGGCGCCCTCGAACATGCTGCCCGGCAGGATGCGGTGGTAGTACATCATCCTGCCGAACTGCAGCTCCTCGCCGAGCAACTGGCCGGTGGAGTAGCCGGACTGTTTCAGGAAACCACCCCACTGGAACTGGTCGTAGCGCGGCAAGGGGTCGTTGCCGAGCTTGCCGCCGGCCTTCAGCGCGAAGTTGAAGGTGTGATTGCCGAACGAATAGACCGCGTTGGCTTCGGCATCCCACTTGGTGTACTCGTCGTCCGCACCGAGGCCGCTGTTCGAGTTGAATAGCGTGCTGCCGGCGCGCCAGCCTGAGCGCGGGAAGTGCACGCTGTCGAGCTGGTCGAGAATCAGTCGGCTGGTAAAGGCGCCCTGGGTGATGCTGCCTTCGCCTGGGGACAGGCTTTGCGGCCCTGTGTCCAGTTGCGGTTTGAGTTTGCCGCCCAGCATGCCGACGCGCAGCTCACCATAGCGTTTGAAATTGCTGCCGATGTCGACGCCTGCGAGGGTGGAGGTCACCTCGTAGCTGGCGATGCGATCATCATCCTGGTACAGGTCCGCCGTGCGCCGCTCGATTGCGGCGTGTGGCGCGACGAAGAAGGTGCCCTTGGCGCTGAGCGGCTGGTAGAACTCGGTATACAGGCCACTGGTGTGGCCGAGTTGCACGTCGTTGCGCCACTCCGCACCGAGCGAATTGAGCCAGGTCTGGCGATAGCTGCCGAGCAGGTTGAAGAAGGCATCGCCACTGAAGTCGCTGGACAGGCCCAGGCCGAGGCGCAGGTAGTCCGGCCCCCAGTTCTTCTCGACAGCCTTCACCGCGAGCACCCGCTTGCCCTCTTCCTCGAGGAGGCGGTAGTTCACGTGCTCGATATCGTCGGTGCCATACAGGCGGCGCATGTCCCGGTCGAGTTCATCCTGGTCGATCGGCTGGCCGGCTTTGGTTTGCATCAGGCTTTGCAGGGTTTCAGGATTGACCCGAGTCAGGTTATCGAAGCGAACCTCGTCGACCGGCCGCAGGTCGGCAACCACCTGAACCGTCTGGTGTTGGCGCAGCGCAGCGTATTCGGCAGGCGGCAGGGACAGGTGCTTGAGCTGCGCCGCCACTTCACGCGCAGCCACCTCGCCGAGCGGGGCGATCTGCGGCAGGTGGTCGAAATCCCCGGTGGAGAAATTACCCAGTTCCGGAGAGATCAGGATATCGCCCGGCTGCAGGGTCGCCAGCGAGGCCTGCACATTCTGCTCGGTCAGAATACTCAGCATCTGGTTGGTGACGCCGAGTATGCCATTCAGGTCTTCGCGCTTGAGCAAGGGCGTGCCGACATTGACCGCGATGATGATGTCCGCGCCCATCTCGTTGCGCGCGGTCTGGATCGGCAGGTTGCTGGTGAGCATGCCGTCGACCAGGATCATGCCATCGAACTCGGCCGGAGCCACCGCGCCAGGCACCGACATGCTGGCGCGCATCACGTTGGCCAGTTCGCCTTCGCGGAACACCACGGCCTTGCCGGTCACCAGGTCGGTGGCCACCGCGCGGAAGGGGATCGGCAGTTCATCGAAATCGTGAAAGCCCTTGACCTTGGACAGCTTGCGCAACACGGTTTCCAGTTGCACACCCGACACCAGGCCCTTGCTGAGTTTGACCTGACCGTCCCCCAGGCCGACCTCGGGGGTGAACAGGATGCTGTAGTCGTCCTGCTTGCGGCGCATCGCCAGTTCCTGGCGCGGCGGTTTTTCCTTGAACAGCAACTCGGTCGAGATGCCGCCGAGTAGCCGCTGCATTTCCTCGATCGAGGTGCCGGTGGCGAACGCTGCACCGACCAGGGACCCCATGCTGGTACCGGCTATGCAGTCGATTGGCACCCGATACTCCTCGAGTACCCTGAGTACGCCGACATGCGCCGCGCCGCGCGCACCCCCGCCGGAAAGCACCAGGCAGATCTTCTGGCGTTTCAGGTTGGTTGCCGGGCGTTCGCTGACGGCCAGCGCTTCGGCCGCCACGGCGGTGGACAGGATGCTCGGTGTGCAGCAGCCAAGCAGCGCCGCAGAGACATAAAGAGTCAGCTGTTTCATCGTCATTCCCCGTGGCGTTTGTTTGCAGCTTGCGAGCGGTTATGGATTGGCGGTGGCACCAGACTTCAGTTATCGAGTAGCGAGAGGTCGCGGATGCGCGCGGAGAAATCCAGTGGGCTATCCACGGCATTGGCGCGGGTGTTGATCAGTGCCCTGCGCTGGACTTCGTCGAATGACAGCCCGGGCTCCCCCAATCGACCGTTTTCATAGAGGTATTGCGGCACATAGCCGCTCGCCAGAATCTTCCAGCTGAAGGGAATGTGCTCGGTGTTGACCCTGGCACTCAGCCAGATCTGCGTCGTGCAGTTGGTGGTGAGGGTGTTGTAGAACTCCGGCTTGTCCCTGAGCGCATTCATGCCGCGCAGGTACTCGAGAAACAGGCGCCGGCCATTTTCCAGAGATCCCTTGAGTCGATAGAGATAGACCTGTTCGGGCGGGTCCTGGCGGAAGTTGGTACGCAGGCGAATGACGTCGCGTTCATCGGCGACCACGTAGAACAGTTCGTACTGGCGGAAGAAGCCCTTGATCGTCGAATAGGCTTCGCCTTTCTCCTTGCGCGTCTCGATGGATACGGCCAGATGGTCGCCGCCCTCGAAGGCAAAGCTAAGGAACGTATGGGCAATCGCCGGCCCCATCCAATAGGAGGCGATCAGGTCGACGCCTTCCAGTTTGTTCAGGTCGAAGGTTTTGTCGTACCAGGCCGGGGTGTAGTCGGTTTCGCTGCGGTAGTCGAAGTTGCGGATGTTGTGCACGGTGACCCGATCACCATCGATAGTGGCGTAGGGCAGCACCGCCACGTCGGTTTGCCAATCGCGCTGGTTGGACGGTTCGACGCGCCACCACCAGGCCAGCAGCCCGGCGAACAGGATGAGATAGGCCACCAGGGAGCGACCGCGCCAGCGGCGCAAGCCCAGGCCGACCAACGCTGTCAGCGAGGCGATGGCAACTGCGCCGGCCAGGCTATTGCGTAGCGTGGTGTCTGCTGGCCCGGTAAACGTGATGGCCAGCACGCCCCAGCCACCCGCTATCACAATCAGCAAACCGAGCAGCAGTAGGGCGAGAGCAAAGGCGTAGCGGCGCATGAGTTTTCTCATTGCGGGCGTTCCTGCGTGTGGTGGTGTTAATGGAGGCACCACCAAGTGCGGTAGGTATGACGGATGTATATGACAATCCAATCCTCGAATGCCTGCCGCGCCAGGATAGATGGCCGTGGTCTCAGTGTAGGCAGGCTTGGCAAACTGCGACGTCCTGATTGATGGATCCGTCGCGCTGGTGGCTGAAATATTGGCGCCCAGTGCGTAGCCCGGATGCAATCCGGGAGCGGTTTTTCAGGCTCCAGATTTCCCCCGGATTTCATCCAGGCTACAAAAATGCTGCTCACTTGGCTTAAGTGAACAACATTGCGCAGCAGGCGAGAGTTGTTTTCACAAGCTATCAATCGCTCAGAGGCGCGAACAGTGCCGCCAGGTCGTCCTCGCTCATCTGCCACTGCGCCTGGCTGCCACCTTCCAGCAGGCCGCGCGCCAGGTTGGCCTTGGCCTGCTGCAGGTGCTGGATCTTCTCTTCTACGCTGCCGCGGGCGATCAGCTTGTAGACGAACACCGGCTTGTCCTGGCCGATGCGGTAGGCACGGTCGCTGGCCTGGGCCTCGGCGGCCGGGTTCCACCAGGGGTCGAAGTGGATCACGGTGTCGGCGGCGGTGAGGTTGAGGCCGGCGCCGCCGGCTTTCAGGCTGATCAGGAACACCGGAAACTGCCCGGCCTGGAACTGCTGCACCGGGGTGCGCCGGTCCTGGGTGCTGCCGGTGAGCTTGGTGTAGCCGATCCGGCGCGCTTTCAGCTCGCTTTCGATCAGCGTCAACATCGAGGTGAACTGGGAAAACAGCAGCACCTTGCGGCCTTCCTCGACCAGCTCCTCGAGCATCTCCAGCAAGGCGCTGAGTTTGCCCGAGTCGCTGCTTTTCAGCTGCGCGTCGTCATCGCCGAGCAGGCGCAGGTCGCAGCAGGCCTGGCGCAGGCGCAACAGCGCTTCGAGGATGACGATCTGGCTGCGCGCCAGGCCCTGGCGGGAGACCTCATCGCGCACTTTCTTGTCCATCGCCAGGCGCAGGGTTTCGTAGCGGTCGCGCTGGGCGGCGGTCAGTTCGACCCAGTGAGTGACCTCGGTCTTGGGCGGCAGCTCGCGCGCCACCTGTTCCTTGGTGCGGCGCAGCACGAAGGGTTTGATCCGTCCGCGCAGGTGTGCTAGGCGCTGCTGGTTGCCCTGTTTCTCGATCGGGGTGCGGTAGTCGCGGGTGAAGCTCTTGGCGTCGCCGAGCCAGCCGGGCATGAGGAAGTTGAACAACGACCAGAGTTCGCCCAGGTGGTTTTCCAGCGGCGTACCGGTCAGACACAGGCGTTGCCGTGCCTGCAATTGCCCGGCGGCCTGTGCGGCCTTGCTGCGCGGATTCTTGATGTTCTGCGCTTCGTCGAGAATCAGCAGGTGATAGGACTGCGCCGCCAGCGCCTTGAGGTCGCGCGGCAGCAGGGCGTAGGTGGTCAGGACGATATCGTGTTGGTCGATCAGCTTGAACAGCGGACGGCGTTTCGCTCCGTACAGGGCCAGCACCCTGAGCTGCGGGGTGAAGTGCGCGGCTTCGTCCTGCCAGTTGGGGATCAGGCTGGTGGGCATGACGATCAGCGCCGGTCGATCCAGGCGCCCGGCCTGCTTCTCGCTGAGGATATGCGCCAGGGTTTGCAGGGTCTTGCCCAGGCCCATGTCGTCGGCCAGCACGCCACCGATCTCCAGCTCGGCAAGTGCCTGCATCCAGGCCAGGCCATGCAGTTGGTAAGGGCGCAGGGTGGCCTGCAAGTCTGCCGGCGGTTTGACCTCCTGCGCGCTGTGCGCCTGCAGGCGCTGGGCAAAACCGCGCAGCTGCTCGCCACCTTGCCAGTTCAGCGCCGGGCCTTGATCCAGTTCTATCAGCCGTGCGGCGTCGGCGCGGGGCAGGCGCAAGCGCTGGCTGGACTCGCCCGGCTCGCGGAAAAACAGCTCGCCGAGGGTCGCCAGCAAGGGCTTGAGGCGCGCGAAGGGCAGGGCGATGTGCTTGTTGCTGTTCGGCAGGCTGACCAGCAGCATTTCCTCGTCCTGGCGTTGGGCCAGGGCTTCGCCATTGAGCAGCCAGGGTTTGTAGCGGATCGCCTGCAGCAGGATCGGCAGCAGGCTGATGCGCCGGCCCTCGACCTCGATGCCCAGTTCCAGGTCGAACCAGTCGTGCTCGGGCGTTTCTTCGATCGCGGCGTACCAGTCGTCGACCTGCGCCAGGTTGTAGCGAAATTCCGGCTGCAGCTCGATCCGCCAGCCCTGCTCGCGCAGCAACGGCAATTGCTGCTGGACGAAGCTCAGCCAGGCCGCCTCGCCGGGCATATCGAAGTGTTCGCCGGGATGCTCGGCGAGCGCTTCGCTCTGGCGCAGGGCGACCTGCAGGCCGGCATCTTCCAGGCGCTGGCGCAGCGCGGCCTCGGCAGCGGCGTCGCGGATAATGCGCAGGGTCAGGCTCGGGCTCTGGCGCACCAGCAGGTCTTTCGCCGGTTTGCCGTAGGCCAGCTCGCCCTGGTAATCGAAGGCCAGGGCGGCGCGGTGCTGGGTCTGCTCGAGCATGCGGCCCTTGCGCGCATCGAAATGCACCCGCACATGGCTGCCGAGCATCAGCACGGGTCGGGGCTGGACACCCTCCAGGCGCTGCTCGACGACATCCGCAGGTGTCTCTATCAGCGGGCTGAGGTCGATCCCGGCCAGTTGCTGGCGCTCCAGGGTCAGCAGGGCGGCGACCACGTGCTTGCAGTTGAATCCCACCGGGCAGCTGCAATGGCCGTTGACGCTCCAGCCCTGGGGGAAGGACTGCAGGCTGATGCGTTGCTGGTAGGTCTGCGCACCCGAACCGCGACAGCTGGCCAGCAGGGTCTCGCCCTTGAGGCTGAGCAGGGTGCTGCGGCCCTGTTCGGCATAGCCGAGCCCGCGACTGAAGTCCCCGGCGCGAAAGGCCGGGCGCCAGTCGGCCTGGCGCAGATGCAGAACATCCAGGGCCATCATGGCAATCCAGCGGGGGTGGGGGCGAGTCTGGACATGGCAGTGCCGGGTGAGTGCAAAGCCGATGATTCTGGCACAGCTGGCGGTGGATTAGCAGGCCGTTGAGCAATCTGCCGGGCGTCGTTCGGGCCAGCGGCGCCGCTGGGCGTCAGGCGCCGACTCGCGCAGCAATGCCCCGTATCCCGGCAAACGGCGGCCGGTCAGCCGCCGAGCGCCATGCGGTACTGCCCAGGCGTCGCGGCAAAGGCCTGGCGAAAACGGTTGCTGAAGTGGCTGGCGCTGGCGAAGCCGCAGGCCAGGGCGATCTCACCCAACGGCAGGCGGCTGCTGTGCAGCAGCTGGCGGGCGCGTTCGAGGCGGCGCGCCAGCAGATAACGATGGGGCGGCAGGCCGAAGCTCAGGTGGAACATGCGTGCGAAGTGGTACTCGGACAACGCACAGAGCCCGGCCAACTGGCCCAGGCTCAGCGGCTCGGCCAGGTTCGCGTCGATGTATTCGCGCAGCCGTCGTCGTTGTACCGGCGCCAGGCCGCCGGTCAGGCGCAGGCCATCGCGCCGGCCCACCTGGGACAGCAGGGCATGGTCGAGCAGGGCGTGGGCCAGGCTGCTGGTCAGCAGACGCTCGCCGGGCTCCAGCCAGTTCAGTCGGCTCAGCTGGCGAAAGCGTTGGGCCTGCTGCGGGTCGTCGAGGAAGGTGGCTTCGCGCAGCTGCAGCTCGCGCGGTTCGCGGTCGAGCAGGCGCACGGCGCCGAGGGCGAATTGCTCCTGACTGACATACAGGTGCACCAGGTCGATCTCTCCGTTGATCACCCAGGCCGATTGATGGCCGGCCGGCAGGATGCACAACTTGTCCGGCGCGCCCTTGCTGTCCGGGCGCTCGCGGCGAAAGGTGCCGGTGCCGCCGGCCAGGTAGCAGGACAGGGTGTGGTGGCTCGGCGCCTGGTAGTCGCGGGTATCGTGGCAATTGCTCCACAACGCCGCGGCCAAGCCATCGCCCAGCTCGGCGCTGTGCAACAGCCTGGAGTTGGGCGAACTGGCCATGGACTGAAAGACCTGGCTGTGATCGAGCTGTGACATGGAGACCCCTCTAGCCGCCATGCTACGCCGGCCCCGAGCATCTGCCAGCCCTCAGGGGTGAGAAAAGCGCAAGTTTAGGCAAGAGGGTTTGTGCCAGTGGCCTGTTTTGCTTGGATGACAGGGATGGGCCAAGGAACGGTCGATCACGGAAGTCTGTGTTCGGCCAAAAGTGGTCACTGAACTTGCTCCGCTTCCGACCCATTCCGGTAATTTGAAACTGCGATTGTTGCCAGCCTGGAGCCGGATCGTCGAATGTCAGTCGCTTCCTAGCTTCAAGTTGTTTGGCTGGCGCTTCTCGATGGAGTACTTGAGCAGCGCCGCGCTGCGGAAGAAACCATGAGCAAACTTGCTGTAGGGCATGGTCAGAAAGAACGCCATCACCACCCCCAGGTGTATTGCTAGAAGCAAGGCCATTGCCCCAGCATCGCGCCAGGCAAGTAAGGCCAGCCCCGTCAGGCTGATCAGAAGCAGCAGAACAATGAAGCCGCGATCCATCGGGCGCTGAGCAGCATCTCCATGGGCTGGATCTCGACGATAGTTCAGCACCAGTAAACCCACAGGGCCAATGATCAAGCCGATACCACCAACTATTCCCAGCATCACCGGCAAACTGAGCACCGGGTAAGGCGCCTCCAAGCCCAGCAGGTAATGATACAGAGTGGCAACGCTGGTGGCGGCAAAGCACAACATGAAGCCGTAGAAGGTCAAATGGTGAAAGCGACGCCGCCACAGGGTGAAGCGATCATTGGCGTTGTTGCAACCCAGGCCATGACCACCGTCGAGGTATTTGAGCTTGAGCACTGCCCCCGAGGCTTCTGCCACTGCGGCTCCGCTGACGATGGCTTGCGTCTCGGCCGGTGAGATCCGCCGCCAGAAGCGCGTCACCCCGACCAGCAGCGCCAGAACGGCAAAACCGAAGACACCGCCAAACATCAGAGCCAAGGTGTTATGCGGAAAGATCGCATAGAAGTCGCCTGCCAGTGGCCCGGGAAACAAGGTCCCGCGAGCCAGAAGGGTCAGCACTAGAAACAACGCCAGACCGGCCGCTGAGGCCAACGCCAGGGTCAGGCCATTGTGCTTGTAGAGCGTGCCGAAGCGAGCCGGCCAAGCGTACTCGGTATAGGTATCGAGCCGGACCTTGGCCATGGCCTGGGGCACATTGACCGCGAACTCATGGGGGGCCGCATACTGACAGGCATGCAGGCAGGCGCCGCAGTTGTGACACAGGTTCGCTAGGTAATGGATGTCAGCCTTTTTGAACTCAAGGCGTTTGGTCATCGCTGGGAATACGGCACAGAAACCCTCGCAGTAGCGACAGGCATTGCAGATATTCATCTGCCGCTCGACTTCCGCTTCATCTAGGTTGAGCACCGAAATCAAATTATAGCCTTCGGCGCAGTCACTTTTTTCAGGGATATGCGGATCAGACAACTGCATGTTCTTGTCCTTCAGGAGTCACTTGGGAGGAGTAGCCGGCCGCCGCCGCAGCCTGGGTGCCGGCAATACGCCCGAAAGCAGTGCCAATACTCATGCCGACGCCAGCCGTATAGCCTTTGCCCAGCACATTGCCGGCCATCATTTCACCGGCAACAAACAGGTTCGGGCTGGACTTGCCTGCAAAATGGACGGCGGCGGTCTCGTCGGTTTTCAGGCCCAGGTAGGTGAAGGTGACTCCGGGCTTGAGGGCATAGCCGTAAAAGGGGGGGGTATCAATCGGTCGAGCCCAGTGGGTTTTCGCCGGACTGAGCCCTTCGGTATGGCAGTCATCGAGCTGGGTATGATCGAAGCGGCCCACGCGGCAGGCCAGGTTGTAATCCTCGACAGTCTTGATGAAGACGGCCTCTGGAATATCCAGTTTACGGGCGAGTTCCCCCAAGCTGTTGCCCGTGATGTCGGGAAATACAGGTGGCATGAAGTTGCCAACGGCCTTCTGATCAATGATCGAAAAGCCGACCTGGCCTGGCTGCTGCGCCACCAGACGACCCCAGATGGCGTAGCGCTTAGGCCAGAAGTCTTCGCCCTCATCGTAGAAGCGCTGTCCTTCGCGATTGACCACAACCCCGAGCGAGACGCAGTCGATACGGGTGCAGATGCCGCCGTCATACAGCGGCGCACGGGCGTCGATGGCCACCATATGCGCCTGCGTTGGGTCGCCAATGCTGTCTGCCCCGGCTGCGATCATGTGCTGCAGCAGGACGCCCTTATTGAAACGGGTTCCACGAATCAGGAAGTTGTCGGCCGGCCACTCACCTCTCTCGTTCTGGCCCCATGCTTCGCGCAACCATTCTCGGTTGGATTCGAACCCACCGGCAGCCAGCACGCAGGTGCGCGCCTCGATCCGCTCTGAGGGTAAGCGCACGCCATTCACTATGCGCTCAGGGATTTGCGCAGCCACAAAGCGGCCATCCACTAATTCCAACGTATCAACCGGGGAGTCATAGCGAATTTGCACGCCCAAGTTCTGCGCACTGCGGTAGTAAGCATTGACCAGAGCTTTACCGCCCCCCATGAAGAACGCGTTAGTACGCGCAACATGCAAGGCTCCTGACAGCGGTGGCTGGAAATGCACGCCATGACTGCGCATCCAGTCTCTGCATGACGAGGATGCCCGGATGGTCAGGCGTGCAAGCTTCTCATTGGTGATACCGGAGGTGACCTTGAGCAGATCCTGCCAGTACTCCTCCTCCGGATAGGCCTCGACGAGCACGTCTTGCGGCGCATCATGCATGCAGCGCAGGTTGCGTGTGTGCTGCGAATTGCCTCCGCGCCATTCCCGCGGCGAGGCCTCAAGCAACAGTACGCTCGCACCAGCCTCACGGGCCATGAGCGCTGCGCACAAGGCGGCATTACCGCCACCGATCACTAAAACATCAAACATATCGCCTCCTGTTTGCAAGGAGTCGATACTTCCGCCCCCCACTGTGAGGCGAATGTAGAGTGTGCCCGAAATGCTCGAAAGGCCCATTCCAGCGAGAGGGCTTTAGTTTTATTAAAGACTTATCAGCGAGTCTTCGGTGGCTCGTTCAGCAAGCTCGATCCGGGCCAGCAGCCGCTGCGTACTAGCTCGCGGGCGACGTCCACGATCACTACGCGCGCGGCCAGTGCCGCAGGAGAAAGCTCATCGTCGGACAGGCTGGCCAGAAGATTGCGTCGCCCTACATGGGCATCACTGATCTGCACCACCCGCAAGCCGGACTCGCCTGAGCGAGCCGCCGCTGCGCCGGGCTGAATGGTCGCCGCATAGCCAGCCTTGACCGTGTCCATCAGCACGGCCAGACCATCGATTTCCATGATGACATTAGGCTCTATACCCGTTCGCTCGAAGGCGCTCATTAAGGTACTGCGCAAACCATGCTGCAGGCTGGGCATAACCAAAGGCAGGTTACCCAGTTGCTGCAACTGTACGCTTTCGCCGGTGGGGGCTCCCTTGAGTGTGGGAGCCGCGATGACGAACAAGGTCTCATCGAGCAAGGGCATAACGCTCCAGCGCTTGCCGGTATCGGTTTGAAACAGTACGGCGAGATCGAGCTGGCGGGCATTCAGCTGGGTCGCTAGGTGGCCTGAAAGACTCTCCACCAGATGCAACTGGATATCCGGATACTTCTCGCGCATCGCGCTGATCAGCGGCAGGGCCAGCACCGATGCGGTAGTAGGCGGCAGACCGACACTGACGTATCCGCTCATGCGACCCCGCTGCGCCGCTTGCACGGCATTTTCGGCCTGCCGTAGAGTGAGTTGGGCGTGATGCTGAAAAGCAACACCTGCATTAGTCGGCACGACACCTGTCGTAGTACGGCTAAGAAGACGCGTGCTCAACTCACTTTCCAGCTTGCTGATTTGCTGACTCAAAGCCGAGGTTCCGATGCCCAGTTCGAGCGCGGCGCGCCCCAGGCTTTTGTGCTCCAGAACAGCCAAGAAATAGCGTAACTGCCTGAGTTCCATAAGCTCATACCGCCTTACTGCTGACGTGAGGCGACCGCCGAGATCTCAGTCGAAATTACGAGGCGGCGACGCCAGAAGGAATGCAATGGGCCAGTTGCGGCTCGAACTTGCAGCCCATGTGCCTCATCAGTATGCGTGAGCTGAGAGTCCCGCACGACCAAAGACTCAGCGAAGTGGCCTATGCATTCCAGACACGAGCGATCAACTCGCGGACAGCCGAAAGCGGCACAACGTTTGCTGAAAACGTTGTGCCGCTTGCCGAGAGCCTGGAGGGTGCTGGCGCTATTCGATCAGCCCAAACTCACCCGCCAAGGACTTGAATTGACCAACCTGCTTATAGACAAACGTTTGTAATTCTTCGCCCGTCATCGCCATCGGCAGCAAGTCGCGTTGCTCGCGCTGCTGGGTGAAGGCTTCGCTAGCCAACAGCACATCAAACTGCTGTTTCCACCAGTTGTAATCCTCATCGCTAACTTCCGGCCCCATATAGAAACCACGGACAATGGGCCAGCTCGCATCACAGCTCGATTCTTTGACCGTCGGGATGTCGGCCAATTTACCCGGCAAGCGCTGATCTGACATTACTGCCAGAACCCGCACCTTGCCCGCTTCAAGTTGCGCAGTTGACTCACCAATTCCGCTGGTTATAAGTTGCACGTGCCCGCCAAGCAATGCGGTAACTGGCTCGCCACCTCCTTCAAAGGCAACGTAGCGCAGCTTCTGAGGATTGACGTTGGCACAACGGGCGATCAGTGCAGCTTGCATCCAGTCCTGGCTACCAATCGTGCCCCCAGCCCCAATCACTAGGCTCGAGGGATCTTGCTTCAACGCCTGAACCAAGTCGTCGAAAGTGCGCAACGGCGAATCTTCACGCACGGTAATGGCACCGTAGTCGGTGCCTATGGCCGCTAGCCACCTAACCGCCTTTTCGTCATATCGACCAAATTTACCCTGGGCTAGGTTGAGCAGGGAGCCGCTCGACCATGCGGTAACGGTGCCAGGATCATCGGGACGTTGTGCGACCACCGCGTTATAGGCAACAGCTCCAATACCACCCGGCATATAGGTCACTCGCATCGGTTGCTTGAGCAGGCCCGCGTCCTTCAAACCGACCTGTGCGAGTTTGCAGGTAATGTCGAAACCACCCCCCGGTTTCGCTGGGGCGATACACTCTGGTCGCTTGGGTTCGGCCTGCAACTGCGAGGAAAGCAACAACGCGGACATGGCAAGTGTAAGTGAGGACAGTACAGCCTTCATTTAGGTCTCCTTCAGGAGTCTTTTTGTTTTGAAGCATGGCACTACCCAATCATGGCGAATCTGGCGTGTCGGTAGCGCAGAATAAGTTTTCGCATGCTGCTAGTGGAAACACGAGCCAGACCCCAGGCAATGAGCAGATGTTAATGAGCAGATGCTAATGACACCGCTGGTTAGCGGCTCTCTGCGTCGATACAAACGATAGGGAGCCTGTAGTCGCACCGAAAGCCCACATGCGACATGGGGTGTTTATTTTTGCTAAAGACCAAACTCTGTTAACGGATCGCTGCCGCGCACGCCCATGTCTTAGCGGCTGGATGGAATCGCACAGTAAGCGCCCAGCCCGCCCACCTTTTCCTTGAATACCCCCGGCCCGCATCCTCTGCATTTTCCAGCAGGGGGATTCACATGGAAACGATGCACGCGCGGCGCGAGGCATGTTCTGGCCTCGCGCGACAGCGGGCTGACTCAGGTCGCTTACTGTCGGCAGCATGGGCTCAAGCCCAAGGCGTTGGCCTACTGGATCAGGCGCGGCAGGCAGGCGGCCACACCGCTGAGCCTGGTGCCGTTGGCGGTGCAAAGGGCATCCGTCAACAGCGAGTTGCTGCTGCAACATGCCAGCGACTGGCAGTTGGCATTGCCGGATGGCGTCGATGCAATCTGGCTGGCTGGGTTGCTGCGGAGGATGTGATCTTCAAGGTTGAACGAGTAAAACAGTCGCTCCTGCCCACTCGATAACTGTCCCATCATGCTGGTGATCCCCCTCCGGCCAATGAAGCGATTTTGCCGCAGGCCAGGCAGGGGAGCTACTTTTTCAACAGAATCGGCCGATAACAGCCCATCACTAAGTTTCGTTACCGGTGCTCCCTAAGCCTTAGGTTCGGGGAGATTCATAGCGCTGGTCGCCGGGATTTGCCATGCACTGCGTTGCTCGACAGAATCGTGCCCCGATTCGGCCCAACGGCCGAACGTCGATGCTGAGAAGGGGCTGGAGTTGAACGAGCAGACATTGTCCATGCGCCTGGAACGTGTGGCGGCGCATGTGCCGGTAGGGGCGCGGCTGGCTGATATTGGCTCGGATCACGCCTATCTGCCGGTGGCATTGATGCGCCGTGGGGTTATCGAGGTAGCCGTGGCGGGGGAGGTGGCTTTGACGCCGTTTCACGCGGCTGAACGTAGCGTGCGTGAAAGCGACCTGAGCCAACGCATCAGCGTGCGCCTGGCAGATGGTTTGGCGGCGATTGAGGCGGGCGATGCAATCACGGCAATCAGCATCTGCGGGATGGGCGGCGAGCGGATTCGCGACATTCTCGACAGCGGTAAGGCTCGCGTTAGCGGTCAGGAGCGTTTGATCCTGCAGCCCAACGGCGGCGAGCAGCCACTGCGGCAATGGCTGATGGAAAATGGCTACCGCATCCTCTGTGAGGAGGTGCTGCGGGAGAATCGCTTTGCCTACGAAATTATCGTGGCCGAACGTTCTGGCCCGGTGCTGTACAGCGCTGAGGAGCTGTACTTTGGTCCGCTGCAGATGCAAACGCGCAGCCCGGCGTTCCTGGCCAAGTGGCAACGCATGCTGCGTCTGAAGCAACAGACCCTGGCCGACTTCGCTCACGCGCGGCAGGCGGTGTGTGAGGAGAAGGTGCAGAAGGTTGCCCGGCAGACGCAGTGGATTATCGAACTGCTGGCGTAAGCCGGGCCCCGGCGGCGAGCGTGCAGCGCTAGGCGGTCGGCACTGTTCCGCCATCGATCACAAATTCACTGCCGGTGATGGCGGCCGCGCGGGGCGAGGCCAGAAAGGCAATCAGCTCAGCAACCTCTGACGGCTTGGCAGGCCGGCCGAGCGGAATACCGCCGAGGGCATCCATGATGATGCGTTTGCCGCCTGCGTAGTCCGTACCGGCTTCCTGCGCCAGCCGCTCGGCCAAGGCCACCGACGCTTCGGTCTCGATCCAGCCTGGCGACACCCGCACAACACGCACACCTTGTGGCGAGACTTCTTTCGACAGGCTTTTGCTGTAGGTCGACAGCGCCGCCTTGGCCGCTGCGTAGGCCGTAGTGGCTTCGGGCAAGGGCAGGCGGTTCTGAATCGAGGTTACATGGATGATCACGCCGCTCTGGCGCTGCAGCATCGCCGGGAGCAGGGCGCGATCCAGGCGCACGGCCGGCAGCAGGTTGAGATCGAGTTCGCGTTGCCACTGCGCGTCGTCCAATACCGCAAAGCCGCCGCTGGGGGCCGATGAGCCACCCAGAACGTGGACGATGATGTCCACATCGCCCAGCCGTTGCGTAGCTGCGGCTACCAGGGTTTCGCAGCCTTCCGGGGTCGAGAGGTCGGCCTGCACGAACAGCTCAGCCGGCAGATCGCTGCTGGCCTGCCGAGCCGAGGTCAGCACCTTGGCGCCCTCGGCGAGGAACAGCTCGACCACCGCGCGGCCGACGCCTTTGGTGCCGCCGGTGACCAGTACTCGCTTACCGCTCAGATCGAGGTTCATGGCGCAATCTCCAGTGAGCGAATCTGGCCGTCCTGCAGCAGGAACAGATGATTCAGCTGCAGCGGACTGCCAGGGAAGTTACCGACCAGGCGCGCCGTGACGTTCAGCGTGTCGTCTTTCTGCGTCGCCGCCAGCGGCTCGACGCTGTAGGTGAATGCCTGGCGGGCCTCCTGTTGCCAGGCTTCGATGGCGGCAATGCCCTGGTGCGTGCGGTTTTCGTCGGTCACCCTGGCGTCCGCGCAGAAGCAGGCGGCAAGGCGCGAGATGTCGCCGCCATTGCTGACATCGAAGTAGGTCTGTACGGCGTCAGGCAGGTGCAGGTTCATGGCCTGATCTCCTCTCACAGTGGGTTGGGGTTTACGACTGTGATCTTGCCGCTCGCTTGATAGTTTGCTCAACTGGGATAGAGGTTAACGACCTATCCCGAATATCAGGACAATTGCATGGCAGATTCGCGCCTTGGTCTCAATGAGCTGGAAGCTGTGCTGGCCGTGGCACGCCGTGCGTCGTTTCGGCAGGCGGCCATCGACCTCGATGTTTCAACCACGGCATTGAGCAACACCATTGCCAAACTGGAGGCGAGCCTCGAAACGCGGCTGTTCAATCGCACCACCCGCAGCGTGTCGCTGACCGAGGCGGGCGCGATGTACCTGGAGCAGGTCGGCCCGGCGTTGCAGGATGTACGTGCGGCGCTCGAAGCGGTGCGCTCGCACAATGCCGGGCCGTCGGGTGTGTTGCGCATCAATGCGTTCGCCAGTGCCGCCCGCGCAGCCCTGCTGCCGCTGGTGCTGGAGTTTCTGCGACGTTATCCGAAAGTGCATATCGATCTGGTGACCGAAGGCCGCCTGGTGGACATCGTCGCGGACGGTTTCGACCTCGGCGTACGTTCTGCGAGTCTTGTGCCCAGCGATATGATCGTGATCCCGCTTGGCCAGCCGCAACGCTACGCCGTGGTCGGTTCGCCCGCGTACTTCGCCCAGTACGGCCGGCCGCGTAGTCCGGCGGACCTGCTCAAGCATCAGTGCATCCGCATCCGTCTGCCCAATGGGGCGATCTACCCCTGGCATTTCGAGCGTGCGGGTGAGGTGACCCGACTTGATGTGACCGGCCAACTCACCCTGGACGAGCCAAGTGTCGCCAAGGCGGTGGTGCAGGAAGGTGTAGGGCTGGGCTTTTTTATGCAGCAGGACGTTCAGGCTGAACTCGACGCCGGGCAGTTCGAGCGGGTGCTGGAAGCGTGGACGCCGGCCCGGGACAACCTGTGCCTGTACTACCCGAACCGGCGCAACCCCTCCGCTGCGCTCAAGGCATTCACCGCGTTGGCCCGGGCCAGTCTGCCGAGAACAAACAGGGACAGACCACGGTATTGATGCTGATGGGCCACTCCTGGCCGGTTTCTGCCTTTCGCCAACGGCAGCCATATTGGGTCGATAGCACGCAGCAAGAATGCTCTGCTGCCGCTCCAGGCTACCTTCGGGGCTAGAATCCACGGATCAATCCCAATCTTGGAGAACCAGGATGAACAGCAAAAATACGATTTGCCTCTGGTACGACGGCACTGCGTTGGATGCTGCGACCTTCTACGCCAAGACGTTCCCGGACAGCGCGGTAGGCGCAGTCCATCGCGCGCCTGGCGACTATCCTGCGGGCAAGCAGGGCGATGTCCTGACGGTTGAGTTCACGGTGATGGGCATTCCCTGTCTCGGACTGAACGGGGGGCCAGTCTTCAAGCATAACGAGGCTTTCTCGTTCCAGGTTGCCACTGACGACCAAGCCGAAACGGACCGCTTGTGGAGTGCGATTGTCGAAAACGGCGGTGAGGAAAGCGCATGTGGTTGGTGCAAGGACAAATGGGGACTATCGTGGCAGATCACGCCACGCGCATTGACGGCCGCGATAGCCAATCCTGATCGGGCGGCGGCCAAGCGCGCGTTTGAAGCCATGATGAACATGAGAAAGATCGACATAGCCACGATCGAAGCTGCGTTGAAGGCTTAACCAGCACTGCCGGACGTTATTAACGTCCGCTTGGGTCGGTTTCTGCCGGTCACATACGACTGAAACTGACCCACCGCGGACTTATTGTCTTAAGTTTTACACGCTGTGCAACAGCCTGGAATTGGGCGACTTGGCCATGGCCTGAAAGATCTGGCTTTGCTCGAGCGGTGACATGGACACTCCCTCCGCCACGCCACCGCGCCCCCGGTGATCTGTCAGTCATGCCGCCGAGAAAGCGCAAGTTCAGGCCAGTGCCGCAACTCGCACGCTCGACAGTCTTGTCATTCATCCAGGCTTCGGGCAGGGTCGAGCGATATGGACATCCCAGCCACAGGAGTCACTCATGTCTGACCGCTACCCGGATATCGATCCCGATGGCCTGATCGAATACTCGGTCGTCTACACCGACCGCTCTCTCAACCATATGTCGCAAGCGTTCCAGCAGGTGATGCGCGACATCTCGCGCACGCTCAAGCAGGTCTACCACGCCCACGCCGTGGCGATAGTGCCCGGCAGTGGCACCTTCGGCATGGAGGCGGTGGCGCGTCAGCTGGCCACCGGGCAGAAGTGCCTGGTGATCCGCAACGGCTGGTTCAGCTACCGCTGGACGCAGATTTTCGAGATGGGCGACATTCCGGCCGAGGCCCAGGTGCTCAAGGCCCGGCCGATCGAGACCGGGCCCCAGGCCGCCTTCGCCCCACCGCCGATCGCCGAAGTGGTCGCGACCATCCTGGCGGAAAAGCCGCAACTGGTGTTCGCCCCGCATGTCGAGACTTCGTCGGGGATGATCCTGCCGGATGACTACCTGCGCGCCGTCGCCGACGCCGTGCACGGGGTGGGTGGCCTGTTCGTCCTCGACTGCATCGCCTCGGGTGCGCTCTGGGTCGACATGCAGGCTTGCGCCATCGATGTGCTGATCAGCGCGCCGCAGAAAGGCTGGAGCGGTTCGCCCTGCTGCGCCCTGGTGATGCTCAGTGCGGCGGCCCAGCAGCGCGTCGAGGCGACCCAGAGTAGCAGCTTCGCCTGCGACCTGAAGAAGTGGCTGCAGATCATGCAGGCCTACGAACAGGGCGGCCATGCCTACCACGCCACCATGCCGTGCGACGCCCTGGCGCGCTTTCGCGAGGTGATGCAGGAAACCGAAAGCCTGGGCTTCGCCAAGGTGCGTGCGAGCCAGCAGGAGCTGGGCGACCGGGTGCGCGCGCTGTTGACCCGCAAGGGCTTCAAGAGCGTCGCCGCCGCCGGCTTCCAGGCGCCCGGGGTGGTGGTCTGCTACACCGACGACGCGGAGATCAAGAGCGGCAAGAAGTTCGCTGCGCAAGGCCTGCAGATCGCCGCCGGGGTGCCGCTGCAGTGCGACGAACCGGCGGACTTCCAGACTTTCCGCATCGGCCTGTTCGGTCTGGACAAGCTGAACAACATCGAGCGCAGCGTCGACACCCTGGAGCAGGCACTGGAGAAGATCGGCCAGCCCTGAGCAATCTTGAGCGTGCCGTCGCTGGCGTTCGGGTCGCGGGATCGCCGCCGCTGGCGGCAGATCCGGACTACCTCCCCCGTACGCTGTCCCAGATGATGGCAGTTGGCAATTGTGTTTTGCCTGTGTCGCCCGCAACATGGCGCGGGCCTGATGTGTGGAATCCTCAGTTTGCAGACTGGTCGTATCGAAGTTGTGCGCGCATATCGTCGCTGGCCATGGGTGGCGGCCTGGCTGGTGGCCGTGTTGCTGGCCTGCGGCGCGTTGCAGGCCGACTGGGATTTCAACCTGATCAGCAAGCGTGCCGAGCAGTTGTACGGGCCGCTTGGGCAGGGCCGTGGGCGCATCGATGATTGGCAACGACTGCTGCAGGAGCAGGCAGGCGTCAGCGAAATGGAGCAGCTGCAAGCGGTCAACCGCTTCTTCAACCTGCGCCTGCGCTTTCGTGACGATATCCAGATATGGAAGGTCAACGATTACTGGGCCACGCCCGTCGAGGCGCTGTTTCGCGGTGCCGCCGATTGTGAGGACTATGCCCTCGCCAAGTACTTCAGCCTGCGCCAGCTGGGTGTGCCGAGTGAAAAGCTGCGTATCACCTACGTCAAGGCGGTGCGGTTGAACCAGGCGCACATGGTGCTCACCTATTACCAGCACCCCCAGGCCATACCGCTGGTGCTGGATAACCTGATCGATGCCATCGAACCTGCCAGCCAGCGTAAAGACCTGGTGCCTGTCTATGCCTTCAACGCCGAGGGGCTGTGGCTGCCCGGTGCTGGCGGCGGCAAACAAGTCGGAGACAGCAAGCGCCTCTCGCGCTGGCAGGATCTGTTGAGAAAAATGCGGGCCGAAGGCTTTCCTTGAGAGCGACCCGAAGGAGTGGTTGATGTCACTGTTCAAGCAATTGTTTATCGCCATCTGTGTGCTGATGCTGGTGAGTTTCACCGGCAGTTTTCTGATCAGTGTGGAGAGTTCGCGGGAGCAGCAGGTCAACCAATTGCGTGCCCATGCCCAGGATACGGCGACCGCTTTGGGGTTGTCGCTGAGCCCGCATGTCAAGGATGTGGCGATGATCGAGCTGATGGTCAGTTCGGTTTTCGACAGTGGCTACTTCGAGAGCATCAGGGTGCTCGACCCGGCGAATGGGCAGGTGATAGTCGAGCGCACGGGTGTGCCGGTCAGCGGGGAGGCGCCGCAATGGTTCGCCAGCCTGGTGGATCTGGCGCCCGCCAGCGGTGATGCCATCGTCAGCGACGGCTGGCGCCAGGCGGCGCGGGTGCAGGTGGTCAGCCATCCGCTGTTCGCCGTTGGCAAACTCTGGCAAAGCGCCCTCGGGATCCTGCTGTGGCTGGCGCTCAGTGGCGTGCTCTGCATCGGTCTGGGCGTACTGCTGCTCAAACGCCAGTTGCGGCCGCTGGATTACATGGTCGAGCAGTCCAACGCCATTGCCCGACGTGAGTTTCTCAGCCTGCCCGAGCTGCCCAAGACTCCCGAGTTTCGTCGGGTGGTCAATGCCATGAACCAGATGGTCGAGAAGCTCAAGGCGTTGTTCGCCGAGGAAGCCGCGCGCAGCGAGAAACTGCGTGCCGAGGCCTATCAGGACAGCCTCACCGGGCTAGCCAACCGACGCTACTTCGATCTGCAGCTGCAGGCGCGCGTGGGTGTCGATGAACACGCCGGCAGCGGCTTCATGCTGCTGCTGCGGGTCAATGATCTGGCCGGGCTCAACCAGCGTCTGGGTGGCCAGCGTACCGACCAGTTGCTCAAGGCCATCGCCGTGCAGTTGCAACAAATCAGCCAGGGCCGCTACCTGCTGGCACGCAACCGGGGCGGCGAGTTTGCCGTGCTGGCCGCCGGTCTCGATCGCAGTGAAGCGGAGCAGTTGGCAGAGAGCCTGGACAGTGCCCTGATCAGCCTGCAGCAGACCGGTGCCAGCGACTGCTTGCCGGTCGCGCATATCGGCATGACGGCCTTCGCGCCGGGCGATCAGCTCACTGCGCTATATGCAGCGCTGGATGCGGCGTTGGCCCAGGCCAGCAGTCAGAGCCTGCAGAACTGGGCCTGTAGCGATCACGACACGCAGCGGCCTGCCGCCGATGAGCGGCAGAGCTGGCACGGCCTGCTGGATCAGGCGCTCAATCAGGGGCGTTTCCAGCTGTATGTACAGCCGGTTGTGAGTGCGGCTGACCCCGCTCGGGTCTTGCACCTCAAGGTGCTGGCGCGCCTGCTCGATGAGCAGAACAACCCGGTGCCGGCGGGGCGTTTTCTGCCCTGGCTCGAGCGTTTCGGTTGGGCCACCCGTCTCGACCTGGCCATGCTCGACTGGGTCTTGGCCCAGCTGCAGAGCAACAGCAGTTGCGTCGCCCTGAGTCTCTCCGGCAGCACCATTCGCGACCCGCAGGCGCTGCAGCAACTCTATGAGCGGTTGCGTCAGCACGCGCACCTCGGCCCGCGCCTGACCCTTGAACTGGACGAAGATCAGCTGCCCGATGCCGCAGCCCTGGAGGCGCTGACCGTGCGTCTGCGCAGCCTTGGCTTCAGCCTGGGGCTGCAGCACTTCGGCGGACGCTTCAGCATGATCGGCAACCTGGCCAAGCTCGGCCTCAGCTACCTCAAGGTGGATGGCAGTTATATCCGCGCCATCGACGCCGAGAACGACAAGCGCCTGTTCATCGAGGCCATGCAGCGGGCAGCCAACAGCATCGACCTGCCGCTGATAGCCGAGCGGGTCGAAACCGACGGCGAGTGGCAGGCGCTGCGCGACATGGGGATCGAGGGCGTACAGGGCCGCTTGTTCGGCGAGCCGGGGCCCTGGGTTTGAGGTGACTCCCGTCAGGGATTGCTCGCAAGACCGTAGCCTGGATCTGTTCCAGCGTAATCCGGGGAGCGTTTACCAGATTACGCCAAGGCTAATCCAGGCTGGGCGACAAGGCATGAGCGCAGCGCCGTAACCCGGGTGCTATTCGGGGGCGATGGGGATGCCGACAAATATTCCCGGATTTCAACCGGGCTACGGGACTGCCGCCGTGCAGGAGCGGACTTGTCCGTGAAAGGATCCGCCCCATCCTTCAGGAATACTGGCGGTAACCCGGGGAGACGCTCAGATCAACCCGGATTCATCGTCATTGATCAGCCGATTCAACCCGCCAAGGGCGTCCCGTGCCTTGCTGCGGCCGACCAGTTTGCTCTGCGCCGCTTCGGGCAAGTCGGTGATGCGCACAACCCCTTTCTGGATCAGCACGGTGATCAGATCTTCCAGTACCCGGATCATATCCAGGTCGCTCTGCTGGAGCTGGAGCAGACTGCTTTCCACAGTCTGATTGGCAAACCAGGCCAGCGCCTCCTGATCATCAGCAGCAAGCTCACCATCCATGCCTTCGAACGGTGATGCCTGAACCTGTTGCAGATTGCCCCAGGTATCGCGTTTCACATACAACATCGAGCACTCCTTAGCGCCAACGGCTTCCTTTGAACGAAAACCCCGCTAACCGATGTTAGCGGGGTTTTGGCTGTCAGGTGTGGTCGATCTTGATGGTCGGATCGGCACCGGCGATCAACGAGCTGACGATCTGCGAGGATGTCGAGCCGTAGCTGGAGAGGTCCACGGGGTTACCGCCGTTTTCCAGCTTGATGGTGACATCCGCCGCTGCACCGTGGGCGAACTCGCCTTTGCTGCTGATCTCCAGCGTGGTGACGCTGTCGGTGGCCACGACTCGCATGAAGTCGTCAATATTGGCGTCATTCTCGCCTTGCAGCAGGTCGCGCAGGTCAATGGTGTCGTGACCTGTATCGCTGATGCTGAAGTCCTTGATCGTATCGTTATCGGTATGACCGACATGCCAGACAAAGGTGTCAGCACCTGCGCCACCGTAAAGGATGTCGTCACCTTCGCCGCCGATAAGAATGTCATTGCCGGCATTGCCATAAAGCGTGTCGTTACCTGCTTTGCCTTCAAGGTGATCGTTGCCGGTGCCACCATTCAGTGTATCGATACCGCTGCTGCCGAGAATCACGTCGTCGCCACTGGTGCCATTTAGCGTGCCACTGCCGGTAATTGGCGTCGGCGCTGTGTAGGCAGTGTTGCCAATATTGATGATCAGGTTAGCTGTATCGCTGTCACCGTCAGGCTGGCTCAGTGTGTAGGTGAAGGTCTCGCTCTTGCCAACGTTGCTGACGTTTGTGAACGGTGTGTAGGTATACGACCCATTTGCTGCAACGGACAGGGTGCCATACAGACCAGTGACGCTGGTGCTGCCGCTGCTCGACACGTTGTAACCATTGACCTCACTGATTACTGAACCTTCCTGGCCAAGGCTGTCTATCGAGTCCCATGCGTTGGAACTGCCAACATAGTTATTGGTATCTGTTAGTACGTTGCCGCTAGCCGCAGCAGCCTCGATGGTTGGCGTCAGCAATGTGGTGACTAACGCAATGTTAGTCAGTGTGACGGAGGCATTACCGTTACGACTACTACCATCCAGTACATATAAACGGACTCTATATGAACCGTCGGTCAGATTGCTGATGCTATTACTACTGATTAGGTCCGTATAACTTCCTAGGTTCCAAGAGCCATTAATGTTCTGTTGATCCAGGGCATATCGGAAGGTGTCACTGTTGTTGCCTGTAAAGGCAGCGTTGAAGGTAATCGTACCGGTACCTCCGGAGACCGTCATTACTGCGCTGGATACTACAGAAGACTCTTCGTTTGGGTCGTTATCGCCACCACGGCTTCGGCTGTCAGCCACAGAGAAGCTTGCGAAATCGGTTCGCTGACTATTTATTTGTGTCAAAACTGCTTGTGCAAAGTTGTCGTTCGCTACCGGCGTCGAGTCTCTATCAGCCAGCAGGTTGATGGTCAGCGTACTGTTGAATGCATCGCCATCTTTGTCTGTGACCGTGTAGTTAAAGGTCGGTGCTGGCACCGAGCCGCCGGCCTGGATAAGGGCATAGCCTGCCTCGTTCAGGACAAAACGATAACCGCCATCGGCGCTGGTGGTGAGCGTGCCGTGGGCGTTGCTCAAATTGCCCCAAGTCACGCTGCCGAAACCGTCGGCGCCAGCGGTTCCGGCAACGCTGCCTTCCAAATTTGGCATCGTTAACGTGGTGTTTAGGCTTCCGTAGATTTCAAAGGTGCTGGTCGCATTTTCATGGGTATAAATGGTGTTGACAATATTGCCGCTGCCATCCTTGAAGCCTTCAAGACTGAAGGAGTAAGTCTGACCATTCAGCATAACAGTCACGTTCTGGCTCGGCAGGGTGATGATGTCGCGCGAGGCGGTTTCGTCGCTGCTGTTAGGGGTCTCGGTGTGATCGAGCAGTACTGTGAACGGTACATTAACTACAGTACCGTTGATAGAAACATCCATGGACATGGTCATGGTGACTTTGTCCAGCGGCGAGCCGTTGACCGGTTTGTTGACGTGCGAAAAGTCTGCAAGCTTGAACAGCGATCCTGCATTGATTTGCTGGCCGCTGATCAATGCAGAGTTATCGTTCAATGTGTAAGCAGAACTGGCACTGTTGTTGTTCTCTCCCCAATAGATGGCATCTACCAGGCTGTCCGTATCGGTATTGATCAACTGGCCTGAACTTGGGCTGCTGCCAGATTCGAGCACGGCATTCGTCCACCCACCTTGCAGGTTTTGGATGATTATGGTGTCGACCGGCACTTCCAGGGTGCGGACGATGGCACTGCTCGGCATATCGTCTTCTACCACCACAGTCAGCGTGGTTGAGGTGGAAAGAGCGCCGTCGCTAACGATTACGCCTACGCCAATTTGCAGTACGTCCTCGACGTTTGCAGTGCCATGGTCGAGTGGTTTGGACAGCGTGACCGTATAGTTGCCACTGTTATCGATGCTGACGCGAATGGCTTCATTGGCTGGGATTGCCGAGCCGGCATAGCCAATCAGTAACCCCGTACCAGTACCGACCCATGTAATAGGCTGACCACCTGAGGTCAGTGCCGTCGTTGGTCCGTTCAGGGTGACACTAAGCAAGTCGTTTTCAGCGTCTTGGATCATCACTTGACCCGTGAAGGTCTTCTCATTGGTCTGATCAGAAGTGCCACTCGAGTCAGGGCGTCCACCTGCAAGACCTTCTTCGGATACGCGTGCATTGCTCGCCAAAACGATTGGGGCATCGTTGTTGCCATTGACGGTGAAGGTCACGGTGGTGGTGGAGAAGCTGCCATCGCTGTCTTTAAGGGTGTAGCTGAAGGTGTCGGTTTCGCTAGCGCCGGCGACAAGCGCCTGCGCTGCGGCATTGGTGACGTAGCTGTAGCCGCCGTTGGCG